>NZ_AOIS01000037.1 GCF_000337495.1 Haloterrigena salina JCM 13891
CCTCCGTCAGGCTTGTCATGACCGACGGGTTCGACCTCCCACCACAAAACGCTACGTCAGACACATCTCGCAAGATAGAGAGGTCGCCGACCCCCGGAAACGAAAGCTTGAATCGACGGGCACGCAAACGGCCGCCTATGAGCGACGAGGACGAGGAGGAGCCGGCAGTCGAACTCGGCGACCGAACGCCCGTCGAGGGCGCACCGCTCGCCCGCGTCACCTCCCGGCTGACCTGGCCGAAAGAAAAGAGCGAGATCGACCGCCTCGAGGGCGACAGCGTCATTCGAACGCCCGAGGGCCCCCAGGAGCTGTCGACCGTCATCGAGGCGATCGACGAGACGTACTTCCAGCGCCATCAGGAGTTCGAAAAGCACGTCCGGGCGGTCATCGGCACCGGCCCGGTCCCGACCGCGGACGAGTAACGACCCGTGGCGACGGAACGGACTCGAAGCGGCGGTCGCTGGCTTCGCGATCAGTTCGATCGCCTCTCGTGGGTCCAGAAGTCGCTGTTGGCCGGCGCGTTGCTGACGGTCCTGTGGATGCACCTCGTGCCGCCCGAACTCTCCCGGCGGTTCGTCGTCGACACCGTCGTGCTCGTCGGCGGCCCGCTGGCGCTGGGGCTGACTCACGGGAGACACCTCGGTTGGCACGTCGATCGCGTCGCGGTCCGAAACGCCGTCCTGCTCTCGCTGTTCGTTTTCCCCTTCTATCTGGTCGGCTCGACGCTGCCGACGATCCGCGACTACTACCCGATGTGGGAGACATCGGCGGCGCTCGGCGAGTTCGTCCCGCACGCGATCCAGCTGTTCGGCCTCGCGCTGGCCGCCGAGACCTACTACCGCGGCCTCCTCTGTGTCGGCGTCAGGGAGATCGGCCGCAAGGCGGTGTTCATCAGCCCCGTCGTCTACATGCTCCACCACGCCGGCAAACCGCCGATCGAGTTCCTGCTGTCGGGGCCGACGGACGTCCTCTTCGGGACCGTCGACTACGAGTCGAACTCGATCTTGCCGTCCGTGATCGCCCACGGTGCGGGGCTGGTCTTACTCGACTGGCTCGTCCTCCACGACCCGCTGTTCGATCCGACGCCGGTGATCGAACTCCTCGAGTGGCTCCCGGTGCCGATCTGAACGCCGCGACGGTGGCCGCGCGGCGGGGCGCTTTTGTGACGGCCGGTCGATGGCTCACGTATGAGTCTCCCGATCGACCCCGAGACGATCGATCCCGACGAATTCGGCGAGAAGCAGGCCGTCCTCGAGATGGACCACGAGGAGGCGATCGAACACGTCCGCGAGGTCTGTACGGACGTCGGCTTCGGCATCCCCGTCGAGTTCTCCCCCTCGGAACTCCTCAACGAGAAGGTCGATGCGGACCGCGATCCCTACTACGTCCTCGGAGCCTGCAACCCGGAAATCGCCGATCGAGCGTTGGACGAAACACTTCGAATCGGCGGTCTCTTCCCCTGTAACATGATCATCTGGGAGGAGGAACCGGGCCGTCAGCGGGTCTACCACGCCTCGATCATGAAAATCGCGCGCTTACTCGGGATGGCGCCGGACAACGACGAGTGGGCCGACATCGTCGACACCACCGGCGACCTCACCGCGGAGGCGTTCGACCGGTTCGACTCGGTCGAGACCGACGTCACCGACTGACGCGTCGTCTCGCGTCGTCGCCGCGTGCGCGCCGTCAGCGACCTTCGTCGACCGCTTCGACGATCGTTCTACCGGCATTGTCAGCTATATACGGCCACATAATTATCCGTAATAGGTGTCAACAACATTTACGTACGTCGCGAATGATGTTTTCGTATGGACCTCCGCACCGCGTTTTTCGCCCTCCTGCTCGTGGTTCTCGGGGTGCTCTCGACCCTGGTCATCGCCCCGTTGTTGCAGTACGTGCTGGCCGCCGGGCTCCTCGCGTTCGTCCTCCGTCCCGCCCACGAGCGCCTCGAGCCGAAGCTCGGTCCGCGGCCGTCGGCGATCCTGTTGACCGGGGTCGCCGTCCTGGCCGCCGTCGTCCCGCTGTTGGTCATCTCGGCCGTCGTTTGGGGCACCGCCGTCTCTTTTCTCGACGAGTTCGACGAAGCGAGCGTCGTCGAGAGCGCCCGCGGGATCGCCGAAAACGGCCTCGGTCTCGAGGCCCAGCAGATCGACGCGATCGAGACGGCGGTTCACACCGAGATCGAGTCCTCGCTCTCGAGCGCGGTCGAACTCGCACTGGGCGAACTGATTCGGCTGGTCAACGCCAGCCTCGAGATGGCGATCGGGCTGTCCGTCTGCGTCTTCCTGCTCTACTACCTGCTCGTCGACGGGGACGATCTCGTCGCCTGGCTCGGCGACGTCGTCCCGCTCGACCCCGCCGTCCGCGACGAACTGTTCGCGGAGGTCCGCGTCGTCACCTGGGCCGTGATCTACAGTCACGTCCTCGTCGCGGTCGTTCAGGGGCTCCTCGGCGGAATCGGGCTCGCCGTGGTCGGCGTCCCGAACGCGGCCTTCTGGACGGTGATCATGATCTTGCTCTCGTTCCTGCCGGCGATCGGCGTCTGGCTGGTCTGGGGGCCCGCCGCGGGGTATCTCGCGACGGTCGGCGACCCGCTCGCCGCCGTCGTTCTCCTCGCCTACGGCCTCACGGTCCTCGCGCTGATCGACAACTACCTGCGGGCGATCTTCGTCGATCGCGGCTCCGGCCTCCACCCGGCCGCCGTCATCGTCGGCGTCATCGGCGGGATCTACCTGCTTGGCATCATGGGGCTGTTCCTCGGACCGGTCCTGCTCGCGGTGTTCAAAGCCGGTATCAGCGTCTTCACCAGAGTCTCCGGCGAAGACGGCGACCAGTGGACGGACCCCGAACCCGACGCGAGCCCCGGACCCGCGGCGAGCGGGGCCGAGAAACCGCTTCCAGAGTCCGACGGCGCGGACTGACCGCTCGGGACCGGTGTTCTTCGGAAAAAGATCGAACCGGCGTCAGTCGGCGGTGTGGACGCGCTCGGTTCGGCGGGTCGTCGGCACGCCGAACCCGGTCAGGGCCATCGCGAACAACACGAGCGGCGACAGGAACCCGAACAGGTAGAACGGCGCGTACTCGAGGGTCGGGACGCCGGTCGCGGAGGCCATGAAGACGCCGCCGGCGTGCCACGGAAGGAGCGCGCCGGTCGGCGTCCCGGCGGCCTCGACGGCCCGCGAGAGTTCGTCGCTGTCCAGTCCGAACTCCTCGTAGAGGTTCCGCAGCGTCATTCCGGGGAGGACGATGCTCATGTACTGTTGGGCTGTCAGTACGTTGATCGCGATCGCGGAGACGCCGGTGCCGGCGATCAGGCTGCCGGAGCTCCGGACGCCCTGCGAGAGGCGATGGGCCAGCACCGCGAGCACGCCGGTTTTCTCGAGCAGGCCCCCGAGCGAGAGCGCCGCGACGACGACCGTGATCGTCCAGGCCGAGCCGGTGAGCCCGCCGGTCGCGAGCAAGTCGTCGACCAGACCCGACCCCGTTTCGGGGGCGGTGCCGCCCATGAAGATCTCCCACGCGGGGACGAAGCCGGTCCCCTGGAGGAGGATCGACGTGAGGACGCCCGCGATGGTCCCGCCGACGAGCGTCGGCAGGGCCGGATAGCCTCGCAGCGCGAGCCCGAAGGTGACCACGAGCGGGATGAACGCCAGCGGCGTGACGGAGTAGGACCCGGCCAGCGCGGTCTGTATCTCGGCGACGCGGTCAGTCGGGACGCTCCCGCTGGCCTGCAGGCCGAGGACGGCGAAGATCGCGACGGCCACCCCGAAGGCGATGACCGTCCCGGTTCGCATCCGGCGAATGTGGTCGTACAGCGGCGTGTTCGTCACGCCGGCCGCGAGGTTCGTCGTGTCCGACAGCGGCGACTGCTTGTCGCCGGCGTAGGACCCCGAGAGGACCGCACCGACGGTCATCGCCGCGGGCACGCCCAGTCCCTCGCCGATGCCGACGAAGGCGACGCCCAGCGTCCCGACCGTCGTCCACGAGGACCCGATCGAGAACGCGACGATCGCGGCCAGCACCGCGGCGACCGGCAGGAACACCGACGGCGAGAGCAACTCGAGGCCGTAGTACATCATCGCCGGAATCGTCCCGGCGTCGACCCAGGTCGCGATCAGCGCGTAAATCGTGAAGATGATCAACAGCGCCTGCAGTCCCATCAGGAGGCTGTTAGCGACGCCCTCGTAGAGGTCCTCCCACGAGTAGCCCAGGTAATACCCGAAGGCGCCCGTGAAGACGATACTCCACAGCAGGGGGACGTGGGGGTCCAGCCCGAGTACGGCGGATCCCACGCCGAGGAAGAAGACGACGGCCAGCACCGGGACGAACGCGAGCGCGACGGAGGGCCGTCGCTCCGGTTCGAGGTCCTCGACCGTCGTCGGAGTGAAATCGAGTGCCATCACCCGTCGTATGCGTCTTGGGAATAAAAGAGGCGCGCCTTATTATTAATAATAATTCATCGGAGAATGTCGACGGCAGTCTTACAGGTCTGCTGAACGACGTCGTCCGAGGGTACAGCGGTGGAAGCCAGTGAATATCGGCGACTACAGATGCACAAAAACGTCCGATGTCAGTCAGCGAGAAGGGGACCGATCAGTGGCCGACAACGCTCGGCGGTGAACGAGGAACGCGAGGTCTCGGCGGAAAGCGAACGGATCGTTCGAGGGGGACTCGAGACGACGCGATACAACTCGAGTGAGCCGAAACCGATCGGCGGACCCGATCTCGTTCGCGTCAGTCGTCGGCCAATTCACCGTCTTCGGCGACCTCGGCGACTTCGGCGGCCTCAGCTGCCTCGAGTTCCTCGAGATACCGCTCGGCGTCGTACTGGATGTACCCCGTGACGAGGGCGATGACCCCGAGAACGAACAGCGGGACGCCGACGAGGACGACCAGCAGTCCCATCGCGGTGAGGAATTCGGTGCTGACGAGCGCCAGAGCCATACCGACCGGACGCGCTCGAGCGATTTAGGCGTGCGGGTTCGTAGTCACACGGCTCGTTGAGTAGTGTGCTCGAGGGGGGAGCGTACTGAAACGAAGCGTCCTGCTATCGTGGCAACGGGGAGTGGCCACTCCCTCCCCAGCCGATTCACTCACGCGCAGGCTCACGGCTTCACCGTTCGCCATTCCGCGGCGCGCTGCGCCGCGCTCCGCTCGTTCGCTCATCCCTCGCGTGACTTCGTGCCGCGGCTCGCTATGCGCTCACCTCGGCACAGCACGCGCCATTACAGTGACCGTCTCGAGTGGGACAGGGATCACCAGTCCCGAACACGAGTTCCGTAGTCGACTACTCTCGAGCGGAGAAGGCACTGAGATTCGACTGCAGCCCAGCCGCGAGTTCGGATTTCCGCCGGAGGCGGGCGTGGGAGATCGGCAACTGCGTCGCGACCTCCCGGACGGCGTCGTGGAAGGTCTCGGCCTCGCCGTACGTATCCTCGAAGGCGTTGCGCACGCTCTCGCGGACCTGCCAGACGCCGACGGGCGCCCAGTAGTCGTCGCTGACCTCGCGGAGGACGAGACACTTCGCCTGCCGGCCGATCGACTCGAGGTGCTCTAAGGCGGCCAGTCGGGCGGCGTAGTAGGCGCCGGCGGTCTCCTCGACGTAGCTCGAGCGCCCGTCGTATCCTTCGCTGGCGCTTGCCATCCAAGTGTCGCCCTCTGGATCGGGGTTCCAGATGCTGCCGGGCGCCTTCATCTCGACGAGTTCGAACTCCCAGTTGCCCGGCGCGAGAATCACCCAGTAGCGGTTTCCCATGTACTCGTTAGCCCAGACCTGGACCTCGTCGATGCTGGGCGCGTTGCGGATGCGCCCGCGCAGGAACTGGCCGACCGTGTCGTCGACGGCGGTGATCGACCACCGCGTCGGGACGAGCCGTCGCTGGTCGGTCTCGCCGAGCGCGCCCGCCGAGAGGATCGAGTTGATGTCGTAGACGTCGAACCCTCGGCGGTAGAGGTAGGTCATCGCGCCCTGGGCCTGCCAGTCGTCGTCCTCTAAGGTCTTCTTGATCGGCTTCGGGACGTAGGGGTTCTCCCGCAACTCGGCGTTGCGGGCGTTAGCGCGCGGCCCGCGCGGCGTCGCGACGTCCGTCCCGGCGTCGAGGCCGAGGTCGGGGGTGTCGTCGAGGCCGATCTCGAGGTCGACCGGGCGATCCGCGATGGCGACCTCGCGCTGGACGCCGACGAAGCCGTCCCAGGCGTCGTGGACGTTCGGCGTCAGCCGACTCGCGATCGACGGCGAGTCGACGTTCGCGCGCTTGTTCGAGTTCAACAGTCCCGTTCGACGCTGGAGGACGTCAGGAATGTCGTACCCCTCCTGGTACCAGTTCCCGTCGGTGACGTACTCCTCGGCGGCGTTCTCGTCGCCGACCGGCGAGAGCACCCCCACGGGAATGTCCGGGTAGTTCGACCGCCCGACGAAGATCGAGGGGGCCGTCGAGCCCACGAGCGAGTCGCCGGACAGCGCCCGCTCGAAGTTCCGTTCGAACTCCTCGAGGTGGTCCGTGATCTCGTAGGACTTCTCCTTGGCGAGTCGGCGGCGCTGGGCCTCCTCGTCGGGCTCTAACTCCTCGATGTAGTCGTCGAGGCGCATTCACTAGCCGTAGGGGCGGAGCCCGTTTGAATGTTGCAGTTCGGGGCAGAATGTCAGAGGCAGAGGTCCGGCCTGGCTTGGCACCCACCGAACCTCATCATCTTCTTTCGAGTGGACGGTAAAGTATCTAGCAGCGGATTTTCTGACTGCGAAAACACCCGGTCCCGCGACGCCGACTTCGTCCGCACCCATCGCGTTTCGACAGCGTCCGCTCTCGGGTCGGCGCCGACCTCGAGAGCCCTCGAAAGACAACCGTTAAAAACGCCGGGCGGGAAAGAAGGGATATGAGTACGACCGACGAAAGCCAGAGGCGCTCGTGCGTCTCCTGTGGGCTCAACATCGCCGGCACCAACGCCGCCGCGTTCAAGTGTCCCGACTGTGGCACCCAGATCTACCGCTGTGCCAAGTGCCGCAAGCAGAGCAACCTCTACGAGTGTCCCGACTGCGGGTTCACCGGTCCGTAATACAGCCATGGGAAAGGTAGCTGCGAAAATCAAGGTCATGCCGAACAGCCCCGAAATCGACCTGGACGCGCTCCAGGAGCGTCTCGAGAGCACCCTCCCCGAGGGCGCCAAGATCAACGGCGTCGAACGCGAGGAAGTCGCGTTCGGTCTCGTCGCGCTCTACCCGACCGTGATCGTCCCCGACGGCGCGGGCGGTACGGAAGCCGTCGAGGAAGGCTTCTCGGACGTCGAGGGCGTCGAGAGCGTCGGCGTCGAGAACGTCGGCCGTATCTAACTCGCTGAATCGGCACTCGATCGAGTTCGGTTTCTCGGAGCTGAAGTCCCTCGAGCCGCTGGGCTGTCGGTTCGACGGTCCACGTTCGGCGGGGACACAATTTTACCACATCGTCCGTGAAACGTGACAGGCGTGAGCGCGCTGTCGGATCCCACTAGGCGGCGGTGGCTCGCGTGGGCCGCGCTAGCGACCGTCTTCCTGCTCGTCAATCTCCACCGGTTGTCGACGGCCGTCCTGTCGGACCGGCTGACCGACGCGTTCGGCACGACGGCGGCCCAGCTCGGCACGCTCCACGCCTCGTTTTTCCTCATCTACGCGGTCGTCCAGATTCCGACCGGCGTGATCGCCGACCGGTTCGGACCCCGGTACGTCGGCTCGATCGGCGGCCTCGTCCTGAGCCTCGGCGCCGTCGGCTTCGCGATCAGCGGGAGCTATCTCGCGGCCTTCGCCTCGCGGGCGCTGATCGGCCTGGGCAGCGGCGTCATCTTCGTTTCGATCCTCCGATTTTGCGCCAACTGGTACCGCGCCGACGAGTTCGCGACGATGACCGGATTGACCGGAAGCGTCGCCGGGCTCGGCGCGATCCTCGCGACGACGCCGTTGGCGGTCGCCGTCGACGCCCTGGGCTGGCGAGCCACGCTGGCCGGTCTGGCCGCCGTCGGCTTCGTCGCCGCCGGAGCCGTCTTCGTCGTCGCGCGCCAGTCGCCGGCCGCGGCGGGCCTCGAGCCCATCGCGGGCGTCCCGGAGCAGCCGTCGGTCACGCTGGCGGAGACCGCCGGCCACCTGCGGACGCTCGCTCGCGATCCCGACCAGTGGCTGCTGTCGGCCGTCTTCTTCGCCGGCAACGGTGCGATACTGACGCTGATCGGACTGTGGGGCGTTCCCTACCTCGCGATCGTCTACGGCCTCGACGTGACGACCGCGTCCTCGTTTACCCTCCTCGGATCGATCGGCCTGCTGGTCGGTCCGCCGGCGATCGGCTGGGTCTCCGATCGACTCGAGCGGCGCGTGCTGCCGATGACCGCGGGAGTCGGCCTGTTGACGATCGCGTTCAGCGTGATCCCCGTCTTCGGGCGCCCCCCGCTGGTGATCATCGCCGTCTCGTATCTGGCCTGCGGCGTCCTCTTCGGCGCCGCGATGCTGTCGCTGTCGACCGTCAAGGACCGGTATCCGCCCGCGGCCAGCGGCGTCGCGACGGCCACCGTCAACACGGCGGGGTTCGTCGGCGCGACGGTTCTCCCGACGCTCATGGGGTTGGTGTTGGACGCCTACCGGACCGGCGAGACCGTCGGCGGCACCGTCGCCTACACCCGGTACGGCTACCGGGTCGCCTTCGGCATCCTCGCGGGGACCGTCGCCGTCGCCTTCTGCTGTTCGTGCTGGCTCCTCGTCCGCGACCGCGACGCTACGTCGTCGCCGTCGTCGCGCGAGGGCTCGAGCGCACGATAAGCGACGCGAGAAAAGAAACGGGCCGTCGGCCGAGAGACGGCCCGGTTCGGTGGCGATGCGTCGGGCGAACCGACGGGACGATCGGTGGGACGTCTCGTTACTGGCCGGGGCCGGGACCCGGACCTGGGCCGGGACCGGGGCCGGCGTCGGGACCGGGCTGATCGTCCGGGTCGGCGCCGAGGCCGGCCTGGGAGACGATCCGCGCGCCCGTCTCGGAGAGGTCGACCGTGACGTCGCCGGGAACCGCCTTGCTGATCTCGTCGACGTTGCCGGCGAGCACCGTCAGGATGTCGTCGGGGTTCGCGTACAGCAGCATGGTGCCGTCCTGGCCCTCCGCGACGAGTTGCGTGTCGTTGAGGACGACCTGGTCGTTCTGGATCGTCGCCGCGACGACCGGCAGCGCCTCGGGTTTCCCCTTCTCGTCGTCGCGGACCCGACGGATGTGGACGTCCTCGAGGTCGATGACGTCCTTGTACTCCTGGATCACTTCGGCGCAGGCGACCATGTCCTGCAGCAGTTCGGCCTTCTGTTTCCCCCCGTGACCGTCGTCGCGGTTGAGACAGTGCTGACAGACGCGAAGTTCGAGTCGCATTGGCGGTCCTTATCGCTGGAGCCCGATGAGAATTCCGTTTCGGCTTCCGGCAACTGAGTTCCCTCGATCCGCTCGAGTCGCCTCAGCGAGGACCGCCACGCCACGGCGGGAGCCGCGGGCGGCCGTCAGTCGCCGGTCGGTTCCAGCGAGACGAACTCGAGGCCGTGGTCCCCGAGCAACCGGTCGGCTCGGTCGGTCACGGACGGGGCGACCAGAACGCCGCGGACGTCGGCGTCGGCGTGGAGATCGCGCTCGAGGGCGTCGACGTATCGGCGGAGCTGGCCGACCGCGTCCGGCCCGACGCGGCGGCGCTTGAGTTCGACGACGACCGTCCGGCCCGCTGAATCCTCGCCGTAGATGTCGACGGCGCCGGCCGGCGTCGCGCGCTCGGTCGCCAGCGGCGTGAACCCGGCCTCGAGCAGGGCGGGCTCCTCGAGAATGCGCTGGCGGAGGTCCTCCTCGGTCCCGGAGAGGGCGAGTTCGTTCTCGTCGGTTCCCGAAAAGGTCGAGACCTGCAGGACCCGCTGGAATCGAACCAACAGCCGCTCGTCGGGATTCGACCGGAGGCTCTCGAGGACGAGCGCGTCGGGGTCGGCGTCCGCCTCGACGCCGCTTCCGCCGGCGTCCCCGCCGTCGCAGTAGACGTCGTGCTCACAGCCCGGTGGCTGCCAGTTGACCGGCTGCTGGCCCTCGTCGGTGTGGACCAGCGCCGCGCCGTCCGGTTTGAGCATGACGTGGCGGTCGCCCGCCTCGAGCGTGCTCGAGGCGCGACCCTCGTAGTCGACGGTACAGCGGCCGAAGACGGTGACGAGCGCCTCGCGCTCGATACCGTCGGCGACGGCCTCGCGGGCGGCCGACAGCGACGGCTGCTCGAGGGTCACTGCTCGAGGCGACCGCGCGGTCGATGACTCTGACGTCACTGGGACGGCATAGCCGTCGGGCGAATAAAAGGAGCCCGGACCGCGTACGGACGGCTCGCGTCGTTCCGTGACGCTCGCGGCCGATCGATGTTGCGGCCGGTCGCTGCCGTCCGAAACCCGCCCTCACCGACGAGAGGTTATCGTGCTGTCAAAAATCCTTATCTCCGCCCGTCGATGGGTTTGAATTGAATGACAGACGGCCATCCCCGTCGCAAATTTCTCGGAATCGCCGGCACCGGCGTCGCCGCATCGCTCGCCGGTTGTTCCCAACTCGAAGCATTGACGCAATCCGACGACGGCTCGAGCGACGCGGTCACGGTCGCGGTGTCGCCGGATCAAGAGGATCTCGAGCGGCTCAACGAGGAGATCCAGACGGCCGTTCAGAGCGGCAATATGACTCAGCAGGAGGCCCAGCGGCGAGCGCTGGAGGAACAGCGGAACCTGACCGAGGAGGCGGCGACCGAGTTCGAGGACTCGGCCGCCGACAGCGATATCACGGTCGAAGAGTCCAAACCCGAGTACGGGCTCCTCCGGGTCACCGGCTCTGACGAGACGATCATGAGCGCGCTCCGGGAGGGCGAGATCAGCGGCATCTATCCCGGGGACCAGTACGACGCGTTCGTTCAGCAACAGCAACAACAGGCCCAACAGCGGGAGATGCTCCGGCGACAGCAGGAAGAGCAACAGAACGACAGCGCCGAAAACGAGTCCGACGCTGGCAACGAAACGGACGCCGGAACCGACGCAGACGGGTCCGACGGCGGGAACCAGACCGCCGAAAACGAGTCGGACGGCGACAACGAAAGCGACGAGTAACGCGGGGTCTCGTTCTGACGGCGGGTCGGCGGCCGGTCACCGGTCCGCGGCGGGTCAGTGGCCGGTCACCGCTCGACGCCGAACGGACTCGAGCGTTCGGTCCAGTTCCAGCCCGGCAGTCGTTCCTGGAATCCCGCCGCCAGCGCCGCCTCGCAGTCGTCGACGCCCGCGTTCTCGTCGGCCCCGCCGTGGACCCGCAGGTCGGCGTAGTGGAACGTCGCCTCGCCGAGGGTCCGCAGCGGCTGGCGGCCGGCGACGGTCGCGGCCAGTTCCCGGCCGAGGATCTCGTCGACGACGAAGCCGGGATAGTCGCCCTCGACGTCGAGTTCGCGGAGGATCGCGACCATGGCGGCGACGTTGACCCCCAGATCGCCGTCGGCGAAGACGTCGTCGACGGCCTCGAGATACTGCGCCTCGGTGACGTGATCGACGTCGGTATCGAAGACGTCCCCGAGGTCGTCACGGACGTCGTTAATGAGCGGAACGACGGTTTCGGCCCGGTTTGCGACCCAGTTTCGCTCCCGTACGACGCGATCGGCTGTCAGGTGCATACCCCCGGTACGTACCGAACGGCCCTGGTTTTTGCGAAGGCTTTTATACTACGCAAAGAATAGCGTCGGATAAGCGGGTTCTCCCTGGAATCTTCCCGCAACCCAGGACAACCGACCTGGGAGCGCGTTCGTCACGGCAGGTGTCAGACGGATGATCCGGGATGCGAGACGTACTGCACCGTCCGACGTGGACGGTGTGACGCAACGGTATCGCCGGTACGATACAGTTCGGACGGTCGGTAGACCGTCGCCACATCCCGAAATCCGACAACATCGACCTGAGCGGTTCGCTCCCCGGCGGCGAGTTCACGCAAGCCACAATCGGCGATTATGAGTACTGTAGAGCAGCAACTCGACGATCTGAAAGCAGAGATCACGAGCGAGCTACCGAGCGATATCTCGGTCTCCTCGGTGAAATACGAAGGCCCCGAAGTGGTGGTCTACACGCGCGATCCGAAGAAGTTCGCCCAACAGGGCGACCTCATTCGGCAACTCGCGAGCAAGCTTCGCAAGCGTATCACCGTCCGCCCCGACCCGAGCGTTCTCTCGCGACCCGAAGAGGCCCGCGAGGAGATCATGAGCGTCATCCCCGAAGAGGCCGGCGTCACGGACCTGGACTTCCACGCCGACACCGGCGAGGTCGTCATCGAGGCCGAAAAGCCGGGCATGGTCATCGGCCGCCACGGCTCGACGCTCCGCGAGATCACCAAAAACGTCGGCTGGACGCCCGAAGTCGTCCGCACGCCGCCGATCGAATCCTCGACCGTCTCGAACGTCCGTAGCTTCCTCAAACAGGAACGCGACGAGCGACGGGACATCTTAGAGAAGGTCGGCCGACAGATCCACCGCGAGGAGATGTCCGACGACGAGTACGTCCGCATCACGACGCTGGGCTGCTGTCGCGAGGTCGGCCGGGCATCCTTCATCCTCTCGACGCCCGAGACGCGGATCCTCATCGACTGCGGTGACAAACCCGGCGCGGAGGGCGAAGTGCCCTACCTCCACGCGCCCGAGGCGCTCGGCGCCGGTCCGCAGACGATCGACGCCGTCGTCCTCACCCACGCCCACCTCGACCACTCCGCGCTGATCCCGCTGCTGTTTAAGTACGGCTACGACGGCCCGATCTACTGCACGGAGCCCACCCGGGACCTGATGGGCCTGCTGACGCTTGACTACTTGGACGTCGCCGCCAAAGAGGGACGCGCCCCGCCGTACGAGTCCGAGCAGGTCCGCGAGGCGATCAAACACTGTATCCCGCTCGAGTACGGCGACGTCACGGACATCGCGCCGGACGTCAAACTCACCTTCCACAACGCCGGCCACATCCTCGGCTCGGCCGTCTCGCACTTCCATATCGGCGACGGCCTCTACAACGTCGCGTTCTCCGGCGACATCCACTACGAGGACACTCGCCTGTTCAACGGCGCGACGAACGACTTCCCGCGCGTCGAGACGCTGGTGATGGAGTCGACCTACGGCGGTCGCAACGACTACCAGACCGACCAGGAGGACTCCGAGCGGAATCTCAAGGAGATCATCAACGACACCTACGACGAGGGCGGCAAGGTCCTCATCCCGGCGTTCGCCGTCGGTCGCTCCCAGGAGATCATGCTCGTCTTAGAAGAGGCGATGCGCAGCGGCGACATCCCCGAAATGCCGGTCCACCTCGACGGGATGATCTGGGAGGCGACGGCCATCCACACTACCTATCCCGAGTACCTCCGGGACGACCTCCGGGACCGCATCTTCCACGACGACGAGAACCCCTTCCTCGCCGACGAGTTCAACCACATCGACGGCGGCGAGGAGGAGCGACAGGACGTCGCCGACGGCGAGCCCTGTATCATCCTCTCGACGTCCGGGATGGTCACCGGCGGCCCGATCATGTCCTGGCTCTCCCACATCGGCCCCGATCCGGACTCCTCGCTGGTCTTCGTCGGCTACCAGGCACAGGGGACCCTCGGCCGACGCATCCAGAACGGCTGGGACGAGATCCCGACCAGCGAAGTCGGCGCCATGGGCAACGGCGGCGGCCGCGGCACCCTCGATTTGAACGTCAACGTCGAAACCGTCGACGGCTTCTCCGGCCACGCCGACCGCGCCGGCCTCGAGAACTTCGTCAAGACGATGAACCCGCGCCCCGAGAAGGTGCTCTGTGTCCACGGCGACGAGCGGTCGACGCAGGACCTCTCCTCGGCGCTGTACCACAACTACGACATGCGAACGTTCGCGCCGAAGAACCTCGAGACCTTCCGCTTCCTGTAGAAAAGCCCTCGCGGCCGCTTGGCAGCGGCCGCTCGCCCTTTTCAATTCTACCGGAGCGCCGACGGCGCTCCGGTCGCCCGGAAATCTTCGATTTCCGCAGGCCGCCAGGGGCTCGAGGCGCGGCGCGTGGATCCGCGCGCCGCGCGGTCGCCTGCCCTTCCCGTCGACTCGAGCGCTCGCCTCGAAAAAACGGCGAGCGCTCGAGTCGGCCGCCGCACTGGTACCGGCTGTTCTCGCGAGATTTCGGCGGCTGTTTCGGTTCAGTAGGGTAACGGCTCCTCGAGGGCCGTCCGAATCGCGAGAAATCGCGAGCCGCGGGAGTCGATTCAGGAGAGCTGTTTCGAGAGCCATTCGAGGTTCGTCGCGACGGTCGCCGCGACGATCGCGACGATCGAGATGAGGATGAGGAACGTCGAGACGACGCTCACCATCGGATCGAGCGACTGTCGCAGCGCGGTCCACGCGACGACCGGAATGGTCTCCGTGCTGTGACTAGAGAGGAACAGCGCCATCACGAACTCCTGGAGGCTGACGATGAACGCGAGCAGGGCGCCGACGAAGATCCCGTGTTTGACGTTCGGGAGGACGGCGTAGGCGAACGACTGGATCGGCCCGGCGCCGAGGTCTTTCGCGGCGTCGAGTAGCTGCCAGTCGAACCGGCTGAACACCGACCGCATCACGAAGTAGACGAGCGGCGTCGCCCACAGCGTGTGCGCGAGGATGATGCTCAGGAACGAGGCGTTCAGCCCGGCTCTGACGAAGTAGACGCGCATCGAGATTCCCAGGATGATCGGCGGGATCAGTAGCGGGACGAGGACGAGCGGCGCGAGCAACTGGCCGGTCCGGCCGTCGTCGAGTTCGTGGCCGAAGGCCGCCGTGACGCCGAGGGTCGTCGCGACGACGGTCGTCCCGGTGCCCACGAGGAGGCTGTTGTCGAACGCCGATAGCCAGGTCGTCTCCTCGAAGAACGTCCGATAGTGGACCAGCGAGTAGTTCTCCGGCGGGAAGAGGAGCTGGCCGGACGCCTCGAAGGAGGTCGCGACGACCACCGCGAGGGGCAACAGCATGAACGTCAAGATGGCCAGGTAGCCCGCGCGGAACGCGACGTTCTCGACGGTCTCTCTATGCATACTCGAACTCACCTCCGAAACGGTTGAGCGTGACCGTGAGCACGCCGATGCTCGCGGCCATCAGGAGCAGCATGATCACGGCGTAGGCGGTCGCGATCTCCCACTGGAGGTTCGACAGCAACCGCTTCTCGACTTCGATCGCGAAGGGGACCCGCTGACTGGCGAGCAGCCCCGGCGCGGCGTAGGCGCCGACGCTCCAGGCGAAGGAGATCACCGTCGCGACGATGATCCCCGGCATCGCCTGGGGCACGACGATCTCGAGGACCGAGCGCGGTCGGCTCGCGCCGAGGTCGCGGGCGGCCTCGACGATCCCCCAGTCCATCGTCGACAGGACGCTGTAGATCGCCAACACGGCGTAGGGAAGGACGATGTAGACCTGCCCGACGATCACGCCGATCGTCCCGGGAACGAACTGGATCGGCTCCGAGACGAGGTTCAGCGACAGGAGCAGGTCGTTGACCGTCCCGGTCGGCGAGAGCAGCGGTCTGAACGCGTACGTCTTGACGACGAGGGTCGTCAGCAGGGGCAAGATTACCGAGAACAGCAGCGCCGACTTGATCGCGCCCTCGGCACGCCAGATCGCGTAGGCGTAGAACACCGCGATCGAGACGGTGATCCCCGTGGCGATCAGTCCCAGCTTGAACGAGTAGAGGATCGCGTCCTGCAGGACGCCGGAGGAGAGCACCTCCGCGTAGCCCTCGAGCGACCAGGTCCCCGCGGCGTACCGGAGGTCCTGCGAGCCCGACGTGAGGCTGATCCGCAGCAAGATTAGGAACGGCGCCACGAACAGCAGCAACTCGAAGACGAGCAGCGGCGCCATCAGCAACAGGGCTCGCTTCGATCGGGATCGTTCCCGGAGCGGCTCCCAGACGCGAGCGATCGGCGCCGGCAGCGACGAGTGGGTTCCGGACATCGCTACAGATCGACCCTCGAGCCGTCGTCGCGGAACGCGAGGACGTCCGCGCCATCCCAGCTGATCCGAATCTCGTCGCCGGTCTCGAACTCGCCCGAGTCAGAGACGGTGCGTTCGGCGAACACCGACGTCCCCTCGACCGCGACGGAGTAGCGAACCGTCGAGCCGCGGTAGAGAACGCTCTCGACGGTCCCGACGACGGAGTTCGTCGTGCTGCCGTCGGTTCGAACGGGCTGGCCGGCCTCGTCGGCCTCGAGCCCCGCATCCGCCGATTCGATCGAGAGGGCCTCCGGTCGAAGCGACAGGGACACCGCGTCGCCCGCGTCGAGCGCGTCGGGGTTCGACGTCGGCACGACGACCTCCCGTCCCAGCTCCGTTTCGACGCGGACGGCGTCCGGCGACGTCCGGTCGACCACTCCCTCGACGAAGTTCGTATCGCCGAGGAAGCCCTCGATGAACCGGTTCTTCGGGTTCTGGTAGACCTCGTTGGGCTCGCCGACCTGGACGAGATTCCCGTCGGCCATGATGCCGATCCGATCGGCGAGCGTGAAGGCCTCGTCCTGGTCGTGGGTGACGTGGACGAACGTCTCCTCGAGTTCCGCGTGGATCTCGCGGAGTTCGATCTGCATGTCCTCGCTGAGCCGCTTGTCGAGGTTCGACAGCGGCTCGTCGAGCAGCAACACGTCGGGGTTGACCGCCAGCGACCGCGCGAGCGCGACCCGCTGTTTCTGCCCGCCGCTCAGGTTCATCGGGTCGTCGTCGGCGTGGTCGGTCATCCGAACGCGCTCGAGCATCTCCCGGGCCCGTTCGCGGCGTTCCTCCTTGCCGACGCCCTGCATCTTCAGCCCGAAGGCGACGTTCTCGAGGACCGACTTGTGGGGGAACAGCGCCCAGTCCTGGAACACCGTCGCTGTGGTGCGCTCGTAGGCGGGTCGATCGGTCACGTCCTCGTCGTCGATTCGGATCTCGCCGTCGGTCGGCGTCTCGAGGCCGGCGAGCATCCGCAGCGTCGTGGACTTGCCGCTGCCGCTGGGCCCGAGCAGGCACAGTAGTTCGCCGTCGTCGATCGTCACTGAGACGTCTTCGACGGCGAGTTCCTCGCCGTACCGTTTCGCGAGTCCGTCAAGCGTGATTTCAGACATGATGTGGTCGTCAGGAATTCCGCATCGCGGAGAATTCGTCGGAGAGGTCGCCGCTGTGCTCTGCGAGGAACTCCCAGTCGGGGAAGGCGATGTTCGACGCCTCCTCGCTGTTGCTCGGCAGATCGTCCGCGAGGTCGCCGGCGTACTCGGTGTTCTCGTTACAGAACAGGGTCGGCATCTCCTCGGACCACGCCGTCTGGACCTCCGCGTCCATGAGGAAGTTGATGAACTCCTCGGCCCGGTCGCGTTTGTCGGTCCCCTTGACGACACACCAGTGGTTCAGGTAGCCGGTTGTCTCCTCCGGCATCGTGTGGGCCAACCCGTCGTAGTCGTCGATGTCGTACTCCGTCTGCTCGTAGTACCACTGGGCGACGTCGATGACGTCGTCCTGGAAGGCCTGCCAGACGTCCTGGCCGGAGCTGGCCCAGCTCTCGATCGGCCAGTTCCGGACGGTCTCGAGGACGTCGTCGTGGAGGTCGGCGTCGTGCATCTCCTCGCCGAGTTCCGCCTCGTCCATCCCGACGGCGGCGGCGTACATCGGGTACCACCAGAAGCCGGTGTCGACGCCGACGCCGTTGCTCTCCGCGACGGCCGACCCGGAGAGGTCGCTCCAGGACTCGATCTCGCCGTCCAGGTCCTCGCGGTGGACGATGGTACAGGGGGCGCCGTCGACCGGCATCCCGTACTCCGTGGTCCGGAAGTCCGCGTAGTAATCGATGAGTTCGTCGGCGTTGGGGACGTTCTCCGTCCTGATCTCGTGGAAGAGATCGTCTTGCCGGCCGTAGTAGTAGAAGTTCCCTTCCGTGATGGTGACGTCGTAGGGTGGGTTATCGTCCGCCGCCGTCTGAATGTCGGTGAGGATGTCGCCCCAACCGGGTTCGATCTGAATCTCCGCGTCGAACTCGTCCTCGTATCTCGGGACGACCGCTTCTTCGAACCGCTCGGCGTAGTTCCCGCTCCAGACGCTGACGCGAAGCGGATCGCCGCTCCCGCTCGAGAGCAGTTCGGTACAGCCGGCGAGGGCGGTCGCTGACCCGACCGCTGTCGCAGACAGCAGGCGCCGGCGTGAAACTGATTCGCTTCGAGAATCGGACGGTGATTCGAAATCTGTCGCGCTCGTCTCTGCAACCCCATCAGGGTCTGCAGGCATTGGTACCCCGGTCATCTCTGGTGGCGACGTAAAACCGTTGTGGACTCCGAGAACGTCTCGAAATGTTACCAGTTCCCGTTGCGACCGGTGCTGAAACTAACCGAGCGGTCGACGAGAACCGCGAGACTCGAATTCAGATCTCGGAGTCGGCCGCTTCCGTCGCCTCGGCGGGATCGACGACCTCGCCCGTCGCGGGATAGACGCCCACCTGATCGCACACGTCGGCCATCGGGCAGGCGTCGGGATCCTCGAGGCAGGCTGGCTTGCGCGCCGTACAGTACTCGCGACCGAACTGAATCGTCGCGGTGTGGCCGAACCCGCACTTGGCGGCGGGCACCTCGCGCTCGAGCACCGCGCGAACGTCCTCGTGGTCGGCGGCGGCCGGCGCGATGCCCATCCGACGATAGATCCGGTGGACGTGCGTGTCGACGGGGAAAACGCCGCCGCGGCCGCCCGCGAACAGCAGGACACAGTCGGCGGTCTTCGGGCCGACGCCGCGGACCGAGAGGAGCGTGTCGCGGACCTCGGCGGGCTCCTCGTCCTTGACGAACGCGTCGAACGCCGCGGCGGAGCCGAACTCCTCGAGGATCCACTCGGCGGTTCGGATCAGCACCTCCGATTTTTGGTTGTAGAGGCCCGCGGAACTGATCGTCTCCGCGAGGCGCGACCGCTCGGCCGCTGCGAGCGACTCGGCGAGGTCGACATCCGGACTGCCGTACCTGTCGACCAGCGCGTCGTGGGCCGGCTGGCTCGCCTTGTCGCTGGTGTTCTGGCTCAGGATCGTGCGGACGAGGCAGGTGAAGGCGTCCTGGCCGCCGTACGTTTTCTCCCAGTACAGTTCTCCGAGCCGGTCGACGACTTCCTCCGCGCGGGTGTCGGCCGTCGACGGGTCGAACTCGGCCGCGGCGCCGCCCTCGACGCCGCCGCTGATGTTGACGGCGGGTTCGTCGTCGCTCATACGCGTCGATAGGTCCCGGTGATACGTGTGGATACCGATCTCGATCGGAGTCGAACCCCTGCTTGCGATCCGTTTCGGTATCGAAACCCCATGAATATCCATCACCACGGGAAATACCCTACCGGTATATTTTATAATATACCAGAATTATAAAGCATATTATTTTAACATCCCGCCGATTCGAGTGATGTTCGACGAGTACCCACGGCGAACGGTCGTTCGCGGAATCGGGGGCGCAGCGATCGGATCGGTTCTCGGCTCGGGGGCCGCTTCGGCGGCTGACGACTCGACCGAAGCGACAGCCAACGGACGGCGCCGATTTGGATTTTCAGGGCGTTCTGCGACGATCAGGGCCTGTTCGTTCAACGTTCGGTACGATAACCCGTCCGACGAGCACTCGTGGGACGAGCGTTTGGGTCGGGTCACTGAGACCGTCACCGAGACCGAGCCCGATCTCCTCGGCGTTCAGGAGGCGCTCGCGAACCAGTACGATGACCTCCGGAACCGACTCGAGGCGTACGAGTGGTACGGTGTCGGTCGGAACGACGGTGACCGCGAGGGCGAAATGGTTCCCGTCGCGTGGCGAGCGGATCGGTTCGAGATGCTCGACCGGGGGGCGTTCTGGCTCTCGGAGACGCCGGCGGAACCGAGCGTCGGCTGGGACGCCGACCTACCGCGCGTGACGACGTGGTCGAGCCTGCGCCACCGCGAGAGCGGCCGCCGGATCTGGTTCTGCAACACCCACTTCTCTCACGTGAGCGAGACAGCGCGCGCCGAGTCGGCGCGACTCATCCTCGAGCGAGCGCGTGATCGGGCGGCCGACGGGATGGACGTCGTCGTGACGGGCGACTTCAACGTGAAGCCGAATCGCGAGCCATATCGGATCATGACCGGCCTGAGCGACGACGAGACGTCGCCGCTCGTCGATCCCCGTCGCGAGGCCGATACGGCAACCGTCGCCGGCCCGTGGGGGACGTACCACGGCTTCACGAACCGGGTCGGCGATCGAATCGACTACGTCTTCACGGGGGACACCGCGACCGTAAACTGGTATCGGACGCTGCCGATTCTCGAGAACGCCTATCGGTCCGACCACTTGCCCGTGCTCACCGAACTCGAGTACGGATCGCGGTGGCGGTTCGGACGCGAGCGCCGGACTGGGAAGCCGGACTGGGCGCGGTCACGCGATTGAATCGGAGACCCATCGTCGCCGGGTTCGTCGGCTCGTGGCTCACTCCCGCAGATACCGAATCGCCTGTTTTCCGTCGCTCGGGTGGCCGCCGTAGGCCGGCATCCAGTCGGGATAGGTCACCGGCACGGCCGTTGCGAGGACCGAGATGAACGCCCAGTATGCCCCCGCTTGACAGACGATCGTGACCGCTTCGGTCGCCATCGACGCGGCATCGAGCAATCCCACTGCGAAGACGAGGGAACTGATCGGTCCGATCAACACGAACGCCGCGCCCCGATACCCCTCGGGTGCCGTCTCCGTGCGGCAGTAGCCGGGCCACCACGACCGCCAGCCGGACGGGTCAAGGCTAATCTCGAGGCGACCGAGGGACAGTTCCCAGCGCGGATCGGACCCGACCGTGACCCGTACTGTCCCGGGAAGCAGGGCCAGTCCCATCGCCGCGTGGGCGAGTTCGTGACCGAGAACCAGCAGCGGCACGACGACCAGATACGCCAGCACGACGAGCGCCAGAGACATAACTAATCCAACCATTCTCGATACGTATATCGTGTTGACAATCCGCAAAAAGACACCGGTCCGATTCGAATCCGCCGTCGCGCCCGGTTCACTCCACGCTGATCGTCACCGTCGCCTCGGCGCCGTCGGCCAGCGCCTCGACGAGGTCACGATCGAACCCCTCGGCCGCGAACGCCGCGCCGTTCATGATCGTCCGGTCGTCCACGTAGTCGCTGGTCCGACCGACGGCGCTGCGCTCGTTGGTGAACTCGAGGTCGGGATCGCCGCGCCCTTCGACGGTCTCCGTATAGCCGCCTGCTTCGATCGTGAACGCGATCGTGGCCTCGCGGTCCCGGCAGGCCTCGACGAACGCGGGATCGAAGTCAGCGGGCGCACGGTCGGCCTCGACGGCGAGGATGCAGTCCCCGGCGGGAGTGAGGTAGTCGTCGGTCGTTACCTCGAACGTGCTCGCGTGCTCCGCGGAGACGTTCTCGTGACCGCTGGCGCGGATGACTTCTTCCATGCCCGTCGGTTCGTTGCCGGGCGGAAAACGGCCTCGAATTGGGTTCGGGACCCGGACGGACTCGAGCGCGACGCCGCGGACCTACAGCAGGCTCGCGCCGTCGAACTCGCCGCGGCCGTAGTCGACCTCGAGGAGGTCGAGGATGGTCGGCGTGATGTCGAAGAGGTCGGCGTCGCCGATCGTGGCTTCGGGCGTGTCGATGTACAGCGACGTGTTGTCGAAGCTGTGCATACCGTTTCGCGGGCCGCTCGTGAAGATGTCCGAATCGGCCTTGAACCCGGACTTCAGGTCGAAGCCCTTGTTCGGGATCGCGACCAGGTCCGGCGCGATGTCGTCGTGGTCGCCGCGGAAGGCTTCCTCCTTCTCGACGACGCGCTCGACGACCTTGTTGCCGTCGGGACCCTCGAGCGCTTCCAGATCGGCCTTGAGCTGGTCGCGGACCTCGTCGTAGTCCTCTTCGGGGACGGAGCCGCGCGGCTCCCGACCCTCGAGGTTGATGTAGAACCGACCCGGGATGAACGAGTAGGCCTTGGTATCGTCGGCGATATCGCCCAGTTCCTCGGGGTCGTCGGTCTTGAAGGAGAGCCAGCCCTCCTCTCGAAGCCACTCGTTGAAGTGCACCTCGTAGTCGAGGCTGGTGAAGCCGTGGTCGGAGGCGACGATCATGGTAACGTCCTCGGGCAGCGCGTCGCGGAGCCGACCGATGTAGTCGTCGACCTTCTGGTAGAACTCGATGAACTCCTCTTTGTACTCGCCGTCGCGCTCATAGTCCTTGAAGAGGAAGTGGTTGACCCGGTCGGTCGTCATGAAGACGCCGAAGAAGAGGTCCCAGTCGTCCTCCTCGATGTAGTGTTTGAAGGCCTCGAAGCGCGCGTCGACCGTCGCGTGGGCGTCCTCGATGAACTCCGATTTGTCCTCCTGGTGGCCGAGTTTCGGATTGACGTCGATCCGGTAGTCCAGCGTCTCGAGGTAGTCGCGGACGTCGTCGGGGTAGGCCGCCTTCTCCAGTCCGGGCGAGAGGAATCCGGAGACCATCCGCTGGACGTTGCGCTGGGGCGGGAAGGTGACGGGAACGTTCATCACCGTCGCCTGGCGGCCGTCCTCCTGGACGCGGTCCCAGACGCGGTCGGCCTGGACCTCACGTCCCATCGGGACGTAGGTGTCGTAGGTGCCGACCTCGCGGTCCTGAAAGCCGTAGACGCCGGTCTCACCGGGGTTGACTCCGGTCGTCAGCGACGGCCAGCAGGCGCTGGACTCGGGCGGAACGATGCTCGAGATCTCGCCGGCCGTCCCTTCGTCGGCGATCGCGGCGAAGTTCGGGAACAGTTCTTCGTTCTCCGAGAGGAGACTATACGGCACGCCATCGACCCCAATAAACGCGACACGGGGGGCGTCGTCGCCCCGCAGTCGATCGAACAGACCCATGGGCGTGGGTAGTTCGACCGCATACAAGAACCTTCGTTTCGAGACACTGTGTTGAGAAGAACTGACACTAGTTCACGTGGGACCGTACGGCACCGACGGCGGGACGGCGATGCAACGACCGCTCGAACGACTGACTCGAGGCCTGCGACGGGCGCAGCGGGCTTACTCGTCCTCGTCGTCCTCGGCCGGGTCGAAGTTCTCGGGAACGACCGTCAGGTGGGCCATACCGACGCCGGACTCGGGGACGTCGGCGTCGTCGTCGGACGTTCGCGCGGACGGGTTGGTGGCTGCCATGACGAATAGACGTACCGCTGCGAGGGGGATAAAATTACCCATGCTCATAATGCATGAGGCGTGCAGACGAACATAACTCGCGCGAATCCGGGAGCGACCGCTGGCGGAACCATCGTCGTCGGCGCGAAAAAACGGCGTGGCGAGTGGCGAGCCGCGGGAGCGACTAGAAGTTCTCCTCGTAGAGCTCCTGTGCGTGTTCGATCGCGTCGTAGGCGGCCTGCTTGTCCTCCCAGCCCTGCGTCTCGACTTCCTTGCCTTCCTCCAAGTTCTTGTAGGTCGCGAAGAACTCGTCGATCTCGTCGAGTTGCTGCTGGGGGATGTCGTCGAGATCTTCGATGTGGTCGTAGCGCGGATCCTCGCTGGGGACCGCGATGACCTTGTCGTCCTGCTCGCCATCGTCGTCCATCTTCATCAGCGCGACGGGGCGGGCTTCGATGACGCAGCCGGGGAACGTCTGATCCTCGACGAGGACGAGCACGTCGAAGGGGTCCTCGTCGTCGTAGTACGACTGCGGAATGAAGCCGTAGTCGCTCGGATAGTGGACGTTACTGTGGAGCACGCGGTCTAAGACGACGCCCGGGATGTCCTTCTCGTACTCGTACTTGTTTCGCTCGCCCTTGAGACACTCCACGACGGCGTAGATCTCTTCTGGCGGATTCGGTCCGGTCTCGAGGTCTTCCCAGAGGTTGACCATGTACCGGAGACTCCATCGGTGGATCAAAAAGTACTTTCGTAATCGAGTGTCACATTGTAGACGACGGTTGCCAGATACACGACATGAGATCCGGACAAGACCCACCAGTGTCCGGCGGTTGCAAAGTCGATCGGCTAGCCGCCGATCGCGCATACGAGGGATTAGTTGACAAGTCTTAAATAGTCTGGTGACATTTGCACAAGTATGTCAGAGGCACAATCAATCACCGGCGAACAGAGTATTGCACGCGAACTCACCGCGTTCCAGACCAACATCCTCACGATCCTGGCCAAAGAGCCGATGTACGGCCTGGCGATCAAGCGCGAACTCGAGGACTACTACGGAACGGAGGTAAACCACGGGCGTCTCTACCCGAACCTCGACGAACTCGTCGACCTCGGGCTGGTCGAGAAGAGCGAACTCGACAAGCGAACCAACCAGTACTCGCTGACCGACGACGGCTACGACGCCGTCCTCGACGGCGTCCAGTGGTCGCTCTCGAAGATCGTCACTGACGACGAGCGCGCCGACGAGATCCGCGACATCGTCGAGAACAGCTACTAACGACCGCGGCTGCGATTCCACCAGAACCACTCGTTGCGGTTATCGGCCCCGACGGTCGGGGACCGAACGATCGGCCGTCTCGGAGATCAGCTCGATCGATTCCGCGATCGCGTCCCGCTGTTCGGCGGACGGCCACGCATTTCTCACGAAGTACTCGGTACGGAACTCCCGGAGCTCCGCGTCCGTGAGCTCCGCGATCGGCTTCGCGTAGTGGTTGCTCGCGAAATCGGCGAGCGTCGCGGCGTTGTCGCCGTGGACGTCGCCGTGGTTCTCGCGGACGCGCTCGACAAGTTCCCGGTTGCGCGCCGCGACGTCGTTCCAGTCGTCCGGATCGCCCGTTCCCTCGAGCGGGATCTCGACCGCGCGCGAGAGGTCGGCGATCCGGTCGGTCCGGATGACGCCCTGTTCACTGTCGTGCCACTCCGCGGGATGGAGGACGAGGGTGTCGCCGCCGTCGTCGTCGCGAACCCGGGCGGTGAAATCGTACTCGGAGAGAAGTGTCGCGCGCCGCTCCCTGCGCGCTTCGGCCTCGTTCTCGTCGGGCGTCTCGCGCGCGATCCGCGTGAGCCGTTCGGCCTCGTCGACGATGTCGGCGGGAAGTTCCGTGGTCTCGAGGTCGCCGGCCCCGTCCTCGGAGTCGGCACCGGTTTCGGCGAGCGATTCGTTCGAGTCAGTCATACCGATCCGTACGGCCTCGAGGACTTTTTCCCTTGCCGATCCGCGCCGGCCGACGGGCGATCCGGATCAGGCGGCGTCGAGGGCCTCGTTCACGAGCCCGTCCGCACGGTCGTTGACCTCTCGCGGGACGTACTCGAGGGTCCACTCGTCGAACGCGCCGAGCAGTTCGTGGACGGTGACGCGCTTCTCGCGGAGTTCGGGATTGTTGGTGTCGTACTCGCCGCGGACCTGCTTGACGATCAGTTCGGAGTCGCCGCGGACGTGGACCTCGTCGTAGCCGTAGTCGCGAGCGGCCTCGAGGCCCGCGATCAGCGCCTCGTACTCGGCCTGGTTGTTGGTCGCCGTTCCGATCGTCTCGCCGTCCTCGGCGACGATCCCGTCGCCGGTGACGATCACCCAGCCGATCGCGGCCGGGCCGGGGTTCCCGCGCGAGCCGCCGTCGAAGTAGACGTGCGCGCGACCGCCGCTCTCGCGCAACAGCGCCTCGAGGTCCCGCGGGTTCGATCCCTGGATGACGACCTTCTCGTTGTAGGCGACGGCCGTCGCAGAGCCGCGGCTCGCCCGCCAACGCTCGTGATCCGTGTTTCCGGACTCGACCGACACCCCTGCTTCCTCGAGTCGTGCTCGAGCCGTCTCGACGTCGCACTCGATGACCGGCATTCGTTGCCGATATCCGCCGGAATCGGATAAAGTCTTTCCGGTATCAAATCGTAAACCCCGCTTCTGAAGCGCTGTAGTTCCCGATATCGACAGATATTCCTCAGTGGCGGAAAACACCGACCAAGGATTTATATGCGATGGTGATACTACTATAAAAGTGCGATGACACGGTCCACCCGCCAGCGGGAGCGAACGCGTGAGACGGACGAGACCGAGGATCAGGAAGGGGTACGCGCTTGCCCCGAGTGTGAATCGGACAATCTCGTAAAGGACTCCGACCGGGGTGAGCTCATCTGTGAAGACTGTGGGCTCGTCGTGGAGGAGGAAAAAATTGACCCCGGCCCGGAGTGGCGGGCGTTCAATCATCAGGAGCGACAGGAGAAGTCCCGCGTCGGCGCGCCGACGACCCAGACGATGCACGACAAGGGGCTGACGACGACCATCGACTGGAAGGACAAAGACGCCTATGGTCGCTCCATCTCCTCGAAGAAGCGCAGTCAGATGCACCGACTGCGCAAGTGGCAGGAACGCATCCGTACCAAAGACGCCGGGGAGCGGAATCTGCAGTTCGCGCTCAGCGAGATCGACCGGATGGCCTCCGCACTCGGGGTCCCTCGGTCCGTCCGCGAGGTCGCCTCAGTCATCTATCGCCGCGCGCTGAAGGAAGACCTCATCCGTGGCCGCTCGATCGAAGGCGTGGCCACCTCCGCGCTGTACGCCGCCTGTCGAAAGGAAGGCATCCCGCGCTCCCTCGAGGAAATCTCGGAAGTCTCTCGCGTCGAACGCAAAGAGATCGGTCGCACGTATCGGTACATCTCGCAGGAACTCGGTCTCGAGATGCGCCCCGTCGACCCGAAAAAGTACGTCCCCCGCTTCTGTTCCGAACTCGAACTCTCCGAGGAAGTCCAGACCAAGGCCAACGAGATCATCGAGAAGACCGCCGAGGAAGGGCTCCTCTCGGGCAAGTCTCCCACCGGCTACGCGGCCGCCGCGATCTACGCCGCCTCGCTGCTCTGTAACGAGAAGAAGACCCAGCGAGAGGTCGCCGACGTCGCGCAGGTCACGGAAGTGACTATCCGGAACCGGTACCAGGAACAGATCGAAGCGATGGGAATCCACGGCTAACTCGTCCACGACCGTCCCGTCTTTTTATCGGCGCTATCCTCACCAGCGACTGCACAACGCTCCGAAGGCGATTACTCGTCGGTGGAGTTGTTCTCGCCGTCGGATTCGTTTCCGTTACCGTCCGCGCTCTCGTTTCCGCTCTCCCCGCCGTCGCCCTCGGTGACCGTAATCGAGATCTCGTCGGTCATGTCGTAGGCGTTGTGCTGGGCGTCGCCGGCCTGGGCACAGAGGTTGTGTTCCCCCGGCTCGAGTTCGAGTTCGGTCTCGAGTTCGCCGTTCGAGAGGTGGTAAAAGCCGTCTTCCTGCGGAATCACGTACTCCGGTTCGACGCAGCCTTCGTCGACGATCACGTGGAGGTGTCCGGCCCCGTTCTCGGGCGTCGTGTCCTCGCCAACCGGCTGCAGTTCGAAGTTCTCGACCTCTATTTCGATTCCGACGGGAGTCGAGACCTCGGCGCCGTCTTGCGGATCGACGAACGCGAGCTCGCCCTCCGGATCCGAGTAGTTGACGTTCTCGACGGGTTCGTCGTCGGTCTCGTTCTCCTCGGGTCCTTCGTCTTCGTTTGAGTCGCCGCCACAGCCGGCGACGGTGGCGATTCCGGCCACAGCGCTTGCGGTGAGGTACTGGCGTCGCGTCGGTGTTCGTGTCATGGGAAATCGATAATGTGGCGGTGCGGTGATCGAATTCGGTCGATCGGCGGCGTTCCCGGCGGCCGCTCGAGGACCGATCGGCGACCGGGTCGACGGAACGTCCATCGGCTTACGGAGACGGCAATCTGTACCCTAGCTGGCGTCTTCACGGCGAAAAACCCACGCCCTGCGTTCGCTACGGCGCCAGCCCGTCCCGGCGCTCGAGGGGAACACGCACCGTCCCGATCCGAGCGCAACCGGTATCCCATGGCGAAGTCCGTGGGCAGTGCGATCCGATTCGGGACGGAGACGTACCTCGACGGCGTTATTCGCCGTCGCCGTTCGTTTCGTTTTCTTCGGAGTCGTTGCCGCCGGTTTCGTTGCCGCCGGTTTCGTTGCCGTCGGTTTCGTTGCCGTCGCTCTCGTTGCCGTCAGTCTCGTTCGTTTCGTTGTCCTCGGTCTCGTTGGTCGCGAAACCGTTCTCCTCCTCGCTCTCGTTTTCTTCCGGCGTCTCCGATTCGTTGTCTTCCGGCGCCGCCGGCTCCTCCTGATCTTCACCGTTACCGCCACCACCACCACCATCGCCACAGCCGGCCAGCGCCGCGAGACCGACTGCGCCGCTCAGTGCGATCACTCGTCTGCGAGTAGGTTGAGTCGTCATTGTGGCCTCGCTAGATTGCCGGCGAGTGAGAGTCAAGAGAATGTGGAGCCTAGCCGCGAGGCGCTGATACCAACGCGTGTTTACGCGGCCCGGATCGAGGCGCGGTCGTCGAGCCGGTATCGACCGACCGAGACGACGTGGACGCGCGACCGAGGCGACCGGTTCGGGCGAAATCCGGCGCACCGACTCGGCGACGTCGAATCGGAAAACGAACCCTTACTGACCCGGCGGCCGCTCTCGATTCCGAGTCGCGACGGCGCGGCGAACGCGACCGGTCGGTTCGCTCACTCCTCCTTGCCGACGCTGATGACCTGTAGCAGCGAGTAGACGGGGACGCCCTCGAGTTCCTCGACGCCCTGCTTGTCCGCGAGGACCACGCAGGCAAGCGGTTCGCCGCCTTCCGCGCGGATGGCCTCGATGGTCTCGCGCATCGTCGTGCCGCTGGTGATCGTGTCGTCGACGATGTAGCACTCGCGGTCGCGGATGCCCGCGAAGTTCCGGCTGAACGTGCCGCCCAACTCATCGATGTCGCCCTCCTCCCACTGGTGTTTCGCGGGGGTGTACGTTCCCAGGTCGGTCTCGAGTTCCCGGGCGACCAGCGTCGCGATGGGGCCGCCGGCCTTCTCGATGCCGATCGTCAGATCGACGTCCTCGCCGTGTTTGGCGAGCATGTCGGCCATCGCCTCCGCGATCGCGCTCATGCGTTTGCTGTCCCGGCCAATAGCCGACCAATCGACGTGGATGTCCTGAGGGCCGCTGGGGCTCGCGGTGCCGTTCTGCGGTCGGTCGCTGGGCTGTGTCGTTGCGTCGCTGCGCTCGACGAGCCAGCTCGCCGTCTCCCGGGAGACGTTCAGTTCGTCCGCAATCTCTCCCTTCGAGAGGCCCCGGGCTGCGAGCTCGGCCGCGCTCTCGATGAGGTCGTCGACGTTTTTCATATGTGACTGAATTCGACGGCCGTTTTTATAGTCGTGTCGTCGTCGGCAGTCGCGTCGTCGGTCGGGTCCGAAAACGCTCGTTTGTACTCCTCGAGGCCGTAGACGCCGCTCACGACGTCTTCGATGACCCACGACGGCAGGCCAGCCATCGTATCGATGGCCGACGCGAAGTGATCGCGGTTCGAGTTGACGCTGCCGACGACGGCCTTGTTGTGCAAGACCAGCTCGCGGTGGAGGCGACCGCCCTCGACTTCGAAGCTCCAGTCACCGGGGACGCCCAGCAGGGCGGCGACGCCGTTGGGTGCGAGCGCCTCGATCGACTCGAACGCGTGTTTCGCGTAGCCGGTGGCCTCGTAGACGACGTCCATCGGCTCGTGGACCTCGGGAATCTCCGGGACCGGCGTCTCGCGGGAGTCGATGTACGTCACGTCGAGTTCGTCGAGGATGGCGATCGACGGATGGGGTCGGTCGCGCCGGCCCAGACAGTAGACCCGGTCGTATCCCATCGTCGTCCGGAACATCGCCGCCGTCAGCAGGCCCAACGAGCCGTTACCGAGGACGAGCACGGATTCGGGCTGCCAGTCGAACGCCGACCGCGCCGCGGCGGCGTGTTCGATGGCCTTCTCGGTGATGCTGATCGGCTCGACGAGGAAACCGACCGGCGCGAGGTCGGCGGAGATCGGTACGAGGCAATCGGCGGGACTCGTGAAGTATTCGGCCATGAAGCCGTGGGCGCCGACGATTCCGCGCTCGACGTACGCTCCCTCGGGCGCCATGTCGGGCTCGCCGCGCTCGAAGTAGTCGTTCGTCTCTACTCCCGCCGGCGGTCGACGCACCGTCGGGACGACGTACTGCCCCTCCTCGAGGTCGGTGCCGTTGGGATCTTCGACGACGCCGACGGCCTCGTGACCGAGGACGAGGCGGTCGTCGCCGTCGGGGACGCCGCCGTGACTGCCGGCGATGACCTCGTCGTCGGTGCCGTCGACGCCGACGCGGAGCGTCCGAACGAGGGCTTCGCCGGGTGCTGGTTCGGGAACGGGTAGGTCGATCAACGACGGCGTCCCCGCCCCGGGCTCAACTGCGATAGCTTTCATGTGAACTGCCTACGCACCGCAGGACTAAGTATTTATTCCTATTCGAGTAAAAACACAGGGCTCCCGTTCGCGCGTCGTCGCCGGCACTGAAAACGATTATCCGGCTGCTCCTGTCAGTAGCTCTCATGGAACGATACGATCTCGTCTATCGGCTCTACGACGAGTACGACACGGACCGGCTGCGGGAGTACCAGGCGTTCGTCGACGTCTTCCCGGCGATCGACTCCCGCGTCGCACTCGAGCACTGGCAGGGCGCCAACGAGGAACTCGAGCGGCGGAAAGACGAGATCCGCGGCGACTTCGCGGCTGGCGAGACGTTCGCGGAGGTCGCCGCCCGCGCCGACCGCGATCAGGCCTTCACCGCGCTGGACCTCGAGGCCAAGTACGGCCGCGCGGTCAACGTCCTCGTGTTGGACGTCGACGAGACGTTGCGCTCCGCGGGGGGAACGGACAACGAGATCCCCCGCGACACGCTCCACGTCCTGACGGAGTTCCACGAGGCGGGCGTCCCGATCGTCATCTGTACCGGCCAGACCTTGGAGAACGTCAAGGGGTTCGCCATCCAGGGGCTGGGCAGCGAGATCGTCCACTCGGGGAACCTCTCGATCGTCTACGAGGCCGGGACGGGCGTGTTCACGCCGGGCCACGGCGCCGACACGAAGCAACTGCTCTATGAGGAGTTAGACGCCGAGATCCGGGACGTCTTCGACGACGTTCGTGCGCGGGTGCTTCCCGAGGCTCCCGAGGGCCTCCGGCGGGGCTGTCACCTGCAGGGCAACGAGTTCAACGTCACGATGAAGCCCAACTACGAGACCGGCTCCGCGAAGGCCCGGGAGACCATCGATGCGGCGCTGGTCTACCTGATCGACCTGCTGGCCGACGCCGTCGGCACGGCCCTCGAAGCGTCGCGCGACGACGGAGCGATCGAGCTCGCGGGCGAGACGGTCACCGACTGGACGCGGGCCTTCTACGCCGATCAGGACCCCGAAATCAGGAGCGTCCTCGAGAGCGAGGGCGGCTATCCCGACCTCGATGGCGACGCCGTCCCCGAGCCGCTGACTGACGTCCTCGACCGGATCGACGTCGCCTACTACGAGGCCGACGCGGCCGAGATCGGCAGCCTCGAGTTGAACAAGGTCGTCGGCGTCGAGCGCGCGCTGGACGTGTTGGGCGTCGACGACCCGTTCTCGCTCGTGATGGGCGACTCGAAGAGCGACCTGCGCGTGATGAAATGGGCCGACGAACACGACGCGGGGATCGCCGCGGCGCCCGAACATGCCTCCCAAGACACCTTAGAGCACGTCCTCGAGACCGACGAACTCGTCTTCGACCGCGGGAAGAGCGTGGACGTGCTGCGGACGATATATGCGATGAACAGACTGGCGCGACTCGATTGAGTCGGGAGCGGAAGTCGACGTAGTCGTCTCTCGTGGCTCGCGTCGGACGGGTGCGACCGATCGTTCCGCCGCCCTAACAGCTCCGACGTGCTGACCGTCATCGACGGTGAGCAGCTGTCTTAAACGGCTGGAAGACAAAAGCCTGCTCATCAACCGGACGGGAGCGCTATCGAGTGGTAGCACGATCCGAGCGGGTGTGGCGCCGACGAGCACGCCGGCATCGCCGAGTGCCGACAGGCGCTCTCGCCACCCCTGACGTGGATCGGCGAGGCAATTATGAGACGATTCGGGTCCCCACACACGTACGACAACGGCATCGTTCATCGACCGGACTCGAGCTCTACCGACGGGGTGATCGACCGATGACGACGATCGCAGAGCTCACGCTTTCGACCGACGAATTCGCGCTCGCCGAGACGTTACAGCGACTGCCGGAGATGGAGGTCCGCGTCGAAAGCGTTGTCGCCGAGGGACCGGTGCGGACGACGCCTCTCGTCTGGTTCTCGAACGTCGATCCCGACGCGATCGACGAGGCCCTCGAAGACGATCCCACCGTCGCCGACTACCAGCAACTCCTCGAAAACACCGACGACGACGAGTGGTTCTACCGCCTCCAGTACGGCGAGGACGTCGGCTCCGTCTGTTGTGCGGTCTACTCCAACGGCGGCACGCTACTCGACGCGCAGGTCAGCGAGGGCCAGTGGACGCTCCGACTGCTCTTCCCCGAGCGCGAGGAACTCTCCGACGCCGTCTCGGCCATCGAGGAACAGGGCGCTCGCGTCGACGTCCGCCGGATGGTCGAGGCCGGCCAGGACGAGGACCTCGAGACGACCGCGGCGCTGACCGAGCCCCAGCAGGAGGCGATCGCCGAAGCCTACCGTCAGGGCTACTACGACGTCCCGCGGGAGATTTCGCTCGAGGAACTGGCTAACGAACTCAATATCTCTCACCAGGCGTTGTCCGAGCGGCTCCGTCGGGCCAACCGCGTGCTCGCCAGCGAGCAACTCGACGAGCCGACGGGCGAACTGGCGACCGAGTAGCGGTCCGGCCGAATCAGCGTGCGGATCGCGCCAAACGGCGTCGGAACGCGGGATCGCTGATTCTAACGCCCGGAACCATCCCGTCGATCGAACGTGCCGTAAGGCTGTCTTTTATGGCCGTTCACGGCGGATGAACGGCTATGTCACACCACGAACCCGGAGCCGACGACCCGCTGGATCTCCACGGCGTCGTCCCGCCGACGGTCACCGCGTTCCACGAGGACGAATCGGTCGACTACGGGACGACGGCCGAACACGCCCGCTTCGTCGTCGACCGGGGCGTCCACGGCGTCTTCCCGCTGGGAACCAACGGCGAGTTCCCGCTGCTGACCGGCGAGGAACGACGGGGCGTCGTCGAGGCCGTCGTCGACGAAGTCGGCGGCGAGGTCCCCGTCATCGCCGGCGTCGGCGCGCCGAGTACCTACGAGACCATCGCACACGCCGAACACGCCGAGTCCGTCGGCGCCGACGGCATCGTCGTCGTCACGCCCTACTACTATCCGGTCGACCACGAGGCCGCGCTCACCCACTACCGGCGCGTCGCCGAGGCCGTCTCTCTGCCGGTCTACGTCTATCACATCCCCAGCAAGACCGGCAACGAACTCGCCCTCGAGACGCTCGCCGAACTCACCGAGATCGACAATCTCGCGGGCGTCAAGGACTCGAGCAAGAACGTTCCCTGGCTCGCCCAGGCGATCGACGCCCATCCCGACCTGACCTTCCTCGCGGGGTCGGACTCGCTGCTGTTTACGGGGCTGGAGATCGGTTGTTCCGGTCTCGTCAGCGCCGTCGCGAACGTCTTCCCGGAACTCGTCGTCGACGTCTACGAAGCCTACGACGACGGCGACGAGGAGCGCGCCCGCGAACTGCAGAGCCGGGTGTTCGACGTCCGCGACGCGTTCAAACACGGCGGCGGGTACATGTCCGGCGTCAAGACCGCTCTGCGGTTCCGGGGATTCGACGCCGGGCCGCTCCGGAGTCCCCTCCGGCTGAAAGACGAGGCGTCGGCCGACGAACTGCGCGAGCGACTCGAGGCGCTCGAGTTACAGGATGAGCGCTCTCGTTCGAACGGTTCCGGTGAGCAGTAGCGTCCGGCCGTCCGTGTCGATCGAGTAGTCCTCGAGCGTCGCGAACTCGTCGCCGATGTCGCGGTTCGAATCGACGTAGTCGTCGAGGGTGTCCGCGTCGGCGGCGCCCTCGCTCTCGTACAGGTAGACCTTGCGGAGATCGGTCGAGTCGCCGTCGAACTCGTGCGCGGTCGCCGTCCCGACCAACCCCTCCTCCCAGTCGCCGAAGTCGTTGGCCTTCTTCCGATCGGCGAGTTCCTCGTCGGACAGGTCGTCGAGGTCGGTGTCACTGGGTAGCCCCAACTGCGTCTTCAGCCGTGACTCGGCCGACTCGTGAACGGTCGAGTCGTCCATATGTCCGTTATCGAACGACGACAGCAACGCCTCGCCGTCGTCCGTCTCGGACCAGCGCCCGTCCGCGTTCGCGTGGGCGTCGATCGCCGCCTCGAGCGCGGCGGTCGCATCGAGATAGCCGTCGCCGTCCGCTTCGACGACGTACTCGTCGCTGACGCCGAAGGCTCGTCCATCGGTCTCGTAGAGATCGAACCCCTCGCGTTCGCCGGCGCTCTCGAGGCCGTTGTCGCTGTCCTCGGGGAATTGACCGTCGGCCCAGTCGTTCAGGTTCTCCTCGATGGTCGCGGGGTCGAACGACCCCGCAAACGTGGCGACAGTGAGCGACTGCCGTTCCGTCCGTTCCCTGTCTCTGTATCCCGTGTTGTAGGAGTACGTGAACTCGTAGTTCACGCGCTGGGAGAGTTGCCAATCGAGGTCGCTCGCGCTCACACCGACTCTGCTCCGCCGGTCGGACCCTTGCTGGAGCGGCCAGTAGGTGAGGAGTTCCTCCTCGTTGTCGAAGACGGCCTGGGGGACGACGCCGTTGAACGTTCGGTTTCGCTGCTCGTTGCTCTGTAGTTCGGCGCTCTCGTAATCGTTCGACAGTTCGTCGTCCCGGAAGAGGTCCGTGAACGAGGGGGCGACGAGCCACGAGTCGACGTCGGCGTTCGACGCGCCGCCGTCGCCGACGAACGGGAGGCTACTCGTACACCCGGCCAGTCCCCCGAGACCGACCGCGGCCGCGCCTGCACTGCTAGTTCGTAGGAAGTTCCGTCTGGAGATGTCCTCAGACATTACACTATCAGTTACAGTAACTCCAGATAGTATTTCCGGTTTACTTTTATTTGTCCATAGTTTACCAATCATATTAATAACCAATCTGTGGCGCCCGTCGATGGACCGACGGGGGTGACTATGTGTCCAGCGGTCGTCCGGCCCGTATGGAGGAGTCCGACGAACGGGCCGCGATCAGGGACACGGTCCGCGAGTTCGCCGCGGAAGAGATCCGACCGGTTGCGCGGGAGGCCGACGAGAGCCAGTCGTTCCCCGAGGAGATCTGGGACGGCCTCGCCGAACTGGACCTGACGGCGTTGACTGTCCCCGAGAAGTACGGCGGCTACGACGCCGATCCGATCACCGCCGCGATCGTCAACGAGGAGGTCGCCTACGGCGCACTGGCGGTGGCGACGGCGCTATCGGTCCACTCGCTGGCGACCTCCTGTATCGCGGAGTTCGGCGGCGAGGACCAGCGGGAGCGCTGGCTACCCGAGATGGCCGACGGTCGGCCGGTCGGTGCGTTCGCGCTCTCGGAGCCCCACGCGGGGTCGAACCCGGCCGAGATGTCGACCGAGGCCAGACGAGACTCCGCCGAGGAAACCTCGGCTGATCCTCGAGAAGCTGAAGCTACTCGAGACGGCGACGAGTACGTCATTAACGGCGAGAAACAGTGGATTACGAACGGGCAACGCGCCGGCGTCTACATCCTCTTCGCGAAGACCGACCGCGACGACCCGGACTCGGTCACGCAGTTTCTGGTCCCCGGCGACGTCGACGGCCTCACCGTCGGCGAAAAGGAGGACAAACTCGGCCTCCGTGCGAGCGACACCACGAGTCTGACCTTCGACGACGTCCGGATTCCGGCGGAAAACCGGCTCACCGAGGAGGGCCGAGGCCTCTCCGCCGCCTTCCACATCCTCACCGGCGGGCGGATCGCCATCGCCGCGCAATCGGTCGGCCTCGCGCAGGCGGCCCTCGACGAGGCGCTGGCCTACAGCCAGGAGCGCGAGCAGTTCGGCGACCCGATCGCGGAGATCCAGTCGATCCGACACAAACTCGCCGAGATGGCCACCCGAACGAAGGCCGCGCGCCTGCTGACGCGCGACGCCGCCCGGACGCGCCACGAAACCGACGGCACGGGCGCGCTCGAGGCCAGCATGGCCAAGTACTTCGCGAGCGAGACGGCGATGTTCGTCACGAACGAGGCCGTCCAGATTCACGGCAGCTACGGCTACGTCACCGAGGGCGAGGTCGAGCGCTTCTACCGGGACGCCAAGATCACCGAGATCTACGAGGGGACCACGGAGATCCAGAAGACCGTGATCGCTCGAGAGCTACTCGAGTGAGCCAATCCGAGACCGGGACGGAGGACGGACTGCACTACGGGCGAGACGCGGCCTTCTTTCACCTTCGGCGACGATTGCGGACGAATGCCCACTCGCAAGCGCGCGGAAGCGGCGCTCGAACGCGCCGCGGACGGGGAGCGAACGCGCGAACTCCTCGAAGAACTGGAGGAATCGGCCGACGCGGTCGACGACGACGAACTACACCAACGGCTCACGCTGGCCGTCTACAGGTTCCTCGAGGACGAGCCGGCGCTGTTCGTCGACGATCCGGCGGCGTTCTTCCGCGAACTGCGCACGTCGGACGGGTTCGCGGAGGGAACGCTGATCACGTTCAGCGCGGTCGCCGAGGAGCCACCCGAGGCCTTCGCGGATCACGTCGACGACCTGCTCGCCTTGCTGACCAGCGGAAACGACCTCAAACGAGGACTGGCCCTTCGCTGTCTCTACCACCTCGCCGTCCGGGTGCCGTACGCGATCGGCGGCGCGACCCACGCGTTCCGGGCCTGCCTCGACGATCCGAACGCGCGGATTCGGGGAACGGCGTGTCTCGCGCTCGGGACCCTCGAGTCGAACGACGCTCGAGACGCGCTCGAGGACCGACTCCGCGACGAGTCCGAATACGTCCGCGAGGCGGCCGCGTGGGCGACGGCGCGACTCGAGGAGGATACCCCCGCCACGGAGCCGACCGGCTCGTGGGAACGAACCCATTTCGAATCGCTCGACCCCCTCGAATTCGAGTCCCTCGTCGCTGACCTCTGGGACGCGATGGGATATCGAACGGAGGAGACCGGAGCGGGGCCGGACGGCGGGATCGACGTCGTCGCCGCGACCGACACGGAACGGATCGCCATCCAGGTCAAGCGATATCTCGAGACGTCGGCGACGGGTCCCGAGACGCAGCAGGTCGCCGGACAGACCGCACGGAGCGAGTTCGACCGCGCGGTTCTCGTCACGAGTTCCGGATTCACGACTCCCGCCGAGCGGTTCGCCGACGACGCGACCGGCGTCGAACTCATCGACGGGCGCAGCCTCTGCGATCTCCTCGACGTGAACGGCCTCGAGCCGGAATCGTATCGGTAGCTTCGCCGTGGATCGACGGCGAACAGTATATTCCCTTCCCGGTCGTATCAGCACGCGTGACCGACTACGACGCCGTCGTCTACGATCTCGATGGAACGCTCGCCGATCTCGACGTCGACTGGGACGCCGTCGCCGCCGACGTCCTCGAGGTCTACGAAGCCGCGGATATCGAGCCGCCAAGCCGGGAGCTGTGGGAACTGCTCGACGCCGCGAGCGACGTCGGCCTCGGATCCGAGGTCGAGTCGACGATCGCGGCCCACGAGCGCACGGGCGCCGAAACGGCCCCGCGGCTGGCCCACGCCGACGAACTCCTCGAGCAGGCGGTCCCCGTCGGGGTCTGTTCGCTGAACTGCGAGGCGGCCTGCCGGATCGCCCTCGAGGAACACGGCCTCGCCGAGGCGGTCGACGCGGTGGTCGGCCGGGACACGGTCGCGACCCGAAAGCCGGATCCGGAACCGCTGCTCGAGGCGGTCGGCGAACTCGGCGCCGAGCCCGGACGGGCGCTGTTCGTGGGCGATTCCGACCGGGATCGGCTGACCGCCGAACGGGCGGGCGTCGCCTTCGAGTTCGTCGGCGACGGCCCCTCGGGCGTCTGAGTGGTCAGGCCTGGTTGCGCTTCGCGTACGCGAAAACGATGAGGGCGGTACAGAACCAGATCGGCGCGCCGACGCGGACCGCGAACTCCGCGCGGGCGCCCCAGGAGGGCAGGTCGGCGTTTATCGAGAGGAAGGCGACGATCGGCGCGCCGATGAGGATCGTGGCGACGAAGGTGACCTGCATCACCCAGCCGTAGTCGACTCCCTCCGGGTTCGTCGTTTCGACGCGTTCGGGCACGGCAGACAGTGGCGGCCCGGCCCTCTTAATAACCGCGTATTTCGTCGCCGTTACGGTCGCTGACCGCCGTCGGCTATCCACGACCCGCCGTGCGTGCGTCGGAAACGGAGCCATTTAATCGTCGGCGACGAACCTGTGCGTATGCCAACCGTACGGGACGTCAGGGAGCGGGCGGGCGAGGAACCGATCACGATGCTGACGGCCTACGACGCGCCGACGGCCGAGATCGTCGACGACGCGGGCGTCGACATCATTCTCGTCGGCGACAGCGTCGGTAACGTGGTGCTGGGCCACGAGACGACGGTTCCAGTCACCGTCGACGGGATCGCCCACCACGTCGGCGCGGTCTCGCGGGCCACCGACGACGCGCTGGTCGTCGCCGACATGCCCTTCCTCTCCTTCGGCGTCGACGAGAGCGAGAGCATCGAGAACGCCGGCCGGATGCTCAAAGAGGAGGGCGCGCAGGCGGTCAAACTCGAGAGCGGTCCCCACACCGTCGACCTCACCGAGAAGATGGTCCAGCTCGGGATTCCGGTGATGGCCCACCTCGGCCTGACGCCCCAGCACGTCAACCAGTACGGCGGCTACCCCCGGCAGGGGACCGATCAGGCGGCCGCCGAGCGGATGCTCGAACTCGCGATCGAACACGAGGAAGCCGGCGCGTTCTCGCTGGTCTTAGAGCACGTGCCGTCGAACGTCGCGGCCGAGATCACCGAGGCGCTCGATATTCCGACCATCGGTATCGGCGCCGGCCCGAACTGCGACGGGCAGGTGCTCGTGTTCGACGACGCGGTCGGCATCAGCGAGTGGACGCCCTCCTTCTCCGAACAATTTGGTAACGTCCGCGCGGAGATGGAATCAGCCGTCGACGACTACGTCGACGCCGTCGAATCCGGCGCGTTCCCGGCCGCAGAACACAGCCACGAGGAGAGCGACCTCGAGGACCTCTACTGAACGGATCGGTTGTGACTCGGTATCGACCGCGAACGCGAGTCGTCGCGCCGTCGATTCTCCGACTCATCGATTCGTCGCTCCGATTCCGGTCGATCTCGAGCGAGAGCCGGCCGCCTACGCCGCGTCGCCTCGCTCGAAGACGATATCCAGAAACTCGCCGAGTGCGGCGTTGAACGCGGTCGGTTGCTCGACCATCGCCAGATGGGCCGCGTCCTCGAGTTCCGCGATCCAGGCGTCGTCGATCTCCTCGGCGAGGTACTCGTGGTACCACGGCGGCGTCAGCTGGTCGTGTTCGCCACAGAGCGCCAGCGCGGGGACGTCGATCGCGCCGAGGTCGTCGCGCACGTCGAACCCGTGGCAGGTCAGGAAGTCCCGATGGGTGACCGCTTGGCCGGTCTCGCGGAGCTGTTTCTTCGACTCCTCCTCGAGTTCCGGCTCGGGGTCGTGAAAGAGCCGATCCGGGCCGTGGAGGAACTCGACCGCGCGCTCGAAGTCGTTGGCCAGCCAGTCGAGTAAGTCCTCTAAGACGCCGAGCCGGGCGCCGGTGCCGACGAGCACCGCCGCGTCGAGATCGGTGTCGCGTTCGATCAGGAGCTGCAGGGCGACCGCGCCGCCCAGCGAGTTGCCCACCAGCACGCGGCTGTCGGTCGCCTCGAGGACGGCCAGCACGTCATCGACGTACGCCGAGAGCGTCGCGTAGCCCGCGCGGGCGTCGATGTCGTCGGAGTCGCCGTGGCCGCTCAGATCGAGCGCGACGACCGGGTTGCGATCGGCGAGGCAGTGCTGGGCGGACCAGACGTCGCGCGAACTGCCGCTCCCGTGGACGAAGCAGATCGGCGGTCCGTCCCCGCCGCGGTCGGCGACCTCGTAGACCGTCTCTCGGCCGTGGTGTGATACCGTCTCCATACGTAGTCGAACGACAGGAACAGGGATAAAGACTCGATCCGGGTCGGGCGTCCGGTCGGCCCGGGCCCGTTCGAACCGCGCGACCGAACAACGGCCGTCCGGATCCGACCGCTCCGCTGTGAACTACGAACAACCGTTTTCGAACCAACCCCGACGCCGTCCCTGGGTTTGTCGACGAAACATTTATATACTCCTAGAGCTTACTTTGGGTTAGTTGAAAGATGACACTCGAACAATTCACTCGCGAAGAGGGGCAGGTAGCCCGCCGGTACGAGTACGACGACGCGACGGTGCTGGCCGTCGACTTCGGTAGCGAGAACGCCGACGCGACGGTCGATCTCGTCGATGACACGGTCATCGTCGTCCTCGGCGACGAGCAGTACGACCTCGAGCTACCGAACGGTGCAGACGACGCGCACACGTTTATCAAAAACGGGGTCCTGACTGTCGAAGTGGAGGGCGATCTATGAAACTCACCGTTAAACCACTGAAACAGAAGGACGCCGGCCGCGGACTCGCCGCGATCGATCGCGTCTCGATGCGCGAGCTCGACCTCGAGAACGGCGACTACATCGTAATCGATGGCGCGGGCGACAGCCAGGCCGTCGCGCGCGTCTGGCCCGGCTACCCGGAGGACGAGGGACGGGGGATCATCCGAATCGACGGCCGCCTCCGCCAGGAGGCCGACGTCGGGATCGACGACAACGTCAGCGTCGAGCCCGCCGACGTCAACCCCGCCAAGTCGGTCACGGTCGCGCTGCCCCAGAACCTCCGCATTCGCGGAGACATCGGGCCGCTCGTCCGCGACAAGCTGTCCGGGCAGGCCGTCACCGAGGGCCAGACGGTGCCGTTCTCGCTTTCGTTCGGTCCGATGGCCAGCTCCGGCCAGTCGGTGCCGCTGAAGATCGCGAGCACCTCGCCGTCGGGCACGGTCGTCATCACTGACTCGACGAACATCGAGATCTCCGAGACGCCCGCAGAGCAGGTGAGCTCGGGTAGCGGCGCCTCCACCGAGGGGGTCCCGAACGTCACCTACGAGGACATCGGCGGCTTAGACAACGAGCTCGACCAGGTTCGCGAGATGATCGAGCTGCCGATGCGCCACCCCGAGCTGTTCCAGCAGCTCGGCATCGAGCCGCCGAAGGGCGTCCTCCTGCACGGCCCGCCGGGCACCGGGAAGACCCTGATGGCCAAGGCCGTCGCCAACGAGATCGACGCCCACTTCGAGACGATCTCCGGCCCGGAGATCATGTCGAAGTACTACGGTGAGAGCGAGGAGCAGCTCCGCGAGGTCTTCGAAGAGGCCGAGGAGAACGCTCCCGCGATCATCTTCATCGACGAACTCGACTCGATCGCCGCCAAGCGCGAAGACGCCGGTGGCGACGTCGAACGGCGTGTGGTCGCGCAACTGCTCAGCCTGATGGACGGGCTCGAGGAGCGCGGTCGCGTCACCGTCATCGCGGCGACCAACCGCATCGACGACATCGACCCCGCGCTCCGGCGCGGCGGCCGATTCGACCGCGAGATCGAGATCGGCGTCCCGGACAAGGACGGCCGCAAGGAGATCCTGCAGGTCCACACCCGCGGGATGCCCCTCCAGGAGTCGATCGACCTCGACCAGTACGCCGAGAATACCCACGGCTTCGTCGGGGCCGACTTAGAGAGCCTCACCCGCGAGGGCGCGATGAACGCCCTCCGGCGCATCCGTCCCGACCTCGACCTGGAGGAAGACGAAATCGACGCCGAGGTCTTAGAGACCCTCGAGGTCACCGAGGGCGACTTCAAGGAGGCGCTCAAGGGCATCCAGCCCTCGGCGATGCGCGAGGTCTTCGTCGAGGTCCCTGACGTCACCTGGGACGACGTCGGCGGTCTCGAGGACACCAAGGAGCGCCTCCGTGAGAACGTCCAGTGGCCGCTGGACTACCCCGAGGTGTTCGACGAACTCGACATGCAGGCCGCCAAGGGCGTCCTCATGTACGGGCCGCCCGGCACCGGGAAGACGCTGCTCGCCAAAGCGGTCGCCAACGAGGCCCAGTCGAACTTCATCTCGATCAAGGGCCCCGAACTGCTGAACAAGTACGTCGGGGAGTCCGAGAAGGGCGTCCGCGAGGTCTTCGAGAAGGCCCGCGCGAACGCCCCGACCGTGATCTTCTTCGACGAGATCGACTCGATCGCGGGCCAGCGCGGCCGCCAGCAGAGCGACTCCGGCGTCGGCGAACGCGTCGTCTCCCAGCTGCTGACCGAACTGGACGGCCTCGAGGAACTCGAGGACGTCGTCGTGATCGCCACGACCAACCGACCGGACCTGATCGACAAGGCCCTGCTCCGTCCCGGACGGCTGGACCGCCACGTCCACGTGCCCGTTCCCGACGAGGGGGCTCGCAAGAAGATCTTCGAGGTCCACACCCGCGACAAGCCCCTGGCCGACGCGGTCGACCTCGACTGGCTCGCCGGCGAGACCGAGGGCTACGTCGGCGCCGACATCGAAGCGGTCACCCGCGAGGCCTCGATGGCCGCCAGCCGCGAGTTCATCAACTCGGTCGACCCCGAGGAGATGGCCGACACCATCGGCAACGTCCGCATCAGCAAGGAGCACTTCGAGCACGCCCTCGAGGAGGTCAACCCGAGCGTGACCCCCGAAACGCGCGAGCAGTACGAGGAGATCGAAGAGCAGTTCGACACCGCCGAACCAGCCCAGGAAGAGGAACAGCTCGGCCGCACCTTCCAGTAAGGGCGACCTCGCAGCGGTCGTCGGCCGCGGTTTTTCATTTTTAAGCGGATGACCCGCTCGTTCGATAGCGGGGCGTCTGAAAACCCGCAAGAGAGCGCTGACTGCGGGAGGGTTCGAGACGCTTGCAGAGCTAAAAGATAAGATTAATTACGAGATGGGGGTGTAACCATTCTCGTTTGAGGGAATTGTACGTACTAAAACATTTTATTTGCTACATACAGTTATGACTGGTATTCGTGCTGGCTCGTGTAACTATGTGGAAACGACGATCCGTGCTGGCGACTGGTGCAGCGCTGTCGATCGGAACCGGACTCGCTTCGGGAGGGGCCGGAGCAGCCGAGGTCGACGTGGACGAGCTTCCGGATCCGGATCGCGATCCGGGACCGGACGAAGACTGGCCGTCACACCGAGGCGATCCCGGTCACGCCAGATACGTCGCGGACGGCCACGAGTTCGACGAGGGAGCACTCGAGGCCGCGTGGTCCGTCGAGGGTGCGGGCGGGGATCCCGTCGCCGTCGCCGACGAGACGGTCTACGCGTCGACCGACGACGGCGTCGTCGCGCTCGACGCCGCGGACGGCACCGTCGTCTGGGCGAACGCGGACGTGGACGCGAGCGACCCATCGGTCGCCGGCGAGACCGTCTTCGTCACTGGTGACGAAATCGTGGCGCTCGACCGGTCGGACGGAAGCGTCCGCTGGAAGAGCGACTTCGATCCCGAGGCGGGGATCATCTGGCAGACGGTCGCCTACGGCGGCGTGTACGCCGTCGTCGACGGCACGCTGTACGCGCTCGAGGCCGACGACGGCTCGGTTCGGTGGAAGAAAGAATCGGTTGGCAGTGACGACGATGAGCACGAGTTCGTTGCGGCGACCGCCGCGGCGAACGGCGCGATCTACAGCGTCACGAGTGAAGGACCGATCGCTCTCGAGCCCGAGACCGGCGTCGAACTCTGGCGGACCAGAGGTTTCCCCGCCTCTTGGACCAGTGCCATCTATGCGACGTCGACAGCGGTCGGGTACGACGCCAGTGGCTCCCGGGAGGTAGGGTTGCACGATGCTCAAACGGGCGAGTCCGTCGACATCGGGTACGGACAAATAGCGTTCGGCGAGGAGATCCACGTCGGCGGTGGCGACTACGGGTACTCCGGCAGTTCGATCAACGGCGACGAATACAGTTGGAGTCTAGACGTTATGTACACGTACGGGCAAGCCGTCATCAGCGGCGAAACCGTGCTCGTGTATTTCACTCGGGACGGGGGCCCCCCAGATCCCGAGTGGCGGGACTACGACGAGGAACTCGTCGCCCTGAACAAGTACGACGGGTCCGTGAAGTGGGCGCTCTCGAGGGACGAGGCGCCGGTCGGATCGATCCGTGCGATTAGCGGCGAGACGATCTATGTCGAACACGACGGCGATCTCGTGGCGCTTCGCGAAGAAACCGACACGGACGACCAGCCCGACGAGAGCGACGAGAACGACACGGACGGCGGAAACGACGAGGGAGACGATCAGCAGGACGGCGAGGACAACAGCAACACGGGAGAAGACGAGTGCCCCTGTCCGGACGACGATCCGGCTGACGACAACGGCGGATCCGGGAGCGATGACAGCGGAACCGGGAGCGATGACAGCGGATCCGGGAAAGACGACGATGGATCCAGTGGCGACAACGGAGAGTCTGTCGATGACGATGACGGCGATATCGTGAACGGAACCGCCGGAAATGGGGACGCTGGAAACGAGACGGACGCTGGAAACGAGACGGACGCTGGAAACGAGACGGACGCCGAGAACGACACTGACGCCGACAACGTGCCCGGCTTCACGACCGGTGCCGGACTTCTCGGCGGGACACTCGGCCTCGAGTGGCTGCGCCGGAAGGCCGGCACCGACGAATCGACCGACGTGAACGAACCGTCTGAGTAAGGGACCCCGTCGGGCAAACCAGAACGAGATCACCGAACAACGTATCGGGATCCTCGCCTCGCCGTGTACGTTTTCACCGTGTCCGACGACCCGGATTCCCTGTACTGGGCGGTTATTGGACTTCGAACGAAGACGACCCAATTCGGCCGCTGACTCGAGTCGGGCCGCCCACGACGGCCTCCCTCTCGCACCTAGTCAGTCGTCGGCAGCGGTCGTCGATTCCGTCGACGCCGACTCGCTGCCGGGCGCCGGTCCGACCAGCAGTTTGAGCGCGATCACGGCGCCGAGGAGCGCGATTACCGCGAGCGTCGCGAACAGCGCCGCCGTTGTCGCGTGGTCCAGCAGGAAGCCCCCGAGGGCGATGCTGAGCGAGCCGAGTCCGAACATCCCGAGGTAGGTGTAGCCGTAGGAGAGCCCGCGGGCGTCCGGGGGCGTGTAGACCGCGACGGCCTCCTGGTAGAACGGTTCGATCGCGAACAAGGCGAAGCCCAGGACGGTACAGTACAGCAGGATCGACGCGACACCCATCGCGGACACCGGGACGAACGCGACGGCGATGATCGCGAGGCCGACGAAGACCACCACCAGCCCGCGGGCGACGGAGACGCGGCTGGTCAGTTTTCCGGCGACGTACTGGCCCGCCATCCCCGCAACGAGCAGCGCGACGTAGACGTAGTCGCCCAGCGAGAGTTCCTCGAGCGCGGCCGGCGGTTCGATCCCCTCCATCGCCGGGAGCCCGTTCAGGAGTTCCGGCAGGTAGGTGAGGACGCCGCGGTAGTAGAGGCCGACGACCGTGACGACGGCGAAGACCAGCAGGAAGGAGCCGGTGAACAGCGATCGGGTGTTCGAAACGAACTCGCCCGCGGAGAGCGCGTCGTTCGATCCGTCGGCGGCCGACCCGTCGTCCGCGACGGCCGCGGTCGGATCGAACCGGGCCCGGAGCCCGTACAGCGTGGCGAGCGCGCCGGGCACTGCCAGCGCGACGGCGACGACCCGCCAGTCCAGGACGAGCAACAGCGTCGCGGTCGCGAACGGACCGAGCGCGATGCCGACGTTGCCGGCGATGCCGTGCCAGGCGAAGACCGTCCCGCGCTCCTCGACGCCGGTGCTGATGAGCGCGAGGCCGGCGGGGTGGTAGACGCTCGCGGTGATTCCCCACAGGATCAGACTGACCGCGATGGCGTAGATCGACGTCGCGAGCGCGAGCGTGGCAAACGAGAGGCTCATGCCGACGAGACAGGCCAGCACGAGCCGTTTCGGTCCGTAGCGATCGGCGAGCAGTCCGGCCGGCAACGCGCCGATGCCGAACAGCGCGTAGCCGACGGCGACGACCACGCCGGCGGCCGCGATGGAGATCTCGAACGTCTCGAGCCAGACGACCAGAAAGATCGGAATGGCCAGTTCGAACCAGTGGACGGTCGCGTGGGCGAGCATCGCGAAGGCCGCGATCGATCGATCGTTGTCGTTCAGCGTCATCTCGTCGATCAGTCGATACCGACCGGTTCGCGTCCGGCTACTTCAGGACTCGGAAACGGGACGCGAACGTGTCTTAGTACCGACAGAAATTCGGGCTTCGGAAATCGATCGGTCGATCGAACCGAGACGGAAACCGCGGTCTCAGGGCGCGAGTTCGGTCGACGATTCCTCGAGGTCCGCGAGGATCTCTTCGGCGTGGTCCTCTGGCGTCACGTCCTCGTAGACCGCCTCGACGCGGCCGTCGGGGCCGACGACGTAGGTGTTGCGGAAGACGCCGTCGAACGTGTTGCCGAACAGTTGCTTCTCGCCGTAGGAGTCGTACAGCGTCGCGACCTCGCCCATCTCGTCCGAACAGAGGTCGAAGGCGAGGTCGTAGTCGTCGGCGAAGGACTCGAGGTCCGCGACGGGGTCGTCGCTGATCCCGACGACGTTGACGCCGCGGTCGTCGAAGTCGGGTTTCGCGTCGTTGAACGCGCAGGCTTCGGTGGTGCAGCCCTCGGTGTTCGCCCGCGGATAGAAGTAGACGACGAGCCGTTCGCCCTCGAAATCGGAGCGCCGGACGGTCTCGCCGTGCTGGTTGGGCAGTTCGAACTCGGGTGCTTCGTCGCCGACGTCGAGCATGGGGGTGGGTTAGCGACGGTAGATGTATGCGTTGTGGTTTCGGTCGGATCGGGTCCGTACACGAGAGAGATCGAGTACACCGCGCCCAGGCCGAGAAATGCTGCGGTGGCGCGCGCCACTGCGTTCGCGAGTGTCAGTTTGAACGCCCGAAGAATACGAGATCTGGGAAAATACGCTCCGGGCCTCGAGTCCGATCGAACGCTGTCAGGTTATTCGAGCGGTTCGGCGGCGTCCTGCTCGAGCAGCGGATCAGCGTTCTGTTCGGGGAGGGTGACGATATCGTCGGTCGAGAGGGAGTACTCGCGGTCGTCGACGCCGAGGATCGGGCCGACGTCGCGGGTGATCCTGACGGTGACGCGGTCGATGTCGGCGTCAGTATCCGTTGCACCAGCGCCGGAATCGTCCGGTGTGACACCCGCGGGCTCGGCCGGCGGCGCGTCCGAAGGAGCATCGGTCGGCACCGGCGGCAACTCTCCGGCCGCTTCGTCGTCGAGATCCGGTCCGTCCCCGCCCATGACGTCCGCGGGGGTCACGCCGCTCGAGTCGCCGGATCCAGATCCAGGTTCGGGAGCGGACCCGGGATCCGCGACCGGGCCGTCGTCGGCGTCCGCAGGCGGTTCCTGCGGCGGAACCGGCGGCGCGTCGTCATCGTCCGCGTCGGCGGGCGGCGCGTCGCGGTCGCCGGCGGTCCCGGGATCGGCTATCGGATCGGCTGCTGTCGGATCCGTTCCGGGCGCGGGACTCGAGTCGCTTCGCGTCGGATCGGCGGCGTCCCGCGGGTCGGCCGGTCCGGTTCCGGCCTCCTCACTCCCCGTCGGCGCTTCGGTATCGCCCGCGGCGGCCTCGGTGTCGACGCCCTCAAGGACGTCGAGCACGCGGGACTTGTTCGAACTGATGCGATCGACGAGATCGTCGAAGAGGTCGGCCTCCTCGGCGGTCAAGCCGTCGTCGTCGGCCGGCATCCCGGCCGCGGCGAGGCTGGCCTGTTTGACGAGTTTTCCCATCCGGCGCTCGTAGATGGCCTCGACGACGTCCTTGGCGGTCTCGATTTCGTCGGTCAGCCGACCGACCTCGGGCGAGGAGAAGGGGTCGTCGCTCTCCTCGGCGACGCGGTCGCGTTCGTCCTCTAAGTCGGCGATGTACTCGCCGACCTCCTGGTAGAACGAGGGGCGCAGATTCTGGAGGCTATCCTTCTGGCGCTCCTTGCTCTGGACCGAACGTAACTCGTCGAGATTCATTCTTTCTCCTTCTCCGCGCGGCCGCGTGCCATCAGAAACACGGCGACGTACTCGGGTAATGACTGGTCACCGTCAGTGACCGTAAAGCTATCTCCTCCGAGTTCGACCTCGCCGGGATCGGTCACGTCGACGGTGATCTCGTGGCCCCGGAAGGTGTCGGGGACGGCGTCGACCAGCGGATCGAACGCGTCGAGTTCGTCGCGCTCGAGGCGCACCGTCTGCAGGCCGCTGCCGCCGTGGAGACTGCCCGGGAGGCGGATCAGTCGGTTCGTGTCGGTCGTGACGGGTTCGTCGATCGGCGCGTTGTCGTCGGCGACCGCGCGCTCGGCGAACCGTTCGGCCAGCTGCGAGACCGCCGTGTGGACGGTGACGTTGCCGGCCGCCAACTGCTCGCGGTTGTTGCGCGCGGCGTTGAGCGTCGCTTCGGCCTTCCCTTCGCCGATTCCGTCGAACTCCTGTAAGCGCTCGAGGGCCGCGTCCTCTTCCATCTCGAGGAGCCCGTCGACGTACGCCATCAGGTGGGCGTGCGTGCGTTTACCCCAGCCGCCCTCGATCTCCAGCGTGCGGCGCTCGGTCGGCGTCTTCCGGCCCAGCCCCGCGACGGTCTCGGTCTCGACCAGGTGCTCGTACTCGAGGCCGATCCCGCGGACGTAGTCGACGATTTCTCGGCGGTGTTCCCGATCCAGGTGGAGAACGTTCTCGTCGCGCACGTGGACGTGGTAGCCGCGACCGCCGGAGAAGACGACCTCGAGGTCTTCGAAGCCGAAATCGTCCTCGAGAAAGTCGAGCAGCCGAAACAGGGCGTCCTTACACTTCGCGAGCATCTCCGCGTAGGTGTCCTCGCCGAGGGTGACGCTCGGCAGGTGGTCGGCGTCTAAGTCGAAGACGAGGTCCGCGGACTGCCAGTCCTTGGCGCTCATCGAACTCGCGCCGGGGTCGCGAAAGCGGCCCGCCGAGAAGTAGACGTGTCGCGGGCGCTTGCGGACGAGAAACTCCGAGAGGTCGCCTAACTCGAGTAGCGAACGGTGGCGAACCATCGTGGTATCGGGGCCCTCAGTCCACGGGATGAAGCCCCACTCGCGCTCGTTGGCCGCGGGCGGCGGCGTGATCTCCGTGCGTCGGTAGTGGTCGCGAAATCGCCCCCGCAGATACGCCCTCGTTCGCTCCTCCATACGACTCGAGTAGTCGTGGGTGGGGGCGTATAATCTTGCCGAATGTTCGACCCGATGGGAGGGAGTCCCGCGACCGGACGGGATGCGACTCAACTGACGATTGAGATCGCGGTGCGTTCTCAGCGGTGGGAAATCGAGCGTTACTGGACGTTCCTCGAGGAGACGTTCGAAGCTGTCGCTGGCGGTTCGTCGGCGTGTGTTCGTTGCGACCGTCGTCCGAGGAGACGACGGGACGATACCAGAGCGGAGTATCGATCGATCGCGGTCAGCGCCGCATCAGTTCCGAGATCTTGTCGGCGATGCCGACGTCGGAACCGAGTTTCAGGTAGTAGGCGTCCCCGCCGTCCTCGTAGTAGTCGTCGATGCGTCGTTTGATCTCGAACCCGAGGTGTTCGTAGAACTGGAGGGCGTTCTCGTTGCTCGTTCGAGCGTGACACGTGATGGTTTCGTGGTCCTCCGCGACGCGCGCGATCAGTTGCTTGCCGATCCCCTGCCCCCGCAGGTCTGGCGAAACCGCCAGAAAGAGGATGTACCCGTCTCGACGAACGGCCGCGAAGCCGACCAGTTCGTCCTCCTGGACGTAACAGTGAACCTTGGATCGACGATACGCGTCGGTGAAGAAGTCGTATCGCTGTTTGAGCACGCCTTCCTGACGGTTGATCTCCTCCTTCAGTTGCCAGGCTTCGTCGACGAAGCCGTCGCTCCCCGGCGCGACGACTCGACTGTCGATGTTGACGCTCACTGTCTGGGTCTACCATCGTCGCCAATATAATTCCACCGGCAGTCACCGATACGTAACGTCAGACGTCGGTACTATCCGCCGACAATTCCCGCTTCCGATCTCGCACGCCTTCGGACATCGCGTCCGGGCTGAAGTCAGTCGCGCGTTCCGATAGAATGTGACTGTCGTCGCTGCGTCCGCGACCGTCCACTCGGCTCGCGACCGAAACCGACGAGCATACCACACCGCCCGCCCAATCCTCGAGAAGCGATGACCAGAGCGCAGGGCGGACGGTTCGAACTCCGGGATCACACGGCTGACGTCGCAGTCGCGGCCAGCGGCGACGCACTCGAGTCAGTCTTCGCGGCGGTCGCCGACGGGCTGGCGGCCGCCTCCTGCGACGAGATCCCCGCGGAGTTGGGCGACCGATTCTCGCTCTCCGTGACCGCGGAGAACCGCGAGGCCCTGCTGTTCGACTATCTGGACGAACTGATCTACCTCCGGGACGTCCGCGCGGAACTCCCCGTCGATCACCGCGTCGAGACGATCGCGAGTCCGGAACGCGACGGCGAGGGCGACGAGAGCGGCGACTGGCACCTCGAGGCCAGCGCCCGCGGCGTCCCGCTGGCCGCGGTCGACGCTCGCGAGATCAAGGCCGTCACCTACTCCGAGATGCGCCTCGAGCGCCGCGGGGACGATACTGGGAGCGGGGACGAGGGCTGGGAAGCCTACGTCGTCTTCGACGTCTGATCGTTCGGTGATCGGCACCGGACGACCACGGACGGGAGTCGAGCGGGAACCGACCCGGCGATGAGTCTGCCGGGGGACGCATTTTGCTCGTGGCAATCGTAGCTTCAGCGATGGACGCTCCCCTGCGTCGACTCCCGACCGGTCGGGTCGTCGGTCAGGCGGCGCTCGTCGCGGCGCCCTTGGTCAGTGCGAGCGAGACGGCGCGCGCACACGAAGAGTACGTCGTCGACGAGAAGCGCGAAGTTGCCGTCGCCGAGTTCCTCCGGGAGTCGCTGACGGACCCCCTCGTCGTCGGACCGCTGCTGGCGGGCGCGCTCGTCGTCCTCGCGGCGGTCGGAGGTTACCTGGTCGTTCGCCCCGTACAGCGAGACGTCGCGGTGTTCCGAGCCGCCATGCGGGAGTACACCGCGTACGTGCCCTGGCTGCTGCGGATCTCGATCGGCATCCCGCTGATCGGGGCCGGCTTCGGCGGCTACCTCATCAGTCCCGCGCTCGGCCTCGAGGCGCGACTCCTGCAGGTCGCGCTCGGCTTCCTGTTGCTGTTCGGGCTGGCGACGCGGCTGGTCGCCGTGCTCACGCTCGCCGTCTACCTCGTCGGCCTCGCGATCGACTCGATCCTGCTGTTGCAACTCGAGTTCGTGCCCGGAACGCTGGCGATCGCGCTGCTCGGCGGCGGGCGACCGAGCGGGGATCACGTTCTCCAGCGGGTCGCCGGCACGCCGGGGACGGTCTACGGTCGGTTCGACCCGATCTACGACTACGCGCGCGAGTTTCAGACGCGGATCGATCCGTACCGCAGATTCCTGCCGACGATCGTCCGCGCGGGTCTCGGCTGCACGTTCGTCTCGCTGGGCCTGGGCCAGAAGCTCCTGCGACCCGGCATCGCGGTCGCGGTCGTCGACCGCTACGACCTGACCGCGGTCGTCCCCGCTGGTCCCGAACTGTGGGTCCTCGGCGCTGGCCTGTCGAAGTCGGTCTCGGACTCGCACTGTTATTTGGGTTCTTTACGCGGGCGAGCGCCGCGACGGCGATCGGCGTGTTCTCGCTCACGCTCTTCGTGCTGCCCGACGATCCGGTGCTCGCGCACGTCAGCCTCTTCGGACTGGCGTCGGCGTTGCTCATCACCGGGAGCGGCCCCTTCGCCGTCGACGGGTGGCTCGAGGGGCACGGGACCGACGAAGAGGCCGACGCACCGGATGCTGACGTACCGGATGCGGTGTGACCGTGCGGTCGCACGACGGTTTCGGCCGGACGATCCGGCGACGACGGTGGGAACAGCTAGCGATGCCGACCGGAGAGACGAACACCTTTCATCGATGGGGACCGATACTCGAGTATGACCACGTTCGACGCCGACGACATCACGCTCGAGAAAGTGCGTGAGTACGTCTGGGAGATTCCACAGGAGGGCGATATGCGCGCGCCAGCGCGGGTACTCGCCAGCGAGGCGCTGCTCGAGGAGATCAAGGAGGACAAGACGCTCGAGCAGATCACGAACACGACTCACTTGCCCGGCATCACCAACTACGCGATCTGTATGCCCGACGGTCACCAGGGCTATGGCTTCCCGGTCGGCGGGGTGGGTGCACTCGACGCCGAAAACGGCTGCATTTCGCCGGGGGCGGTCGGGTACGACATCAACTGCGGCGTCCGGATGATGCGGACGAACCTGACCTACGACGAGCTACAGGGCCGCGAGGAGGAACTCGTCGACTCGCTGTTCGCGAACATTCCGTCTGGGCTGGGCGGCGGCGGCGTCGTCGAGGCCGGCGTCGACACTGTCGAGGAAATCCTCGAACGGGGCGTCGACTGGGCCCTCGAGCACGGGCACGCCGTCGAGGAGGACCTGCTGCACTGCGAGGACGAGGGGATGCGCGAGGGTGCCGATGCCGACAAGGTCAGCCAGAAGGCCAAGGACCGCGGGAAGAACCAGATCGGCTCGCTCGGGTCGGGCAATCACTTCCTCGAGGTCCAGCGCGTCACGGACGTCTTCGACGGCGACGTGGGCGCGGCCTACGGCCTCGAGGAGGACCAGATCGTCGTCCTGATCCACTGTGGCTCCCGCGGGCTGGGCCACCAGACGTGTAACGACTACCTGCGCAAGATCGAGAAGCAACACCAGGGGCTGCTGAACCAGTTGCCGGACAAGGAACTCGCGGCCGCGCCCGCGGGCTCGCAACTCGCCGAGGACTACTACGCGGCGATGAACGCCGCAATCAACTTCGCGTGGGTCAACCGCCAGCTGATCATGCACCGCACGCGGCAGGTCTTCGAGCGAGTGTTCGATCGGTCCTGGGAGTCCATGGACATGCACCTGCTGTACGACGTGGCGCACAACATCGCGAAGAAGGAAACCCACGTCGTCAACGACGACGGCGACGAGCGCGAGCTCTACGTCCACCGGAAGGGCGCCACGCGGGCGTTCCCCGCAGGCCATCCCGAAGTCCCGAAAGCCTACCGCGACGTCGGCCAGCCGGTCATCATCCCCGGCAGCATGGGCGCCGGGAGCTACGTCCTTCGCGGCGGCGAGAACTCCATGGACCTCACCTTCGGTTCGACGGCCCACGGCGCAGGCCGGCTGATGAGCCGCACGCAGGCGAAAAGCGAGTACTGGGGCGGCGACGTCCAGCAGGAACTCGAGGAACAGGACCAGATCTACGTCAAGGCCCAGTCGGGCGCAACGGTCGCCGAGGAGGCCCCGGGCGTCTACAAGGACGTCGACGAGGTCGTCCGCGTCTCCGACGAACTCGGCATCGGCGACAAGGTAGCGCGGACGTTCCCCGTCTGTAACATCAAGGGGTGAACACGGCGCCGAACCGGTTCTGACGCCGAATCGCTTTTTCGGTCGATTTCGCTATCGAATCACGAGTCGCGGAGCGATTGCCGGGCGATCGAGCGGGCGGTCGAGACGTCGAGTTCGTCGAACGTGTCGTCTTCCTCGAGCGTCTCGATGACGGCCTCGACGGGTTCCGTGAACGTGAACATGAGGTGGACGCCGCTCTTGAACCCGCCGCTCGTCCGCTCGCTCTCGAGCACGCCGTACGTGCCCGCCTTGTTGATGTGGCTGTTGACGGTCTCTTGCGTGTAGACGTCGCGGTCGGTGCGCTGGCAGATCTCCCGGTACAGCGCGTAGACCGCCGGACTCGGGGCGGCCCCGTCGTTCACGTCGGCAACGACCGCGGCGGCGTACAGCGAGAGCTTCTTCTGGAGCGTCATTCCGCCGACCATCTCGAGCACGCGGTTCTTCACGACCGAATCGTTAGCCGCGTGGACGTGTTGCTCCGTGACGACCGTCTCCCCGCTCCGATTCGCGATTTCGCCCGCGTCGCGAAGCAGGTCGATCGCTCGCCGCGCGTCGCCCTCGTTTTTCGCCCCGTACGCGGCGACCAGTTCGATGACGCCGTCCTCAAGCGCTCCCTCTTTGAAGGCGTCGCGTCGACGGTTGAGAATCTCGATGAGTTCGGTGGCGTCGTAATCCGAGAAGTGGATACCCGTCGGATTGTACGAGCTATCGGTCCTGCTATCGAGATTCTCGCGGAATTTGGGATGGTTGGTGATCACGACCGTCGAGACGAGGGTGTCGACGTGTTGTTCGGCCATCACGCGGCTCAGACTGTAGAGCAATCGTGAATACGCCGGTTCGTCCTCGCCGACGCGACCGGTGAGCGCGTCGATCTCGTCGAGGATGAACACGAGCGCGTCGAAGTGGCGGTCGACGATTTCGTAGAGCCGAACGTACTTCGCGTCGGTGGAGACGCCCTTTCTCGGGATGTCCCACGCGACGCCGGCCTTCTTCGCGGTCTGATGGCCGAGTTTCCAGACGGCGCGATCCAGGGAGTGGGACTCCATCGTCTTGAAGTTCACAGCGACGAAGTCGAAGGAGATCTCGTTTTGCGTGGCGCGCTCTTTCACCTTGTCAGCGACCGCTTTCACGGTGAGGCTCTTCCCGGTGCCGCTCGGTCCGTAAAGCAGGAGATCCGGGGGCCGTTCGCCGTCGAGCGTGTCGCGAAACGCGCGCGCTTCGGCCGCGAGCTGTTCGTCACGGCCGTAGATCCGGTTGTGATCGACGATCGTGTTCGAGTCGACGAGTTGCTTGTTCTCGAAGACGGTTTTCCGTTCGCCGTCGAGGATACTATCCACGATAGACGAATCGGGAGACTGAGCCGGGCCATCGCCGTTCCCGTCTTCTCGAGCGTTCGATGGCTCGTGGTTCATTATCGACACTGTTCACTACGCTGTAATACCGCTTTCGAAATGAAGGGGTCGTGGTCGAAATGAAGGCGGTATAGTCGAAGTGAAGGGTCCGAAATCGAAATGAAGCCGAGATGTCGCCGGTATCGAAGCGATACGACCACCAGCGAAATGAAGGCACCGTTTTCGAAATGAAGGTCGGACGCCGACCGTCGCCGAAATGAAGACACCGTGACCGAAATGAAGCGCGGACGGTACCGTTGTCGAAATGAAGGCACCGTTTTCGAAATGAAACTGATCCGGAGAGCGAGCGGGAGAACCGAACCGGACCGTTCTCACACCGTAATCGAAATGAAACCGCGAAAGGGAGCGTCCGCCGGCCGAAGACCGGGGACCGTGATCGAAATGAAGTCTCAGAAGTCCCATTCGGATCCGGTGCTTTCGCCACCTAAGACGGGATTACGACCGGCATTCGGATTCGACGGCCGAATTTCATTTCGATTACGGTGTGTGAGGGTAGCTATTCTAGACACTCTTCTCTAGACCCTTGCTAGAAGTATTTCATTTCGAATACGGTGCGAGGGACGACCCGAACGGATCCAGTCTTGTTCCCCGCGGATGCGGTACGCTTTCCGAACAACCCGAGAACCGATCGACTCGAGGAAGTACTCGAGGCTCGGGAAGCGAACCGAGACCAGCGACACGTAGCCCGGACGGAACGGGTCGGGACGAAGCTGTCCCGTTCGCGTCGACGCTACTTCATTTCAGCCGATACGGATTGTCGTCGTCGCCGTCGTCCTCGTCCTCGCTCTCGTAGGGTTTCCGGGCCGTGATCGTCACCGTCGCTTCGGGGTCGTCCTCGTCGGCCCACGGGCTGTCGTAGGCCGAGATCTCGAGGTCGGTCACGTCCCACCCCTCCTCCTCGATGAGTTCGACCAGCCGGCGCTGGTCCTCGAGCATGTCCTCGTCCATACGTTCCCGTTCGGCCGTGGGCCGGGTAGTTCTTCCGCCGAGGTGTCGCCACCGAGGTCGCTCGAGCGGTATCGGTCGCGAGGCCCCGAACCACAGACCGCAACCTACCCGTCCCCGCTACCGACCTGGATAGCTTCCTCGACCAGCGTCAGGTGGGCCCGACGGAGTCGCTCCGAGAGCGCCTGGTGGGAGACGTCGAGTTCGTCCGACAGGGCGTCCATATCTATCACTCGTGGAATTTCGTAGTAGCCGTGCTCGAGGGCCGCGACCAGCGTCTCGTACTGGGCGTCGGTCAGTCCGTACCGGCCCCGACGGTCGTCCTCCAACCGGTGGATCTTCCGAACCTCGATCGTCAGCCCCTGCTCGGTCGCGAAGTCGTAGGTGCGCGAGAGCGACTCGCGTTCGGGAACGAGCACTCGGAACCGCCACTGCCGACCCTCGACGCTGGCGTCCATGACCGTCGCCCGCTCCTCGGTCAGCAGGTGAAGGATGACGGTGACGTCGTCGACCCAGTGCATCCGATAGAGTCGCTCGTCGTCGAGGTCCGTCAACCGTTCTGCCGCCTCGACGGTCGGGTCGTCCGCGAGCGCGTCGTCGAACCCCTCGAAGGCGGCCTCGTCGTCGGCGAACCAGACGTAGGGCATCACGTGATCGGGATCGTAGGCGACGACGCGCTCGATTTCGACGTCGAGATTGTCCGTGGCCTCGAGCGTCTCCCGAAGCGCGAACTCCTGGGCCGGAACAGTCAACTCTGCGATAGTACTCATGGTCGTCTCCACCACGGCCACCGGCATGAGTGACCGACCCGAACGATCTCGTTCGACCCGCCAGCATCCGATATCGAAACCGAAATCGGTTACGGAGGAGTGGAAATACCCGGCGTGCTTAAGCGGATCCGCCTGCAACTCGGTAGCATGCTCACCGACGACTTCGGGCGGGAGGTAACTGGGGTTCGGGTCTCTCTCACCGATCGGTGTAACTTCGATTGCGTCTACTGTCACAACGAGGGGCTGGGTGACACCCGCGGGCCGATGGATCCCCAGGACGACGAGATGTCGACCGACGACGTCGTCGCATTTCTGGAGGTCGCCGCCGAGTTCGACGTCGACGCGGTCAAGTTCACCGGCGGCGAGCCGATGCTCCGACAGGACCTCGAAGAGATCATCGAACGCACCCCCGACCAGATGGAGGTCTCGCTGACGACCAACGGCACGTTCCTTCCGGGCCGCGCCGAGAGCCTCGTCGAGGCCGGACTCGAGCGGGTCAACGTCTCCCAGGACGCGCTGGATCCGCAGGACTTCGCCGAGATCACGAAAAGCGGCGCCTACGAGAAGGTCCTCGAGGGGGTCGAGGCCGCGCTGGACGCGGGGCTCGATCCGGTGAAACTCAACATGGTCGTCTTCGAACACACCGCGGGCTACGTGCCCGAGATGGTCGACCACGTCGCGGAAAACGACGGCCTCCGGCTGCAGTTGATCGAGTACATGCCCGAACTGACGGGCAAGCCCGAGTGGAACGTCGACATCCAGCGGGTCCACGACTGGCTGGCCGAGCAGGCCGACGAGATCGAACACCGGGAGATGCACGACCGCAAGCGCTACTGGATTGGGGGAACCGCGGACGACGACGGCGGGATGGTCGAGATCGTCGACCCCGTCGAGAACCCCACCTTCTGCGCGAACTGCCACCGCGTGCGCGTTACTCACGAGGGCTACCTGAAGGGGTGTTTGAACCGCAACGACGACCTCAAGTCGATGGGCGAGATGTCCAAACCCGAGATCCGCGAGGCGTTCCGCGAGGTCGTCGCAAATCGGGTGCCCTACTACGGCGAGTACATGATCCAGAACGGCGACGGCGAGTGGGAACTCAACGACGAGTACCTCGAGGTCGAGCCGCCGGCGGACTGATCGTTACTCGGGTCGGTCGACTGCGAACGGAATCGCTCAGTCCGAACCCGCTCCGGCGTCGTCTTCGGTGTAGATGTCTTCGACGAGGTGCCCGTAGCGCTCGGCGATCTTCGAACGCCGCTTCTTCATCGTCGGCGTCACGAGGTCGTTTTCCTCGGTGAAGCCCTCGGGGACCAGTCGGAACTCCTTGATCGTCTCGTAGGACTCGAAGCCCTCGTTGACGTCGTCGACTGCCGCCTGGACTCGCTCGAGCATCCACTCGTCCTCGAGGAGGGCCTCGATGTCCTCGGGGAGAGAGACGCCCTCGCTCGCGGCGCGGCTCCGGAGTTCGTCGACGTTGGGGACCAGCAAGGCGCCGACGAACTTCTCGCCGTCGCCGACGACCATCGCCTGTTCGACGACGTCGACGGAGGCGAAGGCGTCCTCGAGCGGACCCGGCGCGACGTTCTTCCCCGTCGAGAGCACCAGCAGTTGTTTCGTGCGCTCGCGGAACTCGAGGTAGCCGTCGGGCCGTTCGTGGACGATGTCGCCGGTTCGGAGCCATCCCGCCTCGGTGAACGCGCGGTCCGTCGCGCCGGGCTTCTCCCAGTAGCCCTCGGTGACGTTCGGGCCCCTGACGAGGAGTTCGCCGACCGTTCCCTCGTCGTCGAAGGCCTCGTCCCTGACGACCGAGGCGTCGAGTTTGGTCTCGACGCCCGCGAGCGCGGGCCCGACGGTTCCGACGCGCGGATCGCTCGGCTGGTTCGTCGCGATGACCGGCGAGGTCTCGGTCATCCCGTAGCCCTCGACGATGGACAGCCCCATCGTATGGAAGAGCTGACAGAGGTCCGGCGAGAGGCTCCCGCCGCCGCTGACGAGGAACTCTATGTTGCCGCCCAGCTTCTCGCGGATCGTCGCGAAGACGAGTTCGTCGGCGTCCGCCAGCTCGGACTCGAGTTCCTCGCCGGGATCGTCGGCCGCGTTGTACCGGCGCGCGACGTCGAGGGCCCACTCGAGGGCCTCCTTCGTGTCCTCGTCTGCGGCCGCGCTCTCGCGGATCCCGTCGTAGAGCTTCTCGTAGACCCGCGGGACGGCCGTCGTGCTGGTGGCGCCGACCGCGCCGAGATCCTCGGCGAAGGTCTCCGGGCTCTCGCCGTAGGCGATGCAGGCCCCGGCCGCGAACAGCATGAAGTGACCCGCCGTCCGCTCGAAGACGTGGGCCAGCGGCAGAACGGAGAGCGCTCGCGACTCGGGCGTTATCGAGGGGTCGTCTTCGTCCTTGTCGTCGCGCGGGCCGTACCGCCGGTAGAGCTGGTTGACGTTCGATCTGAGGTTCCGGTGGGTCAGTTTCACGCCCTTCGGTTTACCCGTCGTACCGCTGGTGTAGATCAGGCTCGCCAGGTCGTCGACGTCCCGAGCCGCGAGCCACGAGTCGTACGCCTCGCGGTCGAATCCCTCGTCGCCACGCCGGTAGAGCTCGCCGAGCGTGATCACGTCCTCGCGGTCCGCGTACGCGTCGTTCTCGAGGGCGTCGAAGACGACGTAGAACTCGAGGTCAAGTTCGTCCTCGACCTTGAGGACGCGCTCGAGGAGCGTCTCGTTCTCGACGACGACTCCCGAGGCGTCGGGGTCGTCGAGGAGGTACTGGATCTGGTCCGGCGAGGAACTCTCGTAGACGGTGGTCACGACGCCGCCGGCGGCGAGGATCCCGAAGTCGGAGAGGGCCCACTCCATGCGCGTGTCCGCGAAGATTCCAACGCGTTCGCCGTCGGCGATCCCGAGGTCGCGGAAACCGGCCGCGATCCGGCGGACGAGGTGGGCCATGTCGTCGTACGTGATCGACGCGTACTCGCCCGCCGGCGCGGGCTCAAGGGGCGCGGCGTCACCGTTCCCGGCGAGCGACCGATCGTAGATCCCGCCCTTGTACTGCTGTGCAGCAGTGTCGCCGTTTCGCTCGGCGCTCCGTTCGAACATCTCGGCCAGCGTCTCGAGTTCCAGTACGGGATGGTCGAACGCGGCCTCGGCCTCGAACAAACTCATGAACGGTTGCTAGTTTCCGGCCCGATACTATAAATGATGAGAAAATAACTCGAGGACGCGATCGCCGGCCCGCGGGACGACGAAGGCGGGGTGGGACTCGATACCGGGGCCGGGGCCTTTCGTTGCGCTTAAGTACCCGTCGCCGGTAGGTTCGGGTGCGATACGTGTAGGGGAGGCGGTCCCCGAGTCCGGAAGGGCGACGATAGAGACACGGTGTTGTGGTAGCCAAGCGGCCCAAGGCGCATGGTTGCTAACCATGTGGCGTCAAGCCTCCGGGGTTCGAATCCCCGCCACAACGTCGGATACGCTGGCGACACCTCGTCAGTAGCATTCCCTGGCGTTCTTTCGCCAGTCGTTTGAACCGCGCGCACACTAGACACAGATACACGACACATGAGTGAGGAAGCACCTCAAGAACAAGAGGACGACGAAGACCTCCAGTACTTCGTCCGCATCGGGCAGACGGACCTCGATGGGACGAAGACTGTCGAGCGTTCGCTGTCGGAGCTGAACGGTGTCGGTCGACGGACCGCCCGACTCATCGCCGACGAAGCGGACGTCGATCGAACGGCCACGTTCGGTCGACTCGATGACGACATCATCGACGAGGTCGTCGAAACTGTAGAGAACTACGCCGAGGAAGTGCCGGACTGGCTCAACAACCGCCAGTCGGACTTCTACACCGGCGAAACGACCCACGAGATCGGGAACGATCTCCAGTTGACCCGTCAGCACGACATCAACCGGATGAAGATGATCGACTCCTACAAGGGCGTCCGCCACAAGCGCGGACAGAAGGTTCGCGGTCAGCGAACCAAGTCCACCGGCCGAACGGAGGGCACCATCGGAGTCAACGTCGAAGAGATCCGCGAAGAACAGGCCGAAGAGGCCGCTGCCGAAGAGGACGAGGGTGAATAATGCCACTCGGCACTGACACCAAACAATACGAGACGCCGAACCACCCATACCAGGGCGAACGCATCGCCACCGAGCACTCGCTGGTCGACCGCTACGGGCTCTCGAACAAAGAAGAGCTCTGGCGCGCCCAGTCCGAGCTTCGCTCCTACCGGCGCGAGGCCCGCGAACTCCTCGGTCAGGCCCAGGACGACGAGACCGTCCAGCGCCGCTCCGAGGAGTTCCTCGGTCGACTCAAGCGCGTCGGCATTCTCGACGAGAGCGACGAACTCGGCGACATCCTGTCGCTCGAGATCGAGGACATCCTCGAGCGTCGCCTCCAGACGGTCGTCTACCGGAACGGGCTGGCCAACACGACCCAGCAGGCCCGACAGTACATCACCCACGGGCACATCGTGATCGGCGACCAGCGCCACCGGGTTCCGTCGTACGTCGTCGACGTCGACGAGGAGGACCTCGTCGAGTTCGACGAGAACAGTCCCCTCGCGGACGAACTCCACCCCGAACGAGCGGAGGGTCAGTAAACCATGAGCCAGGACGACGAAAAGTGGGGCGTTGCCCACGTGCACGCATCGTTCAACAACACCGTCATGACCGTGACCGACCTCACGGGCGCGGAGACGATCGCCAAGTCCTCCGGCGGGACGGCGGTCAAGCAGAACCGCGACGAGGCGTCGCCGTACGCGGCCATGCAGATGGCCGAGTCCGTCGCCGAGGAGGTCAAGGCAGCCGGCATCACGGGTCTGCACGTTCGCGTGCGCGGCCCCGGCGGCAACCTCCAGAAGTCCCCCGGACCGGGCGCGCAGGCGACGATTCGCGCGCTCGCCCGCTCCGGTATCGAGATCGGTCGCATCGAAGACGTCACGCCGATCCCGCACGACGGATCGCGCGCACCGAAGGGTAAGGGCGGCTACTAGATCCATGACTGAAGAGTACGACGTCGAGTTCGTCGAACGCGGGGAACGCGAGGCGCGGTTCCTCGTTCGGGGCGTGACCCCCGGGTTCGCCAACGGTATCCGGCGAGCGATGCTCGCCGACGTGCCGACGATGGCGATCGACACCGTCCGGTTCGTCGAGAACTCGTCGGTCATGTTCGACGAGCAGCTCGCGCTTCGGCTCGGGCTCGTTCCGCTGACGACGCCGCCGGAAGGCGAGTTCGGCGAGGACGAGACCGTCACGCTCTCGATCGACGTCGAAGGGCCGGCCACGGCCTACTCGGGCGATCTCGTCTCGAACGACGAGCTCGTCCAACCGGCCGACCAGAACGTCCCGATCATCGACCTCAAAGACGACCAGCGCCTCGAGGCCGAGGCCGACGCCGTCGTCGATTACGGGAAGGACCACGCTAAACATCAGGGCGGCGTGGCCGTCGGCTACCGACACCTCCAGCAGGTGGAGGTCGTCGGCGACCTCCCCGAGTTCGAGGACGAAGAGTCCCGAATCGTTCGGGGCGTCATCGAGGACAACGGCGAACTCGTTCCCACGAGCGAGTTCGATCACGACCTCTCGAACCGGTATCCGGGGAAGGAAGTCGAGGTCGAGGACGTGCCCAACGCCTTCGTCTTCCACGTGGAGACGGACGGCTCCTTCAGCGTCGAAGAACTGGTCACGCGAGCCGCCGACTCGATCGAGTCCCGGGCGACCGAACTCGAAGACGCAGTACAGCTATAGCAACAGATGTTCCGCCCCAATTCCCGACACCAAGAGCCCGCGTTCGCCGGCGCCGTTAGCAACGAGACCGGCGCGGGCTCGTCCGATGGAATCGAAAGGGGTTTGAAGGGGCGGCGGATACACGGAAGTGCGAGCAGGGATAGCCAAGTCAGGCCAACGGCGCAGCGTTCAGGGCGCTGTCTCGTAGGAGTCCGCAGGTTCAAATCCTGCTCCCTGCATCCACTTCTCACTCGTCGAACGTCCACGACCGAACAGCCGACCGTCCATACCGGACGTCGAGCTGTACGCGTTGGGGCCGTTCGACACGACAGCGATTCCACGACCGACGAGACGGTTCCTCGTCCCGTCGGTTCCGTATCTTTGGAGGAAACCAATGAGTAGCAAAACTAATCCGAGGCTCAACGATCTCATCGCCGAGCTGAAGTCGACGTCCCGCGAGACGGACGCCGACGTCTGGCGAGATGTCGCGGATCGACTCGAGAAGCCCCGGCGCACCCACGCAGAGGTGAACCTGGGCCGTATCGAGCGATACGCACGCGAAGAAGAGACCGTCGTCGTTCCCGGCAAAGTGCTGGGCTCCGGCGCACTACAGAAATCGGTTACCGTCGCGGCCGTCGACTTCAGTTCCTCGGCCGAGACGAAGATCGAACAGGTCGGCGAATCAGTACCGCTCGAGCAGGCGCTCGAAGCAAACCCCGATGGATCTAACGTCCGGGTGATTCGATGAGTATCGCGGAATTCGACGCGGACGTCGTCGTCGACGCCCGAGACTGCATCCTCGGTCGCGTCGCCAGCGAAGTCGCACAGCGCGCACTCGACGGCGAGAGTATCGCCATCGTCAACGCCGAGGACGCGATCATCACCGGCGACGAGGAGGACGTCTTCGGGACCTACCGTAAGCGACTGCAGCTGCAGTCCGACAGCGGTCCCTACTACCCGAAGCGGCCGGACACGATCTTCAAGCGCTCCGTTCGCGGCATGCTGCCGTACAAGAAGCCCCGCGGCCGCGAGGCGCTCGATAGCATCCGCGTCTACGTCGGCAACCCCTACGAGGGCGACCAGGAAGCGGAAGTGCTCGAGGGGACGTCGCTGGACCGGCTTTCGAACATCCGCTTCGTCCAGCTGGGCGAAGTCTCCGAACAGTTAGGTGCTAACGTCACATGGTAACGAACACGAGTGGAAAGAAAAAGACCGCCGTCGCCCGCGCGACCGTTCGCGAGGGCGAGGGTCGCGTCCGAATCAACTCCAAGCCAGTCGAACTGGTCGAACCGGAGATGTCCCGGCTCAAGATGCTCGAGCCGTTCCGCATCGCCGGCGAGGAGCTGCGCAGCGAGATGGACATCGACATTCGCGTCGAAGGCGGCGGCATTAGCGGACAGGCAGACGCCGTCCGCACCGCTATCGCACGCGGCATCGTCCAGCACACCAACGACGCCGAACTCCGCGACGCCTACATGGAGTTCGACCGGTCGCTGCTGGTCAACGACGTTCGCCAGTCCGAACCGAAGAAATGGGGCGGCCCGGGCGCTCGGGCGCGCTACCAGAAGTCCTACCGCTAAGGTGATTCAAGCATGATGGTACCGGTCCGGTGTTTCACCTGTGGCAACGTCGTCGCCGAACACTGGGAGGAGTTCGACGAACGAGCCAACGAGGGCGACGAGGACCCCGAGAAGGTCCTCGACGAACTCGGCGTCGAGCGCTACTGCTGTCGGCGCATGCTCGTCAGTCACCGCGACCTCGTCGACGTCGTCTCCCCGTACCAGTAACAATGCAACAACAACAGCACAACCGCTACGAGAAAGCACGCATCCTCGGCGCTCGAGCGCTGCAGATCTCCTACGGCGCGCCGGTGCTGGTCGAGACCGACCAGTCGGAGCCGATCCTCATCGCCGCCGAGGAGTACGACGCCGAGGTGCTTCCGTTCACCGTCAAACGGGGGTACGACCGAAAATGACGCTCATCACTGACGTTCGCCTGCGTCGGATCCTCGACTCGCGGGGCAATCCGACCGTCGAGGCCGACGTGGTGACCGAAAGCGGCGGTTTCGGCCGTGCCGCGGCGCCGAGTGGCGCCAGCACCGGCGAGTACGAGGCCGTCGAGCGACCGCCCAGCGAAGCGATCGCCGCGGCCCGCGAGGACGCCGTCCCGCGACTCGTCGGCGAGGCCTACGCCGGCAACCAGCGCGAGGTCGACGCCGCACTACATGCCGCCGACGGAACCGACGACTTCTCGGAGATCGGCGCCAACAGCGCGGTCGCCATCTCGATGGCCGCCGCGAAGGCCGGTGCCGACGTGCTCGGCGCGCCGCTGTTCCAGCACTTAGGCGGCGCGTTCCGCGGCCAGAACTTCCCGATCCCGCTCGGGAACGTCGTCGGCGGCGGCGAACACGCCGCCGACGCGACCGACATTCAGGAGTTCCTCGTCGCGCCCGTCGGCGCACCCAGCGTCGAGGACGCCGTCTTCGCCAACGCCACCGTCCACAGCACCGTCGCCGACCTGCTCGAGGAACGCGACGTTCCCTGCGGCAAGGGCGACGAGGGGGCGTGGGCGCCGTCGATCGACGACAGAGAGGCCTTCGAGATCGTCGACGAAGCGGTCTCGATCGTCCAGGACGAAGTCGGCTTCAACATCGGCTTCGGACTGGACGTCGCCGGCGCGGAGCTGTACGACAGCGACGCCGGTACCTACGAGTACAGCGACCGGAGCCGCGACACCGACGAGCAGATCGAGTACATCGCGGAGCTCGTCCGCGAGTACGATCTGGTCTACGTCGAGGACCCCCTCGACGAGGACGATTACGACGCCTTCGCCGACCTCACCGACGAGGTCGGCGACCAGACGCTGATCTGTGGCGACGATCTGTTCGTCACGAACACGGATCGACTCGTCGAGGGCATCGACCGCGGTGCGGCCAACAGCATCCTGATCAAGCCGAACCAGATCGGGACGCTGACCGACGCCTTCGACGCGATCGAACTCGCGGCCCAGAACGGCTACGATCCGGTCATCTCCCACCGCTCGGGCGAGACCGAGGACACAACGATCGCACACCTCGCCGTTGCGACCGACGCCCCCTTCATCAAGACGGGCGCCGTCGGCGGCGAGCGAACCGCCAAACTCAACGAGCTCATCAGAATCGCAGACGACGCGACATGACAGATAACGACGCAACCCAAGAAGGGCTCGACGCCGCCGAGGAGGAAATCGACGAGGAGCCGGCCGAGGGGCCGGGTCCCGCCGCCGAGGAGGACGTCGAGCCTGTAGACGAACAATCCGCCGACGCCGAGGCCGCGGAGGCCGACGCCGACGCCGAACCAGCCGCCGAGGAGGAGGAAGAAGACGCCGGACCCTCCCTCGACGATGACGTTATGAGCGACGAGGAGGCCGACCTCCTCATCCCCGTCGAGGACTACCTGGGCGCCGGTGTCCACATCGGGACCCAACAGAAGACCTCGGACATGGAGCGGTTCATCCACCGCGTCCGGACCGACGGGCTCTACGTGCTCGACGTCTCGAAGACCGACGGCCGCATCCGCACGGCCGCGGACTTCCTCGCCAACTACGACCCCGAGCAGATCCTGGTCACCTCGAGTCGCCAGTACGGTCGGTTCCCGGCGGAGAAGTTCGCCGAGGCCGTGGGCGCCCGCGCCCGCACCGGTCGCTTCATCCCGGGCACGCTGACCAACCCCAAGTACGACGGCTACATCGAGCCGGACGTGCTGGTCGTCACCGACCCGATCGGCGACGCCCAGGCCGTCAAGGAGGCCATTACGGTCGGCATCCCGGTCATCGCGATGTGTGACTCGAACAACCAGGTCAGCAACGTCGACCTGGTCGTCCCGACGAACAACAAGGGTCGCAAGGCCCTCTCTGTCGTCTACTGGCTGCTCGCCAACGAGGTCCTCGATCGACGCGGCGCCGAGCCGTCCTACTCGCTCGACGACTTCGAAAGCGGCGTCTAATCCGTTCGAACCGGAATCGATACTGATCGTTTTCGCTCTCCGCTTTACCGTCTCGACGAGCGGCCGCACCGTCCGCGTCGCGGGCTCGAGTCACACCTGCTGAACAAAGGAGTTACATGAGCACCCGCACAACGGGCGACTATGATCGATTCGCTGTTTCACTTCGAGGAGGACGTCATCCCGCTGCCGGTCGTGCTGGCCGCGGTGGCACTGATCGTGATTTTCGCCGTCGGCATTCCGTACCGCGCTCTCGTCGGCTTCTGAATCGCTCGAGACGATTCGACCGGGGCGAGCCGCGGCGTAAGTCGTCGCCGACCGTTCGTTACGCCTCGTTTTCGAGACAACGCTGGTAAACGGTGCGCAGTCGGTCCCCCATCTTGTCGACGGTGTACTCGGTGACGTGCGCTCGCCCGTCCGATCGGCGATCGCCCGCGAGCACGTCGGCCAGTCGCGACTGGAGTGCGTCGTCGTCGGCGACGACGTGGGAGTCGGAAACGGGCTCGAGCACCTCGCGGGCGAAGCCGACGTCGCGCGAGACGACCGGGACGTTACAGGCCGCGGCCTCCTTGATCGTCATCGGTCCGCTCTCGTAGTGCGAGGTGATCAAGACGGCGTCGGCGGCGTTCAGGTAGTACGGTACCTCCTCGTAGGGCTGGTTGGCGACGGTCCGCAACTGTACGTCGTCGGGGAGTCCGTCCACGACCCGTTCGGCCAGCGGATAGTTCTTCTCCTCGCGCGAGGGGGCGTAGGGAAAGAGGACGATCCGCTCGTCGGTCTCCCAGCCGACGCGCTCGCGCGCTTCGTCCCGCGGAACGGGTCGGAACCGCTCGGTGTCGACCGGGAACGGGACGTTGTGACAGGGTCGATCGACGCGATCGGCCATCGCGTTCGAGGGAACGACGACGCGATCGGCGCGCGCGGTGAACCACCTGATGACGTCGGCGTACGGGTTGTCGCGATACTCGCCGCCCCAGAGCGTACAGACGACCGGGAGGTCGGTCCCCGGCAGCGCCGACGCCGCGACGGCGAACGGGAACGTGAGTCCGTAGTTGGCGTGGACGAGGTCGTAGTCCCCGCGCGCCGCTCGGAGTACCTGCGGGAGGTAGCGGGCGTAATCGAACGGCGTCCGCCGCTGGACCTCGTCCTCGTGGGCCCGGTGTTCGCTGGGGACCGGCAGCGTCGTCACCTCGACGCCGGCGCGCTCGAGGGCTGTCATCTGGCTTTGATAGAAGCTGCGCCAGTCGGTTGTGGTGAGGCTCAGGACGCGGATCATGGTNTCGACGCCGGCGCGCTCGAGGGCTGTCATCTGGCTTTGATAGAAGCTGCGCCAGTCGGTTGTGGTGAGGCTCAGGACGCGGATCATGGTGGCGTTACTGAGGGACCGGATCGCCGCGTTCGTCCGCGTCAGACTCCGACTCGCGCTCCGCCTGCGCGGGCGCCCCCGGCGTCGGTTCGTCGACGTCCGTGAGGAGCTGGCTGAGCACGTACTCGGTGACGTCGATCTTCTCCTCGAGCATCGCCTCGCGTCGGTCTGCCCAGGTTTCGTCGGCGGTTGGATCGCTGACGATCCGCTCGAGGGTGTCGACCGCGTCGCTCTCGCGGCTCGTGTGGAACGATCGGACGAGACCGTAGGCCTCGAGTTCGTCGAACTTGCCCATGTCGTCCGCGCCCGCGANATGGTGGCGTTACTGAGGGACCGGATCGCCGCGTTCGTCCGCGTCAGACTCCGACTCGCGCTCCGCCTGCGCGGGCGCCCCCGGCGTCGGTTCGTCGACGTCCGCGAGGAGCTGGCTGAGCACGTACTCGGTGACGTCAATCTTCTCCTCGAGCATCGCCTCGCGTCGGTCCGCCCAGGTTTCGTCGTCGATCGGGTCGCTGACGATCCGCTCAAGGGTATCGATCGCGTCGCTCTCGCGGCTCGTGTGGAACGATCGGACGAGACCGTAGGCCTCGAGTTCGTCGAACTTGCCCATGTCGTCCGCGCCCGCGANCGCGTCGCTCTCGCGGCTCGTGTGGAACGATCGGACGAGACCGTAGGCCTCGAGTTCGTCGAACTTGCCCATGTCGTCCGCGCCCGCGAACGGGCTGATCCGAACGGTCGGCGTGCCGAGGAGGCCGGCCTCGAGGGTGGTCGTCGCGACCTCGCCGACGACGACGTCGGCGAACGCGAGCAGGTGGTGAAACGCCGCCGGCGGCACGGGAAGCGGTTCGGTGCCTTCTGGCAGCGGGCCGTCGCCCTCGTCGGAGACGAACACCCGTCCGTCGTCGGCGAGGACGTCGACGATCCGGCGACGCGCCGAGGGAGAGATACCCTCCTTCCCGACGTCGTGGTTGCCGTTCCACGCGCCGAACCGGATGACGGCGTACCGCTCGTCGGGATCGACGTCGTTGCGTCGCAGGACCGACGGGTCCGGCTCGAACTGATTCGGATGGAGGTACGCGAGTTCGTGGTAGCCGGGATAGGTGACGTGTCCGTCGCCGTAGCCCTCGCGGAAGTTGTCTGGAGTGTAGAGCACGTCCGCGAACGGGAGGGTGAGTCGGTTGCCGCCGTTGATCGCCGTCTCGGTGTCGATGTAGACGTGGCTCTCCGCGCCGACCAGTTTGGCGACGTGCGTCGCGGCGATTCCGTGGCTCGAGACGATGTAGTCGGGATCGATCGCCCGCGCCCGGCGGAGGAGCCGGTACTCGTAGCGCAACTGCGTCAGCCCCAGTCCGAGCCAGCCGTCGGGCTCCCCACAGAGCAGTTCGTGATCGATGTCGTAGGCGTCGAGGAGNTCGTAGCGCAACTGCGTCAGCCCCAGTCCGAGCCAGCCGTCGGGCTCCCCACAGAGCAGTTCGTGATCGATGTCGTAGGCGTCGAGGAGTTCCCCCGTAACCCCCTTCTCGCGGCCGAACACGTGGACGTCGTGACCCGCAGCCTCGAGGTCGCGGACGACGTTCTTGAAGAGGTGAACGTTCGCCGCGTGCTGGATGGTGATGATGATATCCATCTGTCTCGGTATCGAAGCAACTCATGTCGGTCGTATTATTATATAACTCATAGCCGAGTGATATTATCCCTCCCGGATTTCACCGGTGAAACGGTCACTCGCGAGTGAAATGACGGAGAGAAATAGTTTCACGTGTAACAAGTGTCCGAGACGCCGTCGCAACCGAGGCGATTCCCACCGGACGAATTCTTACCCACGCCTTAGAGGAGTGACATTCACCCGGCCGGGTTTCTCCGACGAAACGGTCGCTCGCGAGCGAAACGACGGCGTCTAAACAGTTGCACGCATAACAAATTTTCCGAGACGTCGTCGAGACGGTGTATCGACCAGAATTCGATCGGAGTCTCGCGGACGACCCCTGACCCGCCCGCGGCGTCGGTTACTGTGCGTCAGGCCGACGCCTCCGCAAGTAGGTCGCTGACCAGTTCGGCCGCGTCGGTCGCCGTCGGACCGAAGACGTAGGTGATCGGCTCGATGCCGAACGCCCCGCGGTGGTAGGCCACCCGCGGAACGCTCCCGTGCTCGGCGAACCGGTCGCGGAGGTGGTCGCCCCGGTCCTCGTAGTCGGCGTCGAACTCGAGGGGGTCGTACCCGAGCGCGCGGGCGGCCTCGAGGAGCGCGTCGTCGGTCGCGACGTTGACCGCGCCGCGGACCTCGGGATCGACCGATCGGGCGGCGAGGATCGCCGTCGCGACGTGTTTCGAGGCGCCAAACTCCGGGTTGGCGGGGATTTCGATCCGGCGACCNGAGGATCGCCGTCGCGACGTGTTTCGAGGCGCCAAACTCCGGGTTGGCGGGGATTTCGATCCGGCGACCGATCTCGTAGATCCGGCCGGGAACGGCGGCCACGTCGGTCTCGTCGTGCGCGTCGGGGAGGGCCATCCCGACGTTAGTCCCCACGTTCGGGACGGCCGCGGCCATCTCCGGGATCGAGGCGAGGGTCCGGGCGGCCGTTCTGACGTTCGCGAGGACGTCGCGTTCGGCGCGGACGTCGGAGTCGAGGCCGCGGACGCAGAGGTCGCAACCGAGGCCTCGTAGGGCGGGCATCTCCTCCTCGTGGAGCTCGCAGATCGGGCCGCGATCCTCTAAGTCGCGGATCAGCGCCAGCAGCTCCGCTAGCGCGTCGTAGCCGTCCATTTCGCCGCCGGCGAGGCCGTCGGCGATGCGGTCGACGGTGGCGACGGTCTCGGGGTGGTCGCGAAAGCGGTCGTCGCCGCCGCTCTCGCCGCTGACGTACTTGCTGACGGCGGCCTGCGTGACGCCGAGCTTCGTTGCGATCTCCTGTTGGGTCATGCCGCGGTCGGCGAGGCGAGTCGCCAGCATCGCCCGCACGGTGGGGAGAAAGCGGTCGACGACGAGCTCGCTCGGCAGGACGAGAGACATGTACGACCGCGTTGCGGCGACACCCGCTTAAATCCGACTCCTCCGGGACCCCGGGACCGCGAGAAGAGTAGCTATTAACCGTCGTCGGACGAACGGCGGGATATGGCAGTCTCGAGCGCTCCCGGGAAGGTGTACTTGTTCGGGGAGCACGCGGTGGTTTACGGCGAGCCCGCGGTTCCGTGTGCGATCGAGTTACGGGCGCGGGTCGACGTCGAGCAACGGGCGGACAGCAAACTTCGGGTTCACGCCGAGGACCTGAGTCTGGACGGCTTCACGGTCGAGTACGCCGGCGAGCCCGAGGGACGACCGGACGTCGACGTCTCGGAGTCGCTGCTCAACGCCGCGATGGGGTACGTCGACAGCGCGATCGAGCAGGTTCGGGACGTCACCGGCGAGGACGACGTCGGATTCGACGTCACCATCGAGAGCGACATCCCGCTGGGCGCGGGGCTGGGCTCCTCGGCGGCGGTCGCCGTCGCCGCCATCGACGCCGGCACCCGCGAACTCGGCACGACTCTCGAGATCGACGAACTGGCCGAACGCGCCTACCGGACGGAACACGAGGTCCAGGGCGGGCAGGCCTCCCGCGCCGACACCTTCTGCTCAGCTACGGGCGGCGCCGTCCGCGTCGAGGGCGACGACTGCCGCTCACTCGAGGCGCCGGAGCTCCCGATCGTGATCGGCTTCGACGGCGGTGCGGGCGACACGGGCGAACTCGTCGCTGGCGTCCGCGGCCTCCGCGAGGAGTACGACTTCGCGGCCGACACGGTCGAAGCCATCGGCGACATCGTCCGGCGCGGCGAGGACGCCCTCGCCACGGGCGATATCGAGGAACTCGGCCGGCTGATGAACTTCAACCACGGACTCCTCTCGGCGCTCGGGGTCTCCTCCCGGACGCTCGACTCGATGGTCTGGGCGGCCCGCGACGCCGGCGCCATGGGCGCGAAGCTGACGGGCGCCGGCGGCGGCGGCTGTATCGTTTCGCTGGACGACACCGACGAGACTGAGACAGCACTGTCGTACACGCCCGGTTGCGAGGACGCCTTCCGCGCCGAACTCGCCGAAACGGGGGTGGCCCGACTCGAATGATCGTCCTGAAACTCGGCGGTAGCGTCATCACCGACAAGGACCGTCCCGAGACGCTCGACGGCGAGGCCCTCGAGCGGGCCGCCGACGCGGTCGCCGCAGCCCTCGAGGACGGCGTCGAAGACCTCGTGATCGTCCACGGCGGCGGCAGCTTCGGCCACCACAACGCCAGCGAGCACGGGGTCACGACCGTCGAAGGGACCCGCGACGCCGGCGCCGCGCTCGACATCCACGGAGCGATGACGACCCTGAACCGGTTCGTCCTGAGCCGGCTGCTCGAGTGCGGCGTCGAGGCGGTTCCGGTCCACCCGTTCTCGGCGGGCCACCGAGACGTCGAGGGCGACCTCGAGTTGCCGACCGGGCAGGTCGCGACGCTGCTCGGGGAGGGGTTCGTCCCCGTACTCCACGGCGATCTGATCGCCCACGCGGGTTCGGGCGCGACCGTCGTCAGCGGCGACGAACTCGTGGCGGAGCTGGCCCGCGACCTCGAGGCCGACCGGATCGGCCTCTGCTCGACGGTGCCGGGCGTGCTGGACGACGACGATGCGGTGATCGACCGCATCGCGGCCTACGAGGACGTCGCCGGCGTGCTGGGCGAGAGCGCGGCGACCGACGTCACCGGCGGCATGGCCGCGAAGGTACAGGCGTTGCTGGCCCTCGAGGCCGAGGCCTCGATCTTCGGGCTCGCGGACCTCGAGGCGTTCCTCGCCGGCGACGAGCCAGGGACGACGATCGACTCGTCGTAGTCGGCGACCGACGGCGCACACGACTGGGTCCGTTTTTTCTCCCTCTTCGTGTCGTCTCCCGGTATGGTTTCGATCGACCAGGCGACCGCACTGATCACCGGCGGCGGATCGGGAATCGGACGGGAGACAGCCCTCGAGTTCGCGCGGCGCGGAGCGCGCGTCGTCGTCGCGGATCTAGACGTCGACGGCGGCGAGGAGACGGCCGCGATGATCGAGGACGACGACGGCGACGCGATCTTCGTCGAGACGGACGTGAGCGATCCGGAATCGGCCCGAACGATGGTCGATACCACCGTTGAGGTGTATGGACGACTCGACTGCGCGTTCAACAACGCTGGAATCGGCGGCGAACGGGCCACCGTCGACGAGTATCCCCCCGAGAGCTGGCACGGCGTCATCGACGTCAACCTGAACGGCGTGTTCAACTGTCTGACTGCCGAGATCGCCCAGATGAAGTCACAGGACGCGGGCGGCGCGATCGTGAACAACGCCTCGGTTCTCGGGAAGGTCGGGTTCGAAACCTCCTCGGCGTACGCCGCTGCCAAACACGGCGTTCTCGGACTCACGAAAAGCGCCGCCCTCGAGAACGGCGAAACCGGCGTTCGGATCAACAGCGTCTGTCCCGGCTTCATCGACACGCCGCTGCTCGAGGCGGACATGACCGAGGAGGAGCGCGACCAGATCGCGGGGATGCACGCGATGAATCGACTCGGGACGCCCGAAGAGGTCGCGAACGCCGTGGCGTGGCTGTGTAGCGACGAGGCGTCGTTCGTCACCGGAGAGGCATTCGGCGTCGACGGCGGCTATCTCAGCCAGTAGGGCCGAAATCGACGCGTTCGGCATTTTTGTGGGAGCGCTCGAGCGGGATACCCAACCCACTGCGTTTTTAACACCCCGGCGTGTAGTGGCCACTAGCGAAACCCGCGGGCAAGTGCGCTCGGGGTCGACGGTGTGACACCTCGACCGATCGGAGGCGATTGCCTCCCCGTGCGCATAGCGGGATGGCCGACGCGCTGTAAGACGCCGGGGCCGCACAACCGGGAGTCCGCGGACCGTTTCGATGAGAGTCGATCGCGGCTTTCAGTACAACGAACTATGGAAATCGAAATCGCAACAATCGGCGGCTACGAGGAAGTCGGACGGCAGATGACTGCCGTTCGCGCCGGAGACGACGTCGTCATCTTTGACATGGGTCTGAACCTCTCGCAGGTACTGATCCACGACAACGTCGAAACCGAGCGGATGCACAGCTTAGACCTGATCGACATGGGAGCGATCCCCGACGACCGAGTGATGTCGGATCTCGAGGGCGACGTGAAAGCGATCGTGCCGACCCACGGCCACCTCGACCACATCGGCGCCATCTCGAAGCTGGCCCACCGGTACGACGCGCCGGTCGTCGCGACGCCGTTCACGATCGAACTGGTCAAACAGCAGATCGAGGGCGAGCAGAAGTTCGGCGTCGAGAACGACCTCGTGAAGATGGACGCCGGCGAGACGATGTCCATCGGCGATTCCGGCAAGGTCGAACTCGAGTTCGTCAACGTCACCCACTCGATCATTGACGCGATCAATCCGGTGCTGCACACGCCCGAAGGCGCGGTCGTCTACGGGCTCGACAAACGGATGGACCACACGCCCGTCATCGGCGACCCGATCGACATGGAGCGGTTCCGCGAGATCGGTCGCGAAGGCGAGGGCGTCCTCTGTTACATCGAGGACTGTACCAACGCCAACAAGAAGGGCCGTACGCCCTCGGAGAAGGTCGCCCGGGAGCACCTCCGGGATGTCCTCTACAGCATCGAGGACTACGACGGCGGCATCGTCGCGACGACATTCTCGAGTCACATCTCGCGGGTGACGTCGCTGGTCGAGTTCGCCAAGGACATCGGCCGCCAGCCCGTCCTGCTCGGCCGCTCGATGGAGAAGTACTCCGGAACGGCGGAACGACTCGACTTCGTCGACTTCCCCGACGACCTCGGGATGTTCGGCCACCGCAAGTCCGTCGACCGCACCTTCAAGCGGATCATGAACGAGGGCAAGGAGAACTACCTGCCCATCGTCACTGGCCACCAGGGCGAGCCGCGCGCGATGCTCACCCGAATGGCTCGCGGCGAAACGCCCTACGAACTGGACGATGGCGACAAGGTCGTCTTCTCGGCCCGGGTCATTCCGGAGCCGACCAACGAGGGCCAGCGCTACCAGGCCGAGAAGCTCCTCGGCATGCAGGGCGCCCGCGTCTACGACGACATCCACGTCTCGGGCCACCTCAACCAGGAGGGCCACTACGAGATGCTCGACGCCCTCCAGCCCCAGCACATCATCCCCGCTCACCAGGATATGAGCGGCTACTCCAGCTACGTCAACCTCTGTGAGAGCGAGGGGTACCAGCTCGGACGTGATCTCCACGTCACGCGCAACGGCAACCTCATCCAACTCGTCGACTGATATGACCAGTCCCGAGGCACGAGAGGAGGCGGTGCTCGAGGCCGTCCGCGAGCGCCGCGAGCGGGTCAACGAGGCCATTCCGGAGGAGCTACCGATCCAGCGTCCCGAACGGCTCTACGAGGCGTCGCGTTACCTGCTCGACGCCGGTGGCAAGCGACTGCGTCCGACCGTCCTGCTGACGGTGGCCGAATCGCTGCTGGACGTCGAGCCCCTGAGTACCGACTACCGCGAGTTCTCGACGTTAAACGGGAACCGCATCGACATCATGGACGCGGCGGTCAGCGTCGAAGTCATCCAGTCGTTTACTCTCATCCACGACGACATCATGGACGACGACGACCTCCGCCGCGGCGTCCCCGCCGTCCACAAGGAGTACGACCTCGAGACCGCCATTCTGGCGGGCGACACGCTCTACTCGAAGGCGTTCGAGATCATGCTCGAGACCGGCGCGAAACCCGACCGGTCGGTCGAAGCGCTCAACGTGCTCGCGACGACCTGTACCAAGATCTGCGAGGGCCAGTCGCTGGACGTCACCTTCGAGGAACGCGCGGACGTCTCGCCCGACGAGTATCTCGAAATGGTCGAGCAGAAGACCGCGGTGTTGTACGCCGCCTCGGCGTGTCTCCCCGCGATCTTGCTGGGGGCCGACGAGGAGACGGTCGACGCCCTCTACGGCTACGGGCTCGACATCGGCCGGGCGTTCCAGATCCAGGACGACGTCCTCGACCTGACGGTCCCGAGCGAGAAACTCGGCAAACAGCGGGGCAGCGACCTCGTCGAAAACAAACAGACGCTGATCACGGTCCACGCCCGCGATCAGGGCGTCGACGTCGACAACCTCGTCGACACGAACGACGTCGAGGCCGTCACCGAAGCCGAGATCGACGACGCCGTCGCCGAACTCGAGGCCTCGGGCTCGATCGAGTACGCCAACACCACGGCTCAGGACCTCGTCGCCCAGGGCAAGGAGCGACTCGAGGTCCTCCCGGACAACGAGGCCCGCGAGTTGCTTCGGGATCTGGCTGACTACCTGATCGAGCGCGGCTACTGAGCCGTTCGGTAGCGTCGCTCGGTCACCGCTTTTCGACAATATTTTTCGGTCGTGCGAGTGCGGTCGCTCGAGTAGCGGTGGGACTTCGGTTGGAAGGAGGGGCCGCAGGGATCGAAAACGGGCCGTTACGGACCGAGGAACCCATCTGCGGTGGCGCGCGCTGTGACCGGCCGAGCGAAAGCGAGGCCGGGAAGCAAATCCGTGCGAGGTCTTCGTGAGTGAAACGAACGAAGTCGTTCGAGACGGCGAAGCCGTCTCGTGATGCGAAAATCTCCGATTTTCAGCAGCTTGGAAGGCGCGAAGCGTCTTCCAGTGGATGAGCGACCATCGGGAGTGAATTGGCTGGGGAGGTGGTGGCACCTCCCCGTTGCCACGGTAGCAAGACGCTTGTTTCATCGATACTTTTTGAGATCACGATTTAGATTGCGTCTGAACGGAACACGTGTTCGCACGTCTAGGAACGGTTCATCTGCCGCTACCGTGGCAGCAGTGATTCCACGTCCTCCCCAGCCGACTCGCGCACTGTCGTCGACCCTCCTCACTCGCGTTCGGCGGGTCGACAGTGCGCACCACCGTATACCGACCGGTCCGCCGTCAGAACGAATCGAACGTCGGCGTCACCGCCGCAGAATTCGCGAGGGAGGTCCCGCAAACGATGCGTGGACATCGCGGACGTTTTGGTCCGGGCACGACTATCGCAGCGTAATGAACGACGAGTTGCGCGAGCGCATCGAGCGCGAGGCCGAGAAGCACGCGCTGTTGAACGCCGTCAAACACGAGAGCGACGCCGACGTCGGCGCGATCATGGGGCCGCTGATGGGCGACAACCCCGACTTCCGCGAGCACGGCGACGAGATTCCGGGCATCGCCGGCGGCGTCATCGGCCGAGTCAACGACCTCTCGTACGAGGAGAAACGCGAGCGCCTCGAGGACCTCGCCCCCGAGGAACTCGCCGAGATCGAGGCCGAGGACGAGGAGGACGAACACGACCTCCCCGACCTCCCGAACGCCGCGGAGCCGAGCTCCGCGAGCCCTGACTCGCAGGCTCATCAGGACGCCGACGAGTACGACGAGATTCGGATGCGCGTCGCGCCCAACCCCAACGGCCCGTGGCACGTCGGCCACGCCCGGATGCCCGCCGTTATCGGCACCTACAAGGAGCGCTACGACGGCTGGTTCTGCGTCCGCTTTGACGACACCGATCCCGAAACGAAACGCCCCGATCTCGAGGCCTACGACGCCATCCTCGAGGATCTCGACTACCTCGGCTTCGAGCCCGACGCGACCTACAAGGCGAGCGATCGCCTCGAGACCTACTACGAGCACGCCCGCGAACTGATCGACCTCGGCGGGGCCTACACCTGCTCGTGTTCCGGCGAGGAGTTCTCTGAGTTGAAAAACAGCGGCGAGCCCTGTCCCCACCGCGAGAAGGACGTCGAGACGGTCCGCGAGGAGTTCGAGGCCATGGTCGACGGCGAGTACGACAGCGGCGAGATGGTCCTGCGGGTCAAGACCGACATCGAGCACAAGAACCCTGCGCTCCGGGACTGGGTCGGCTTCCGAATGATCGACACGCCCCATCCCCGCGAGGAGGCCAGCGAGTACCGCTGCTGGCCGATGCTCGACTTCCAGTCCGGCGTCGACGACCACCTCCTCGAGATCAGCCACATCATCCGCGGCATCGACCTTCAGGATTCGGCGAAGCGCCAACAGTTCGTCTACGATTATTTCGGGTGGGACTACCCCGAAGTCGTCCACTGGGGCCACGTCCAGATCGACGCCTACGACGTGAAGATGAGCACGTCGACCATCGCCGAACTGATCGAGGACGGCGAACTCGACGGCTGGGACGATCCGCGCGCGCCGACGCTCAAGAGCCTCCGCCGGCGGGGCATCCGCGGCGAGGCCATCGTCGAGGCGATGGCCGGGCTGGGCACGTCGACCAGCGACGTCGACCTCGCGATGAGTTCGATCTACGCGAACAACCGCGACCTGATCGACGAGGAGACCGACCGCCGCTTCTTCGTCCGCGAGGGCAACCAGCTCCCGATCTCCGGCGATCCGCCCGCGGAGGCGAACCCGCCGCTCCATCCCAACCACGAGGAGCGCGGCGTCCGCGAGATTCCCGTCAGCGACTCCGTGATGCTCGAGCCCGAGGACGTGCCCGAGGCCGACGAGCGCATCTGGCTCAAGGGACTCGGCTGCTTCCGGTACGCCGAGGGGGCACTCGAGTACACGGACGACGATATCGACGTGGTCCGAGAAGGCGAGGTCGATGTCGTCCACTGGGCCCCGGCGAGCGAGAGCGTCGCCGTCCGGATGCGCACACCCGACGGCGACGTGCGCGGCCACGCGGAACCCGGCGTCGGCGACCTCGCGTCCGACGAGATGGTGCAGTTCGAACGCGTCGGCTTCGCGAGAATCGACCGCCACGACGACGAGGAAGAGGAGACCGTCGTCTACTACGCGCATCCCTAATTCGGATCGCACCGATCGTCAATCGATACTCGATCGGCCACCGACGGCAGTGCGTCACTCCGTTTTCGTTTCCGTCTCCGACTCTGCGTTCGTCTCTCCGTCCGATTCGGTCGCCTCGGAAACTCGCTCGACCGCCGTGCTTCCACACGCCGGACACGTCTCCCGTTCGCTGTGGAACCGGTTCTCGCAGTCGCGACAGCGGTAGGGGGCGCTGTCCTCGCGTGCGGCCACCGCCTCCTGTTTGAAGCGCTCGACTTTCTCGCCGAGCCGTTCGAACATGCCCATAGAGAGCCTACCGCTCGGAGCCGGATAAGTTGCTGTCACGGTAACTCGAATACGAACCTGCGGACCGGTGGTTCCGTTCCGGACAACGGCGGGGACGGAAACGCGCGAACGCGGCGATCAGAACACGAAAACCGCGACGAGAAATCCGAGCAGGACCGTGACGGTCAACAGCACCTGGATCGCCGTCGACGCGAGCATTCCACCGGTCGCGTACGCCGCCGAGCGGACGCTGCCGCCGGCGTCGCCGCCCTGAACGAACTCGACGAGGAAGACCGTCCCGAACAGCCCGGCGAGCAGTCCTAACGGGCCGGTGACGATCATCAGAACGATGGCGACAACGGTGGCGATCGTGGTAGTCGTCCACGAGGCTCCGCCCGCTCGAGCGGCGATCGAGCCGCCGAAGAGCTCCGCGACCATCGTCATGACGGCGAGGAGCGCGAGGACGGCGACCGTGAGGGTCCCGGGCTCGCTGAAGCCGGAATGCCACCAGTAGAGGGCGAGCCCCGACAGCGAGAGCAGCCCGCCGGGGACCAGCGGCGCGACCGTTCCGACGACGCCGCCGACGAGCAGGGCGACCGCGAGGATCGTGACTGCATCGACCATACGGGAACAGATGGCGGGCCGAACCAAAGGCGTACGGCCTTCGGTCGTGATCCGGTCGCTTCCGACGCGACAGCGACCGCTCTGAGACGTCTCGCCTCCTGGGGTGGGTCACCAGTATCGTTACGGTTCGTCGCATCCGTCGGTATGCGCGAGACGCGCGGAGCGATCGGCGTCGGCGGCTCCTCGGGCATCGGCGAGGCGCTGGCTCGAGCGCTCGCCGACGAGGGGTACGAGATCGGGCTAGCGGCCCGCCGGACGGAACGCATGCGGGAGATCGGCGCCGAACTGCCGACCGAGTCCTCCGTCGCGACGATGGACGTCACCGATACCGACGACGCCCGCGAGGGCTTTTTCGAACTCGCCGCGGCGATGCGGTCGGTCGACGTGGTCGTCATCAGCGCCGGCACTGCGGCGATGAATCCCGACCTCGAGTGGGAGGCCGAACGGGAGACGATCGACGTCAACGTCCGCGGCTTTACCGCGATCGCGGCTGTCGCGATGGAGTACTTCGAGTCGACGCCCGACCGCGCGAGGGGCGGAGACGGCCACCTCGTGGGCATCTCCTCGGTCGCCGCCCACTTCGGCGTCGGCGGCGTGCAGGCGTACAACGCCTCGAAGGCGTACGTCTCGACGTATCTCGAGGGGTTGCGGGCGCAACAGGCCGATCGCGACGCGGACGTGACGATCACGATCGTCGAACCGGGCTTCGTCGACACCGACCTCTCGATGGGTGGCTTCTGGGAGTGCTCGCCCGAGACGGCCGCCGAACAGATCGCCCGTGCGATTCGCAAGCGGCGGAACCACGTCTACGTCCCCCGCCGCTGGCGGCTCGTCGTGTGGTTCCTGAAGGCGACGCCCGAGTCGGTGCTGCGGCGACTGCTCTCCTGACCGTTCGCGGGGAGTCTCCCGACCCTCCGCGGCGAATCGTTCACCGCCACCGTAATCGGCTAAGGGACGCGGCGCGGAGAACGACTATGAAGTTCACGCCAGGCCCGACGGCGGTTCCGCCGGCGGTCAGGGAGGCGATGGCCGAGGAACAGCCGAATCCGGACGTCGATCCCGCGTTCGCCGAGCGCTACGAGGCGCTCTGCGAGGACCTCGCCGACGTCTACGACACCGACCACGACGTCGTCGTCCCCGGCGGCGAGGGCATTCTGGGCCTCGAGGCGGCGATCGCCTCGCTGGTCGCGCCCGGCGACCGCGTCCTCTGCATTTCGAACGGGCTCTACGGCGACGGCTTCGCGGACTTCGTCGAATCCTCCGACGGCGAGGCCGAACTCGTCTCGGCGCCCTACGACGACCCGCTCGACCTCGAGGCCATCGAGGCCGCGCTCGAGGACGCCGCAACCGACGGCGAGCCGTTCGAACTCGCGACGATGGTCCACTGCGAGACGCCCACGGGGACGCTCAACGATCTCGACCCCGTGTTGGACCTGCTCGAGGAGTACGACGTGCCGAGCGTCGTCGACGCCGTCTCGTCGCTCGGCGGGACGCCGGTTCCGACCGATCGGATCGACGTCTGTCTCGGGGCGTCCCAGAAGTGCTTCAGCGCGCCGCCGGGGCTGACCACCGCCGCGATCAGCGACCGAGCGTGGGAGCGCATGGAGGAACGCGATCCGTCCTCGCTGTACACGAACTTCCTCCCGTGGCGCGACGTCTCCGACGGCTTCCCCTACACCCACCTGAGCGCGAACGTCGCCGCGCTCGAGACTGCGGTCGAGATGATCCTTGAGGAGGGCCTCGAGAGCGTCTACCGGCGCCACGAGGAAGCCGCCGAGCGCTGTCGTGAACGAGGTGCCGAACTGGGACTCGAGGTCTATCCCGACGTCGAACGGAGTTCGCCGACCGTGACGGCGTTCCGCTTGCCCGGCGAGGCAGTGGAAATCCAGCAACGGGTCGCCGAAGAGGAGGACGTCGTGCTGGCGACCGGACTGGGCGACCTCGAGAACGACATCCTCCGATTCGGCCACATGGGCTACAACGCCGAGGTCGAAAAGGTCGATCGAGCGATGGACGCGCTCGAGGCCGTTCTGGAGTGATGAGTAGCGAAGTGAGTCAGCGGCTCTCGGTCGTTCGGTGCTGATTCAATCGAAACGACCACGAAAGCCCCTGACTCGCTCGACCTCCCGAGCCAAGCGAGAGCCGAAGGCTCTCGCTGGCATTCGTTCACTTCGTTCGCGAATACCTCGCTGTGCTCCTCGGACTTCGTCCTGCGGTGCTTACTTCGTCCGAGAAGGATCGAGCGAGCCAGCCCCTTTCATTCCCACCCGTGTCGGCCGGTCGGTCATGCCACCCGGGTGGGAATGAAAGGGGCTGCCGGCATCCGGAAAGACGGACGATGCAAGCACGCGACCATCGGGAGCGCGCGCAGCGAGGCCATCGACCGGATGCCGGAAGGGGCTTTCGTGGTGTTCAAACGATCAAGACAGTGAAAACGATCCGCTATTCCTCGAGGAACCGCTCTCGAACCTCGAGGGCCGCATCCGACCCGTATTTATCCACTAGCGGACAGAACGCCCCACCGAGCGCACGCATACACTGGCCAGACGAGTGGTACTCGAGTCGATCCGCGACGGCTTCCCACGGTCGGCCCTGCAGGGCGCGCAGGACGAGCAAGCGCTCCTCGCGGGCGGTCAGGTCGACGTCGTCGGGATTCTCGACGAAGTACCGGACGACGAGGTCCCGGAATGGGCCGGGATCGGCGTCGAACAGGCCGGGGCCGTAGGCCGCGCCGGCGACGACGCGCCAGTCGTGGGCCGAAAGGCCGAGCTCCGGGGCCGCGTCGGCGTCGACCGAGCGAAGGACCGCGCGGGCGACGTCCGGCTCGAGGTCCGAGAGGGCGTCCGTACAGAGCACGGGGAACCGGCGGGCGAACCAGTCGGCGTGGCGGTCGTGCAGTTTCCGACCGGCGTCGCTCGTCGGGGCAACCATGAGCGACGAGTACTCGCCGCTGGCGTCGTTGCGGGTCGTCGAGACGTGGACGGTCCGGTAGCCGTTCTCGCGCCAGAACTCGAGCAGGCCGGGCGTGGCGCCGAAGCCGGTGCCGAGCCAGTCGACTACGGACTCGAATTCTTCGCGAACGCGCTCGAGCAGATGCGAGCCCAGCCCTCGAGAGCGGGCCGCGTGGTGGGTCGCGATGCGGACGACGCGCAGGCCGGCCGACTCGCCGGCGGCCTCGTCGCGCAACTGGCTCGTGAGGACGTCCGGGAGCATGTTCCCCCGAATCCGACCGCCCTCGTACATCATCGCGCGGGTCTCGGGCGGCAGGTTCCCCTCGCGGGCCAGCAGGGCGACGCTGACGACGTGGCCGTCGTGAACCAGCGCGCGGGCCTCGAGGTTAGGCGCGTCAAGCAGCCGCGCGAGATCGTTAGGTTCGGTGCGGTAGTGAGCGAGCACGAGCAGGCCGAACGCCTCCCGCAGGAGCCGGTCGTCTGCGAGGAGGTCGTCGGGCTCGAGGCTGCGGTACGCGACGGTCTCGGGCGTCGCGTCGGCGACCAGCGGTTCGACCGGCGGGCGCGCGTCGAGCAACAGCGCGCGGAAGGCCCAGACCTCGACGGGGTCGCCGGCGGCGTACCGGATGGGCTCGACGAGCGTGCGCTCGATCACCTCGTGATCGCTCTCGGCGAGGCGGTCCCGGAAGCGAACGGAGAACCCCCGTCCCGCGCCCTCGTAGCCGTGGATCGTCGTCGCGAACGCGACTCGATCGGCCGCGAGCAGCGACTCGAGGACCGAGACCGGGAGCGCGGCGGCCTCGTCGACGATGACGATATCGGCGGGGCCGCGGTCGTCGCCGGCCGCCGATTCGATTCGCTCGACGGCCGTCGCCGGTTCGAGGTACCGAACGCGACCGCCGGAACCCGTCTCGATCGTCCGACCGTCGATCGTCGCGTCGGCCTCGAGCGTCCCCAGCAGTTCGCCGGCGCGGTCGAACAGTTCCGCCGCGTTCCGCGATCGGGGTGCGGTGACGAGCACGTCTAGTCCGTCGGCGGCGAACGCCCCCGCGGCCAGCCCCGCGGCGCTGGACTTGCCCCGTCCGCGGTCGGCCTCGAGGACGACGGCTCGCTGTTGGTCCTCACTATCCTCGGCAGTATCGCCCTCGAGCAGCGACTCGAACGCCTCGACGGCGTCCCGCTGGTCGCCCGTGAGACACGCCTCGTAGGCGTCGGCGGGGAACCGAGCGTTCGACGGGGTCTCGAGCGAGCTTTCACCCGAGCCGTCGACTCGCTTCGGCGCCGGTTCCGTCAGCCCGTCGTCGACGATCCGTTCGGCCTCGAGGTCGACGATTCCGATCCCCCGGTGGGCTCGTAACGTCTCGACGAGTCGAGTCCTGAATCGACCGGTGACGTCGTCCAGCGAGAACGGCGGGACGGCCAGCGACCCGTCGAACGCGCCGCGGCGGTCGGGCCACTCCTCGAGCGGCGGCGTCAACAGGACGAGCAGGCCGCCGCCGTCGACCGCGCCGACGACTTTCCCGAGCGCGTTCGGCCGCAGCCCCTCGTGGGCGTCGAGCGCGATCACGGTCCGCGTCGTTCCGAGGAGTTCGCTCGCGTTGGCCTGGGGCAGGTGTTCGCAGCGAAGCCGGTCTTCGGGACCGACGAGCGTGGTTTCCGTGATCGGCACGGGAAGCGCGTCGAGGATCGACTCGAGGGCCTCGTACCCCCGCTCGCGGTTACCGGCCAGAACGAGGACGCGTCGCTCGTCGACCGCCGTCGCCTCCTCGAACAGGGCCGTCGCGCCCGTCTCGACGATCATGGGGTCTCGTTGGAACGCAGCCCGTAATAGTATCCGGGATCCGTCGAGGACGGCATTCCCGGTCCGCCCGGCGGTTCGGTGGTGTGGCCGAGAACCGTCGTCGGTCCGTTGCAATCAGTGCAATCGTTGACACCGAACTCGGTCGGACGCGACCGAACTGTGGCTCCGACACCGTAACCGGCAGACGGCGCCTCGATTGAGCGTCCGGAAACAGTTCCAAAATTCGGACGATCTCGTCTCAATTTATATCATCCGATTACCTTTAAGAAATACCGTCAATGAGGCGACCATGGAGCGAAGAAAACTCCTCCTTGGTAGCGGCGTCGGACTGGCAACCGTCCTCGCGGGCTGCAGCGGCGAGGATCTCATGAGCGATGACGAGAACGAGTCCGACGAGAACGGAAACGGGAACGGAGCGCCGAACGGCTCCGACGAGAACGCCGAAGACGACGAAGACGGCGAAAACGGCAAGGACGGCAAAGACGGTAAAAACGGCGAAAACGCCGAGAACGGCGACGAAAAAGGCGGTGACAAGAACGGGAAACGAGACGTTCCCGGCCTGGACGTCGACGCGTTCGAGTCCCTGCTGGAGCAACAGGGTATCACGATCGAGACGCTCCGCCGAAGCGGGTCGAATCTCACCCTGAAGGTGTCGGTCTCGGACCTGAACGCGGACGACCTATCGGCCTCGGCTGACAGTGCCGAACTGCGACAGCGGCTCTCGGACATCGTTAGCGCCGCGAGCGACGCGATTACCGATCCGCAGGCGTTTATCGCCGCAATCGAGACCATCACCGTGTCCGTCCTGGACGAGACCGACGGAAAGAAGAAGAAAGGTAAATCGGGCCTCACGGTGGAGGTTCGCGTCTCCTGGCTGATCGAGTTCGTCCGCAACCGGCGCTCGGAACGAGAACTCCTCGATCGGATCACCGAAACGGCTTCCGAAGGCGCGTAGCGACGGTCGTCGACCGTTCGCGTTTCGAAAGTAAATTTTCCGATAGGTGAAACGGTACGTCCACTGTCGCACTCGACCAAGTGGCGACTCGAGGAGCCGAACGCGACCGCCGGCGATCGTCGGCGCCTTCGAACAGCGACTCGGCGAGATCGACGACGTCCGCGTTCATCCGGTCGCCCCGTCGACTCGAGAGTAACAAGTGCCGGAACGCTATCGCGGACTCGCTCTCATCGGGGTGCTCGATCGCAGACGCAGAAGCCATTCCCCTCCGGATCCTCCATCACGGTCCACTCCTCGGCCCGATCGTCGAATCGCTCGCGTTTCGCCTCGACTGCGCTCGCGCCGAGTTCCTCGAGGCGTGCGACCGTGGCCGCTCGATCTTCGGTCGCCAAATCGAGGTGAATGGGGATATCCTCGGTGGATCCCTTCGGCAGTCGCTTGAACAGGAGCGGCGGCGATCGATCGTCGGGAGCCGCGAGGAGAACGTGATCCGGATCGTCCGTCTCGTCGGGTGGTTCAGCGGGGAGTGGGACCCGGTCGCGCTCGAGCGCCCGTTCCCAGAACGTCGCGAGTCGATCCGGTGAATTACAAGCGAAAGTAATCTTTTCTATCGAAGTCATGCCTACAGTGCATGTATTGTTAGCAGGTAATCACGTAAATGGAGGTTGCATCGGAGATAGTTGTCGCTACCATCGGCCGCGGTCCGAACGGTCGGGCTGTCCTCGATCCGGCGATCAGGCGAACGAGAAGGACGAGCCGTCCTACTCGAGCCGGGACAGTGCGGTCTCTTTCGCGGTGTCAGCGTCCGGAAACCGCGTTTCGCCGACGCGAATTTCCGAGACCCACTTCACGCTCTCCCAGCAGTCGCGGTCGGGGCCGGTCGGGACGAGTCGGGCCGGCCCGCCGTGTTCGACCGGCAGTGGCTCCCCGTCGAGTCCGACCCCGAGCAGCGCGTCCGAGAGGGTCTCGAGCGGGAACGAACAGGCGTAGTCGCCGTCCATCGCGCGGAGGAGGGCGTGCTCGGCCTCGGCCGACGGCCCGGCGCGCTCGAGGAGTTCCCCGACGCGAATCCCGCGCCACGCGAGCCCGTCGGCGACCCACCCCTCGGCGCAGGCGAAGTCGTCGGTCACCGTCTCGAGCGGGAACGACTCGAGGGCCGCCGCGGAGAGGCGAAGCGATCGGTCGACGGCGCCGGTCACGCGGAGTGTCCAGGCCTCGGCGTCGACCGCGTCCGGGACCGGGTGCGATCTGAGATCGGTCACGGGAACCGGTACGCCGCCGAGCGAGAAACCTGTCGGGGCGCACATGTGCGGGACCACCTTCTCGAGCGCTCGAGCGAAACGGACGCCCGAGATGAGCGACGAGATCGAGTACGACGAGCTCCCGCTGGTCTACTCCTGTTCGGGGTGCTCGAGCGCTGCACAGCTGGCGAACGATCTGGCCGTCTCCCTCGACCGGGACGGCGTCGCCGAGATGTCCTGTATCGCCGGCGTCGGCGGCGGCGTGGCGCCGCTGGTCGACACTGCGACCTCGGGCCGGCCGATCGTCGCGATCGACGGCTGTCCGCTCGAGTGTACGAAGCAGTGTCTCGATCGCCACGACGTCGCGCCCGACCGCCACTACGTGCTCGCGGAACACGGCGTGGCGAAGGAGTACCACACCGACTACGACAACGAGGCGGCCGAGCGGTTGCGCCGCAAGCTGGCTTCGGAGATCGAGGCCCTCGCGGAAACGGCTTGAGTCGCCGCCCGTAGCGATTTGGTCAGGAACGCTACCATTCCCGATGTGCGGACGCGTCGCACGGCTCCGGTCGTTTGAACACGCTTTTAAGGGGGGCAACGCTACAGACGTAGTACACCCTACGCGGGGTTGATGATGCTCCTAGCCTCACAGGACTTCCGCCGAAGCTACTTCGGCCAGGGGTGGACATACGGGCTGACGGAACTGTTTGCGGCGTCCAACACGACGGTCGTCGGACGCCCGCTCACGACGTCCGTCTGCCCGTATCGTGCCCCGAATGGCAGGGGAGCGCGAGCCCACGTGTAGGAGAGGTGAACAACCAATGTCAGTCTACGTCAACACCGACATCCCAGCCGACCTCGCAGAGGACGCCCTCGAGGCCCTCGAGGTCGCACGAGACACCGGACGCGTAAAGAAAGGAACGAACGAAACCACGAAGGCGATCGAGCGCGGCAACGCCGAGCTCGTCTACGTTGCCGAGGACGTCTCCCCCGAGGAGATCGTCATGCACCTGCCCGACCTCGCCGAGGAGAAGGGCATCCCCGTCATCTTCGTCGAGACCCAGGACGACGTCGGCCACGCAGCCGGTCTCGAGGTCGGCTCGGCCGCCGCAGCGATCGTCGACGCCGGCGAGGCCTCCGACGACGTCGAAGATATCGCCGACAAGGTCGAGGACCTCGACTGAGGTGATCAGAGATGAGTGCTGAAGAGGAAGAAACTGGATCCACGCCCGCCGAGGTCATCGAGATCGTCGGCAAGACCGGCATGCACGGCGAGGCCATGCAGGTCAAATGCCGTATTCAGGAGGGCGAGAACCAGGGACGTATCATCACCCGGAACTGCCTCGGGCCGGTCCGCGAAGGGGACGTACTCCAGCTTCGCGAGACCGCCCGCGAGGCGGACTCCATCGGAGGACAATAACCAATGGTCGAGAAACGAACGTGTGACTACACGGGCGAAGAGATCGAGCCCGGCACGGGCATCATGTACGTCAAGAACGACGGCAGCGTGCTCCACTTCGTCGACTCGAAGGCCGAGAAGAACTACAAGCTCGGTCGCGAACCCCGCGATCTCGAGTGGACCGAGGAAGGGCGTCGCGGCAAGGGTCCCGCCCAAGCCGACACCGCCGCCGAGGAAGCCGACCAGACCGAGCAGGTCGAAGCCGGCGAAGACGAGGATCTCGAGACCGAGGCCGACGCCGTCGACGAAGATGAAGACGACGTGTCCGCCGGCGACGAAGCGGTCGACGAGACCGAGGAAGCCGAAGCCGAGGCCGAGGAGAGTGAGGCCTAATGAGTGACCGCGAGCGAACCTTCGTGATGGTCAAGCCCGACGCCTTCGCGCGTGGGCTCGTGGGCGAAGTCGTCTCCCGACTCGAGGACCGCGGGCTCAAGCTCGTCGGGATCAAGGTCGAGAACATGCCCCGCGAACGGGCCGAAGAACACTACGGCGAACACGAGGACAAACCGTTCTACGACGACCTCGTGGACTTCATCACCTCGGGACCGGTCGTCCCGATGGTCTGGGAGGGTCAGGACGCGACGCGTCAGGTCCGCCAGATGATCGGCGAGACCGACCCCCTCGAGGCCGAACCCGGAACGATCCGGGGCGACTACGCGCTCGATCTCGGTCGGAACGTCGTCCACGCCGCCGACCACGAGGACGAGGGCGCCAACGAACGCGAGATCGCGATCCACTTCGACGACGACGAGCTGATCGACTACGATCAGCACGACGCCGAGTGGCTCTACGAGTAACGCAATCACCGCGATCATCCGTTCGTCGTTTTCATCGAGAGCCACTCATTTCGAGTTTCGACTGAACCTACTCGAGCGGCCCTGTATTGGCGCTTTACCGCCGGTCTGATTCAGGGCCGAGTACATGTATTTTTCTAGGTAGACGTAACATCTAATGTGACGGCTGCAGTAGAGGCTGGTGGTGGTTTCGAATGGTAACATACGGTAGGTGGTTCGTGGATGCGTGAAACGGAGGGAGAGGCAACGGAACTCACAGCTCAGGTGACGCCGTCGCTGGATCTCGTCTTCGAGTTACTTTCGAATCGTCGCCGCCGATACGCGCTGTACCATCTCCACGACCAGCCCGACGGCGTCGCAACGATGGACGAACTGACGGATGCCGTCGTCACGCGCCAGTACCTCGAGTCGAGCGCGGATCCCGAGACGACCGACCGGGCCGACACCGAGGACGATCCCAATCTCGAGAGCCGCCGCCAACAGGTTCGCATGGACCTCCAGCATACGCACCTGCCGAAACTCGAGGATGCGGGCGTTCTCGAACACGACCATCGCAGCGAGATGGTCCGCTACTGGAACCAGCCGTCCCTCGAGGAGTGGCTCGAGCACGCCCGGCACAAGGAACTCGCCTGAGGGACCGACGACAGCCGGACGAGGGGCGACGAACTGGGGAGTGCGCCCCGATAGCTCGGCGTCTGGAGCGAAAATCGCGTGCGGGCGTCGTGTTGTGCTCCGTGGTAGCGTTTCTCTCCTCAAAGCTTAACACGCGAGATGCAGATATAACCTGTAGGTGAGCGCCAATGACTGACCACGAACTTCCACCACTTCCGTACGACTACGACGCGCTTGAACCGGCACTTTCCGAGCAGGTCCTGACCTGGCACCACGACACCCACCACCAGGGTTACGTGAACGGTCTGAACTCGGCCGAGGAGACCCTCGAGGAGAACCGCGAATCGGGCGACTACGGTTCGACGCCCGGTGCCCTCTCGGACGTCACCCACAACGGCTGTGGCCACTATCTCCACACGCTGTTCTGGGAGAACATGTCCCCCAACGGCGGCGGCGAGCCCGAGGGCGACCTCGCCGACCGCATCGAGGAGGACTTCGGCTCCTACGAGGGCTGGAAGGGCGAGTTCCAGAAGGCCGCCGGCGCCGCCGGTGGCTGGGCGCTGCTCGTCTACGACCCGGTCGCCAAGCAGCTGCGTAACCTCGCGGTCGACAAGCACGACCAGGGCGCGCTCTGGGGCGCCCATCCCGTGCTCGCGCTGGACGTCTGGGAACACTCCTACTACTACGACTACGGTCCGGACCGTGGCGAGTTCATCGACGCCTTCTTCGACGTCGTCAACTGGGAGAAGGCCGAAGAAGAGTACCAGACCTGCCTCGACCACTTCGAGTAAGCCGCCGGCCGCGACAGCGACGAGCCAGTCAATCCCGAATTTTTCTCGCAGATCGGCCCGCCGGTAGCGGCGCACCGGTGATATCACTCGAGGAGCGGATAGCGCGGTAACCGGAGACCGCCGTTACGACTCATCCTCGATGCCGGTCGCTCGCAGGTACTCCTCGAGGAGCGTCGGGAACTGCCCGCCGCGAACGTACCGGAGCCCGAACTCGTCGGCCCAAGAGATGATGCCCCGATCCTCGGTGACCACGCCAGCGTCGAGTTCGCGGGCGAGGATCAGCAGGTCGAAGTCCTCGCGGGAGTCGAGCACGCCCTGTCGGAGCGCCCCTCGGTACTTATCGCGCATGTTCGAGAGGATCCGGTCGGCGTCGGTCATGTACTCCTCGCGCCCGTCGTCGGACGGATCGCTCGCGAGCGCGTCGGGATCGAGCTGTTCGACCTCGCGGATCGCCTGTTCGGAGACGCGGAGGCCGCGATCGACCCGATCGCTCATCTCGTCGATGAAGTTGTAGACGATGTTTGCCGGAATCGTCACGCCGTACCGATCGGGGCTCTTGCGGACGACCCACGTGTCGAGCCGCGAGAACACCGTTTCGTCGACGTCGCGCTCGCGTAACATCGTCGCGAGTTCGTCGTGGATCGAGGGCGGCACGTAACAGGAGATGTTGAGTTCGAGTCGCGCGGTCGCGACGAGGTCGAGCAGACGGATGACGGCCGACTCGAGCGATTCGTCGCCTCGACGGATCTCCTCGGTGATGAACAGCGACGTGTCGAGAACGAACTGTTGGCGCGGCAGTTCGCCGGGCATAGTCGGCACTTCGACGGTGCGCTACAAAGGTCTCCCCCCGCGTTCGACCGACCGACGCGGTCGGACGGCCTGCGGATCGTCGTCCGCTGGCCGACCGGGTGTTTTTCACGAGGTGTGGTGACAAACAACGCATGAATCGCGACGAGTACCTCGAGCGGCTCGGGGCGACCGCGGAGACGCCCGAGGACCTCTTCGAGCACGTCGAGGAACGGTCGACGGCGGGACGGACCCACTACGTCCTCACGGCCGCTCGCCACGGGGTCGAGCGGGGGACGGTCATCGTCGAGGAGACGGAGACCATCGTTCGCGGCTATCCGAGCATCCCTCGGATTCTCGTGCTCGACCCCGGAGTTCCGTCGTTTTTCGAAGACGGCGAGACCGTCGTCGTCGAGGAGAAACTCGACGGCTTCAACGTTCGCATCGCGGCCGTCGGCGGCGAGCCCCTCGCATTCACCAGAAGCGGCTACGTCTGTCCGTACACGACGGGGCGGGCCCGCGATCGCCTCCCGCTCGAGGAGTTCTTCGCGACCCACCCGGAGAAGACCCTCTGTGCCGAACTCATCGGCCCGGAGACGCCCTACTCGACTCACGACTACGAGGGGATCGACACCCACGAGTTCCGGGTCTTCGACGTCCGTGACCGAGAGTCCGGAGAACCGCTCTCCGTCGCCGACCGGCGACGGCTCTGCGAGGAGTACGGGATGTCCCAGCCGCGGCTCTTCGGACGAGCGGCGCCGTCCGACGCCGTCGGACCGACTCGAGCGGTGATCGAGGAACTCGACGCGGCCGGCCGGGAAGGGGTCGTCCTGAAGTCGGCGGACGGGGAAGAGCTGGTCAAGTACACGACGGAGACTCAACACCACGAGGAGCTCGCCTACGCGTTCTCGCTGCCCTTCGATCACGGTCGCGACTTCGTCTTCTCGCGGATCGTCCGGGACGCGTTTCAGGCGGCCGAGTCCGACGCGGACGACGACCGACTCGAGGAACGGGCCCACGACCTCGGCGAGTCGATCCTCCGGCCGATGGTCTCGACGATTCGGGACGTGAAGGAGGGGAAGACAGTCGGCGAACGGCACACGGTCAGGGGCGATCCGGAGACGATCGGCGCGCTCCTCGAGCACCTGCGCGAGCAGTCGCTGACGATTTCCCTCGAGTCCGACCGCCGCGAGGACGGCGAGCGCGTCGTCGAGTTCGTGAAGGTGGCCGAGTCGAGTCGGGACCGGATCCGGTACTATCTGGACGGCGGTACGCGAGACGAGTGACGGGCAGCGCTCGCGGGCGCGCGTACTCGACTGCCCTCGAGGCGACGAACGGGTCAGGGCCGCGACGAGTCGGTCTCGATAGCCGCCGCGTCCGTCGCCGAACCGGCGTCCGAGGAGGTCGCGTCGGCGGCCGGTTCGACGCCGCGGAACTCGAACCTGGCACCGCCCGTGTCGCTCTCCGCGACGGCGCTGGTCCAGCCGTGGGCCGTCGCGATCTCGTCGACGATCGCGAGTCCGAACCCCGTGCCGTCCTCGTCGGTCGTGTAACCGCCCTCGAAGACCCGATCACGCTGGGACGGCGGGATTCCGCCGCCGTCGTCCGCGACGTAAAACCCCGGGGCGGATCCGTCGCGGGCGCCGTCGAGCGTTCCCACCGCGACCTCGAGGTCGGCGCCGGCCGAGCGCTCGGTCCCGTGCTCGAGGGAATTGCGGAACAGGTTCTCGAGCAGTCGCGTGGTCCGCTCCGGGTCGGCGAGGATCGAGGCGTCGGCGTCGATCGCGAGCGATGCCGCCCCGGTATCGACGCCGTTCCACGCTCGTTCGGCGATGGCAGCGAGCGCGATCGGCTCCGGGTCGGTCACGTCCGCCCCCTCGCGAGCGAGCGCGAGGACGTCCTCGATGATCGTCTCCATGCGCTCGTGGGACCGCTCGATCTCGTCGAGATACGCCTCGTCGTCGTCGGTCTCGCGAGCGAGATCGAGGTAGCCGTCCGCGACGTTCAACGGATTGCGCAGATCGTGAGAGACGAGATCGGCGAACCGCTCGAGTCGCTCGTTCTGGCGCCGTAACCGGGCTTCCCGGCGCTTGCGCTCGGTGATGTCGCGGACGACGAACAGCCAGCCGACGTGGCGATCGCGGCCGTCCTCGATCGGCGTCGTCCGAACGTGAAAGTGTCCGCCGCGGAACGCCAGTTCGCGTTCGGTCTCGGCGCGGCGATCCCTGAGCCCGCGGAATTCGTCGCGCAATTCGGGGACCTCGGCGAACAGCGAGTCGAGGTCCGTACCGATGGGCGACTCGTCGAACGCCTCGAGCCACGCTCTCCCGACGGGATTGACGTCGATGAGGCGGTTCTGGGTGTCGACGACGAAGACGCCGTCCGTAACGCTATCGAGGACGCGATCGCGGGCGATCGGAACGATATCGACCAGTCGATAGCGGACGATCGCGACCGAATACAGCGCACCCGCGACGATGAAACCGATCGGTGTCGTATCGATTTCGATCGATCCCATGACGTCGAAGGTGTAGACCACGTTCGTCAGCAGCGGTGACGCGGTCGCTCCGACCAGCATCGCGGCCTGTCCTCGGTACAGCGACCGGGAGTTGTACAGGAACTCGAGGATGAGTATCGTTCCGGCGAGGGAGAGACAGTACGAGTAGACGAGGTGGACGTCGAACGCGGGTCCCCACCGAAAGCCGATCCCGCCGACGACCGTCGGATCGCGGTAGACCGAGTCGAAAAACAGGTCTCCGGGATTCGCGAACGCGAACAACACGAGGAGCGCCGGCTCGATCGAGAGGAGGACGACCGCTCGTCGCGTGAGGAGACGCTCGCGGCCGGTGTACACGAGGACGAACAGGAACGAACCGAGGACGCTGGCCCCGACGCCGACGTAGAGAAATCGGAGGAAGAACGTCGACAGCGAGTAGTGGTCGACCGTGGAGCGCGCGAACAACGATCCCGCCCAGATCACTGCGCCGGTCATCGCCACTACCAGCGGCACGGCCCCGGTTTTCTCCCGATGACGCCAGACGACACTACCGAGTACGGCGGCGATCACCGTCGCGACGGCATAGATAATCGGGACAAGGGCGTCGGTAGATTCCACTCGAGTTCGTCTCTCGCCGAAATCATAAAGATTTGTGGCTAATAACTAGCGTATGAGTTATGGGTTGTGGGATTATCCCTCGATAACTTTGGATTTTACTACTCGAAACGGTACATCGAGCGATAGACCGAGTACGCCGGTCGGACGCGTCTCGGTAGCCGTCTCGTCTCTCGAGCGCCGTCGTCCCGGAACCGACGTCGCGGCGGTTGGATCCGGAACTGAAACTGAGAGCCGGGATCGGTGCGGTCTTGTGGCGCGCACGTGTACGGTCGCCTATGCCCGTTCCGAAAGACGAGTTCGACAGTCTCCCGCCGTGTGACTTCTACACGCCGGCGGAGTTGCTCGAGGACGACCAGATGTACACCGTTTACGAGATCGCCCGCCTCCTGCAGGGGTTAGAGCCCGACGCCGAAATCGACGAAGGCACCGAGAGCATCCTGCTCGACTGGGCGATTCCCTGGGTGATGAACAACGCGGACGATCTCGTGGTCGCCGAGCCGCGATCCGAGGACGAACCCGGCTACTACGGCCTGAAAGAATGATCCTCCTCGTGGTCGGTGCCGATCGCGTCGACGCCGGCAAGACCACGTTCTCGGTCGGCCTGCTCGAGCGCACCGGCGCGGTCGGCTACAAGCCCCGCGCCGGCAACGACTACTGGTTCGACCACGACGACTGCCGGACGGCGCTGTCCGACGACCGCCTCTACGGGAAGGACGCGAAGCGCCTCGCAGCTGCGGAGGGGTGGGATCGCGACCCAGAAACCCTCAATCCCGTCCACCGCCTCTGGCGGCCCACGCCCGACGGCGGGACCGGACTCCTCGGGAAGTCCGATCGCGAGTTCCTCGTCGACCGCGTCGGCCGCCCGGGCGACGACGACAGTCCGACGTTCGTGCGCAACGCGACCGCGGACGTACCGGACGCGGTCGCCGACGCGCTCCCGCTCGAGGACGCCGTCGCCGTCGAGACTGTCGCGGAGTTCAACGAGCTCGCCGAGCGGCGGTACGTCCCCGCCTTCGAGGGGCTGGCCGCCGAGATCGAATCGACGGAGGTCGCGGTCGTCGAGTCCTACAGCGACATCGCGCGACCGCTCCAGTCACTCGATCCCGCGGCGATCAGCGCCGTCGCGGCCGTCGAACCCGGCCGCGTCCGGATCTACCCGAGCGACCGCTACTGCCGGGCCTGCGAGATCGCCAGTTCGAGTCCGAAAGACGGCGCCCTCGAGAAGCGCGTCCCCGACGTGCTCGAATACCTCGATCCGATCGACCGGATTCGCCTGCCGCCGCTCGGGAGCGACGAGCGGGCGGAGCCGGCGCGGATCGCTCGCGCGTATTCTGACGCCTACGACGCGCTGCTCGAGGCGGCTCGAGCGGTCTGACGGGCCGGGACGAACGTCGCAGTCGGTTGCCGGCGATCGATCTTTGGTCCCGTCCGAGTCGAAAATGTCGACCTCGTTCGAGCTGGTTTTCCGCTCGCGAAGTCGCTCGAGGACGGTTCAGGCGGCAGCCGTTGCCGGAATAGCCGATCAGAGGGATTAAGACCACTCAGTGGAACCACCGTGTAATGAAACGGCGCGCGTTGCTCGGTGCGATCGGAAGCGGATCGGCGCTCGGCATCGCCGGCTGTCTGACGCGGGACGACGGCGGCGACGAGGAGGGCGACGGAACGCTCACCGTCGTCACCTACGAGTCGATGATCGATACGGAGGACTCCGCCGGCCCGTGGCTCAAGGAGCGCTTCGAGGACGAGTTCGACGCCGAACTCGAGTGGGAGCAACTGCCCGACGGCGGGATCAACCACTACGTCCAGCGTGCCGACCGGGACGCCGGGATCGACGCCGACGTCTACCTGGGGCTGAACGTGGACGACCTGGTGCGCGTCGACGACCAGCTCGAGGACGGCGCCCTCTTTCGCGAACTCGACGACGACCGACTCGAGCGGGCCGACCGCGTCCGCGACGAGTTCGCGTTGGGTGACCCCCACGGCCGCACGCTCACCTACGACATGGGCTACATCAGCCTCGTCTACGACGAGACCGAGGTCGCGGAACCCGCGTCGCTCGAGGCCCTGACAGAGCCCGAATACGAGGACGCGTTGCTGGCCCAGAACGCCCAGAAAGCCGATTCGGGACAGGCGTTCCTGCTGTGGACGATCGACGCCTTCGGCGAGGACGGGTACCTCGACTACTGGCAGCGACTCGAGGACAACGGGGTTCGCGTCCTCGACGGCTGGAGCGAGTCCTACTCGGGCGCGTACATGGAGGGCGAGCGATCGATGGTCGTCTCCTACTCGACCGATCAGGTGTACGCCAACCGGTTCGACTACGACTTCTCGCGCCACCAGGTCGCCTTCCCGGACGACCAGGGCTACGCCAACCCCGAGGGGATGGCGATCTTCGAGGGCGCCGGCGACGCCGACCTCGCCTACGACTTCTTCGACTTCGTCCTCTCGAGCGAGGCCCAGGCCGAGATCGCCACGCGAAACGTCCAGTATCCGGCCGTCGCGGACGAGCACGTCGACCTCGACGAGGAGTTCGACGAGTACGCGCACACGCCGGAGGAGATGGTCTCGTTCGGCTACGACGATCTCCAGGGCAACCTCGACGGCTGGGTCGAGGACTGGGCCCAGGAGTTCGCCGGCCAGTAACGAGTCGCCCCATTCGTGTCCCTCGCAGATCGTCTCGTCGTCGATCGACGCTCCGCCGGCGCCGCCAGCGCGTGGCTCGAGCGCCGCGCCCTCTCGCTGGCCGCGCTCGGGACGGCGGCCGTCCTCGTCGTCGTGCTCTACCTCCCGGTCGGGCTCGTCTTCGTCGAGGCGCTCCTCGAGGACGGATCGCCGACGCTCGGCCACGTCGCCGAGGTGGTGACGGATCCGTTCTACTTCGGCGTCCTCGCGGACGTCTTCGCGGAGCCGCTCGCGATCGGCGACCACCTCGGCGCACTGGTGGGCTGGCTCGGTGGAATATCGATCGCGGTGACGCTCGCGTCTCCGGTTCCCGGACTCGATCTCCCGGTGCCGTGGCTCGCCGTCGATCTCCCGCCCGTTCGGAAGGGGCTGTTCGGCTTCACGGCCTATCAGGCCGCGCTGTCGACGGTCGCGAGCGTCGCGATCGGCCTCCCGGCCGCCTACATCCTCGCGAACTACGAGTTCCGCGGCCGGCGCACGCTCCGGTCACTGACGATCCTGCCGTTCGTGCTGCCCGGAATCATGGTCGCCGTCGGCTTCTACGCGATGTTCGGGCGGACGGGGACGCTCAACACCCTGCTCGGGGCGGTCGGCCTGGGCCCGTTCGCGTTCGTCGAGACGAGCCCGCTCGCGATCGTGATCCTCGCCCACGCCTTCTACAACGCGCCGCTGGTCGCCCGCCTGACCGTCTCCGCCTGGGAGTCCGTCGACGCCCGAACCGTCGAGACCGCCCGCAGCCTCGGCGCGAGCCCCCGTCGGGCCTTCCGCGACGTCGTCGTGCCGCAACTCGTCCCGGCGGTCCTCACCGGCGCGCTGCTGACCTTCATCTTCACGTTCATGACCTTCCCCATCGTGCTCGCGCTCGGCGGCCTCCAACTGGCGACCGTCGAGGTCTGGATCTACGACCGGGTCCAGCGGTTGGCCTACGGGGAAGCGGCCTCGCTCGCGATCCTCGAGACGGTCCTCTCGCTGGGCCTGACCTACGCCTACCTCCGCTACGAGTCGGCACGGGCCGGCCTCTCGCAAGCGCCGTCGCCGCCGCCGAGGGAGGCGCTCTTCCCCGACGTGCGGACGGCGCTCTCGCCGCGGCGGCTCGCGATTCTGGGGTACGGCCTCGTCGCGCTAGTCCTCTTCGTCGGCCCGCTGGCGAGTCTGGTCGTCGGGAGTTTCACCGACGGCTCCGGGTTCACGCTCCGGAACTACGCGTTCCTGCTCGAGCGCCAGCTCGAGGGCGCGAGCTTCCAGACGCGTCCGGTCCCCGCGATCCGGAACTCGCTGCTGTTCGGGCTCGCGACGCTGGCCGTCGCGGTGCCGATGGGCGTCGTGATCTCGGTGCTGACGGTCCGGGCCGGCAGGAGCGGACGGCTCGTCGACACGCTCGCGATGCTCCCGCTGGCGGTCAGTGGCGTCGTCTTCGGGATCGGCCTCCTGCAGGGACTGGTCTTCGGCATCCCGCTGCCGGGCGGCTGGCGCTTTCAGGTGACGGGCGCGGTCGCCATCGTCGCCGCCCACGCGGTCGCCGCCTACCCGTTCGTGACGCGCAACGTCTCGCCGCTGCTCGCGACCCTCGATCCGGCGATGGTCGAGTCCGCCCGCGCGCTCGGCGCCTCGCGAACGCGGGCGCTGCTCGACGTCGAACTTCCGCTGGTCGCCAGCGGGATCGTCGCCGGCGCGGCCTTCGCCTTCGCCGTCTCGATCGGCGAGTTCTCTTCGACGGTGATTTTGGCCAGCGGGAGCGAGCACTACACGATGCCGGTCGCCGTCGAGCGCTACCTCGGCCGTCGCTCCGGGCCCGCGATCGCTATGGGGACCCTGCTATTGGCCGTCACGGCGGCGAGTTTCGTCGTCGTCGACCGCGTCGGCGGGAGGTACGAACTGTGACCGAACTCCGACTCGAGGGCGTCACCAAGCGTTACGGGACGGACGGGAGCGGCACCGTCGCGCTGCGGGACGTCGACCTGACCGTCCGCGACGGCGAGTTCTTCACGCTCGTCGGGCCGTCGGGCTGCGGGAAGACGACCACGCTCAGAGCGATCGCGGGGTTCGAGACGCCGACCGACGGCACCGTCCGCTTCGACGGCGAGGCGGTCACCGACGCGGCGCCCGAGGACCGCGACGTCGGCGTCGTCTTCCAGAGCTACGCGCTCTTTCCGCACATGAGCGTCGCCGAAAACGTCGGCTACGGACTTCGATACCGGGAGCCGCCCGCGGGGACGAGCGTCGACGAGCGCGTCCGCGAACTGCTCGAGTTGGTCGATCTCGAGGGGATGGGCGACCGCGATCCCGACCAGCTGTCGGGCGGCCAGCGCCAGCGGGTCGCGCTGGCCCGCGCGCTCGCGCCCGAACCCGACCTGCTCCTGCTCGACGAGCCGATGAGCGCCCTCGACGCGCGGCTCCGGGAGTCGCTGCGCCGCCAGCTCAAACGGATCCAGTCGCGACTCGAGATCACGACCGTCTACGTCACCCACGACCAGGCGGAGGCGTTGGCGATTTCCGACCGCCTCGCGGTGCTGCGCGACGGCCGGATCGAACAGGTCGGCCGGCCACGGGAGATCTACCGCGAGCCGTCGACGCGGTTCGTCGCCGAGTTCGTCGGCGACAACAACGTCTTCGACGCGAGCGTGCGCGGCCGCGACGGCGACCGGACGCGGGTCGCCGTCGACGGGAGCGACCGCGAGTTCGAGCTCGCTGACGTCCCCGCGGGCGCGGAGCGCGTGAGCTTCTGCGTCCGACCGGCCGCGCTCGCTCGAGACGCCGACGCTAATCGGTTCGCCGTCGAGATCGAAACGAGCGAGTTCCGCGGCGAGCGCGTCCGAACGTACGGGCGGTGGGACGGCGGGTCGGTCGTCCTCCAGTTCGACGCCGAGACGCTACTTCCGTCGGACCCCGACGGCCTCGAGAACGGGGCGACTGCGACGACCGACGGTGGTACGGACGACAACGGAGCTGACGGGGTAGACGACGGTGGTGACGTGGCGATCGACGGCGACGTCGTGGTCGGATTCGCGCCGACGGACGCGCACGTACTGGAGACGCACTCGGCAGAACAGCGGCGTTAATCAGGCCTGTCGCGCCATCTGGGCCGAGAGCTCGACGTGATCGTACGGGTCTGACGTCACGCTCGGCCCGTGACCCGTGTGCATCTCCTCGAGGTCCGGATCGATCCGCTCGCGGACGCGGTCGATGCTCTCGATGAGCGTCTCACGGTCGCCCTCCTCGAGGTCCGTCCGGCCGAAACTCCCGTTCTGGAAGATCAGATCGCCGGCGAAGAGGATGCCCGGGCGCTCGGCGTAAAAGCAGAGGTGGTCGTTCTTGTGGCCGGGCGTGTGGAGCGCGACGTACTCGTGGTCGCCCAGGCGGACCGTCTCCTCGTCCGCGATCGCGTGGTCGACGCCGTCGATCGAGGTGTCGTACCCCCACGCATCGACGTCGAAGGCGTCTGTCACCGCCTCGAGATTGCCGACGTGGTCGCGGTGGGTGTGCGTGAGCACGACGGCGTCGAGGTCGTCGACCCGTTCCCGAACGGCCGCGACGACGTCGAAGTTCGCTCCCGCGTCGACCAACACGGTCCGCTCGCCGTCGACGAGAAAGACGTTGCTCGTAAACGCCTGGACGCCCTGCGCGAGATTGGCGATCATAGCCGCCGATACGCCGTCGACCCGTTTGTACGTATCGACATCCCGACACGCGTCGGTCTCGAGCGCTGTGCATCACTGATTCATCCCCTCTCAGAGTACGATTTTGGGTCCGTAGCCGAACGCTATCGGCTCTCGACTCGAATGTCGGCCGGTCGCCTCGAGAGTCTCGTATTCACAAGGATTTTTAGCTGCGGCACGTAGTGGTAGACGAATGAACCGGCCGGTCTCCGTCGTCGCCGTCGTTCTCGTCGTCCTCTGTGTCGCCGGTCTCGGCGTCCCGACGGCGATGGCTGAGACGGGTGCCGCGAGCGACCCGTCGCCGTACGCACAGTCGACGGCGCCGACGGGAACGCAGTCACAGCCCGCGATCGCTCAGTCCCAGGACTTCGATGAGACGACGTTCGAGATCACCGTCCACGAGAACGGGAGCGCGACGTGGACGATCCGCCACGAACGGCGGTTCGAGGGCGAGAACGCGTCCGAAGAGCAGGACGCGTTCGAGGAGTTCGCCGAGGAGTTCGAGTCCGAAGAGACGGATCTTTACCAGCGGTTCGTCAACTCCTCGAAGGCCATGACGGCCAGCGGCGCCGAGCAGACCGACCGCGAGATGGAAGCGACGAACTTCCGACGCTCCGCGAGAGTCGAAGAGCAGTTGGGCACAACGCACGGCATCGTCGAAATGTCGTTCACCTGGGAAGGGTTCGCCCGCGTCGACGATGGGACCGTTACCGTCGGCGACGTCTTCGAAGACCTCTACATCGCGGACGATCAGATAATCGAGGTCGAGGCCGGCGACGGTCTCACCTTCGATCGCGTCGATCCCGCTGCCGACGCTCAGTACGCCGGCAACTCGCTCGAGAACACGGACACGGTCCGCTGGAGCGGCGAACAGCAGTTTCTCGACGGGCAACCGCGAGCGGTGTTCGTACGGGACGGCGTCGCCGAAGGGAGCGCCGTAATGTGGCAACTCGCCGCGGCCGGCCTCCTCGCGTTGGCGGTCGTCGTCGGCGCCGTCTGGTATCACCGCCGGCGGTCCGACGGCGACGGCGACGGCCCGACGCCGGACGCAGTCGCGGAGCCGGACGATTCCGAGACGCCCGCCTCGTCGGCCCCGGCGGCGGCAGCCACGACGGCCGGCGCGTCCGAGCGCGATACCGACGACGAGCCGTCGGCACAAGAGACCCAATCGGAGCCCGATCCGCTCACCGACGAAGAGCTGCTCACCGACGAGGACCGTGTCGTCAAGCTCATCCGCGAGAACGGCGGCCGCATGAAGCAGGTCAACATCGTCGAGGAAACGGGCTGGTCGAAATCCAAGGTCAGCATGCTCCTCTCCGATATGGAAGAGGACGGCACGATCAGCAAACTCCGGGTCGGTCGCGAGAACATCATCAGCCTCGACGGGTTCGAACCCGAAGCGACCAAATCGCCCTTCGAGGAATGACTGCTGTCAGCAGGCAAACCCGTGTGACGGTGGGACACTCTCGGATCGAAACGGAATGCTTAAACATCGTACGACGTAACGATTGAATGCAGACGAAGGACGTACACGCTCCGTTGCCGAGAGGGACGATGTCCGTCGAGGCTCGGTGCGAGAACGCAGTGAACGCTCCGTTGGTGTAGTCCGGCCAATCATATTGCCCTCTCACGGCAATGACCAGGGTTCGAATCCCTGACGGAGCACTTCTTCGCGAACAATTTCGTGAGCGAAGTCTGCAACTCAGGATTCGAATCAGGGAGCAGCTTTGCTGTGACCGTGGTTCGAATCCCTGACGGAGCACTTCACCGATACAGTTCTCGAGTAAGCGACGCGCAGCGTGTTCCTCTGAGGCTACGCCGTGTTTTCACCGGAAGCGAGTCCCTTATCGAGCTCGACGAGTCGCTCGACTCGAGCAGGGACGACGAAGCGACTGGACGGAAAGAGGAGCGGTCGAGGGTCTCCTGACGCGCTTCGAAGGGAGGATGGAAGGGGGGATGTCGCCGTAGGGCAGGAAAACTGCCTCTGACACTGCGATGATGGGGTGGGTCCCTGCCCTAGGACAACAGAGGAAACCGATCGGAATAATCGTATATCCAATAATATTTGGTATCCGAGATTCGGTCGCGGAGCGGCGGGCACGGTTCGCCGCGGTCTCGTGAGTAGAGACGACTCGAGCGATCGGAGGAGACCAGCGCTCGCCTGCGTCCCGAAGCGTCGAGAACGCGCACTGACGGTGCGGACTTGAACGACCTGAACGTGTAACGCGATAGCAGAACCCCGGTCGAACGGAAGGGGCGGTAGATGGACCGTCGCAGAGCGGTGCTGGCGGTGCTCGCCGCGATCATCCTGACCGGCGGGACCGCGACGTACGGCGTGATCACGGCCGATCGGCCGCAGGTCGAATCGGTCGAGACCGAGTGGGGGACCGTCACGGAGGAGCGGACCGAAGTCGAAACCCGAATCGGCGTCGACGAGCCGCTGGTACTCCGCGCTGGCGACGCCGCGGCGGACGTCTCGTACACCGTCTCGGCGAACGACATCGTGCTCGCGTCGGAGCGGGACAACCGCGTCCGGTTCGACGACGCGGGACGCGCCGTTACCGTCTCGACGTGGATCGACAACGACGAGATCCCGGCGTGGTGGGCGTCCCACGTCAACCGAAACGAGACGACGACGGTGCGAATCGAACCCGACGTGGTCACCACTTACGGCGGTATCCGGCTCCCCGCGGACGGAGTGGCGCAGGAACGGACCGTTCGGACGGACCTGCTCGAGCCGCTCCGGACGAATCAGACCCGACGGTTCCGGGCGTACGATCGGACGGTGTTGGTCGTCGACGAAACGGACGCCGAGTGGGGCACCGCGACCGAGAACCGAACGCCGATCGACGCGTCGGCGACGGTGACCAACCCGACCGGGCTGCCGGTCCCGATCACGGAGATCGGCTACACGGTACGGCTGAACGGGATCGTCGTCGGAGAGGGCGTCGCGGCCGACCAGACCGTTATCCCGGCCGATAGTACGCGAACGATCGACGCCGGGGCGGCCATCGACAACGCGGAGCTAGACGACTGGTGGGTCACGCACCTCCGGAACGACGAAACGTCGACTCTGACGGTCGAATTTACTGCGACTCTCGAGTATGCCGGGATTCAGCGGACGGTCCCGCTGGAGTTCCTCTCGTACGACCGCACCTTCCGGACGGATCTGCTCGGATCGACAGATGCGAACGAGACCGAGTCCGCGAGCGATCGGGACGACCAGCGAGAACGGGTTCGACGGCCGAATTAGTACTCGTGACGATCAGTTGCGCAGTCGTAACGGTATCGTACGAGTGTGGCCGGTCCGGAGACTGCGTCTCTTCCAGCCGCGAGTCGCGATGGCATCACTCGTCGAGTTCGACGGTCGCGAACTTCCGCGGATCCACCCACGCGTCGTCGGTTTCGTCGAACCAGCCGAACTTCGCGATCCGCTCGCCGTCTTCCTCGACGACAGTGTGGACGTCCATCCCGAAGCGATGACCGACGATCGGCCGCACGCCGTATTCTCGCCACGGGATCGTAAACTCTGCCCGCCATCCGCCGTCGGTCTCGGTCGTCGTGACCGAAGAGCCGTCGCTTATCGGCGCCGTGTTCGCGCTCTGCCAGATGCTCCGCCCGCCTCGAGGAACGATCATATCGAGATCGTTCTCTCCGTCGTACGTCTCCTCGCGGCTGTTGTCGAGGTCGAGATACACCTCCGCGAAGGTGTCCTGCCAGTCCTCGATATCGGTGAGATCGATGCGCACGTACAGTGCGGTTTCGTCCCACAGCGCCCGCCACGTGATCGTGTTCTCGAGCGGGCGATCGGTCCAGAGGAGCATATCGGCTGCGTGTGGTTCGACGGCGGACCATGCACCGTCTTCGTCGCCGACCGGGTTCGAAGAGGTTCTGGGGATGGTTGCCGCCGGCCGGGTGCGATCGAGCGTACTGAACCGGGCGGACGCGGGGTCCGACTCGAGGCCGCGCTCGTCGACGGCCGTCACGCGAACCTCGTACTCCCGATCCGGATCGAGGCTCGAGAGCTCCGTCGCTCGTTCGACGCCCCGCAGGGTCGACGGCTCGCGGTCGTCGACGATCACCCGGTACTGGAGGACGTCGTCGCCGTCCGGGTCCAGCGGCTGCTCCCATCGCACGGTCGCCCTCGTCTCGTGGACCTCCTCGATCCTGACCGATTCCGGAGATGCCGGCGGCGACCCCTCGCCGGACGGGATCGGCGTCGCCCGACCGGGTCGGTGGTCGTCGCGTCTGTCGGCGAGCCAGTTCTTGACTAGCGCGCCCATGTGGTCATCGCCGTCGGGGAGGGTCCAGTCGGCGTCGAACATGGCCGGCTGTCGGCGAGTGCCGAACGTCGCCGCACACCAGTGGACGTTCTCGTGGGCGTCGACCCACTCGCGGAACGGCTCGCCCCACTCCGCCGTGCTCCCGATCAGGTGGGCGTCCGCCTCCGCCGCCTCGGCGGTGGTGTACCCCCATTCGGTCACGAACACCGGGACGTCGAAGGCGGGCGTTCCGAAGGCCGCCTCCCAGGAGCGGGGGTCCCACGACGGGTAGACGTGCGCCGAGTACAGCAGTCCGTCGTGATCGAACGGTTCCTCGGCGGCGTGGGCCGTCATCGACGACCACGCCGGCGACCCGACGACGATCGGCGTCTCCGGAGCGCGGTCGCGGACGCGGGACAGCCACGGCGTCGCGCAGTCGCGCCAGGTCCGCCAGGCCTCGAGGCCACCGGCCGCCGGTTCGGTCGGCGCGCCGAACAGTTCGTAGAGGACGTGGGCGTCGTCGGCGTACCGCGGGGCGACGCGGTCCCAGAACGAGCGCAGTCGCCGATCGATCGACGACGTGTCGTAGCGTTCGCTCGCGTGGTAGTCGATCAGCAGGTAGACGCCTCGCTCGGCCGCGAGTTCGACCGCCCGATCGAGAGCGTCGACGACGGCGTCCATACCGGCGTCGCTGATCGAACGCGGCGTTATCGGGAGCCGGAGTACCCGCGCGTGCCACCCGGCGTCGTCGTCGGTCGCGAGTCGGAAGGCATCCCAGTACTCTTCTTCCCGCACCTCGGCGTGTTCGAGGCTCCACACCGGATCGTCGAGGCTCACTCCGCGGAGGACGACCGGGTTGCCGTCCGGATCGGTCACCCATCGCCCTTCGACGGTGAGTCGCGGCGGTCCGGCCGTCACCGGACCGTCGGTTCGCTGGCTCGAGCAGCCGGCGAACGCGGCCACCGAACTAGCCGAGAGCGACGCCAGATACCGTCGGCGGTGCATTACCGATGAACTCTCGGTAACGCTGATAACAGTGATGGCCTGTCGCCGAACCGAAGGCCGGTTGCGAACCCGCCCGACACCGCCTTCTCGAGACCCGGCTCACTCGCTGCCGCCGTCCGAGACGACGAACTTCGCCCCGTCGTCGTAGCTCTCGTCGACGGCGATCGTCCAGTCGTGTGCCGAGACGATGCTCTCGACGATCGCCAGCCCGAACCCGGTTCCGTCCTCGGCCGTCGTCGCCCCGTACTCGAAGACGTCGTCGACGGCGTCCGTCGGGATGCCGGGGCCGTCGTCGGCGACGTAGAAGCCCGTCTCCGTGGGACCGACCTCGATGCTGACGCTCGAGTCGCCCTGCTGGACGGGGTTTTGCTCGGGGTGGGGGACGGAACTCGTGGAGCCGTGCTCCACGGCGTCCTCCTGAGCGTGCGAAGGAGGGCTTGTCGAGCCATGCTCGACACTGTCGTCGGCCTGCGGCCGACTGTCCGTGGAACCGTGTTCCACGCTATTCTCCTGAGCGTGCGACGGAGAGCTTGTCGAACCGTGTTCGACACTGTTCCGGAAGAGGTTCTCGAACACGCGCAGGAGCCGCTCCCGATCGGCCTCGAACGTCCGGTTGCCGACCACCGATACCGTCGCGTCCTCGTGGTCGACGTTCGCCCAGGCGTCGGCGGCGACGGACTCGAGGTCGACCGAGACGGTGTCGTTGATAGTATTCTCCTCCCGGGCGAGCGCCAGCACGTCGTCGATGATCGTCTCCATGCGCTCGTGGGACTCGTCGATCCGCGTCGCGTACTCACGGAGTTCCTCGAGGTCGACGCCCTCGGACTCGACGTCGGCGAGCTTCGACTCGAGGAGCTCCCGGTAGCCGTCCGCGACGTTCAGCGGGTTGCGCAGGTCGTGGCTGACCGTACTCGCGAACTGGTCGAGGCGTTCGTTCTGTCGCGTGAGTTTCTGACTGGAGCGTTCGGCCCGTTTTCGGGCCGCCTCGGTCTCCCGGATCTGCGTCCGGAGGGCGTCTCGCATGGCCGCAAAGGAGGTGAACAACCGCCCGATCTCGTCCTCGCGGTCGGTTCGAAGATCGACGTCGAACTCGCCGTCCTCGAGCGCCCGGGTCCGCTCGCGCAGTCGGATCAGCGGGAGGACGGTCCCGCGGCCGAGCACGAGTCCGACGACGGCGAGGGCGGCGAGCGAGGTGACGATCAGGACGGCGACGTTCCGGCCGACGGTCTCGCCGGCCTGATAGAGCTGCGCCTTGGGGGCCTCGGCGACGACGATCCAGTCGGTGCCGTCGACGGGAGCGAACGCGAACACGTCGGACTCGCGGTCGTGAATCGCCGTCTCTCCGTCGCGAGCGGCGTCGAACGCCGACGAGTCCGAGAGGGGCGCCGGCCGGGACTGGCGCGGGGCGGCCACCTCGCGGCCGCCGGCGGTCAGGACCCGCGTCGTCGTGATCGTCTCCGATCGGTAGAGCTGTTCGAAGCCCTGCCGGACGTCGGCGACGACGACGAGGACGCCGTCGCCGACGCGAACCGGACGGGCGAACGCCATCAGCAGGCGGCCGTTGCGTTCGTAGGCGCGATCGGACGACGCGATCGGGTCGCCGTCGCCCGAGTCGGCGGTCGCCCGCTCGATCGGATCGCTCCAGGCCGGGACCGTCGTCGCGACCGACTCCCCCTCGTACTCCGGGTCGGTACTCGCGACGATCTCGTCGCTCTCCGGATCCACGTAGTGGGCGCCCACGACGTCCTCACCGGCCAGCGCCTGCGAGTCCCGTAAGTGGTCCCTGATCGCCTCCCGGTCTCGAGTGCCGTAGACGTCCGACGTCGCGATCCCGCGCGTCTGGCTCTCGATCCCGTCGATCCACTCGCTGACGGCGTCTGACTGGACCGTTGCGGTCGATCGGAGGGTATCCTCCGCGTCAGCTTCGATGATCCCCTGAATCTGAACGTAACTGACCACGCCGATGCCGGCGATCAGCAGGACGACGACGAAGAGCGCGAGCGCGAGTTTCAGCGCGTAGCTGCGGCGGACGACGCCGGGCACGACCGAGCGCGCGACTCGCGAGACGAGCGACCGCTCCGGGTCCCCCTCGCGTTCCCCCTCCGGTGGACCCGACTCTGTCATAGTCTCGCTTGTAAGTACGGCCTCTTGATTATTGTTGCCGGAGGGGTAACGACGTTCGGTCCCGCTGTCAGGTCGACCGGGAGGCCCTGACTCTTCGAGGTGTCAGGGAGCGTTCGTGATACCGCGAGCGAAGCGGCTGTCGGTACGTTCGAACGTGGATGAGCGGAGGAGAGAGGTGATTCGCCGGCCGGCGAACGTGAACGTGAACGTGAACGAGCCTCGAGCGGCGGACGAACCGATCGCCGGTCCTCGCTGCCGCCAGGCCGTGCGGTCGACCGGGTTCGGCCGCGGCGCTCAGCTGTCTGTCCCGTCCGATCCGTCCGACGGCGACAGCGTCACGTACGCCTCGGCGGTCTCCGTCGACGGGTCGTCGGGAACCTCGCCCGGGTAGAGCAGCCAGACGACCCGCGTGTCGTCTGCGGCGTCGTCGACCGCCGCGGACTCGAGTTCGTACTCGAGACGCCGGGTTTCGCCGTCGTCGACCTCGACCCCGCGGCGGTCGAGTTCGGTTTCGTTCGCGACGGAGACGCTCTCGCCGTCGTCCTCGAGTTGCTGTGCGACGGCGACGACGGTGTAGTCGACCGCCTGCCCTTCCTTGTTCTCGACGCCGACGGTGACGTTGGTCGCGTTGTCGGCCTCGAGGACGGCCGATTCGTTGGTCAGAAGGTCACCGTCCTGCTCGAGGAACAGCGCCGAGTGGCCCTCGGCCTCGTCGGCGCCGCCGAATCCGGGGCCGACGGCGGCGAAGCCGACGCTCGCCAGCGCGATCCCGACGGCGAGAACGAGGAGGCCGGTCAGCACGACGTCGGCGCGGCTGTCGGGATCGCGAACGGCACCCCGAACCGTCGATCGCCAGCGCTCGACCGGAACGGCGAATGCGACCGACGGAGCGAGCGCTCGCCGACGACGGGCGGCGATCCACGCCAGCAGTAGCGTGGCGACCGCCACGACGGCGACGACCGGGCCGGCCTGGATGGGCCAGGGCGTGTAGTGGATCGCGACGCCGACCGTCGAGACGAGGATCACGCTGGCGAGGACCGACAGCGAGAGGCGATCGACGCCGTCGAGGCCGGTGCCGGCGCCGAGAATGCGGGTTCGTCCGCCGCCGGTCACGTCGTCCGCATCGTCGCCGTCCGCGCCGGCGACGGCGACTCGGTTCCGCTCGGGAAACAGCGCCGCGATGAGCGCGTATCCGGGGACGAAGAGGACGAAGACGATTCCGAGGGGGACGCGCAGCGGCGTCTCGCGGATCATCGGCGCGAACGCGGCGACGACGACGAGCAGCGTCGCCACGACGACCGCCGCGAGATCCGGTGGCAGCCACCGCTTGGTCCGCGCGGACCGATTCCGGTTCGCAGTGGTATCTGACATATATCCCCCGTTCGATATCCGATACGTAAATTGGGTGGTCGCTTGCGGAGACAGTCAGGAAGTAGTGACTACGCAACTTGAACGGTCACGAGCGTAGCAGCCGACTACGCCGCCCGCGCGAACGATTGGCCGGATCGAGAACCGCGACGCTCGACGGCGTCTCCCGCGGGTTCCGGCTTCGATAGAGTATAGTGAGGGCATTACTTTCACCGGGATCGTCATTAGCACCCGAGGAATGCGCCGTTCGCGTCGACTGCGGGCGTCTCTCCGCCCACCGGGAGCGAGCCGTCTCTCTCGGCGTCGCTCGCGGGACCGACGCGGCGCGCCGGCGGCCGTCCGCGGCGGTCGACCGCCACAGGAATCCACCCATGAGGACTGACAACCCCGACGAAAACGTCGATGCGAGCATCGCCGACACCGACCGAACTCGCGGCCCGACGCGGGGCGATCGCGTCGAACTCGAGCACCGGGTCGAGCGACTGCGGGCCCAGAACGAACGGCTCCGGGACGGAGTCAGCAACTCCCGTCGACACCGGCTCCGGCTCACCGCCCTCGGATTCGTCGGCCTCGGCGTCCTGAGCTTCGCGGCTGCGTTCGTCCTCCCGAACGGACAGGAGGTGCTGTACGCGCTCGCCGGCGTCGGACTGTTCGCCGGCCTGCTGACCCGGTCCGTGACGGGGAGCCGGTTCGTCGAAAGCGACGACGCCGAGCGAGTCTACGCGACCTGTGCCGCCAACTACGAGGCGATACTCGCGCGTCGCGGTCTCGAGACGGACCGGTGGTACCTTCCGACTGACGACGACCGCGTCCGCCTGTTCGTTCCGTCCGGGTCGGACGACGCGCCGCGGCAGACCGAGAGCGGCGCGAGCGTCGGCTTCGGCGAGGACGGCCTCGTCCTCGAGCCGATCGGCACCGAGTTCGTTCGGGAAGTCGCGGGAACCGGCCCGGACGCGACCGAGACGCCGGCCGCGGTGGTCGAGCAACTGAGCGACGCCCTCGAGGCCCGGTTCGAGTTCGCGACTGCGGCCGAGCCGGCCGTCGACATCGATCGAGGTCGGGCCGAAATTGCCGTCTCCGGCAGCGCGTTCGGCGCCGTCGACCGGTTCGACCACCCCGTCGCCTCGACGTTCGCAGTGGGGCTGGCCGAGGTCCTCGAGCGGCCGGTGCGACTCGAGGTCACCGACGACACCGACCGCGGGGAGTGGCTCGTCCGCTGCGGGTGGGACGCGGAGACCGGCGCGAACTGAGCGGGCGACGGGGGACGGGGACGGATTCGAGTCGCGAAGCGGCGCCAATCGGGCTGACGGGACTGACTCGAGCGGGTGACCAGTACTCCTTCTAAGCGAATCGGCGCGTCAGTGAGACGTGAGTCGTCGCTTGGCGAGTGTTTTGCGCCGGTACGGAGTCCGAGCGTTGTGCGCTCTACTGAGTGCGGGATATCGACGTTAGTGCTCGGAGGACGGTGCCGCTATGAGGAGTGTAGCGTCCGACCGTCCAGACGGGATTTACTCGCTGACGGCGACGGACGCTGCGCTACGGAAGCAGGCCCGGTTCGAACAACTGGACGGTGCGGACGCCGGCGACGGCCGCGGCGGTGACCAGCGCCAGCGTGACGAGCACCTCGACGCGCCCGTACCACCGCGGGCGGACCTCGGCCGGCGTCAGGAGTTCAATGGCCGTGACGAAGCCGATGACTCCAAGCAGGACGAACAGTCCCGGCGAGAAGGCGCCGACCACGGCCAGCGCCAGGAGCACTCCCAGGAGCAACGCGACCTGCGTCTGAACGAATCGGAGACGACGTGGCGTAGGCATCGCCGCCGCACTATTCCGGACCGTGACATAAAACCGGTCGGTCGTCCACCGTACGAACGGTCGGTAATCGGCCCGTACCCGTCGATCGGGCGTTGGTGGGGCGATCGAACAGGTCCGGCGCGAAACTCGAGCGACCGTCGTCCGTCCCGACCGTCACTCCGGTTTCGGCGGATGCTCGGCGTCCCGATCCCACCGGCTCCACTTCAACAGCGGGGTTCCCGGGAGCTCGAATCTGACCAGCGAGATCGTGCCGTGCGGCTCGAACTGCGAGGATTCGATGCCGTAGCGGGCGACGTTGTCGACGCCGGTATCGGTGTAGATCGTCGCGTCGGGATCTCGCTCGAGGATCCACTCGGTTCGCGCGCGGTTGATCTCCTTGAACAGCCCGTTGCCGCGGTACGCCGGCTCCGTCCCGGCGTCGAACAGCCAGTAGCAGTCCTCCTCGACGATCGTATCCGGGAGCGCCCTGGGGGCCCGCACCGACTCCGGCGTCAGGGTCCAGCCGTAGCTCATCACCTCGCCGTCGTCGTGGAGGACCATCCCGACGTGGCCGTCCTCGAGGTACTCGAAGTACCGATCCCGCCACGTGGGGTCGTCGCCGAAGAATCGACGCACGGATTCTCTATCGTCGACGACGGCTCGCTCGGTGTCGATCGACGCGTACGACTCCTCGGGGAACTCGCCAGCGAACTTGTAGGCGGCCAGATCGAGTTTCGCGTTCTTCGCTTTGCTGGTGAGATCCTGCGTGGTGTGCTTCGCCTTACTGACGAGTGACATCACGGTCAGCCGATGCGATTCGCGTACATATCGGTGGGTGATCGTTCGAACCGCGGCAACTGGACCGCCTCGAGACGGTGGAGAGAATTCGGATCCTACGCGCGCCGCCGGCCGGTTCAGGCGGCGGATAGCGAATCCTATTCGATCCCTAGCGTTCAGCAACTCGTTAGTGACACGATTCCCGTCACGAACCTATTAGTTCGCGTTTCACATCACCATCAGGTCAGGTATCGCTCCGGGCCGACCGCGGACGGCGTCGATTCCGCGCTCGCGTCGGCTCCGGAACCCCGCGCCGTCCAATCGATGCCCTCATAACTCGAAACACCACATGGCGAACAGACTGATATCGAACATCGTCTCCGATTTCGGTGGTCGCGTCGTCCACGTCGTATCGACCGGACTCCTGTTGCTCGTGCTCACGCGGATCCTCGGGCCGGAGTCGTACGGACTGCTCGCGTTCGCGCTCTCGGTCTTCTCCTTCTCTCGGTTCATCAGCGAATCGGGACTGCCGTGGGCCGCGGCGCGGTTCATCGCGGAGGACAGGGACGACGCCACCGAGCGCGCCGTCGCCGCGGTCGTCGAATCGTGGATCCTCGTCGCGATCGCGTCGCTTGCCGTGGCCGTCGCCCTGCTCGTCGGCGCCGACTTCCTCGCGGCGCTATTGAACGAAGCCGGCCTCGCCGGCCTGTTGTTCGTCGGCTCGGGCTACGTCCTGTTCTACACGCTCTACCGGTACAACCGGGCCATCCTACAGGGGTACGAAGCGATCGCCACCACGGCGAAGCTACACGCGATAAAGGGCGGCATGACCCTGACGCTCGTGACGGCCGCCGTCCTGCTCCGACCGACGCCGACGGCGGCCGTCGTGGGCTACGTGGTCGCCTACGCGCTCGCGACGCTGCTCGGCCACTGGATGGTCTGGCGCGTCAGCGACCTCGACCGGGAGAGCGTCGCCGGCGACGGCGAGGTTCGAATGAACATCCTCCGGTACAACGTGCCCCTGAGCGTCACGCGGCTCTCCGCCGAGGTCGACGGCCACCTCGACACGATCCTCGTGGGCTTTCTCACGAATCCGACGCAGGTCGCGTTCTACACCATCGGCAAACAGATCAGCCAGTTCACGCGCGTCCCCGCGGCGTCGATCGGCTTCGCGCTCTCGCCCTCCTACGGGGCCGAGTCGTCGAAGGGGGAAACGGAGGCGGCCGCCTCGGTGTACGAGGAGAGCCTGCGGAAGACGCTGACGCTGTACGTGCCCGCCTGCATCGGTATCCTCGTCGTCGCCGACCCGGCCGTCGTGCTGATCTTCGGGGACGGCTACGCCGGCGGCATCCTCGTCGTCCAGATCCTCTCACTGTTCGTCTTCTTCGAGGCCCTCGAGAACATCTCCGGGCCCGCGCTGGACTACCTCGGACGAGCCCGATCGCGAGCGGTTCTCAAGGCGGTGACGTCGATCGGGAACGTCGCCCTGAACCTCGCCCTGATCCCGCTCTTCGGGGCCGCCGGGGCCGCGGTCGCGACCGTGATCACGTACGGCACTTACGCGATCTGTACGGTCGGGATCGTCTACACCGAACTCCCCTTCGACTACCGAAAGGTGGCCCGCTGCTTCACGACGTCGCTGGGGATCAGCGTCGGAATGGCCGCCATCGTGCTGGCGTTCCTGCACGTCCTCTCGGGATACGTCGGCCTCATTGTCGCGATCGGCGCCAGCGCCGTCGTCTGGTTGGTCGCCTGCCAGGCCTTCGATCTCATTGACGTCGATCAAGTCGCGGAGCAACTCACGGGCTGACCGCGCGCCGCGCGGCATCGATCAGCCGTAGAGCGCGACCTCGTTCGAGTCGTAGACGCGGTTTCGGTCCGCGAGCTCGCTCTCGTCGATCGACTCCTTCTCGACGTACTCGGAGAACTGCAACGGCCTGTCCGCGAGCTCGCCCTCCCTGATGAGGACAGCGTCGTAGCCGGCGAACAGGTCGCCCTCCCCGCCGGCGTCGACGACCGAACACGACGAGCCCTGTAGCTCCGTGAGATACCGACAGGAGAGCCTGTCAGCGCCGATCTCGCCGTCGTAGCCCGCGTCGATGGCCTCGAACGACTGGACCTCGTTGTCGGTGAGGTAGAAGGTGTAGAAGGGACGTTCGACGACCGGGTTGTCGGAGGCGGTGACTTCGTTGGAGACGGCGGTGAATCCGAGCCCCGACGTGAGCACGAGGAGCGCGAGGAACACCGCGACGCCGCCGCGGTCGAACAGTTCGTACAGTCCGAACCCGCCGAGCAACGCGACGAACATGATGCTGTAGTGACCGAATCGACTGACGTTGATGCCGGCCAAGGAGTCGAGCAGCAGCGTCGGTCCGGGAAACGCGAGCGGGATCAGCGCCACCGTCAGCAGCCCGAGGGAGGTGAACAGCGGCACGCGCCGCGACGAACGGAAGTCGACGCTCGACTCGGCCACGTCGGCCATCGCGTCGGCTTCGCCGTTCGTCGCGAGCCGCCGGTGCCAGAACAGGAAACCGACGAGGACCAGCAACAGCGCGAACGCGTAGGGGACGAAGTTCGCGACCTGCGCCCACGGCGCGGCGAGCACGTCGCCGGACTGGCCCGACCCCGACGCGGAGCCGAGGAAGCTCGAGACCATCGTGTCGACGAGTCGCTCGACGATGAACTCGGCGTTGTAGAGCCAGTAGGTGGCCGTGACCAGGACGCCGACCGAGAGCACGTAGTTGTCGGCAGCCCGGATCGGGCTGGCGATCGAGAACTCGAGGGCCGCGAACAGCAGGAGGATCGCGAGGACGAACGGGATCGACGCGGGGTGGTAGACGACGATCGCGGCGACGAGCAGGACCGTCAGGATCCGCATGTTCCCCGTCGGCCGATCCACGAGCGCGAGCACGAGCGCGATAAAGAGGATCGAGGTGACGCTGCGCGGGATCGAATACATCCCGTAGAAGAGGTACAGCGGGAACGAGATTAACACCAGACACGACAGCAGGCTGGCGGTCTCGTTGGGGTAGACGCGCCGGGCGAGGCCGTACATGAGCCCGACGGCGGCGGCGAAGACGCCCCCGGAGAGGAGGTACATCGTCGTGTGAACCGGGATCCAATCGCCGAACAGCTGCGTCGAGACGGCGGTGTAGACGTGCCAGAGCTGGAACGCCTCGTATTCCGGCAGCAGCGACGAGAGCTCCCCCGTCTCGAGGATCGACGTGGCCATCGCGATGTGGGTCATGAGGTCGCCGTGACCGACGAAGAAGTCGTAGTTCAGCGTGACGCTGAAGATGACGAGCGCGGCGAGGACCACCAGGTGGTAGAGGCCGATCGCATGGCGGCCTCGAGTCGGCCGCGAGGTCGTTATCAACAGGAAACACAGCAGGTACGCGACGGCGATTCCCGCGTAGAACAGGAACGGTCGAACCTCGGTCGCACTGAGCAACACCACGAGCCCCGCGAGCAGCAGGTGGAACGTGACCGACCAGACGCGCCAGTCGACCCGCGGGATCCGACGACCGGCCGTCGTCGATGAGTCCCGTTCGTCGCCGATCGCTCGGACCAGCGCCGGCGCGACGATCATGGGGACAGCGAAGTACAGCCCCATAATCGCCAGGTTCGTCAGCCCGAGGACCAGCGGAACGACGACCCCGACGACGGCCATGAGCGGTAACGCGACCGTCGACAGCCCGTAGACGCGGTCGACGAGCCGTCTCACGGCGCACCACCGACCTGCGTCGGTCTCGCGATCGGTCGCGAGGGGTTCGGTATCCGTACTCGAGCGACGGGCTCCGGTCTCGGTTCGGCTCCCGGTCGGGACCGACGGTCGGNCGCTCAGAGATGTGTATAAGAGACAGACGTTCGACACCGTTCACAGCCGCTGAGAAGGTATCGCTGTCGCTACTGTTGGGTCGCTCACATTCGATACATTATGATAGTTCCGGTGAATGTAATCGGATCAGAGCTGTCAGAGTAGGGTGACACAACGGCCGCCGAGACGGACTCGAATTCCAACTCGAGCGTCCACTACGGTGGCGATTCGATCCGAAGAGCGAGAATCTATCTCGAGCGCGGAGTGCTGCACGCAGCGACGCGGTCTGACTGTCCTCGTTGGAACTCGGAGACGATCCGTGAAGGCCCTCGAGTATCGCGACGTTGCGGGACGGTGCCGTAGGAAGGGCGTATATCGGATAACGGCCTGCTACCGATTGTATACTCTCGAATTCGGAACGTAACTAAGGGCGGGATCGCCGTATCGTACGGGAGATGGTCGACCGACGGTCGTATTTGAAGCTCACCGGCGGCGCGCTCACGGCGGGGATCGCGGGCGGGGTGATCGCACTGGTCGCCCGGGAGGAGGGGGGTGGCGGCGGGGCTGCGACGTTCGAGGAACGGGAAATCGAGTACGACGCGCACGACGACCCGTCGGACGTCTACCGCGTCTGGACGGGGTATCCGGAACGGTTCGCCTTCGAAAACGGACGCGCCTACACGGGAGAGACGGCCCTGCGGTGTGACATCCCCGAGGGCGACAGCGACGGGAGCAACGCGATGGTCTGGTTTCCCGACGACGGCTACGACCAGCCGCGGGCGCTCTACCAGCGGGCGATGATCTCGCTGAGCGATGACTGGACGATGGAAGAGACGGACGTCTGTCGGTTCTGGTGTGCGGGGCTCAACACGGAAGCCGGCGTCCAGGGATCGGGCAGTCGGGGTCGGCCACACGGCGACGACGGCTGGTCGAGCATGTTCGCCGTGACCGATCGCGAGATCGACGACGAGGCGGCCTACAACCTCGCCGCGTACTCCTACCACATGGATCAGGAGGGCATCAGCGGCGAGTTCGAGGTCGTCGGCGCGCCGGTTCCGGTCGGCAAGTGGTTCCGGTTCGAGACGCTCGTCCGGATGAACACGGTCAGCGACGGCACGGCGAACCCGAACGGCGAGGTTCGGTGCTGGCTGAACGGCACGCCCGTCTACGAGCGAACCGACTTTCGCTGGACGACGACTAAAGATCAGGCGATCGAGTACGGCGGACCGCTGGTTCGGTACGGCGGCGACGAAACGGCGCCGGCGGACCTGGCGATCTACTACGACGACCACGAACTGCGCGGCAACGGGGCGATAGAGGACCGACGGGAATCGGATCCCTACGTCGAGGACTCCAGCAGGATGGACGACTACGACGGCCGGATCACCGTCGCGACCGGCGACGCGGAGACGAGCTACCGCGTCTACGTCGACGGCTACGTCGTCCACAGCGAGTGGAGTAACGTCGACGGACATACGACGACGCCGAACGAGACGGTCGAAATCGCGCTGGCCGACGACACCGAGGGGTACGCGACCGCCGACGCGGTCGCCGCTCCCGAGAGCGCCGACGGCTACCTGTACGACGGCTCGGTCGTCGCCGTCGACGCCGACCCGGAACTGGCGGAGCTGTGGGTCGACGGCCAGGAACTCGATCCGGCGGCCGTTCCCTCGAGGCCCGGGGAGTGACGAAAAGGGGTCGACGAGGCCATGGGGCTCCTCGAGAAGCGCGCGCATTCGCCCATCAGGACCGTGACCGGATCTCGTCACCGGAGTTTGCTCTGAAACTCGCGATACGTACAGACTGAGGCGTTACCACTGCGGTTGAGGCACAAGTACTGCACCCGCGAGCGACCGGCGGGAGCGAGCGGCATTTTTTCATCGAAGTTTTTGCGCGAGTGGTTCGCCGCGGGCGAACCCGACGCGGAAAAAGTTCGTTAGAGGGACTTTTCGACGTACTTCTCGCGCCCGAGCTGGTACAGGGGCCACGCGACGCGCGAGTACCCCTTCTCGACCTTGAAGACGGGGACGGCCGTCCCCCCGTACTTGTGTTTGAACCGGAAGACCGAGTTCGAGAAGTGCGAGCCGGTCTTTCCGAAGTTGTACCGCTCGTAGCCCTGCTCGATCCCCCACTTGATCCCGCGTTCGTGGAGGAGTTCGGAGGGGTGGTACTGGTAGTTGTCCGAATCCGGGATCGCCGACAGCCAGTGGTGGAGGACGTCGCCCTCGTCGTCTAAGAGGTAGACGTACCGGCCGACCTCCTCACCCTCGATGATGGCCCGGAAGACCCGCAGGCGATCCTCGAGCCGGTCGGCCAGGGACTCGAAGAACGCCTTCGGAAGCGGCGAACCGTCGACGCGCTTCAGGTTCTTGACGTACCAGTCGTAGGTCGTCTCGAGGTCCGTCCCGAGCGGGTCGATCTCGATCCGGTACTCCTGTTCGTTGCCCTTTCGGATGTCGCGGCGTCGGCCCTTGTCCATTCCGTCGAGGATAGCGTCCCAGCCGTCTTCGAGGTCGATCAGGAACAGACACGAGTCGAACGACGGATCGTACCCCCGGGTCTGGAGGTACTGGCCGTACCGCACGTACTCGAGGTCGTAGGTCTCGATGGCGTGGTTGACGACGGTCCGCTCGCTGGTCTCCTCGAGGCCGTCGAACAGCAGGTCGAGCGCGTCGGCCTCGTCCGTGAGGACGACCGGGCCGCCGAACCCGGTCGGCAGCGAGACCAACTGTTTGAGCGGCGGCGCCACGGGGAGCGTCTCCGTGACGGTATCGGGGACGGGGAGGTCGACCTGGAAGTTCGGCATGAGGGCGATGGGGTTGCCGCTCTTCTCGACGACGACGTGGCGGGGCTCGTAGTCGAAGGCCTCCTCGATCGCCCGGACCCACTCGTAGCGCTGGTAGACGGTCCCGCGGTCGGACTGGGTGACGACGTTGTTCCACTGGTTCTCGTTTATCGGTTCGATGCTCCGGTACAGAGTCGGTTCGAGTGCTGACACGGTTTCGAAAGCGTAGACGGTTGGTCGGATGGTAGTTGTGAGCGACGTCGATTCGCGGTCGCGGACGACGCGGCCCGCAAGGCGGTGGGAGGTCTAGTTCGTCGCCGGAGACAGTCGCGAGAGCAACTCGCTGCTGTCCCGGAGGTTCACGTAGAGGCTCTCGGCCATCTCCATGCTCATCGTCGACCGCTTCGCCGAGTAGTAGGTTCGCGTCTCCGGGCTGAACTTCGCCTTCCACGTGGTGATCCGGCGCGTGTTCGCACCGACGAGTTCGTAGATCGGCACGTCGCGCTCGATGGCGTTTAGCATGCCGTGCCACTCGACCAGCTCGTTCGCGGGGAGATCCATGTCGACGCGGGCCCCGCCCTGCCAGTGGCGAATCCGGTCCCCGGTGTCGGTGAGGATGTTCCCCGTCACCCGCTCGCCGTCGAGCGAGAGCACGAGCGGTCGGACGGTCCCCTCCGGGAGCCGGTCGTACAGCTCCGTCACGAAGTCGACGGAGAGGTGCGGCGTCCGGTCCTGTTCCTCGTACCGGTCGATCACGCTCTGGGTGATCCACGCGACGTCGTCGCGGTCGCCGACGTCGACGCTGTAGTCCCTGTCCTGGGCGTCGCGGATCAGACGCCGGGGGTTCTGGCTGAACCGACCGATCAGTTCCTCCTCGTCGGGTCGGTCCGCGAGCGGGATCACGTACGTGTACGCCGGGGAGACGTCGAAGTCGTTCCAGGCGAACGGGCGGGCGTCCTCGTAGTGCCAGTCGGTCTCGACGTAAGTGTACTGAGGATCGATCTCCTCGTCGATCCACTCGAGACAGCTCTCGAAGAAGCGGAGGTGGCGTTTCTCCTGTTTTCGCTGCTTCATCTGGTCCATATCCAGCAGTGCGGGCCCCAGATTCGGAATCCCGAGTTCGTACGGCGGAGAGAAGACCAGCGAGAACGGGCCGCTGTTCAGTTCGAAGACGGGGAAGATTCCGACCGGGTGGTTCCCCTTGTATCCCACGAGCGGGTACAGCGTCGCGCCCGAGTGGTTTCGGAGACACTCGAGGGCCTCGTACCGGTGGAAGACCGTCCCCTGGGGGGAGCGATCGACGTACCTGTTCCACGTCTCCTGTTCTGACGGATCGGCTACTGAAACACGAATACTCATTGTTGTCGGTGTCGACGGGCGGTCGATCGCCGAAGGCGACACTCTCGCTCAGCTTCGGTTCATGTAGGCTTTGTTATAGCAGCCGTACGGCCGCTGTAGCCGTACTGCGCAAAACGAAGGGAGTCGCTTCTTTCGTTCCGGTACGGGTCGTGCGGACACGCGGTTCGCGACGGCCGCGATAGCGTCGGTTCGCGTGACCGTACGGACGATCCGACCGTTTCGAGCCCGCGAGACGGGCCGACCCGCGACGGTCGTGCGACCGATGCGGCCTCGAGCCGCCGGTAATCTCATCTTACACCACAAATACAAATATGGTCAATATTTTCACACATACCGAGTTATTTTACAGAAGTCCCTTTCAAACGTCATTAATATGGGATTATTTGTCCGTTCACGGAGCGGAAAAGTTTATGATAGTAAAATCTGATTACCCGGTGTATATGGCACGCAAGACTCCGGGACTGGGTGACGAATCGTCGGACGGTGTGGACGAGAGGGCTGTTGGTGACGGTGCAATCGATCGACGATCGTATCTCAAACTCGCCGGCGCGGCCGCGGCGGCGATCGGGACCTCGGCGGGCGTCGCGGGCGCGCAATCGACCGAGGGAATGAAACGAATCGAACTCGACTACGACCGGTACGGCGATCCGTCGCAGCTGTACAACGTCAACGACAATCGGAGCGGCATTCCGCCGGAATTCGTCTCCTCGCCGACGAACGGTTCGAGTCAGGCGATCCGGATGGAGTTCTCGAGCGCGCAAAAGACCGCGAACCTCGAGTACCGGTTCGAGGAGAACGGCTACGAGATGCCGCGGGAGGTCTACACCAGCTTCAAGCTCTACCCCGACGGGATCCGACTCAGCACGAACGATACGGTCCGGATCTTCTGGCTGCCCCTGACGAACGGCCCCGGCTCGTCGGGCGGCGGCGCGACCGACGGGACCAACGGCTGGTCGAACGCGATCGGGTTCGCCAACCGGAACGACTCGCCGGCGCCGGACGGCTACAACTTCTTCAGCTACTCCTATCACATGGACCGGGGCGGCTCGGGCGACTTCCAGATGACGGACGTTCCGATCTGGATGGACCAGTGGAACGAGATCGAGGGCTACGTCCGGTGTAACACGTTCTCCGGCGGCAGCGCGAACCGGGACGGCGTGATGCGCTACTGGGTCAACGACGAACTCGCCTTCGAGCGGACGAACCTCCGGATGACGACCACGGAGAGCAACCTCATCGAGGGCGTCGGCCCGCTGGGGTACGTCGTCGGATCGAACCTCTCCGGCGACGCGCTGATCTACGACGACCACGAGATCGCGATCGGCGGTATGCCCGCCGAGCGGGACGACTCGCCGCCGTACGACGAGGACCCGACGCTGGTCGAACCCGGCGCCCGCGAGCAGTACGAGGAGCGGTTCACCTACCGAAACGGCGACGAGGAAGCCGCGTACCGCATCTACGTCGACGGCGACATCGTTCAGTCCGACTGGAGCCAGGCGACCTACAACGAGAGCGTCGAGATCACGTCCGACGAGTACGCCGTCGTCGAGGCGACGGCAGAGCCCGGCACTATCGACGGCTACTTCTTCGACGGCGACATCGTCGCCATCTCCGCCGACGACCCCTCGCAGCTCTGGGTCTCGGGCGAGCAGATCGATCCGGCCGATTATCCCGACTCGCCGCCGGCCGAGGACCAGCCCGACGAGCCCCTCGAGCACGTCGTGCTCGTCGACGGCCTCGGAACGACGAGCACCACCCGATACGAGTTCGCCGTCAGCGGTTCGGTCGAGAAATCGACGGACGGGGGCGCGTCGATCGACGACGGCGACGCCATCGACGGCGGACGCGTCACCGGTCTCGTCGGCGGCTGGCGCGACGCCTTCCGCTTCAGCGGCGAACTCGAGGAGCTGACGGTCGACGGGGCCGCGCGCGTCTCCGTCGACGGCGAGGAAATCGATCCCGCGGACTACGGCGACGAGCTGCCACACGTCCTGACCGTGGTCGGGAACGGATCGGAGACGAGCTACGAGCTGACCGTCGACGGGACGATCGACACCGTCCTGGGCGACGCGTCCGCCGGCGGCGCCGAGCGACAGACCACCGAGACCGTGACGGGGACGATCGAGCGCGGCGTCCACCGGTTCCGCTTCTCCGGGGAACTCGTCGACGTCGCGTTCGCGACGGGCGAGACGCACGTGTACCTCGACGCCGAGCGCATCGATCCCGCCGACTACAGCGGCGAGACCCGGGTCCTCCCGCACGCGATCGTCATCGACGGCAGCGAGGCCGACGACGCGACCGACTACTCGTTTACCATCGACGGCGACGTGATCCAGTCGAACTACCGCGACGCGACCGTCGACCGCGCCGACTCGCTCGAGGGTACGAGCGCCGCGGGCTCCGTCGGGGCGGGCGAGCGAGACGCCTACTTCTTCGACAGAGACATCACGGACTTCCAACTCGTCGGCGACGCCACCGTCGACGTCTACCACAACGTTCAGTAGAACCGTCGACTCGGCGTTTCGACGGTTCGATTTCGTCCGTTTTCCGTCCACTACCGGCGATCGAGCGGCCGATTCCTGTCTGAGTAAGAGACCATTTCCTACCGTCAACGACCGGTAATACCGCCTTTCGACCGGGCAATATCGCCTGCCGTCGCCCATATATATTTTCGAGAATTATCGAACAATCGTAGTAGGAATAAAATACAATCATGGAAATCTGACGTTAATCAGTAATAAAGGTTTATAATGGTATCCCCGCGTTACCCGAGTTGTATGACGAGCGATCAGCCGGTAACCGAACGCGATCGATCGGTCAGCAACGACCGAACCAGCGGTGCCGAGGCGGGTCTCGGCCGACGGTCCTATCTCAAGCTGGCCGGGTCGGCCGCCGCGGCGCTCGGAATCTCGGGCGTGGCGGGGTCGGCGGCTGCCGCAGGTGACGGCGACCTGATCTCCGTTAATTACGACGACTACAGCGCCCCGGGCGACGTTTACAACGTCAACGACGTTCGCGGTTCCCATCAGCCCGAGTTCGTCACGAACCGGACGACGACGGGCCAGCAGTCCCTCTACACGGCGTTTACCGACGGTCAGAAGATCGCCAACTGCGAGTATCGATTCCCCGAGCACGTCGGCGACTACCAGGACGAGGTCTACACGCGGTTCAAAATCTACCCGGAGAACTTCAACCTCCATCAGAACGACACCATCCGAATGTTCTGGGGGCCCCTGACGAACGGTCCCGGCTCCTCCGGCGGCGGCAACACCGACGGAACGAACGGCTGGTCGAACGCGATCGGCTTCGCCAACCGGAACGACTCGCCGGCGCCGGAGGGGTACAAGTTCTTCAGCTACTCCTACCACCTCGACAACACCGGCTCCGGTGACTTCCAGATGACCGACGCCGTGGTGCAGATGGACGAATGGAACGAAATCGAGTGCCACGTGAAGGTCAACTCCTACCAGAACGGGCAAGCCAACGCCGACGGCGTGATGCAGTACTGGGTCAACGGCGAACTCGCCTTCGAGGACACCTCGATGCGCTTCACGACGACCGACGACAACCGGATCGAAGCTGTCGGCCCGCTGGGCTACGTCGTCGGCAACGCTTCCAACGCGGCGATGTACTACGACGAACACGATATCTGTCTCGACATGGGCCGCGAGGAGGCCCGCGCCGCCCTCGAGAACCAGTAATTTCTCCGATAGACTCAGTTAGCTACCGGGGCGGAGTGTCGATTCTGTGCGCGAATGGTCGCTACGGCGTCACAGCTGTGAGCCGGTCGTAACACTCAGCCGGCGGACCGACCCACCCGCCCAGCGCCTTCGCCTCCTCGATCATTCGGCGGTAGATCGTCCGATACCCCGGAAACTCCTCCTCGTTTAGGTACCGCGGGTGCCAGAGCGCGGTCATGATCGCGCCGTTGTCGGCCGCCTCCTCGAGGAGGCGCCGGCACTCGCGCCACGCGGCGTCGACCGAGGGCGTCCGGGAGAACAGCGTCGTCTCCATCACCGTCAGCGGGAAGACGACGAACTCGTCGTCGAACGGGCGGAGGACGTCGTACTGACCGTCGAAGCCGTAGCTGTCGCTCGAGCCGTAGCTGGCGTCGTACCGGAGGCCGATCTCCCGGTGGTGTTCCCACGTGTCGGGGAGTTTCGTGTTGAGGTAGTGCTGGCGGCCGCCGCGAACGGAGTCGCCGAGGACGTCCTCGAGGACCCGCTTCTCGTACCGCAGTCGCTCCCGGTCGTCGTAGGAGTCGTAGGAGCCGTGCAGGCCGACCTCCCAGCCGCCGTCGTCGAGCGCCCGAACGACGTCGACGATCTCCGGGTCCGTGATATCGTACCGGCCCGTGTAGAGCATCCAATTGCGGGGCTCGAGCCACTCGCGGGGGGACTGCTCCCAGAGGCGTTTCTCGTTCAAGAAGTACCAGGCCGACCGGACGTCGAGGTCGTCCTCGAGGGCCATCAGCTCCTCGAACTGCCAGTAGGGCCGCTCGTCGGTGACCAGCGACCGGAGGTGGGAGGGATCCCGCTCCGTGGCGGCGTAGTAGGGCGCCTGAAACGTCTTGTAGGGTCGGTCGACGTCGTGGGTGAGACAGAGGGCGAACTCGTAGTCGTCGTCGAACGAGCGGTCCGCCATCACGCGTCGCTCACCCGTTCGACCGTGTTCACGACGAACTCCGTCGTGTCGATCGTCTCGTCGAGCAACGTCCGTCGGCGTTCCCGCCACGTCGAGTCGTCGATCGCCAGCAGCTCACGGGCGGTGGCGGCGACTCGGCTCGGTTCGGCGTCCCGCTCGAGCCGACGGATCAACCCGTAGCGCGTCTGGAGTTCCTCGAGGACGCCGGCGTCCAGATCCGAGACGTACAGCGACGGCGTGCCGAGGACGGCGCTCTCGATGGCCATCGTCGCGCTCTCGCCGAGGAACAGGTCGGCGTGGGCCAGCAGGTCGTGCATTCGATCGGGCGCCAGGTCGATCCGCCGGTCGGCCAGCGCCGGCGGGAGGTCGCCCTCCGCCGAGACGAGGACCGTCGCTTCCTCGCGCTCGAGGTCGGCGACGAGGCGTTCGACGCCGGCCATCCCCTCCTGGCCGATATCGTGGGCCGCGGTCCACGAGATCAGCCGCAGGACGACCAGCGACTCGTCGCCGGCGGTGGCGGTCGCGCCGCCGGGCCCGACGGATTCAGCTCCGGACGCGGCCCCACCGTCGGTCGCCGCGGGGAGTCCCGTCTCGACCGTCGGCTCGAGGTCCGCGAGGACCGACGGGTCGGGACTGAACCGATCCGGGTGGAGGTACGCCAGTTCGTGGTAGCCCGGATAGGTGTAGTGACTGGAGCCGCGGTCGTCCCAGAACGCGCGGGGCGTACAGACGAGGTCGGCGAACGGCAGCGCGAGCGCGTTCGACAGGGTCGCGTGCTCGGTGTCGGTAAACAGCACGCTGTGGCCGTCGACGGCCGCGGACGCGTGTGCGACCGCCGGTTCGCCGATCGCGAGCATGACGTCCGGATTCAGCCGTCGGACGCGTTTGAGCAGGCGGTACTCGTAGGTCGCCTGCACTTTCGCGAGTTCGAGGGGCGACTCCGCGCTCCCCGCGAGGCGCTCGTACTCGATCCCGTAGGCCTCGAGGAGAGCCTCGGTGACGTCCTTCTCGCGGGCGAAGACGCGGACGTCGTAGCCCCGATCCTCCAGTTCGTCGATCGCGTTCCTGAAGAAGTGGACGTGAGCCGGGTGCTGGACAGTGACGACGACGCGGCCCGCAGCTGTGGTCGCCATCGTCACACCTCCATGGATTCGTTTGCCTGCATGTCGAACAGCATCGCGAAGAGGACGAACAGGCAGCCGGTGACGAACAGGAGCGCGCTCACCGATCCGCGGACGAACAGCGGGGCGGCGAGCGTCAGCCAGGCGTACAGCGACCAGACGATCCCGAGGACGCCGATGCCACAGACCGTCGTCCCGAGGAGGTAAAACAGCGCCAGCGGGTGGAAATCGAGGACGAGATAACGGGCCTTCAGCCGCCAGCAGAAGTTCCGGAGGAGCATTCCCGACACGTTCCAGATGTAGGAGGGGTAATCGATGCTCGACTCCTCGTCGCCGTAGACGGCCGGCATCGGGACATCGGCGATCCGCATGCCGCGGGCGTTGAGCTTCACCAGCAGGTCGTTACAGTAGCCGTAGTACTCGTACATCTCCTTGATGCCGACGTTCTCGAGGGCCCGCCGGGAGATGGCCGTGTACCCGTTCTGCGGATCCATCATCTTCCAGTAACCGGAGGCGATCTTCGTCAGGAAGGTCAGGACCGAGTTGCCGAAGAACCGCCACCGCGACATGCCGTCGCGGTACTCCTTGTCGACCAGGCGGTTCCCCTTCGTGTAGTCCGCCTCGCCCTCGACGATCGGGTCGAGAAAGCGCGGCAGGATGTCGGGATCCATCTGCCCGTCGCCGCCCATCACGGCCGTGATGTCGAGCTTGTCCTCGAGGGCCTCGAGGTAGCCGGTCTTGATCGCGCCGCCGACGCCCCGATTCGTTTCGTGTTGAATCGGGACGACGCGCCGGTCGAACGCCGGACCGCCGTCGGTGGCGGCCGCCGGCTGTTCGTCGGCCCGAACGGCCGCGACGGACTTCTCGGCGCCGTTGATCTCCTCGGCCGTCCGGCGGATCTCGTCCCAGGTGCCGTCGGTCGAGCAGTCGTCGACGGCGTAGATCCGATCGACGTACTCCGGCATCGTTCTGAGCACATCGCCGACGAATCCTTCCTCGTTGTACGCCGGGACGACGACGCCGATCGTATGCTGTCTGTACATGCTCTCACCCTCCGTAGCGGCCGGTCCCGGGTTGCGTTCGATACCCTGCAATCCGTCCAAGCGACGCCACTGGTCGATCGCGGTTTCCCCGTCCTCGCGCGCGAGCGAACGGTCGCCCCGAACGGGGGCCGGAGGCTGCCGATCCGGACGCGCTCTCGGTTCTCGGCGCGGCGAGGGCGTCGAAACCGTCGTTCCCGTCCCGACGACGGCCGACCGCGGGACGAGCGCGCTCCGCGCGCTCGGCTACGGGGATACCGTCGGCTGTCCGGACAGCCACGGAGCGGCGATCGAAACCAGTCGAACTCTCCATAGCGAACACGGGGCTATTGTCACAGTGTATAGAGTTTTGTTATTATAGTCGTACAATTCGTTCAGTCTCCCTAACACCGACGTAGAGTGATTCTCGATGGAGTTTTTCTCCTCCATCGATGACAGGGAACAGTACATACACACCAAATTGTCAATGAATGATATACGAATGACTGGAACGCCGACAAGCGTCAGGAACCAGACTAGAAGTGCTCGGGACTGCTACCCTGACGAACGCCGGTAAAGTCAGTCGCGAACGCGACGGTTCAGATACTCGAGAGCGACGACATCGACGTTCGGTCACGGCGGAGCGAGTAAGTACCCCCAACGGCGCCTCGGCGGAAAGATCCAATAGGGCCCGCGAGCGATAGGAATCGCTTTCGGTCGAACGAGCACGACGATCGCGCGCTATGCAGTGGGTACAGCAGACCGAACGCGCCGGTGAAATCGGGCGCGGTCAGCAACGGGGTCCGTCGCCGCCCGGCAATCGCAATCATTAACTATTGTTGTAGTGAATTGAATGACGGTGGCGAAAATATATACGTCTCCCCGATGGCCGTCACGGCGAGCGAGTAGTCTCTCGGGCATCATGTTCTGACGAAATCTCGCGGTAACGAGACTGTGGTTGCTATTCTCAAACGAACACTATCGTCGTTCGTCTACACGAAGTGTCACCGAAGTCAACAACCGCGAGTAACTATCACGAAAGACGATCCAAACCGACGGTAGAACGGCTACACAGGGGTTTTTGGGGGTGAAGCTATACCATGACAGTATGAGACTTCACAACAGGGAGATTCGACAGGACGTTCGAGAGCTCGGCGCGTTACTCGGCGACGTTCTCGAGGACCAGACCTCCCGGCAGGGGTTCGAGACGGTCGAGTCGTGCCGGCGGGCGGCGATCGACTACCGCTCGGGCGACCTCGAGTCCCGCGATCCGCTGATCTCGCGACTCGAGGGGCTGTCGCCTCACAATCAGCGGATCGTCGCGCGGGCGTTTACGACCTACTTCGAACTGATCAACCTCGCGGAGGAGCGCGAGCGGGTCCGGACGATCCGCACCGAATCCAACGAGGGAACGCTCGAGGACAGCCTCGAGATGGCGGCCGAGGAACTCGGCGAGCGCGGCGTCGACACCGTCGAGGATGTGCTCGACGACGTCCTCATCGAGCCGACGTTCACGGCTCATCCGACCGAGGCCCGACGGAAGACGGTCAAATCGAAGCTGCGGACGATCTCGACGCACCTCGAGACGCTAGATGAACGGCTGCTGACCGAGAAGGAACAGTCGCAGGTCTGGCGGGATATCGATGCCGAGGTGACGAGCCTCTGGCAGACGCCACAGGTCCGAAACCGCCAGCCCGAGCCCGAAGACGAGGCGCGTAACGTCCAGTGGTACCTCGAGAACACGCTGTTCGACGTCGTCGGCGAGGTCTACGACGAACTCGCCGACGCCATCGACGCGGAGACGGCGGGCGACNAACGTCCAGTGGTACCTCGAGAACACGCTGTTCGACGTCGTCGGCGAGGTCTACGACGAACTCGCCGACGCCATCGACGCGGAGACGGCGGGCGACCTCGAGATTCCGAAACTGTTCGAGTTCCGCTCGTGGGCGGGCAGCGACCGCGACGGGAACCCCTACGTGACCCCCGAGGTGACCGCGAACGTCTTGGAGCGCCAGCGCGAGGTCGTCCTCGAGAAGTACCGCGACGAACTCAAGCGCCTCTCGGGCGTCCTGAGTCAGGACGGGAGCCGGATCGACACGGGCGGCGAATTCGAGGCCTCCCTCGAGGACGACCGTGAGCGACTGCCCGGAAGCGCTCGTACCGCCGAAGATCGGTACCCGGGCGAGCCCTATCGCCAGAAACTCAAACTCATGCGCGAGCGCCTCGCGCGCGTCGGCGACGTCCGGCCGGGCGGCTACGACGACGTCGACGAACTCCTCGACGATCTCGCGGTCATCGCACAGAGTTTGCGGAACAACGGCGGGGAGAGCGTCGTCGAGGCCCACGTCGATCCGATCCGCCGACAGGTCGCCACCTTCGGCTTCTCGCTGGCCAGTCTGGACCTGCGCGAACACCAGCAGAAACACACCGGCGCCATCGCCGAGGCCCTCGAGCGAGAGGGGATCGACTACAGATCACTCTCCGAGGACGAACGCGTCGAACTGCTGACCGATGCGGTCCTCCAGGACGACCCTCTCGTCGATCTCTCGGAGACGAGCGACCTCTCCGAGGACTCGGCGCGAGTCCTCGAACTCTTCGACAGTCTCGGGGACTGGCAGACCGAATACGGCGTCGAAGCCATCGACACCTACGCCATCTCGATGACCGACGAACCAAGCCACGTCCTCGAGGTGCTCTTTTTGGCGGATCAGGCCGGCGTCGTCTCGCTCCCCGAACACGCGGGGATCGACATCGTTCCGCTGCTCGAGACCGAGTACGCCCTCTCGGGAGCACGACGCATTATGGGCACGCTGTTCGAGAACGAGGCCTATTCGCAGGCCCTCGAGGCCCGCGGGCGGACCCAGGAGATCATGCTGGGCTACTCGGACTCGAACAAGGAGAACGGGTTCCTGGCCGCGAACTGGTCGCTGTTCAAGAACCAGCGCCGGCTGGGCGAGATCTGCGACGATTACGACGTCCAGATGCGGCTGTTCCACGGTCGCGGCGGCTCAATCTCGCGGGGCGGCGGCCCGATGAACGAGGCGCTGCTGGCGCTGCCCAACAACACGATTACCGGCCAAGTGAAGTTCACCGAACAGGGCGAGGCCATCGCCGAGAAGTACGCCAACCCCCGCATTGCCGAGCGCAACATCGAGCAGATGCTCAACGCCCAGCTCCGGGCGCGGCTGTACGCCAAGGAAGAACCCGACGAGGAGGAACTCCCCGAGGAGTGGTTCGACGCGATGGAGACGATGGCCGACGCCGCCCGGCAGGAGTACCGCGATCTCCTCGAGAGCGACGGCTTCGTCCAGTACTTCGAGCAGGCGACGCCGATCACGGTCATCGAGGATCTGGACCTGGGGTCGCGACCCGCCTCCCGCAGCGGGGAGCGAACCGTCGAGGACCTGCGGGCGATCCCGTGGGTGTTCTCCTGGACCCAATCGCGGTGTATCCTGCCGGGCTGGTACGCCGTCGCGGCGGGAATCGACGCGTACCTGGACGACGGCGGCTCGATGGAGACGCTGCAGGAGATGTACGACGAGTGGCCGTTCTTCCGCACCACGCTCGACAACGCCGCCCTCTCGCTCTCGCGAACCGAACTCGAGATCGCCGAGCAGTACGCCGACCTTGCGGAGCCGGAGCTCCGCGAACGGTTCTTCCCGCGCGTGACCGACGAGTACGAACGGGCGACCGAACTGATCACGGAAATCGGCCAGCGGGAGGATCTCCACACCCGCGACTGGCTCGGCGAGAACCTGGCGCGGCGCAACCCCTACGTCGATCCGCTGAACATGTTGCAGGTCTACCTGCTCCAGCAGACCCACCGCACTGATATCGAGGAACGGACGCTCCGGCTGACGGTCAAGGGAATCGCCGCCGGGATGAAGAACACGGGCTGATCGACCGGTTCGGTCCGCGAGGGGGCTGACGCGGCCGTCCGTTCCTCAGTCGTCCTCGTCGTATCGCTCCGCGGCCGACTCGAACCCCAACTCCTCGTATTCGCGACCGCGGCGCTCCTCGAGGGCCGCGATCGCTTCCGGATCCGGCGCCGCGTCGTCGGTGATCCGTGCCCACGAGTTGTGGACCTTGGCGTGACACCACCGGCAGAGGTAGACCGTGATCTCGTGGGAGAGGGTCTCCCCGTCGCGCGCGTACGAGAGGTGGTGCTCCTCGAGCAGCGGCCGCTCGTCGTCGTGGGCCATGCGCTTTTCTTCGAGGCCACAGCGGACGCACTCCCGGTCGCGATTGCGCGAGCGGAAGTGCGGGCAGTCGGCCCACGTCCAGTCGGATTCGGGGTCGACGACGGGACACTCGTACTCGTCTTCGGCGCGCTCGCGGGCGAACTCGGGATCGTGCTCGTAGTGGTCGAATGCGTACCGGCAGTTCCCCTCGCCGGTGAGGTGATCGCAGACGCCCGCGAACTCGTAGGGGTCGTCGACGCCGACCGACGTGCCCCGTGGCGTTTTCTCCATGCGCGGTTAGCGGCCATTCGCACGGCGAGCAGTTGAACGTCACGGGTCGGCGAGTCGACTCGGAACTCCGAGCGTCGGCCGTCGGTTCTCGTCCCCGGAGTCGTCAGCTTAGTTCTGGTCGGTGGCGTTGCCGTCGGTACGTTCGGCTTCGGGGATCGTCTCTTCCTGGTTCCGCCACCAGTCGTCTCCCTCGAGCAGTCGCGTTTCGATCTCTTCCTCGACCGGACTGAAGTTGATCGTGGTCAGCCGCGGATCGTTATCGAAGGGCGACCACTCCGGGCTCACCTCGAATACCAGCGGCCGGTCCGAGCCCTCTTCCTGGTTCGGGACGTATCCGAGGCTCACGTCGTACTGCCCGATGTCGGCTTCGTCCGCGACGAATAGCTGGACGTGTTCGCCGGTGTTGAGCCACCGAATCGTGCGCGTGTTGTAGCCCGTGAACCAGCTATCGTCGATCCCGCCGTAATTCGGCGACCAGTCGAGGGTGTNTGATGTCGGCTTCGTCCGCGACGAATAGCTGGACGTGTTCGCCGGTGTTGAGCCACCGAATCGTGCGCGTGTTGTAGCCCGTGAACCAGCTATCGTCGATCCCGCCGTAATTCGGCGACCAGTCGAGGGTGTCCGAGACGATCGCGAACCGCGCTTCCGGATGGAAGTTATTCTGGAAAATCAGCGCCTCCCACGCACCCTCGAGGGCGCCGGGCCGCTCCTCGTCGTCCTCCTGTGCGCTCGTTACGCCCGACGCTGCGGCGCTCGCGCCGGCGGTGACGACGGCCCCTTTCTTGAGGAACGTCCGGCGCGATTCGTCGGAAACGCTTCTCTCAGGCCGGTGTTCGTTGCTATGAGTCATGGTTCTCTCGTCCCCGCGGACGCCCGCACGTAGAAACGGCGTCCAATAAAAGACGGACGTTCGTTCAGGCTCGTAATCTTCTCGTGGTACCGCCCGTACGACTGTTTTCGGTCGCATCGCTGCGGTTACGGCAACGAAGGACCAATCCGTGCGGGAAAGATCGCGTTACAACGCAGTCGGGACGAGACGCGAAGCGGTTCCGCCACGAAGACGGCGGATCGTTCGATCTCGTCGCAGTCGGCTCGCGACTGCGCCTCGAGCGAGAAGACTTTTGCCACCCGCCTTCCGACTCGAGGGCGTGCAGTTGGTTCACGAAGCGGATTCGGGCGGCGATGCGACCGACGAGGGCGGCGACCGACGAGTGCTGGCGGCGGATGTCGACCTCGCCGACTCGCTGCTGAGCCAGACCCGCGGCCTGATGTTTCGCCGATCGATGCCCGACGACTCCGCGCTCGCCTTTCGATTCGATTCCGCGAAGGTCCGCGACGTCCACATGCTGTTCGTCTTCTTCCCGATCGACGCCGTCTGGGTGGCCGACGGCGTCGTCGAACGAATCGAGCGCCTGCGCCCGTGGAGGAGCTTCGCCCGCGCGGAGTGCGACCTGCTCGTCGAACTTCCGGCCGGCGCCGCGGACGGCGTCGAGGAAGGTGACCGGGTCGTCATCGAGTCCTGAGCGCCCCCAAACCGAGGTGCTGAGGGGTCGAACGAACCGGGAGTGGAGGACGCCGAACCTCGTATCAGCGAGTCGGGACCGGCGGATTTAAGTCAGCATACTGTGATAGAGGCACATACATATGTCCGAGGATAGAGGAAGTCGGGGCAACCCGGCTGGGCGTGAAATTCTCCGATGAAACGACCGTAACCACCGATTCGCTTCTACCTGTGACTCACTCCGCCAACGATACGATCGCTCCAGACCGCACAGTCCGCCTTCTCGATACGACGCTTCGCGACGGCGAACAAGCCCCGGGTGTCTCCCTGACGCCCGACGAGAAAGTCGAAATCGCTCGCTCGCTCGAGCGGGCGGGCGTTTCGGTCATCGAGGCGGGCAGCGCCTGCACCGGTGCGGGCGAGCGACAGGCCATCTCGCGGGTGACCGACCTCGAGCTCGACGCCCGCGTCACGAGCTTCTGTCGCGGAATGGAGTCCGACATCGATCTGGCCCTCGAGTGTGACGTCGACGGGGTCCACATCGTCGTCCCCGCGAGCGACCGCCACATCGAGGACAAGGTCGGCACCTCACACGAGGACAACCTCGAGAAAACCGCCGAACTCGTCGCCTACGCGAAAGACCACGACCTCTGGGTCGAGGTCATCGGCGAGGACGGCTCCCGGGCCGATCTCGACTACCTCGAGGAGCTGATGGCGACGGCCGTCGACGCCGGCGCCGATCGGATCTGCTTCGCCGACACCGTCGGCCACACCGGGCCGGAGCGCACGGCCGAAGCGGTCGGTCGGCTCGCCGACGTCGGACCGGTCAGCGCCCACACTCACGACGACCTCGGCCTGGGCGTTGCGAACGCGCTGGCGGCCGTCTCGGCCGGCGCCGACCTCGTTCACTGTACGGTCAACGGGCTCGGCGAACGCGCCGGCAACGTCGCGCTGGAGGAGGTCGCGATCGCCCTCTCGCACGTCTACGACGTGGAGACCCTCGACCTGACGGAGCTGTACGACCTCGCCCAGACCGTCTCGCGGTCGACCGGCGTCCAGCTCCCGCCGAACAAGGCCGTCATCGGCGAGAACGCCTTCACCCACGAGAGCGGGATTCACACCGACGGGACGCTCAAGGACGACAAGATGTACGAGCCCTACGAGCCCGAAACCGTCGGCCGCGAGCGCCGGCTCGCCCTCGGGAAACACACCGGCCGCGCGGGCGTCGCGGCGACGCTCGAGGAACACGGCGTTGATGCCGCCGACGACGAAATCGCCGAAATCGCGAATCGCGTCACCGAGCTCGGCGACCGGGGTCGTCGGGTCACGGACGCCGACCTGCTTGCGATCGCCGAGGACGTCACCGGCGACGACCGCGAACGGGTCGTCGAACTGCTGGACCTCAACGCCACCAGCGGCGGTGCCGTTCCCACGGCGAGCGTCCGACTCGAAGTTGACGGCGAGGAACGCGTCGCGAGCGGAACCGGCTCCGGCCCCGTCGACGCCGCCGTCTCCGCGGTTCGCGAGGCGCTGGGCTCGATGGCCGACGCCGAACTCGACTCCTACCACGTCGACGCCGTGACCGGCGGCACCGACGCCGTCGTCACCGTCGAGGTAACCATGATTCGCAACGATCGCTCTGTGACGGTCGCCCGCAGCGAGGCCGACATCACGCGCGCGAGCGTCGAGGCGATGGTCGACGCGCTCGATCGGTTGCTCGCGGCCGATCAGCAGCCGCTCGCGCCGGCGGACGACTGAGGTCGCGACGAGCCGTTTTTCGCACGTTCGCTGGAGAATAGCTGCCGTTTCGGATTCGTCCCGCTAGTGGAACCGCTGGCGGGAGATGACGTTCCAGGGGTCGAGCAGGTAGACGCACGCGATGAATAGCGCGAGGAGCACGACGAACAGTTTGAGGAACTCGCTCACGGTCGACGGAATGCCGGGCTCGATCGTGATCGCCATTACGGCCCCGACGCCGATCCAGAGGGCCCCGACGATCAGTCGCTGGCGAATATTCATACGTGGACGTTCGCGGCGGGCGTAATGAACCCGACGGGTCGTCGCCGGTGGGCGACCCGCTTACAGGGAGGGACCCTGCGGGCCGAACGTTTTCTCGTCGAGGACGTCCTTGCGAACGTCCGTCTGGTCGACGTCCTCGTAGGCGACCGGCCCTTCGACCTGATGGGCTTCCGGACCGGGCTGATTACCGATGTAGACGACGTTCGGATCCGTCCCGATGTCCTCGAGGAGTTTGAACTGCGACTGCGGATCGCCGCCGAAGTTCTCGAGGACTTCCTGTGCGAGTTCCTCGTCCGATCCCTGGAACTCCTCGTCCTCGCCCGGATCTTCGGCGAGCTCGAGTTCGACGAGCAGTTCCTGGCTCTCGAGATCGAGTCCGTTTTCGTCGAGCGCGCGGACGACGTCGAACACGGCCGCCTCCTGTTCGGCGAGGGTCTCGTTCGCCCCGTGTTCGGGTTCGCCGCCCTCTCCGAGGATGGCGACCGCCAACACGATCGCGATCGTCTCCTCGTCGAGGTCCTCGACGGACTCGACGACCGACTGGAGGTCCTGATCGTTGCCCTCGAGATTCTCCTCGATCGTCTGCGGATCCGGGAGATCGGTTTCGATTCGGACGAGCGAGCGGCTTTTCGCGGTGTTCTCGATGTACCGTTGCGGATCGCTGTTCGGATCGTTCATATCGCCGAACTGAATGACCTCGGGGGGACAGGCGTCCTCGCAGGCCGTCCGGCCGACGAATTCCTCGCCCTTGCTTCCGTCCTGGCGCGTCGGACAGAACGTACACTTCTCCATGACGCCGCGCGGCCCGCGGGCGCTGACCGGGCGGCCCCGTTCGTCGTAGACGTGGTCCTCCTCGAGTTCGGATTCGGGGACTTCGGGCTCGTCCCACTGGAAGTAGTTGACACCGTACGGGCAGGCGACCTGACAGTAGCGACAGCCGATACAGACGTCGTAGTCGGTCAGGACGAGCCCGTCGGAGTCGCGGGTGTGCCGTGCCGTCGTCGGACAGACCTTCTCACAGGGCGCGTCGGTGCAGTGCTGACAGGGCCGGATGAGGCGGTAGTCCTCCTCCTCGTCGGTCGTCTCGTCCTGGTAGTCGAGGATGTACATCCAGTTGGCGCCCTGATCCCAGTCGTGTTCCTCAGCGCAGGCGACGACACAGGAGAGACAGCCGTCGCAGTACTCCAGATCGAGCGCCATACCCCACTGGGTCCCTTCGTTCTCTTCGCCCCCCTCTTCTGACTCCTCCGCGACCGCGGCGGCCGGCGGTTCGTCCGAACCGCCGTTGGAGATCCCCCAGGCGCCGAACCCCACCGCGCCGGCGCCCCCCATCTTCTTCATCACGTCGCGGCGCGACTCCTCGTCGACGCCGAACCGGGAGAGCGTGTTCTCGAGGCGCCCGTCCTCGTCGGCGTCGCCGGCCTCGACCGGCCGTTCGTCCTCGCCGAACTCCTCCATCACGTCCTCGTGGTAGCGATCGTGGAACTCCTCCTCCGAGAGCTCCCCCTTGGTGACGCGCATGGCGTCTTTGGCCATCTCCATCCCCAACTCCGCGTCGTACTCCGTGTCCTCGAGTTCCGCCTCGAGGCCGTCCTGCCACTCTTCGCCGAGGGGATGAAACGTCTCCTCGTCCGCACCTTCGTGATCGTCGGAGCTCACCGTTTTCCACCCCGATCGACGGCCGCCTGGTTACAATCGAGTCCCATTTTCTGCTACTACCGGTTTCGGACCTATTTCGATAAACAGTATGCTTGCGATTGGCATGGGATCGGCCGACACTCACGGACGTCCACCACGGGACGGCTCGCCGCACTCGACGACGCGGGTTTCGATTAGTGTCGTGGCTCGATCGAGGACGGGTCTCGGACTCGGGAAGTCCGTCCGCTGTTCGTCTCGTTGCACCGTGAGAAGCGCCGAGCGGGAGATTTGAACCACGGCCGGAGCAACGCTCCTCCCTGATTCGAATCACCGCGGTCGTTTTGCAACAACGGGAGTCGGTTCGCGCCGCTACGCGTCGCTCGTCGTTAGTGTCGCTGCAAAAGCGCCGAGAGGGAGATTTGAACCACGGTCGAAGCAAAGCTCCTCCCTGATTCAAATCTCCATAGTGGGTTTCACGGCGCAGTGGCTCACTCTGTTCGCCTTGTTGCGCCGTGAAAACGCCGAGAGGGAGATTTGAACTCCCGAGTCCGTGAGGACAGTAGATTTCGAATCTACCGCCTTGGCCGGGCTAGGCTATCTCGGCTCACTCATTCGTACCCGGGTGATGTTTTTACCCGTTTCGATTTTCGCCTCCCGTGGGAGTGCGTACCGCGTGCCAATCTCGGGGTCCCCGCTCGTCCTCAGAGGATATCACCGACGCGTCGCGGCTCGCCCTGGAGGTTCGGCTGTTCGGCGACGATCTGCAGCACTTCGTGGTCGGTCACGTCGTAGTAGGTCTTCTCCGTCGCCTCCTCGATGAGTTCTCGCTCGAGGCGGAACTCGGTGCCTTCGTAGACGACGTCGACCCCCTCTTCGTCGAACGCGAGAGTCGTCATGGACGGCCGTACGCGGCGCGGGATTAAAAGAGAGGCGTTGCGACTCGCGTCGCGTGAGACGCGCGTCAGACGCGCGGCGGACGACGCGCGAGGTTTATTAGTGGATAACTCCTTTGGGGTGAAGTGTGGCCTTCAGCAGGGACCCGTTAGACGAACTGGTCGTTCCCGACGGAACGGAAGCCAAGGAAGTCGACCTCGTAACCGACGGTGACGTCCTCGTCGGCGGTCGGTCGACCGTCGAGTTCGGGGTCCGCGGCCGAAACGTCCTCGCCGGCGAAGGCGTCGAGTTCGGCGGCGCCATCGAAGCCGAGGCGGACTGTCGTCTCGACATGTGGTGTGAGGTCGCCGAGAACGTACTGGTCGGGCAGGACGCCTACATCGGCGAGCGCGTCCACGTCGCCGGCGAGATGAAAGTCGCCGGCGACCTCGATATCGGCGACGACGTCGAGATCGAAGAGGGGTTCGAGGCCAACGGCTGGATCGTCATCCGCAACCCCATGCCGACGATCGTGTTCCTGTTCGTCTACCTCAAACACCTCCTGCTGATCGGCGAGGAACAGACCGCGCAGCGACTCGTCTCCGAACTCGTCGACGAGGACGAGGGCGAGGAGATCGACGCCGACCCGCTCGTGATCCCTAAAAACGCGACGGTCAGCGACGACGCCTGGCGGGTCTCGACGCCCGCGACGATCGGCGACGACTGCCGGCTCCACGGCAACGTCCGCGCCGAGACGATCGCCGTCGGGACCGACACCACGATCTTCGGCAGCCTCCGGGCTCGAGGCGACGTCACCGTCGGCGAGGAAACGCGGATCCACGGCGACCTGACCACGCGCGACGGCGACGTCACGATCGCAGCGGGTGCTCGCGTCCTCGGCGACGTCTCGTGTGCGGCGCTGGAACTCGGCCCCGACGCGGAGATCGACGGGACGATCCGCGCCGACGGCGAGATCACGATGGGGACGACCGACCGCGAACCCGAGTGAGGACGGGTCGCGGGCGAGAAAACGAAGCGGGGCGCTCAGTAGATCAGTTCGTCGTCGTTTTCGACCATGTACAGCGTCCGCGCCGCGATGTTGACCGAATGATCGCCGACGCGCTCTAGGTCGCGGATCGTCAACAGGAGCCGCGAGACGTCCTGCAATAGCAGTTCGACCTCTTCGGGCGAATCGAGTTCGCGCTCGATCAGGTCGCGGACGACGATCTCGCTGGCTCGCTCGGCGAAATGATCGAGGTCGTCGTCGCGAGCGGCGAGTTCGCGACAGGCTGCGGTGTCCTCCTCGTCGTAGGCGACCATCGCGTCCTCGATCATCTGGAGGGTCAGCTCGCCCATCTCCTGGACGTCGACGTCGGGGAACAGGTCCTCCTCGGCGTCCAGCGTGTACTCCCCGAGGTTCGTCGCGAGGTCGGCGATCCGCTCTAAGTCGGTGATGATCTTGAACGAGGCGGCGATAAACCGGAGGTCGCTCGCGACCGGCTGCTGGAGCGCCAGCAGGTCGATACAGTCCTGCTCGAGATCGAGGTACATCCGGTTGATCTCGCCGTCGCCCTCGATTACCTCGTGGGCGAGTTCGTGGTCTTTCTGCTCGAGGGCGTCGAGCCCCATTCGAAGTCGCTCCATGACGACTTCGCTCATGTAGAGGATGTCCTCGCGGAGTTCCGCGAGTTTCTCCTGATACGATTTTCTGGCCATGGTTCAGCCACCTTTCCGGGCGTAGATATAACTTGTGCCACCGAACTACCGGAACCGCCTGTCGCAGGCTGCATCGATCCGCGAGCGAAGTGTCGGACCACTACGACGCTTGAAACCTTGTCAACGTGAAACGCATTATACGAAGCGCTCCAAAAACGGCTCGGTAGAGTACGTTCGATGGATATCAGTATCGAACTACCGACGGATAGAGCGAGTATGCGGAAACTGCAGCCGAAGTCGGATTGACTCGCTGAAAACCGACGTGATTGGGTACAGGCTGTCGAGACTACTCACAAACAGGAGATAGTAATACAGCTTCGGTATTCGGAGCGGGCTGTAAACCTTTCGTTCAGTAGGGAAGACGAATTGAACAACCCTTTCCTCATAGAGGCGCTGCTGACAGCTAATGGGTGGCGATGGATCACCGAGCGGCTCTCAAGGAAATCTCGCGGACGAACTTGAGCGTCGGAATAGGTTCTTACAGCAGGTCTCGGAGATTATCTCAGATACTGACCAGCTGTTCCTCGATCAAATCGATTCTCTCCTGGAAACCGGTCGTGACGCCGTCGGGGCGGAGTTCGCCGCGTTCTCATTCGTAGATGACGACGCCTGCGTCTTCGAGGCAATTGACGTCCCAAACGGAGCCGGTATTCAGCGGGGAGATGCGGTTCCGCTTCCCGAGGTCCCGAAGTCCAAACGCGTCGTCGAAACCGAGCGAACGCTCGTCCTCGGGGACGTCGAAGCGCAAGCCCCGGAGTTAGCAGATCCCCGGGGTATCGACTGTTACCTCGGGGCGCCAATATTCAATGCCGATGAGGTCTACGGAACGTTTTGCTTGTGCGGGACGGAGGCCAGAAGCGAGGACTTCTCGGACTGGGAGGTGACGTTTATCGAACTCCTCAGCAATTGGGTGAGTACGCAGCTCCAACAGCGAGAACAGTATCAATCCTTACGCGATACGCGATTACATATGGAGGCGGCAGTAGACGCCGGCGCGGTCGGGACGTGGGAGTGGGACATTCCTGCAGACCAGTTCGTTACCGGACGATCTTTCGCGAGGACCTTCGGAGTCGACCCGGATAAGGCCAGCGAGGGCGTGCCACTTCAGGAATTGCTCGATTCCATTCACGAGGACGACCGTGACCGAGTGACGCGGGAAATCGAAGACGCCGTCGAATCCTGCGGCGAGTACGAAGCCGAATACCGCGTTTGGAATGCCGACGACGAACTGCAGTGGGTCATCGCCCGCGGATACGTCGAGTGCGACGACGACGGGAACCCGCTGACCTTCCCTGGTGCGCTGACTGATATCACGGACCAAAAGCAAACCGACGACAACTCGAAACCGTGAACGAACGGCTCAGGGCGTCGAACAAACGGCTCGAGCAGTTCGCCCACGCTGCGTCGCACGATCTGCAAGAGCCGCTGCGGATGGTATCGAGCTATCTCCAATTGATCGAAAACCAGTACGGGGAGACGCTGGACGAGGAGGGTCGAGAATTTCTCGAGTTCGCCGTCGATGGTGCAGAACGGATGCGCAATATGATCGATGCGCTGCTCGCGTATTCGCGAGTCGAGACGCAGGGCGACCCGTTCGAACCGGTCGATTTGAACGATGTGTTGATGGACGTACAAACTGACCTCCAACGGAAGATCGAGGAAACCGATGCTGAGATAACCGTTACGGACCTTCCGCGCGTCGAAGGAGACGCTAGCCAACTGCGACAACTGTTCCAGAATCTGCTGGACAACGCGCTCGAATACAGCGGCGACGAACCGCCGCGCGTCTCCGTGTCGGCCGAACAAGACAGAACGAAGGGGATTATCGCCGTCCGCGACGAAGGGATCGGCATCGAGCCCGCGAATCACGACCGAATCTTCGAGGTGTTCGAACGCCTTCACAGTCGTGAAGACCACTCCGGCACGGGAATCGGGCTATCGCTCTGTGAACGGATCGCCGAACGTCACGATGGCGAGATGTGGGTGGAGTCCGAGCCTGAGAACGGGACGACAGTTTTCGTCTCCTTGCCGATCGATGACGCATAAGGCGAGCTGACGGTTACCGTCTCCCAGCGGCGGGCGGTTCAACGGACACCGATACGAATCTGCTGTCAGGTGGGACGCGTTATCCCCAAATCACCCGTCCGATTCAATCGGAATGCTGCGTGTGAATAACCCGTGCGACGATCTCTTGCTAACGGAATCGCTCGAGTGTCGACTTCGGGAATCGAAGGGAAACGCGTCGCTCGAAGTCGTATTTCATGCCGAGTAAACTGCCGAGGATCACGGCGACCGCGAAGGCCGACGTGGCCATGTTCAGGAGCAGCCAGTCGAGCGAAACCCCGTACGCCGTCTGATCGACAGGTGCGAACAACCGGACCCCGCCGCTCAGCGTATCGAAGCCGACGTGCGATCCGAACCCGATCGCGGCGGCTCGCCAGGGGCCGAACGCGGAGAGGAGACCCACTATGACGACCCCAGCCAGCAGCGAGTGCGTGAGCCCGCGGTGCGTCCACACGATACTCGAGACGTAGCCGAGTTCGAGCAACGGTCGAAAGACGAACGTATCGACGTCGGGGACGGCGGCGGCGAGCGCCGCGACGAGATACGGCTCCGATCGCTCGGACCGAGTGACGAGCAGAACCAGTGCAAGACCGAGCAGAATGTGCACGCCAGTGGCGACCATAGTTGCCAATCCATGCTATTGAATCACATAATAGATATGGTTAGCGAACAATACACATTCGTAGATTAGCGCATCACGGCCGGCGGTGAACGGTGCGTTCGCTCAGCGATCGGTGACCGAAAACGTCACGACGAACAAAATTATACCCGGTTAGCGCGCGATCGGCGACCGCCGATCGGCGATGGTATCGACGGCTATCCGAACTTGCCGGTGATGTAGTCTTCGACGCGGTCGTGCTCGGGGTTCTCGAAGATCTTCTCGGTGTCGTCGAACTCGACGAGTTCGCCACCGGTGAGGAAGACCGCCGTCTTATCGGAGATGCGGGCGGCTTGCTGCATGTTGTGGGTGACGATGACGACGGTGTACTCCTCGGCGAGATCCTCGATCAGGTCCTCGATCTTCGAGGTGGCGACGGGGTCGAGCGCCGACGCCGGCTCGTCCATCAGGATCACGTCCGGATCGGGCGCGATCGCCCGGGCGATACAGAGGCGCTGCTGTTGACCGCCGGAGAGATCCAGTCCGCTCGAGTCGAGTTGACCGTCGACTTCCTCGAGGAGGGCCGCCCGCTCGAGGGCTGTTCGTACCTTCTCGTCGACGTTTTCGTCTTTCCCCTGGACCTTCAGCCCGTAGGCGACGTTGTCCCGGATGCTCTTCGGGAACGGGTTGGGCGACTGGAAGACCATGCCGATCTTCCGGCGTAAGGCGACGGGGTCGACGTCGTCGTCGTAGACGTTCTTGCCGTCGAACAGCAGTTCGCCCTCGACGTGGGCGGCGTCGACGAGATCGTTCATCCGGTTGATACACCGGAGGAACGTCGATTTCCCGCAGCCCGAAGGGCCGATGACCGCCGTCACCTGCTTTTCGGGAATCTCGATGTCGACGCTGTCGAGCGCTTGCTCCTCGCCGTAGTAGACGTCGAGGTCGCGCGCCTCGAGCAGCGTCCGATCGGTCGCCGTCTCGGCGCCGGCGTCGGCGCTGTCGACGAGGCCGTCGGTTCCCGGCGTCGGGGCTGGCTGGTCGTCGGTCGATTCCGTTTCCGAGGAAGTCATCTGTTCGTTAGTCATTGTCAGGTGCGCTGTTGATATCGATTCCGAATGACGATCGCGATCGAGTTGATCGTCAGCAAGACGACGAGCAGCGTGACGACGCCGGCGGCGACGACGCCGTACTGGAATTCGGTCTGGGGATAGGAGGCCCAGTTGTAGATCTGCAGCGGCATGGCGCTGACCTTGCTGAAGGGACCGTTCGGAAGTCCGAAGACGGTCGTCGGGGCGGCGATCATGATCAGCGGCGCCGTTTCCCCGATCGCGCGGCCGAGCGCGAGGATCGTTCCGGTCATGATGCCGGGCATCGCCCGCGGCAGGACGACGTTGCGGATCGTCTGCCACTTCGTCGCGCCCATCCCGTAGGACGCCTGTCGCTGGGAGTCGGGGACGGACCGAATCGCCTCCTGAGCCGAGATGATCACGATCGGCAGGATGAGCAGGGCGATGGTGAACGCGGCCGCCAGCACCGTCCCGTAGCCGATGCTAAAGAGGCCGACGAAGAGTCCCAGTCCCAGCAGGCCGTAGACGACCGAGGGGACGCCCGCGAGGTTCGCGATGTTGAGTTGGATGAACCGCGTGAGGTAGCCGTCGTCGGCGTACTCCTCGAGATAGATCGCGGCGCCGACGCCGAGCGGGAACGTGATCAGCGCGATCACGAGCATGATGGCGACGGAGCCGACGAGTGCGGGCAGGAATCCTGCCTGGTACGGGTCGGGGTGGGGCGGGTTCGTGAGGAACTGCCAGTCGAGCCAGCCGACGGCATCGACGGCGACGTTCAGGAGCAACGCCGCGAGCGAGACGATGCCGACGAGCGTCGCCGCCAGCGCGAGCAGGCGGAACGACACGTCTTTCGTCCGGCTGATCTGACCGAACCCGGAATCGGCGGGTTCGTCGCGGGTATCGGCCGCCATTAGCGGTACACCTCCCGGTAGCGCGACGCGACGAATTCACTGATGAGGTTCATGACGAAGGTGATAACGAACAGCGTCAGCCCGACCGCGAAGAGGCTCTTGTACGCTTCGCCCTGCCCGACGATGTCGCCCGTTCCGATCTGGACCATCGCGGAGGTCATCGGCTGGATCGAGTTCAGGAACATCCCCGCCGGATCGGTCAGATCGACCATCCGGGGCGTTTGTCCCGCCGCGATGGCGACGATCATCGTCTCCCCGATCGCTCGCGAGAGCGCGAGGATGAACGACGAGAAGATCCCGGACAGCGCCGCCGGCACGACGACGGACGTCGAGACGGTGAACTTCGTCGCTCCCAGCCCGTAACTGGCCTGGCGGAGCGAGTCCGGCACTGCGCTCATCGCGTCCTCGCTGATCGAGGAGACCATCGGGATGATCATGATGCCGACCATGATCGACGCCGACAGCCCGTTGAACGTCGACAGCGGCAGGATCGTGTCCAGCGCCGGCGTGATGTAGACGAGCGCGAAGTAGCCGTAGACGACCGTCGGAACGCCCGCCAGCACCTCGAGGGCCGGCTTGAGATACGACCGCTGGCGATCGGTGGCGTACTCGCTCAGGTAGATCGCGGTCAGCAGTCCGATCGGGAGCGCGACCATCGCCGAACCGACGGTGATGACCAGCGTCCCCGAAATCAGCGGGAGAACGCCGAAGGCGATCGGTTCGTTCGTTGGGCTCCACCGCGTGCCCGTGAGGAATTCGACGAGCGAGACCTGCGCGAAGAAGTCGACCGCGTCGATCAGCAGCGTCAGAATGATCGCGACGGTCGTCAGAATCGACAGCAGCGCACACAGCATGAAGAGATAGCGGAAGGCGGTGCCCCGCGCCGTGCGACTCGCGTCGTGAGAGAAGTCGGGTTGACTCATTCGGTCACCTCCGCGATCGCGCCGTTGAGTTTCTCGAGGTTCTCGTCGCGGTTCTCCTCGGTGAGCGGGACGTAACCGACGTCGGAGACGAGGTCCGTCGCGGCCTGTTTCATGTAGAAGCGGGTGAAGTCTCGGACCGCCGACTTCGCGAGCGATTCCTTCGCGACGTAGATGTAGAGCGGTCGCGAGAGGGGCGTGTACTCGCCGGACATGGCCGTGTCGATCGACGGTTCGACGCAGCCGTCGCCGTTATCGATGGAGACCGCCTTGATCGAGTCCGGGTTCTCGCTGTAGTACGAGAAGCCGAAGTAGCCCATCGCGTACTCCGAGCCCTGAACCCCCTGGACGATCGTTCGATCGCGTTCGGTCGCGTGGTAATCGCTACGGTGGTTCTCCTCCTCGCCGATGACGGCCTCGTTGAAGTAGTCGAACGTGCCGGAGGTCGTCGCGGCCCCGTACAGTTCGAACTCCTCGTCGGGCCAGTCCTCGTTGATATCGCTCCACTGTTGGGCGCCGTCGGCCCGCCAGATCTCGCGGAGTTCCTCGACCGAGAGGCAGTCGATCCAGTCCGCGTCCGGATTGACGACGACCGTCAGCGCGTCGGTCGCGACCTGGAACTCTACGGGCGTGATATCGTTGTTCCCGCACTGTTCGACTTCGGCGTCGGCGATCGCCCGACTCGCATTGTTAATGTCGGTTCGTCCCGCGCAGAAGAAATTCCCGAACCCGCCGCCGGTGCCGGTCTTACTGAGCGAGATGTTGACGGTCGGGTTCTCTTCGGAGAACGCGGAAGCGATCGCCTCGGTCACGGGAAACACCGTACTGCTCCCCGCGACGTTCACCTGATCTTCTTCCGCGGCGAAGACGCCGCTACAGCCGGCTAACCCACCGGAGAGGGCAACACCAGCCGCGGCGAGAAAATCACGCCGACCGAAGCCGGTCGGCAGGGACGCCGTGGTTTCTCTCGACATCACCGGATGCAAGCCACACTGTAGGTAAGTAGACTACTATGAGAGCTATATAGTGATATGTACTTGATTCGGCGGCTGTCAACGCGACAACTGGTACCAGTGTTGGGCTGCTAACCCATACATATGACAATAGCTGGCACGAGAAGACATAGCGATGAATGTACGTGTATTCTACGAGAGAGTATTCGTCGACGAACAGTCGAACATATATAGACGAGGTCGCACGATCGGTCGGTGGTCCGACGAAGCGGTACGGTGATCGGATCGCGAGTCCGGATCGAAGCGTTCGACGGACTCGAGGTGCGGGCACATCGATCGGCGTCGAGTTTCCGGCGTCGAACTTCGTTTCCGCGGGTCGATCAGCAAAATCGAGTCACCGGTCGGTCCAGTCGGCAAGCGCGAACCGTGCGGCCATTCTTCGGCGGCTTTCGGACGCTTCGGAGTTGTCGACTCCGGCTCCTCGTAGCCGCAGTGTCGGTGCTCCGCTTACCCGAACTTGCCGGTGATGTAGTCTTCGACGCGGTCGCTTTCGGGATTCTCGAAGATCTTCTCGGTGTCGTCGAACTCGACGAGTTCGCCGCCGGTGAGGAAGACCGCCGTCTTGTCCGAAATCCGCGCCGCCTGTTGCATGTTGTGGGTGACGATGACGACGGTGTACTCCTCGGCGAGATCCTCGATCAAGTCCTCGATCTTCGAGGTGGCGATCGGATCCAGCGCCGACGCCGGCTCGTCCATCAGAACGACCTCCGGATCGGGCGCGATCGCCCGAGCGATGCAGAGTCGCTGTTGCTGACCGCCGGAGAGGTCCAGTCCGCTCGAGTCGAGCTGATCCTCGACTTCCTCGAGGAGGGCCGCCCGCTCGAGGGCTGTTCGTATCTTCTCGTCGGCGTTTTCGTCTTTCCCCTGTACCCGCAGCCCGTAGGCGACGTTGTCCCGAATGCTCTTCGGGAACGGGTTGGGCGACTGGAAGACCATGCCGATCTTCCGGCGTAAGGCGACGGGATCGACGTCGTCGTCGTAGACGTTCTTCCCGTGGAAGAAGAGGTCGCCCTCGACGCGGGCGACGTCTATCAGATCGTTCATCCGGTTGATCGAGCGCAGGAACGTCGACTTCCCACAGCCCGACGGTCCGATTAGCGCCGTGACCTTCCGCTCGGGGATGTCCATATTGATACTGTCCAGCGCCTGGTCGTCGCCGTAGTAGACGTCCAGATCGCGGGCTTCGATGACGGCGTCGTCGACCCGCGGTGATCCGAGGGGAACGTCGTCGGTTACGGACGTGTCCGCAAGGGCGGTACTGTCGTCGGACGTCGGGACGGATTGGGGTCCGTTCGCGGTCATTGTGGGTGAGTTCGGGCAGTTATCGGGTGGAAAACGCAGGTTGATACGATCGCTGCCGTGGTGGCACACGACCGGCGGCGAGCGCCGGACCGAACTCGGCTCCGATCGGTCGGCGTCCGAATCGGTGCGCAGGTACCATTATGCGTACTCAAGGCCCGAGCGAATAAATACTGTGCTATGAGCGGTCCGTCCGTTGCACGTCGACCCAGTGACGCTACAGAGCCCTACGGAGAGGGGGCGTACGACGGCGTTGATCGGCGGTAGTGCTCGGTTTTTCGAGACCGAACAACGCGCCGCTCGCGAACGGTCGGGGGCGGGTCCGTCGCAGCCATCACTACATAGATTCTTGTCAACTATGCATATCTCTACGATCGGACTGGCTCTCGAGGGACTGGAATACGCATTTCGGCGACTCACCGCCACAGAAGCAGTGGTGTGATTATACTGCCGTCGACGAAGAACTCTATAGATGAAGATGGGTTTATACGCACGGGGTCGAATCGCCACTGTATGGAGACGCGCAAGGTGCAGGTGACGGGCGGGTCGACGTTTACCGTCTCGCTGCCGAAATCCTGGGCGACCGACAACGACGTCAGCGCCGGGACGACCGTCGAGTTCTATCCGGAGGGGGACTCGCTGTTGTTGACGCCCCAGAGCGAAACCGATCGCCAGACGGGAACCCTCGACGTCACGGACCTCGAGGGCGAGCGGCTCACCCGGGCCGTGATGACGATGTACGTCAGCGGCTTCGACATCATCCGCCTCTCGGCCGGCCGCATCACGACCGACCAGCGCAGCGCGATCCGGAGCGCGACCCAGAGCCTCGTCGGCGTCGAGGTCTTAGAGGAGACGACCGACAGCGTCGTCATTCAAGACTTGCTCGACTCCTCTGAGCTCTCGATCGTCAACGCCGTCTCGCGGATGCGCCTGATCGCTCGGGCGATGCTCGAGGACGCCGTCACGGCGCTGGTCGAGAACGACGACGACATCGCCCAGGACGTCATCGAACGCGACGACGACGTCGACCGCNGCTCGAGGACGCCGTCACGGCGCTGGTCGAGAACGACGACGACATCGCCCAGGACGTCATCGAACGCGACGACGACGTCGACCGCCTCTGGCAGGTCGTCTCGCGGATCTTCCGCGCGACGCTGCGCTCGCCGCGGGCCGCGGAGGAGCTCGGCGTCCCCCGCGAGGACTGCTTCGACTTCCACTCGAGCGCCCGCCAGCTCGAACGGGTCGCCGACCACGCGGCCAAGATCAGCAACCTCGCGCTCAAACTCGAGGCGATCCCCGGAGACGTCGCCGACGCGCTTGTCGCCCTCCACGACGACGTCGCGGACGTCATCGAGAAGTCGATGGACGCGCTGGTCGCCGAGGACAGCGACGAGGCGACCGACCTCGGCCACGCCGCCCGCGAGGCGATCCTCGAAATCGACGAACACACCCGGACGATCGACGACATGCTCCGGGAACTCGAGCCGGTGCAGGCCCAGTCGCTGGGGCTGATCGTCGACTCGCTGTCCCGGAGCGCCGACTACGGCGGCAACATCGCCGAGACCGCCCTCCAGAAGGCCGCGCCGCGNCAGGCCCAGTCGCTGGGGCTGATCGTCGACTCGCTGTCCCGGAGCGCCGACTACGGCGGCAACATCGCCGAGACCGCCCTCCAGAAGGCCGCGCCGCGCCCCTGACTCGAGGTTCGATTCGGTTTCGTCACTCCCCCGTTCGAGTACCGCCCGCGCTCGAGGTTCTGTCGGGCGTCGAGACAGTGTTCGCGAGGCCGGCTGAGGACTTTCCCGCGACGCCGCGAACGACGACGGGATGGAGTACACCCACCTCGGCGAGACGGGACTCGAGGTGTCCCGGCTCTGTCTCGGCTGTATGAACTTCGGCAGCGACGAGCCCTGGATGATAGACGACCGCGAGCAGTCCCGCGCGGTGATCCAGCGAGCGCTCGACCTCGGGATCACGTTCTTCGATACCGCGAACGTCTACTCCCGCGGCGAGAGCGAGGAGATCCTCGGCGAGGCGCTGGCCGAGTCGGACCGCGATCGGGCGGAACTGACCGTCGCGACGAAGGTGTACGGCCCGATGTACGACGGCCCGAACGGGCAGGGACTCTCCCGAAAGCACATCTTCGAGCAGGCCGACGCGAGCCTCGAGCGACTCGGGCTCGACTACGTCGACCTCTACCAGATCCACCGCTGGGACGACGAGACGCCGATCGCGGAGACCCTCTCGGCGCTCGACGCGCTCGTCGAGGAAGGCACAGTCCGCTACGTCGGCGCGAGCACGATGCCCGCCTGGAAGTTCGCGAAGGCGCTGTACGAGGCCGACCTGAACAACCGCGAGCGGTTCGTCTCGATGCAGTGCGAGTACAACCTCGTCGACCGCCACGAGGAGGCCAACGTCCTGCCGCTCTGTGCCGATCAGGGGATCGGCGTCCTCCCGTGGTCGCCGCTGGCCGGCGGCTTCCTGACGGGCAAGTACGAACGCGATGCGGACCCCGAGGAGGGCCGCGCCGCGTCGGACGAGTTCATGGAGAAGCGGTTCACCGAGGAGAACTGGGACGTGCTCGAGGTCGTCCGAGACCTCGCCGACGAGACGGACACGACGCCGGCGCAGCTCTCGCTGGCCTGGTTGTTGCACAAGGACCTGGTCGACGCGCCGATCGTCGGCCCGCGGACGATCGAGCACCTCGAGGAAAACGTCGGCGCGCTCGAAGTCGACCTGTCCGACGAGGAACTCGAGCGACTCGAGGCGCCGAAGACGCCGGTCTGGAACGCCGATATCGGGGACGTCTGACGCGCCCGCTCACGGGAGTTCGAACGGAACGGCGCGACTGCTCGAAGATAGCCGTCGCTCGAGAGCACTGAGCGTCGCCTTCGAGCGAAGACGAAGCGAGACGGTCGCAGTCTAGTCGAGCAGAACGGCGTTGACCTGACCGGTCTGACCGGGACGGGAGGTGACGCGTGCGCGGCCTTCCGAGGTCTCGATGACGGCGCCTTTCGTGATGATGTTTCGGCGGACGTAGTTGGGGTTGGCGTCGTTCTCGACGACGTCCTCGATCTCGGCGGAGACGGTCTCGCCGCCCTTGTTGACGCTGGCGACGTTGGTCGCGAGCGCGCGGGTCTTCGTCTCGTTGCCGCGGACGTCGACGGTTCGGTATCGGGGCTCGCCGACCTGCGTCTCCGTCGGCAGGCGTCCGAGTTCGTTCTTTCGGCGCTTGCGGACGTTCTTCAGTCGGCCACCGGTTCGCTTGCGCGTGGAGCGTCCCTGGTTTTGCATACTCGCATCCAGTCTCGGCGTATATTTATATGCAACGTTAGGGCCCCGTCCGGAACCCGCCCGGCGGATCGCGCGGTTGCGACCGCTGTCGACTGCTCATGTCGACGCTACTCGTCGGCTGAGGGGGCTACTCGTCGCCGACCAGGCAGTACCCGTGTCCCGGCTCCTCGAGGATCGTTTCCTTCTCGTCGTCGTAGTAGTTCGAGAAGACGGCCCGCTCCGCGTAGTAGATCCGGCCGTCGACGGGGACCGCCGCGCTGGTGACCCGGCCCCGATTTTGGACCCGCCACCGCTGGTCGCCGGTCTCCTTGTCGAGAGCGTAGAGGTGCGAGTCGTAGGAGCCGGCCAGCACCGTCTCCGCGGTGACCGTCAGCGCGCCGATGACGCGACCGCCGACGTCCGTCGACCACAGCTCCTCGCCCGATTTCGCGTCGAGCGCGTAGACGTAGTCGTCGTCGCTGCCCATGTAGACGACGTCCGCGTCGGTGTCGACGGCCGGGTTCGACATGATCACCTTGCCCGTCTCGAACGACCACTCCTCCGTGCCGTCCTCGAGGTCGAGACAGTAGAAGTTCCCGTCCCAGCTGCCGACGTAGCCGTAGCCGTCGTGGGCCGCGACGGTGCCCTTGATCTGTGCGCCCTTGCGGAAGGCGCCGCCCGCCTGTTCCTCGCCGTCGGCGTCGGCCCGGAACGACCACGCGAACTCGAGGGAGGGGTACTCCCAGCAGTAGACGACGCCGTCGTTCGACCCCGCGAGGATCCGTCCCGTCTCGAGATCGATCGTCGGCGAGGGGTGGGCCTGCCCCCAGATGCGGTCGTCGCTCCACGTCGGGTCGCCGGTCTCGGGATCGATCTCCCAGAGCGCGCCGGAGGAGGGCGGGGCGTACTCGGAGATGAGGTAGAGGGAGCCGTCGTGGTAGGCGGGACTCGAGCCGATCGCGAGCGGGCCGTCCAGATCGCCGTCCTCGGATCGCGTTCGCCAGACGATGTCTCCGCTCTCGGTATCCAGCGCGTAGAGATCGCCGTCGTAACCGCCGATGAAGGCGATATCGCCGACGATCGCCGCCGACCCGTGAAAGCCCTTTTCCGTCGCGTCCGTCTGGGTCGCCCACCGGAGGTCGCCCGACGGCGCGTAGGCGCACACCTTGCCGGTGTCGCCACCGAAGACGATCGTCTCGCCGTCGGGCGTCGGCACGGGACTGGACTTGGCGGCCGTGTGGTCGGCGGCGTTGATCGGGAACGACCAGTTGACGCTCACCGACTCCGGGACGGTTTCGTCGGGGTAGTAGCCGAGGCGACGGAGTCCGTTCTGGAACAGCGACACGTCCTCGGTGCCGTCGAGGCGTCCGCCCAGCGTGGTCGGCAGGTCGACGCCGACGCAGCCGGCCAGCCCTGCCGCCGCGGCGCCCGCGCTCGCACCGAGCAACCGACGACGCGAGAGGCCGGCGGACCGTTCGCAACCGCGTTCGGAGACCGTATCTCGGTTCGGAGATCGCATTGGGTGTTCTACACGTCTCGAGGGGACCTCGAAAAATCCCACTGGTTCCGCGGCCGTCGCGAACGCGACGCCCGCCGGCGTCCGCGAGGCTCCGTTTCAGGCAATAATGTTTATACGGTGGTGGGAGAGTCAGGGCGTATGACCGATTCAGGACCCCGCCGACGGGACGTACTCGTCGCGGTCTCGGGTACCTCCCTCCTGCTGGCCGGCTGCTCGGAAAGCGACGCGTCGGTCGACGCCGCCGGCTACGGAACCGCCTACGGGAGCGAATACGGACGCGGAGGCGAGCAATCGTGAGCGATCGAACGCCGCGGCTCGGACTCGAGACGTTCGAGGAGGGCGACGCGTGGGATCACACCGATACGGTCGAAGCCGTCGACCAACACGCGATCGTTCGAGGACCGATCGCCGACCGCCCCGACGAGGGCGAGTACGACGACGAACTCTACCACGCGACCGATCAGGGGATCACGTGGCGCTGGGACGCCTCGAGCGAGGACTGGACGTACTTCGGCGGCAAGGGCTGTTCGGAGCAGCCGGTGCCGGGAACGAGCCACTTCGAGGCGGCGCAGTTCGTCGACGCGCGCACCGAGGAGACCCCGGTCTGGAACGTCGAAGCCCACGGGATCGAGGGCGACGGCGAGACGGAAGTCGGCGCGGCCGTCCACGACCTCCTCGCGGACGTCGAGGACGCCGGCGGCGGGATCGTCTACTTCCCGCCGGGTCGGTACCTCCTCGAGCGGACGCCGCTGATCGGCGACGATACGCTCCTGCTGGGGGCGGGTCGCGCGACGGTCCTCGAGGGAACGCGCCCCGACGGCGATGACGGCCGGGCGCTGCTCTCCAACAGGGGCTACGACGCGGTCGATTTCGACGGCGCGTCGAACTGGGGGGTCTGCAACGTCCGAATCGATTCGCCGGCCACGAACGGGATCATGCCCGCACACGCGGAAAACGTCCGACTGGAACGGATCTACGGCGACCGGATCTACTACCACCACATCGACGTCGTGTCCTCGAAAAACGTCGGGATCGACGGCTACTGGGCGACTCGGGGCGGCGAGGCCGGCTCGGACGCGCCGATTCAGTTCGACAACCAGACCACGGAGATCGCGTCGAACAGCATCTGGGACGGCGGCGAGGAACTGCTGGCCGGAAGCGACGGCACCCCGACGCGGAACTGCACCCTCGAGAACTTCGAGATCGACCCCAAGAACGGTCCGGAGTACGGCGTCCACATCCACCGGAACGGAAACGAGTCGATCACGATCAGCAACGGGTACATCACCGGCTGCCTCTATTCGGCGATCCGAGGCGACACCGGCGACGAGATCGAGGACCTGACGATCGACTCCGTCTCGTGTATCGAGAACGCGCGAGGGATCTCGCTTGGACACGTCAAGGGCGGTCGCCGAGAGCTGACCGTTAGCAACGTCACGATCAGAACCGACAACAGGGGGCTGGCCGCCGGCTCGGGGCTGTACGCGGCCGGGTTCGACGGCGCCGAGATCTCGAACACCGTTGTCGACGGCGAGTTCACGAACGCGATCCTCTTCGACGACATGGACGATCTGAAGCTGAGCGCCGTGACGGCCACGGGCGCGAGGGATCAGGCGTTCCGCTTCCGAGAGGACGTCGACGCGACGCTGACGACCGCTCGAGCGGCGGACTGCGGCGATGCGGGCGTCTACTCGGGAGCCGGCAGCAGCGTCGCCTACGGCGGCGTCACGTTCGAGGACGTCGGCACTGAGACCGACTCCGACAGCGACGGAGCGTTTCGGGAGTGGAACGCGTCCTAATTATCGTACCCAGCGTACACCCGTTCTGACGGCTCTCCCAACCCGTCTCGAGAAAATGCCGAAAATTCGCTCGCGGTGAGCGGCTGATACCGCGCTACTCACGGGCGCTGTGCGCCCGCTCGCTACTCTTTCTGCGCGTCGACGACCGCAACGCCGGCCAGGTTCACGATGTCCTTGACCTCGTCGCCCCGCTGGAGGACGTGGACCGGCTCGTCCATGCCGACCAGCATCGGGCCGATGGCGTCGGCGCCGCCGAGTCGCTGGAGCAGCTTGTAGCCGATGTTACCGGACTCGAGGTTCGGGAAGACCAGCACGTTCGCCGGGTCCTCGAGTTCGGAGAAGCCGTATGTGCCCTCGAGGATGTCCTCGACGACGGCGGTGTCGGCCTGCATCTCGCCGTCGACCGGGAAGTCGGCCTCGGGATCGTCCTGCAGCATGCTCGCCGCGCGCCGCGGTCGGCGGGTCGCTTCGTTGTCGACGCTACCGAAGTTCGAGTACGAGAGCAGGGCCGCGCGCGGTTCGATGTTGAACCGCCGCGCCAGCTTGCCCGTCTGTTTGGTGACCTCCGCGAGGACCTCCTCGTCGGGATCCTGATTGACCGTCGCGTCGGCGACGAAGATCACGCGGTTCTTGAACGTCAGCATGTAGACGCCGGCCGCGTAATCGACGTCGTCGTCGGTCCCGATCACCTGCAGCGGCGGCCGCAGCGCCGAGGGGTAGTGGTGGGAGAGGCCGGTCAGGAGCGCGTCCGCGTCGCCCTGTTCGACCATCACGCTCCCGAAGTAGTTGGTGTCGCGCTCGATGAGTTCGCCGGCCTCGCTGCGCGTGATCCCCTTGCGCGAGCGGAGTTCGTGGAGCCGGTCGGCGTACTCCTCGTAGTCGCCGACCGACGGGTCCGCGACCTGCGGATCGAAGTCGAGGCCGAGGTTGGCGGCGGTCTGGCGAATCTCGCTCTCGTCGCCGATGAGGATCGGCAGGGCGATCCCCTGCTCCTGGATCTGGTAGGCCGCGCGGATCATCTTCTCGTTCTCGCCCTCTGCCAGTGCGACCGTCTTGGGGTCGCTCTTGGCCTTGTTGAGGACGACCCGCATCATCTCGCGGGACTTCCCGAGGCGGGCCTCGAGTTCCTCCTCGTATTCCTCGAGGTCGAGTTCGGTCCGGGCGGCGCCGGACTCCATCGCGGCCTCCGCGATCGCCGGCGCGACGCGGAAGAGCACGCGCGGGTCGACCGGCTTGGGGATGATGTAGTCGGGGCCGTACTGGATCGGCTCGTCGCCGTAGGCCTTGACGACCGCGTCGGGGACGTCCTGGCGGGCGAGGTCGGCCAGCGCCTCGGCACAGGCGACTTTCATCTCTTCGTTGATCTCCGTCGCGCGCACGTCGAGCGCGCCGCGGAAGATGAAGGGGAACCCGAGGACGTTGTTGACCTGGTTCGGGTAGTCCGAGCGGCCGGTGGCCATGATGACCGTGTCGTCGCGGGCCTCCTTGGCCTCCTCGTAGCCGATCTCGGGATCGGGGTTGGCCATCGCGAAGATGATCGGATCGTCGGCCATCGAGCGGACCATGTCCTGCGAGACGATGCCGCCGATCGAGAGGCCGACGAAGACGTCCGCGCCCTCCATCGCGTCCGCGAGGCCGCCTTCGGGGAGGTCCCGAGCGAACTGCCGTTTGTACTCGTTGACGTCGCCCTCGGCCGCGCGGGCCTCGGTGATGATCCCCGAGGAGTCACACATCGTGATGTTCTCCTTCCGGACGCCCAGCGACTCGTAGAAGCGGGCCGACGCGATCGCGCTCGCGCCGGCGCCCGAGAAGACGACCTCGAGTTCCTCGAGGCTCTTCCCGGCGATGTCGGCGGCGTTTATCAGCGCGGCGCCCGAGATGATCGCGGTGCCGTGCTGGTCGTCGTGGAAGACGGGAATGTCGATCTCCTCGCGCAGGCGCTCCTCGATGGTGAAACAGCCCGGCGCCTTGATGTCCTCTAAGTTGACGCCGCCGAACGTTGGCTCCATCATCTTGATGGCCTCGACGAACTTGTGCGGGTCTTCCTCGTCGAGTTCGATGTCGAAGACATCGATGTCGGCGAAGCGCTTGAACAGCACGCCCTTCCCCTCCATGACGGGTTTCGACGCTTGGGCGCCGATGTCGCCGAGTCCCAGCACCGCCGAGCCGTTCGAGACGACGCCGACGAGGTTACCCTTGGCCGTATACTGGTAGGCGTCGGTCGGATCCTCGTCGATCTCCGTACACGGCGCGGCGACGCCGGGCGAGTACGCGAGCGAGAGGTCGCGTTGGGTATTCGTCGGTTTCGTTGTCGAAATCTCTATTTTTCCCGGCGGATCGGTGCGGTGATACTCGAGTGCGTCCTCGTCTAATCCCATATTGGGGACACTGCAGGGGAGTACTAAAAACAATGTGAAGGCCTAATTCGACGACCGTCGAAATATCGCCTCGCTCCGACCGGCGCTCGAGGCCGACGCGTCCCCCGATTCGACCGTTTTATACGCTCCGCTCCAGTGGAATGGGGTATGGACGTCGCGCTTGGTGGGACGTTCGACCCCGTCCACGACGGCCACCGTCGGCTGTTCGAACGGGCGTTCGAACTCGGAGACGTGACCGTGGGACTGACGAGCGACGAACTCGCGCCGAAGACGCGACACGTCGAGCGCCGCGTCAGATCGTTCGACGAACGGAAGGCGGCGCTCGAGGCGGAACTCGAGTCGTTCGCCGCGGACCACGACCGCGAGTTCGAGGTCCGGCCTCTCGAGGAACCGACCGGTATCGCGACCGAACCGCAGTTCGACTATCTGGTCGTCTCGCCGGAGACCAAAGACGGCGGGGAGCGGATCAACGAGATTCGCCGGGAGCGCGGCCACGACCCCCTCGAGGTCGTCGTCGTGCCACACGTCCGCGCGGAGGACGGCGACATCATCTCCAGCACCCGGGTCGTCAAGGGCGAGATCGACGAACACGGAAACGTCCTCGAGGACGGGGACGACGCGGCCGGCACCAACTGACGGAGCGGATCGATCCGGCCACCCGCCGGAGAATCGAATCGAGAGACGGAAGCGACGGCCACCCGACGCGCGGTTTTCGTTCTTGTAGCGTATACTTACGGGAAGACAGTCACAGCGTGTGCCCGTGAAACAGTCGAAACAGTCGGCTCGGGCGAGTTACCACCGCGGCGGCTCGAGGCCCGCGGTTTCGAGGAGATCCTTCCAGCGCGACTGGATCGAGAGCCGCGAGACGTCCGCGGCGTCGGCGACGTCGCCCTGCGTTCGACCCTCGCCGGCGACGAGCGAGCCGGCGTAGACGCTGGCCGCGAGGACGGCCCGCTTCGACCGGTCGTCCTCCGGAACGTCCGTCAAGAAGAGATCCACCGCACAGGATCGCGCTTCGGTCGAGAGCTCCAACCGGTCGGCGATCTGCTCGAGTTCCTCGAGCCACGGTTCGTATTCGATGCGATCCCGGGCGCTGTGCATGCACCCGGCTATCGGTGCGGCGCGCATAAAGGTAGGGCCAATAGGTCAGGAAACGATCACATATTCGGGCGTCTGATTCGAAATAGCACCGAACGGACCGTCCAATCCGGTGCTACGCTGGGCAACGTTCAGCTACGAACGAGTTGCCTAATTGGCCGTTCTCTGATAATTTCACTAGGACACGACTACTAAACCGGGTTGTCTTCGTCCCTCACAATAGACGCTCGTCCGGCTCCTGCACGGCTGCGTCCCGTCTATGAAAGAGCCAACCTGCAAGCTCGTCTGTACCGGCTGCGGCCTCGAGATGCCGTACCGGAATCGATCGCTGGCCGAACAAGCGGCGGAACTGCACCAGCTTCGGGATTCGGAGCACGTGACGTTTATCGTGCCGCCGGACTGGTCGCCCGAAGAGCCAGTGAAACAGCGGTAGCGCGGATCGACAGGTACTTACTGGATTCGTGAAAATCTGGAAGTGAGCGCGGGTAGCCAAGCTAGGCCAACGGCGCAGCGCTTAGGACGCTGTCCCGTAGGGGTCCGCCGGTTCGAATCCGGTCCCGCGCACTGAACGAGTTTTCGAGTGACACGAGAAAACGAGTGAGGGAGCAGGCCGGATTCGAACGAGAGAAGACGCGCGCAGCGACCATCGGGAGCGAGCACGTCTTCGCGTTGTTCGAATCCGGTCCCGCAGCCCTCATTCAACGAAACCGATCAGGAGCGCTGAGCGATCAGCAACAAGGCCCGAACGACGTCTTCGAGTTCCGAAGCGATAATAATTCCTCGCGTATCTGTGTTACGTATGACCCGTACAGGACGATACGGTGATCTCGATTACCCGTTCCTCACGAAGAGCGGCTTCCTGCTCGGTCTCGGGCTCCTGGTGCTGGGCGCAGCCGGCGAGTTGCTCGGCCACATGTTCGTGGGACAGCTTCCGGGGTGGGAACACACGCTGTTTACCTTCGCGGAAGGCGGCGGCCTCGTCATCGGCTTCTTCTCGGTGTGGATTTTCGGGGTCATCCTGCCGCTGACCGAGTGACCCGCTCGTCTCGAGTGGCAGCTCCGCGCGGTGATTCGATCGTGGAGGAGCGGACGGTCGACACCGGTTCCGGACCGGCTCGAAAGAGACTCGTTCGGGGTGTCGTCAGGAATCGGCGCGTCGACGACCGTTCGAGAACGGTCCCGACGTCGCCGAGAGCGATCTGCCACTGGTTGAGAATCGGACCGACGCTGCGTCACACCGTCGAACGACGGGAATGCCGTTCGAGCTCCGGATCGAGCGCTGAACCGTGATCAGGGTATTTTGAATCCGGTCGAACCGAGAGACAAGCGACAGACGTGCGTCAGACGGTCCACAACGCTTATTCGCGCGGGAGCAACTTGTATGAGCAATGGCCGGGTTAGACGACGTGTTCGGGGATCTTTATGCGAGCATCGATGCCGTCCTTCTCTTCTCGCCGAGTGGCTCGTATTACGAACGCTTCTCGGACGTCGACGACCTCGACGTCATCGTCGTCGGGACGGAAAACCCCGTCAACGCCGACGTCTTCGTCGAACTCCCCCTCGCGTTCGACGACATCAAAGAGCGGATCAAGTTCGGTCTCGAGGGCGCCATCGAACAGGACCTCATCGAGGACGGTGACCAGTTGGTCTGTGCGACGAGCCTCTACGGCGACGAGATCGATACGGTCTCTCGGGTCCGCGCCGACGCCGAGACACACACGGGCATCTACGACCTGTTCGTCAAGTCCCGCGCGGAGCCGGAGGTGATCAAGGCCGTCCTCGAGTTGGCGATCGAACTCGGCAAGAAGGGCCAGAAGGGGAAACCCGTCGGCGCGCTGTTCGTCGTCGGCGACGCTGGCAAGGTGATGAACAAGTCCCGCCCGCTGTCGTACAACCCCTTCGAGAAGTCCCACGTCCACGTCGGCGATCCGATCGTGAACGTGATGTTGAAGGAGTTCTCGCGGCTCGACGGCGCGTTCGTCATTTCCGACGCGGGCAAGATCGTCTCCGCGTACCGTTACCTCGAGCCGTCCGCGGAAGGTGTCGACATTCCGAAGGGGTTGGGGGCCCGACACATGGCCGGGGGCGCGATCACGCGGGATACGAACGCGATCACGATCGTGCTCTCGGAAAGCGATGGGCTCGTCCGGGCGTTCAAAGCCGGAGAGCTCATCTTGGAGGTCGATCCGGAGGCGTACTGATATGGTAGAGTGGCAGACGCTCATCAACGAACCGGCCGTGATAGCCGCGGCGGTGCTGGCGCTCGGACTCGTCGTCGGCTATCTGGTCGGGCGGCTCAACGAGGAGCTCCTGCAGGCGTCGGGCGTCCCGGAGGCCGTCGAGGGGACGCCGTTCGAGCGGACCGCCCAGTCGATCGGCACCTCGACGGTCGAGATCGTCGCCAGACTGAGTTCGTGGTTCATCTACGGCATCGCCGTGCTGACGGCGATCCACATCGCGCAGTTGCTCGACACGGAGGCGTTCTGGCTCCGGGTGACGGGGTTCATCCCGCAGCTGTTCATCGCCGTCCTCGTGCTCATCATCGGCTTCATCATCGCCGACAAGGCCGAACTGGTCGTCAGCGAGTACCTCCGGGGCGTCAAGCTCCCCGAGGTCTCCGTGATCCCGAAACTCGTCAAGTACAGCGTCCTCTACGTGACGCTGATCATCGCGCTCGGACAGGTCGGCGTCCACGTCGTCGCCCTGCTAATCTTGCTGACGGTGTACGCCGTCGGCATCGTCATCGTCGGCACCGTCGCCTTCAAGGACTTCCTCGTCTCGAGCGCGGCGGGGATCTATCTGCTTCTCAACCAGCCCTACGGGATCGGCGACGAGATCCGGATCGGCGACCAGACGGGGATCGTCCAGGAGGTCGACCTCTTCGTCACGAAGATCGAGGACGACTCGGAGGAGTACATCGTTCCCAATCGGAAGGTCTTCGAGAACGGGATCGTCCGGATGCGGGACTGAGCGCTCGTCTCTCGGCCGGTTATCGCTGTAGTACCACTACTCGAGCGAGAGCCCCGCGTGCCACCGATCGGCGCCGGCCTCGCGCTTGACGCGGTCCATCTCCGCCAGCAGGTGCGTCGCCAGCGTCGCGGTCTCGGCGGCGCGAGACTCCCCTTCCGTGCGGAACTCGCCGGTCTCGCGGTTGGCGTAGACGGTACAGACCGCGCCCGCGCGGAGCCCGTAGAGGTTCGCCAGCGTCAGGATCGCGCTGGCCTCCATCTCGATGTTCTTCACGTTGGCTTCCGTAAGGTCCTCGACGAGGGTCTCGGAGCCCGCGGCCTCGAACCCCTCGAAGCCGGGGCGGCCCTGCCCCGCGTAGAAGGAGTCGGCGCTCATCGTGACGCCCGTGTGGTAGTCGTAGCCCAGTCGCTCCGCCGCGGCGACGAGGGCGCTGACGACCTCCTGATCGGCCGTCGCGGGGTAGTCCTCGCGGACGTACTCGTCGCTGGTCCCCTCCTGGCGGACCGCGCCCGTCGTGATGACGAGGTCGCCGACGTCCATCTCGGGCTGGATCGCCCCGCAGGAGCCGACCCGGACGAAGGTGTCACAACCGACTCGAGCGAGTTCCTCGACGGCGATCGCCGCGGAGGGGCTACCGATCCCCGTCGACGTGACCGAGATCGGCGTCTCCTCGTACGTTCCCGTGGCAGTCCGGTACTCGCGGTGATGTGCGGCGATCTCGTGGTCGTCCCAGAAGGCGACGATCTTCTCGAGGCGCTCGGGATTCCCCGGCAGGAGCACGGTGTCGGCCACGTCCTCGGGGCCGACCTCGAGGTGGTACTGGACGTCGGCGTTCGGGTCTTCGCTGTCGTCGATATCGGCGCCGGTCATTCGGTCCGGCGATTCGAGGCGGCGCGGTATATAACTGCAGGGCGCCCGTAGCGCAGGTATGGCCGACGCAGACGAGCACGAGCCCGCGGGGACCGACGAGAGCGGCGATATCGTCGGGAGCGAGAACGCTGACGCGAATACCGGAACGCTCACCAACACCTACGTCGCCGCGCTCCAGCACGAACTGGTCGACCTGCCGCCGGAGACGACCCGCGTCGGCGTCGTCCGCCAACCCACGTCGTGGTTCCACGGCGCCGTCGACGAGAATCGGCCCGAACTGGGGCCACCGACGGACCTGCTCGAGTCGTTCCGCCAGCGCGAGGAGGACATGAAGATGCGGGGGCTCTGCGAAGAGGGCGCCCACAACGCCGCGTGGGACGAGGTCGAGTTCGAGGAGGCGTATCGAGAGCATCTCGAGGAATCGGCCGACGCGCAGGCCGCGCTCGAGGATCTCGAGTCGCGCTTGGCCGAGGGCGAGTCGCTGGCGCTGGTCTGTTACGAGAACACCGAGAAGAAGCGGTGTCACCGGACGGTTCTCCGCGAGGTGCTGTCGGAGCGCTCGCCGTGACCGGACCGCCGACGCGGAGTCGGGACTCGCGACGGTTTCCGCCGACGTGACTCGACGTCAGGTCCAACGTTTATCCACGGTATTGTGGACGTGAGCCCATGCGGCTCGTGGAGATTCTGATTCCGAAACAGAAGCGCGAGGCCGTCGAGGAGCTGCTCGACGGAGAGGGACTCGATTACACCCTCGTCGAGGAGCAGAGTCGCGAGGACCCCTCGGTCGTCATCACGTTCCCGTTGCCGGCACCGGCGGTCGAATCGGTTCTCGACGACCTCCGAGACACGGGCCTCGACGATGACTCCTACACCGTGATCGTTGAGGCGGAGACCGTCGTCTCGGAGCAGTACGAGGAGCTCGAGCAACGATACGCGCAGAACACCGGGCGCATCTCCCGCGAGGAGCTACAGGCCCAGGCGAAGGATCTCACGCCCAGATTCAATACGTACCTCGTCATGACGATCATGAGCGTGGTCGTCGCGACCGCCGGCCTGTTGCTCGATTCGCCGGCGGTTGTCGTCGGGTCGATGGTGATCGCCCCGCTGATCGGCCCGGCGCTCGGCGCGAGCGTCGGCACGGTCATCAACGACCGCGCGCTGTTCCGGCGCGGCATCAAGCTGCAGGCGATCGGACTCGGCGTCAGCGTCGTCACCGCCGCCGCCTTCGCGTTCGCCATCCGGACGACCGGGCTCGTCTCGCCGATGCTCGACATCTTCGAGATATCGGAGGTTCAGGGCCGGTTGACTCCGGACTTGCTCTCGCTAGCTATCGCGATCGGCGCCGGGGTGGCGGGCGCGTGGACGCTCACCGCGGGCACGTCGGCCGCCCTCGTCGGCGTCATGATCGCCGCGGCGCTCGTTCCGCCCCTCGGCGTCGTCGGCATCGGTATCGCGTGGGGCTTACCGTCGGTCGCCATCGCCGCGGGCCTCCTCGTCCTCGTCAACATCCTCACGATCAACATCACCAGTCTCGCCGTCCTCTGGCACAAGGGGTATCGGCCGGACGACTGGTTCCAGCAGGACGAGGCCCGCGTCGCGACGGAAAAGCGCGCCGTCGCGCTCGCCGTCACCATCGTCGTCCTCTCGGTGTTTCTCGGGGTCGTGACCTACGACACCTACCGGACCGGAGTGTACGAGGAGGAGGTCCACGAGGACGTGGAAGCCGTCGTCCAGTCGCCCCAGTACGACGACCTCTCGCTCATCGACGTCTCGGTCGAGTACGACGATCCGGTCCCGCTCCGACAGCCGGAACGCGTCGTGGTTCGAGTCGCCCATCCCGTCGGCACCGAACCGCCGCTGATCGACGACGATATCCGCTCTCGAGGGAGCATCCGGGCCGAGTCGGCGATTCCGTTACCGACCGGACCGCTCGTCGGGTCCAACCGCGCGGAGGTGGTCGTCTACTACGTCGAAAAGGGGTGACCCGGGACGGCGACGACGCGTCACTCGAGCATCTCCTCGGTGATCGTGTTCGGCAGCAGTTCGCCGAGCGTGTACTCGCTTGGCTCCGCATCCTCGCCCTCGTCGCAGATGACGACCAGATCGTCGTCGCAGAACTCGGCGAGGGTCTGGCGGCACATCCCGCAAGGCGTGACGCCGTCGCGGCGGCCGGAACTGACCGCGAGTCGCGCAAAGTCGCGATGGCCCTTTTTGACCGCCTCGGCGACGGCGACCTCCTCGGCGTGGAGGCTGTTACTGAAGTTAGCATTTTCGAGGTTACAGCCGACGAAGACCTCGCCGTCGGCGGTCTCGAGCGCGGCGCCGACGGGGTACTCGGAGTAGGGGACGTGAGCGGAGTCCTGAACGGTGCGGGCGGCCTCGAGCAAGTCGGAATCGGTCATGACCGGTACTGATTCGAGCGGACGGAAAAAGGTCCCTCTCGACCACCGTCACCGCGAGGCAGCGACGGCCGATTTGATGACTTCGCGCGCCTCGGCGACCAGTTCGTCCACGGCGTCGCTCTCGGCGTAGAGGCGCACGTAGGGTTCGGTCCCGCTGGGGCGGACGAGGATCCAGGAGGCGTCCTCGAACTCGAGGCGGACGCCGTAGTCCGTGTCGACCGCGGCGTCGGGGAAGGCGTCGGGGAGGTCGGACTCGAGGGCGGCCATCGCGTCGGTCTTGGCGTCGTCGGGACAGTCGACGCTGACCTTCCGGTAGGGCCGTTCGGTGACGGGATCGCGAAGCGTCGCCGCGTCGCCGGCCGCGGCGACCAGCGCGGCGACGACGGCGGCGCTGGCGACGCCGTCGATCCAGCCGCCGAAGGCGGTGTGGATGTGTTTCCAGGGTTCGGCGGCGAAGACGATCTCGGTGTCCGGACCTCCCTCGGCTCGCTCCCGCGCGATCCCCTCGTGAAGCGCCCCCAGGCGGACGCGTTCGATGCGGCCGCCGGCCTCGCGGACCTGCTCGTCGATCCGGGCCGAGGCGTTGGGCGTGGTGACGACGACGGGATCGTCGGCGTCGCTCGTCTCGGCGTAGTGGGCGGCGACGACGGCGAGGATCGTATCCTCGTGGATCACGTCGCCGTCGGGGCCGAGGACGACCAGCCGGTCGGCGTCGCCGTCGTGGGCCAGTCCGAGGTCGAACTGGTCGGCCCTCGGGGCGGTGGCGCCCCGCCGTTCCGAGTCGGGCGACGCCTCGCTCCCCGCGAGGAAGTCGGTGAACTCCGAGAGCGTCTCGGGCGTCGGTTTGCTCTCGCGGGCGACGAAGTGGCCGTCGACGGTGGCGTTGACCGCGACGACGTTGGCCCCCAGCCGCTCGAGGACCTGCGGGGTCGCCAGCGACGCCATGCCGTTACCGCAGTCGACGGCGATCGAGACCCCGGTGAGCGGATCCGAAGACGAGACCGCATGCTTCGCACCGTCGAAGCGGTCGCGGACGAAATCGATGACGGCGTCGCGATACCGATCGAGAATATCGAGTTCGGCCGACCGACCCCACTCGTCCCAGTCGGCGACCGCGGGCGAGGAGCCGTCCGCGAGCTGGTCCTCGATTTCCCGTTCGGCCTGTCGGTCGTACTCGACGCCGTCGACGAAGAGTTTGATCCCGTTGTCCGCCGGCGGGTTATGGCTCGCGGTGAGCATCACGCCGCGTCGCCCGCGCGAGGCGAAGGCCAGCGTCGGCGTCGGCACCTGCCCGAGGCGGTAGACGTCCGCGCCGGCGCTCTCGAGGCCGGCTTCGACGGCGGCGGCGAGCGCGGGACCGGTTTCCCGGCCGTCGCGGCCGACGACGAACGTGGCCCCCGGTTCGCCGGCGGCCTGCGCGACGGAAAGCGCCAGCGACGGGGTGATCTCCTCGACTGGACCGCGGATCCCGGCAGTCCCGAATAGCGTCATATGGGGCCGTTCCGCGAGGAACTACTTAGCAACACTGCACACGCTCACGTTCGCACGCCCGACGGCGGATCCCTCCGCTCTGGCGAACTCTGAAACTGCGAAAACGGCGGGGTGGCCGATTCAACGCGGCTGCGGGGACTACTCGCCCTCGAGGGCGAGGGGCGAGGGGCGAAGGGCGGCGGACGGCGAGCGGCCGGACGGTGCCGACTCGAGTTCGGAGCGGGCTACTCCTCGGGGAGGTCGTCGATCAGCACGACCGCCTCGCCGTTGATGACGGTCGCGTCGTCGTCCTCGTCGCGGATGACCGTCTCGAGACGGTACTGATCGTTCCCGAGCTCCTCGACGATTTCGACGCGGGCGGAGACGCGGTCGCCGATCCCGACGGGACCGCTGAACTCGAGGTCCTGAGAGAGGTAGATGGTGAGCCCGGGTAGCCGAGCCAGGGCGGCGCTGATGAGCCCGGACACGAGCGTGCCGTGGGCGATCCGTTCGCCGAAGCGGGTGCTGGCGGCGAACTCCTCGTCGAGGTGAAGCCGGTTCGTGTCGCCGCTGACGTGGGCGAACGCGCGGACGTCCTCGTCGCTGATGACCTTCTCGAATGTCACGGTGTCGCCGACGCTGATGTGGTCCGGATCGTCGACGGTTCGGTCGAACTGCCAGTCGAGACTGGAGTGGTCGATCGACGGAATCGACGCGGGAACCGTTTCGCTCTCCGACCCGTTCGACGCGGTTGGCGGCACCATCGCCGAGATGGCCGCCCGGTTCGCGGCGGTCGCGCTCTGGAGGAGGGTCTGAGTCATCGCCGACCAGGCATCGGCCATGGCAGCGAGGTTCCGTTTCGCAGTATTCTCGTGGGACATCTATGGCGTCGGTAAGCGTGTGGACATTATGACTTCTTTGGCTCGCGCACGGACTGTTACTGGTGCTCATAGCTAGTAATTTACGATTAGGAGCGCTCTGGAGCCGGAATTCGCGTCAGTACAACCGACAGACAGAAATTTGACGGTGATACGATCCGGTAATACAGTCATCGCTCGAAACCAACCGGCCCACTCTATGGTATCAGATGGTATTAGATGGTAACTAGTGGAAACCCTTATGTGGAGTGCGCTCGTTGATACAGGTGATGACGGACGACTCCGATCGATCGCTCTGGTTCCCGCCTGCGATGTTCACCGAACAGATGCAGGAGGCGGGCGAGCAAGTTGCCGAATCCCAGCAGGAGATGTTGAAGAAGATGATGCAGGCCAGTAGCTCGAACCCGTTCGATACGGGCTCGAGTTTCGGGCCGATGAACATGGGGACGGCGACGTTCAAAGCCCGCGTCCAGAGCGGCGGTCGGATCAGCATTCCCGGTCCAGAACGGGAAGCCCTCGACATCGAAGAGGGAGATATCGTCCAGACCGTCGTCGTCCCCGTCAAACGAAACCGAGAGGATCAATCATGACCCAGAACCCAGTCACCGCCGTCTTCGACGCCCAGCGCACCGCCATCGAACAGTCCCAGAGCATGACCCACGACGCCCTCGAGGCCCAGAAGTCCTCGATCGCCGCCTTCGGCGACGCCATCGAGTCCTCGGGCGCGCTGTTCGAGTCCAACGCGGAACTGACCAAGGGCGCCGTCCACGCCTACTTCGACGCCCTCGAGGCCTCGCTGCCCGAGGAAGCCGCCGAATTCGACGAGATCCGCGAACTCGTCGACGAGGGCTTTGACTCCGCAACCGAAGCGCAGTCCCAGTCGCTCGAGGCCGTCGTCGAGGCCATCGAGGAGTCCGAGGCCGCCTACGACGAGTTCGCCGCCAGCTACGCCGAGGTCGTCGACACGTCCTTCGACGCCTACCTCGAGGCCCACGAGCAGGTCGAAGCCAACGTTTCCGAGGCCGCCGAGAACGTCGAGGAGGCCGCCGAAGAGATCGACATCTCCGCATAACGCGCAACGCAGCCCCAGGCTTTTGCGGTTGGCCCGCTAATATTATTCCAATGTCAGATTCACAGCCCCAGTCACACGAGTGGAACGAGGTCGTCGAACAGTGGAACGAACAGTTCATGAACGCCTTGGAGGAGAACATGGAGGCCCAGGCCCAGTTCGTCGAGAGCTGGTCGGACGCCGTCGGCGAGGCGACCGAGGAGAACGAGATTTCGGAGGGCGTCGAGGGGTACGCCAAGGCCTACGAGACGTGGATGAACGCCTCCCAGCAGATGGTCGAGCGGATGAACGACCAGCTCGAGGGCGAGGACGTCGACGTCGAGGAGTTCCGCGACATCTGGCTCAACACGGCCAACGAGGCGTTCAAGGACGTCATGTCGACGACCGCCTTCGCCCGGATGACCGGTGAGACCGTCGGCGACGTCCTCGAGATGCAACAGCAGGCCCAGGAGACGTCCCAGGAGACCCTGCGGACACTCGGCTTCGCGACTGAGGACGACGTCGTCGAAATCGGCGACCGGCTGGTCGAACTCGAGCGTCGCCAGCACGACGTCGAGCAGAAACTCGACCGCGTTCTCGAGCACCTAGAGGAGCAATGAACAATCCATTCGCGACCGCCCTGAACATGCAGCGACAGGCCTGGGAGGCGACCGCCGATCTGGCCGAGAAGAGTCAGGTCGCCCCTGACCGCACCGAAACCGTCGAGAACATCGAGGTCGGTCAGACGCCCAGCGAGGTCGTCTACGAGGAGAACAAGCTGAAACTCCTCCACTACGAGTCCCAGACGGAGGAGCAACACGACGTGCCGATCCTCATCGTCTACGCGCTGATCAACAAACCCTACATCCTCGACCTCCAGCCGGACCGCTCGGTGGTCCGGACCTTACTCGAGTCCGGCTTCGACGTCTACCTGATCGACTGGGGCGAGCCCTCGAAGCTGGACCGCTCGCTGTCGCTGGACGACTACGTCAACCGCTACATCGACAACTGCGTCGACGTCGTCCGCGAGCGCTCAGACCAGGAGTCGATCAACATCCTCGGCTACTGCATGGGCGGCACGAAGTCGGCCATGTACGCCTCGCTGTACCCCGAGAAGGTTAAGAACCTCGGACTGATGGCCGCGGGCCTCTGTTTCGCCGGCGAGGGCGGCGTCCTCGAGCTCTGGGGCGGCGAGGAGTTCTACGACCCGGAAGCGGTCACCGAGACCTTCGACAACGTCCCCGCCGAGTTCTTGGACGTCGGCTTCGCGCTGATGGACCCCGTCGCGAACAACGTGACGAAGTACGTCCGGTTCTACGACAACATGGAGGACGAGGACTTCGTCGAGAACTTCGCCCGGATGGAGCGCTGGCTCGACGAGGGGATCGACGTCGCGGGCGAGGCCTACGAGGAGTTCATCCGCGACATCTACCAGGACAACAAGCTCTACAACAACGAGCTCTACCTGGGCGACGAGCGCGTCGACGTCTCCAACATCGACATGCCCGTCCTCCAGATCGTCGCCGAGTACGACCACCTCATCCCGCCGGGAGCCTCCAAGCCGTTCAACGAGGTCATCGGCTCCGACGACACCGAGGTCATGGAGTTCGCGACGGGCCACATCGGCATGTCCGTCTCCTCGCGCAGCCACGAGGAACTCTGGCCGCAGGTCAGCGAGTGGTTCGAGGAACGGTCGAACGGGGAAAGCGAGGCGCAACGCGCCTCGGATAGTCGAGCGGCGGAGCCGCGAGACACGGATGTCGAATCCGAGACGGAAGACGCCGCACTCGCAGAAGACGTCGCCGGCGACGAGTCGGGTCCTGAGGACCTCACGGACGGATCGGGCCTCGAGACGGACGCCGAGAGCGGTACCCAGACCGAACTCGACGCCGAGACCAGCGACCGCCACGGCGAGGACCGATCGGACGCGGAGATCGTCGAACGCGGCGAGGACGACGTTCAGGCGGAACCCGCCGAACCGGGCGAGATGAACGTCGACGAAGAGGTCGTCGAGGAGGTCACCGACGAAGACGTCGACGCCGAGTCGGCGATCGAGTCCGAGACCGACGATTTGACGGCCCTCGACGGCGTCGGACAGGCCTACGCGGATACGCTGGCCGAGGCCGGCATCGAGACGTTCGACGAGTTGGCCGACGCCGACGTCGCCGAACTGGCCACCGAGACGGGAATTTCGCCCAGTCGCATCGAAGACTGGATCGAGCAGACCGAGAGTCGATAGTATCGGTTCGGCTGTCGGGGACGCTCCCGGCTCGCTCGAGACCGACGGCTGGGCTCGAGCGGCCCCTAAACCATTATCCTCGTTGTATGTACTGATAACTAACAGGTCGTTATTTATCGGCGGCCGTTGAAGCCGTGAGTCATGTCCATGGATGGGCGAACCTGCATCATCACCGGCTCGGCGCGCGGCATCGGTCGGGGGATCGCGGAGCACCTCGGCGCGGAGGGTGCGAACGTCGTCATCAACTACCGCTCCTCGGAAGACGCCGCCCGAAATGCGGTCGACGCGATCGAGGACGCCGGCGGGAGCGCCGTCGCGGCCCAGGCCGACGTTACCGACCGCGAGGAGGTCGAACACATGCGGGAGGTCTGTCACGAGGCGTTCGGCCCGGCTGACGTTTTGGTCAACAACGCCGGCATCACGGCCGACGTACAGTTCACCGAGATGTCCCGGGAGGACTGGGATCGGGTAATGGACGTCAACCTCGGCGGGATGTTCAACTGCACTCAGGAATTCTTCGACGACATCTGGAACGCCCACGAGGGGCGTCTGATCAACATCTCGAGCGTCGTCGGCAAACAGGGGAACTTCGGCCAGGCCAACTACGCCGCCGCGAAAAGCGGCATGTTCGGCTTCACCCGAACCATCGCCCTCGAACTCGCCAAGGGCGGCTCGACGGCCAACTGCGTCGCTCCAGGCTTCACCCGGACCGACATGCTCGAGTCGGTTCCCGATCAGGTCTTAGAGCGGATCGTCTCGGGGATCCCCCTCGAGCGACTGGCCGAGGTCGAGGACATCGCGGCCGTGGTCCGGTTCCTCGCCAGCGAGGACTCCTCGTACGTCACCGGCGAGGTGATCGACGTCAACGGCGGGATGGACCTCTAGGTTCCGCCGATCTCGATTCCGTTCGATACGGGCTTCCGGTATCGCGATTCGCCCGAACGTTTCTCGAAACGATCGACAGATAGCGAACGCGCTGTGCCCGCAGTTCAGTCACCGTCGATCCGGAACCCACCGCTCACGGCGCTGAAAATCAACGGTCGGTGGGTCGACGTCGTAACCGACGACGGCCGCCAGCGGAACCAGCACCGCAAACAGCAGGAACGCAACCGGGGCCGTACTGAACGGATCCGGCGGCGTGATCGACGTCGAGAACAGGACCGCGGTTATCCCGCCGATACCGACCGCGCCGAGCAGTCGCTCGTCCGTCCGAGCGGCTCGGTCCGCTCGGGAAGCCGACGCCGATATACCGCGTACACCGGTCCACCGATCGGAGGCAAGAGGAAGACTGCTGCGCCCCAGCCAGTAGCGTTCGCGCCTCGAGCGGCCGCGTCCTTGGAGACCGCGTAGTAGAGACAGACTCCCGACACGGGAACGAGCGGAACGACGAGCAACAGCGGCAGAAGTTGGAGTTCGGTTGGCGACGTCATTCGTTCGAGCATCGCCGACCACTCAAACAGCTATTTTCCAATTATACCTTCCCGAAATCACCGTGCTCGGGTCGGTTCGAGCCAGTACCCTCGAGGACGTCGAGAGATAGTCCTATTGATCCACCGAACTGGCGACCGCCGAGAGATCCGAGATCGTCTCGCGCGTCTCGGCGACGAGTTCCCTCACGACCGCAGCCGCAGACTGCACCTCGTCGACTCCGCCGACGCTCTGGCCGGCGTACAGTGCCATCGNCGAGATCGTCTCGCGCGTCTCGGCGACGAGTTCCCTCACGACCGCAGCCGCAGACTGCACCTCGTCGACTCCGCCGACGCTCTGGCCGGCGTACAGTGCCATCGACTCGATATCGCCCTCGAGGTCGGGCGTCGCCAGCGCCTCGTCGTAGCGTTCGATTGGGTCGCCGTCACCGTCGTTCGTCCGCGCGACGACGTCGTCCTCGCCGGGCTGCTCGCCCGCAGGCGGCTCCCCGACCGCCCGCCAGCGCTCGAGGGTCTCGTTCTCGAGGACGCGATGGGGCATCCCCGGCCAGCCCTTATCGTACAGGGTCGTGTACGCGGTGTCGGTCTCGTCGCTCTCGCGGAGCCGTCGCCGATACGTTTCGTGTACGTTCGCCTCCTCGCACGCGACGAAGCGAGTGCCGAGCCACGCGCCGTCCGCGCCGAGTGCGAGCGCCGCCGCGACGCCGCGGCCGTCGGCGATCCCGCCCGCCGCGACGATCGGCACCGCGTCGCCGACCGCGTCCGCGACCCGCGGGACCAGCGCCGTCGTCGCGACCTCGCTCTGGACGTGCCCGCCGGCCTCGAGGCCCTGCGTGACGACGACGTCGACGCCGGCCTCGACGGCCTCGCGTGCGGCGTCCGCGCTGCCGACGGTCTGTAGCACCGTCCCGCCGGTGTCGTGGACGCGGTCGACGTACGGGGCCGCGTCGCCGAAGGAAAACGAGACGATCGGTGCGCCTGCCTCGAGGACGGCCTCGAGATGGGCGTCGGTGTCGATGACCGTCGTCGCGTCGTCCAGTGCGAGGTTGACGGCGAACGGCTCGTCGGTCCGCTCGCGGGTCTCGCGGATTACGTCGCGGGTCTCCTCGCGGTCGCGCCACGTGACGGCGAGGTGGCCCAGTCCGCCGGCGTTCGAAACGGCCGCCGCGAGTTCCGGGGTCGTCGCGCTGCCGATCGGCGCCTGGACGAGGGGGTACTCGATCTCGAGGGCGTCACAGAGCGGCGTCCGGAGTGCCATGATACGCCCCGGTTCGAGTCACTGGTATTTCACTTCCGGTGCTTCTCCTTGGTCACGACCTGGACGTTCTCGATCCCCGTCTCGGGATACTGCCCGTCGTCGTCCTTCTCGACGGCCTTGACCATGTCCCAGACGACGTTGAGCCCGGTCGTGACGCCCTCGAGGGCCTCCATCTCGCAGCCCGTCTTCCCGGTCGTCTCGACGGCGACCTCGAGTTCAACCCGATCCTCGCCCAGCGAGAACTCGGTGTCGACGTTGGTGATCGGGATCTGGTGGCACATCGGGATCGTCTCCCAGGTGTGTTTGACGGCCTGAATCGCACCGACGCGGGCGGTCGCGAGCACGTCGCCCTTTCCGATCTGGTCGTCGCGGATCGCCTTGATCGTCGAGGACTGGAGGCGGATCTCCCCGGCCGCGACCGCGCGGCGCTCGCTGTCGGGCTTGTCGCCGACGTCGACCATCTGGACGTCGCCCTCGTCGGTGGTGTGAGTGAGGTCGTCGGCCTCGCCGTCGTTCGAGTCCGCTCTCGGGTCCGGGTTCGAGCCCTCGGCCGGCGTCGGATCCTCAGACATCACCCTCACCTCCGTCCCACAGGACCGCTGGAAGTTCCGCGAGCATATCGGACGCGAGGAATCCGTACTCTTGGCTCTCTGCGAGGCGCTCGCCCGCGAGCCCGTTGACGTGGGCCCCCGCCGCGGCGGCGTCGAGGGGCTCGGCGTGCTCCAGCAGGGCGGCGACGACGCCGGCGAGCGTGTCGCCGGTGCCGCCGACCTTCATGCCGACGGTGCCCGAGCGGCTGATCCGCGTGCGCTCGCCGTCGGTGATCACGTCGTTTGCCCCCTTCGCGAGGACGACGTGGCCGAGCTCGGCCGCGAACGCTTCGATCTCGTCGGCTACCGACGCCAGGTCGTCGGTGTCCGGGCCGCCCATCCGCGCGAGTTCGCCGCGGTTTGGCGTACAGACCAGCGTCGCGTCGGTCTCGATCTCCGGAACGACCGCGAGGGCGTCGGCGTCGACGACCGCCCGGCCGGTGTAGGCTGAGAGGAACTGGCGGGTCGCCTCGAGGGTCTCGTCTTCGGTGCCGAGGCCGGGGCCGATGACGACGGCGTTATCGTACGCTTCGGCCGTCTCGAGGAGGTCGTCGGCCACCTCGGGCGTGAGGACATCGCTCTCGTAGGACTGGACGATCAGATCCTCGCTGTACCCCTGGATCTCGCCGGCGACGGAGTCGGGAGCCGCGACGAAGGCGAGTTCCGCGCTGGCCCGCAGGGCGGCCTGGGCCGCCAGCGCCGGCGCGCCGGTGTAGGGACCCCCGCCGATGATATTCGGCCGTCCCTCGCGAGTGTCGGGTCGCGCGAGGTCGACGTCGCCGGGTCCGACGTCCCGTTCGGCCGCGGTCGGGATACCGATATCTGCGACCGCGAGCTCCGCGTTGAGGTCCTCGAGTCCCGGCTTCGCGTCGTGGAACGTGACGACGCGGTCCGCCTCGACGCCGTTGTCGGCGTGATCGCCCCCGTCGGCGTCGAAGCCGGAGGGGACGTCAACCGCCACGACGGTCGCGTCGGCGGCATTGATCGCGTCGGCCGCGGTCGCCGCGGGTTCCCGGAGGTCGCCGCTGATCCCCGTCCCCAGCATCGCGTCCACGACGACGTCGCACTCGGGGAGTTCGAACCCGCTCGAGTCCGCGATCTCTCGCGTCTCGTAGTCGGTCCGCTGGAGGGCCTCCCAGTTCTCGCGAGCGATGTCCGTGCCGATGTTCGCGGCGCGGCCGAGCAGGAGGGTCGTGACGTCGTACCCATCTAGAAAGCGGGCGGCGACGAACGCGTCTCCGCCGTTGTTGCCTCGGCCGGCGACGATCGCGACTCGAGCCCCCGGTTCGGCGGCGTCGCGGACCGCGCGGGCGACGGCGTTCCCGCTCGACTCCATCAACTGCTTTCGCGGCACGCCCAGCGCCGCGGCGTTCTCGTCGACGGCGCCCATTCGCTCGCCTGTGATCATGTCCGGGGGTTCGACGGGCCGTCCGTTCAACGTTGCGGACCGGTGGTACTCGGTCGAACGTCCGTAAGCGATACCGTCAATCGTCTCGAGCCCCGAGTACCGTCGTGAACGTCTTCTGGCTCGACGAGGACCCGCGGCTCGCCGCGCGCTATCACTGCGATCAGCACGTCAACAAGCTGCTGCTCGAGGCCGCGCAGGTCCTCTGCACTGCGGCCCGGGAGAACGGCTACGAGGCGGACTTCCTCTACCAAGCGACCCACGTCGACCACCCCGTCACGACGTGGGCGACCGAGTCGCGGTCGAACTGGCTTCGCCTCCGAGAACACGCCGCGGCGCTCAACGCCGAGTTCGTCGAGCGATACGACAAGGACGACGACCACGCCTCCTGGCAGGTGATCGAGCGCATCGATCCCGAGGCGATCGAATTCCCCGACGAGGAGCCGACGCCCCGGCCCCAGACGATGCCCGACGAGTACAAACGGCCCGACGATCCCGTTGCGGCCTATCGGGCCTACTACGCCGGCGAGAAGGCCGAGATGGCCGAGTGGAAGTACACCGAGGAGCCGCCGTGGCTCGAGGCGTATCTGATCGAGTCCGTCTGACCGCTCGCTTCGGTCCCGACGGAGTCCTCGAATCGATCAGCACGGATACTGTCCGTTACGTCACACTTATCCGACGTAGTAGCGTCATTCTACTGTGATGTTCCCGCCGATCGCCTCCCGAGATTCGATCGTCTCCGACGACGTGAATCCCCTCACGGAAGCCTACAGGGACGTCGTCATCTACGACGAACCGGTCGACGACGAGCCGCTCTACGAGGGGCCGATCGTCGTCCACGCCAACGGGTGGATCGAACTCGAAGGTAATCGACTCCTCTCCCCGAGCGCGATCCACCATATCGATATCTACGACGACGAGGTCACGGAATCGGGGGCCGAATGCGAGGGCTCGGGAGACCACCACGCCGACGGTCGAGAGTAGAACGATCGGTGACGGCGACCGCCGAACGGATCGGTTCGGTCCTCGAGGCGGCCGACAGCAGCGCCGAACACCGGTTCAGTACTGAATTTCGAAGCCGTCCTCGCCCCGTGGCTCCTCGTACTCGACCTCGACGTCCTCGACGTCGGCCGCGGGACTGCCCGTGTGACACCACTCGATCATCCCCTCGACGGCGTCCTCGGGCCCTTCGAAGATCGCCTCGACGCGGCCGTCGTCCAAGTTCTTCACCCAGCCGTCGACGCCCCTCTCGCGGGCCGTGTCTCGAGTGTTCGCGCGGTAGTAGACGCCCTGTACCGTCCCGGAGACGAAGACGTGTGCGCGGGTTCGTCCTGCCATGTGCGAGGGATCGACCGCGAGCGGCAAAAAGTCGACTCTACGACGCGAGTGCTGCCCGACCGACTCCACGCCGTGGCGCGCGCTGTCGGGCGTCCGAGCGAAGCGAGGTGCGACCGACGGAGCCGTGCGAGGGAGAAATGAGCGAATCGGTTGGGGAGGCCGTGGAATCCCCTGTTGCCGCGATAGGGGGTGTTCCTGTCTCGTATTCTCTTATACGGCTCGAGCGTGACCGCTAAAGCGGGATCAGGTCACACTCGAGGAGTTCTTTTGACTCGGGAACCGAACACGAGAGGACACGACCATGGGCATCATCGAACACATCGAAGACGAGTATCTCGACGTCTCGAGTAGCCGCGCGACGCTCCGGGAACTACTCGAGTTGCTCGTCGGTGCGATCCTGTTCGTCCTCGTTGCGAGCGGATTCGCCTACTATCTGATCGGCGAGACGGCCGCTCGTTACGTCGCCGCCATACTCGCAGCTATCTTCGGCATTATGCTCGTCTCGCAGGCCTACTGGGCAGTCACCGGTCGCGAGGACTACGAGTGAACCGCTCGCTGTCGACGGTGAGACCGACGTTCGAGACCGCGCACTCGAGCAGTGCGGACTCGGACTCGCTTCTTGCTGAACACGTCGGCGCTACTCACGCCGGCCGTTCGTACCGGCGAGCGCCGCGGATCATGCGGACGGTGAGACCGAACACCGCGACGACGAAGACGATCCAGACGAGGTCGGAGCCACCGAGGGGTTCCGCGTACTCCACGACGGCGACGAGCGCCAGCAGTCCAGCGACGTACAGCGTGTTCGTCCCGACGAAGTCCGCCAGACCCTCCTCGTCGGTAACGCGGTCGGAATCGTGGCCCGCGATCAGCCGAACCATCCCGAAGTACTTGATCGCGACGCCGAGCGCGCCGACGAACCCGGCGGCCGCGAGCAGCGAGAGGATCGATCCGTCGACCATACGAGCATATTGACAGCAGTATTACAAAATTGTTCCGTGCGAACGGCGTCACTCGCCGGTCCGCAGGTGGTGGAAGATGTAGGTCTGGGCGTACCCGGCGTACTCCCCGCCCAGTCGCTCGCGGATCGCCCGCGAGGTCGCGGCGTAGGAGCCCCGTTCGCAGTCGGGGTAGTACTCCTCGACGGCCGACTTGAGCCACGTGTCGAGGGGGACGGCCTCGTCGAATCCCAGCGAGAACAGGAGCACGCAGTCGGCGACCTTGTCGCCGACGCCAACGAATCGGGTCAGGTACTCTCGAGCGGGCTCGTATGCGAGATCCCGTGCTTCCTCAGGGTGGGCCTCGCCGTCGGCCACCATCTCGGCCGTGCGAACGACGTAGGGGGCCCGGTAGCCCAGTCCCAGATCCCGCAGTTCGGCCTCGGTCGCCGCCGCGAGTTGCGCCGGCGTCGGGAACGCGTGGTAGGTCTCGCCGTCGAACGATATTGCGTCGCCGTATTCTCGAGCCAGCGTCGAGACCATCGTGTGGATCCGGCCGACCCGCATCTGCGTCGAACAGATAAACGAGATCAGGCAGCCGAAGGCCGGATCGTCGACCAGTCGCATCCCGCGGTGGGCCTCGTAGGCCTCCCGGAGGAGGGGGTCGTCCGGCGCCGCGTCGACGATCGCCTCGAGGTCGTCGTCCAGGCGCAGCAGTTCGCGGACGATCGGTTCGGCATCGGTCGTCGATTCCCACTCGAGGCGGCCGGTCGTCGCGTCGGCCGCCACGCCGGCGGTCGGATCGCCCTCGGGGCCGCCGCGGCGACGAACCCGGATCACTTCCCCGTCGACGACGGTGTGATACCACGCCTCCGGCGCCGGCGACCCGCCGTACATCTCGCCGTCGCTGCGCCGCCAGAGGTAGCTCTGTCCGCTCTCGAGCGTGCGGTACAGGTCGAGACCGCCCCCGAGTTCGTCGACCGGAATCGTCCCTGTCTCCATCTAGCCGTCCGTTCGGGGGCGCGGGCTTTTGCCTTTCGAACCGGCGGGGCGGACGGGTGGCCGGTCGATCGAACCAGCCGTACAGTGCGTGATATTACCTAGCTATCCGGCCGACGGGGCGCTCGCCGGGCAGAGCTAGCTCTCGAACAGAGTGTCCTGTCTCCTGAGGCGAACTTTCATACTGGATGCGACACAATATCCGCACATGAACTGCAGGGTTGTCGTCGAAGCCGCCGTGCCGGTGTTCGATGTGGAAACTCCGGACGAGGCGATTCGCATCGCCATTTCGAAGACGGGGGAGATGTTAAACCCTGACTTAAACTACGTCGAGATCAACATGGGCGAGCGCACCGCTCCATCGGGAGAGGAGCTCCCCCCCGCCTTCATCGCGGCCGACGAGGCGCTGGTCGCGCTCGAACTGGAGATGACCGTCTTCAACGTCGAGCGCGAGGAACACGCCTCCCGCATCGCGCGCAAGGAGATCGGCCAACTCCTCGAGAACATCCCCCTCGAGGTCATCGAGGTCGAGGAACTTGAGGAAGACGAAGTCGACGACGAGTCGGACACCGAGACGGAGGAGTCGTCGACCGCGGAGACCGATAACGAGGAGACCGACGACGAGGAGATCCTCCCCGAGTTCGAGGATCTGGTTGAGTAACTACCGTCCCCGGCTGCCTTCCCGGTCCTAGTGTATTTTCGCGAGCGCTATGCACAACGATGAACAGGAGTCCGACTATCGCGACGGCTAGTAGCGCGAGTATCGTGAGACCTAGCAGAATGGCGCTCGTCGCCGACGAGGCTCACAAGAGGCCAGCGTAGCGACGCGAAGACGAGTCTCGCCAGTCAGCGGTTGCATTATCGAAGGAGATGTCGTCTGTCTCAGTCCGCAGTAGCGGCGACTGCTTCCTGCTCCCCCTCGCGCATGTTCTTCGTGATTCCCCCGGCGAGTGCGAAGACAGCAGCTTTGTGATCAGTTTTCGACTTGTGGATCGATGTCGGTCGGATACCCCGCGACTCGTACTCCTCGAGATCGATAGTACAGTCATCCCACTCCGCGCACTGGTTCGATACCTCCGCGAGAAGGCCGTGAAGGTGAATGAGCTCCTGCTTCTTCATAACCATGCAATCATACCCACTGCAGGGTTATATTATTATCTTGAGTCGCGTTAGCACGGACCCCGAGTTCGGTCGACAGGACGTCGCCAGATAGAAATCGCGGAAAGGGGTCCCTACTCGGTGCAAAACCGCTCGAAGGAAGCGCGTACAATGGGGTATTACACGAATAATGAGCCCTTTCATCGGGGGGTTTGAACGCACCAGTCAGGCTCGGTAAACGGTCACTACTACTGGACACTGGCACAAGAGAATCGAAGAAGTGGGCGGATCGCGCTCCGCACTGCGAGGGGTCGATCGCTAGCCGAGTTGTTTCAACGTCTGGAGATCCCGATCGGTTCGCGTGAACTCGGACATCCGCCGCGAGGCGTGACAGCCGGGGCAGTGAAACATGTCGGCGGCAGCGGGGAGTTCGCCGGGAGAAATCTGCCAATCTTTCGCACATTCTGGACACAACAGTTGCACGGTCGTCTCATCCATGCTATGATATTCCACACCGTGCCTCAAAAGTGTTGTCGCTTCCTAATCAACCGCTTACGGCACCCGAGGTCGAATCGAAACCGCCGATGACAGACCCCGAAACATCGCGTTTACGCCGGGGCTGCCGTGTCGGAGGCCTCGAGCAGTTCCTTGTAGCGGTTGCGGATCGTGACCTCGGAGATGCTGGCGACTTCGCTGACGTCGTTCTGGGTGACCTTCTCGTTGGTCAGCAGGGCGGCGGCGTAGACCGCGGCGGCCGCGAGGCCGACCGGCGACTTGCCGCTGTGGACGCCCTCCTGACGGGCCGACTCGAGCAGCTCGCGGGCCATGCGCTCGGTCTCGTCCGAGAGGTCGAGGTCGCTGACGAACCGCGGCACGTAGTGTTCGGGATCGGCCGGCTTGACTTCGAGGCCGAGTTCCCGGATGATGTACCGGTACGTGCGGGTCAGCTCCATCTTCTCGACGCGGCTGACGGCCGAGATCTCGTCTAAGCTACGCGGCGTGCCGGCCTGTCGTGCGGCGGCGTACAGCGAGGCCGTCGCGACGCCCTCGATCGAACGGCCCGGCAGCAGGTCCTCCTCGAGTGCGCGGCGGTAGATCACGCTGGCGGTCTCGCGGACGTTCTCCGGGAGGCCGAGCGCGCTCGCCATCCGATCGATCTCGCCCAGCGCCTGCTTGAGGTTTCGCTCCTTGGAGTCGCGGGTGCGGAATCGCTCGTTCCAGGTGCGGAGGCGCTGCATCTTCTGGCGCTGGCGACTCGAGAGGGCCCGCCCGTAGGCGTCCTTGTCCTGCCAGCCGATGTTCGTCGAGAGGCCCTGGTCGTGCATCATGTTCGTCGTCGGCGCGCCGACGCGGGACTTCTCGTCCTTCTCGGCGGCGTCGAAGGCCCGCCACTCGGGGCCGCGGTCGATCTCGTCTTCCTCGACGACGAGACCGCAGTCTTCACAGACCGTCTCGGCGTGTTCGGCGTCCGATACGACTCGGCCGCCACACTCGGGGCAGCGCTCTTGCTCTCCCGACTGTTCGGTCGTTTCCTCGCTCTCCGTCTCGCCTGAGTACGTTTTGATTGTGGTGTCTGTCATGGTGTATGTATCGGGTGCGTTACTCGGGGCTCCCGGGTGGGGTAACCAGAAGAAACCCGGTCGCCTCAGCTAACATAGAGTAAGGCCGTGAACCATATAAAGGTTTCGCCTGTCTTATAAACTGTTCGGATTTTCTATTATATATGTTGCGGTTATATTGCTGTTACTCGTGTGGATTTTAGGGGTGTCGCGACGACGCCCTCCGCCGACGGTCCGGCAGTGTGAGTTACCCGCCGACGAACTCGGCCCGACTCGGTCGGCGCGTCCCATCACCATCGCGGTCGACCCTACAACAGCGAGCTACAGAAGTGTAGTGTCCAACTGTATTGGTACCGCGTCTCGCCGTCCGCGCTCCGTTTCCTCGCCCTCGAAGCCGACGCGGCTCGCTGGCCGCGAGCGGACCGCTAGACCGTAAATAGGTGACCCTCAGTCGGCACGTCGAACAGGCCGACTCGAGCGCCCGCGTCGAGCCACGCGTGGCCGTAGGAGAACGACGCCAGCGCGTTGACGAGATCGTCTTCCTCGCGGAAGTGACGACCGTCCTCGAGGTACGACGACGCCATCTCGTAACATTCGGCCGCCGCCTCGGCCATCGGGGTCCCCTCCGGCGGCGCGACCGACGCCGCCTCGAGGGCCTCCGCGAGCAACTCGCCGTAGCGATCCGTCTTCTCCTCGAGATCCGCAGCCATGGTCGATACTCGTCGGTCGAGACCGTAAGTGCGTTGTCTCGCTCGGCCGTCGGCGGCGAATCGGCGACAGATGGACGCCGGGGGTCGCCTTCCACTATCGCCTACGAGAAAGCGGAGTCGGGACTCGACGCCGCGCCACCGTCGGCAGCGCCGGCACGGCGAGTGCGACCGACACCGATGGTAACCGGGAAGAAACGATCGGAAACAACAGTATAACGACCGCATAGGTATCACGCGACGACTCGTCTCCGTCGCCAGTGCGACTACTGCAGGTGTTCGTCCCGGCCGAAACGCGGGACGCAGCGCTCGACGTGCTCGAGGACGAGGGCCTCGATTACGTTCGAACGAACGAGAGCAGCGACCGAGGGGAGGGCGAACTCGTCACGTTCCCGATCCCGACGCAGGCGGTCGACAGCGTGCTCACGTCGCTGCGCGAGGCCGGCGTCGATGACGACTTCATCGTCGTCTCCTCGATCGAGACGGCCCGGACGCCGCGAATCGAGGAGCTCGAGGAACGGTACGTCAACGGACAGGAGGAAGACGACAGCATCGCCCGCGAGGAGATCCGCACGCGGGCGCTGAACATGATGCCCGGTCGCGTCACCTACTACGTGATGACGGTCCTGAGCGCGATCGTCGCGACGGCGGGCTTGCTGCTGGACTCGCCGGCGATCGTCGTCGGCTCGATGGTGATCGCGCCGCAGGTCAGCGCCGCGCTGACGGGGACCGTCGGCCTCGTGCTCGACGACCGCGACATGATCGCCGGCGGACTCACCTCGCTGGCGATGGGGCTCGTCGTCGCCATCGCCAGCGCCTTCGCCTTCGCGTGGCTGGTCCGGTCCGGCGGGGTCGTTCCCTCGACGATCGACATCACGGCCATCGTGCAGGTCCAGAACCGGATCTCGCCGGGGCTGCTCGCGCTCGTAGTCGGCGTCTGTGCCGGCGCCGCCGGTGCGTTCGGCCTCGCGACGGCGATCCCCGTCTCGCTGGTCGGCGTGATGATCGCCGTCGCGCTCATCCCGGCGGCCGCGGCGGTCGGCATCGGGCTGGCCTGGGGCGAGACGACCGTCGCCGTCGGCGCCGGCGCGCTGGTCGCCGTCAACGCCACGTCGATCCTCTTCGCCGGCCTCGCGGTCTTCTGGTATCTGGGCTATCGGCCCGACGGCTGGACGCGGGGATCGCTCCGGGCCAACGTCCCCGGCGAGTGGCTCGACACCCTCCTCATCGCCGCCGTCGTCGGCATGCTCGTCTTCGCCGCCGGTGGGTTGGTCATCGGCCAGTACGTAAGCCATCAGAACGCCGTCAACGACGAGGTGCGGACCGTCCTCGAGGACGAGGCGTACGACGACCTCGAACTCGTCGAGGTGCGCGCCGAGTTCGTCGGCCCCGGAACCGACGGTGAGTCGGCGGTCACCGTCGTCGTCCAGCGACCCGCCGACGTTCCGTATCCGACACTCGTCCCGACCCTCGAGGCCGGCCTCGAGGACCGGACCGAGCGCGACGTGGCCGTGACCGTCGAGTTCGTCGAGAGCGGGGCCCCACAGGCCTCGTAGTGGGAAGCGGACCCCACGAGCCTCGTAGTCAATAGCGAGGTGCGAGACGCCTCGCGACCGCGAGCGGAGATCGGCCGACGGCGGCGACGCGTCACAGCAACCGCTCGAGATTGCTGAGAACGCAAGGGGTTTAGGCGCTCTATCCCAACCCTGATACATGAGCGAACAGCCTCGAGTCGAGATCTATACCAAGGAGGACTGTCCGTACTGCGAGAAGGCCAAGGACCTGTTCGATAGCAAGGACGTCGAGTACGAGACGTACAACGTCACGGGCGACGACGACCTCTTCGAGGAGATGGTCGAGCGCGCCGACGGTCGCAAGACCGCACCCGAAGTGTTCATCGACGACGAACTCATCGGCGGCTGGGACGACACCAGCGCGCTCGACGAGACCGGCGAACTGGACGAGAAGCTCGGCATCGCGGACGATACCGAGGACGGCGAGGTCCTCGAGCACCGCAAACTGATCATCGCCGGCACCGGGATCGCCGGCCTCACCGCCGCGATCTACGCCGGCCGATCGAACAACGAGCCGCTGGTCATCGAGGGCGACGAGCCCGGCGGCCAGCTCACCCTCACCACGGACGTCGCGAACTACCCCGGCTTCCCCGAGGGGATCAGCGGGCCCGAACTGGTCAACAACATGAAAGAGCAGGCCACACAGTTCGGCGCTGAACTGGAGAACGGCATCATCGAGTCCGTCGATTCGGACCAGCGGCCGTTCCGCGTCGAGTTGACCAACGGCGACGTCTACACCGCCGACGCCGTCATCGCCGCCTCAGGCGCCAGCGCTCGGACGCTCGGCATCCCCGGCGAGGACGAACTCATGGGCTACGGGCTCTCGACCTGCGCGACCTGTGACGGCGCGTTCTTCCGCGGCGAGGACATGCTCGTCGTCGGCGGCGGCGACGCCGCCATGGAGGAGGCCACCTTCCTGACAAAATTTGCTGACACCGTCTACATCGCCCACCGCCGCGACGAGTTCCGCGCCGAGGACTACTGGGTCGACCGCGTCGAGGAGAAGGTCGAGGAAGGGGAGATCGAGATCATGAAAAACACCGAGGTCATCGAGCTCCACGGCTCCCAGGAGGAGGGCGTCGACCACGTCACTCTCGTCGAGAACGACCAGGGCCACCCCACCGATCGACTCGACGATCCCGAGACCGAGGAATTCGACTTCGACGTCGGCGCCGTCTTCTTCGCGATCGGCCACACGCCAAACACCGACTACCTCGAGGGCACCGGCGTCGAGATGGACGCCGACGGCTACCTGAAGACGAAGGGCGGCGACGGCGGCGGCCAGACCGAGACCCACGTCCCCGGCATCTTCGGCGCCGGCGACGTCGTCGACTACCACTACCAGCAGGCCGTGACGGCCGCCGGCATGGGTTCGAAGGCCGCGCTGGACGCCGACGAGTATCTGGAGGACCTCGAGCGCGCCGACTCGAGTATCGAAGAAGTCGAACCGGCCGCGGCCGACGACTGAGCCACGGCGTTCAACGCGCGCCGGCTAACGCTCGAGTACGAGGCGGAGATATCGGAGTACGTCGATTCTGTTTTTTCACCGGCCGAAGCGTCAGTATCCGGTCGCGCTCGAGCGCGCTCATAGGGAACGACCTGGAGAGTGAGCCGGATTCGGCGGATAGCGTGCCCGAAGCACCCGTGAGGACGACGATCGGACCGAGCGGTCGCAGAACGGGATCGATCCGTTGAGAGGAAAAGACTACATGCACACCGATAGGCAGTAAAGACGTGACATCGATCGCACCGCTGTTCGTCCCGACGCCCGGGGCCCCGGAACTGCTGATCATCGTCGGGGTCGCGATCCTGCTGTTCGGCGCACAGAAGATCCCGAAACTCGCGCGATCCATCGGCGAATCGACCGGCGAGTTCAAGAAAGGCCAGGCGAAAGTCGAGCAGGAACTCGAGGAGTACCGAAACGACGCCGCTGCCGCCGCCCCCGACGTCGAGACGGAGACGGCGACCGAGACGCAGTCGTAATCTCGCGCTCGAGAACGGCCGTCGTCGATCGGCCGTCCCATTTCCTCGCGTCCAATATCATTTACACCCTCGCGTTTGCGAGGGTGTGCTCCATCGAACGCAGCCTCGGCACTCGCCGGCGCGCTCGAGCGGTAGCCTGTTCCAACAACTCGAGAGCGAACGGCGACGACTCGAGCGCGTCGCCGTGAAAAACGGTTCGCAGCCGCTCAGACGTGGAGTTCGCCGACCTCGCGTTCCGTCTCGGTTTCGCGAACCGCGCCGTCGCCGCCGGAGAGTTCGCGATACGTCGAACAGTTCGGACAGCCGTGGACCTCGTCGTTCACGCCGAACACCCGAACGAAGTCGCTCGTCACGTACGCGTCGCAGTTGCCACACCTTGGCATGAGTTACGTCACGCATTCGAGCAAGCGCCGATAAACATATCGGTGGTTTTCATAAGTTGTTGATGGGAGTAGCTGGAAGCTAGTGACTGTCTGTTCGGGTGTACTCGAGCGCGACGATACACCGAGGCCGTTCTGCTGCCGGGAGGAACGCGCCGACGTCAGGACTTTGTGAGTGACCCGAGGCGTACCGCTCTTGCCACTCGCGCACAGCGACTCCGGCGAAGACTTTGGCGCAACACCAGTCGTCGGTTCGGCTCGAGCGATCGGGACGGAGAACGACGACGGGCACACCCCTCGTTTTCAGTGAAAACGAAAATCCGTGGGTGCGAAGATTGAGCCGTAGTATAAAGAAAATGCTGAGCGAAAGCGACGCTCGCTGAAGCACATTTTCAGCGTCTGTGAACACACAACCACACTACTACTTTACCGATACAATAAATAATATAATAACGCGATCAAGGGACTCGAGCCGAGAGCGGATCACGTATCCCCACTTACGCGGCCGTTCACTGAAAACGAGGGGTGTGTGTGCCGTCGTCGTCCGCGACCCGATCAGTGAGTCACTCACTCTCGTGGCCCGTCTCGAGCCTTTCACTGAAAATCCGGTTCGGTGCGTTTATCACTCGCGTCGGGAAAGTCTTGGTTAATGGGAACTGATCCGATCCCGACGCCCTCGATCGAGGAACTCCAGGACGATCCGATGGCGGACGGAACGACGTCTATCTTCCGTCGTCGGGAACTCCTCCGGCCCCAGCACGTGCCCCAGAAGGACCGCATCGTCGGCCGCGACCGCGAGATCGAGACCGTCGAGGCGCTACTCAAACCGGCGGCCTTCGGCGATCCGCCCGAGAGCGGCTTTCTCTTCGGGAAGACGGGGACCGGTAAGTCGCTCGTCGCCAAACACGTCACCGGCCGCGCACGCGGCATCGCCCAGATGCAGGAGACCGATCTGACGGCCGCGTACGTCGACTGCGATCAGTACAACACGGAGACGCGAGCCGCCCGCAAGATGGCCTTCGAGGTCCGGGACGCGATCGATCCCGACCGCTACATCCCCAAGGACGGCGTCGGCGCGAGTCGCTACTACGACGCGCTCTGGGACGGGGACGGCCTCCTCCACGACTCGGACTCGCTGATCGTGATCTTAGACGAGATCGACAAACTCGGCGACGACACCGCCGAAATTCTCTCGAAACTCTCCCGCTCCGAGGAGGCCGGCAAGACGGGCTGTTACATTGCGGTCGTCGCGATCAGCAACAAGACCGACTACACCGACGCGCCCGACGAGCGCGTCGCCTCGAGTTTCCAGGACGATCCGATCATCTTCCCGCCCTACGACGCGACCCAACTGCAGGCGATCCTCGAGCGCCGCAAGGACGCGTTCAAGGACGGCGTCCTCGAACCGGGCGTGATCGAACTGGCCTCGGCACTCGCCGCCCGCGATCACGGCGACGCCCGCCGGGCGCTGGATATCCTCCGCTCGGCCGGCAAACTCGCGGAGAAGGACGGCAGCGAGCGAGTCACCGAAGACCACGTGCGCAAAGCCGACGAGTACAGCGACCTCAACCGCTCCATTCAGGTCATCAAGAACGGGACGCCCCACTCTCGCTACGCCCTCTACGCGCTGGCGTACCTGACGAAGTCCAAACTCTCGGATTCCTTCTCGACGGGCGAAGTCTACGACACCTACTGCGTCATCGCCGACGTCGTCGCCGGCGAGTCGCTGACCCACCAGCGGGTCCTCGATCTGATGAAGAAGTGGACGCTGCCGGAGATCACCGAGAGCCGACACACCGGCGGCGGCAAGGGACAGGGCAGCTACCGGACCCACCGCCTACTGCACGATCCCGACGTCGTGATGAGCGCCTGCCTCGAGTCTACGAGCGACCAGCGCAACGTTCTAGACGCCCTCTCCGAATCCTCGATATAACAACGTCCCGCTGCTGCTTGTCGGCGCTTTTCACTGAAAACGAGGGGTGTCCGATTGATCCGGCCGCTGTGAGGGCGGTCCCGTTTCATCGCGGCTCCGAACTCGCTTCACTGAAAACGAGGGGTGTCTGCCGGCCCCGCGACGTTCCGAAAGCAACCGATTCACTGAAAACGAGGGGTGTCCCATCGGACCGTCGTCTCGAGGTCCACCGTCCTCGTCCGCCAAATTCGACAATTCGAAATGACGGCATATATAAGATGTCCAGTAATTCAGCCGACCGTCTTAGTCGGTCGACTGTCCAGTCGCCGTATGGAACACCGCTACGACGGACCCGAACTGCCCTCGAGTCACGACCGACTCCGCGAGACGACGGCGTGTCGCATCTGTGAATGCGAAATCGGGCCTTGCGACCGACGACTGACGTGGCGAGTTCGCGACGGCGCGGACGTGTTCGAGTACCACTACTGCAGCGACGAATGTCTGCAGGCGGCCCGAGAGAGACACCAACAGTAGCCGAACTGCGGATCACCTCGGTAGACCGAATCCTCATGTGAGTCTTCGCCGGCCTCATACTCTCGATCGGCTGGAGTTGGTTCGATCGAGATACTTTTGTCAACAGCAGTTCTTGGCTGCGACAGAATATCAATGAACTCGACAAATCGGTCTGCGGATCACGGGCGGGCGCGAACACACGTTCCGTCCCGGCGACAACTTCTTCGTCTCGGTAGCGCGGCCGCGGTCACCGGGCTGGCCGGTTGTTCCGAGACAGTGGACACTCTCGGTACGATCGTCGACCCGAGCGAAGACGACACCGGTTGCGGGACCGCTAAACCCGCGGCTTCCGTTTCCGAGTACGCAACGCATCCTAAGTCGGACGTCTCGCTGTTCCGTCGTGGACTGCGTCGGCTCGGTTACTACCCTGACGAAGTCGTCCCGAGTTCGGTGAGCGTCAACTGGACGTTCCCGCTCAATTACGTCGGCCACACGGCTGCCAAGTCAAGCCCCGTCCCAACACCAGATGGTGAGACGATTATCTTCGCCGGCGACACCGGTTGGGTATACGCCTACGCACCGACGGGAGAACTGCAGTGGTCGACCCGGACCGGCGCGACGGAGAAAGGGTTCCACGGCTCGGCGGCAGTGATCGACGATACCGCCTACATCGGCGGCTACGACGGTGACCTCTACGCGCTGGACGTCAAAACCGGCGACCTCGTCTGGCGGACTCGTTCCCGGGACCTCGAGGGAACGCTCGCGATCGGCTCGAGTCCCGCCTACTACGATGGTCGGCTCTACATCATCGCCGAATACGGCGCCCCATCTTCCGGCGCACTCTGGGAAATCGATCCCGAGACCGGGGAGCCGACCTGGAGTGACGACCGCATCTGGGGCCAGCCCCACCCCTCGCCGACGATCGATCTCGAGACGGGACGGATTCTCGCCGGATCGAACGACGGCGTCGTCTACTGTTGGAAATTTCCCTCTCTCGAGTTCGCGTGGTCGTTCCAGACCAACGCCGACGGCGAGGAACAGGAAGGCGGCGCCTTCCGCAAGGGCGCTCAGATCAAGGGTACGGTGGCAGCCCACGACGGCTACGGCTACGTCGGTAGCTGGGACGAGACCTTCTACTGTCTCGACCTCGAGGACGGCTCGGAAGTGTGGTCGTTCGATACGGACCGCTCTATCATGTCGAACCCCGCAGTCGACATCGAGGAAGATGTCGTCTACATGGGCAATGACGACGGCTACGTCTACGCGATCGACGCTAAATCGGGGGAAGAGCTGTGGTCGGCGGACGTCGGCGGCCGCGTCATCGGCGCGCTGACGGTCACTGCCGGAACGGTGCTGGCCGGCTCCTACGATTCGCACCTGTACGCCCTCGACAAGGAGACCGGCAATCGATGTTGGCGGGTTGCGAACCGCGGTCGAGTCACCAGTGCGCCGGTCCCGATCGATGGACGAATCTACTACGCCGAACGGGCCGTCTTCTCGAACTACTACGACGGTGAGAAGGAAACGATCCTCGAGGAACCGGGACACGGGTACTGTCTGGTCGGCGACGAGTGACGGCTGCTGGAGTTACGCGTCTCAATCGCCTCTAGTTCCTTCACGCTTCGAGCAACGAAAGTTCTCTGAACCGGTTCTCCTCACAGAGAGCTCTGATAGCACGATCTCGGCGTTCAAGAACTCTTGTCTCGGTTCCCAGCAAGTAGCCGACGGTGGCCGCTGTTCGGTCAGTCTCTATCGATGCTCGGTTCGATAATGAGCCACTCGAGTTCGATCTCAGTGGCGACTGTCGCAGTGTGTGTAGGATTCAGCCAATTCCCCCCGAGATGCATATAGCAGCGCTACGATCTATCGTGTAGCGCGTCGTCAGTTCGGCGCATTCTCGATAGCGTCACTCGGATCTTCGGTACCACATCTCCGATGAGCGCTCGTCTAACAGTGAGACAAAACAGGCCGTTGACTCGGCGACTGCTGTCGCTATCGGATGTAGCGTGCGAAAGAAAATGGAATGTGCGTCAAGGGCCGGACGAAGTCCGGTGGTTAGTTAGCGGTAATTAGTTTTGGCGGCGGAGCGCGAGCATGGCGGCAGCGAGCATCGCGACGAGGGCGACAGCGATGCCGAAGCCGGGCGTACCGTCGTCTTCGCCATCGTCTTCGCCACCGTTCTCGTTGCCGTTCTCCTCACCGTTCTCGGCGCCGTTCTCGTTGCCGTTCTCGGTACCGTTCTCGTTGCCGTTCTCCTCACCGTTCTCGGCGCCGTTCTCAGTACCGTTCTCCTCACCGTTCTCGGATGCGTCCTCGACGGTCAGCGTACCGTCGGCGGACGCGTCAACGTTCTCGTTGGAGACAGAGATGGTGAGATCGTAGTCACCGGCGTCGAGGTCCTCACCGTTGACGGTGGTGAGGGTGACGGTCTCGCTCGAGTTAGCGCCGACTTCGACGCCTTCCTCGGTGTAGACCTCGCCGTTGAACGTGAGTTCAACGTCGACGGTCTGTGCGGAGTCACCGTTGTTGGTGACGACCGCGCTGATGTCGGTCGACTCTTCGGTCGTGATCGGGGAGTCGTACTCAGCCGAGACATCGACGTCCGTCTCGGGTTCGTCATCAGAAGCGGCTTCGAGGGTCACGTCCTCTGCGACGGCCGTGTTGTCCTCGTTGACGGTGTCAGTAGCGGTCATCTTGAAGTGGACACCGGGTGTTTCGCCAGCGAGGTCGAATTCCGTCGTGAAGGTGCCGTCAGCGGCGACGACAGCGTCACTCAGGTCGACGAAGCCACCTTCGTCGGAGTCAACCTCGGTGTTGATTTCCGTACCGGGGGCGACGTTCGTCGTCCCGCTGGCCTGGGCTCCGTCCTCAGCCGGCAGCGAGTCGATGTCGTCCCACTCGAGAGTACGCTTGTTGAAGTCGAGAGCGACGTCGTACTCGACGTCCTCGTCTTCTGCGACGTACTCGTTGCTGTCGTTCACCGTGAACGTGGTGTCGAACTCTGCGTTCTCGTAGTCAAGGTCGTTGTAGGTCTCGAGGTTGTCACCGGTAACCTTGAAGACCAGATCGCCCTCGTAGTTCTCGGAGCTGGTAGTGACCAGTTCGAGATCGAGGGAGCCGTTGGAGCTGTTGAACTCAGTCGTATCGTCGGAGATGACGCCCGACTTAGTCTGAGTGATCTCGAGGATGAAATCATCCTGGTAGTCATTCGTGATGTCGTCGATTGCACCCTCTGCACCGAAGTCTTCGAGGGTCAGGAGCAGCGAGTCGTTCTCCGCGATCGTGTCCGTCGCGGTCGCGTACTCGTTGAAGTCCTCGAGGTTCTCGATGTTCTGGTCGGCGGGTGCCGTGTAGGTCGTCACGTCACCGAAGCCGCTGTGGGCCTGAACGACCAGCGCGTCGCGGTCGTATTCCTGGTTGAGCTGGTAGGTGCTCAGGTCACTGGAGTTAAAGTCACTGGTGAGTTCGTCACCAATGGCCAGACGCCAGTTGTACTCAGGGAGCGGGTCGGTTCCAAGTTCACTATTCTCGACGTTCTGTTCAATGGACACGTCGCTGTTATCACCAGCAACGCCCCACGGACTGTTCCCTGCTTCGTGGGTGTTGAAGGTCAGCGTGACCTCGTCACCCTCGACACCGCTCACGTTCACGGCAGTCGCGTAGTCGGTGTCCGCAGACCCAAGCACGATCGAGGCGTCCTGGGTTTCTTCGAGAGCGACGGTGATCTCAGCGATGTCACCAGACTCGACCTGCTCGACGTTGGTGATGGAGTAATCCGTGTCACCAGCTTCGGTGACCTGGATCGTGGCCGTGTCTTCAGCCGTCGTGTCAGTCACGGACGACGTGAACTGGTATTCACCAGCCGCGATGCCGGTGAAGTCAGCTTCGAAGTCCTCGCGACCGTTGAGGACGATCGAATTTTCGTCTGCATCAACGTAAACGACACTATCGGAGGCGTTAACGTTATCGCTGGTGAGTTCAGCGCTGCTGTTGCCGAAGATGTTCCAGAGATCCTCGTGGTTGAGGCCCTCAGCACTCACTTCAGTCGTAATACCGGAGCGCTCGGAGTCAACCGTCAGGTCAACGTTACCCTTGTTGGTAACGGTATCCGAGGAGAACTCCGTGGTCAGCGTGTGCGTGCTGACGTCGAACTGAACATCGACTTCGCTTTCGTCAGTCACATTGTACGAACTACCATCAAGAATCTCGGTCGAAACCTCGATGTACAGGTCGCCTTGTGAGAGGAAGTCAACGTTGTCAGCCTTGTCGCTGGTAGCCTTTTTGACATCAAGGTCGCGGACCCAGTTGCCCTGCGCATCGTGGAGTTCGACAGTGCTAGCGTTCGATAGATTAGTGCTAACACCATCGCTGTCGTTGAGGACATAGCCGACCTGACCCTGGAAGAGTCGGTCACTGTTGTTTAATTGTGTGTTACCGTCATTCACAGCCGTTTCGTCACCGTAACTGCTTTCTGTCGCTGCTGCCGCGCCGCCTGCAAATGCAGCGGACATGGCAACAACGGAGAACACCAGAAGCGCGGCCAGGACTACTGCGCGTCCCTTTTCGCGAATGGTTGCGTTGTCTGTCATTTATGTTGTCTTGTTGTTTTGTCGGGTTGGTTAGCGTGCGATGCGGACGGATACGGACAGCACGATGCTCGTACTGCCCGCGCCGGGTAGGGGTATCTCCATCTATAAAGTACCCCGTAATAAGTTTTCTGTATGGGTCATTGGTCTATTATATTGAGTAATCCGAGATAAATCGCAAGACTACGTCGACTTTCGACGATCGGCTCGCGATACCAATCGATCTCTGAATTACAGCTCTAACAGAATATTACATATAAAAGCCGTCCCGGAACGTGCTGCTATCAGGGCGATTTCCACTCGCCCGCGGTGCCTTTGACGGGGAGAGGGAACGATACACGGTATAGTTCAAATCAAATTTGGCGAACTTCTCTGTAAGATAGTATTACTCCCCGTAGCAGCTGATTGGTGGTACGAGGTACCGTTCCATACTCTGGTTGCACGCGTAGCGTGTGCGAATGACCTATTTTCGAGACCGAAATTCAAGCAGGCCAGAATAATCAGGAGACAGTCGGACCCAGCACCGAAGAAAAAGCGAATCCGAACTCAACAGTCAATCGGCCAGCGGATGCGAGACCGTAGCGGACCGCGACCACCTCAGAAGGGGAACAGCGAGTCGGCCTCGAGGTCGCGCTCGATCAGTTCGATCTCGTGGCCGTCCTGATCCTTAGTGAAGGCGTACATGTTGTCGTTGCTCTCGGGGTCCCGGTAGTCGGGCGCCTCGCGCTCGAGCAGGGCCTCCCAGTCCTCCTGGAGGTCGTCGACGCGGACGCAGAGGTGGCCCCAGGCGTCGCCCATGTCGTAGCTGCGGCCGTCGTAGTTGTAGGTGAGTTCGACGGACATCGCCTCGTCAGGGGCGTCGCGGGGCTCGACGAAGTAGTTCGCGAAGGAGTCGGCCTCCCAGCGGCCGACCTCGTCGTACTCGAACTTGCGGGTCCAGAAGCCAAGCGCCTCGTCGGCGTCCTCGACGCGGATCATGGTGTGGTCGATGGACCAGAGCACGCCCTCGTCGGGGTCGCGCTGAACGATCTCGATCTCGTGGCCGTCGGGATCCTTCACGAAGGCGTAGTCGCCGCCGCAGGACTCGGGGTCGCGGTAGTCGTCGACGCCCTCGTCCAGCAGCTGCTGGTAGTAGTCCTCGAGTTCGCCGTCCGGGACTCGCACTGCGATGTGGCCCCAGGCGTCGCCCACCTCTGGCTCCTCGCCTTCGTTGTGGGTAATCTCGAGCATGGCGCCGTCCTCGTGCATGTCTTCTGGCCCGAGGTAGACGATGGTGAAGCCGTCACCCTCGAAGCGATCCTTCTCCTCGTACTCGAGGTGGGTCTGGTACCAGTCGAGCGACTCCTCGAGATCCGAGACGCGGATCATCGTGTGGTCGAGCGTTCCGTCCATACGCGAGACGACGCCTGCGACCCCAAAAAACGTGGCGAAGCCGGCGGTCTACTCGTTCCGGTCGGTCGAATCCGCGTCGCTCTGGCGGTCGGACTCCACGGTATCGAACACCGGATCGGTCGCGACCGGTTCGAGGTCTTTCCTGTTGGCGTCGAATTCCGAGAGACCGCGGACGAGGGCGACGAGCAGGAGCACGCCCAGCGGGAGGAAGAACAGCGGCGAGACGCCGAGGTAGCCGTTGAGCAGGTAGCAGATCACGACGACGAACATGACGGTGGCGGCATAGGGGAGTTGCGTGCGCACGTGATCGATCAGGTCGGCACCGCTGAACGTCGCCGAGAGCACCGTCGTGTCGGAGATCGGCGAGGCGTGGTCGCCGAAGATCGCGCCGGAGAAGACGGCGCCGACGGCGACCGGGACGAGTTCGAACCCGTTCCCGAACTCATAGGCGATCCGGATGGCGATCGGCGTGACGAGTCCCATCGTCGCCCACGACGACCCCATCGTGAACGCGACGAACGCCGCAACGAACAGCACGAGGACCGGGAGCAACTCCGCCGTGATGTACGGCTCTGCTACGTTGGCGACGAACTCGCCCGTTCCCAGCGTCTCCGCGACGCTGCTGATCGTCCACGCGAGCACGAGGATCGTCACCGCCGTCAGCATGATGCCGAAGCCGTCGATGACGGTGTCGACGCCGTTGCCGATGTCGAAGAGTCCGTAGCCGATCCCGATCGCGATCGCGGCGACGACCATCGCGAACGAGCCCCAGATCAGCGCCGGCGCGAAGGCGGCCTCGCCGACGATGTCAATCAGCACCTGCAGGGTCGAGAACAGCACGTCGACGGCCCCGTCGCCCTCGATCGCCGCCCCTATCGATGTCGGCGCACCCGTTTCGGCCTGACTCGACTGCCAGGTCTGATATCCCGTCCAGAACGCCCTCCCGAGCGTCACTCCGATCAGGACGGCGACCGGCGCGAAGAACGTCCGCAACATCGGTCGCTCGTCGATCGGTTCGCCTAGATCCTCCTCGACCTTCTGGAGCGGCTGTGCGCCCTCGCGGTTGACCGCACCGGTCGTGCGCGACCGGTGCTCTGCGTCGAGCATCTCGCCGTAGTCCCGGCCGGTGTAGACGACGATGCCGACCATGGCGATCGCCAGCAGGGCGTAGGTGTTGTACGGGATCGACCGCACGAAGGTCCAGAACGCGTTCGGCGCTTCACTCGCGACGCCCATGTCCTCGTACGCGGTGCTAATCAGGGACAGCTGGAACGCGACCCAACTCGAGATGCCCAGCGTCGCCACGGGCGCAGCCGTCGAGTCGACGATGTACGCGAGCTTCTCGCGGGAGACCCGCAGCTCGTCGGAGATTTCGCGCATCGTACTCCCGACGATAGCGGTGTTGGCGTAGTCGTCGAAGAACATGAGGATTCCGAGACCCCACGTGGTCAGCCCGACGGCCCGCTGGGACCGGAGGTTTTCAGTCGCCCAGTTGCGCACGGCGATCGCGCCGCCGAGCCGCCAGATGAGCGCGACGCCCGATCCCAGCAGGAGCGTGAACACGAGAATCTGGACGTGGAAGCCGTCGTCGACGATGATCGCGGCGACGATCCAGTCGAACGTCTGTGCGATGCCGAGACCGCCGGTGTGGATCACCGCTCCCGACCAGATGCCCAAGAACAGCGAGAGCATCGGTCGCCGCGTCGCGATCGCGAGCCCGATCGCGAGCAGCGGCGGAATGAGCGATAGCGCTCCGAAGTCGGACATACGTTATCGGTAGGTCGACTGCGTGATAATGCCACTGATTGTGGTATTATCCGATAATAGTACGCAGTTTTGAACTCTCGTTGACTGGTAGGACGCCGCTCCACGCGCCGTGCTAGTAATCGACCGAGGCGAACACGATACAGACGACGACACCGGCGAGAGTGGCGATACCGACGAACGCTTCGTCGAAGTACCCTCGATCTGCGACCGCGCCGAAGAGGACCGGACTCAGCGCACCGAGCGCGAGGTAGACCGTCCGAAGCGCGCCCAGGTTCGTCCCCTGCGTGCCGTCCGGCAGCCGCCGGGTGAGATCGGAGATCACGATCGTTTCGAATCCCAGGAGGCTACTCGCGAGCACGGTCAGCAGACCGAAGAGCCACACCTCCCCGACGAAGGGGAGCGCGAGAAGCGCCAGACCGGCCGATCCCATGATCAGGAGGAGGGGCGCCCGGACGCCGATACTATCGTAGGCCCGTCCGGCGACCGGCTTCATCAGGATGCCGAGCGCGAAGAAGAAGCCGAACAGGACGTTCGCGACCTGCGCCGGGAGTCCCTTTACGTCCATCAGATACGTCGGGTAGAACCCCATGAACGCCTGAATGATGACGGCCCACAGCACGAGCAGCGCGGTCCCTCGGAGGACGACCGGCTGTGACAGCGTCGGAACGACGTCCTCGAGGTCGAGGTACTCGCTCAGCGGCGCCGCCGTCGACGGCTGTTTCGGAAGCGTCAGCCAGAGGCTGAGAGCCGCGATCAGAAAGAGCGGAACGGCGGCGCCGAAGCTGTACTGCCAGGCAAGCGCGGTTGCGATAAACCCGGCGGTCGGCGGCATCACCGCGTTCCCGATGTCGCCGGCGGCCATCGTCGCGCCCGTCGCCGTGCCGAGTTGGTCGGGGTAGATCTTGTTCAGGATCGTGAATCGCGAGACGCCGTACAGCGCCGTTCCGGCGCCGAACAGGGCCGTCGCGAGGAACAGGAAGATCGTCGAGTCGACGACGATGACGAGCGCGAGCATCGCCGCCGCGAGGAGGGATCCCGCGATCAACAGCAGACGCTCCCCGATCCAGTCGGCGAGGATGCCGCCCGGCAGCTGCCCGAACGCGTAGGCGATCCAGAGCACCGACAGGAGCAGGCCGGACGTCGTGAGCGTAAGCGAGTACGTGCCACGGATATGGGGCAACAACGCCGGGTAGATCATCCGGACACTGATCGACAGAAACCAGCCGAAGGCGACGGAGAGGAGTATCTTTCCGCGGCCGTCGCTCGAGAGGTCGCTAATAACGCGTTTCGGATTCGAAATAGAGGGCACAGGCGGTAATAGTCACCTAGAGTGTCGGTCCTCGGTCGCGCTATTCAGTGTTGTTATCCGGACGCCGGCTTTCGATACCAGTGCGTCGCGTCGGCGTTCCTGTGAACGACCTATCGGCGAAGAATCAGTTTCAGCACGTCCTCGTCCTCGAGGACGTGTTCCGTGCCGACCTGCTGTTCGTCGTGAGTTGCGCTGGGGCCGCTCACGCGGGCGAAGCGGAACCGCTCTTCCATCTCGCCGCCGAGTTTCTCGATGGCTTCGCCGACGGTCGCCCCCTTCTCGATGACCAGCGGCTCCTCCCAGTCGATGCCGCGGCCGGGTTTGTCCATGTAGACGCGGATCAGCCCCAGGTTGTCCCAGATGCGGTCCTTGAGTGCGTCGAGCCCTTTCTCCTTCGCGGCGCTGATGAACGTGACCTCCTCGGGGTCTAAGTCGCGCTCGCGCAGTTGCTCGTCGACCGTCTCCTTGTAGTCGGGTTCGATCAGGTCGACCTTGTTGACGCAGGTGATCGAGGGGATGTACTCGCGGTTCTCCATCAGGCCGTCGACCAGCCGGTCGATGGTGACGTTCTCCTGGAGGTTCAGGTCGGCGTTGACGTAGCCGTGCTCCCGGAGGACGTGCTTGATGGTCTCCTCGTCTAGGTCCTGGTCCGTACTCGAGGTGATCTTGATTCCGTCTTTGATCTTCGGACGCACGGTCACCCGCGGCGGCTCCCGGTCGACGCGGATGTTGATGTCGTACAGTTCCTCCTGCAGGCGGTCGTACTGGTCGATCTCGAACACCGAGAGGACGAAGACGATTAGATCGGCGTTGCGCACGACCGCCAGCACCTGCTGGCCATCGCCACGCCCCGACGCCGCGCCTTCGATCAATCCGGGGACGTCCAGCATCTGGATGTTCGCTCCGCGGTGCTGGAGCATTCCGGGGTTAACGTCCAGCGTCGTGAACTCGTAGGAGCCCGTCTCGCTGTCGGCGTTTGTCATCGAGTTCAGCAGCGACGACTTGCCGACGCTCGGAAAGCCGACCAGCGCGACGGTGGCGTCGCCGTGTTTCTCGACGGAGTAGCCGGTGCCGCCTCCGGCCGAGCTCTGGTTCTGGAGCTTCTCCTTTTTCTCCGCGAGCTTGGACTTCAGCCGGCCGATGTGGGCCTCAGTCGACTTGTTGTAGGGCGTGTTGGCGATTTCTTCTTCGATCTCCTCGATCTCCTCCTCGAGCCCCATTTGTCAGTATCCAACCGCCCGCGCCGAAAAACACTTTCCATGCGCACCGTCGCACGGTCGCCGTTCCCGTCGAGCGTTCGAACCGGTCGACCGGTGTCCGGGCCGATCGGCAAACGGAACGGAAACCGTCGTATGACGGGCCCTCGAGCGGATTCGAACGACGACGGTCGATCGATCCGTCGTACAACCGACGGCAGTTTCGACGGGTATAAACGATACCCGACTGACCATTCGGATAATGCCAAACGCGGCGCGGCTTCGCGACAGCACGCAGATCGTCCTCCCTCGGGAGACCCTCGACGCCGTCGAGCCACCGCTTTCCGATGAGTTTACCGTAACGGTCGTCCCGGAGGGAGATCGTCAGTGCCGCGTTATCGGGAGCCCCGTCGAGATCAAGGCCGCCAGCGAGTATCTCGCGCGTCGCGGCGTTACGATGCGTTGAGTCCGCGCCACGGTCGCAACTCCGATCCTCGTCTCTCGCCTCTCTTGTCGTCTCTCGTCCCCTGTTTCCCGGTTTTCGTTTCGCTGTTCGCGTCTTCACGCCTCGCTTTTCGCCCCGCTCAGTTCCGCGGTCGCTCTACGAGCGGACTCGAGGGAGACCGACACGCACTCAGTTGAACCCGCCGTAGCGGCGGTCGTGAACGCCTTCGAACGGTTCCAGACGCTGTTCGTGATGGCGGGGATCGCCGTCGGCCTCGGGGCCGCGCAGGTGTCCGGCGTCCCTGCCCTCGCCGACCGACTCATCTTCCCGTTCCTGATGGTGATGTTGTTCGCCTCCTTCGCCGGCATCCCCCTCGAGGGGCTGCGGCGAGCGTTCGGGAACCGCCGTGTCGTCGGCTCGAGTCTCGCGGTGAACTTCGTCTGGAACCCGCTGCTGGCGGTGGCGCTCGGCGCCGTCTTCCTCGCCGATCACCCGGCGCTGTGGGTCGGGCTGCTCATGTTGCTTGTCACCCCCTGTACCGACTGGTACCTCATTTTCACCGATCTGGCCAACGGGGACGTCCCGCTGGCGACGTCGCTGTTACCGTACAATCTCGTGCTTCAGTTGGTCTTGCTCCCGGTCTACCTCTACGCGTTCGCGGGCACGCTCGTCGACCTCCGACTGGGGATTCTCCTCGAGGGGATCGCGCTGGTGCTGGTCGTCCCGCTGGTCCTCGCCGCCGTCGCGCGGTACGGCCTGACGGCGCTGCGGGGTCGCCGGTGGCTGACGGACGTCTTCCTGCCGAAACTCGGACCCGTCCAGATCGTCTTTCTCGCGCTCGCGGTCGCCGCGATGTTCGCCTCGCAGGGACGGCTCGTCCTCGAGCGGCCGGACGTGCTGGTCCTGCTCGCGGCGCCGCTGCTCGCGTTCTACGCCGTCAACTTCTCGCTCGGGCTCGCGATCGGCCGGCTGCTCGACTTCTCCTATCGTGAAGTCGCCTGCTTCAACTGTACGGTCCTCTCGCGAAACTCGCCGACGGCGCTGGCCATCGCCGTCGTCGCCTTCCCGAACGAACCGCTGATCGCGCTCGCGCTGGTGATCGGCCCGCTGCTCGAGTTGCCGCTACTGTCGGTGGTCGCGAACCTGTTGCGTCGGATCGAGGCCCGCGGCTGGGACCGTCTTGACCAGGCGCCGGGGTGATCCCGGGGCGCCGAGCGAGAACTCGCCCGTTCGACGAGTCACTTCGCGTCCGGATCGACGGTCTCGCTCCCGAGGCGGGCCGCGAGACGGTGGCGGAGATCCGTCTCGAACACGATCGCGATCGCGCCGGTGAGCGCGGCGAGGTAGCCGAGTCCGGCGGCCGCCAGCAGCCGCAGCGAGACCGCGTTCGCTCCACGGAGGCCGACGAGCCACTGTACGGCGGCGTACAGGATCGCCACCAGCAACGCGGTCGGCAGCAACAGCGCGATCGGCCCGTCGTACGTTTCCGCGAGGACGAACCCGACGAGCAACAGGAGCCCTATCGCGAGCCAGTCCAACCGGGGTCCGCCCGCGAGTTCGGCCGCCGACTCGAGCAGGCCTCGGATCGGCGCGACCGCCGGCGCGACGAGAAACGCGAACAGAAGCGTCCATCCGGCTTTCTTTAGGGCCGCGGTTACGCGGCTCACCGCGGAGTCACCTCGTAGACCGTCTCGCCGAGCAGGTGGTAGACGCGGTCGCCGGCGATCAACGGCGTACCGCCGAGAGGGTCGGTTCCGTCGGGGTCGATCGAAACGCGGAACCGCTCGTCGCCGGCGTCGGCCTCGAGCGCGAGCAGGCCGTCGGTCGTCGACGCGTAGACGGTCCCGCCACCGACGCTGACGCCGAACTCGAGTGCCGATTCGTCGGTCCGCCACTCCTCGTCGTCCGCGAAATCGATCCGGGAAATCGTGCCCGCGTCCGGACGCGACCGGTAGATCGCTCGCTCGGACGGATCGACGGCGACGGAGCGCCGGTACGTGTTCGGGTCGCCGACGTCGTCGAAGACGGTCCAGCGACGCTCGCCGGTGTCCGCCTCGAGGGCGGTCAAGTCGCCGTTCGATTCGATGCCGACGACGAGATCGTCGACCGCGGCGACCAAGCCCCGGTTCAGCGACGAGGCGCCGATCGCGGCGTCGCTCAGCCAGCGCCGGGTTCCGGTTTCGGGCTCGAGTCCGAGCAGCCGTCCGCTCTCGTAGCGAGCGCCGACGAGCAGCCCGCTGCGGGCGGCCAGCGGGATCACGCGTCCGGTTTTTCGCCAGCGCTCGAGGCCGGTGTTCGCATCGAGGGCGAGCAGCCGGTCCTCGCCGTCGAGGTTGCCCGTCACGTACGCCGTGTTCCCGAACAGGTGCAGCCCGTCAACGCTGCCGCCGAGACTGTAGCGCCAGCGAAGTCGCTGCGAATCGAGTTCGAGCGCGCAGATGTCGGCCTGAAACGCCAGGTAGACGACGCCGTCGCGGATCCGCGGCTCCGTCTCGAGTTGCGGACGGTCGAACGGGCCGACCGGTAAATCCCGGTACGCGTACCGCCATCGTTCCGCGCCGCTCTCGACGTCGATCGCCCGAAGCGACCGGTGGGTCGGAACGAGGAGCGTCCCGTCGACGAGGGCGAGGCCGGCGTGCTCGAACCGACGGTGGGAATCGAGCGAGTGGTCCCACCCGATCCGTCCGTCCGATCCGGGACCGGGATCGGCCGTCCGCGCGACGTTTCTCGCGTCCGTGCGGGGCTGGCGCCACCCCGACTCGAGGTCCGGATCGACGTGATCCGAGCCGCCGACGCGAGGACCGAGGAGGAAGGCACCGAGCAGGGACCCGCCCGCCGCGCCGAGGAGTCGCCGACGGGTTAGTACTGAAGCCATACTCGACACATAGATATCGCTAGTATATCATTTCTTCTTTCGGACCGTGTCGACCGGCGAAATAACCGTCCGAATCGATCGGGGCCGATAACTAACGGAATCGATCGAGCGGCGAATATCGGTGCCCCGATCGTCGGCAATCACCTCCTCGACGTCGCATTCGAATGGATTTCGACTTATCTCCTGATAGGTAGGAACCGACCGCCGTCGTCCTGGGATCCGTGCTGCTGTTCGCCGTCCACCTGTCGCTCGCCGGGGCCTCAGGCGCTACCTGTCCGGCTCGGCGCGGATCGGTCCCGACGCCGAACGGGCGGCGACCGTCGACCGGGACGCGGAGACGGTCGTCTGTCCCGACTGCGGCGCCGAAAACGACCTCGACTACAGGTTCTGTCGGAACTGCGTCGAGGAACTCCCCGGTTCCGCCGTCGGAACCACCTCGAGCGCCGCTCCCAGTCGACGGGGCATCGTCTGACGCTCGGGGCTACCGCTCGGGATGGGTCGGCGCGTCGAACCCGCCGCGAACCAGCGGCTTCGCGATGTGGCGGCGCGCACACGGCGGCACCTCGTACCAGCCGATTCCGAGGTCGCGCTCGAGCGGGCGCTCCGCCTTCCCGTCGGCGCTCGTCCCGCAGTCCCGGCACCGATATCCCTGATTCCGGCCGGCGCTCTTCATCCGGCGCTCGCAGTCGGGACAGGTCGGCGTCACGCGCTCGGTCGTCACGAGGTCCCGAACCGCGAACTTCTCGAGTTTGAGCGTCCCTCGCGAGACCTCGCCGCAGACGGTGAGCCGGTCGCCGACCCGGAGCGCCCGGACGCGGTCGCGAAACCGTTTCGTCGGCTCGAAGGCGGCGCACTCGAGGCGCTGCCGCTGATCGTCCGAGCGAGCGGCAGTCGCGCTCTCGAGCGCGACGAAGACGTGCCCGCCGCGGCGCGTCTCGGGCTCGCTCGCGACCCGGCCGTCGATCCGGTAGGCGCGGCCGTCCTCGACGGCCGCCAGGGTCGCGTCTCGCAGGTGGACGTCCGTCCCCTGATTGGTTACGAACAGCTGGCTCGAGGCGACGGGTTCGCCCTCGATGCGGTCGGCGACGCCACGGACGGCGCTTGGGTCGTCGCCGCGGATCCCGTAGAGGATCGGCCCGGGCGTGTGGGGGACGCAGACGGTATCGTCCTCGTCGCGGTCGACCGTGTCCCAGACCTCGGGGTAGCCCCGATCGGCGGCGGCGAAGACGCTCTCGCGGTCGACCTCGCGGGGCGTCCCCCAGCGGTCGGACTCGCGATAAGAGATGTGCTCGAAGGTCCACTCCTCGAGGGCGTTCCAGGCGCCGACGGCGGCCAGCGCGCCGATCCGACCGCGGCCGTCGCCGACCGACCACGAGCGGTAGCCGCGGCGCTCGAGGAGGTCGACGGCGTCGCGAATCTCGAGGTGGTCCCGGATCGCCCGCCGGGTGAACGCGCTCACCTCGTCGGCCACGTCGGCGGGCGCGCCGTCGGCGACGACCAGCCCCGGATGGGTTCGCTCGTCGGCGGTTTCGGCCAGCGCCTCGAGGCGCTCGCGGGCGACGTCGAACGCCTGGTCGGGGTCGGCGTCGGTGTGAATCGCCAGCGCGGCGTTCCCCCGCGTCTTGTACTCGACGGCGGGATTGAGCCGCACGAGCAGGCATCGCTCGACCGCACACCCCTCGCGGCGCAGTCGCTCGGCGACCCGCGCGGCGACGTAGGTCGTACACATCCCGCGGTCGCGGGAGTCGGTATCGTCGAGTCCGACGACGGTCATCGCCGGCGATTGGGCCGGCGTCGGGTAACACCTTTCGGGACGGAGCAGCGCCGACGCCGCGACGAGCGACGAATCGAGTCGGACGGCGGACCGATCGCCCCCGGAGAACGGAAACCCCTATATAAGTATACTGTCGGTACGGGGACGAACCGCGACACGGCACCCGGATATCCCGGGGAAAACGTCTTATACGAGGAATAGCTTACGTACCCGTATGTCCCGCTCCGCACTGGTCGGCAACGTAACCGCGATGTTAGAGGACGCGGGATTCGTGGTCAGCGACCGGTGTGCGATCCGGCCGAAGAGTTTCGATATCGCTGCGCGCCGAGGAGAGGACCTCATTCTGGTCAAGATCCTCGGCAACATCGACGCGTTCAACGAGGCGACGGGCCACGAAATGCGACGGCTCGGTACCTACCTGAACGCGACGCCGCTGGTCATCGGCCTGCGGAGTCGCGACGAGGACCTCAAACCCGACGTGACTTACTTCCGACACGGCGTCCCCGTCCTCAGTCCCGACACGGCGTACAACCTGTTCATCGAGGAGGTGCCGCCGCTGATCTACGCGGCCCCCGGCGGCCTCTACGTCAACATCGACGGCGATCTCCTCGCTGACGAACGGCAGGATAGGGATTGGAGCCTCGGCCAACTGGCCAACGAACTCGGCGTCTCCCGCCGGACCGTCTCGAAGTACGAGGACGGCATGAACGCCTCCGTCGAGGTCGCGATGGAACTCGAGGACCTGTTCGACGCGCCGCTGACGAGCCCGGTTTCGGTCCTCGAAGGGGCCGACGACGTCCACGAGACGGAGGCGACGCCGGACGATCCCGAAGCCGACCCCGACGACGAGGAGGTCGTCGCCGTCCTCACGCGGGCCGGCTACGAGGTCCACCCGACGCTTCGCTCGCCGTTCAAGGCCGTCAGCCACGAGGAGGAAGAGAAGGACGACGACGTCGTGCTCACCGGCCACTCCGAGTTCACGAAGGCCGCGGAGAAGCGCGCCCGCATCATGAGCTCGATCGGCCACGTCACCCACACCCACTCGGTCTACGTCGTCGACCGCGCCAAACAGGAGTCCGTCGACGGCACCGCGCTGGTCGAACGCGAGGAGCTCGAGCAGCTTCACGACGCGGCCGAACTGCGGAAGGTCATCCGCGAGCGCGCCGAGCACGAAGAGGCCGCCTGAACCGATCGGTCGGCCCTCGAGCGGTTCTCGGAGTAGTTCTCGATCACTGATCGATTCCGATAGAACTACCGATCACTGAGCCGATAGCTCGAAGCACCGACGATGCTCGAGCAGTCTTCGGTCGCGCTGGTCAGCAGACAGCGCGCCGTCCTGACCGTCGGCGTTGCGGCGCTTCTCGTGGTGTTCAACCGCTCTCGCTTCGATTCGCCGATTGACGCAGCGATCGCCGCCGTCGGCTTCGTCGTCGTCGGCTATCTGACCCTCACGGTCGTCGATCTGGTTCTCGATTGGTTCGTCTATCCGTAGCCGAGCAGTGTCGACGCTCCGGGCGTTCCTGGCGCTCCTGATGCTCTCGAGCGCGCCGTCGCCGAACCGGTTCTGACGACCTGTGAAAACTCGAAAACGCCGATCGCGAGCGCCGCTGATCGATCGCTCGACCGGGAAAACGGGTAACTGCGGAACTGGCAACCGTTACGCGGCGCCCTCGCCGTACGTCTCCTCGAGATACTCGACGATGTCGTCGCTCTCGTGCATTCCTTCGACACCCTCGGCCTCGTCGGAGATGACCGGCACGCCCGTCTGGCCGCTGACCTTCTCGACTTCGGTCCGCTCGTCGTGCGAGCGGGGGACCTCGATCACGTCGTACTCGAGGTCGAGGTCGTCGAGTTTCGAGCGGACTTTCGCGCAGTACGGACAGCCGGGCAGTTCGTACATCGTGATGGCAGCCATACCCGTGTGTTGCCGCGGAAGACGTATGAGGTCACCGGTCGACCGAGCGGTTGCCGGTGCGAGGCGGGAGTCCCTGCCCGCGCTGCGATCCCGATCAGAACGAGAGCATGCCGGCGTCGACCGCGAAGTACGTCGCGAAGTAGAGGACGAACGTGGCAGCGAGCGTCCACTGGCCCAGCGACACGTCGTCCGCCTCGCCCATCGAGGCCTTGACCAGCGGATAGCTCATGATCCCGGCGGCGAGCCCGTTCGAGATCGAGGCGGTCAGCGGCATAACGGTGATCGTCAGCCCGGCGGAGATCGCCCAGGCCGGGTCCTGCCAGTCGATGTCGGTGACACCCTGCAGCATGATGATCCCGACGACGACCAGCGCGAGGTAGGTCGCGTACTGGGGAATCGCGCTCATCAGCGGGACGACGAGCAGGGACAGCAAGAAGAGCACGCCGACCACGAGTGCGGTGAAACCGGTTCGGCCGCCCTCTTCGACGCCGGTCGACGACTCGATGTAGGTCGTAACCGTCGACGTCCCGATGATCGCTCCGACCGTGGTCCCGACCGCGTCGGCCATCAGCGGTTTCTCGATCTCGGGGAGGTCACCGTTCTCGTCGAGGAAACCGCCGATCTGGGAGACGCCGATGAGCGTCCCCGCGGTGTCGAAGAAGTCGACGAAGAAGAACGTGAACACGACGAGGACGAAGACGAGCGGATCGTCGGTGATCATCCCGAGACCGTCGACGAAGCCGGCGACCAGCGGCGTGAAGTCGTACTGGACGCTCGCGATCAAGTCGACGATCCCGCCGCCAGTGACCTGATCGTAGGTGTTGCCATCGACGAGCGTTCCCGAGTCGACGACACCGGCGAGCGTGAGCACCCAGCCGGCGATCGCCGTCGCGACGATCCCGATGACGATCGCGCCCCGAATACCGCGAGCGTGCAGGATGAGCATCAGCGCGAGTCCGGCGACCGACAGGGCGGCGACGGCGCTCGTCGCGACGTTGCCCATCGCGACCAGCGTCTCGGGGTCGTCGACGACGATCTGCATCTCCTGGAGTCCCAGAAAGAGGAGATAGACGCCGATCCCGGCCCCCACGGCGAACTTGACCGGTTCGGGGAAGAGTTCGATGATGTACCGGCGGGCCCCGACCGCAGTCAGCACGATGAAGACGATCCCTTCGACGAAGACCGCCGCGAGCGCGACCTGCCACGGGACGCCCAACCCAAGCACGACGGTGTAGGCGAAGAAGGCGTTCAGCCCCATCCCGGGTGCGAGACCGAACGGTCGATTCGCCCAGAAGGCCATCACGAGGATGGCGACGACCGACGCGAGGATCGTGGCGACGGCGATCATCTGGAAAACCTCGGGCTGCTCGTAGCCCTCGATCTGGATCGCCTGACTCAGGATCGCCGGGTTGACGACGATGATGTACGACATCGCCAGAAACGTCGTGATTCCCGCGATCAGTTCCGTCTCGAGGTCAGTATCGTGCTCGTCGAAGCCGAAGAACGTTGCGAGTTGCTCGAATGCCCCCATATTGGATGCTCGAGCATAGCCATACGGATTAGTTAAAGGTTCTCGTCCGCCCTCGCCGCGTATTGATACATATTCGTGGATACGTTTTCCAGGTGGCAGGCCCTCGGGAATAGCGGTCGACCGCTACCCCGGGTGACGGACCCGAACCCTCTTATCGGATTCTGGAAAACCCACCTCCATGAGCGGCCAGCGAGCCGTCCCCCCGACCGTCGACGCGGCGACCGGGCCGAGGGTTAGACCGGATCGAACGGGCGAACGACCGACGGGTGAGAGCGCGTGATCGAGGACCGCGAGCGGGTGGCGACCACCGACGCGCGCGCCCTCGCTCTCGAGTGCGTCGAAACCGGCATCGAGGCCGGCCGTCCGCGGCGCGTAATCCGCGAGACGGTCACCCTCGAGGAGAGCGAGACTCCAGCGGAGTCTCGAGAAGGCGGCGGCGCCGACGAGACCCTCCGCATCGCGGACGAGACCTACGACCTCTCGGCGTACGACGAGGTCGTCGTCCTCGGCGGCGGGAACGCCGCCGCACACGTCGCCGCGGCCCTCCAGGACGTCCTCGGCGATCGGATCGACGGCGGCGTGGTCGTCACGGACGATCCCGTCGACACCGAGCGCGTGGCGGTCCGGGAGGGCGACCACCCGGTCCCGAGCCGGCGCGGCGTGGAGAGCACGCGGGAACTGCTCGCGGCCGCCGACGACGCCGACGAGGGCACGCTCGTGCTGGCGGCGATCACCGGCGGCGGGAGCGCGGTCATGCCTGCCCCCGCGGGCGCGGTCACGCTCGAGGCGCTTCAAGAAACGACGAACGCGCTGCTCGAGAGCGGCGCCGACATCCGCGAGATCAACGCCGTCCGAAAACACTGCTCGGCGCTGAAGGGCGGCCGGCTGGCCCGCCGGGCGGCCCCCGCGACGGTCGTCTCGCTGCTCCTGAGCGACGTCGTCGGCAACGACCTGAGCGTGATCGCCAGCGGGCCGATGGCGCCTGACGCGTCGACCTACGGGGACGCGCTCGCGGTCGTCGACCGGTACGGGATCGACGTGCCCGACGCCGTCGCCGACCGCCTCGAGCGCGGCGCGGCCGGCGAGATCGACGAGACGCCGGGGCCCGACGATCCCGCCTTCGAGACCGTGTCGAACCACGTCGTCGCCGACGGCCTGACGGTCCTCGAGGCGGCCTGCGACGCGGCCGCCGAGCGGGGCTACGAGACGCTGATACTCTCCTCGCGGGTCCGCGGGGAGGCCCGGGACGCGGCCACGACCCACGTCGCCGTCGCCGAAGAGGCGCAAGCGACGGGGATCCCCGTCTCGGCGCCGGCGGTGATCCTCTCGGGCGGCGAGACCACGGTGACGGTCCGGGGCGACGGCACGGGCGGGCCGAACCAGGAGTTCGCGACGAGCGCCGCCCTCGACCTCGAGGGCGGGGGTGGGATCACCGTCGCCGCCGTCGACACGGACGGGATCGACGGCGCGACCGACGTCGCGGGGGCGGTCGTCGACGAGACGACGGTCGACGACGCCGAGCGAGCCCGCGAGATGCTCGCGGACAACGACGTCTACCCGTTCCTCGCCGAGCGCGGAGAGCTGATCCGCACCGGTCCGACGGGGACGAACCTGAACGATCTGCGAGTGTTCGTCGTCGAGTAGCGGTCGCTCCGGCTCGCAGTTCCGCGAGCCAACGTATTTTACCTCGGGGCGTGTACCCACGCACCATGAGATTCGTCATCGTGGGGTACGGACGGGTCGGGTCGCGAACCGCTCGGATCATGACCGAGGAGGGACACGACGTCGTCGTCGTCGACAACGACCCCGACCGAATCGATCGGGCCGAGTCCGACGGGTTCGAGACGGTCCGGGGCGACGGCGCCGACGAAGCGACGCTCGTCGACGCGGGAATCGAGGACGCCGCCGCCATCGGCGCCGTCACCCCGGACCTGAACGTCAACTTCGCGGCCTGCATGGTCGGCGACCACCACGGCTGCCGGACCGTCCTTCGGATCGACGAGGACTACCGCCAGAGTATCTACGAGAAGTACGCCGCGGACGTCGACGAGATCATCTACCCCGAGCGCCTCGGCGCGGCCGGGGCCAAGACGGCCATGCTCGGCGGCGACTTCAACGTCGTCGCCGACATCGCGTCGAACCTGCAGCTGACCGTCCTCGAGATCGCCGACGACTCCCCGGCGGTCGGCAAGCGAATGAGCGAACTCGAACTCCCCGGCGGCGCGCGGATCTACGCCCACGGACGAGCACGCGAGTCGCTGACGATCCCGCTACCGGGAACCGAACTCGCCGCCGGCGACGAGATCGCGGTCATCACCGAGACCGACCGCGCCGAAGAGGTCCGGGAGACGCTCTTGCCCGCCAGCGCCTGAGGCGCACATCGTAGTGGAGCGGCGGTGCTGGACACTGTTAGCGGCGATACCGAACGCTGTCGGCCAGCGCCGGGAACACGGTCGAACTCTCGCACCAAACCAAAGGGGGAGCGAGTGGGAAGGAAGGCTGGCGCGCGGATGGGTGGAAGTGGGATGGGGAGCGTCCGGCAAGTGCGCGCCGGTTTCGACCACACACGCTGACGGCATAAAATCCCGTCAGACGGCCGAATGACGACAGTCAGACCCGATTTAGCTGTCGGTTTCGGGGCGGAAGACGAGGACGTTCTGGTGGACCATCGACGGCACGAACGAGAACGGATAGCCGTAGACGTGGAGGTCCTTCGTCGGATCGTACCAGATCAGGTTCGCCGCGAGCGTTACCGGCGCGGTCGACTCGATCGCTCGCGCGAGGTCGGCGGAAAGGAACTCGTAGGACTGCTCGCGGTACATGTCGCCGATGAAGACGACGAGGTGGCCGTCCGGCGCGACCGCGTCGGTAAAGCGCTCGAACTTCGCGGCCATGTCGTCGAGCCACTCCGCCTTCGTTCCGGTTCCCGTCTCCGCGTCAGCTTCGGTCGTCGGCCCCTCGTCGGTCGGTGTCTCCTCGCCGTCGCCCTCGCCCTCGTCGGGCACGGCGGCCGCGTCGAACGCCCCCAGTTTGCTCTCCCGGGTCGCGCGTTCGTTGCGCGTCTGCTCGAGTTCGTCCATGTGCCAGTAGGGAACGTCGGTCAACAGGAGATCGACCGAGTCGTCCGGGACCCCCTCGATCAGATCCGCGCAGTCGCCGTGGCGCATGTCCTGGTCGGCAAGCGGCGGCTCGCCGCGCTCGCGGCGCTCCTCGTTTTCGCGCTCGAGGGCGGTCTCGTAGATTTCGACCCACCGGCGGTTCCGCTCGAAGCCGATGGCCTCGCGCAGCCCGGTCCCCTCGTGTTCGCAGAGGCTCGCACCGAACAGCGTGCCGCCGACGCCGGCGAACGGATCGAGGACGGTGTCGCCGGTCTTGCTGAACCGGCCGATCAGCTCGGCGCAGAGCCGCGGCGGTTTCTGGCCGCCGTGTTCGCTGCGCAGGTCGTGCTGGAGGGCCGGCGGGTAGCCCTCGGCGATCACGGACTTCGTCGCGTACTTCCACTCCTTGCCGGTGAGGTCGTTGACCCGGTTGCGCTCGTCGTAGATCCCTCGCCCCTCGACGTAGCGCTGGTGGTCGGCCAGTTCGTCGGTGTCGATCACCTCGCCGTCCTCGACCGGCAGCGACTCCTCGCGGGCCCGTTCGGCGTCGAACTCGCCGTCGTCGTCCGTGAACAGGCGGCTCTGGCGGTGCTGCTCCCGCTCGTCCTCTGCCATGTTCCTCGGTGGGAACCGCTGGATGATAAAAGCGCGTCTCTCTCGGGACGAGGGACCGACCCCGTCGTCGACGGTCGTCAGCCGGTGTAGGAGCTCTCGCCGACGACTTCGAGCAACTCGCCGCGGCCGGTCGCCGACGAGTCGTCGAACTCGGTCACGCGGACCCGGACGCGTTTCTCGACGGTCTCCGGACCAGCCCCCTCGACGGTCAGGCGGGTGTCGCCGACGTAGGCGCGGCCGTCGGTCCCGTTGGTTTCGGCGACGAAGACGCTGATCTCGTCGCCGGGTTCGAACGTCGGTTCGGAACTGCGGAACCGCCAGCCCTTGAGGTACTTGCTAAAGAGGCTCATACGCGAGCCACCTCCTCGCTCTCGCGGTCGGTCACGTACTCGCGGCCGAAGCCGGTGATCGCCGCGACGACGAACACCGCCACCAGCAGCCAGCCCTGGAAGACGTAGGGAACGACGTCGATCGGGGTGACGAGCATCCCCTGATCGAGCCACTCGTACTCACCGGGCAGTCCCTCCATCGCCTGGTAGCCGGCGAGGACGCCGCCGGACCACGGGAAGATGTACCCCAGCGCGGCGGTCTGACCGTCCAAGATGTTCGCCCGGCGGTAGCCGTTCAAGTTGAATCGCTCACCGATCTTCGAGATGTAGGGACCGATCGCGACCTCCGCGGCCGTGTTGATCGTGATGATCGCGTTGATCAGGGCCGCCGAGGCGACCATCGTGAGTTCGGCGTTGCGGACGTTCGTCGCGAGGTTCTCGAGCGACCAGTCGAGGATCGCCTGGAACGCGCCGCCCCGGATCATGATCTGGGCGGCCGCGATGATCAGCAAGACGAGAATCGAGAGTTCGAAGAAGCCGGACGCGCCCTCCATGACGCTGCCGGAGACGCCGACCGCGTCCGCATCGTCGACGATCTGGAGGATCGGCAGGTCGGCAAGCGGCTGGGCCAGCGGGGCGTCCGCCGGCGCGGAGAACGTGACGATCTCGCCGATACCCGCCAGTCCGAGCACGAGGTTGAACGCGATGGCGACGACGATCCCCCACGAGATCGCCTCGACGATGTGTCGACCGGCGATCGCCGCGCCGATCACGATCCCCATGGAGACGAGGTGGACGAGTCCGATCGGATCGCTCGCCTCGGCGAGGAGGTTGGCGGCGCCCGCGCCGGTCTCGATGCCACCCATCGTCTGTCCCGCGACGACGTAGCCGACGAACGTCAGCGTGGCGGCGATGATGACGTACTTGAACCGCGAGGCGACGACGCCGCCGATGTCGGAGTCCTGCGTGACGGCGCTGACGATCGTCGTGTCGCTGACGGGCGCGAGGTTGTCGCCGAAGATCGCACCGGACAGGATCGCGGCGAACGTGAGCACCGGACTCGCCCCCAGCAGAAGGCCGGTCGGGAAGAACAGCGTGACGAACGCGACGGCCGCGCCGTAGCCCGTCCCGATACCCGTCGTGAACAGCGCCGCGAGGACGAACGTGGCGGCCGGGAACAGCGCCGCGCCGACGCCGGCCAGATCGGCGAGCCAGACGAGGCCGCCGACGAAGCCGCCGTCCTGTAACAGCTGTGCGAAGATGCCGGCCCAGATCCAGGCCACGATGGCCGTCACCGCGACCGGCTGGGTCATTCCCTCGAAGATCGTGTTGGCGTAGGACGCCCAGTTCCCGCGGACGAAGAACATTCCGATCACGAGTCCGAACAGCATCCCGACGATCAACCCGCCGGTATCCGAGATGCGCCACAGCGCCGTCTGGACGATCGCCCAGACGATGAACACGCCGATCGGGAGCGCGCTCATGCCCCGTCCGCCGTAGAAGGTTATTCGCGGCTCTTCGTCGCCCGTTCCCTCGACGAACGTATCCGTCGGGTCGCCATCCGGTGGACCGTCACTACCGCCACTCATCGAAAGTCACGATACGGTATAATCCAACGATCGCTGAAAAGTCTTACTACGAAACCGGTGAACGGACCGAATACGACGGATTTCCCAGATAACCGCGGCGGGCGGCGACACGTTCGTCGACGATCCACCGCGGTAACACCGGTGTTAGCGAGAGTCTTTGAGCCTCGAGCCCCTTTACTCGACCATGAACATGCTCGTCGACGGCGAGTGGCGAACCGACGCGTACGAGGCCAACGACGGCGACGGCTCGTTCCAGCGACAGGAGACGACGTTTCGCGACCGGGTTCGGGACGATCCCGACGCGACGTTCCAGCCCGCGGCCGGACGGTACCACCTCTACGTCTCCTATGCCTGCCCGTGGGCCCACCGGACACTCGTGACGCGGGCGCTGAAGGGACTCGAGGACGCGATTTCGGTCTCGATCGTCGACCCCTACCGCGACGAGGACGGCTGGCAGTTCACGCCCGAAAAGGAGGGCTGTACGCGCGATCACGTTCGCGGCGCCGACTACCTCCGAGAGCTGTACGTGGAGGCCGATCCGGACGCGACCTGCCGCGTGACGGTGCCCGTCCTCTGGGACAAACGAGAGGAAACCATCGTCAACAACGAGTCCGAAGAGATCATGCGAATGCTCGACACCGAGTTCGATGACTACGCGAACCGGGACGTCGACCTCTACCCCGAGGGCTACCGCGACGAGGTCGACCGGATCATCGACGAGATCTACGAGCCGATCAACAACGGCGTCTACCGGGCCGGCTTCGCGACCAGACAGGAACCCTACGACGAGGCCGTCGACGACCTCTTCGCGGCGCTCGACCACTGGGACGAGGTGCTGGCAGACCAGCGCTACCTCGCCGGCGATCGGCTGACCGAGGCCGACGTCGCGATGTTCACGACGCTGGTTCGGTTCGATAACGTCTACCACACGCACTTCATGTGTAACGTTCAGTACATCCGCGAGTACGAGAACCTCTGGCCGTACCTGCGCGATCTCTACCAGACGGACAGCGTCGCGGAGACGGTGAACATGGACCACATCAAGGAACACTACTACACGACCCACCCCGACGTGAACCCCCACCGAATCGTCGCTCGAGGCCCCGATCTGGACTTCGAGGCGCCCCACGATCGGGACGAGTTGCCGGGTAGTCCGCCGGCGGATCTGACCGCGGCCAGCGCCGACGACTAGCCGTTCGAAAAGCAGCGGACCGCGCGCAGACGCGTTCGATCCAACGCGGTTCTTCTCCAATCGCCACGGGACGCTCGAGCGGTTACGACCCGCTCGGCGGCTTGCCCGACTCGCGGCGCCACGATTCGAAACTGTGCTCGAACTCGTCGGGCGCGAAGAACGCCCGCCAGACGAGATACGCCGGGATCAGCACCGGCAACAACGGGATCATGACGATCACGAGGATAGCCGCCATCACGTACCCGAACAGCGACATCTGCAGGTTCGGGCCCATCCCCGTGGAATCGGCGACGTCTGTGGCCATACATCAGGGTAGGAACCTGTCGCTAATCGGTCTTACGGTCCCGCGACGGACGATCGTCGCTCCGTCCCCGAGTGCGCCATCGATAGCGCGAACTCGAGCTCGACGACCTACTCGCCACCCAAGACGTCGGCCGAGTCGTCCTGCGGCCGATACCCCAGCTCGAGCATCGTCTCCGACAGCGAGAGGAACCGCTCCGAGTTGTCGGAGATGCCGTGGGCGGTCAGCGGCGTCGACTCGAGGGCCGTCGTCGCGGCCGCGCGAATCACCTGTTGGCAGTCGCCGGGACTGAGCCACATCGCGCGGGCGTACCGCTCGCCGGCGCCGTCGCGGTCGGCGACTTCCTCCTCGAGTTCGTCCGCCGAGAGCAGCCAGCCGATCCGCAGGTTAACCACGTCCAGCCCGTGGCGGTTGGCGTAGTAGTGACCCATCGCCTCGCCGAAGACCTTGGTGACGCCGTAGTAGGTGTCGGGATCCATCTCGTCGTCCGGCCGGACGATGTCGGGCTTGCCGACCGTCGACTCCGGCCGGATGGGCGAGACGACGTTCCCCATGTTGACCGCGTGGTTCGAACTCGCGAAGACTACCCGCTCGAGGTCGTTCTCCGCGGCGGCCTCGAAGGCGTTGTAGACGCCGTCGACGTTCGGTTCTCGCACCTCGTCCCACTCGGCCCGCGGACTCGGATTCGCCGCCAGATGGATCAGGACGTCGATATCCCGCCCCTCGAGGGCCTCGACGAACTCGTCGCGGTCCGCGATCTCGAGGGTCTCGGTGTCTAAATCCTCGCTCTCGCTGTGAGAGAAGAGCGTGAGCGTCTCGTCGTCGAACGCCTCGATGGACTGCCTGCCGACCCGACCCGATGCGCCCGTGATGGCGATCTCGGTCATAGCCGACGGACACCGAGTACGGGGAAATAGCTCCGGCTTGAAAGCCCCGTCCGGGCTCGAGTCGGCGACTCGAGCCCGGACACCCCTTTCAGTCCCACCGAAAGCCCTGACCCGCTGGCGCTTTCGCTAGCGGGTCATCCCTTTCAGTCCCACCCACGGAGAGGGGCTCGACCGAGTGAACCACGTGGGCGGAGGCTCCGTAGCCGAACTGCGTCGATAGCCGATGCTACCGATCGCTCTCCGGTTCGACGACGAGTTTGCCGACGCTCTCCCGGTCTTGCATCGTCGCGAACGCCTCGCCGGTCGCCTCGAGCGGGAACGTCTCGTCGATCACCGGCGAGAGGTCGCCGTCGGCGGTCAGTTCGACGAGTCGGCGCAGATCGTCCTGCGTGCCCATCGTGGAGCCGACGACGCGCTTGTGGCCGAGGAAGAGGTCCGGCACGTCGATCGTCGACTCGCCGCCGGCCGTGCGGCCACAGACGACCATCGTTCCGCCGCGGCGCATGACCTCCTGGCCGAGCCGGGTGTACTCGCCGCCGAGGTGGTTGATCACCGCGTCGGGGGTGCCGATCGCCTCGACTGCCTCGCGGATCGCGTCGGGCTCGGTCGCCTGGATCGCGTGATCGAGTCCCAGCTCGGCGACGCGCTCGAGTTTGGACTCCGAAGACGACGTCCCGATCGTCCGGGCGCCGAGGATGTCGGCGAGTTGGACGGCGGCGACGCCGACGCCGCCGGTCGCCCCGGGGACGAAGACGAGGTCGCCCGGCCCGACGTCGGCCCGCCGGAGCATGTGAAACGCGGTCATGTACGCCGTCGGAATCGCCGCGGCGGTCGTCGCGCTCACGCCGTCGGGAAGCGGAACGAGTCGATCGGCCTCGACGCGGGCCGTCTCCGCGAGTCCGCCGTGGTACAGCGAGAAGCGCTCGCAGAGATTCTCCGGCCCTTCGCGGCAGAACCGACAGGACCCGCAGGTCTGGTTCGGACAGAGGACGACCCTGTCGCCCGGTTCGACGGCCCTAACGTCGTCGCCGACCTCGCCGACGACGCCGGCGACGTCCAGCCCCGTCACGAACGGGAGGTCGTCGGCATCGACCATCGCCGAATCGCCCTCGAGGATCCACAGATCGTGGCGGTTGATCGCGCAGGCGGCGACGTCGACGGTGGCCTCGCCCGGATCGGGTTCGGGATCCGGTTGCTCGATGACGCTCACTCCCTCGGGGCCGATCAGATCGGTGAAGGCTGCGGCTCGCATCGGGAGGGGAATCGGCCTCGAGTCCGTTCAACCCACCGGTCCCGGCGGTCTGGGACCCTGGTTCGGGACGGACGCGCGTGCGCCGGCGGCCTCGAACCCGTCGTCGCTTCGGCTCAGTCGACAAATTGGTCAAGCGTCGCGTCGAGGCCGTTCCGGACCTCGCTGACCAGCGCGCCGTCGATGTCGAGTCCGAGGACGTCGACGGCCGCCCGCCCGACCCGTTCGCGCATCTCGGGGGGCGAGTAGACGCCGAGTCGCCACTGAGAGTACTGGGCCGCGCGCAGCGCCTCGACCAGCGGCGACTGTTGGCCCAGCCGGCGGATATCGCCGTTGACGACCACCCTCGAGGTCGACTCCTTCATCGACGGCCGGCTCTGGATGTCGACGATAACGCATTCGGGATCGACCGCGGCGTCGTCGGCAATCTCCCGCTCGAACTCGCGGACCGCCTCGTGGTCGGCCTCGATGATTCCGCCCGGCACGTCGTCGATCTCGGCCCACACCGCCCGCTTGTACAGATCTCGTCGGTCCAGCCGGCGTGAGAATGTCTCCGTCGCCGAACAGGAGCGCAGGGCGGCGATCAGGTCGTGATCGTCCATCCGCTGGAGCGTCGCCGCGTCGATATCCGTTTCGGGAGCGTCGAGCAGCCGCTCGGCGGCCCGCCGGAGCATCGCCTTGCTGATCCGGGCGACGCTGTGGCTGTAGACGGCGGGGTTCATCAGCGCCCGCGCGACCAGCAGGCTCTCGGCGGTCTGGACGTTCCCCTCGTCCAGGACGAGTTCGCCGTCCGTAAACGTCAGTTCGCGGACCAGCCGGCCGTGGTCGATCGTTCCGTAGGGGACGCCCGTATGGTGGGCGTCCCGTACTAGGTAATCCATCCGGTCGACGTCGAGTTCGCCCGAGACCAGCTGACCGAATCGCCCCTCGCCGGCGATCAGGTCCGCGATCCTGTCGGGCGCCAGATCGTGGTCGCGAAGCACGGATCCGATCTCGCCGTTGGTCAGCAGGTCGTGCACGTCGTCGTGGTACCGGCCTGTTCGCCGGTGGGTCAGCGGCTCGAGGTTGTGGCTGAACGGCCCGTGGCCGATGTCGTGGAGGATCGCGGCGGCGTGGACGCGCTCGGCCTGTCGCCCGTCGACGTTGAGGTGCTCCAGCGCCTCGCAGGCGAGGTGGTAGACGCCGAGGCTGTGTTCGAAGCGCGTGTGATTCGCGGAGGGATAGACGAGGGAGACGGTCCCGAGTTGGCGAATCCGGCGGAGTCGCTGGAGTTCGGGCGTATCGAGGAGATCCCCCGCGACTCCGTCGATCCGGATGTGGTCGTGCACGCTGTCCTTAATGGTCGTCATACCCTTCCGTTCGGGCCGATTACACAAAAACCGTCGTTCGAAGAGTTATAAGGAGCCGTCACCTGACGCGGGGGTACTTACCCGCGTGGCCGTGGTTTCCCTGGTACATGACCGAACTCACCGTTCCACGCGACGCCGATCAGGAGCGCGCCGCGGAGCTCGTCCGTGACCACGTAACGGTCGGCGACGTCGTCCAAGTCTGGGAGCGCGACCGAACCGGCGGCGACGACCCCGAGGTCACCGGCGAGGTGACGGGTATCGAACCGGGCTACCTCGAGCTCGACGGTCAACCGCCCGGCGAGGGGAGCGTCCGCTACGACCGAATCGGGACGGTAACCCGGGTCGAGTCGGCTTGAGATTTACCTCGCTCTGACGGTCGAGGACTTCAGTATGGGACCGTAGGGCCTTGTCTACCCGGTTCGTCTAGAATAGCCGCCGAGGCGGCCCTTAGCGACACGGTCGTTCTCCGCGACCGTTGTATCCGCTCATCCGCGCTCTCCGCTTCCGTTTCGGTTTCCGTTTGCTCTATCGTTCGGCCCTGAGACCGCTCTCACTCGGTTATTAAGCAAGAAGTTAAAATAGCAGTTTTTATTAATTTCTACTATAGACATCACAATACAATGCGTGCGAGACGGATCGCGATTCGCGAGACGGCGAATCGAGAATCCGACCAAAGTGTTCAATATAATCAGGTGAAGTTTAGTTAACTAAAGTGGATTTGATTACCGTGTCAATCGACGCAGCACGACTCGAGGAAACCAACGCGACGCGATGGTCGCGACGAGAGACGGCTCCGTCGTGTCCCGTGTCGCCGATTCGCGGTTCGGGCCGACCGCCGAACGGCGGCACGTCCGCAACGCTCACGTCCCGGCGATCGACTAGTCGTTCGAAACCCTCGTTCTCGAGCGCCGGAAACTGAGATGATACGAGCCCTCCTCGCCCGACTCGGATCGCTCGCGGCGGTCATGGCGACCGTCTCGTTCGTCACGTTCGGCTTCGTCTCCCTCACGCCCGGCGATCCGGCGCACACGATCCTCCGAGAGCAGCGACAGAGCCCGCCGTCGGAGCGCGAGGTCGCGGCCTTCCGCGCCGAACACGGGTTCGACGAGCCGTTCGTCGTCCGCTATTTCTCGTGGCTCGGCGACGCGGTTCGGGGCGACCTCGGAACGTCGTACTACCAGTCGGAACCCGTCACGTCGCTGTTGGTCGAGCACCTGCCGAACACGCTCGAACTCGCGCTGGCGGCGACGGCCGTCGCGCTGGTAGTTGCCGTCCCGCTGGGCGTCGTCAGCGCCGTCCACCACGAGACGTGGATCGACCGGACCGGCCAGATCGCCGCGCTGGTCGGCGTCTCGATGCCGAACTTCTGGCTGGGCTATCTGCTGATCCTCGTCTGCTCGCTCCGGCTCGGAGTGACGCCCGTCTCCGGCGCCGGCACGCTTTCCCACCTCGTGCTCCCCGCGATCACGCTCGGCACCGGGATGGCCGCGGTCATCACTCGCCTCGTTCGCACGTCGATGCTCGAGGTCCTCGAGGCCGAGTACGTGACGGCCGCCCGTTCGAAGGGCGTTCGCGAACGGCTCGTCGTCTACAAACACGCGCTGCGAAACGCGCTCGTTCCCGTCGTGACGATTGTCGGCCTCCAGTTCGGCTTCGTCCTCAACGGCGCCGTGGTCGTCGAAGTCGTCTTTCAACGACCGGGACTGGGAACGCTGCTCGTCGACGCCATCTTCGCGCGCGACTACCCGATCGTGCAGGGGGTCGTCCTCGTGACGGCGTTCGCCTTCGTCGTGACGAACCAACTGGTCGATCTCGCGTACGTCGCGCTCGACCCGCGGATCGAACGCGGCGGGGGAGGGGACGATCGCCGATGAGCGACCGTGAGACGTGGCGTCGCCGACCGACGCGCCGCCTGCGAGCGCTCCTCGAGCGGGGGCGACGCCTCGTTCGGCGCCGGTTCGGCCGCCGGTATCGATCGAACGGCAACATTCGGCTCGGCGGCGCAATCGTGTGTCTCCTCGCGATCGTCGCGGTCGTGGGTCCGATGCTGTCTCCCTACGATCCGACGGCCCAGGCGCTCGAGCGGCGCCTCGCGGGGCCGTCGCTCGCCCACCCGCTGGGAACCGACGCGCTCGGGCGCGACGTCGCGACGCGGCTGGTCTACGGCGCCCGGATCTCGCTCGCACTGGCGGTCGGCGCGACGCTCGTTCGCCTCGTCGTCGGGACGGCGATCGGCCTGCTCGCGGCGACCGGGAGCCGACTGGTCGACGCCGCGTTGATGCGGCTGGTCGACGTCCAACTCGCCTTCCCGGGGCTCGTGCTGGCGCTCGTGATCGCCGGGACGCTCGGCCCGAGCGTGCGCAACGTCGTGATCGCGCTCTCGGCCGTCGGCTGGGCCTCGTACGCACGCGTCGTGCGCAGCAGCGTCCTCGCGGTCAAGGACCGGCCGTTCGTCGAATCGGCGCGGCTCTGTGGAACGCCCCGGCGACGGATCGTCACGCGGCATCTGCTCCCGAACGTCGCGAGCCCGGTGCTCGTCCTCGCGACGCTCAACCTCGGGACCGTCGTGCTCGCGGCGGCGGGCCTGTCCTTCCTCGGACTGGGCGCACAGCCCCCGACGGCGGAGTGGGGCACGATGATCGCCGACGGCCGCAACTACCTCCGGTCGGCGCCGTGGCTCATCACCGCGCCCGGCGTCGCGATCGCGGTGACCGTTATCGGCTTCAACGTGCTGGGCGACGGGCTGCGGGACGTACTGGATCCTGATCACGTAGACGACGCGGATCGGAGGCGGACCTGACCATGAACGCACTACTCGAGATCGACGACTTACACGTTCGGTTCCGTTCCCGGGCGGGATCGGAGCCCGTCCGTGCGGTCGACGGCGCATCGTTCCGGATCGAACCCGGCGAGATCGTCGGTCTCGTCGGCGAGAGCGGCTCCGGAAAGTCGGTCACCGCGAGATCGATCGTTCGGCTCGAGGAGCCGGGCGAGATCGTCGACGGGAACATCCGGTTCGACGGCCGGGAGCTGACGACCGCCGACGACCGGACGCTGCGGCGGCTCCGCGGCCGGGAGCTCGCGACGGTCTTTCAGGACCCCTCGACGTCGCTCAACCCGGTCTACACCGTCGGCGAACAGATCGCCGAGGCGCTACGCGTACGCAGCGATCCGGACCGGCAGCCGTTTTTCAGGGAACTGATACTCGGCGCGAGTTCGCGGCTCCGCTCGCGGGCGCTGCGATCGGACGTCCTCGACCTGATGGAAACGGTCGGCATCCCCCGACCGGCGGAGCGAATCGACGACTATCCGCACCAGTTCAGCGGCGGGATGCGCCAGCGAGTGATGCTCGCGATCGCGCTCGCTCGTCGCCCCTCCGTGCTGATCGCCGACGAGCCCACGACGGCGCTTGACACGACGACGCAGGCGGCGATCCTCGAGCGGCTCGCGGCGCTCAACGAGGAACGGGAGATGAGCGTGTTGCTCATCAGCCACGATCTGGACGTCGTCGCGGAGCTGTGCGATCGGCTCGTCGTCATGTACGACGGGACCGTCGTCGAACGAGGTCCGGTCGACGACCTGCGGTCGAACCCGGCCCACCCCTATACGAAGGCGCTGCTGGGCTGTCTCCCCCGTCGGTCGAAGCCGGGGACGCGACTGCCGACGATCGACGGCTCGCCGTCGGACGGCTCTCGCCCGCAGAACGGCTGCGCCTTCGCCGATCGCTGCTCGTTCGCGCGGGAGGACTGCTATTCGACCGCGCAGCCGACCGTTTCGGTGGGTGAGGACCACACGGTCGCCTGCGGCGTTCCGGACGCCCGCGAGTCGACGCTCGAGGGGGCGGCTGCGAACCCGAACCCAGAGCCGGAATCGACGTCAGAGGCGACGGGGACGGCGACGACCGCCGACACGGCGCTGGCCGTCGACGGCGGCGCGGACGCGCGGACGGGCGAGCGCGTTCGACGGGACGACGATCCGACGGCCGGGACGCCGATCGTCGAACTCGAGGCCGTCGAGAAGTCGTTCCGGGGATCGGACGCGCTGCTCGATCGACTCTTCGGAACCGACGAGCGCGTGCCGGCCGTTGACGGCGTCTCGCTCGCGTTGCGGCCGGGGGAGACCGTCGGCCTCGTCGGCGAGAGCGGCTGCGGCAAGTCGACGCTCGCGCGACTGATCGCGGGCCTCGAGGAGCCGACCGTCGGCGCGGTCAGGCTCCGCGGGACCGCCGTCGGCGGCGTCGACGCGCGGACCGACGACCAGCGCGCCGAGATCGGCGTCGTCTTCCAGCACCCCGGCACGAGCCTCGATCCGAAGCGGACGGTCGGGGAGTCGATCGCCGAGCCGCTGATCGAAGCCGGATGGGCCGCAACTCGGCGAGAGGACCGCGTCGCGGAACTCCTCTCGCTCGTCGATCTCCCGCTCGAGTACGCCGACCGGTTCCCGCGTCAGCTGTCGGGCGGCCAGCGCCAGCGGGTCGCGATCGCTCGCGCGCTCGCGCTGGAGCCGTCCGTCCTCGTCCTCGACGAGCCGACGGCGGCGCTCGACGTCTCGACGCAGGCGACGATCCTCAACCTGCTGGCCGATCTCCGTGACGAACTCGGGCTCGCGTGCCTGTTCGTCTCCCACGACCTGGACGTCGTTCGCCACGTCGCGGACCGCGTCGCGGTGATGTATCTCGGCCGACTCGTCGAGGTCGGCCGGACCGAACGGACGCTCTCGAACCCGACGCACCCGTACACGGCGACGTTACTGGCGTCGCTTCCGGGCGACCGGGACGATCCGGTTCCAACGGCGGTCGCGGATCGGGACGCGCTCGCGGGCGACCCGCCGAGCCCGACCGACCCGCCCGCCGGCTGTGCGTTCCATCCCCGCTGTCCCGTCGCCACCGAAGAGTGTCGTCGCCGCGAGCCGCCCCTCGAGTCCGTCGGCGACGGAACACTCGGGCCGCGCTCCCGGTGTCTGTACGCGCCGGAGTGGATCGAAGCGGGCGCAGATCCGCCGTCCGACGTCGATGCGTCCGATCCCGGACCCGACGACGAATAGCCCGACCGACCGACTTCCGTCCGCGAATCCCACCACCCACATGACACGCGACTCGCGATACGCCACGACCAGACGAACCGCGCTGAAGACGACCCTCGGAGCCGCGACCCTGTCCCTGACCGTCGCCGGCTGCCTCTCGAGCGACCCCGACGCGGCCGACTTTCGGATCGGGGCCCCGTGGAAACCGACTCGAGACCCCCTCGACGGGGGCACCCTGCTCCGACGACTGGGTATCACCGAGGCGCTCGTCAGCGTCGACTACGACGCGACGCCGGCGCCGGGCCTCGCGACCGACTGGGAACGGGTCGACGAGCGCCGGTGGCGGTTCGCCCTCCGAGAGGGCGTGACGTTCCACGACGGGACCTCGCTCGACGCGTCGGCGGCCGTCGAATCGCTTCGCCGAACCGCCGACGCAACGGCGTTTGCCGACGTTCCGATCGACGCGATCGAGGCCGAAGACGGGACCGTCGTCGTCGAGACCGAAACGCCGTTCGCCCCGCTGCCGGCCCACCTCTCTCGCGACGAGGCGGTCGTCCTCAGCCCGGACGCGATCGGCGACGACGGGTCGATCGAGGATCCCGTCGGCACCGGCCCGTTCGCCCTCGAGTCGTTTCGCTCCGGCGCCGAGATCCGAGCCGCCAGACACGACGAGTACCACGGTCGGGAGCCGTCGCTCGAGTCCGTCCGCTACGAGGTCGTCGAGGACGACCAGACACGCCGGATGAAACTCGAGAGCGGTGAACTCGAGATGGCCCGCATCCTCCCCCAGGAGACGGTCGACCCGCTCGAGTCCGACGGCGGTATCGCCGTCCACACCTACGAGGTGCCCCGAATCAGGTTCCTCACGTTCGACACGACGTCGGCGCCGTTCGACGACCGGCGCGTTCGACGGGCGGTCCACCGCGCGATCGACCGGGAGGCCATCGCCGAGTCGATTCTCGAGGGACTCGACGAGCCCGCGGTCGGCCCGTTTTCGTCGACGATCACCGACTGGGCGAATCCGGATGTCGACGCCGACGAGCACGCTGCCGATCCGGAACGCGCTCGCTCCCTGCTGTCGGACGCCGGCTGGACGACCGGCTCGAGCGACGTCCGCACCCGCGACGGCGAGGAACTGGCCGTCGAGTTCCTCACCTACGACGCCAGGAGCCTCCCGCTGATCGCGGAGGCGATGCAGGACCACCTGACCGCGGTCGGGATCGACGTCGACGTGACGACGGTGGAGTACAGTTCGATGGTCGACCGCGTCAGCCAGGGCTCGTTCGACGGCTACCTCACGTCGTGGGGGATCTTCCGGTACCCGGATCCGGATCGACTCACCCAGCTGTTTCACTCGACGGACGCGGCGCTCCACCACGGCTACGAGAACGACCGGGTCGACGACCTGCTCGAGGAGGCCCGGGAACTCACCGATCGGGACGCGCGACGGGAGCGCTATCACGAGGTCCAGTCGATCGTCCTCGAGGACGCGCCGATCGCGGTCCTGACGAACTTCACGAACGTCGTCGCCACCGCGGCCGGCGTCGACGGATACGAGCCGCACCCGACGGAATCGCGGTACGGACTCGAGTCGATCACGGTGGACGAAGACTAGCTCGGACCCCGACGCACGTCGCGGGTCCCGCTGCGACGGTTACTCGGGAACGTCGATGCCCACGACGTACAGTTCTTGCTCCGGGTCCTCGCCCCAGAGCGTCGCGTCCATCAGGGGTTCGCGTTCGATCCGTTCGAATCCGCGGTCCGCGAGAAAATCGACCAGCTCGCCGGGCGGCCGACCGCGGTACAGCGGCAGGTCGTCGTGGATCTCCCGATACTCGTCCCACGGCTCCGAGAAGTCCCAGTGGCCCTCGAGGAGGACGATCCGACCGCCGGGTCGGACGACCCGTCGCCACTCCCGAATCGCCCTCGAGGGGTTCGGCAACGTCCAGATNGTCGTAGGCGTCGTCGGGAACCGGGAGCGCCTCGGCGTCGCCGAGACCGAAGTCGATCGACAGCCCCGCCTCCCCGGCCTTCGCTCGGGCGCGCTCGAGCATCTCTGGCGTGAGATCGATGCCCGAGACGTCGTGGCCCAACTCGGCCAGCAGCAGCGAGATCGTCCCCGTCCCGCAGCCGAGGTCGAGCACGCGTCGGGGCGAGTCGCCGATCCACCGACGGAGCACTGCCAGCCACGCCTCGCGCTGCTCGTCGGCGCGGACGCCGGAGATCCCGTCGTCGTCGTACGAGTCGGCGCGGCCGTTCCAGTACCGCCGGACGACCTCCTTGACGTCCTCGTCGCCGTTCGTCGAGCGCGTCACGACTGGGCGCTCCCTCCCGGTTCTCTCCCCTCGTCTCCGTCGGCGGATCGCACCTGCTCGAGGAACGAGACGAGCGCGTCGACGGCCGTCTCGAACACCCGTTTTCCCTGTTCGGAGGAGGCCTCGGTCGCGTCGCCGACCGCACCGTTCTCGCTGAACTCGTCGGTGAACTGGTGGACGACCCCGCCGTCGACCGTATCCGCCCACGTCGCCGCGTCGCCGGCGACCGGGTCGCCGACATCGTCGGGACGCAGGTGGAGCAACACGGCCGTCTCGAGTTCGCCCGCGTGACCGACGTGCTCGTCGACGGCGCGCATCCACTCCCACAGGTACGCCTCGCAGTCGATCTCGTCCCCCGCGGTCACCTCGCGGGCGAGGTGGGAGAGCGTCTCGCCGTTGCCGCCGTGGCCGTTGACGAAGACGACCGTCTCGACGCTCGAGTCGGCGATCGACTCGACGACGTCGCGGACGTAGCGCCGGAACGTCTCCGCGGAGACGGAGCACGTCCCCGGAAAGTTGCCGTGGTAGGGGGCGATTCCGACCGGGATCGTCGGTCCGACGATCGACTCGGCGTCGCTCGCTCGGTCGGCCGCGTCGGCGATCGCTCGAGCGACGAACGTATCGGTTCCGACGGGGGCGTGCGGGCCGTGTTGTTCCGTGCTGCCGACGGGGAGCAGCGCGGTCGTCGGTGACGCCTCGTCCACGTCGGTCCAGGAACTCGTCTCGAGTCGCATGCTCGGTCGCTACTCGCGGTCGCGCATAAGAAATATCGATCTTCGGTCGGAGCCAGCAGGGCTCGAGCCGAGATCGAGATCGGGACCTGGGCCGGGACCGGTACCGGTGCCGGAACCGGAGCGACGGACCGTCGCTCGTTACTCGTTGACCAGCAGGAGCTTCCCGACGAAGTCACCGGACTCGGCGCGGCGGTGGGCCTCGGCGACGTCGTCGAACGAATAGCGCTCGTCGATGTGGGGTTCGACGGCGCCGTCGTCGACGAGATCGGCGATCTCTGCGAGCTCCTCCCCGATGCGCTCCTGTCGGTCACCGAGCAGCACTGGAAGGATGACCAGCACGACGCCGAGTTCCAGCGAGTTCTCGTGCATAGGTGCGAGGTCGACGTCCTGGGCCGCGCTCGACTCGGTGGTAACGACGGAACCGTAGGGTCGGACCGCCTCGAAGGCCGTCTCGAGGTGGTCGTCGCCGATCGGGTCGAAGACGACGTCGAACCCCATCCCGTCGGCGTGTTCCGCGACGTACTCCTCGACGCCCGTCTCCGTGTAGTCGACGGTCGCGTCGGCGCCGAGCCGTTCGGCGAGCTCGCGCTTTGCCTCGCTCGAGCCGGTCGCCGTGACCGCGGCGCCGAAGCGGTCGGCGAGCTGGACGCCGACGTGACCGACGCCGCCGCTGGCGCCGTAGACGATCACGTCGTCGCCGTCGTCGACGGTCGTCTTGTCGGCCAACATCTCCCAGGCCGTGAGCGCGACGACCGGGAGCGCGGCGGCGTCGGAAAGCGGCAGCGACTCGGGCGCGCGGGCGAACGTTCCCGCGTGGCCGACGACGTAGTCGGCCAGCGCGCCCTGTCGGCCGGCACCGCCGGGCATGCCGTAGACCTCGTCGCCGGTCTCGAAGGCGTCGACGTCCTCGCCGACCGCGTCGACGACGCCGGCGACGTCGCAGTGAAGCCGCGCCGGGAGCTCGGGCGCGAAGTCCGGGATCGCTCCCTGTCGGATCTTGTAGTCGACTGGGTTGACGCTGCTCGCGACGACCTCGACGCGGATCTCGTCCGGTCCGGGTTCGGGGACGTCGACGGTCGTTCGCTCGAAGGCGTCCGGTTCGCCGAACTCCTCGATCACGTAGGCGGTCATCTCCGAAGACATAGCGCTCGCCGATTGGGTCGTCCACCGGGAATACGCGACGCTTGCGGCAATCGAAAGCGGGTGTCTCAGCCGAGCGTCCCCGACTAACGTTCCCGTTCCCGTTCGCGTTCACGATCTCGAGCGTGCTCGAGCGGCTCGGTCTCGGTCGCAGCGTCGGCCGTCCCGGTTCCGATTGCGCCGTCCGGAATCTCGTCGACAGCCACGAGCCGCTCGAGTCGGCGCTCGAACTCCGCGTCGTCGATCTCCCCCGCCGCGTAGCGGCGTTTGAGTTCCTCGAGCGGGTCCGATTCGGCGTCGGGGTCGCCGGTACGCGTCGCGTCCGTCGACTCGTCGGTCTCGAGCAACAGCGCGACCTCCTCGCCCCAGAACAGCAGGATCGGCGTCAGCACGAACCAGCCGACGATCGTGATCACGCCCGCGAGCGCCTCGAGGCCGGCGAGTCCGGCGAGACTCGTCAGCGCGAGCGTCAGGATCGCCACGAACAGCCATCCCTCGTCGGCGATGGCGTCTCTGATCCTCTCGTCCATCCCTCCCTCGTTGTTTTCAACGGAGCTACAAAAAATCCCTCGGCGCTGGGCGGCGGTCGATCGGAGAACTGGGTGGACTGCAATTCTGCGGTGGCGCGCGCTGTCGATTCGACCGAACTCCTCCCGAACGCGGTGAGATCGCTCTACTCGAGTCCGATCCATTCGCCGCGCTCATCGCTCTCCTCGATCGCGGCGAGGACGCGCTGGGCCTCGAGGCCGGCGTCGAAACTCGGCTCGAACTCCCCGCCGCTCTCGACGGCGCTCAGGAACTCGTAGTTCTCGTGGACGAACGTGTGCTCCCAGCCCAGCACGTGGCCCGGCGGCCACCAGTGGTCGACGTAGGGATCGTCCTCGTCGGTCACCAGGATCGTCTCGTAGCCGCGATTCTCGTCTCGGCGCAGCAGTTCGAGTTCGTTCAGGCGCTCGAGGGAGAACTTCAAGCTCCCCTCGGAGCCGTGGATCTCGATCGCGTGGTCGTTCTTGTGCCCGGTCGCGAACCGGGAGGCCTCGAGGGTGCCCATCGCGCCGTTTTCGAACTCGAGTTGCGCGGAGTAGGCGTCGTCGACGGTGACGGGTCGCGTCTCACCGTCCTCGCCCTCCACGGGACGTTCGTCCACGAACGTCCGCAGGTGACCGCTGAGCCGGTCGATATTGCCCGCGAGGTCGTCGTCGCCGACTAGGAACCGAAGCAGGTCGACCGTGTGCGCACCGAGGTCGCCCAGCGCGCCCGAGCCAGCCAGCTCCTCGTCGTTGCGCCACGACCACGGCGCTTCGGGGTCGACCAGCCAGTCCTGGAGGTAGCGCCCGCGGACGTGGCGGATCTCGCCGAGTTCGCCGTCCTCGAGCAACCGCTTCGCGTACTGGATCGCGGGGACGAACCGGTAGTTGAAGGCGCAGCCGGCGGGCACGTCGTCGCCGGCCTCGCGGGCCGCGTCGGCCATCTCTCGGGCGTCCTCGAGCGTCGGGGCGAGAGGCTTCTCGCAGAAGACCGGCGTGCCGGCCTCGAGTGCCGCGATCGAGGGCTCGGCGTGGACGTGGTTCGGACCGAGGTTGTAGAAGGCGTCTACCTCCTCGACGACCTCAGTCCAGTCCGTCGATACCGAGTCGAACCCGAGTCGATCGGCCGCGTCCTCGAGCGCGTCCTCGTCCCGGCCGACGAGTACGCTGCGCTCGACGTCGGGCGCCTCAGGGAAGAACATCGGCAGCCGCGCCATCGCGTTCGCGTGTGCTTTACCCATGAATCGATAGCCGAGAACGCCGATCTCGAGGGACATGGACGCCCGTTCACCGAGCCGACAGTTAGTTGTTGTCGAAGCTGGTGCCGGAGTCGCGTCCACCCGCCCGCGACGGCCACAGCCGCGACGGTCACCGTCGCGGTGGGCCCCGTCACGTCACCGTCGCCGTCTTCGGTGTTTGAGCCGCCGGTGGAGCGCCATCACGTCCTCGAAGTCCTCGTCGCCGTCGCCGTCGATGTCGTAGCGGCCCGGCGTCGGCTCGGGGTCGGTGATGGAGGCCGTCTTCCCGACGGTCAACGTCGCCGTCTCGCCGCCGTCCTCGTCGTCCGCGTTCACGCCCCAGTCGGTGCCGACCCAGAGTTCGTACTCACCGGCCTCGACGACCCGTGGCCCCCAGCCGGGGACGTCACCGGGGACGACCTCGAGCGTCGAGAGGTCGAGGTCGACGGCGACGGTCTCGCACTCGCCCGGCTCGAGGGCGACCCGTTCGAATCCCATCAGGCGACGGTGGGGCTGGAGCACGGAGCCGTAGGACTCGGTGTTGTAGACCTCGACGACGTGCTCGCCGGCCGTTTCGCCGGCGTTCTCGACGGTGACGTGGGCCGTCACGGTCGGCGTCGACGCGGGGTTTTTCACCGAAGCGGTCGACAGCGACAGGTCCGCGTACTCCCAGTCGGTGTAGGAGAGACCGTGGCCGAACTCGAACTGGACCATTTGATCGCCCGCCCCGTCGGGGTGACGCGGCGGATACTCGTCGTAGATCTGGGGGACGTGTCCAACGTGGGACTCCCACGTGAACGGGAGCTTCCCCGAGGGGTTGTAGTCGCCGAAGAGCGTGTCGGCGATCGCGACGCCGGTATCGCTTCCCGGCTGGCCGGCGAAGAGCACGGCATCGAGGTGTTGGAACGTCTCCGCCGTGCCGCGCGGGCTCCCGGCGAGGATCACGCCGACGAGCGGGACGTCGTCGCCCGTCTCGCTATCGACGAGTTCGACGAGTTCCCGCTGGGCCTCGAGGAACCGCATCTTGTCCCGATCGCCGAAGCCCTCGTTGTGCGTTCCCTCGCCGAGGACGACGACGACGGCGTCGGAGCCCGGTGCGGCCTCACTGATCGCCGCCGCCTGCTCGTCGGTGACGTCGAAGAAGCCGTTGTCGAAGTTCTCGTAGAGGCTCTCGTAGGCGGCCGGCTCGTACTCCGTCGGCACGTGCGTGAGTCCGTCGCCGAGCCGGGCATCCAGTTCGCCCTCGATCGTGTTCTGGCGCGGCCGCGGGCCGTCCGGGGTCAGCTCGCCGTCCTCGATCCCCTGCCAGCCGAGCGTCCAGCCGCCGTGTTGCATCAGGAACCGGTTTTCCATCCCCTCGTGGACGCCGGGGCCGGTCAGCAGGAGGTCGTCGACGCCCTCGAGCGGGAGCGCGTCGTCCTCGTTTTGCAGCAGGACGAGCGACTCCTTAGCGAGTCGCTCGGAGACGTCGGCGGCGCCGCCGACGATGTCGCCGATCTCGTCCTCCGGCGCGAGGGGATCCTCGAACAGCCCGATATCGGCCTTGAGATCGAGGATGCGACGGACCGACTCGTCGATGCGCTGCTCGGCGAGCTCGCCGCTCTCGACGAGGTCGATCACGGTGTCGATGAACTCGGTCGGCGCCGTCTCGCCGCCGCACATGTGCATGTCGATGCCGGCCTCGATGCCCTGTCGGACCGACTCGCGCCAGCCCGCGTCGGTGTCGGGCAGGTACTCGTGGTTCGAGAGCATCCGCTCGAAGTCGTCCCAGTCGGTCAGCACCACGCCGTCGAAGCCGAACCGGCCTCGCAGTACCGTCGTCAGCAGCCACGGCGAAGCGTGGGCCGGCTTCCCGTTGACCGCGCCGCTGTTGACCATCACCGTCTTTGCCTCCTCGAGACCGCGCCGATAGGGCTCGAACTGGCGGGTCCGCAGGTCCCGCATCGAGGTCCGAGCGTGCGTCCGGTCGGAACCGGTATTCGGGGTGCCGTAGCCGGCGAAGTGCTTGACCGTCCCCGCGACCCGGCCGTTGGCTTGGAAGCCCCGGGCCCGCGCCTTCCCCATCTCGCCGAGCAACATTGCGTCCTCGCTGTGACCCTCGAAGTAGCGACCCCAGCGCATGTCACGCAGGACGTCCAGCGTCGGCCCGAAGGTCCAGTGGCCGCCGATCGCCGCGACGGAGTCGCCCGTATGGGTCGCTGCCGCCTCGACGAGGTCGACGTCGCGCGTCGCGCCCATGTTGAGTCGCTGCGGAAAGCTCGTACACCCCTCGAGCAGGCAGTTCCCGTGGAGGGCGTCACAGCCCCAGACGAACGGGATCGAGGGCTCGTTGACCTCGAGGTTGTACTCCTGGAGGCCGTTGAGCCCCTCGACGAACTCCTCGCCGTCGTACGTCGGCCCCGTGGCGCCGCCGTTGAGGATCGATCCGACGTGGAGATCGGCGAACAGTTCGCCGAGCGTGTCCGCGTCGTCGTGATCGTTGAACGCGGTGTCGGGGCCGAACCCCTCGCCGAGGTCGTCGATCGCGACCTGCGTCATCTGGCCGACCTTCTGCTCTATGGTCATCGCCTCGATCAGGTCCTTGATGCGCTTCGATCGCGTCCCGTCGCCGGCCGCCGCACCGGTAGCTCCGAGTCCGGCCGCGGCCGTCGCTGCACCGGTCGCCTTCATGAACGTTCGGCGCGATTCGTCGACTCCATCACCATTGTTATCAGCTGTCATACAGCCTATTCATATTACTCTATCTTGTATAAATATTTCCTAGCTACACGCGAGGTAGCAGGTGGCTATGTCGCACGCGACTGCGGGTAGCGATCGGGTAGCGCTCGTGTGCGGAGGTGTACGCCGTACACGCCGATTCTCAGCGGTACCGTTTCCCTCGCTCGGACCGTACGCTCACTGAGGGATCGATGAACAACACAGTCCGATTCGACGACGCGAAGCGCATTCGACTGTCGGACGTCGTCGTGGAAACGCGACCGCCCGACGGGCTCGAATTCGCGGTTGAGGGCCATCTGAGAGTGTCCGAGGCGCTACTCGGCGAGTTCGCGGGAACGACGTTGAACCCGGTGCGCGTGACCGTGTCGGTCGGCGACGCGGATTCCATCGCGCTCGATCTGACCGGACCGGCGACTCTTCGACTCGAGACCGTCGACGTCGGCGTCGCGACGCCGGACCGGGAGGACCTCGCGGACGGAATCGACGCGCTTCGGTCGTCCGCGAACGACGGTCCCGGGTCGGTCGACTCGCACCCCGATGTGCTCTCGTTCACCGTCGAGGGAGAGATCCGGGACGTGCCGTCGGAGACGATCGCGGCACTTTCGGCGGACGTATCGAGCCTCGAGTCAGTGACGTTCGCCGCCGACGAGTCGGTCCGGAGCGACGGCGGCGACGGCGGCGGTGACGACGTAATTCTCGAACTGTCCCTGCTCGGCTACGGGATCGTCGTTCGCCGGGACGGTTCGATCGTCGTAGTACCGGAAAGTCGGGGTAGTCTCGATCCACTCTGATACCGGTGAGATCGACCGATTCGACTGCGAGTCCGAGTCCGCCCATCGGTCGCTCTAGCAGTAGTTGGTAGCACGATTTCTTTATTCAGTCTGCACTCCGGAACTGAAACGGGGCGATTCGTTAAGTACGAACGCGAATCTACTGATTCCGGGATTGGCCGGGGACTATGAGTAAGGAATAGAGCAGGACACAGAGACCGATAATCTCGCTGATTCTACTAATCAGCGGGAGAGAGAACGTATAGACGTGCGGTCGGAACCCGATCTCCTGACCGAGTGAGTTCACGGTGATTGACAGAACCATCGGGACGACGGTGACGAGGCAAAGTCCACTTGCAAGATACAACATTCGGACACTGTTGTTCCGCCGGTATCCCCGATAGGCGTGAAAGACAATAAACAGCGCCAGTCCGGTCGCGATAAGCGTCGCCGAGAACAGTAGAAGAAACTGGGACTGGGACTGTACACCAGTACTCTGTATCGCGGTCATCAGAGGCCCTCCCACATCTCAGTGAAGCGATCAGCGAGGTTTCCAGTTGCTCTCTCGGAGACCGTTACCTCAAACCCGTCATCGGTGAGTGTAACGGTGAGTTCGTCCAATCGAGTTTCATACATACTGTAGTGATTCCCATCGGGCTGTGGAATGCGTCGTTCCGAAAGGAGCCCACAGTCAACGAGACGCTCTACACGGCGATACACCGTGGAAATCGAGATGTCGCAGGCCTCGCTAAGGTCTTTCGCGGACATCGGAGTATTTCTCGTCCGTCGAAGGATCTCCTGAGCGTAGCTGTCGTCGAGGAGAGCAAGTATCTCATCGCTGTCTGGTTCATCGGTCACGAGCATCCTCTCCTGTCCGAATCGTCGTCGTTCGCGACGAGCGTTCAAATCGGGAATCTCCGGTGTCGCGGATCGACTCATATCGAGAACTCCAGGCACAGATCATTCATGCACCGTCGTACTGTGTTCACGAATGTTGGTAGACTCGCATGAATATCGCGGCGGTTCCATATTGGACGGCTACGGTCACGAGAAACGCAATTTCACCGTCGTATTGAACCGAGACAGAGGAACGGGCGAGCTGGTAGGTTCCGATGAAAATCCCCATCGTGATGAGAGCCGCTGAGACAGTCCAGACGACGGCAGCGCCACCGGTGTACGTGATTGGCCAGTACTGCTCGTAAGCGTACGGGATGAACACCGCGATAGCGAGTAAGAGTCCACCGGTTTCTGATACTGAAAGCTCAATTCTATACAAGGCGAGGAGGGCGAGAAGGGCCATAAGGACAGAGACGGCACTGACCGTGAAGCTCTCTGTGAGGTCTTCTTTGAGGCGGATACCGATCGACGCGCCGTTGGACATACTCACACCTATACAGGTGTATAAAAAGACACTTCTGTGAATTTGCTGAGTCAGCGAATTCTCCTCGAACTCTAAGTGTAGGCTGGGAAGCGCATCGTCTGTACTCACTGTAAGTTTCGAAGGTAACTCTGAATAAAAACCGTATTACCAACTACTGCTAGAGACCTTCCGAGGATCGTCGAGCACGGGCACTACAGGGATGGTTCGCTCTATTCGTCCCGATCGATCGTCTCGGTTCGTTCCGTGTAGCGGAGATGAACGGCTTGAGCGCAAGCGCTGCGCTGGTGCTCGCGACTCAGACGAGATTATCGACGCCGGGTGTCACGTTCGGAGCCGACTCCGCGGGAACGGGGGCCGAGTGAACGATCGGATCGACTACTCGAAGCCGCCGCGGTGGACGATTTCCTCGAGAGGCTTCCGGTCGCTGGGCTGTTCGCGGTCCTGCAGTTCTTCGGGGAGCGTCTCGGGCGGGGCGCGCTCGCCGATCGCGACCATCGCCTCGACCGCGTACTCCTCGGGGACGTCCAATTCTTCGGCCGCGCGCTCGTAGTCGAAGCCGGCCATTCCGTGGACGGCCAACCCTCGGCGCGCGCCCTCGAGCGCGAGGTTCTCCCAGGCCGCGCCGGTGTCGAAGGAGTGGACCGGCGCCGGTTCGCCGTTGTGGTCGAACGTCGTCTTCGAGACGATGACCGCGAGCACGGCGGCGTCGCTCGCCCACGCGCGATTGTTCTCGGAGAGTAGATCGAGGAAGGCGTCCCACTCCTCGTCCTCGCGGTCGGCGACGAGGAACCGCCAGTGCTGGTTGTTGAAGGCGGAGGGCGCCCAGCGGGCAGCTTCGAACAGGGGCAGGTACTCCTCCTCGTCGAGTGGGTCGCCGGTCATCGCGCGCGGCGACCAGCGGTTGACGAACAGCGGATCGATATCGTGATCGGGATCGCGGTGTTCGGCAACTTCGTCACGCAGTTCGCGTCGGCTCTCGAGCGTATCTTGCATCGACGGTTTATTCGAACCGCCCCTATGTATATATTATCGGACACGAGGGTCACCAGGTAACACTCGTGTCGTGCTAGTGTCCGTTGGTTCAACAATTCTCTGGAGAGAAATTTGTGTGTGAAGTTCACCCACGAAGAATGGTCACATGCAGCTCTCGAAGCTGGAACGGAGCGAAGAAAGTCGTGAGCGAAACCGCCGGCGGAAAACGAATCGCCGACGACTCACCGTGGAATCCGCGTCAGTCGTCGGCGGGCGTCGGCGTGCCGCGCTCGATGTCGATATTGCCCTCGTCTAAGTCCGCTTCAACGTTGCGGGCGGCCTTCACCATGTTCTCCATCTTGCCGTAGGCGACCTCGCGGGGCAGCAGCTTCACGCCGCAGTCCGGCGAGACGACGAGTTGCTCCGGCGGGACGACCTCGAGGCCCTTCTTGATGTTCTCCTCGATCTGCTCGACCGATTCGACCTCGGCGACGTGGACGTCGGTGACGCCGAGCGCGAGGTCGGCGGTGAACTCGGGGTCCTTGAAGACGTCGAGCTGTTCGTAGTCGCCGTTGGCGAGCTCGAGGTCGAACTCGTCGACGGGGAACTCGAGGATCTCGGGGTAGATGCGGGAGTAGTCGCCGTAACAGACGTGCAGTCCGATACGGACGTCGTCGTCGATGTCGGCGACGATGTGCTCTAGGGCCTCGCCGACGATCGCGTGGTCGTCCGGCGTGGTCGCGAGCGCGGGCTCGTCGATCTGGATGTAGCGGGCGCCGGCGTCGACGAGCTTCTCGATCTCCTCGTTGACGAGGTCCGCGAGGGCGTAGGCGAGTTCCGCGTCGTCCTCGTAGGCCTCGTTGAACGCCCAGCTCGCGAGCGTGTACGGGCCCGTGATCGGGACCTTCACGGGGCGATCGGTGGCGCTGGCGGTAAATTTGTACTCGTCGACGAGCCAGCTCTCGTCGTACTCGACCTCGCTGACGACGCTCGGCTTGTCGAAGTAGTTGTGACCCCAGACCTTGACGGGACCGTTGAACTCGTAGCCCTCGATCCGGTGGGCGAAGAACTCGACCATCTCGTTGCGCCGCATCTCGCCGTCGACGACGACGTCGAGCCCCGCGCGCTCGTGTTCGTTCGTGATGAGGCGGGCGGCGTCGTCCTTGGCCTCCTGATAGTCGTCCTCGTCGAAGCCGTGATCCTCGTCCTGGTAGAGCTCCTTCGCGCGGTTGAGCCACTTGGGCTTCGGGTAGGAGCCGACGACGGTCGTCAGCAGGAAGTTGTCGTTCGCGTGGTCCTCGGGTCGGAACTGATCCTTGTTCTCGTTTGCGCTCATGCGGCGGTCACCTCCGCGAGATCCGCGGCCTCGGCAAGGACGGCGAGTTTCTCCTGGTACTTGCTGTAGGGCAGGTAGAACGTCTCCGTGTTCGTCGTCAGGTACACCGTCTCGAACTCGGTGACGCCGAGTTGGCCCTCGACCCACTCGGTCCGGTCGCGGATCGCTTCGGGGTCCTCGACGAGCGTGTTCTGGCCGTCGGCGAGACCGAGCGCGACGTCGTCCGTGGCGCCGTACTCCTGGATGTTGTAGAGGTTGTCGTCCTGGTTCGCCACGAAGTCGAAGCCGACTGCGTCGATATCAGCGTCGAGCAGGTGCGCGTAGACCTTCTCCTCGAGTGCGCCCCAGTAGGGCTGGACGACGACGTCGGCGTCGGTCGCGCTGGCGACCTGATCGATCGCCTCGCTCGCGCGTTCGTCCTGCCCGTCCTCGGGAACGTTCTCGACCAGCGACGGCTCGAGCAGGAACAGCGTCTCGATCTCGGGGAAGGCGTCGACCTCGCCCTCGAGGAAGTCGGCGATGGCGCCGAGGAACTCGGCCTCGTCACCGTACTGTTCGTCGGTGGCGAGATCGGAAAGCGAGTACGGACCGGGGAGGACGGCCTGCAGGTCGCCGTCGGTCAGTTCGGCCGTCGCCTCGAGTTCGTTCGCGACGTCGCCGGAAAAGCCGAGGTCGTCCTGGACGACCGGCTCTCGGTAGAAGTTATTGTTGTCGTAGTAGCGGACGATCCCGCGGGTCTCGACGGCGTCGTGGACGGCCAGCGGGTGGGCGAGCATGTCGTCCCAGCGCAGTTGGCCTTCAACGATGCGGTCGAGGCCGGCCTCCTCCTGGACGCCGATCACTTCCTCGCGGGCCTCCTCGTAGGCCGCGGTGATCTCCTCGCCCTCGTCGCCGCTGATGAGGTCGTGTTTCTGGTGGCCCTTCAGGTCCGAGAGGTCGTCTTTCGCCCAGTCCGGGAGCGGATAGAGCCCCGGCGTGGTCGAAACGTACTCAGTCATCGTAGGAACGGCTAGGCTATACCGACGCTTAATATTTTCCATCCTTGCTAATACACTGGAGTAATTCTTTCGGGTTTTCACCGCGATCCTCGATTCTTCTCGCGAACCGTGCGAATGGCTCTCGCAGGATTTCTCCGGACATCGCGCCGAGAATCAATCGCTTCCGAGACGCGACCGACTCGCGCTCAGCGGAACAACTCGAGGACCGTCAGCGTCTCGAAGGGGAACGACTCGTCGGCGACGGCGGCGGCGCTGAAGCCGTGCTCGCCGGCCTCTTCGACCACATCGTCGACCCCCGTGAGGCTGCTGACCAGCAGGTAGACGCTGCCGTCGGGCGCGAGCACGCGGCCGACCTCCGCGAGGAAGGGATCGATGACCGCGCGGCCGTCCTCGCCGCCCGAGAGAGCCTGTTCCATCCAGTCGTCCCACTCGTTGTCGGGATCGGTCGGCAGGTACGGCGGGTTGAAGACGACCGCGTCGAGGGCGCCGTCGGCGAAGGGAGCGACCAGATCGGCCCGAACCGCCTCGAGGCCCGCCTCGCGGGCCTGCCGAACCGCGTGGGGGTTCAGATCCGCGGCGATCACGCGGGCGGGCGTCTCGTCGTCGATTCGGCCCGCGACGTAGCCCGAGCCGGTGCCGACCTCGAGGACAAGTGAGCCCTCGTCGGCGTCGGCGAGGTCGTCGCAGGCCGCGTCCGCGAGGAGGTGCGAGTCCTCTGCGGGCTGGTAGACGTCCGTTTCCACGTCGCGTTGATCCTCGAGTCCCATTTAATCGTCCTCCGTCGGCGGCATCCGTTTCGGTTCCCGCTCCGTGCCGTCGCCGTCGCGTGCGTCCGTTTCGTCACCGTCGCCCGCCTGTCCGGGATCGCTCGCTCGAGTTTCGCCGTCGTTGATCCGGAAGCCGTTCGTTTCGGCCCGGCCGGACAGTTCGCGCTGCGGGTACGGGATCTTGATCTCCTCGTCCTCGAAGGCCGTCTTGACCTCGTTGATCGCGGTCGTGCGGGCCTGCCAGCGGCGTCTGGCGGAGGGGTTGTCGATCCAGAACCGCACGCCGAGGACGACCGCCGAATCGCCGAAGGACTTGCTGACGACCTGGGGTGACGGCGCCGTCAGCGATCGGTCGAGGTTCTCGACCGTCGTCCTGGCGATCTCGGCGGCCCGCTCGACGTCGCTCGCGTAGTCGACGCCGACGTCGATCTCGATGCGCAGCCGACCGCGCCGCGAGCGGTTCGTGACCGCGCTCGAGGAGATTACGTCGTTGGGGATCATGATGTACTCGCCGTCGAACGACTGGATGCGGGTGTTGACGATCGAGATGTCGGTGACGATCCCCTCGTGGTCCTCGACCTCGACCCAGTCGCCGATCTCGAAGGGCCGATCGAACATCAGGACGAAGCCCGCGAGGACGGTGCCGAGCGTCTGGCGGGCAGCCATACCGACGACGATACCGAGGAACCCGGCCCCGACCAGCAGGCCGCCGAGGTCGTCGACCCAGATGCCGAGGATGACGACCAGCGACACCGACCAGATGATCACTTGCGAGATCCGGTGGGTGACCTCGCGCTGGTGGTCCGTGACCGCCGACGCCGAACTCAGCACCTCCGCGATAACTCGCTTGACGAACCGCCTGACGATCAGCGTCCCGATAACGAGAATGAACGTGACCGCCGCTCGGACGAAGATCGTCTCGTCGAGCCCCAGTCCTTCGGAGTAGAGCGTGTAGGCGTCGCCGGTGAGGTTCCACACCTCGAGGACGACGCTGAGGGTGATCACGCAGGTCGCGATGAGGACGGCCGTCGACGCGATGTCGGCGTACAGCGGCTTGGTCCGTTCGCAGAGCCAGTCCTGGAGCCGTCGATAGGACAGCATCACGGCCAGCAGCGCGGCGACCACCGCGATCGTCGCCGCGATCTGGAACTCGGTCCCGAACGCGTCCGACAACCGATTGAAAACGGTCAGTGGCACGGACATGGGATCACGCGTCTCTCGAGCGACTGGTTCGCGCAGGCTTGAGTATCCGTCGGTCGAGCGCGATCGGAACCGTGGCGAGCCGCTTTCCTCCCCCTGCAGCGTTCACTGCGCTCGGGCCTCGTTCGGCTCGCCCACCTCGGCCGCGAGTTCGGCCAGCGCCGCGAACTCCGCGGGCGCCATCGCGTCGGCCCGCTTCCGGAGGAGCTCCTCGCCGACCGCCTCGACGACCGCCTCGGGGGCCTCGAGGCCGGTGATATGGGCCGTGTTGCGGATCGCGTTCCGGATCGTCTTCCGCCGCTGAGTGAACAGCGCCTTCACGAACCGCAGGAAAAAGGCCTCGTCGCCGACCTCGTAGTCGGGGTCGCGAGGCTCGAGTCTGACGACCGCGCTCTCGACGGCCGGCGGCGGCGAGAACGCCTCCTTGGGGATCGTTTCGACGATTTCGGGCGCCGCGTAGTGTTGAGTCGACACCGAGAGCCGGCCGTACTCGGAGGTGCCGGGTTCGGCAACCATCCGCTCGGCGAACTCTCGCTGGAACATGAGAACGAGGGGACGCCCTTCGGGGAGTAAGCGGAAGGAAATCTCGCTCGAGACGCCGTAGGGGAGATTGGAAAGCGAGGCCGTGAACTCGGGCAGGTCGACCTCGAGGGCGTCGCCCTCGATCACGGTCAGGTCGCCGGCCGCGATCTCGTCGGCGAACTCCTCTCGCAGGAACGCGGCGAGTTCCCGGTCGCGCTCGACGACAGTGACTTCGTCGTCCCCGTCGCCCATCGCCAGCAGTCGGTCCGTCAGCGCGCCCGTCCCGCCGCCGATCTCGAGGACGTGACTCGTGTCGGCGTCGATCTCCTCGAGATAGGTCGGCAGTCGGTCCAGCACCCGGTCGTCGACCAGAAAGTGCTGGTCCCGGTCGGGATCGCCGCGGACGCCCGCCCGCGCGATCAGTCCGTCTGGGTCTCTCATTGCCAGTGGTTGCGCGGGGACGGGTGTAAACGCACCGTCTCGCGGTCGATGTACTCGCACCGATTCACGTCCGAAGCCCCCGCGAGTGGATTCTTGGAAGTGTGCTGTGGCGCACGCTGTCGATCGTGTCTGAACAACGTGAAGACCAATCGACGATATCGTGCGAGGGATGAGTGAGTGAACGAAGTGAACGAACGAATCGGCTGGGGAGGGTGTGGCAATTCATCGTTGCCACGATAGCAGGACGCCTCGTTCCGTTTCACTTCCCTCCGAACGGGCCGTTCAGGTCGGTTGCATAGTAGACTCGAGAAGAAGTACGTCGAAAGCAGTGTTCTGCTATCGTGGCAACAGGGAGTCGCCACGCCCTCCCCAGCCGATTCGCTCACTCCCGAGTCGTTCGCTCATCCCTCGCACGATGTCGTCGGGTCGCCCTCACTCACGTTCGGTCGACCGACAGCGCGCGCCACCGCACACTGAGATCTCGGTCCAGTGGATCGCGGTTCCTCCATAGGTAGTCCCTGATAGACGGTTCGCGTTGCTCTCGAGGCACTCGCTGACGGTTCGCGGCGCGAAAACCAGCTACTGGTTCTGTTCCTGTTCGCGCCGACCAACGAACGTCTGGTACTTCAGGTCGTCGTCGCGCAGTTCCTCCAGGATGCGCTCGACGAGGATCTCGTCGGGATCGTGGAGCCCGGAGACGCGTTCGGAGAGCTCCTCGAAGCTCTCGAAGGGCTTTCGCTTGCGTTCGTCGAGGATGCCGTTGCGGAGCTTCTTCCCAATCCCCGGCAGCAGGTTCAACTGGTGGAGCCGCAGCGTGATCGGCTGGGCGTCGTTGTAGAAGTCGACGAACCGCTCCTCCTCGTCCTCGACGAGGTCCGCGACGACGTACTCGAGTTCCGACTGGGCGCCCGAGGAGAGGTCCTCGTACTCGACCCGCCGGGCTTCGGTGACGACGTCGCGTTCGCTGTCGGGCTCGATGACGACGTCGCTGCCGATCGTGAGTCGCTCGTCCTCGTCGAACGCGACCTGATAGAGCTCGAAGTTGTCGGTCTCGAGAGCGTAGCCAGCCGGCGATTTCTCGTACTGCGGACGGCTGTCGTCCGAGAGCCCGTGCGCGAGATAGTCCAATACGACTGCGCGACGGACGTCCGCCTCGCCGCTATCGGATTCGGTCATTGTCATAACCATACGGCGACGGCGTACTTAAAGAGTCGGCCCGCGGTCAGGCGTACTGGGCGACGACGTTAAGAATCTCGTCGAGTTCGTCGCCCGACAGCGAGTACCGTTGCTGTGCGTACACCGAGCGGAGTTCGTCGCGGTTGCGCGGCAGGAGGTTGGCGATCTTGTACGCCGTCGGTTCGTCGACCTTCTCTACCTCCTGGAGCTGGTCGACGAGGTCCTGTGCCTCGGCGGGCTCGAGGACGGTAAACCGGTTGACGTGCTCGACTGCGCGTGCGAGCTCGTACGGCAGCTCCCGGTCCTCGTCTAACGCCCGTTCGGCTTCGATGTCGGCGAGCAGCTCCTTCGTTTCCGAGACCGTGAGGAACTCCTCGTCGACGATCTCCTTGAAGATCGTCATGCTCGCTCAGATCCGGGTCTTCTCTTGGTTCTGGGCGCGCATGTGCGCGGCGGTGACGATCAGCGTCTTCTCCTTGCCGCGGTCGCTGATCTGGACCTTGAAGGCGTCGCCCTGTTTGCCGACGACTTCGCCGGTCTGTCCGTCGAAGCGCGGGTGGAAGCGGCCGTTGGGGACGCTCGGGTCGATCTTGAGGTGGACCTTCTCGCCCTCCTCGTACTCCTGAATCGCGCGCTGTGGCGACGAGGTGCCGCGGTTTCGAGGTTCGTTCGAGAGTTTTCTACGGGATCCCTGACGAGGGCCATTAGAGTTCGGCATAGTCGTACGACGGTGTTGTCCGGTCGGCGTTATAAAACGCACGTATTCGTACGACCGTGGCGGCGACGAGCCGATCGGCCCGCCGTCGGGCGGTAGTGACGGCGAAACCGGACGGCGCCGCGGGCGGATCGCTGGAGAGAGCGCGGTGGGTCGGCCGGTTCCCGCTCACTGGGAGCGTAGGGGGTGTTTATTGAAGCGGTCCTGTGGTATTCCTACGCATTGATGCGTCAGTACGAACTTCGGCTCTCGCCGCAGGGAGGGTGGTTTCATCCGTTCGAAAAGCGGATCGATCGCCGCGAAGGGGTCGACCGCGTGGCGATCCACCGGATCCGTCTCCGTCCCGACGGGCTCGGGGTGATGGTCTACGAACTCGCGGGGGAGTTCGAACGCGTCGAGGCGCTCGTCGACGAGGAGCTCGGCGATCTCGGCTACTGGATCGAGGAGTTCGGCGACCGAATCTTCGTCTGTTCGCGGTTCGTTCCGAACGAGACCGTCAGCGAACTCCTGCGGGTGACGCGGGACTTCCAGGTGTTCCTCGACCCGCCACTGACGTACGTCCGCGGGGGCGATCTCAAGGTGTCGCTGTTCGCGACCGAGGAGTCGTTCCAGCGGGCGCGGTCGGTCGTGCCCGACACCGTCGATCTCACCCTCGAGACGAAGCAGCCGTTCGAACCCGAGGAGAACGTCTTCCTCGCGTCGCTCACGCCGAAACAGCGCCGGCTGTTCGAGACGGCGATCGAACTCGGCTACTACGGCTCGCCCCGGGAGACGACCTACGAGGAGATCGGCCGCGAGGTCGGCATCGCGGGCGGGACGGTCGGCGAACACCTCCGGAAGATCGAGGCGAAACTCGTCGATCACGTCGTCTCGGCCTCGGTCACGGAGTCGCCGAAGCGACGACAGCTCCAGTGAGTCGGTTTCCGGCCGCCCCGAAGGAGCAAGAGTCACCCGGCTCGAGGTCGTTGGGCCGGTATGGACGACTCCGACAGCGACGGTGACGGCGTCGACGAACGCGGCGAGCAGGAGCCGCACCGAATCGAAACCCGCTCGATCCACGCCGGGCAGGCGCCCGATCCCGAAACGGGCGCGCTGATGACGCCGATCCACGCGAACTCCACCTACAAACAGGACGCGCCGGGCGACCACCGCGGCTACGAGTACTCCCGGACCGGGAACCCGACCCGGACGGACTTAGAGGAAAACCTCGCGAGCCTCGAGAACGCCGACTACGGCCGTGCGTTCGCCAGCGGGATGGCCTCGATCAACACCGTGCTCAACCTCCTCGAGGCCGGCGATCACGTCGTCACCGGCAACGACGTCTACGGCGGCACCCACCGCATCTTCACGCAGGTCTACGAGGAGTACGATATCGAGTTCTCGTTCGTCGATATGACCGACTTAGACGAGATCGAGGCGGCGTTCCGCGAGGAAACGGAACTGCTCTGGCTCGAGACGCCGACCAACCCGCTCATGTCGATCGTCGATATCGCGGGCGCGGCCGACATCGCCCACGACAACGACGCGCTGTGTGCGATCGACAACACCTTCGCGACGCCGTACCTCCAGCGCCCCCTCGATCTGGGCGCGGATATCGTCTCCCACTCCCTGACGAAGTATCTGGGCGGTCACTCGGACGTCGTCGGCGGCGCCCTGTTGACCAACGACGCCGACCTCGACGAGCGACTTGGCTTCTACCAGAACTCCGTCGGCGCGACGCCGGGCCCCTTCGAGTCCTTCCTCGTCCTCCGGGGCACCAAGACGCTGCCAGTCCGCATGGACCGCCACTGCGAGAACGCCCGCGCGATCGCCGAGTGGCTCGACGACCACCCCGACGTCGATCGGGTCTACTACCCCGGCCTCGAGTCCCACCCGGGCCACGAGATCGCCGCCGAGCAGATGGACGACTTCGGCGGGATGCTGAGCTTCGAACTCGACGCGAGCTTAGAGGAGGCCAGCGAGGTCGTCTCGAACACCGAGGTCTTCACCCTCGCGGAGAGCCTCGGCGGCGTCGAGAGCCTGATCGAACAGCCTGCGCCGATGACCCACGCCGCCATTCCGCGCGAGGAACGGCTCGAGGCCGGCCTCTCGGACAGCCTCATCCGCGCGAGCATCGGCATCGAACACGTCGACGACCTGATCGGCGACCTCGAGTGCGCGATCGAGACGGCACTCGAGTAACCGCCCAGCACCGATGGGTCACCTTCCGGGCTCCGTACCCGCGAAAGACGTCAGGCCCCGCCCCGACGGGCGAGTTGCGAGCGGAAGATCGGGACGAACCCGTCGAGGTACGCTCGAACGTCGACGGACGCGATCTCGCCGCAGTAGTCGGCGCCCCGCTCGTACTCGCGGCGCCACCGATCGACGAACGCGGCTTCGATGCCGGCGTCGCGGATCCGTTCGGCGATCACGCTGACCGCCTCCGCAGACGGCTCCCGTCGGAGCGCCCGGAGTTCGTCGATCGACACGACGCCGGACTCGAGGGCGCGGACCACGACACCGGAACTGTAGTCGCCCTCGGCGAGTTCGCGCTCCCAGGAGGCGATCCAGTTTCCGATTCGCGCCATCCGCTGGCCGCGGGCGACGACGTCCCGAACGGCCGAGAGGTCGCGTCGCTCGAACTCGGGCGCGTTGGCGAGATCGATGTCGGCGAACGGGAAGAGCATCATGTTGTAGACGTCGTAGGTCTGGAGTTCGCGCTCGCCGGCGAGGCCGGGATACCGGGCCAGCAGCGCCGAGTAGTCGACCGACTGGAGCGCCTGCCGCACGTCGAACCGGAACAGCGGCTCGAACTCCTCGGCCCGCGGGCCCTCCCGGAACTGCGACAGCAGCGCGTCCCAGAGCTCCTGCTGGAATCGAACGTACGCGCCGTCGACGCCGTCGCGCGTCGGATCGGCGGGCCGCGAGTCGAACGGGACGAGCAGCAGTTCCTCGAGGGTCGCCCGGTCGCCGTGTCGCTCTGCGACGTCGTCGATAACGGTGATGAACATCGTGGCGAGCACCTTTGCGTCGCGAACGCACCGTCCGCGCTCGTCGTTGACACACGACAGGCGAAACTCGGGCTCGACCGCGTCGAACCACCGCCACGTGGATCGGTCCCGATCGCCGATCCGGTCGTCGTAGGCGTCGGCCAGCGGCCGAACCGTTTCCGAGAGCGTCCGCGTCGGTGCGTTCGCAAACGGATCAATCTCGTCCTCGAGGCTGGGGAACTGCGACTCGGCTACCATCGTTCACCCAAAAGATAGCTGAAACTAAAAATGTTTTCTGCTAATTGTTTAAATCGTAATATGCCGTTGGCGCCCCACGGCGAACGACGCGAGGAAACCGGACGGACAGTCCTTTCGTGCTGGGAGCGAACGACTCGAGTATGCCGGCAGACGAACGCGAGGCGGGCGTCCACACGCTCCCGATCACGGTCGAGTACGGTAGTCGAACGATTACGCTCACCCCGACGCTGGTCGAGACCGAGCGCGGACCGGTCCTGATCGACGCCGGCCCGGAGGGCGCGCTCGAAGGTCTTCGAACGCACCTCCGGTCGCTCGGCTACGCCCTCGAGGACATCTGGCTCGTCGTTCTCACCCACCACGACGCCGATCACGCGGGCGGACTCGACGCGTTGCTCGAGGCCGTCGACGCGGTCGTTGCGACCCACCGCGAGGAGGCGCCGTACATCACCGGCGAGCGCGATCCGATCAAGGGCGACGGCGATCGCTATCCCCCCGTCGACGTCGATCTGGAACTCGCCGGCGGCGTCCGGATTCCGACCCTCGCCGGCCCGATGGAGGTCCTCGAGACGCCGGGCCACGCGCCCGGACACGTTTCCCTGTACTTTCCGGAGGACGGCTTCTTGATCGCCGGGGACGCTCTCGTCGCTGACGGGGATGATGGCTCGCTGTCGGGCCCGAAGCCTGACTTCACGCCCGACATGGATCGCGCCCTCGAATCCGTCGAGAAACTGGTCGATCACGAGATCGAGCACGTCGTTTGCTACCACGGCGGCTACGTCGACAGCGGGAGCGACCGGATTCGGGAACTCTTCGAGCGCGGACTCGAGGACTGACGAAACGAGCGCGGTCAGGCGAAGACGGCCGAGACGAACGCCTGCAGTTGCTACGAGTGAACCTAACCCGTTTGCGACCGCGTTTCGAACCGGCAATGAGCATCCTCTCTCAATCCGAACAGCAGCGCGACAGCGCGGTCGGCCAGCGGAGCGGCGACGCCGAATCGGCGTCGGATAGAGACGTGACAGCACGACCGCTGTTCCGCCTCGGACGAGTCCTGTTCGGCGGCGTCCTCGCGTTCACCGCCATTGACAACCTCCGGGATCTCGAGGGGCGGATCGACTACGCCGACGCCAAGGACGCGCCGCTGCCCGGCGTGGCGGTGCCCTCGGTCAGCGGGAGCCTCCTGCTGGGCGGTCTCAGCGTCGCCCTCTGGCGGGCCCCGGCGGCCGGCGCCGCGGCGATCGCCAGCTTCCTGATCGGAACGACGCCGATCATGCACGACTTCTGGAACGAGGACGATCCCCAACAGCAACAACAGGAGCTGACCCACTTCCTGAAGAACACCGCCTTGCTGGGCGCGGCGCTGGCGTTCCTCGAGGTCGGCCAGCGAGATGCGTAGTCCGTCGCCCGCGGCATACGCGGGACACCTCGTGTATCCACCCTTTTTCACGTTGGGGAGGTGACGATACTCCATGAGCCGCACCGTCGATCGCGCGTCCCGCCCGTCGCAGCAGGAGTGATAGATGTCCGCCCTCCGCGTTCGCCGATTCGAACCGGCGGACACCGATCGGATCCGGGAGCTACACGAAACTGCAATGCGAGACGTCGGGGCCTACGTCGCGGACGTTCCGGACGAGGACCTCGAGACCGTCACCGAGACGTACCTCGAGAGCGGCGGCGAGTTCCTCGTCGGCGAGCGCGAGGGGCGAATCGTCGCCATGGGTTCGTTCCGGCCGGTCGGCGGGACGGACTTCGTCGCGCAGGTCCTCTCCGACCTCCCGGAGTCGACGGTCGAACTAACCCGTATGCGCGTCGATCCGGACTATCAGCGCCGTGGCTACGGTCGGCGAATCGCGACGGAACTCGAACGACGCGCTCGCGAGCGGGGGGCGACGCGGATCGTCCTCGACACGAGGCCGACGCAGACCGCCGCCCGCGGGCTCTACGAGACGCTGGGGTACGAGGAAGCGGCGCGCGAGCGGATCGAGGGGTTCGGCGAGCCGTTCGAACTACTGTTTTATCGGAAGTTGCTGGTATAGGGAATTGTGTTAACCCACTGACGAATAGTCATTATTGATGACATTACGGATAAAACAGTCTCAGGCGCCCGGATCCGATATTACAGCGATAGCCATCACTCTGTGGCGAATTAATGATTTAATTGTGTCTGCGTGTTAATCAGCTACAGTGTGAGTGTGTGTATATTACATATTTAAGTTGTTATATCCCGATAGGGAGAGTATGTCGACTGCACCCGAACCGCGAACGGCCTTCGATATCGAGACGATCAACGCCGAGATACCGGACGATGAGGAGTTCGATATGAAGAACAGCGAACACGTCGAGATGTTCTGCATTTGTGCGGCATACCAGCCCGAACCAGCGAAGCCGGTCGATTACGAGGTGTTCTTCCGAGAGGATTCGAGTCCTGAGGCCGAACTGGATGTGATCGAAGAGACTGTCCAGTGGCTCGAGTCCAAGCCCGGCCACACCTTACTGACCTACAACGGCAATTCGTTCGATATCCCGCATCTGGAAGAGCGTGCCCGGATCGCCGCCGAAACGATCGATCGCCGGTTCAATGTGCCCGAGCGCGTCGAGTCGTTCCTCAAGGGCACCGGCAGCGTCGATCTCTATCCGTGCGTAACCGACGCACTCGGCGAGAAGGTACAGTTCGAAGAAGCGTGCGAGCGCTTCGAGATTCGAGTTCCAGAGACGCCGCTCGACGAGTATGAGATGGGTATTGACCCGATCCCCCAGCGGCCGACGTACAAAGGTATTGAACCGGTGTTCAAGGGCTGTGACGTGCCGGTCGTCGGCGAACGTTACCTAAAGCTGGCGGATGTCGGTGCGACTGACACCCTGGTATTTCAGGAGATGCGCGCCGCCCTTGATCACTATGCGACTACAGACGTGACGCCGTTATTCGAACTCGCCGATCGCGTTCCGATCGTCGACGCGGCGAACTAGCCGTTGACGGTACCCGATCATTCGTCTTTGAAGTAGATGGCTGACTATCGAGTTGGATACGGCACGTACCGTCCAGTCGTACGTCTTGACAACGAACGACCGATGCTAGGTTGGTGTTTATCGATTCGCTTGTGCCTCCGTTCGTACTTGCGCTGGCACTGACGGCGTCGGCCAGATCCCGAGGTTACCTCTCACCTATCACACTCTCTCGAGAGTGGTTTGGAAGGAGATAGCCCACTACGTCGACTTTCTCGAGGAAATCCGAACATCGGATGGTGACTGATGACGCCCCCGAAACGCGAATCAGTCCTCGACCAGTCGCTTCAGCCGATCCAGTTCCGTCAGCGCCTCGACGGGCGTGAGGTGCGCGAGGTCCAGCGCACGGAGTTCGGCGGCGACGTCGGTGGGAATGTCGCCTCCGTCTGCAGTGGCCGCAGCAGCCGCGTCGGCGGTCAGTTCGGCCGAGGCGTCCCCGTCGCTCGCGTCTTCACGTTCTTCGATCGGTTCACCGTTGCCAACGTCGTCACCGGCCGCCTCCGCGACCAGTTCCCGCGAGCGCTCGACCACGGTCTCGGGGACGCCCGCGGCCGTCGCTACCTCAACGCCGTAGGAGCCCGTCGCCGCGCCGGGGGCGATCTCGTGGTGGAAGACGACCTCGCCGTCGTCCTCGTCGACCTCGAAGTGGAGCGTGAACGCGGCCGCGAGCTCGTCGGCGAGTTCGGTCAGCGGGTGGTGGTGGGTCGCGAACAGCGTCGTCGCGCCGACCCGGTCGTGGAGGTGTTCGGTGATCGCCTGCGCGATGGCCATCCCGTCGGCGGTCGAGGTGCCCCGGCCCACCTCGTCTAAGAGGACCAGCGAGCGCTCGTCGGCCTCGCGAAGAATAGTCGCGAGTTCGTCCATCTCGACCATGAACGTCGAGCGCCCGCCCGCGATGTCGTCGCTGGCGCCGACGCGGGTGAAGATCCGATCGACGGGCGTCAGCCTGGCCGCGCGGGCCGGGACGAAGCTCCCAACCTGTGCGAGCAGGACGATCTGGGCGACCTGGCGCATGTAGGTCGACTTCCCCGACATGTTGGGGCCCGTGATCACGGCCAGCCGGTGGTCGTTCGTCAGCCGGGCGTCGTTGGGGACGAACGACTCCTGGGTGCGCTCGACGACCGGATGCCGGCCCCCCTCGATATCGATCTCGAGGCCGTCCCGACCGTCGCGCTCGAGCATTTCGGGGCGACAGTAGTCGTACTGGGCCGCGACGGTCGCGAGCGAGACGAGCGCGTCGAGGGCCGCAATCGCCTCTGCCAGTCCCTGCACGCGTTCGACCTCGGCGGCGACGTCGCTGCGGACCTCGCAGAACAGTTCGTACTCGCGCTCGTCGGCCCGCTGCTGGGCGCCGACGATCTCGTCCTCGCGCTCCTTGAGCTTCGGCGTGACGAACCGCTCGGAGTTCTTCAGCGTCTGCCGGCGCTGGTAGTTCTCGGGGACGGCATCGAGGTTCGGGTTCGTCACCTCGATATAGTAGCCGTGGACGGAGTTGTGACCGACCTTCAGCGAGTCGATGCCCGTTCGCTCGCGCTCGCGTTCCTCTAAGTCGTCGATCCACTGTTTGCCGTCTCGAGCGGTCCCCCTGAGGTCGTCCAGATTCTCGTCGTACCCCTCCGCGATGATCCCGCCTTCGGTGATCTCGATCGGCGGCTCCGCGACGACGGCGTCCTCGATCAACTCGCGGACGTCCGCCAGCGGATCGAGGTTCTCGCGGAGGCTCCGCAGGCGTTCGCAGTCCGTGTCGGCCAACTGCTCTCTGATCTCGGGGACGACCGCGAGCGTATCGCGCAGCGAGCGCAGGTCCCGGGCGTTGGCTCGCTCGCGGGAGATACGCCCGATCAGCCGCTCTAAGTCGTAGACCTCCCGCAGTCGGTCGTGGAGCCGCTCGCGGGTCTGCACGGCCGATTTCAGCTCGGCGACCGCGTCGTGGCGGGCCTCGATCCGCGCGGGCTCGAGCAGCGGCCGACGGATCCAGTCCCTGAGCTTGCGACCCCCGAGCGCGCTGGCGGTCTCGTCGAGCACGCCGACGAGCGTGGCGTCGTCCCGGCCGTGGACGGTTCGGGGCTCGAACAGTTCGAGGCTGCGCAGGGCGACAGCATCGAGCAGTAGGTACTCACGGGGATCGTAGCGGGTGAGTTGGGTGATGTACTCGAGACGCTGTTCGGCGCCGCCCTCGAAGACCGCCTCGACGCGCTCCTCGTCGTCGACGTCGCCGCGTTCGCCCTCGTGTTCGCCGCCGCGGACGTACTCGGCGTACGCGAGCAAGGCGCCGCAGGCCCGTATCTCGGCGTCCGCCGCGAGCAGGGCGTCGGGGTTGCGAAAGTACGTCGCGAGCTTCTCCCCGGCCCGCTCGCGGTCGAAGGCGCGGGCGTCGAACGGCGTCACCATGCAGTCGTCGGGAACGGGGTCGGCGGGTGCATCGGGGCCGACGACGGCCTCCGAGGGAGCGAAGCGGCTCACCTCGTCGGCGATCGACTCGGGGGCGGTCGCGCTCGTCGCGTAGAAGTCGCCCGTCGAGACGTCGAGCAGGGCGAGCCCGAGCCGCTCGCCCTCCCGAGCGATCGCCGCGACGAAGTTGTTGTCGTCGCTCGAGAGCAGTTCGTCCTCGGTGAGCGTCCCGGGCGTAATCACGCGGGTGACCGCCCGCTCGACCACGCCGGAGGTCTCGCCGGGCTCTTCGACCTGGTCCGCGACGGCGACGCGGTAGCCGGCCTCGAGCAGCTCCTCGATGTACGACTCGGCGTTGTCGATCGGGATGCCGGCCATCGGGTACTCGCCGGTGGAGTCCTCGCGGCTGGTCAGGGCAATCTCGAGCAGGCGAGCGGTGCGCTCGGCGGCGCCGCAGAAGGTCTCGTAGAAGTCCCCCACCTGAAAGAGCACGATGGCGTCGTCGTAGCGGGCACAGAGGTCGTGGTACTGCGCCATCATGGGCGTCAGCTCGTCGCGCTTCTCGGCCATCTGTACCGGAGGGCCAAGCGCCGGATCCATACCCGAATACCGCCGTCGGACGCGGAAATAGCTTGCTGGATCGGCGCCGACGGTCCGATTCCGCGACAGGTCTAATCACAAGACTGTCAGGAAACGGAAAAGGTGTATTACGCTCGACCGCACAACCCCACACGAATAGCATGACCATCCGTTCGTCGACCGCGAGTCGCGCCCTCGTCTGTCTCGTCACCCTCCTCGTCTGCGGCGCCGGGACGGTCGGGATCGCCGCCGCCGCGACCGGCGGCGCCGCGTCGCTGGGGACCGACGATTCGCTCGTCGAGTCCGTCGATGAGACGGACGACGCGTTCGAAAACGCGAGCGACGACCTCGAGAACGTCGGCGACGGGAACGCGACGAACGAGACCGTCGACGAGGACGACGGGACGACTGCCGAACGGGATTCCGGGACGGACGGGACATGGAACGCAACCGACGAGAGCGATGACTCCGCCGACAAACCCGAAGATATCCTCGAGAACGGGACCGAGACGGCGACAAACACCACTGACGAGACGAGGGACGCGGTCGACACCGTCACTAACGAGACGACCGAGACGGCCGACAGGCTGCTCGAGAACTCGAGCGGCGCGATCGACGGCGACGCCGAACTCGACGGACCGAACGGAACGGGGCCCGCCGACCTCGAGGTGTCGGCGTCCGCGTCGACCGATTCGAGCGGCGGCGCGGATGACGGCGATGATAACGCTGCAAGCGGGGGAAGTGCTGACGACGGGACCGGTGGCTCCCCGGTTCCGGACGGAACCTCGACGACGGCCGACGCCGTCCTCGTCGGCCTGCTCGGGACGATCACCGCCGCGGGGGCTGCAGCGGGGAGTGCCGGCGCCGCTGGTGGGGCAGCCAGCACCGGTGCCGGCGCGGGTGCCGCTGCCGGTTCGGCCGGCGGTGCCGGCAGCGCCGCAGGCGGCGCGACCGGCCTCGCAGCGAACTGGCTCGGCCAGTCCTCCGTCCTTCGGCACCTCCGCCGTCTCGGTTCGCTGCTCCCGGTGAAACTCCTCTCGATCCTCGGCTACAGCCGCTACGACGACTCCGACCCCCTCGAGAACGACCGGCGGCGGACGATCTACGAGACCATCGCGTCCGGCCCCGGCTGCTACCTCTCGCAGGTCAGCGAGGAGAGCGGCGTCGCGCTCTCGACGGTCCGCCACCACGTCCGCATCCTCGAGGAGGAGGGGCTGGTCGCCGCGACCAAGGTTAACGGCAAGCGCCGGTACTTCCTCGCGGACGAGGCCGCGGTGGCGCCTGGCGACGGCGGGCCGACCGTCGAGGACGCCGAACTCCACGCCGCCCTCGCGGAGCCCGCCAAGCGGGCGGTGCTCGAGACGCTCGCGGACCTCGGTTCGGCGCCGAACGGTCGCCTCGCCGACGAACTCGAGCGTGACCCGAGTACCGTCTCCCACCACCTCTCGGCGCTCGAGGCGGACGGACTGGTCGTTCGGGAGAAAGAGGGTCGGTCGGTCGTCAACGAACTCGCCCCGACGGTCGAGGCGGCGCTGAGCGAGACGGAGCGGCCGCTCGAGGACGAAACGGTCGAACCATCGGCCTCGGTGCCTGCAGACGACTAACGGAGCGGATCAGCACCGTCGACGATCCGTCTCATTCACGCCCCTCTCGACTTCAGACGGTGTATTTCGTCCGACCACTGTCCTCGATAGACCGGCGTCGTCGGCCGATACGTCGTTCTCGCCCCCCTCGCTACTGCGAGAACCGCGTCGGAGCCCTCGCTGTTCCCCTCGAGTTCGATACGAACGCAGTCCTGCCGATGGGTGGTGACTTACTTACCGTACATACCCAAAAGGATTTAATCTGACTATTGCTAATATCATCATGGATATCCGTCGTCGGGTTCCTGCCGGCGGTTCGCTACGCGCCTTCATCGGAGTCACCGACCGAAACGACGGAGTCAGTATCGGGTTCCGGTTCGGAGAGATGGAAGACGAACTCGACACGGAACGCCCGCGCGCTCGGAGGTACCGACGCTCGAGTGAACTATGGTCGGCCGATATCGACACCGTGACGGCTCGATGCGCGATCGAGACGCCCTCGAAGCGGACCGCACAGTATGCACGGGATGTCTGGACGGATGAATACGGTTCGTGCGGCGGTGCGCCGAAACGGGACCGTCCTGATCGCGATCGCCCTCCTGTCGATTCTCACGCTCGGCGGTACGGCGGCGGTCCTCGAGTCGACACCGATACCGTCCTCGTACGACGCTCCCGCGGACGGGACCGGAGGGTCCGGTCTCTCTCTGATGGCCGTCCTGATACTGCTCGTCGACGCGTTGCTTTCGCTGTTCGGCATCGAGGCCGATCCCGCCGCTCTTGCGGCCGGGACCGGTTCCCGGGCGGACGCGCTCGTCGCGGCCCTCGGCGTGCTCCGTTCGATCGCCCTTCCGCTTCTCGGTATCGGCGCGATCGCGACGATCGTCCTGCACGTTCGCCGTCGGCTCCCGACGTCGGTATCCGGATCGCTCGTCTTTCGTCCGGGCGCCCGACGGTCGTCGAACCGGACGTCGCGGTCGATCGCGACGGATCAGGGCTGGCCGCCCGCCGAGCCCAGGGACGACGTGGCCGAGGCGTGGGTTTCGATGACCGAGCGGCTCGACGTGGAGCGCCCCCGCTCTCGAACGCCCGAAGAGTGGGCCGAGGCCGCCATCGACGCGGGATACGACGAGGAGGCGGTAACGGCGATAACGGAGCTGTTCAGGGAAACGCGATACGGAGACGCGACCGAACCGCTCGAGCGTCGCCGGGACGCGATCCGCGAACTCGAACGGCTCGAAGGAGAGGGTGATACCGAGTGACGGAACCGATATCGGTCGCTCGGAGGTGCCTGGTGACGATCGGCGCGGTGTCGGTCTGCGCTGCAGCGGTCGTCTTGACCGTACCCGCAATCGAGGACTGGCTCCGTTGGCCGTGGGACGGCGAGCTGCTGCCGGTCGCGTTCTTCACGGTGGTGGTTACGATCGCGAGCCTCCTCGGTCCGTTCGTTGCATTCGACGACGCCGAGCGCACGGGGTCGGACGGCCGGGCACCGGAGTCGCCCCCGCCGACGCCGACACCCGGGTCCGAGATCGACCGACTGTTGGACCGTCGGTGGCTGGTATTGCGCCCGTCGACTCGACACCGACGCGTTCGCTCTCGGTTCCGGGAGGCGGCGATTCGAACGATCGTCCGAACGACCGACTGCTCTACGGCGGCCGCCCGCGAGCGACTCGAGCGGGGGACGTGGACGGACGATCCGGTCGCCGCGGCGTTCGTCCGCGTCGAAGACGGTTCGGCATCGTCCCGGTTCCGATCGCTCGTGGACTACGTCTCCGTTCCGCGACGGGCTCGGCGGACGGCGCGAGCGATCCGAGTGCTCGCTGCGGAGGCGGAGGCCGAGGAGGAGCGGCGATGACGACGCGACGAACGACGCGCTGGAACCTCTCGCTGGCCGCCGCCCTGCTCGCGAGCGGAACGGGCGTTCTGCTGGCGGAACCGACGCTCCTGCTCGTCTCGATTCCCGGTGTCGTCTTCGCGACCTATTCGCACGTCACGTCGGCTCCGGCTCCGACACTGGAGTTCGAGCGATCGCTGACCGATTCCGATCCGTCGCACGGTGATCCGGTCGAGGTCACGGTTACCCTCCGGAACGCGGGCGATCGGACGCTCCCCAGCGTCTGTCTCGTCGACGGCGTCCCGCCGATGCTCTCGGTTCGGAACGGGTCGGCACGGCACGCGGCAGCGCTCGATCCTGGCGACGAGACGACGTTCTCGTACACGGTCACGGCGAAACACGGGGTTCACCGCTTCGGGCCGGCGAGCGCCGTCCTCGAGGACGTGAGCCGCAGTGTCGAAGTCGAGACGACCGTCGAGGAAGAGACGGAACTCGCCTGTCGCTCCCCGGTCCGAACGGTTTCGCTCGGTCGAATAGCGCACCGACACGCGGGCGCGACCGTCACGACCGACGGCGAAAGCGGCATCGAGTTTTCGACGGTCCGCTCCTACCGACCGGGCGATTCGCCCGCCAAGATCGACTGGAACCGGTACGCTCGAGACGGCGAACTGACGACCGTCAGTTTTCGCGAGAACCGCTCCCGGGCGACCGTCCTCTGTCTCGACGCTCGGAACCGTTGCTACCGCTCGACCGGCCGCGGCGAACCGCACGCCGTCCTCTACGAACGCGCCGCGGCGCGCGAACTGCTCGCGGCCGTCTCCGAGTCGGACGGACCGATCGGGCTCGCGGTCTTCGGCGCCGAGTTCCACTGGGTCACTCCGAACACCGGTTCCCGCCACGCGGCGACGCTGCGACGGACACTCGAGGACGGGGACGTCCTTCCGCTCGAACCGCCCGACGAACGGAACAGCGACGAACCCGTCGACGGAGGGACCCGCGCGCTTCGAACACGGCTCGACCGGGGCACCGGCGTCGTCCTCTGCTCGCCGCTGCTCGACGATGGACCCCTCGAGATCGCTCGCGCGCTCCGGGCGGACGGACACCCGGTGACCGTTCTCTCTCCCGACGTGACGGCGGCGGAATCGCTCGGGACGGACCTCGCGCGGATCCGGCGAGACAACCGTATCGACGCCCTTCGGCGAGCGAGCGCGTCGGTCGTCGACTGGGACCCGGCGACGCCGCTCGAGGCGGCGATACGAAACGAGGTGACCCGATGACCGGTCTTCCGGGCGATCCGACGGACCCGTTTCCGACGACCGTGAGCGCCGGCGTTACGCTCGTCGCGATTTTCGGCGCGTGCCTCGTCGGTTCGACGGGAGCGATCCGGATCGCGCCGCTGCTCGTGGAAACGGCGGGACTGACGCTCTACGCCGTCGGGATGTGGTCCCGTCGACGCGGCCACCGACTCGCGGGGAGATCGGCTACCGCGGTCGGCCTCCTGATCGCCGGCGGGGGCCTTCTCGGCGCCGTCGCTCTCGCTCCGCCGTTGCCGACGCTGTTGCCGCTCCTCGCGTGCGGGCTCGGAGCGCTCTCGGTGACCCTCGGCGTGTTTCCCGTCTCCGCGCGGGTCGCCCGACCGCTCTCGACCGTCGGTATCGCGCTCGTCTTCGTCGGCGTGACGGCGACGACCGTCGTCGGAACGCCGTCGCTGTGGCGGTCGGCGGTCGCCGTCACTCTGGTGTTGCTCTCGTGGGACGCGTCGGAGCGGGCGATCGCGCTGGGTAACCGAGTCGGCGGCACCGCCGAAACCGTCACCGTCGAGCTGACGGGACTCGCGGCGAGCGTCGTCGTCGCGGCGGTGGCGATCGCACTTACGCTCGCCGCCGCTCGCGTTCCGATTACCGGGCCCTCGATCATCGGACTGGCGTTCCTGTTGATCTCGAGCGTGTTCTGTCTGCTCGCGCTCACTCACGTCCCACAGTCGGTAGACGCCGACTAGCTCCGGAACGGTCCGGCTTACTCGACGGCGTCGTTCGCCTCGAAGTACCGATCGGCGTGCGCGCTACAGCCGGGATTGAACGGCGCGTCGCAGGACAGACACCGGTAGTCGGCCTCGAGGTACGCGGGAACCACGAGTTCGGTCTCGCAGACGCCACACAGTACCGAGGGCTCGTCGAACCGATCGCGGGGCCACGGGACGGCGTCGTGGTCTGTCGTCTCGGCGTGGCAGCGATAGCACGGATAGTAGCGCTCGCAACAGGCGAATTTGAAGGCGACGACGTCGCGCTCGGTGCGGTAGTGGGCACACCGGGTCTCGGAATCGACGTCGACGCCGCGAACGGGAGGTTCAGACACGGATCGTCGGTCGAACCGACGGGCGCACGGGACTTCGAAGTTTCGACGGACGCGTTGGCGACAGCGGCGGCTCTCGGTGCCCGGCGAACCGGGCCAGCGTCGGACGGCTTCGACGCGGTGATCCGCTACTCGAACGACGTCGTGTCGCCGCGCCGGTAGCGGTCGAGACGACGGTAGCCGTGGACGGTCGCGCTCTCGTCGAGTTCGATCTCGTAGCGACCGACGATGTCCTGCGTGTCGGGGACGGCTCGGCGCTCGACGACTTCGACGATCGCGCGCCAGCCGTCGTCGGTCGGCGAGATCTCGCTGACGGCGTCGAACTCTCGACCGATGAGTTCGCCCGCGGTCGACTGGACGGTCCGGCGAACCGCGAGGACGCCCGCGATCTCGTCGTGATCGGTGTCGACGTCGGCCTCGACGTCCTCGGGATCGGTCTTCTCCTCGTCGGTCATGTCGACCGCGCCCAGTTCCTGACTCTGAGCCTGCGACTGCCGTTCGTCGTCCTGTGCCGCTTCGTCCTGTTCGTCTTCGACTGCTTGACTGTCGCTCACTGTTGGATCACTCTCGTCGTGCTGATAGCAGAAGCCGTCCTCCTGGGCCGGCCGCGAACAGCGCTCGCCGTCCTCGGTCAGCGCCCGACACTGGTCCCGCGCTTGCTCCGCTTCCGCTGATTGCTGGGTATCGGCTTCGGCCATTGGCGTGTACTGAACCGTTCGTGTGTATTCGTCCGTGTCTGGATCTCCGTGATCCGCGTACCGTCGTTCTCCCTCGGAGACGGGTGCCGAGTCAGACGGACTCGGCGATCCGCGTCCGGAGCTGCGAGACGTCTTCCGGACCCTCGCCGGCGATCTTCGGGGCGAGCACGTCCATGAAGACGTCGGTCAACAACTCGTCATCGAACTCGCCGGCCTCGCCGTCGCCGTCACCGTTTCGCTGGCCGTCGAAGACCGCCAGCCCCTTCGCGGCCGTGATCGCCGCCCGCGTGCCGACGACGAGGTCGAGTTCGTCGCGCAGCGCCCGGGTCTTCGAGACGATGGCCTCGATATCCTCCTCGGAGAGGTCGACGTGAGACTTGACGATCTCGCGTTCGGTCTCCGCGTCGTAGTAGTCGATGTGGACGCCGACGAACCGGTCGAGCAGCGCGTCCTGCTGGCGGTGGACGCCCGCGTACTCGACGTCGTTCGACGTGAAGATCGCCCGGAACTCGGGGTGGACGTCGATCGTCCGGTCCTCGCCGCGCTTGCCCGGTCGCTCGAGGACCCCTTCCTCGAACACCGAGAGCAAGACGTTGTGCGCCGAGGGATCGCTGCGCGAGAACTCGTTGTAGACGAGCGTCGCGCCCTCTCGGACGGCCACCGAGAGCGGGTTGTCGACCCACCGTTCGCGGACGACTTCGGTCTTCTTGCTGACGCCGCCGACGAACTGATCGGTCTCCTTGTACCGTTCGCCGCCGGCGTTCGCGCCGACGAGCGCGGCGGTGTCGACGGACTCGTCGCCGTTGATCCAGACGACCGGCCGACCGCGTTCGGCGGCGGCCGACAGCGCAAGCGCCGTTTTCCCGCAGCCCGTCGGACCGATCAGGTGGACGGGCTTCTCCGCCTCGAGCCAGCCGGTGATCCGGCTTCGCAGCGAGGCGACGGCGTCGGTCTCGATGAACGGGTCGGGAGCGACGGCTTCGGGCGCCGAGAGGGGTCCGTCCCCGCTCTGGGCGCTCGACGGCGACGTCCCGTTCGACGACTTCCGGGCGAGTTTCTTCTTCGCGTGTCGACTCTCCTTCCGGGAGCGGTCGCTCCTGATCTTTCGACCTCTGACCTTGCGCTTGCGCGACGAATCGTCGGCCATGGAGTGTTATTGAGTGGCGGATTCGGGTGACGATTCCGGACGCGGTTCGACCTCGAGCTCCTCTAACTCCTCGAGGTCGCCCTCCGCCGTCGCTTGCTCAATTTTGGCGATCTCCTCCGCGTAGTGCAGGAAGGTGTCGACGCTCGCGACGACGACGCGGGCCTCGATCGTCAGGAGTTCGATCCCGACGACCGAGATCCGCGCCCAGACGTCGATGACGACGCCCTTGTCGAGGATGCGATCCAGTACCTCTGCGAGACTCGAGGAGTCGGGTCTCCGACCTGATGATGCTGCCATACGGATCCGGGTACTCCCCCTGCTCGTAACACGACTGGGACTGCGTCTGCAAGCCGGCGACGCCGGACCGCAACCGCTCCGACCCGTTCTGGTCGCCGTCGCGGGCTGCCATTGCAAGCACTACGATGACCCATCGCGGCGGTGAAATTCGCATGACGAGTTCCTCGAATACCCGCGGGTGAGCGCGGACGTAACGGAGTCCGGAGGCGCTTCCCCGGGTAGTCGACCCGTTCCCATGATTTCCCGATCGATCCCCTTCGAGGCCGTGGACGAATCGCGCCCGCGCTTGCGGGCACGAGCAGCGCCGTCGTTCGACGCCGGGGTGATCGATCGATGACCCACCGGTACGTCTACGGCGTGATGAACGACGATCCCGTCGAGTTCGAGACCGACGCCGTCGGCGACGCCGACCGCGTCTACACGGTTTCGCATCGACGGCTCAACGCCGTCGTCTCCGACATCGACACGACCGATCCCGAGGAGACCGACGAGGACGCCCAGCGACACGACGACGTCCTCCGGGAGATCATGGACCGCGACGGCGGCCGAACGATCGTGCCGATGCAGTTCGGGATGGCCTTCGAGAACGACCGGGCGCTGAAGAACGTCCTCCGCGGCGCCAGACCGGCGTTCCGGCGCGCGATCAACGACATCGAGGGCCGCGAAGAACTCGGCCTCAAGATCGTCCGCGAGGAGGACGCCGAGGTCGACACCGATGCGCTCGAGGAAGCCATCGCAGACGAACTCGAGTCGATCGCCGCGCAGTCGGTTCCCAACGACCTGTTCAGCGACCGACTCGTACTCAACCGCTCCTACCTCGTCGACCGCGACGAGCGCGAGCGGTTCGACGAGGCGGTCTCCGTCCTCGAGGACGAGTACGACGACCTCATGTTCCGCTACACGGGGCCGTTCGCACCGTACAGCTTCGTCGACGTTAGGATCGGTGCCCAACAGTAACCATGTTCATCCTCGACGACCTCCTGATTCGACCGTTCGTCGGAATCGTGGACACGCTGCACACGATGGCGCTGAGCGAGATGTACGACATCGAGGCGCTCGAGGCCGAACTCAAGGAGAATCAGTTGCTGTACGAACTCGGCGAGCGTTCCGAGGAGGAGTATCGACAGCGCAAGGACGAACTCGAGGAGGAGATCGAGATCGCTCGCGACGTCCACGAGCGGCTCGCGAGCGGCCGCGTAGAGGTGAAACGCTGATGTCACCGGACGACCACACACCCGAGGACCGACGCGACGAATCGAGCGACGATCAGGGCCACTGGCTCACCAGCCTGCTGTCGGCCCTCGAGTGGCTGGACGAGGCCTCCCGCTCCGGCCAGCATCGCGGCGACCGGACGACGATCGACTACGACGTCTCGATCCGGACCGGCGACGCGCTCGCCGATCGACCGGGGGACGACCGGAACCCGTTCGCCGGTGAGGACGATCGCGATCGGTTCGACCGCGATCGGGGCGTCGACCGGAACCGGCCGCGGACGCGCCGATACCGGCCCGATTCCTCGAGTTCGTCGCCCGCGCCCTCGAGCGACCACCACCTGACGACGCGGGAGAGCGAGGACGAACTGCTCGTCACCGCCGACGTGGCCGGCGCCGATCCGGACGACGTCACCGTCGGCTTCGACGGCGCGGCGCTCGTCGTCGGCGTCGAGGACCGCGAACTCGATCGGATCGACGTCCCGTGGGGTGAGCGAACGGCCGAGGCGACGATCAAAAACGGCGTGCTCACCGTTCTGATCGAACCGGACTCGACCTCCGAGGCGGACGAGAAAGCGTCGACGGAGACCGAGACCGGGACTGAAACGACCGAGTCGACGACGGACGCGGCGTCCGAGACGGAGGCCGACGATGAGTGACGACGCGGCCGACGCCGGCGAGACCTTCGACGTCCTCCTCGACGAGGCGGAGGACTCACTCGAGAACCTCGATGAGTATCTCGGCGGTGTCGAGAACGTAGAGAACCTCGACGACAGCACGCTCGAGACGATCCTCGGCGACGTCGAGACGCTCGTGAACGTCGTCCGCGAGACCGAAGAGCTGCTCGAGGCGATCGATTTCAGCGAGCTTCCCGAGGCCGTCGACGGCGACGACCTCCTCGCGGCGATCGAGGTCGGGGACATTCCCGACGTGCTCGCCGACGACGAGCAGGGCGCGACCGACCTCGTAAACTTCACGCAGCTGTTCCGGGCGATCAACCTGCTGAACGCCTGGGACGCCACGGATCTCACCAACCTTTGGCGGGAGAAGCGCGAACTGCAGGACGCCGTCGACGAGCTCGAAGATGGCGAGGACGCCGGGATGGTCGAAGACGCCATCTCGGACGTCGCCGGCGGCGGTGACGACGAGGGCGGCCTGATCGGCGGCGACGACAAGGACCTGATCGAGATGGACGCCGGCGACGCGAAGCAGGCGTTAGGCGACATCGACGTCGCGTCGGATCCGGAGGCCTATCAGATCGCCATTCAAGAACAGGCGCTGAAGGGAATCGATGCCTTCCGGTCGGCGCTGCTCGAGACCCACGAGAAGTTCGAGCAGCTCTACGAGATGAACCGGGAGAAGATGCGCCGCAAGGACACCAGCACGAACTCCCGAAACCCGACCGCGGCGGCGACGATTCCGACCGAGCGCCGCGACCTCGGCGGCGGCGCCCGCTACTCGACGGTGCCACAGGACGTCAAGCTCTCGACGGCGCCCACCCGGAAACGGATCTACGGCCGCCGGTTCGAGATCGAACGGGAGAAACAGCGCCGGCGGGAGAACGGCGGACAGGCGGACCAGCAACGGCGCGAGAACGACGATTCGGAGACCCAACAGCAGCGAGCAACCAATGAGTGATACTATGTTACCGAAGGCGATTCGACGGCGACTCGAAGTACTGACGGCCGTCGGGCTGGCGACCGTCTCGCCGCCGACGGACCCGACCGGGCCGACGGCTGCGGACGTGATCGAATCGGGACCGCTCGACGACGGAGGTGAGAGCCGTGGTCGATGACTTCCAGCCGAGCCGTCAGAAGGCCGACCTCGCGGAGGTCGTCGAGATGCTGCTCGACAAGGGGATCGTCATCAACGCCGACATCGCCGTCTCGATCGGCGACACGCAACTGCTCGGCGTACAGCTCCGGGCCGCCATCGCCTCCTTCGAGACCGCGGCCAAGTACGGCCTCGAGTTCCCCGAGGGCACCGACATGCGCCGCGTCGCGGCGGCGGTCGACGACCCCGAACTCGCCGAAACGGAGCGGCCGAACCCGGTGATCGATCCCACGAGCGGCGTCAACGTCACGCCGGACGAGCGATACGAGGATACAGACGAGCGCGAGAAGACGGACACCGAAACGGAGCGCGGCGACTCGAGCGACGACGAGAGCGCGGAGAGCTACGAGATGCCCGACCGCGGGGTCTCCCACCTCGGCGCGCGGCCGGATCCGAACCGGCCGACCCGCGGCGGGTTCGATCTGCTCAGCGACGATTCCGATTCCGACGGCGACGGCGAGAACGAAACGGAATCCGGCGACGGCGAAGACACCGACTCGACCGAGAGCGGCGACGGCGAGGAAGTAGAGGCGGAAGCGACGAACGCGGAGGACGGATCATGACGCAGATCGACGTCGGCGACGGCGAGGACGCGCGCCAGGGGCTAGTCACGCTCGTCGTCACCGTCGTAGAGATCCTGATGGACGCCCTAGAGCGCGAGGCGGTTCGTCGCATGGAGTCGGGAGATCTCGCCGACGAGGAGATCGAACGGCTCGGCGAGCAGCTCGCGACGATCGAGGCGGAGCTCGAGCAGCTCAAGGAAGACGAGGGGATCGAGGACGGCGTCGACGACCTGCGCGGCGACTTAAACGGGCTAGTCAACGACGCGATCGAACAGCTGCACGGCGAGCCGCGGGCCACCAGCGAGCCCGGCTACTCCGTGCTCGGAGGTGAGGACGAATGAGTTCCGGACGATCTAACGACCGGCTCGAGGAGATCGCAGACGCCGAGCGCATCGACGATCTCGAGGGCGTCGACGATTTCGACGACCTCCAGGACGCCGTCGACGACGCGGTTCCCGAGATCGACGACGGGCGGTACCTCTACTGTATCGTCCGGGCCGACGAGGGCGCGACGCTCGAGACGACCGGCGTCGACGGCGAACCCGTCTCGATCGTGGTCGCCGACGGCATCGGCGCGGTCGTCCACGACACGGACGGGATCTACGATTCGGCCGACCTCGCGCAGGTTCGGCGCTGGCTCGTCCGCCACCAGACGGTCGTCGACGAGGCCGCCCAGGAGTTCGGCACGCCCGTGCCGTTCCAGTTCGACACGATCCTCCGGGGCGGCGACGAGGCCGTCCGCGAGTGGCTCCGCGAGGAGTCTGACACGCTCGACCGCGCGCTCTCGGGGCTGGCTGGCCACTGGGAGTACCGCGTCGAGGTCGTCGAGATCGATCCCGTCGACGACGAGGCGCTGATCGAACGGGACGACCGCCTACAGGAACTCGCCGACCGGATCGACGACTCCGGCTCGGGGACGTCGTTCCTGCTCGAGAAGAAACTCGAGCAGCGCCTGACCGAACTGCGGGCGGCCCGCCGCGAGTCGATCACGGCCGATTTACGGGACCGACTCGCGGACGCCGCGCGGGAGGTCCACAGCCTCGAGCGGTCGCCGACGGCGTCGCTCTCCGACGATATCGCCGACGAGGCCGACGGACGCGACGGCGAAACGCTCTGTCGACTGACGCTGCTCGCCCACGAGGACGAGGAGTCGGCGATCGGCTCGATCCTCGACGACGTGGCGGACCACGACGGCTTCGAGGTCCGGTTTACGGGGCCGTGGCCGCCGTACACGTTCGCGCCGGAACTGGGCGGCGACGAATCGACCGATACCCAGCCACACGCATGAGACCGCGAAAGGACGAAGAGACGCTCGTGGACGTGCTCGACGTGGTGCTCAGGGACGGCGCCGTCCTCCGGGCGGACGTCATCATCTCGGTCGCGGGGATCCCGCTGGTCGGGCTCAAGCTCACGGCCGCCCTGGCCGGGATGGAGACGATGACCGAGTACGGCTTCTTCGAGGAGTGGGACGTCGAACGCCGGCAGACGGCGATCACCCGTCGACAGCACAAGAAAAAGCGAAACCGAAAACGGAAGCGCGAGCGAGCGCCCGACGAACTCGAGCGGCTCACGGTCGGATCGACGCCGGAGGGCGAGCGCGAGCGCGATCGAGACCGCGACGACGAAGCGCCTCGAGACCGCGCCGAGGAACGGTCTCGCGGCGACGACGGAGAGCAGTCCCGAACGGAGGACGACGAGCGATCGGACGACGATGCTACCGAGCGGTCCCGAGCGGACGACGAGTGAGACGCCTCGGGCGTCGGTTTCGGGAGCCGCAACCGTATCAGTGGGCCGAACCGAACGGGATCGACGGCCGGTCGCCGTCGCTCAGGCGTGCTTCGGTCGTTCCGTGGTGAGCTCGACGTCGCCGGTGACGTCCTCCGTGTCGTGGTCTTCGTCGTAGATGTACTGACCGGTGGCCCCGCAGAGCGTACACTCGTACGTCTCGGAGATCTCGTTGATCATCTCCCCATCTTCGAAGTAGACGCGGCTCTGCGTTATCTGCAGGAATTGGGCGGTCTCGCAGTTACTGCAGGTGATCATATCCGATCGAAGGCCACGACCGGTTGTAGTTATCCGGCTTGTAACCGAAAGTGGAACCGATCTATGCGCTTCTTACCGACGATTTGACAGCCGACCTGGCGTCGGCCGAAGCGGTTCGACCGCCGATCCGAGAACCGGGACGTTCCCAGCCGTAATAACTGCATAACCGACCGACTGCGCCGGGTTTCAGCGACTCGGTATAACGATATTAGCGACCGAAAAACTGCGTTCTATCGATCGTTCCACGGCGGAATGTCGTCACTTCCAGCTACGGCAACCGTTGGTCCGGCGGTTCGCTCGAGGCACGACTCACTCCGCGGTCGGCACGTCGATCCGATCCCCGGTTCGGGCCGCCTCGTAGGCCGCTTCCGTCAGCGCGGTCACCCGGAGGGCGTCCCGGGCCGTCGCCGGCGGCTCGTCGCCGGTCCGGACGCTCTCGAGGAAGGCCTCGGCGCGGGTTTGCTCGGCCCGGGCGTCGATGTAGGGCTCGTACTCGCCCGCATCGCTGTCGATCTCGGTGACGGTTCGAGAGCCCCACTGGCGCCCCTCGAGGTAGATGGCGCCGTCGTCGTCCCAGACGTGGACGTGTTCGCGGACCGAGGGGGCGTCGCCGTGAAAGGAGAAGGTCCCCGTCGCGCCGTCGGCGAACCGGACGTCGAGGTGTGCCCGGCTATCGACCCGCTGCTCGTCGTCGTGGAAGTCCATACTCGCCGCGACGGACTCGGGTTCGAGGCCGGTCGTCCAGAGGACGCCGTCGAGGACGTGGCTCCCGGTGTCGTAGAGGAAGCCGCCTCCCGAGAGGTCGGGGTCGAGCCGCCACGTCCCCCGCGAATCCTCGATCCAGTCCTGGGTGATCGACGCGGTCAGCCAGTTCGGCGGCGCGCCCTCGAAGCGCTCTCTGGCGGTCCGGAACGCCGTCTGGAGGTGTCGCTGGTAGCCGACCATCAGCGTCTCCGCGGACCGTTCGGCCCGCTCCGCGAGGTCGCGTGCGCGCTCGAGGTCCGTGGTGAGGGGTTTGTCGCAGTAGACGTGACAGCCGTTCTCGAGGGCCGCGACGACCTGCTCGTAGTGGAGCGTGTGGGGCGTGCCGACGAGGACGGCGTCCAGCGCGGCGTCCTCGAGCATCGTCGGGTAGTCGGCGTACCGCTCGGCGTCGGGAACGTCGAAGGCGTCGCCGATTTCCGCGAGCCGCTCCGTATCGAGGTCGCAGAGCGCCCGTACGGTCGCGTCGCCGCGTCGGTGAAACTGCCCGCCGACGGTCGTTCCGATGTATCCGAGCCCGACGATTCCGAGCCGAAGCGGCTCCTCGAAGCTGTCCTCGTGCATGGACCGCTAGACGGGAAACGGGACCAATTATCTTCGCCCGTCGTGGGCCCCGCGACGCGCGTTGCGAGTCCGCCGAGGCGTGTCGCGGACGAACCGGGATCTGAGCGGCGATTTCGCCGCCGTTGTCGCGCGTAACGTCCGGGCTAGCCGACGCCTGTCAACTGTTTGGGGAGACTACTGCCGGCCAAGCGCCTGCATAACAATGGGTGACACTTGCATTGCACCGGGTGCGGGGAAATCAACCCCGCCGGGTACGCGCTCAACCGAGACGACGCGCTGACCAGTCGATTGCGTGCGTTCGTGCCCGGATCGCTCGGAAGTGGACTCGCCCCCGCTTCGAGTTAGCTCATGTCTCTCACGCCAGGGCGGGCTCCCGCCCCCGCCCGGGTTTCCGAAACCGATACCGGACCAGCAACGGCTCCGTATCGATAGAGCGGTCGCCTTCTCCGAACCGCTCAGAGCTCGGTGACGACCGGAATGCCGACCGTCTCGTAGTCGTCCATCGAGGCCAGCGTCTCCGGCAGGTCGTCGAGCGAGAGCCGCTCGCCGATGATCTCGCTCGGCTCGAGGGTGCCCTGCGCGATCAGCTTGAACAGCTCTTCGTAGCGGACCAGCGGCATGCCGAAGGAGCCGTGGAAGTCGATCTCCTGCATCGTCATGACGTCGACGGGCAGTTCGATCTGCCCCTCCTCCTCGCCGGTCGTCAGACCGACCTGGACGTGGCTGCCCCGCGTGCCGAGGCTGTTGACCGAGTTCGTGCAGGTCTCGGCGACGCCCAGCGCGTCGATGGAGACGTCTGCGCCGCCGTCGGTGATCGCCTGGACCTCCCGGGCCGCGCTGTCGACCTCGGTCACGTTGATCGTCTCGCGCGCGCCGAGTTCCGCGGCGCGCTCGAGTTTGTCATCGACGAGGTCGATCGCGATCGGGTGGGCACCCAGCGCGTCCGCGATGTGGATCGCGGAGAGCCCGACGCCGCCGCAGCCGTGGACGGCCACCCAGTCGCCGGGGCGGAGGTCGGCGCGGTCGGCCAGCGCGTGGTAGGCGGTCATAAAGCGGCAGCCGAGACCCGCCATCTCGTCGTACTCGACGGCTTCGGGCAGCTTGACGCAGTTGAAGTCGGCTTCCCGGACCGGGAACGCCTCCGCGAACGCGCCCTGGGAGTACTCCGACAGTCCGAGCGGAAGCACCGTCTCGCAGTTGTTCGCCCGCCCCTCGCGGCAGTGCGGACAGCTCCCGTCGCCGAGGTGGAACGGGACAGCGACCCGGTCGCCGACCGCGAGGGTCTCGACGTCGGACCCGATCTCGGAGACGATACCGGCCGGTTCGTGGCCGAGGATCTGCCCCTCCGGGACCCCCGCACCGATCCAGCTCCAGTCGCCCTGCCAGGCGTGCCAGTCGCTGCGACAGACGCCGCAGGCCTCCGTCTCGACGATCACCTGATCCGGCTGCGGCTCCGGATACGATACGTCCTCGATCGCCAGCGGTTCCCCGTGTTCTTCGATGACGGCTGCTCGCATGCCACCTAGTTCCGCCGGACACCACAAAAGTTTATGAGAAATACCCGGAACGGAAACGTGTAACCGGTTTATTCCGGCTCAGGCGAGCAGTTCCGCGCTCTCCGCGGAGAGTTCGACGGTGACGTCCTGTCGCGTCTGGTCGCTGATCTGATCGATGTTCCGCGTCAGCACCTCGAGGACGTCCTCCGGTTCGGGGTAGACCAGCAGGTTTCCGTCCCCGTCTTCCATCACCAGTTGCGTGTCCGCCAGCGTTACCTGATCGTTCTCGATGTGAGCGACGATGGCCGGCAGGGCCTCCGCGCCCCCGACGTCGCCCTCCTCGACCTTCGCGATGTACAGCGAGTCGAGTCCGATCAGGTCCTTGTACTCGCGGACGCGCTCGGCGCAGGCGACCATATCGCGCGTGATCGCGGTCTTTCCCTCGTTGCCGTGGGTCCCCTCGTAGCAGTGTTTGCAGACGCGGAGTTCCATGCGCATACGACGTCGTTCGATATCATCCCGCAAGGGGGTTTCGCAGGCGACGGCGTCAGTCACGCGCGATTTGATAAGTCGGTGAGATGCCCCGAACCGTAATCGACCGATACCGTTCCTCGCGGCCGACCGCTCGAGGCGAGTGAGAGCGTCCAACACGACATTGTTCCAGTATATTCCTCGTTTTGGGGACGGTATTGAAGTCCGTCCGCGCGTACGTTGTGACGATGGTACGGGAGCATCCGGCGAGCGTCCTTCGGGTCGACCTCTCCGCGCGGGCCGTCGCCAGCGCCTACAGCGGACGGTCCAGTATCCGAGGGCGAATCGGAACCGCCCGCGGGGTGAGTGACAGTGACTGACCGGATCGATCTCGATGACCTCGAGACCGGTACCGAAGAAGAGGAGGAGTCGGGAAACCGGGGCGACTGGCTGTGGCGCGACGACGGGGCGACGGAGCCGGCGGACGAACCCGATTCGCCAGCGGCGGGGACGACGGAGGGGACGACAGACGCAGACCCGGCGACCGAGACCGGGGACGACGGCGCGGAGACGGACGGGCCGGACCGCACGCCCGCCCCGCACGTCCCCAAGACGGACGAGAGCACGCCCGTCGGGATTCCGACCGAGGGATCCGGATCGAGCGGCGGCGCCTCGAGCGGATCGACGGGGACGACGGCGGGAGCGAGCGACCGGGGAACCGAGTCGATGCGACCGATGGGTGCGTCGCCGTCGGAGGCGTCGAACGCGGCGGACGCCGCCGAGCCGGCGTCGGGACCCCACGGCGGCGGCGCCGACGAAATGACGACGGCGATCACCTACGGCGCGCTCCGGCGACTCGAGCACCCGGCCGCGGTCGTCGCGGACGCCACCGGCTGGAGCGACTGGGTCGGCATCGTCGGCGACGTTCCCGCCCACGTGATCCAGAAGTTCCAGCGCGACCGGGGGATCGACGTCGACTTCTTCAACGGCACCGGGACCGGTCCCGGCGAACGCCTCGCCGCGATCGACCGCAACTCGATGTTCTACGCCGATCGGATGGTCGTCGTCGGACTCGCGGGCGAGGACGAACCCATCGCGGAGGCGGCCGACTGGGAGTTCGTCCCCCTCGAGACGGCGGCCGAGAAGGCCGACTGGAAACTCGCGGACGCCGAGTGAGGCGTTTCCGCTCGGTCGCCTCGAGGCGGCCAGGTAAGCGGTTTCGGTCTACGGATCAGCGTCGACGACAGTTCGGCTCGAGAACCGGTGGCGCAGGGAATTTTTACCGTGGCCGTGGTGTCCGCTCACATGGGTATCCGTACTGCGATCGAACACAACCCGCTCGTCACGGCGGGGTTGTTGTTCGCCATCGGCTGGACCGTCGTAATCGGGGTCCGGATCGTCGACCAGATGGGACCGATCGTCGGCGGCAACTGGGTCGGCCAAAACGGACTCGGCGGCCTGATGGGTCTGCTCGTCATCGTCGCCTTCCTCGGCCTGTTGATCGCCTCGTTCGGCGCGCTCGGCGAACCCGATCCCGCACCGGAGGAGTGGCCGCCCGAGTGAGATGACGGGCGATCGACTCACCGTTCCCGTCAGCGACCGGTTCCGCGAGGCCGCGACCGACTGGGGCGACAACCGGCTCATGGACGCGGACGACGCCCTCGAGACCAAGGCCGAACAGGCGCTGCTCGAGATCGAACACCTCGTCGCCGACGCGACCGAGGTCGAGTTCACCGTCGAGGACGGCGCGATCCACCACCGGCCGAGCGACGATCTCGCGGCGTTTCTCGACCGACAGGCCGACCGCTACGGCCTCGAGCCCGCGGAGGTGCTCTCGATGCACGTCGACCTGTTCGCGCGGGTGTTCCTCGAGGGCGAGGAGACGGAGCCCGCGGACCCGGACGATCCGCGCCCGCGGTGATCGGCGACTCGACGCCGCGGGGCCGACCTGTACGCGAATCGCGGGAAAGCTATAATCGTGTGGCTCGTGAACGCGTAGCTATGACGCACACCGAGTGGAAACCGGAGCCGGCCCTCGAGTGCTCCTGTGGCAGAGAAGTGTGGGACCACGAGGCGCCACACCGCATCAACGACGGCGAGGTCGACGGGGATGTCTCGTTCAGCGACGAGGTCCTCGAGGGGTTCCGGGACGAAGACGACTGATCGGCGGTTCGATTCTGCGGTCCCGTCAGTAGCCGGAGACGTCGTCGAAACAGCTCCCGCATCGTTCGATCGCGGCCGACGTCCGGACCGTCTCGTCGGAGACGATACGCGTGCGGTCGTGGGTCGCGGTAACAAGCGATCCGCACGCCGTCGTGCGTACGCTTTCGTCGTCGCACGGTTTGTGCGCGGTGTTCGTCTGTGGGTTAAGAATTCGAGTCACGGCAGTAGCCACGCGAGAACTGTGCTTAGTCGTACTACCCACATAGTTGGTGTACGCCGATCCGAACACTCAGCGCTCGCGACCCGTCTCGGAATCGCGACTCGCGGCGCGCAATGATTATCATCGTCGCTATCTTTCAGACGGACGTGACTTCAAATATTCCGCACACGTCAGGCGAATCGAATAGCCTCGTCGCCGCACTCTCGATCCTCATCGGAATACTGGTGGTCGGCTACGGGTTACTCGTCGCTTCGGCGTCGCCGCTCGGTGGCGCCTGGATCGCCGCGATCGGGATCGCCCTCCTCCTGTCGGGGCTGTTCGCAATCGACGCGGTCGGCGATCGTCTGGGACTCGCGCCGAATCGCCGACGCCGACTCTCGCTCGGCTGTGCCGGCCTCGCCGCGCTGCTGGCGGTCGCGTTCGTCGTCATCAACGGCGCGACCTTCGAGACCGAAGAACTCGAGAGCGCCGCGTCGGCACTCCGTCGGTAACGCCGCCCGTTCTCCTCGCCGTCTTTCCGCCGTTTCTCCGCTCACGCCATGCTCGTCGCGATCTCCTCTTCGAACGCGACGGTTCCCTCGAGGATCGAGGCGACGGCCTCGTAGAACCGCTCGTCGGTGGTTTCGCGAACGTCGTCGGCGAACGCGGGGATCCACTCGGAGAGGTGTTCCTCGTGGAAGACGCGCTGGTAGCCGACGGTCTCCTCGTAGCCGGCCCGCTGCTGGCGGATCAGATAGCGGAGGAAGGCGAGTTCGACGGCTATGTAGTCGTTTTCCTCGGGATACTCCTCCGGCGGCGACCAGCCCGCGGCGCCGTAGCTGGCCTCGACTTTCGCCAGTCCCGCGCCGCGGAAGTCCGTGTCCTCGCGGTAGTAGGTCTCGTGGGGGAGGATCGGCGGCCGCGGGCCGACGAACAGCCGGGTGAACTCGCGCTCGAGGTCGTCCCGCACGGCGTCGACCTCCTGGTCGCGGCTCGCCTCGATGAACGCCTCGAGCGTCGCGAACCCCTCGTCGAGTTTCTCGCCGGCGCCCTCGTCGGGCAACAGGACGTCCTCCGAGCAGATCGCCTCGACGAACGCCTCGCTGGGCACGTCCGCGAACGCGTCGATCAGGAAGTTCACCAGCTCGATCCGTGCTTCGTATAGCGCCTGTTGATTTACGCTCATGACTGTCGGTGGATCGTGATCGTCCGTCTCGATTAGCCGTTGCCGCGATCGTAGAGCAGTTGCGCGCGACAGTCGCCGCAGTACTCGAAGACGCTCCCCTGTGCACCCGGCACGAGTCCGGCGACGGCGTCGCCGACCTCCGACTGGATCTTCCGCGCGGTGCCCTCGCTCGCGAAGGGCTTCCCGCAGCGGTTGCACTCGCGCATCTCGCCGTCGTGGACCGCGACCCAGGCGGGATCGTCCGCGTCCGAGCGGTTCTCCGGCAGCAGCGTCAGGTCGAGGCCGTCGCGCATCGCGATGACGTCCTCGACGCAACCCTCCTCGCAGGTCCCGCAGTTGACGCAGCGCTCGTGGTTGAACTCCAGCGTCGCCGTCTCCTCGTCGCGGCGGATCGCGTCGGTCGGACAGAGGTTCGAGCACGTGGGCGTGAGCGTACAGCCGTCGCCGACCGCCATCCGGCCGAAGTCCTTCAGCCCCCGAATCACCTCGCGGTCGGGGTCGACGTGCTCGAGGATCGCCCGGACGCTCTCTAACGTCCAGCCGTGGCTGTCGAACGGCGGACGCTCCCTCCCGTCGTCGATTCCGCCGGTGGCCTCGTGCTCGCCGGCCGAAACGGGCGAGGGCTCGAGGTCGACGGCGAAGGTCGAGATCGCTTCCACGAAGGCGCCCGGTTCGTCGGGGTCCGGCGCGAAGAACGCGAACCGCTCGCCGAGCTCGAGATCGCGCCCGGCTCGGTTGAGCCGGTCGACCAGTTCGGCTTTCGGATCGGGACCCGAGTGCAGGCAGTCGCCACCGCAGCCGACGACGGCGACGCCGTCGGCGCCGCAGGCCAGCGCGTGCATCGCGTGGGCCTCGCCGACGGTATCGGTGCAGTTGACGCGCACGGGGAGGATCGGCGGGTACTTGACGTCGGCCTTGCCCGCGGCCGCGAGGCGGCCGTACTCGGCGAGCGCATCGTCGGCCTCTTCGGAGCAGACGAACGCGACGATGGGCGATTCGACGTCCGAACCCGAGCGGTTCAGGAGCCAGCCCCCCTCCTCGTCGGTCGGCCGGAGCAGCGCCTCGATCTCGCGGGCGACGCGCTCGTTCGAGGGCTCGCGCAGCCGCGTCGCGCCCGTCGGACAGGCGCTGGTACAGGCCCCGCAGTTCTGGCAGGCCTCCTCGTGGAACGCGACCTCGTCGATCCTCGCCCGCTCGACCGCGTCGTGCGGGCAGGCCTCGACGCACTCGTTGCAGCCCGGCTGGCTCGAGTCACCGGCCGCGCAGACGTCCATCTCGAGATCGAGGTGGGCGGGCTTTTCGATGCCGCCGAGGTGCTTTCGCACCGCGGAGATCGTCGCCGCGTCGATCGGCGCGGTGTAGAAGCCGACGCGGCCGCCCCGCGTTCGCCGGTTCGCCGCGGGGTAGACGATCTGGTCGAACTCGAGCGTCCGCTGGACGCCGTCCATCTCGATCGCGTCGGTGGGACAGACGTCGGTCCACGCGCCGTCGGGCGCGTCGGGATCGATGTCGACCGGATAGCGCGTGACCGCGCCGTCGGGGCCCTCGCGGACGCACTTCATACAGGAGATACAGTCCTCGGTGACGCGGGACTCGAGTCGAACCTCGAACTCGCCGAAGCGGCCGTCGACATCGACGACGCGCCCGCGTTCGATCGTCACGCCGTCGAGATCGGCCGCCGCGTCGACGAATTCGTTCCCGTCGGCGATCAGGGTCACGTCGGCGTCGTCGGCCAGCGCGGCGGCGGTATCGGGATCGGCGACGACCGCGACGCTGTCGCCGGCCGCCGCCGTGAGCGTCTGCGGGCGGGACTCGGCCTCGAGGCCGGCCTGCCGGGCGTTGACCATGCGGGCGGTCTTCGCCGTCGCGCCGGCCTCGTCGTGGACCCAGCCCGCGCCCTCGCGCTGGTCGACGAACGAGACGGCGTCGGGGTGGACCCCCTGGGCTTCGGCGACGCGCTCGAGTTTTCGCTGGACTCGCCGCTCGGGGCAGGTGACGATCACCTGATCGAGGTCGTACTCGTCGATCACCTGTTCCATCGCGGGCAGGCCGTCCTCGCAGAGCAGCCGCGAACTCGCCGCGACGTCGACGCCCTCGATCCCCTCTCGGGCCGCCTCGAGGTCGATGTCACACGTGTCGGCACAGGAACAGACGAAACTCCCGACCTTCATCCTGTCGTGCTATCTCATGCCACGATATGAACGTTGCGCCGAGTAAGCCCGAACTTCTCCCGACTCGGCGGGATAAACGAGTCATATCTCGAGACCGTTCGAGTAATGCGCGGATAACCTAGTCGAACGCTACATTCCTCGCTACTGACTCAGGCAAATATTGATAGTGGGTACCGGGAAAGGCGTTATCATGGGTGTACGTAGCACAGAGACGAATCGACGGGAAGGTACACTCGCGGTCGTCGCGACAACGGGCGTGATGCCATGAGCGCGGCGGACGAGCCGGTCACGATCGACCTCGACAGGCGTTCGTTCATGAAGGCGAGCGCGCTCGCCGGAGGGGTCTTCCTCGGCGGCGGCGTGACGGGCCACGTCCTCGGCACCCAGGAGGAACAAGAGGACGACGGCGTTCCCGAGGGGGAAGAGACGGCGAAGGTGATCTGCAACTACTGCGCCGTCGGCTGCGGGTTCAAGGCCGTCAAGGACGGCAACTCCTTCGTCGGTCAGGAGCCGTGGTTCGAGAACCCGATCAACAACGGCTCGCTCTGCTCGAAGGGTGCGGGTATCCTCGAGACCGAGCACTCGCCCAAGCGGCTGAAACACCCGATGCGAAAGGAAGACGGCGAGTGGCGGCAGGTGACGTGGGACGAGGCCTATCAGGAGATCGCCGACACCTGGGAGGAGACCGTCGAGGAGTACAGCCGCGAGAGCGTGATGCTCCTGGGCAGCGCCCACCACTCGAACGAGGCGGCCTACGCCAGCCGGAAGCTCGCGGCGTTCATGGGGACGAACAACGTCGACCACCAGGCGCGGATCTGCCACTCGCCGACCGTCACCGGGCTCGCCAACACCTGGGGGTTCGGCGCGATGACGAACACGATCAACGACTACCGCAACTTCGACCTATTGATCATCCTCGGGCAGAACCCCGCCGAGTCCCACCCGATCGCGATGCAACACATCCTCGAGGGGCAGGCGCGGGGCGGCACGATCGTCTCGATCGACCCTCGGTACACGAAGACGTCGGCCCACGCCGACTACTTCCACCGACTCCGGCCTGGGACGGACGTCGCGCTGGTTTTCGGGCTGCTCAACTACGTCCGCGAGCAGGGAGAACTCGACGACGAGTTCCTCGGGGACCGCGTGATGGGCTGGCCCGACGTCGAGGCCGAACTCGACCAGTACGACCTCGAGACCGTCGCCGACATCACCTGGATCGACCAGGAGGATCTCGAGCAGATCGGCGACCTGATCGTCGAGAACTCGCCGCACATCCAGGTCGAGTGGGCGATGGGCGGCACCCAGCACAACAACGGGACCCAGAACATCCGCGCGTACGCGCTCTTTAGCCTCGCGACCGGGAGCGCGGCCCGCTCCGGCGGCGGCCTCCAGGTCATGCGCGGCCACGCGAACGTACAGGGCGCGACAGACCTCGGCGTCGACGCGAGCATCCTGCCGGGCTACTACGGCGTCGACGCGCCCGGCTCGTGGGAGCACTGGTCGTCGGTCTGGAACCGGAGCCCCTGGACCAGCGGGAGCATCTCCTTCGAGGACCTCTACCGGAACTTCGAGCGGATGCCCGACGAGATGTGGGCGGGCCTCGAGGTCCCCGCCTCGGTCGAAGAGGGAGAGTCCGACTCGGAGGACGAGGGCGAATCGCCCAACGGCGAGGAGGACGGAAGCGGCGGCGACGAAGGCGGTGACAGCGAAGGCAGCGAGGACGAGGGGCTCCAGGAGGACGCTCCGCTCGAGGAGCCGGATCCCCAGTCGATGATGTTCCAGCGCGGGCTGACCGTCGCCCGCTGGTACGAGGCCGCGCTGGGCCAGGAGGACCGACTGCTCGACTCGAACCTCTATCAGCCGAACCCGCTGAAGATGGCCTTCTTCTGGGGGCACTCGGCGAACTCGATCAGCGAGATGGACAAGATGAAACGGGCCATGGAGGCGCTGGACCTGCTGGTCGTCGTCGACGTCTTCCCGGCGATCTCCAGTACGCTGCCCGACGACGCGGACGTCCTCCTGTTGCCGGCCTCGAGCCAGTACGAGCACGTCCGGTCGGTGACCAACTCCCACCGGTCGGTCCAGTGGAGCGAGGCCGTCGCGACGCCGGCGCACAACTCCAAGCCCGACCTCCAGATCATGCAGGAGCTGGCCGACTACATGGGCTTCGGCGAGCACTTCGACTGGGGGTCGGGACCGGAACAACACAACGGCCGGAGCTCCTACGAGGACGCGCTCCGGGAGATCAACCTCGGAGTGCGCTCGATCGGCTACCAGCAGCCGCCGGAGAAACTCCAGCAACACCACGAGTACGACTGGGCGTTCAGCACCGAGGACCTGCGGGCGGAGAACACCGGCACGCCCGTCGACGGCGACTACTGGTCGCTCCCCTGGCCCTACTGGGGCGACGACCACCCGGGATCGCCGATCATCTGGACGAAGGAGGCCGACCCCCGCGACGGCGGCCACGACTTCCGGGTCAACTGGGGCCAGCAGGCCCCGACGCCCCAGGAGTGGACGGAGATGGACGTCGACAAGGAGTACCCCTTACAGGAGACCGTCGACCAGCAGGGCGAGGACGGACTGGACCTCATCGCCGGCTCGTTCGAGGCGCCGTGGTGGGACGACCAGGAGATCCAGGGCGTGCCGTCGTATCCCGGCTACGCGACGATCCTGCCCGACGACCCCACCGAGGCCTCGAGCCAGACGCTGCCGGTGCAGGCGGCCCTCGACGAGGACGTCTCGGTGTACGAGGCGGCCCAGGCGGTCGACGAGCAGTACGGCGATCAGGTGGACGTCGATCCCGCGGAGTTCGAGGAGTACGACTACGAACAGCCCGACCCGCCGACGGGGCGCGGAAAGGCCCGTGCGGTCGTCTGGAACTTCATCGACACGGTGCCGGTCCACCGCGAGCCCGTCGAGAGCCCGCGACCCGATCTGGTCGAGGAGTGGCCGGCCAACGGCGAGCAGACCAACTTCTGGCGACTCGATCAGAACAACGCGAGCGTACAGGAGCAGGCGACTGCAGCGGTCCACACGGAGCTCGGCAGCGACTTCGAGAGCGGCCGAACCGTGATCATGACGTCGGGCCGGCAGGTCGAACACCAGGGCGGCGGCGCCGAGACGCGGAACAACAAGTATACCGCCGACCGGCAGCCGCACATGTACGCGGAGATCAGCCCCAGTCTGGCCGAGGAACTCGACGTCGTCGGCGGCGACGATCACGTCGTCGTCACGTCGGCCGACAAGGGGTCGATCCTCGTGAAGGCCAACGTGACCAACCGCGTCAACGACGAGGAGGTCTTCCTGCCCTACCACTGGGGCGGGGTCTTCCACGGCGAGGACAGGACGCCGAACTGGCCCGACGGCACCGAACCGCTGGCGATCGGCGAGAGCGCGAACATCATCACGCCCAGCGGGTTCGACGCGGAGACGCAGATGCAGGAGACGAAGTCGGGCGTCGTCCACGTCCAGAAAGCGACCCAGAGCGTGGTCGACGACCTTGACATGGAGTTCATCGACTACCCGCAGGACGAGGGCGGCCTCGGAGCGCAGAAACAGTACGACGTCCGCGAGTGGGACATGGAGAACGGCGGTGAGCAACTATGACACAGGACGAATCCTCCGGACAGGTGATGAGCCAGGGCGTCATGAGCACCGGCGAGGGGATGCGGATCTTCCCCGACGTCGAGGCCTGTATCGACTGCGGCGGCTGCGTCGTCGCCTGCAAACGCACCTGGGACCGGGAGATCGACAACCAGCGCATCGACATCACGACCATGGCCGAGGGCGTCGCCGGCCCGCAGGGCGAGAACGCCGACAAGACCGGCCGGCTGGCCGCGGGGGAGAACCCCGGCGAGACCAGCCTGCCGATGCAGTGTTACCACTGCGAGAACGCGCCCTGCGTCTCGGTCTGCCCGACCAACGCCCTCCAGAAGGAAGACGACGGCTTCGTGTCGGTCCACGAGGACCTCTGCGTCGGTTGCCAGTACTGCCTGTCGGGCTGTCCGTTCGGTGCGCCGCAGTTCCCCGACAGCAACGACGGCGCGGCCCAGATCTTCGGCACCGGCGGCATCATGGACAAGTGCACCGGCTGTCGCGAACGCCAGGAGGTCCAGAAAGGGCCGGCCTGCGCCGAGGAGTGTGCGACCGACGCCATCCTCGTCGGCGGCGCCGGCGAGATCGCCGACGAACTCGAGGCCCGCGACAGCCAGCCGTTCTTCAACGACGAGGCCATGGCGATCATCTTCGGCGAGGAGGACGCCCAACTCTTCCAGTGACCATGAGCGACGACCGATCAGCGGACACGCACGACCACGCAGGCGACGACGTCCGGGCCGCCAGCGAGCGCGAGCGGACGACCGACGCGGTCGATCGGGAGGCCGCCTCGAGCGCCCGGAAACGCGAGGCACAGGATGGAGTACCGTCCGACGAACAGCGAGCGGACGCCGGGCCCGGCCCGGCCACCGGCGAGGGGTCCGGCGGCGACGGGAGCGACGGGAGCGGCGACGACGGCGGCGGTTGGTCGGGCCGTCTCGCCTTCTTGTTCAGCGCCCTGTTCGGCCTCGGACTGGCGGTCGGCGCCGTCGCGCTCGTCACCGGGCGCGCCCCGTTCTTCGAGGACGTCATGCGGGTCCGCCCGACTATCGAGGGCGGCGGCGTCGGCGCCGACTGGGTCGTCGGCAACACGGGCCCGATCCTCGAGGCCGCCATCACCCTGGTCCACCTGGCCGACGTCGTCATGGGGATCTTCATCCTCCTGATGGTGTTCATCCACTGGGCCGCGTTCCGCCGACTGGCGACCCGGATGCGGCCGCCCGCGGGCTCGAGTCGCGCCGGAGAGAGCGCGGCGGCGACGGACGGGGGTGAGCGGTCCGCAGGACCGCGATCCTCGTCAGACCGAAGATCTGACGGCGGCGTTCCGGAGACGACCGACAACGGCTCGAGCGATCGAACGGCGGCCTCGAGGGACGGTTCGGCCGACGATTCAGCCGATCCCGACGGGGGTGATCGACGGTGACGAACCTCGATCACGGGAAGTTCTCGCGGGTGACGACGATGTTCCACTCGCTGCTGGCGCTGACGGTGTTCATCCTGTTCTTCACGGGGTACGCTATCGCCTTCAACACGGAGCTGTGGTGGCTTGTCGAGCTGATGGGCGGCAACCAGGGCGTGCTCTCGATCCACCGGCTGGCCGGCTTCGCGCTGATCGCGCTGACCGGGTTCTGGGTGCCCTACATGCTGCTTCGGTCGGCCAGTCGGTCCAACTTCCGGTCGGTCTTGCCCGCTCCGTCCGACGTGACGGCCTTCGTTCAGGACGTCAAGTTCGCGCTGGGACGAGCCGACGAGCGCCATCCGGCGGCCCGCCAGTTCGCGGGCTACAAGGCCGACGAGGTGCCGCTGATCTCTTACATCGGCAAGGGCGTCATCTGGATCTTCACCGTCGAACTCCTCCTGTTGATGCTCTCGGGGCTGCTCATCTGGCGCAAGACCTGGCTGATCGACTTCTACGACTCCCAGTCGGTCGTGATGGCCTTCGTCGCCTTCCACGGCCTGCTCGGGGTCATCATGCTGATGGGCGTGATGTTCCACACCTTCGAGCACGGCTTCCACCCGGCGTTTTACCCCGTCGAGATGAAGGCGTTCCTGCCGAAAGAGCAGACGCCGAACTTCCACGGCGATCCGGACGAGCACGAGACGACCGGGATCGAACGCCTCCGGCGCAAGTCCTCCTGGCGGTGGGCGACGAACGTGATGGGCGTATTGGTCGTCGTCGGCATCGTCAGCGTGATGATGGCCAGCCTCGAGTACGGCGGCTACCCGGTGCCTGACTCGCTGGCGTTCGACGAGGGGAGCGCCCTCCGGACGATCGGCATCAACGCCGGAATCTTCGTGCTGCTCGTCGGGCTCGTCCTCTCGGTGTTCGGCAACGTGCTCCGGGCACGGTACCTGCGCCAGCGCCGGGAACGGGCCCAGGAGCGACCGACCGAACGGGCGCCCGCAGCGGACGGCAGCGGACCGGCTCGCGACGACGGCCCCAGCGAGGCCGACGACTGACCGCCGCGGTCGGTTTTCCGCCCGCTCGAGTCGTCGCATTCGGGTACTCCGAGTCACGTCGTTAGTCGCCGACTCGAGCCCGCCACCCGCTCGAGCCGTCGGGAATCCGACGCCTCCGCGGGGGATTTACGTCGCTTCGCAGCGTATGCTACTCTATGGCAGACCTCCTGTACTCGATCTACGCCGTGGCGGTGCTCGTCGTCGCGGTCGGCGGCCTGCTCGGGGTCGTCTTCGCGACGCCGGACGTGACCGACGAACGGGAGTACAAGTACGAGGCGCTAGCCGTCGTCGCCGCCGTCTTCGTGCTGGCGATGGTCGGCGGGTTCCTGCTGTAGCGACCGTCTCGACCGGCGGGACGATTCGCTCGAGTAGTCACTTCGACAGCATAGAGAGCACACCGTTGGACTTTATTTCACAACGTTGTAGCTGACTACTTTGCTGCACATTTACAATGTTGTGTGTTCATTCCCCGGTATGGAGTACCACGACTCAGAGACGGCGACGGCGGTTGCGGGTCGCGTAGCGGACTTCATGGACGAGGTCGTCATCCCGCGCGAACGCGAGGCGCTCGCCACCGGCGAGCGGATTTCGATGGCCGAAATCGAGGACCTGTGGGAGCAGGCCAGAGAGCGCGACCTGTTCGCGCCGCAGGTCCCCGAGGAGTACGGCGGCCAGGGGCTGGACTTCAGCGATATGCTGCCCTCCTTCGAGCAGGTCGGCCGCTCGCTGATTGGCGCGCTCGCGATTCGGGCGAACGCGCCCCAGGAGGGCAATATGCACACCTTAGAGATGGTCGGCACGGAAGACCAGAAGGAGGAGTACCTGCGCCCGCTCGTCCAGGGCGACATTTCGTCGGCGTTCGCGATGACCGAGCCCAAACAGGGCGGCGGCTCGGATCCGAAGATGCTCCAGAGCACGGCCGTCAAGGACGGCGACGAGTGGGTCATCAACGCCCACAAGTGGTGGACCTCCGACGGACTCGACGCCGACTTCTACCTGGTGATGGCTCGGACCGATCTGGACGCCCACCCCTACGACGGCACCTCGATCATCCTCGTTCCGCGGGACGCCGACGGCGTCGAGGTCGTCCGGAACGTCCCCCACCTCGGCGGCCACGGCATCACCGAGCGCGAGGGCGGCCACGCCGAAGTGAAGTTCGACAACGTCCGGGTCCCCCTCGAGAACACGATCGGCGAGGAGAACGAGGGCTTTCGCATCGCCCAGATGCGACTCGGCGGCGGCCGACTCACCCACTGCATGCGCTACTCCGGGATGGCCCAGCGATCCCTCGAGATCGCGAAGGCCTACCTGCAGGAGCGGGAGGCGTTCGGAACGAAACTCGAGGACAAACAGGCGCTGCGCCACCGGATCGCCGACGCCGAGACGCGGCTGCACGCCGCCCGCTGTATGGTCCGTCATGCCGCGCGCGAACTCGACCGAAGCGACGCCCGCATCGAGGTCGCCATGTCGAAGATGTTCACCGCGAACGTCACGCAGGACACCATCGATCTCGCCTTACAGTGTTGCGGGGGCAACGGGATCGGGAAGGACCTTCCGATCGCCCACTTCTACGAGAACGTCCGCGCGTTCCGGATCGTCGACGGCGCCGACGAGGTCCACCGCCGCTCGATCGCCCGTTGGGCCTTCGACGACGTCGACGAGACCGAGATCGAGAACGCGCTGCAGTTCGACGAGGACCTACGCATCGACGCGCTCGACGAGTAACGGACGCCGTCCGTCGGCGGCATTTTTGCGTCAGTAGTTGGTAAGACGGCTTCTTTAACAGAGTGTGAATCAGCGTTCAGTACAGGCGGAGGCGGTACTGGAGAGGCTGTCACTATCTCCGACAGATTTCAATAACTGCGTACTGAATACAGAGCGTTTCTCCTGTTCATTCAAGAAGATATAGCTAATTGCTAGGAAGGTTTATTGTCATAAATGGTTTTGAAATAATTATGGACGAAGATGAAGGGAGTCTAAATGGGGATATTGAAGCTAGAATGGAGAACGCGGACGGAGATTCTGAAACTTCAGCCCTCCAGTCGATGGGCTACATAGATAATGGTACCGGAATGGGTCGGCGGGAGGAAGATTCTACGGATTCTAGACAGTCAGTTCTCCAGATGGTCTTACTGATAACAGTGGCAGTGTTCTTCGGGGGTTCTCTCCTGTACTTCCTCATAACGGGTCTCTTGGCTATATTCGGTGTCTCCCTGTGAGTCGTTCCCCCATAATAACTGTCTGAAGAATCCGCTTTTAACGCAATACTCCTGATTTCAATTACTGCGACCCCACACCATTTCCGATGGAGGGTATGGCTTCCCATCGTTGTCACGGTAACAGCGTAGGTCGCCCGTCTAGGAACGGCAGCGACAGACGGCTCAGACCCGCTCGATGATCGTCGCGATCCCCTGTCCAAAGCCGATACACATCGTCGAGAGCGCCCGCTCCCCGCCGGTGCGCTCGAGTTCGTGCACCAACTTCGTCAGCAGCGCCGCGCCGGTCGCCCCCAGCGGGTGGCCGTGGGCGATGGCGCCGCCGTTGACGTTCACGTCCTCCCAGGAGACGCCGGTTTCCTCGAGCCAGGCGGCGACGACCGAGGCGAAGGCCTCGTTGACCTCGAAGAGGTCGATGTCCTCGAGTTCGAGGTCGGTCTTCTCGAGGACGCCCTCGGTCGCCGGAATCGGGCCGGTGAGCATCGTCACGGGGTCGACGCCGACGACCTCGGTCGCGACGATGCGAGCCATCGGCTCCCACCCGTGGGCCTCGGCGGCTTCCTCGCTGGCGATCAGCAGCGCGCTCGAGCCGTCGATGATCCCCGAGGAGTTACCGGGATGGTGGACGCCCTCGCCTTCCTCGCGGAAGGAAAGCGGGAGGCTCGAGAGCGTCTCGAGGTCGGTCTCCGGCCGCGGGTGTTCGTCTTGCTCAACGACTACATCCTCTCCATCAAGTTCCGTCTCAACCGGCACGATCTGGTCGTCGTACCGCCCCTCCTCCCAGGCCTCGCCCCAGCGCCGTTGGGAGTCGACGGCGAGTTCGTCGAGTTCCGCGCGGTCGAAGCCGTACTCCTCGGCGATCCGTTCGGCGCCCTCGCCCTGGTGGGTCAGTTCGTCGAAGTACTCGAAGTAGGTGTCCGTGACGGCGCCCTCGCCGGCCACGCCGTCGGCGCCGTCGGAACCGAGCGGGACGCGGGTCATGTGCTCGACGCCGCCGGCGACGAGAACGTCGTGCTGGCCGGCCATCACGTTCGTCGCCGCGAAGTTCACGGACTGCTGACCGGAGCCGCACATCCGGTTGAGCTGGACGCCGGGGACGCCGTCGCCCCAGCCGGCGACCATCGGTGCGATCCGGCCGATGTTGAGCCCCTGCTCGTCGACCGGCGTCACGCAGCCGTAGATCACGTCTTCGATCGCGTTGGGGTCGAAGCCGGTTCGCTCCTCGAGGGCCTCGAGCGGCGTCGCCGCCAGATCCTGCGGATGGGTGTCTCGAAGGGAGCCGTCCCGCTTACCGAACGGCGTCCGGACCGCGTCGACGATGACTGCGTCGTTCATGTGGGGCCATCACATGGCCAGCGAGATATTCGTTCCGCCCGAGTGGGGATCGTCGCCGTCGTTCGAGACGATTCCCGTCACTCAGACGCTCATCGAGCGACTCCGTGCACTTATTTGGGGCCCAGTAGCGATCATCGCGTATGGACGACGATCTCGATGCAGTCCGAGTGGCGTTCGACGACGAGACCGGCGTCGGCACGATCACGATGGACCGGCCGGACGCGCTCAACGCGCTGAACGGCCAGCTTCGGGCGGGCATCATCGCCGGCCTGCAGCGTCTCGAGGCCGAAAACGAGGACGCCGACGGCGTCGCCCTGCGGGCGGTCGTCCTCGAGGGCGCCGGCGAGAAGGCGTTCTGTGCCGGCGCGGACATCGGCGGCTTCTCCGAGGAGTCGGCCGGCGCCAGCTCCGAGCGGGACCACTACGAGTACATCCGTGACTTCCCGGCGCCGGTGATCGCGAAGATCGACGGCTACTGTCTCGGCGGCGGGCTCGAGACCGCGCTCGCCTGCGATTTCCGGCTGGCGAGCGAGTCCAGTACGCTCGGCTTTCCCGAGGTCAACCTCGGGCTCCTCCCCGGCGCCGGCGGCGTCCAGTACGTGACGAAGCTGGCCGGCCCCGCGGTCGCGAAGGAACTGGCCATGACCGGCGAGTACATCTCCGCCCAGCGGGCCGCCGACGAGGGAATCGTCAACCGCGTCTACTCCGACGAGGGGTTCGAGGACGAGGTCGACGCGTTCGTCGCCGACCTCGCTGGGCAGGCGCCCCTGGCCGTCCAGGCGATCAAGGACTCGGCGCACATGGCCGTGCAGTCGGGCCTCGAGGAGGGCCTGCGTTACGACGCCAAACTCTTCGGGGAACTGCTCGAGACCGAAGACCACGCGAAGGGCGCGGCCGCGTTCAACGAGGACCGCGAGCCGGAGTTCGAGGGGAAGTAGCCGCTGCATACCGTCTCTCTCGATATCACGAGCGGTCGATAGAATCGGTGTGTGGTGGTGCGCGCTAGCTCGCGGTGGAGCGAATCGGCTGACGAGGGGGTAGAAATCCTGCCCGCCAGTGAGAGCGGAATACGACGGGACGATTCACCTATCGTGGCAACAGGGAATTGCCACACCCTCCCCAGCCGATTTCTGCTCACGGGCGCAAAGCGCCCTCTGCTCACGGCCTCCGGCCGTTCGCACGGTATGCGAGACCTCTGGTCTCGCACTATTCGCACGGTTCGCGGAACCTTCGGTTCCGCGCTAACGTTCGCTCCCGTTGGTCGCTCACTCATCCCTCGCGCAATGTGGTCGGCCGCCCTCACGTTCGTTCGGCCGACCGCCAGCGCGCGCCACCGCAAACGGTCGAGCGATCCGCTCGAGGGACCGTTGCTGTCCTCCGGTCGCGCTCTCGATCCCGTTCTCCACCACTACGATACGACGAGAACGACCGACGGGAACGCGACCAGCGGGACGGTCTCATCGGGATGGCGCCGATCTACCGCGAGGAACACAGTTATGCGTTCAGTCACCGAACCGTCACGAAAATGGTACACGGATCGCCCGACTCGAGTCGGTCGCCGATCGGCCGGAACCGCGCGCTCGAACCCGCCCACGAACGGATCGCTCGAGGTGGTCCCCGTGCCGACTAAGCCCCTCCCGGAACTCGAGGCGATGGTAGGTGACTCTCGGACAACCGTCGAGGAGTTCCGGATCGAGCGCGGCAAGGTCGAGGAGTTCGCGCGGGCGATCACGGAGCCCGACCCGCTCTTTCGCGACGAGGGCGTCGCTCGAGAACGGGGCTACGAGACCGTTCCGGCGCCGCTGACGTACGCTCGCGTGAGCCGGTTTCCGCGGTATCGCCCCGACGGCCTCGAGGGGTACGGCTTCGACCTCGGCTTCCGGCCCGAGTACGTCCTCCACGGCGAGCAGGCCTACGAGTACGAGCGACCGCTGTTCGTCGGCGACGTCCTGACTGGGACGACCACGCTGACCGACGTCTACCAGCGCGACGGCGGACGAGCCGGGTCGATGACCTTCGCCGTCTACGAGACCGAGTACCGAGACGAGAACGGGGACCTCGTGCTCACTGACCGCGCGACTGCTATCGAGACAGCCGGCGCCGTGGATAGCGAGAGAGACGACGCCAGCGGCGACGACGATGCCACCGATAGCGATGCGCAGGCGGACTCGAGCGGCAGCAACAGCGACAGCGACGCCGATACCGACGCGACCGTCGATCCGGAACCGACGGCCAACGGCGGACGAGTTCCGGCCGCCGAGCCGGTCGATACCGTTCGCTCGATCGACGGAGTCGACGTCGGCGACGGCGGTCCGACGGTGGTCGTCGACGACCTCGAGCGCAAACACTTCGTCAAGTACGCCGGCGCGAGCGGCGACTTCAACCCGATCCACTACGACGAGCCCTACGCCCGCACGGCGGGCAACGAGAGCGTCTTCGGCCAGGGGATGTTCACCGCCGGCGTCGCTTCCCGCGTCGTCACCGACTGGTTCGGCCTCGAGTCGATCACCGCCTTCGGCGTGCGCTTCCAGTCGCGGGTCTTCCCCGGGGACACGATCGTCGCGACCGGCGAACTCGAATCGGTCTGCGCCGAGGAGGGTGTCGTCGAAGTCGCCCTCGAGGCGACCACCCAGCACGGGGAGACGCTGCTGACGGGCTCGGCGACGGCGTCGCTCGAGGAGTGAGCGGCCGCAGACTTCGGAGGCGCTCGTCTCGTACGGCGGACTCTCCTGGGTGGCGCGACGGCCGCCGCGAGACGACGACCGCGACGGGTCGACGCCCGCGTGGCGAGTGCCAACGTGTACTATTTTGGCGTCGGCGCAACGACTACCACGAGTATGCGACCACACCTACGCCGTCACCGATCGAGAGTCATCTCGCGCGTCCGATTCGAGACTGGGTACGGGGGCCCCAGTCGATGACCGTCGTCGTCCCGCCGAACGTGGTCAGCGGGGGCGGTCCGGAGCTGGTCAGTGAGATTCGCGACCGTCGACCCGAGATCGACCTCGAGCACGCCGACGACGACGAGGTGCTCGAGGCGGTGGCCGACGCCGAAGTCCTCGTGACCAGCCGGCTCCCTGAGGACGTGCTGGACGCGGCCGAGAACCTGCGCTGGGTGCAGGCGCTCAGCGCGGGCACCGACGAGTACGAGTACGACGCCCTCGCCGCCCGGGACGTCGCCCTGACGTCGGTCTCGGGTATCCACGCGAAGCCGATCGGCCAGCAGGTACTGGGGTATCTGCTCCACTTCGAACGGCGGTTCGATCGGGCGATCGCCAAGCAGCGCCGACGCGAGTGGGAGCGCCACGGCGGCCGCGAGCTCGGTGATCGAACGATCGGTATCGTCGGCGTTGGTGCAATCGGCTCACAGGTGGCCGACTACTGCACGACCTTCGACGCTCGCGTCGTCGGGACGAAACGCGATCCGTCCGACGCGCCCGCGGCGCTGGACGCCGTCTACGGACCGGACGATCTCGAGTCCGTCCTCGCGGTCAGCGACTACCTCGTCCTCGCCTGCCCGCTGACCGACGAGACCCGCGGACTGATCGACGCCGACGCGCTGGCGGCGCTTCCCGACGACGCGGTGCTCGTCAACGTCGCCCGCGGCGAGGTCGTCGAGCAGTCGGCGCTCGTCGACGCGCTCGAGGCGGGCGAGCTCGGCGGCGCCGCGCTCGACGTCTTCGAGGAGGAGCCCCTTCCCGACTCGTCGCCGCTGTGGGACCGCGACGACGTGCTCGTGACGCCCCACATGGCGGGCTCGACCCCCACTACTGGGAGCGGTGCGCCGACGTCTTCCTGCGAAACTTCGACCGGTTTCAGGCGGGCGAGCCCCTCGAGAACCGCGTCGTCTGAACGCCTTTTTGGCCGACCCGGGAATCGATGCGGTGTCGTTCACGATGACTCACGTCACACTCGAGTGGCATCTGTATCGAATCGGTTCGATTTCACCAAATATGATTTTTCGTCCCGTAACGCGCCCGCCCGAACCGCGTCTCTCAGCGGCCGAATCGCTATTCGAACTCGATAACATCGCCTCGAGAATCCGCGCGAGTACCGCCGGTCGTTCCGGCGAGACGCGCGACCGCTGGGACTCCCACGAGATATTGACGCTCGTGACTGTTATCGGACGTGACGCCTACAGAACAATGCTGGCCCGTTGATTAATGGTCGTCTCTCCCGAACGAGTGGGTGGATGGGGGTCGTTACGAAAATTAAGCAGTTCGTCGGCGACGAGGGAGAGCTCTACGAGTGCCGGAACTGCGGCGAGAAGTTCAACCACGAGCCCGAGGCGTGTTCGACCTGCGGCTCGACGGAAATCGCTCACTACGAGTTCTGAGCGGGGCCGACGGTGGGCGGGCGGTTAGTCGACCAACGCACGGGCGCACAGCGACGGGTCCGGCGACGAACGCATCCGTCTCGAGCCCCTCGGTCCGAGTATGGCCGATTCGAACGCGAGCCGGACGGCGTCGACGATCCAGTCCCTCGAGCGCGACGCCGGAACGGTGCCGCCGAGCGAGACGGAGACGGCGACGTTCGGCGCGGGCTGTTTCTGGGGTCCTGACGCGCGGTTCGGCGCGCTCGAGGGCGTCGTCCGAACGCGCGTCGGCTACGCCGGCGGCGCGACGCCGGAGCCCAGCTACTACGCGCTCGGCGACCACACCGAGGTCGTCCAGCTCGAGTACGACCCGGACGAACTGTCGTACGAGGACCTGCTCGAGACCTACTGGTCGACCCACGACTGGGCGTCGACGGCGCCGAAACGCCAGTATCGAAGCGTCGTCCTCGCAGGCGACGACGATCAGTACGAGACCGCCCTCGGTCAGCGGACCGCGCTCGAGGACCGGGCCGGACGGTCGGCCGCGATCGACGTCGAACGGCTCGAGTCGTTCACCCGGGCCGAGGAGTACCACCAGAAGTACGAACTTCGCTCGACGCCGATCGTCGGCGACGAACTCGAGGCGCTGTACGGCGACGCGTTCGTCGACTCGACGGTCGTCGCCCGACTGAACGGGTTCGCCGCCGGACACGGCGATCCGGCCCAGCGGGACGAACTGCTGGCGGCGCTCGACCTCCCGCCGACGGTGCGGATGGAGCTCCGACGACGGTTCTGACGGATAGACGATTTCGGCAGCGCGTGCGATCGCGGTCGCGGCAGCTTCTCGTTGCGGCCCGCGGCCTCGAGTCGACCGTTAATCGTCCTTATTTGTATCTCGGGGCCGAACGACCGGCTATGACCGGCGACGACCGATACAAGGTGTTCGGAGTCTACCTCTCGGCGCCAGTGACCGACGCGCTCGAGGAGCATCTCTACGACGAAGCGGGCGTCCTCGACGTCGAGGCCTACTTCGAGGAGACCGCGGATTCGGTCCCCGTCGGCGATCCGGGCGCCGATGCGACCGACGACCTCGTCGCGGGCGTGCTGGACTCCTTTGCCGACCTCTACGACCGGGCGGATTTCGCGGCCGCCGAACGGACCGCTCCCGACGCGTTCGATCTCGTCCACCTCGCGGCCGACCCGACTCGAGTCGCCGACGTTCGCGAGCGGTTTCGGGCCGCCGCCACCATTCAGGACGCCGATCTGCGGACTGTTCAGACGGCGATTCTCGGCGCCCACCTCGAGGCGGGCCCGACTGAATGAGGTACCGTTGGTGGTCGACGGCGTGGTCCCTTCGCTAGCGCTACGTCGGATCTAGGCTCCGGAATACTGCTGTGACTACGCTTCGCGGGCCGGCTACGCGTCGGGGGTTCGGCGCTCGACCATTCCCAGTCCGACCCAGGAGATGACGACCTCGTCGTGCTGGTTGATCCCCTCGAGGCGGCTGTCCACGTAGCCGCGCTTGGGATCGCTCTCGGAGACGCGCTTGTCGACGACCTCCGTCCGAACCGACAGCGTATCGCCGGGCCTGACGGGCTGGTTCCAGCGGAGTTCGTCCACGCCGCGAGCGCCCATGCTGGCCTGGTCCTGGATCGAGCCATCGACGAGCAGCCGCATGCAGATCGACGCGGTGTGCCACCCCGAGGCGACCAGCTCGCCGAACGCGGACTCCTCGGCCGCCTCCTCGTCGGTGTGAAACGGCTGCGGATCGTACCGCTCGGCGAACTCGAGGATTTCCTCCTTCGTAACGGTGTACTCGCCGAACTCTTGTGTCTCGCCAACCTCGATATCCTCGTAGTACTGCATACTGCTGTCAGTGTGGCGTGCGAACAAGAGACTATGGAAAGCGGAATCGCCACCAGGTGCCGAGCGACGGCGTCAGGCCCGCTGTAGCTCGTGAATCGTCACCCAGTGGTCGGGGTGCTCGGCCTCGTGGTCCCTGGCGTCGCGGTTGGCGTCTGGCCAGTCGGTACACTCGCGCTCGAGATCGCAACTGTCACACTGGATCAGGTATGCCATACTATAACATCCCACGAGGCCGATCTTAAGCGTTCGTCCTGAGTGGGAACGGACGGTCCATCGGCTCGATAGATCGGTGGTTGGATGGCGTCGAACGGGCCACTGAACGGGACCTCCTCAATGAACCTCGATGACCAAGAACGCGGTTAACGCCGCACACCTAGGAGGAGGACATAATGGGGGTTGTTCCGACTCGAGAAGGTCCACGTCAGAATCGCGCTCATGATGACGATCGCCCAGTAGGTCGTTTGGTCGAGCCGTTCGCGCCAGACCTTCATCCGGTGAATTTCCCCTCGGTAGAGGTGTGCCAGACTCGAGTTCGGTCCCACTCCTCCTCCAACAATCCGCGGCCGATCTCGCGATACGCCGCGTCGGTCGGATCGTCGTCTTCGGTCAACTCTCGGTCCATCGAAGTCATGATTACAATTGGACTGGACGTACAATATTAGTTCCGCTGGAGCGGATTCAGGCCGACCTTTTCTGACAGTGACATCGATGACCGCCGTGGCGAAATTGAACTAAGTGAGAAATTCTGATGGCATCACTTGCCGGCGCATCCGTCGCCCCTTCGTGATGTCCTTGCCGGTGACGACGCCATTCGCGATCAGCCATATATAATTGATCTACACTGTAAACTATTCTGCTAGTTTCGGTAGATGTCATTCGCGGCGTGCTGAATACGGAGCGCGTTTCGGTCACGACACTCACCCTAGGACGCTGACGAAGACACATCGTGCCCACAGGGTGATATCGTCGCCACTGCACCGAGTAGCCGTTGATCAATCTGGGTTTTCACCGTCATCTACCAGGGAAGAAACGATGAGTCGTTTGGTCCCACGTCGAAGGAGACCACTGGCTGCAGGTTGAGAGATATCCAGATCAGCGGCGACGTCGCTGAGAGTTGCGTTCCGCGGGTCTTCGAAATACCCTGTGTCGAGTGCGACGAGGAGTGCTTCTCGTTGGCTATCGGTCAATCCCGCGTCCGTATTCCCTAAACTAGCGTATTCGTTCACGCGCAGTAACTCGATATCAATGTCGTTCCGTTCCGCATAGTCCCATAGAGGGGCCAGATTCGTCCGGTCGGGCATCCATACTGTTAGAATCCAACCGTTTCCGTCGTTCTTCATATCGAGTATAATACCATTCGCGGTCGAAATAACTGGGGAGATGATCTTCGCTTCGTCTGTGTACTCGAAGCTATAGATCGCCTTCTCGTCTCTGGTTTCGATAACTCGTTCAAACTCGCCAATGGTGTGATCATTTCGCAATCCGTCTTCGAACTGGCGGAAATCAGATGACTGTATTCGATAGAAGAATTTCCCCGATGTAGGGTCAGTTCCTGCCTCTAATACCGATTCGACTTTCGAACTCTGGTCGTGAGTGACTGTCTTCGTGAGCACTATGTCGGGGTGCTCGACTCGGACAACTGCTTTAATATCGGTCACTGTTCTATCGGGTAGGTGTCTTTAATATATGAACATGTATATTTGGCAAATCCCCTAGGAACTATCATAATTGGTTTACTTCATGCAGAGAATGTGTGGAAATTGGTATTGAGTTCCGAATCGACGTCAGTGAAACACTACATACGGAGTCTGCGTTCAGCAGTCGGGCGCTGTTCTATTGGGCAGTGAAACGGAGGCTGCTGGGGACAATAGAAGAGAGCGGTCCGGCGGAGTTGGTGGTACACTACTCAGACCGAGGATAAACGCGCATCGAAATCTCTCGTGGAGTTCTCGGGGCGATAATCGTCCGTTTTGCTCGCTCTCGTCGTCCTCGCTGCATTCACCGAGCAACCTGCGAACGCGGTCAGGAATGCGTGAGATCTCCTAGACCCGATATAAATGGATTATTCGATTAAGAGAGAGACCGATGCGGGCACGGTCGGTATGCAGTATGTATGGCACGGAGATACCATGCCGATGACCGAGGTAGCAACACTGAACCGAAATTCTACCTCCCCGCCGGGGTCACCCCACCGTTCGATACCAGTCGCTTCGAGCGTTTCTGGGTGTCGCTATTCGACTATTCCGTTGAATCACCATGATGGAGTTCCCTGAGATAGATTCGGCTGTGTTCTTCGGTTCGATTACGATGGTCGCTTGGGGAATTTGGGTAGTCTTGGGCAACGCTGCGTCGGAGTCTATCGACCCGAGGACGGCCGCTGCAATCACCTATCTCGTTGCGGGACCCCTTGCACTCGGATACATCCTCGTTTCAGACGCATCGCTCGCCATTACTGCGAGGGGCGGACTGCTCGCTGGCACTGCCGGATTGTTCACCGGAACAGGTCTGATTTCGATGTACATCGGTCTTTCCGGAGGGTCAACGACCGTCATCTCTACTCTCGGTGCGATGTACTTCGTCGTCGCGGCTCTCATCGGAATGGTCATTCTCGGAGACGAAGTTACGATAACGAGATTTGCTGGGATAGCGTTCGCAGTTATTGGGATCATCTTAGTTACCCGATAGGGTAGCCTACGCGATTATTGGGCATGAGATAGCACTCTCAAAAAAGCGAGTCAAGGCGCGTTTAAGACGCGGCTGACAGATGGGAGGAGTTCGACGTTTGTCTGGTCGCGCTCATCGGCACGCTTTCGCGGTCAGCCACAGATTGTACCAAAAGGACTGCGAAGTAGATTCACTAAGCGCACGCGCCGAGTCCTCGTTGTAGGACCCGCTGTCGAGATACGCACCTACCTCAAGATGCTCCACGAAGGGTTCGTCGAACCCGCGGACGGCCCGCTACCCCGCTGGATCTTCGGCCCCTCTGCGAGGCGAGTATTCCGACCGTTTCGGACGAAGCGTTCGACCGCTCTCGACGGGTTGGATACGCGACGGCGACTACTGTACGGGCTCGTCGAATCCGACGCTCGAGAGGTCGTCGAGAGAGACGTCCTCGGTTGCGGTTACCGAGTCCAAATCGATCGCTCGTGGCGCGAGTTCCCGCCGGAACGCCCGAGTCCCGTCGGGCGTCGCGTACGTCGGGACGATGATATCGCGATTGTTGTAGTCGCGCTCGACGAGCCACACGCGCACGTCGTCCGACTCCGATGGCATGAGAGCGCGAACGTGAACCGCGAGGATAGTCATTTGGAGCGTGATTTTAGTGCGTTCGGAACCTCCTCACGCACGACTTCGCCTCGAGTATGTCTCCATCGCCTCCACCGACGCTCGTCTACGACGACGACTGCGGAGTCTGTACGCGCGCGGCGCGGTTCGTCGATCGCCGCGCGGCCATCGACATCGTCGGCTTCTCCGAGCTGACTCCGGAGTTGCGAGACCGGCTCCCCGCAGAGTACGAGCAGTGCGCTCACCTCGTCACCGAGAGGGCCGTCTACTCTTGTGGGGAGGCGATGGAGCGCGCCTACGAACTCACGGGGCTGCCGCCATCGCGTCTGTTACCGCTCTTCCGGGGAATTCCCGGGTACGAGTCCGTTCGCGAGGGCGTTTATCGGATCGTCGCCGAGAACCGACCGCTGATCGGCCGGTTGCTCCCGTAGATCCCTCCTCGAGAGCGGGGATACCGCGTCAGCCGAGATCCCGGGCGTTCGTAGCATCGGGTATGACCGTCGGATTCCGTCCCCGTGTTCTTCGAAGAACGCCGCCGGACGGTCGGTCCCGAACACTTCCGGGGCGGGCGTACTCCCGGTCCCGCGACTCGAGTTCCGAGAGGAACGCCTCGCCGCGAGGGGAGTACTCGCAGATGACGATCTGATCCTCCAGATCCGTCGCCGCCGTCGGTGCCGACGGCGCGAGCGCGTTCTGGAGTCACGGAACCGCGAACACGTCCGCGGCGGTGAGAATGAGCCCGATTCCGGCGAGTTGCATTCCGGTCGCCAGCAGGTTCATCTGCGGCGTCCGCCACGGCGCGTCTTGGCCGTATCCCGTCGTCGTGTACGTCTGAAAGACGATCTCGAGGGACTGATACAGCGGCTGCGGACGGCTTCCACGCGGTCATGCCGTAGTTGTACAGGAGTAAAGAAGACGGTCGATACGACTACCAGTACGAAGTAGTAGACGGTGCGACGGGATTTCCACAGCGACAGACGGCTACTACCCGGTGCCGACGTGTTGAGCGTGTTGGGTGAACGGATACTGCTCGCGAGAGGTCGTCAGTTACCTATGACCAGCATCGATCCGTAGCCGAGTCCGAACGCGAGCGCGAACGATCCGACCCAGGCGACGACGGTGAGTCCCAGCTTGCGAGGACTGACGCCGGCCCCGCCGGCGACCGCGAGACCGCTGCCGACGATGGCGCTCACGATGATCTCGTTGAACGAGACCGGCACCCCCAGCAGGACCGCGGTCTGGGCGATGAGAAACGAGGGGACGAGCGTCGAGATCGATCGGCGCGGCCCCAGCGACGCGTACTCCTGGGAGATCGACTTGATCATCCGCGGTGCGCTCGTCCAGGAGCCGACGAGGATCCCGACGCCGCCGCCGAGCAGCACCGCGATCGGCGACACCGCCGGCAGGTCCTCGAGCAGCGGGAACAGCGGTCCGACGGCCAGCCCGACCTGACTCGCACCAGCCGAGAACGCCACGAGCGCACCGAGCGAGAGCAGGAACCGGCGCAGACCGTCGGCCTGATCGCGACCGACGTCCCAGCGGACGGCCGCCGCGACGAGCGTGCCGAGACCGAGCGAAATCACGGCCGTGGCGGCGGTGCCGTCGACTGGAACCGCGGTGACGCCGGCGGCGGCGAGCGTTCCCCCGACCGACGAGAGGAACGCGAACTCGAGGTTCGCGACGACGGTGCCGACGATTCCGGCGAGAATCGGGATGCTGACGTCTTCCGGAACGTCCGGTCGCGGGAGGACGCTCGCGATCCCGTAGGCGATTCCCCCGCCGACGACCGGCGTGAGCACCCACACCGCGCCGATTTCGGCGTACTTTCCCCAGGCCGGTTCCCCGCCGAGCGCGAAGCCGACGCCGATGACCGACCCCGTCACGGTGAACGCGGTCGCGATCGGGTAGCCGGTGTAGATACCGATCGCCATCAGTCCGGCGCCGATCAGTAAGACCACGATGACGCCGCTGACCGGGAGGCTGACCCCGTCGACGAGGCCCCTCCCGACGGCTTCGGAAACGCTCCCTCCCTGGGTCACCGCACCGGCGAAGCCGAGGATGCCGACGAGAAACGCCGCGCGCATCGTCGGAATCGCGTTGGCGCCGACGGCCGGTGCGAACGGCGTCGCGCCGCTCGAGCCGGCGCCGATCACCCAGGCCATGAACAGGCTCGCGATAGCGGCGGCTGCGAACAGTAGTATCGTTCCCGGATCCATTAGTGTGCGAAAATCCTCCGTCTCAGTTCTCGAGACACGAAATTCGAACGGCGTTAGTCGGCACCCGCCGGGGCGGTCTCGGTCGTGGCACGCTTGCTGCGCCAGACGCCCTGCAGGTACGCACCGGCGAACATGCCGGCGAGCGCCCACAGGATGGTGACGTTGCCGACCCCGAGACTGGCGTAGGCGGCGCCGGGACAGATGCCCGAGAGGCCCCAACCGACGCCGAAGATCGCACCGCCGACAAGGACGTTCCGGTCGAACGGCTTCAGCCGACGTTCGTACCGATCGCCCGTCAGCGGCGCGTTGTCTCGGATCCGGGGCATCACGGCGAAGGCGATCCCGGAGACGATCGCCGCGCCGAACATGACGAACAGCAGTCCGAAGTCCTCGAACTGCAGGAAGTTCAGCACGACCTCCGGACGCGCCATCTGGCTGAACCCGAGCCCGAACCCGAAGATCAGGCCGCCGACGAAGATCAGCGGCATGAACAGCGGGTGGCGGTCCTCGCTCATGGCGACACCCCCATCGCGGCAACGATCTGAGCGGTCCCGATGGCGACGGTCAGGAACGTCGCCACGCCGACGAGCGACGTCTTCGACGCCGAACCGACGCCGCAGACTCCGTGGCCGGACGTACATCCCTTGCCGATCCGGGTGCCGATTCCGACCAGGATGCCACCCAGGAACAGCCGCCACGGCTGGACGGCGGTCGACCAGAGCGTCACGCCGCCGACTTCGTACAGTTCGCCGGTCGTTCCGGCCTCGTAGAGCGAAGTCGTGATCAGCCCGGACTGGATCGTCGCCGCGAACGCCAGTCCGCCCAGGATGATGCCGAGCGTGAACACGACGCGCCAATCCCGGGACGAGACGTACTGCTGGAACCGCGACTGCCCGGAGACGTACGATAGCGTCGACTCGAGGAACGTACTCGCTCCGGCCGGGATGCCGGTCCCGATGTAGATCACGACAGCTCCGAGACCGACGAGTAACCCACCGACGGCGTAGCGGCCGATCCCGTTGGGGAACAGCTCGGCGGTCAGTTGGAGCGAGACTGGATCAGCTACCATTGGGGGTTAGTCACCGGCGAGCGACTCCTGGCTCGCGGCACAGTTGTTCGGGCCGAGCTCGAGTTCGAACGCCTCTTCGTCGTCGGTCTCCTGTTGGCCGAGGTTCGTCGGGATGATATCCTCGTAGTTGGCCGGTCGGGGCGGCATGTCCGAGAGGATCAGCTCGACGAACTCGTCTTCGTCCATCGTCAGCGCGTCCATCTCCGCCTCGAGTTGGCCGATCGGTGCCGTGAAGGTACCGTCCTCGGCGGGCTCGGCTGCGTCGCTGAAGTGAGCGCCGCCGATGAGCGTGTCGTCGGGCAGCGTCAGGACGCGCTCCTGGAGCGACTCGTAGAGCTGGGCCGCGGCCTCGGGTGCGCCGTCGTCGCCCTCCTCTAAGTCGGGCCGGGCGACGCTCTCGACGAACAATCCGTCGCCGGTCGCCAGCAGTTCGCCGTCGATCAGGTACGAGGTCATTCCGGAGGTGTGGCCGGGCGTGTAGACGGTCTCGATCGTCGCGTCGCCGACCTCGAACTCGTCGCCGTCCGCGGCCAGCGTCATCTCGTCGGCGTCCCGTCGAGCTTGCGAGTCGGGGCTCGCGGAACTTCGTTCCGCGGCGTACGTGACGCCGCGGTCGACCGACGCTTCGGGGATGACGCCTTCGGCGCCGACCGCGTCGAGCGAGCGGACGCCCGAGATGTGGTCCGCGTGGATGTGCGTGTCGATCGCGTACTGCAGATCGACCCCTAGATCGTCCGCGTCCTCGAGGTACCGGCTCGTGAACGCGCGCAGCGGATCGATCACGGCCGCCTCGTCGCCGTCGACGAGGAAGTAACCGAGACAGCCGCTCGAGGGACGCTGGTACTGGTAGAGCGTCCCGGCACCGTCGTAGCGCTCGACCTCGACGCGCTCGTAGATGCGCGCCCAGCCGTTCATTCCCTCTTCGAGGTGATTGACGTCGTAGCCGCGCTCTTTCAGCGCTCCGGCGACGTACTCGCTCGAGCCGCCCTTCGCACAGAGGACCGTGATTTCACGGTCGTCGGGAATCTGCACAAGAACGTCGTCGTCGATCTCGTCGTCGAGGAACTCGAAGTACGGAATGTTGATCGACTCGACGTTCTCGCCGTCGATTCGCCACTCCTCGTACTCCGATCCCATGCGGGTGTCGAGGAGCGTGACGTCCTCGCCCGCGTCGATTCGTTCCTTCAGCCCGTCGGGGCTGACCGATTCGACCTCAACGTCCGGCGTTGGAAAGTCCGTGTCGTCCATGTTGTACATCTCTCAGTACCGCCTGCGATCACTTAAGGATTTGCATGGTATTTCCCCTATTGCACAATTCCGATACGCGAGTCGTTCGGAACGACGCCGACCAGATAATCGAACGAGCGGAATGTGGCCGTTTGAACACGTGAGTGCGATCTTCCCATCGCTATCGCGACCGATCCCACGGCACGGATGTTCGCTGATCGTACAATTTCCGATGGGTTTTTATGCCCGTGACCGGTATTGTGTGATAGCTCCAATACAGAGCACATCGATAAACATGAGTTCGGAATACACCGTTACGGAGACGCTCGACGTGAAAGGACAGTCCTGCCCGATGCCCATTGTGAAGACCAAGCAAGCGATCGACGATCTCGAGGCCGGCGATGTCCTCGAAGTGATCGCGACTGACTCGGGCAGCATGAGTGACATTCAGGGGTGGGCCGACGGCACCGACGGCGTCGAGCTCCTCGAACAGGAGGAAGCCGACGACCGCTACACCCACTACGTGAAGAAAACGGAATAATGAGCACGGACAACCAAACGACGTCGGTCGACGAACCGGACGCCGAATCCGAGTTCGACGCCGCCGAACTGCAGGCGCTACGCGAGCGCGTCGAGGAATTAGAAGAGTCACTCGCGGAGGCGGACGCGGGCGACGATCAAAAGAAGATGACCATCGTCGCGACCCAGGGGAGCTTCGACATGGCGTATCCGCCGCTGATCCTCGCGAGCACCGCGGCCGCCTTCGGCTGGGAGGTCGTCGTCTTCCACACGTTCTGGGGGCTCGACATCCTCCACGAGGAGAAGTCGACGAATCTCAAGCTGAGCGCCGTCGGCAATCCCAACATGCCGGTCCCGAACGCCGTCGCCGCGCTCCCCGGCATGGACACGATGGCCACGAAGATGATGCAGAAGAAGATCGACGAAAACGGGACCGCCACCATCGAGGAGTTGATCGATCTCTCGCTCGAGAGCGGCGTCGATCTGCAGGCGTGCCAGATGACGATCGAGCTGATGGACTACGACGAGGACGACTTTTACGACGGCGTCACGACCGGCGTCGGCGCGGCTACCGCGTTGCAACATATGGCCGACTCCGACATCCAGCTCCTGGTCTAGTCCATGAACGAGACGAGACCCGCGCTCTCGAAGCCGGGTCTGTGTATCCTTGGCGATTACAGACCGAGGATACCGGCCCCGTACTGACCGACCACTGCCTGGTGCCAGCATCGACACCTGCTGTGTGCACCGGAGTAAATCATTTAGCCGGATTCCCAGACGGAGACGACCCTCCGTGCAACGACTGAGTGGGTTCTACAATCCTGAAATCCTACTCAAAATCCCGATCCGGCCGGTACAAGGCTTCACTCGCCGGAGAACGTACGGTTACAATCCGTACGTAGTTCGTATGGGTTGGGGCAGATTTGAACCACGGTCGTTCCGCTTCGCTTCACTCCCTGATTCAAATCTGCCCACCGTCACGATTCTGTCGCTCACGAGGTTGTTCGCGACAGAAGTAGTGGGTTGGGGTAGATTTAAACTTCCGAGTCACGGCCTCTCGCTGCCGCTCGCGGCCGTTCCGCCCCGCAACGCACCATCCTTCCACGTTCGCAGCGGAGGTGGAATACCCGACACTCTCTGTTACCGTATCTGGTGATTCGGAACACCACATGAGCCGAACATGACAATTCCCGATGCCGTGCAACGTTACCTGAACGAACGCCGCGACGATGTTTCCAATTCGACCCTGTATAACCACTCGTCACAGTTCAAGCAATTCACTTCCTAGTGTGAGTCGGCAGAGGATCGCCCCGATAAGGTCGCCGCGGTTGACGGGTGGCACATTTCGGACTTCCAGATGGCTCGGCGGGATGACGACGATCTTGCCGAGACGAGTCTGTATAACCAGATGTCGTCACTCCGAATATTCATCAATTGGTGCGAGAGTCGCGACCTCCTCGAAGGCGTCTCCGAGAACATCATCATGCCGAACGTAGAGGATGATACTAGGGGCGAAAAGATAGACCAAGACCGAGGGAAAGGGATATTGAAACGTCTTCGAATATACGAATACGCCTCACTGAAGCACGTACTCTTCTCTGGACCACTGGAATGCGTATCGGAACGGCCCGCTCTATCGACCTCAAAGACTACGATAGCGACGATATGTACGTCCAGACAGTACATCGCCCTGATAAGGGTACGCCGCTCAAGAACGAGTCATCTGCTGAACGGCACGTCAATCTTCACGAATGGGTTTGCGTTGTGATTAACGACTTCGTCAATGGTCGTCGTAAGGACGTAACCGACTCTGAAGGCCGCCGACCACTGTTGACGACAGAAAGTGGTCGTGCCCACCGGAATACACTTCGAAAGAAGGTTCGGGCCATGTCTCGCCCCTGTGAATACGAAAACAGCTGTCCCATGGTCGGAATATAGAGGAATGCGAAGCTACCGAATACAATAAGGCGTCAGGTTGTCTTAGCTCCATCTCACCTCACCCTCTTCGACGGAGTGCTATCACGAACTTCCTGAACGACGGTCACTCTAAAGAGCTTCTAAGCGACCGAATGGACGTCTCAGTTGACGTACTGGAAAAACACTATGATGCTCGCAGTGAGGTAGAGAAGCGAGAGCTCCGTCGGGAGATGTTCGAGATGGATTAGTCTCCATTAACAGGAACACCCACTTACGGCGAAGATAACTTCACTTTTCTCCTTATTATAAAACAATCATTATCTGATGTATCTTCTCTCGCATCTCTTCGGCTACTTCTCCACTGTAATTCCATGAGCCTTTTCCACAGTCGTATTTTGATGGATTGTCAGGAAGTTTATTACCCCGGTACCACTACCGAGACCCATGGTAACAAAGGATGATTTACTAACAGAACTTGATTTCGGGAGTGTAAATGCCGAATCTGAGGAAGAGTTAGCAAAGAGGTTTGTCAGAACCCATAGCTTCAATGACATATCTGATGGTAAGAAACTGATTATCCTGGGGCCAAAGGGGTCCGGTAAAAGTGCTATATTTAGGCTTTTTACCGATTATACCGATGAAACACGAAGAATATTGGGCGATGGTTTTCCAGAAAACACCCACATTATCAAAGCAACTGGTGGTAATGATGTGAGGAGTATAGACACTCGGAGTCTAAAAGAGATGATGAAGCAGGATGATTTTTCATATGAGCGGTTCTGGAGAATATATATTGGACTCAAAACTGCTTCAAGACTTGGCGAAGAGGGATACGATTCAGAGGGTGAATTGGGAGATGTACTACGAGCATTTGATGAGCAGCCTGACTGGCGAATAATTCCGGCTCTCAAGACCGTTTGGGAAAAGGTTGTAGGCGATCCACCATCACAGGGCAAAGTATCGTATCGTAACTTTTCAATCGAATTTAGTAACGATAGATCTCTGGATATCAGCCGATTATTAGAGGATGAGCAGAGGATCTTGGAAGAAAAGGGCGAATCTGTCTGGTTGATGTTGGACCGGATAGATGAGTTAAGAAGCAAAAATCTTGATGAAAGAAAAGAACTTCTGGAAGCGCTATTTAGGGTTCAACTCAATTTTATGGGTAGATTTGAAAATATTCGACTTAAAATACTTCTTAGAACAGATATCTGGAGCGATTTGAACTTCACAAATAAGAGCCATATCTGGGATAAAAGGATAGAACTTGAGTGGAATGATACACAATTGTTGAGACTCATCAATAAGCGTATGCTTCAATCTGATTTAATAAGAAAAGGTATTGAAGAGTCCTTATCAACAAGTATTGATCTATCCGACGTGGAACAGTTCGATAAAGAAACGCAGGAAGAGCTGTTTTATTCCGTATTTGAAGACCAAGTGTATAGCGGACCAAGAGAGGCAGATCTGTTTGATTGGATGACTAAGCGAATACGTGATGGGCATGGAGGGAAATACCCAAGAGAACTAATTTCCTTCTGCAATGAAGCAAGGAAGATACAATTACGGAAAGAAAGTGATTCTGAAGATCGATTGATTGCTGGTCTCTCAGTACGTGATGCTTACGAAAAGGTCTCACAACAGCGTAGAGAGACATATCTGACCGAGTTTCCGGAACTGGATGAACATTTTGACCGATTTGATGGGAAAACCCAGGCTGAATTCACCCATGATGATTTGGTTCTTATGTTTGAGGATTTAGAACCAAAACCTGCAGACGCAATAAAGCGGATGGTTGATATTGGCTTTTTTGAAGAAAAACGAGGGGAAGACGAGCAGAGAATATACGAAATCCCTCGCCTCTATCGAGATGGAATCGGACTCGTACTCAAGGGTCGCCCATAGAGAATATCATAGGCACCTTATGGACGGCTCGCTCTCGCCGAAGCGTGCTTGGGCTTATTGAGAACGTCATTCAATGAACACGACTATGGCCCGTGGAGAAGAGTGGCAATCCCCCGACCTTATCACTGCTTCACACCAAGTTTTATTTTGATTGATGACTACCTCATCAAGAATCACCAGACGGTAGAGGGACTGTGGAAGCCCCATGTTCAATTCATTTGGACCGCAACCCCTAATCGCAGGACGGGGCGGGGGCTACCTACTTACTGTAGCGAAAGAGACGGTATGGGTTGGGGCAGATTTGAACTGCCGACTTCCTCCGTGTGAAGGAGGTATCATAACCGGACTAGATCACCAACCCGCAGAGGGTTGTATCGGCGGGTCCAACTTAAGACTTCCTTTCACCGTCCGTCGGCGGGCTCGTCCGCTTCGGGCCTCGAGAGCGTCCCTCGAGCGCTGCCGACCGCGTCGCGGGCCTGTCCCTCGGCCCGCCGCTCGAGGGCGAGCAACTCGTCGCGGACCGCCTCGAGGCGGGACGGGTCCGGCTCCGGTTCGTCTCGGCCGACGGCCGCGCGAAGCCGCGTCGCGTACGGTGTGATCGTTTCGGTGAGTCCGAGTTTGGCGTGTTCGGCCGCGCGAGCGAGGTAGTACCGGCTGTCGTCGAAGTGCTTGTTCATGCGAATCGCTACCGCAGAGAGGCCGGCGGTTAATATAGTCCTTTCGCAGGGGACAGAACCCGCACAGGCCGCTCGAGTCCCTGCCGCGATCGGTTAGCATACGGCTCTAGGCGCCCAGTAGCACTGCATGAACGAGTTACAGCCGATCGCCCTCGAGCGCGAGGGGGCGACCGCCGAGCTGGTCGTCGCGAACGGGCGGGTGTACGTCTCGAACCGGCGGGAGTTTCTCGAGCGGGACGTCGCCGTCGTCGGCGACCGAATCGCCGCGCTACTGACGGACGCCGAGTCCGTCATCGGGCCCGACACGACGGTCGTCGACGCGTCCGACCGGGTCGTCCTCCCGGGGTTGATCGACGCCCACACCCACGCGGACATCCAGGTGACGCCCGAGCGCGCCGCGCCGGCGATGCTCGCCGGGGGAACTACGTCGATCGTCACCGAGACCTCCGGACTCGGACTGCTCTTCGGCAGCCGCGGCGTCGAGCTCACCCTCGAGCGGACCGCCGACCTGCCGGTGACGGCCTACCTCACCCTGCCGCCCCAGTGGTTCGTCGACACCTTCGAGCCCGAACGGGGCGACGACGCGGAACTCGAGGCGTTCGTCGATCTGCTCGTGCGCGAGCGCGTGGTCGGCGTCGGGGAGATCGACTGGATCCACGTCGTCGACCGCGAGTCGCCGGTCGAACGGCTCTACGACCGCGCTCGCGACGCGGACGCGACGATCGTGGGCCACGGCGCGGGCTGTCGCGGTGACTCGCTGCGCGCGTTCGCGACCGTCGTGGACAACGATCACGAGGCGATCGACGCCGACGGGATCCGCGAGCGGGCCGAACACGGGATCCACGTCGTCGGCCGCTGCGGCTCGAACCGCGACGATATCGACGCGCTCGCCGCGGCCGCTCCCGACCTCGACCGCGGCAGCGTCTCGCTGTCGACCGACGGCGTCTGGCCGGCAGACCTCGTCGACGGGGTCGGGATGGCCGACGTGGTCCGGCGCGCGATCGAGGCCGACGTCCCCGAACGGGACGCGATCGACGCCGCGACGCGCAACCCCGCCGCCCACTTCGGCCTCGAGGGCCGGGGCGTCGTCGCGCCCGGCGCGTTCGCGGACCTACTCGTCGTCGACGGCCTCGAGTCGATGGCCGTCCAGACCGTGGTCGCCGACGGCGAGGTCGTCGTGGCCGACGGCACGCCTAACATCGAACCGCGGACCGACCCCTATCCCGACTCGGTTACCGACACCGTTTCGGTCGACTGCGACGCGGATCGCTTCACCGCGCCGCTCGAGGCCGCGCCGGACGGCGTCGTTCGCGCGATGGAAGTCGGTCAGGGGCTCGTCACGACCGAGACGACCGTCGAACCCGCCGTGCACGAGGCCGTAGCCGACGAGCGCGGCGACGGAACCGCGGCGACCGACGCCCGACTCGGTCCCGATCCGGACGCCGACGTCCTCACGGCGACGCTGATCGACCGCGACCCGGCGACCGACGATCGCGCCTTCACTGGCTTTCTCGCCGGCTACGGCCTCGAGACGGGCGCCGTCGCGACGACCGCGGTCTGGGAGACGCCTGGCTTGGCGACCGTCGCCGCGGACACCGCCGACGCCGTCGTCGCCGCCGAGCGCGTCGCGGAGCTGGGCGGCGGATTCGCCGTCGCTCGAGACGGGGCGATCGTCGCGGACCTCCCGACGCCGGTCGGAGCGACGGCGGCCGACGCGCCGGTCGAAGAGGTCGCGGCCGGCGTCGAGGCGCTCGAGGCGACGCTCCGCGAGAGCGGCGTCGGCGTCGCGGACCCGCTGCTCACCGTCCAGACGCTGATCTTCGTCGGCGTGCCCACGCTGAAGCTCACCGCGTCGGGCTACGCCGACGTCCTCGGGCGGTCGCGAGTCGGCCTCGAGCCGACGGCCGATCCGGAGTCGTAGAATCAGTACTGGGGCGACTCTTCCGGTTCGCCGTCGCGGGCGTTGACGACGCGACCGAAGGTGAACAGGCCGTCCGAGAGCCGGTTCAAGTACTGGACGGCCTGCTCGTTGATCTCCTCCTCCGCGGCCAGCGCGACCGCCCGGCGCTCGGCGCGCCGGCAGACGGTTCTGGCGTGGTGGAGTTGCGCGCCGCGCTCGCTGCCGGTCGGCAGGATGAACGACCGCAGGGGCTCGAGTTCCTCGTCGTACTCGTCGATCCAGTCCTCGACGGTCTCGATGTGGTCGGCGCGGATCGCGGGGTCGTCCTCGTCGGGATCGGGGTTCGCGAAGTCGGCCTGGGCGACGTGGAGGTGGTTCTGGATCTCCCGAAGCCGCTCGTCGACGTCGTCGTGGCCGGTCGGGCGGATCGTCCCGACGAGGGCGTTGAGCTCGTCGACGGTGCCGTAGGCTTCGATGCGCGGACTGGCCTTCGAGACGCGGCTCATGTCCCGGAGATCCGTCTGCCCGTCGTCGCCGCGGCCTGTGTAGATCGACATGTCCGTGTGCACGGACGAGACGCACTTAATCCCTGCCGGCGCCGCTCGAGCACTCGAACGGACGAGACGTCGACGGGCCGAACGGGTTCGGACGCCCGCCGTGGCGCAACCAGTACGTTTTACACCCGCGGCGCCCAATCGCCGCGCATGGCCATGGAACTCGATCACGAGTGCCCGAACTGCGGCACCGAACGGACCTTCTACCGCGCGGCGAGCACGACGCTGCACCTCGGCGAAAAGGTCAAGTGGCACTGCCCGGAGTGTGACTACGGCTTCGTGAAGATCGGCGACAACGGCACCGCCGTCGACTCGAGCGCGTAACCGGCTCTTCGACGCGACATTTCGATCGCCGATAGTCGTTTTTCGATCGTCGGTAACTCGAGCGGGTAGCCACCGCTCTCGAAGTCGACCGTCTCGAATCCAACGGCTCGCGACTCACCAGCGCGCGAAACGCACCGCGGCGATTACTCGTCGGACTCGGACTCGGGCTCGAGGGCCTGCCACGAGAGCCGCGGCGACCGCGCCGCGCTGGTCTGGTCGATCCGGCGCGCGGTGGTCCGTTCCGGCGCCGACTCGAGCGTCTCGTCGTCCTCCGCCGCGACGGCGTTGAAGGCCGCGGCGAGCCGATCCAGCGTCCCCTTCCCCTCGACTTCCGTCGGCTCGGTCATCAGCGCCTCGGGGACGATCTCGGGCCACTTGGTCGTCGGCGGGTGGACGCCGTAGTCGAGCATCCGTTTCGCGACGTCGGCGGCGTCCTGGTCGCCCGCGCTGGCGACGAACTCGTGGTGGAACGGTTCGTAGGGAACCTCGTACCCGATCCGGCTCGCGAGGTAGTTCGCGTTCAGGACTGCCGTCGCGCTGGCGTCGGCGAGCCCCTCGTCGCCCAGCCGCGCGATGTAGGCGAAGGCCTTGACGAGGACGAGCCAGTTGCCCTGGTAGCCGTGGACCTTGCCGATGGTGTGTTCGGGGTCAAACAGTTCGTAGCCCGGCTCGCTCTTGCTCTCGCCGTTCGATCGCACGCGAGGCGCCGGCAGGAACGGTGCTAACTCGTCGACGACGCCGACCGGGCCCGCGCCCGGGCCGCCGCCCCCGTGGGGCGTCGCGAACGTCTTGTGGACGTTGTAGTGCATCACGTCGAAGCCCATGTCGCCCGGTCGGGCCCGACCGAGCAGGGCGTTCAAATTCGCCCCGTCGTAGTAGAGCAGACCGCCCACGTCGTGGACCATCTCGGCGATCTCCTCGATGTCGCGCTCGAAGAGGCCGAGCGTGTTCGGATTCGTCAGCATCAGCGCCGCGGTGTTCTCCGAGAGGGCCGCCTCGAGCGCCTCGAGGTCGACCCGGCCGCCCTCGTCGCTGGGCAGCGAGACGACCTCGTAGCCGCCCAGCGCCGCGCTCGCGAAGTTGGTTCCGTGGGCGCTCTCGGGGATGATGACCTCGTCGCGGTGGCCCTCGCCCTCGTGCTCGTGGTAGGCCGCGGCGACGCGGATGCCGACGAACTCGCCGGCCGCCCCCGCGGGCGGTTGCAGCGTCACTGCGTCCATCCCGCCGATCCGGCCCAGGTAGTCCTGGAGTCGGTACATGAGCTCGAGGGTTCCCTGGACCGACCGCTCGGAGCGATCGGGGTGGACGGCCACTTTCGGGAGCGCCGCCACGTCCTCGGTGAACTTGGGGTTGTACTTCATCGTACACGAGCCCAGCGGGTAGGGACCGCTGTCGATCCCGTAGATCATCTGGGAGAGCCGCGTGTAGTGGCGCGCCAGTTCGGGTTCGGAGAGCTCGGGCAACTCGAGGGAGTCCCGGGTCAGATCGTCGGGCAGGGGCGAGCCGCCGTCCGCGGAGTCGTCACCGTCGTCCCCGTCGCTCGCGCCGATCTCGACGCGGGTCTGGTCCTTCTCCGAGAGCAGGGGCTCGTACTGGCCGTTCTCGACGTAGCGGGCCTGATCGTAGCGGACCTGTTCGGCTCGCGGGTCGGCGTCGCTCTCGTCTCGGTCGCTCATCGAATCACCTCCCGGAACGCCGCGACAAACGGATCGATCCGCTCGTCGGGGACGCCGGCGACGCAGACCTGCAGTTCGTGGTCGCCGACGACGTGGACCGCGAAACCGCGTTTCTCGAGGTCGTCCGCGATCGCCGGCGCGGGCTGGTCGACGCGGGCGACGAACTCCCGCAGGTGGTGTCGGTCGTGGACCGGCGCTTTAACGCCGACGAGATCGTCGAGGCGCTCGGCGAGATCCTCGGCGCGGGTGACGCCGCGCTCGGCGAGGTCGACCATCCCGTTCGGGCCCAGATAGGCGGCGTGCATCGCGGTTCGGAGCGCGACCCACGCCTGATTCGTACAGATGTTGCTCGTCGCTCGTTCCCGACGGATGTGCTGTTCGCGGGTCTGTAGGGTGAGCGTGAACGCCCGCCGGTCGGTCGCGTCCTCGCTGGCGCCGACCAGCCGGCCGGGGACCTGTCGGAGGTAGTCGTCCGTCGTGGCGAACAGCCCCAGTCCCATTCCGTAGCTCGTCGGCAGCCCGAGCACGCTCGCGTCGCCGACGACGACGTCTGCGCCGACGTCCGCCGGCCGCTGTAACAAGGAGAGCGCGACCGGGTCCGAGCCGAGGACGAACAGGGCGTCGTGATCGCTCGCGAGGTCGCCGACCGACTCGAGGCCCTCCTCGATCGTCCCCCGAACTGTCGGGTTCTCGGCGTAGACCATGACGCACTCCTCGTCGACCAGCTCCTCGAGGGCCGCGAGGTCGACGTTGGCGTCGTCGGTGGGGTACTCTTCGACCTCGAGGTCCGTGCCGGCGACGTAGTTCTCGAGCGTCGAGCGCCGTCCCTCGAGTAGGAGGTCCGGGACGAGCACGCGGTGGCCGCTGGTGTCGCGGACGCGCTCGGCCAGCGTGGCGGCCTCGCCCAGCGCCGTCGCGGCGTCGTACATCGAGCAGTTAGCCACCTCGAGACCGGTCAGCTCGACCAGCAGCGACTGGTACTCGAACAGGGCCTGTAAGAACCCCTGCGAGATTTCTGGCTGGTACTGCGTGTAGGAGGTGAGAAACTCGGAGCGGTCCGCGAGGTGATCGACCAGCGACGGCACGTAGTAGCCGTAGTGGCCCCGCCCGAGCAGCTCCGTCAGGTCGTCGTTGCGTCCCAGTATCGTTCGGACGAGTCGCCTCGTCTCCCGTTCCGATCGCGCGTCGATTCCGAACTCCCCGTCGAACTCGACGGCGTCGGGAATATCGAAGAGGTCGTCGACCGATTCGGCGCCGACCGCCTCGAGCATCGCCGAGCGGTCCTCCTCCGTGTGGGGAGCGTACGGGCTCCCCGTGGTGTGTGATCCGTGCATGGCTAAGCGTGATCTCGATCGAGCGAGTCGATCCGTCTCCCCCCGCGTCGACGGCGGCGTTCGATCCGAGGCACGATACTCGCCTCTAGCGGGCAGGGGGTAATGAACGCACTCGTTTCGGCGTGGCTATCGGGTAGCCGTCGATAGACGTGACCGTAACGACCCCTGCAGTCGCTACACGGACCACTAAGCTGACCGGCGGTGTCGGGGGGGTCGCATGGTCGACGAACGCGACGACGCCGGGACGACCGAACGCGACGACCGAAAACGCCCCCTCGGTGACGCAGACGAGAGGAACGAACGCACCGGCCGAGACGGTCCGCTCGATCGCGAAGATCAGGAGATCGGCGCGGCGGTCGCGAGCGAATCCGAGTTCCTGCTCGACGTCCTGCCGCACTTCTACCGCGGCGAGGTCAGCCAGGCCAACAGCGCGCAGGACCGGATCGACCGGACGACCGACTGGGCGATCACGCTGCTCGCCGCCGTGCTGTCGATCGTTTTCTCGAGTCGGAACATGCCCGCGTTCCTGCTCCTGATCGGGATCTTCGTCCTGTCGATCTTCCTGTTCTTCGAGGTGCGTCGGTACCAGTTCTACGACCACTGGCGCGCCCGTGTCCGCTTCGTTCAGGAGAACGTGTTCGCGAACGCGCTGGAACCGACCGGGGTCGAACACCCTGCCTGGCGCGAGGAGCTGAGCGACGACCTCCGGAACCCCACATTCAAGGTCTCGACTCGAGAGGCGCTCTCCCGCCGGATACGGCGCGTGTACGGACTGCTCTTCGCGGTGGCCGGCGTCGGCTGGGCGTTCAAGATCACGCTGTTCACCCCGGAACAGCAGTGGACGGAAGCCGCCGAACTGCCGGGGATCCCCGGTACGGCTGTGGCGGCACTGCTCGCCGTCTTCTTCACGTGCGTAATCGCGATCGCTCTGTGGCCGGGGGGACGGCAAGCGAAAGGCGAGATCCACGGTGTCGAGCCGGGCGACTGGAAGAACGACTGAAGGGCCGCCGATCAGGCGTCGGAATCGGAACCGTCATCGGCATCGGAATCGACGCCATCGTCGTGCTCCGCGTCGGCGTTCGACGCCGTTCGGTCGGCTGCCTCCGTGTCGGTGGTCTCGGGCCGCGACCCCTCGACCGGCGCGTCGGTCGCGGTCCCGGCTCCGGTCCTCGTCCCGTCGGTGCGCTCTCGAGCGAAGACGTCCAGTACGATCTTCGCGCCGCCGAGGACGACGGGGCCGATGAACAGTCCGACCGCGCCGAAGGCGATGAGCCCGCCGAAGATGCCGACCACGATGATCGCCGAGTTGAAGGCGCTCGTGCGGCCGATGAGCGCCGGCCGGAGGTAGGTGTCCGAGACGGTGACGAGCAGTCCGTAGACGACCAGTCCACCGGCAGCGATAGGCCGACCCACCGCGGCGAGGTAGATCGAGACCGGGAGCCAGACGCCGAAGGCGCCGACCAGCGGCAGGAGGGTGAGCACGAACGTGAGCACGGTGAGCAACACGACGGCGGGGATGCCCAGCACTGCGAGCCCCGCGCCGAGCAACACCGCCTGAATGGCCGCGACGAGGACGTTGCTGATCACCGAGGCCTGCATGAGCTGGTCCAGCTCCTCGAACAGCTCCCGTTGGATCTCGTCGTCGATCGGAACGACGCGATACAGCCACTCCATGAGTTGCTCCCCGTCCCGCAACAGCGCGAAGCAGACGAACAGGGTAATCGTCAGCCCGATCATGAGCCCCGGTAGCCCGCCGACGACGTCGAGAACGCCCGTCGCGAGCCCCTGTGCGCCGGAGGAGATCGAGTCCTGATACGTTTCGTAGAGCCCGGTCAGGTTGACCTCGTATCCCCGATCCGCGATTTCCTGCTCGATCATCCCGATATCGACGTCCCCGCTCCGGACGGCGTCCACGAGCTGGCCGGTCTGCCGGAGCGCGACGTTGAGGATGTACACCAGCGGGAGCAAGATGACGACCACCGCGGTGATCACGGAGACGAACGCGGCGATCATCGGCCGGACGTACCGCTCGAGTCGCCGCTGGAGGGGCAGGAGGATGTACGCGAGGACGATCCCGAAGAGGACGTACTGGAGGTACGGCAGGATAATGTGGAGTCCGAGAACGACGGCGATCAGCGCGAGCGCGGTGAGGGCGGGTTGCTCAACGGCCCACGCCGGCGGCTCTGGGCGCTCTGGCATACTTCCGACTGCAACGTCCCGACAGATTAGTCCACTGACCTGCGTCTCGGTGGAAGAAACGGTTCGGTCGAGCGACAACGGTTGCGGTTGCGGTCCGCGCGAATCCAGTGCCGTCCGGGCTCTGAGTCCTCGCGATACGGACGACCTTCCGCTGCCCTCGTTGGGGCGGACGAAGTCGCTGCAGAACTCCAACTCGAGGCAGCCGGCGACACACGTCGAAACCGGCTTCGGTCGTCGAAGTGTGATCGGAAACCGTCGTCAGATAGGATTCGTACGAAGTTCTTCGGAGGTAAAAAGTGGAGTTTCCATCGATACGTGTTAGTAGTTGAATTAGTGGATATGAAACGATGACTAATTCAGAATCAGCACGTGAATCGAAGGAAAATTTCATCTGGTTATTCTTTTTCCTCGTTCTTTTTGTCCTCCTTCGAAAGGAGACGATCCAGAGTTCTCTCGGAAACCACCAAGTAGTGGTTGGAGGGGCGGTCATCGGCTTCCTCGGAGGTTCGATAGTGACAGTTTGCTACAGATACGGAACGGAGTCGAGTAACTCGAGTCCGACGCATACGCGGAAGCGAAACGTAGCGAAGTTCATCGCGATTATAGCGGTCGGAACTCTTTCGAGTACGATCCTCAGTGGTACGACCGGTACCTGGATTCTGCTGGGTTCGTTCGGTTGGATCCTATCGTATTACGGATGGGTATACGTAACCGTGTAGCCACAAAATTCGATGAACATTTACCGGTAGCTACTGGCAGTTACCGCCAGCATTCGACAGACCGATACTTCCGCTCATCCATGCTGACGTAGCTTTTTCCCTCGCTCGCAAAAATCGACGCGAAAAAACCGCTCCGAACCGCTACTCGACGTACCGATACTTCCGTTCGCCCATGCGGCCCCAGCCGTCGAAGACGAACTCCGACTCGGGGGTCGTGAACTCCTCGACGTCGACGTCCATGTCGTGGTTGTGGACGTCGTGGACTTCCTCGTAGTCGTCCCAGCTCATGTCGTACCGGTCCTCGAGCTGTTCGTCGACGTTCAGCGCCTCGATCTCGTCCTCCCAGCCCTCTCGGACGACTTCGGAGTGGATCTCCGCCTGGGCGCCGCTGCCGTAGGAGGCGACCAGCAGCGCCTTGCCGGTCATGTCGCGACCGTTCTCGAGAGCGTGTTTGAGCGCGCTGGCGCGGGCGACGTGGACGGAGCCGGTGTACCAGTTGCCGACCTCGCGGGAGATCGACAGCGTCGGATCGATCGTCTCCGCGTACCACTCCTGGTAGGCCTCGGTCTCCTTGAGCAGGTCCATGTACTCCCGCAGCGCGTCGCGGTAGTCGTCGTCGGTATCGAACGCCTCGGGACGGGGCTGGCGGCCGATCTCGTCGGCCAGATCGTCCTCGAGGCTCGTGTCGCGGATCACGTGGCGGTAGGCCAGCAGAGCTGCCTTCCGGACCATGCCCGGGAACGGCGTGTGGAACGGCGCGTAGGCGAAGTCCTCCTCGTGGACGTCGCCCGCGACGCTCTCGTAGTCCTCGAGGGCCTCGCGCATCCGGGCGAGATACACCTGCACGGAGCGTTTGCCGTCGACGGAGGGGAACTGCTGGTTGGGCTTGAGGAAGTCGGTCTCGTCGGCCGAGCCGTACCCCTGCTCGGCGGAGAGTTCGACAAGGTTGGGATCCTCGCTGATCAGCATCGCGACGGCGCCGGCGCCCTGGGTCGCCTCGCCGGCGTCGCCCCGGGCGTACAGCGCCGTGTCGGTCGCGATGACCAGCGCCGAGCGGCCGCGGTTACGGCCCGCGCGGATCCAGTTGTACGCGTCGTCCAGACTCTGGGTGCCCGCGATGCAGGCGAACTTCCGCTCGCCCTTGTTGGCGTGGTGGAAGTCGCCCTCGAAGACCTGCTCGAGACAGCCGGCGACGTACGTCGAAACGGGTTTGGAGTTGTCGAAGGCGCTCTCGGTCGCGACGTCGATCCGTCCGATATCATCGGGTTCGAGCCCTTTGCGCTCCATCAGGCGGTGGGCGGCGTTGGCGCCCATCGTGACGATGTCCTCGTAACTGTCGGGGAAGGAACTGGCGTTCAGCCCGAGCCCTTTCGTGTACTTCTCGGGGTCTTCGCCCTTCTCGGGGGCGAACGTGCCGGGTAAGTCGAGTTTGAGGTTCCCGGTCCAGATTTCGATGGCGTCGATACCGACTGCAGTCATACCGTCGCATTCGTAGAGACGCCATATGTTACTGTCGATGGAAAGATCGACAGCCGTCGAGAGCGGTGTTATCCGGTTCGCGCGATCGACTCGTTGCGGCTGTTTCCGTTGCCGTCTGTGACGGCAAGTCGGATTTCGTACTCGTTTCCGGACCCGTTCTTTTCTTCGAGTTCGATTCCGTCTTCGACGACGCGGTCGCGATTCGGATACGCCTTCTCCCACGTGTCGACCACGGCTCCCGCGTCGTCGAGTAACTCGAGGGTCCCCCGCGTGATCGGCGCGTCACCGGACGACGCCCGCCAATTGACGGTGAACCGCGCGTGATTATTGTGGTTCCCGCTACTCGCTTCGAACTCCTCGATCGAGGGGGGGATCTCGTCGTGTTCGACGCGCACGGTGATCGTATCGCTGCTCCCCCCGCTCGAGACGAAGAGGTCGACGTCCCCCGACCCCTCTGCCTCGAAATCGACCGCTTGATCGCTCTCGTTGAATTCGGAGACGGTCGGACCGGACGTCTGATACGCGAAATCGAGCGTCGCCGATTCGGCCGCTGCGTCGGCGGCGAACGTTGCGGTCTCCCCCGAATACACGCGATAATCACAGCTCTCACCGTCGTCACACGCTCGAGCGCTATCGTGATTGTCGGCCCAGCTTACGGTGTAAGCGCCGCCATTGCGCTCGCCGTCACCATCGGTACTCGCGGTCACGTCGTACTCTCCGCTCGAGTCGCCGCCGTCGCCGATCCCGACTCGAGTGACCTGCAGTTCGTACTCGCCGGCAGCCAGTTCGACGGTGAGCGAGCCGCGCCCCTCGTCGGTCGCGTCGTAGTCCGTCACTCGAGCGTCCGACTGGCCGTCGTCGAACGTCGTCCCGATCGTGTCGTTCCACGCGGTCGGTGCGGCGGTCGGCACCGTGATCGTGACGTTCTCGTCGCCCTCGCCTTCGATCGGAACCGGATCGGAGGGGCCGCTGAGCGCGGTCGGATCGACCGTCACCGCGCCGCTGCCCGACCGCGAGAGCTCGCCCTCGAGCACGACGAGCCTGATCGTCCCGTCGGAGAGCAGCGGCTGGTCGGTCAGCGAGACCTGCGCGTCGTCGAACTCGTTGAACGCGAAGCCGTGTTCGATCCGCGTCGTCGGCGCCGAGTCGTACTCCCTGTACGCGGGCGTGTAGGCGAGGGTCGTCGTGGAGTGGTTCCCGGTCAGGTTGTGCGGATCCCCCTCGTATTCCGATTCCTCCCCGGCGAATCGGGCGTCGATGCTGATGGTTTCCGTGCCCGTCGTCTCGAGTCGGCCCGTCGGTGCGGGCGGGTTCGCCGCGACCGTTCGAGACGGATACTGGGTGCCGAGCGTGACGGCCGTCGACCGCGTTCCGCCCTCGGCGCCGACGTTCTGGATCGCGTTCCGGAGCTCCTGTAACTCGTCGTGAACTGCCTGATTGTGGGTAAATTCCACCCGTTCGTTCTCCGCGGGGACCGCGTTGAGCTGGTAGAGCGCCAGCGCGGCGAAGACGATCGCGAGCAACAACACGGTCCCGATCTGGACGGTGACCGCGCGCTCGTCTCGCCGAAATGCCATAGCCGTGAATGCGCCCGATAGCGTAAACGTGTACTGGCCGTCGGGTCGCCTCCCGCGGCGACGGTCCGCCGGCGGCCGTCCGACTGAAAGCTGTGGCTTACTATAGGGCGCGTCGAGGTACGTCACCGCGCATGCGACGTGTCGAAGAGCGGTTCCGGAGCCATCTGGTCGAAGACGAATCGGTGCGGGCGCTCGCGTCGGGACGGCTCCTCGGGGACGCCGTTCGCGGTCGAGCGACGATCGGCGCGACCGACCGTCGACTCCTCTGCGTCTCGGCGAGCGGCGAGTTCGTCGACGTCAGGTACGACTGGATCTGCTCGATCCGGCGCCGGGAGCAAACGCGCGTCGAGTACCGATCCGAGGAGGGCTCGAACCGATCCCTGCGTCTCCTGGGCGGGCTCGTCGCCCTCGCCGTTCTCGTCGTCGGGATCGTCGCCGCGACCGGTATCAGTGCGGTTCAGGGGGTCGCCACGACCGGGCTCGCCGCCGCGACCGTTGCCCTCGTCGCGGCCGTCCACTCCCTGCGAACGCGACCGGGCATCGGTCGCGCGACCGAGCAACTCGCCGTGGGGGCCGGCGTCCTCGCGCTGGTCGCCGTCGTCGCCGTCGTTCCCCTCGCGGCCGTCGTCTCGCCGCCGCTCTACGGGCTCGTGACGGTCGCCGGACTCGGACTGGCCGGCTACGCCGCTATCCACCGCGCGGAACTCGACGGGCTGGGTATCGACGGCCGCCGCGAGACGCTGCTCACCGTCACCACGGTCGACGGCGACACCGTCACCCTCGCCGTCGACGCCGACTCGACGTTCGACCGCGACCTCGAGGCGTGCGTCCACCGGACCGACCCCGCGTCCGTCGAACGGCCGCTCGCTCGGGCGCCGGTCGAGCGCCCGCCGGACGGTGACGACTCGGCGACTGTCGGGAGTACGTGACCGTTACGGCGACGATCGCTCCTCAGGAGGGGAGTCTGGCGAGACACTGGTGACAGTACCGCGCCGACGAGGCGTTCGGGTTCCCGCAGGCCGGACACCGGTGGCTCGAGGCGGTCTCCGACTCGATACCGATTCCGCTCGCGAGCACGGTCAGCACGTCGTCTTCGACCTCGTGGCCCTGTTCGTGCAGCCACCGATCGATGAAGGCGTCGTCGCGAAGCTTCTCGAGGCCCCGCACCAGTCCGAGAAAGAGCAGCGTGGGCGCGATCATGACGAACGCGGCGACGGCCAGCCGGCCGACGAGCTCGAGAGTGCTGAGGTTTGTCATACCAAGAGATACTGCGCCGGCGGCAAAACACCTACCGCTCGTCCGGTCGTGTCAGCCCGCGAACCGGCCGATTGCGTTCGCTCGCTGGGGTCCGAATCAAAGCGAACGGTCGAGAACGCAGTCGCTATCGTATTATCGTATCGACGAAAACGCACGCGAGGCCGGACGCCGATCAGTCCGAGATGAACTTGTTGTCCCGCCAGTTGACGCCGCCCTCGCCCGAGTTGTGGTCCCGCGGTCCTTCGACGACCTCGATGTTGGCCGGTCGGGGCTCGCCCTCGACGATGCGGGTCGCCTCGAGTTCGCCGTCGCGCTCCGAGATCGCCGTCAGCGTCCCCTTCTCGGCGGCTTCGGCGATGCCACAGAGGACCAGGAACATCTGATACTGCAATAGCGAGTTCTGGAGGACGGTCTCGCGGTCGCCCTTGAACGCCGCGAACTCGACGAGTTCGGATTCGATCTCCTCCTCTTCCTCCTCGTCCCAGCGGAAGGCGTTGCGCCGCTCGTCGGGATCCTCCTCGTAGACCCGGTTCTCCGTGACGCTGGCCTTGAGCTGGGCGGTCGGCGTGTACTTGCTGACCGATTCGTCCTCGGCGACGGCCTTGAGAATGAGCGTGTTGTTGCGCCGCGTTATCTCCACGTCGGTGATACCGTCCGGGTACTCTGCCTCCTCGATGTGTTCCCGAAGGTCTTCGAGGGGTAGTTCAAGCGTCGAATGCAGCCGATAAACGTGTCTGGATTCCTCTGTTGACATGGTGGGATGATCTGCGGCGACAGTCGCTGAGTTCCTAGTACGAGCGCGTGACTTATATGACCTGCTATTAGATACGTGGCCGATGCGCTCGGATTAATTCATCGGCGCGATTCGGAGTGATTATTCGGCGTTGAGCGTCTCGGCCAGCTCGCCGCGTTCCTCGAGTTCCTCGAGGACGTCCGAGCCGCCCACGAACTCGCCGTCGACGAACGTCTGCGGGATCGTTTCCCAGCCGCTGTAGTCCTCGAGGGCGGCCCGGAACTCGGCGAGGGAGTCCAGGACGTCGACGGTCTCGAACTCGTCGCGGTGGCTGTCGATGAGGCCGAGCGCCTTCCGGGAGTAGCCACACTGGGGCATCAGCTCGGTCCCCTTCATGAAGAGGACGACTTCGTTGTTTTCGATGACGTCCTCGACTTGCTCGTCGACCTCGTCCTGATCGAGACCCTGGTTCGGTGGGAATTCCATATCAGTCGTATGGCAACGAGAAGGGATAGGCCTTGCGTCCGCGGTACCGACGGAGCCCGAAACGACGCTCCTACCGCGGGTCCAGCCTGACGATCCGATCGTCGCTCGCCCGGGGGAACGGCCCGTCCGCGCGACCGTCCCGGTTCGACGTGAGCAGGTACAGCGAGCCGTCCGGCCCGGGCTCGACGTGACGAAGGCGTCCCCACTCGTCGGCGAACAGCCGGTGGACCGTCGCCGTAAAGCGGTCGTCGAGCCAGTCGGCGTCGTACCGGACGCCGTCGGTCTCGTCCGGGCTTCCCTCGTCACCGCCGTCCGAATCGCTTCGAGGCGTGAGCCCGACGACGGCCAGCGCGCTCGAGGCGAGCCCGCAGACGAGGACGGTGTTCGTCCACGGCTCGATCGCGCCGTCGTCGTAAAACGCCAGTCCGGACGGCGCCCACGTCGTTTCGGGTCCGGTGTTGACGACCGGCGGCGTCGCCGCCTCGTACTCGTCGTAGCTCCCGTACTCGGGGTCGTCGGGCCCGCCGCGGACGATATCCCAGCCGTAGTTGCCGCCCGGCCGGAGGATCGAGACCTCGTCTCGCGCGCCTGGCCCGTGTTCGGCGAGTATCGGCGTTCCCTGCGGCGTGAAGTCGAGTCCCTGCGGGTTGCGGTGGCCGAGCGAATACGTGCGCCGGTCGCCGTCGTCACCCCAGTCGGGATTCTCGGGGTGGGGTTCCCCCTCGGGCGTCACGCGCAGGACGGCACCGGCGCGGGAGCCGGGATCCTGCGTCAGCGCGGGCTCCCTCGCGTCGCCCGTCAGCACCCAGAGGTGGTCGTCAGGACCGAACGCGATCCGTCCGCCGTTGTGGATCGACGACCCCGGGATCCCCTCGAGGACCGTCTCGAGGGCGTCGGCCTCGAGGTCGTAGCGGACGACCCGATTCGAGACGGCTCCGTCGTCGGCCGTGTAGTAGGCGAACAGGTCGGGAGTGTCGGGATAGTCGGGGTGGGCCGCGACGCCGAGGGTCCCGCCTTCGCCGGGCGACGCGCGATCGGGGAGGGACGCGCTCTCGAGAACCGTCTCGCCGTCATCGGCCCCCAGATCGGCGTCCTCGGCCAGTGCGTCCGCATCGAACCGGCGGACGCCGCCGTCGCGTTCGGTGACGAAGGCGTCGCCGTCGGCGAACGTGAGATCCCACGGGATCGCGAGGTCGGAGACGACCGTCGTCGCCGCGACGTCGCCCTCGTTCGGGACGGCGTCGGCCGGCCGCCAGTCGGGTTCGGACCAGTCGTCGGCGGGGACGGACTCGGGCGTCGCGAGTTCCGTCGCGTCGGATCTCGACTCCGTGAAACAGCCCGCGAACGCGGGAATCGCGACGCCGGCCGCCGCCAGCAGGCGTCGACGCGTCGGAGCGTTCATACGGGTACTGCGGGACGGAACGGTGAGAAACCCTGGGTCGACGATTGGAGGCCGACTGATCGGCCTCGAGTCGGGGAACGGACGCCGGCCGACCGACCGCCGACGGCGTTACTCGTCGCCGTTCGGCAGCCGCGCCGTGGTGAACCAGAACTCCGCGTAGGCCCGAATGGTCTCCAGAAACTCGTCGGGCTCGACGGCTTTCTTGAGACAGGCGTTCGCGTGCTTTCGGTACGAGTGCAGGACGTCGCTCTCGTCCTGGGAGCCGGTGAGGACGGTGACGGGAATGCGCTTGTGCTCCGGGTCGTCTTTCAGCTCCATCAACACCTGTTCGCCGCTCGTCCGAGGCAGGTTCCAGTCGAGAATGACGAGGTCCGGTCGCGGTGCGTTCGCGTGGTCGTCGCGTCGGTAGACGAAGTCGAGCGCCTCCTCGCCGTCGGTAACGGCGTGGAGTTCGCTGTCGGCGCCGGCGTCGCGAAACGCCTCCTCGATGAGGCGGACGTCTCCCGGGTTATCCTCGACCAACAGCACGTCGATCGTCCGCCTCGAGCGACCAGATGCATCGCTCATCACTCCCGTTTCGAGATGACTACGCATGAAAGCACTGCCTGAGCCGCCGATCGCTAGCCGCGACGGCGGCGCCGCGTGCGGACCGCGACCGCTAGTCCGCGGCCGGCGGCGCCGTCAGGACGTCGAGCTTTTCGGCGGCGTAGCCGAAAACGTCCCGGTAGCCGTTCGGCGACATCAGGATGGGATAGAACGGTTCGTCGGCGACCTGCGTGTCGCCGTCGGCGGCGGCGAACGGATCGCCGGCCTCGACTTCGGCGAAGTTGTCGACGAAGACCTCGTAGGTGTCGGCGTCCTGCTTGCGGATGACGTCGGTGAGCCGGTAGACCGGTAGATCGCTGCGGATCGTATCGCCGGGTAATGCGTCGACGGCCGTGAGGAACGCGCGGGTCAGTCGGTCCGCGTTCTGGGCGGCCGTCTCCGACCCCTGCAGGCCGCACTCGACTTCGATCGTGTCGATCTCGGAGAACAGGCGTCCCTCCGCGAAGTTACTCGTCTCGACCATCGCCGTCACCGGAAGCTGCGGGACGACCGCTTTCGCGGTCTCGCTGACGCCGTTGACGATCGCGAAGGGCTCGCCGTGGCTCTGAGTCGAGTGCATCGAGAACGTCAGACAGCCGTCGAGCTCCTCGACGAGCCGATGGGCGAGTCGTCCCTCGTGAGTTTTCGCGTCCGGATCGCCGGGAAACGCGCGGTTTAAGTCCTCGTCGACGAATCGGACCCGCCGCTCTAAGGCCTCCTCGTTGGCGACGATGAGCTTGACCGGCCGCTCGACGGTCGGGCGCTCGTCGAGCAACCGTTCGACGGCGCGAACGCCACAGGGTTCGTCCCCGTGAACGCCCGCGACGACTGCGATCTCCGGCGTTCCTGACCCGAGCTGTGCAACTCTCATTACCGCATCATTGGGCTCTGTGGCCAAAGGCGATTCGGTCTCTCACGAACGAGACCATTCCGCCCGGTCTCCGTGGGGCTAGTTGCCACGCCGCTACCCCCCGGTACGACCGGTTTCGAGTCGACGAGCGGACGGAACTGTCACTCTTCGAGTGTCTCAGCGTACTCGAAATCGGCCGGTCCGGCGGTCGGTCGCTCGCCGTCGATGGGGACTCGCCAGTCGTCGACGCGGCTCGGCTCCTCGAGGGCGTTCGTCAGCACGGTCCGGACCTCGAGGACGTCGACGCCGTAGTAGTCCCGAGGAACGTCCCGCAGGTACTGGAGCGCGGTTCGAAAGAGCGAGCGCAGTCCGTCGTCGTTGTCGAAGTCGACCCGCTTGTACGCGCCGGCCGCGACCTGTACCATCCCGTGGCAGAACGCGCTCTCGGTGCTCCCGCGGCCGTAGTTGTACCACTCGAGTTCGAAGCAGTCGTGGCTCTCGTGGTAGGCGCCGGCGTTGAAGAGTCGGACGCCGTGGACCGTCGCCCGACGAAGCGTCGCGTGCTCCCAGCGCCCCGCCTCGGGCCGCCAGCCCGTCGGCGTCTCGAGCCCCGGGGGCGGCGCGACGGTCGGGTCGCTGGTGTGCTCGTCCATACGCCGAGTTGGAGCGGCGGACGGGTAATTCCGTCGCCGACCGCAAGACGACCCCGGCGAACCATCCGAGTACTTATTCGGGTCCGGTCCGCCACCATCGACTAGATGAAGCACCCCAGTTGGCGGTGCCAGGACTGTGGGGAGCGCCTCTACGAGCACATCGAGGGCGACTACCAGTGTCTGAACTGCGGTCGCCGGTACGACCCCGACCAGCTCGAAGAGAACGCTACCTGAAACCGGGTTCACCGCTCGCCCGTCGCTCGACCGCCGTTGACGGCCTGTCCGGCCCGTATCCGGTAAGCGGCCTGTAGCTGCGGGCCCAACGGTATAGGTCGCGAGGCCCCATCGACGAAACATGGAGACGCGATGGGCGACCGTCGACGGTGTCCACCTGCAACTGCCCGACGACTGCACCGCCGCTAAACTCCGAGATCACCTCCGGAAACCCGACGACGCGGCGCTGATCGCGGTCACGGGCGACCTCGTATCGATCGTTCACGACGAGGAGCAACCGCTCTCGGCGATGGTCGCCGGCTGCGCCGACACCTATTACTTCAGACGGCCCGACGAACCGGACCGAAACGACCTCCTCGCGGCGCCGGAGATCGACGACGCCCTCGAGGCGCCGTCGTCGGACGAAACGACCTTCCAGCGTCCCGGAATCGACCACTGACGCTCGAGCGTCGGACTGCGGACCGTCGTAGACGTTCGTCAAATAGCTCCGCTATTTGCGATCTATTTCAGGAGAATACTTCCTAATCAGGGCGTAAAACTGAAGAGAGTCCGGTTCGTGGCTAGTGCTACGACCATGAGTCAACGTATCACGCTCGAGCCGGTCGACGAGATTCCGTCCGACTGCCGAGTCTGCCACTACGACGAACTCGAAGAGGAGGCGAAAGCGCAGGTACCGCTCCTGATCGACGCCCCGGCCGAAGCGGCGCTCGACGACGCCGACGGCTCGGTCGACGCGTTCGAGGGTTGCGATCTCGTCAAGTACACCGAGTACTACGCGGTGTCGGCCGACTGAGGCCGGCCCGGTCCCGTTCTACGGGCCCGAACGGGAGTCGACGGCTCGAGGACCGAATCGACCGGTCGATCAGTTATCCTCGTCGGGGTCGAGTTCGAACTGTTCGTTCTCCGAGACGGCGTTGAGAACGATGCTCGTGTTCGACTGGTTAATGTCGGGGTCGGTGATCAGCTGCTTGATCTGGTCGTTCATGTCGTCGGTGTCTTTGAACTTCCCGATGGCGATGACGTCGTAGTTGCCGGTAACTTCGTAGACCGAGATCATCTGTCGGTGGTCCTTCAGGGACTCGGTGATCTTCGGCAGCGCGCTGCCTTCGGCTTTGAGCTGCATCACTGCGGTGACGTCGTAGCCGAGGGCGTCGTAGTCGACGATCGGCGTATACCCCTGAATGACGTCTTCCTCCTCCAAGTCCGAGAGGTGGTTCGAGACGGTCGTCACCGAGACGTCGAGTTCCTCCGCGAGGCTGCGAAGACTCGCGCGTCCGTCGCCGAGCAGTTCGTTTACCAGATCCGTGTCAAGGTGTTCGTAGGTCATTTGTATACTATGAAGTACTCCGTATATATGGTATTTACGAATATCCAGTTCTAACAGCCCCCGTCGTTGCTTCGCGTAGGAAATCCTCGTTCGACATCTATTTCGGTATTTGAGGCGGCCGAAATAAGCGAATTCGCGTTCGCGGCCACCCGGTCGACCGCGACTGCCGTCGCGGGACCGGAATAACCGATTCTCGTTATCGCGGGGTGGGAAACTGCTTCTGTCGTGCTTCTCGACCCGTTGCGATCGTCCGGCGTAACTGACGGCAGTTATTGGACGAACCAAAGCTATTTCTTCCCGCCGTTCGTCGTGGTATCCATGACGATACAACGACGCGAGTTCGTCGCCGCGCTCGCCGCCGGTGGCGCCGCCGGACTCGCCGGCTGTTCAACGCTGACCGGCGACGACGGCGGTGACGCCGGAATCAGCGGCGAAACGCTGACGCTGACGACGACGACGAGTACGTACAACACCGGGTTGCTCGACGAACTCAACGCGCCCTTCGAGGATCGGTACGGCGTCTCCGTCGACGCTGTCTCACAGGGGACGGGTCAGGCCCTCGAGACCGCTCGAAACGGCGACTCGGACGTGGTGATGGTCCACGCCCGCTCGCTCGAGGACGAGTTCATGGAGGAGGGGTACGGCGTCAACCGGCGCGACCTCATGTACAACGACTTCGTCGTCATCGGCGGCCCCAACGATCCCGCGGGGATCGGCGGCAGCGACGACGTCACCGAGGCGTTCACCGCCATCGCCGACTCGGAATCCTCGTTCGTCTCTCGAGGCGACGACTCTGGAACGCACACGAAGGAACTCGAAATCTGGGACGAGACGGGGCTCAACGTCGACGAATTCGGCGAGTGGTACCAGGAGGCCGGCCAGGGGATGGGCGACGTCATCAACATGGCCACCCAGCAGGGCGCCTACACGCTGGCCGATCGCGGAACGTACCTAGACATGCAAGACGAGGTCGACCTCGAGATCCACGTGCAGGGTCCGATCGAGGGCGGACCGGAACTGCTCGCGAACCCCTACGGGATCGTCGCCGTCAACCCGGCGGTCCACGACAACGTCGAGTACGACCTCGCGATGGCCTACATCGGTTTCATCACCAGCCCGGAGGGCCAGGACCTCATCGAGAACTACACGGCCAACGGCGAGCAGTTGTTCTATCCCGAATCCCTCTCCGAGGAGCCGAACTTCCAGCAGTACGTCCCCGAGGGGTGGAGCGCCGATAACACTGGCAACTCGAGCGACTCGTCGGACGAATAATGTCCCTCGAGAGCGCGGCGACGGTCCCGCTGTTCGCCGAGTTCCCCTTCGAGTGGAACTACATCCGGAGCATCATCGTCGTCTCCCTGTACGTCAGCGTGGCCGCGGTCGCGTTGAGCACGCTGTGTAGCCTCCCGATCGCGCTTGCCGTCGGCTTTACCGACTTTCGCGGGAAGGGGCTCCTGACGTCGATCATCAACACCGGCATGGGGTTTCCCAGCGTCGTCGTCGGACTGGCCGTCCTGTTTACGGTCTCCAACGAGGGGCCGCTGGGCTCGCTCGAACTCGTCTTCACGCGCGAGGCGATGATCATGTCGCAGTTCGTCCTCGCCGCCCCGGTAGTCACCGGCGTCAGCCTCGCCGCGGTGAGCAGCGTCGAGCAAAACGTCCGCGACGCGGCGTACGCGATGGGCGGGACCCGCCTCGACGTGGCGCTGGTCACCATCAAGGAAGCTCGCTACGGGATCGCGACCGCGGTGCTGGCCGGCTTCGGGCGGGCGATCAGCGAGGTCGGCTCCGTCCTCATCGTCGGCGGAAACATCGCCAGCGCTGACGGCACCTCCAAGACGCGGACGCTGACGACGGCGATCCAGCTCGAGGCCCAGCGGGGACGGTTCGAGACGGCGATGATCCTCGGCGTCGTCCTCCTCGCGATCGTGCTGGTCGTCAACGGCATCGTCGTCCGACTGGGCAGCGACGGCGGGGGGTACCGATGACCCTCGAGGCGACCGACGTCTCCCACGGCTACGGGAACGAAACCGTCTTCGACGGCGTCTCGCTGTCGGTCTCGACGGGGGAGGTCGTCGCGATCATCGGCCCCTCCGGCGTCGGCAAGTCGACGCTGCTCCGCCTGCTCGCGCTGTTCGACGCGCCCGACCGGGGGACGATCAGCTACGACGGCGAGGACGTCTGGCGACAGCCCGAGGGGCGGCGACTCGAGCACCGTCGTCGCATCGGCATGGTCTTTCAGGACGCGAGCCTCTTCGACGCGAGCGTCCGTCGGAACGCCGCCTACGGCCTCCGCGTTCGCCAGTCGTGGCCCGAACGGATTCGACACGGATTCGCGCAGCTCGTCGGCGAGCAAAACGGCACCGGCGACGCCGTCGAGGCCCTCGAGACCGTCGGGCTGGCCGACAAGGTCGATCAGGACGCCGACTCGCTCTCGGGCGGCGAAGCCCAGCGCGTCGCCTTCGCCCGAGCGCTGGCGTACGACCCCGAAATCCTCTTGCTGGACGAACCCACGTCCGATCTCGACCCGCGAAACACGGCGGTCATCGAGGACGCGGTGCTCCAGGCCCGAGATCGGGGGATCGGCGTCGTCGTCGCGACGCACGATATGCACCAGGCCCGGCGCGTCGCGGACCGCACCGCCGTGTTGCTCGGCGACGAAATCCTCGAAGTCGACCGAACCGAACGCGTGTTCGACGACCCGCGCGACGACCGGACCCGGCAATTTATCGACGGCGAACTGATATACTGACCATCGTGGAGACCCGCCGCGAACGCGCCGACAACCGCTCGAAGCCACCATGACGATCGAAAAGGAGTACACCACGAAACTCGCGGTCGACGACGTCACGATCGACCGGCGCGACATCGAGATGCTCGACGCCATCGATCGGTACGGATCGATGCACCGCGCCGCCGAAGAACTTGGCCGCTCCTACGCCCGCCTCCAGAACCGCGTCGTGGAGATCGAGGAGGCCGTCGGCCCGATCACCGAGCGCCAGCGCGGCGGCAGCGGCGGCGGCGGGACCGAACTGACCGCGACCGCCCGCGAGTTGCGCCGGCAGTTCGACCGCCACGAGGCCGCACTCGACGGCGTCGCTCGAGTGACGGAATCGGTCTTCGCGGGCACCGTCCGCGACCGAACCGGGGAGCTCGGCACCGTCGAGACGGGAATCGGCCCGATTCTGGCGCTCGTTCCCGACGACGCGAGCGAGGTCCAGGTTACCGTTCGATCGGACGCCGTCGTCCTGACCGAACCCGAGGAGGCCCTCGAAGCCGATAGCACCAGCCTGCGCAACCAGTTCCGGGGCACCGTCGATCGCCTCGAGCCGGGCGAGTCGATCACCAGGGTGACCGTCGACCTCGAGGGCGACGAGGGGGACCCGACGCTCCAGGCGCTGGTCACGAAGGCCAGTTCGGAACGCCTCGAGCTGGCGCCCGGGCGCGAGATCGCCGCCTCGTTCAAGGCGACCGCCGCGCGAGGGATCCGCATCGATTCGGATTCGCGGGCGTAAGTCGAACTGACTCGCGGGCGCCCGTGGCTCGGATATCGCTGTCGGAATTCGAGAGAAGACCTTATACGGCGGCCGCTAATACGTGACTTGAATGACAACCTCCCCGAACGCGGATACCGAATCGAACGATGGTCCGTGCATCCGCCGTCAGGAGGTCGTCGCGGATCTCGGACAGCGGGCGCTCGAAACCGACGATCTCGACGAGTTACTGCACGACGCCGCCACCGTCGTCGCCGAGACTCTGGACACCGAGTGCGCGAGCGTCTTAGAGTTGCTCCCGGGCGGCGAGAAACTCCGCCTTCGACGCGGCGTCGGCTGGTCCGACGAGCTGGTTGGGACCGCGACGATACCGGCCGACTCGAGTTCGTACGCGGGGGAGGCGCTTCGCGCCGCGCAACCGGTCGTCGTCGAGGATCTCGACGGCGACGACCGATTCTCCGACTCCGACAGGCTGGGCGAGCGGGACGTCACCAGCGGGCTCAGCGTCAGTATCGGCCCGGACGAGCGGCCGTGGGGACTCCTGCGAACGCACGCGACCGATCGGCGAGCGTTTTCCGACCGCGACGCGGCCTTCCTCCGCAGCGTCGCCACCGTGCTCGCCTCCGCGATCGAGAACGCGCGGACGGAACGACGGTTCGAAGCGATTTTCGAGGACCCGAACATCCTCGTCGGACTGCTCGATCCGGACGGGACGGTCCTCGACATCAACGGGACGGCCATGGAGTACATCGACGCCGACTTAGCGGACGTGACCGGCGAGCCGTTCTGGGAGACGCCGTGGTGGGGCGAGGGCGATCAAGCCCGATCGGACGTCCGGGAGTGGACCCGTCGGGCGGCGAACGGCGAGTACGTCGAGTTCGAGACCGACCTCACCCGGCCGAGCGGCGAGCGGTACACGATCGACGGCGTCTTCAGACCCGTCACGGACGACGACGGCGACGTCGTCTCCATCATCGTCTCCGATCGCGACGTGACCGAACGCAAGGAGCGGGAGCGCTACCTCGAGGACGCGAAAGCGCAACTCGAGGCCGCGACCGAAGCGGGCGCGGTCGGAACGTGGGAGTGGCACGTCTCCGAAGACGAGTTCGTCGCCGGGGCGTCGTTCGCCCGCACGTTCGGCATCGATCCCGAAGCGGCACGGGACGGCGTTCCGCTCGAATTGCTGCTGTCGTCGATCCACGAGGACGACCGCGACCGCGTCGAACGGCAGATCGAGACTGCCGTCGAGAACTGCGACGAGTACGAGTCGGAGTACCGCGTCCGGAACGCCGACGACGAGCTCCGGTGGGTGGTCGCCCGCGGCCACGTCGAGGCCGACGACGACGGGAACCCCGAGACGTTCCCCGGGGCGCTGACGGATATCACGGACCGAAAGCAGGCCGAACTCGAGGCCGAGAAGCAACGCAAGCAACTCGAGACGCTGTTTCAGGTCCTGCCCGTGGGTGCGGTCGTCGCCGACGCCGACGGCTCGCTGCTCACGGCCAACGACACCGCGCGAGAGATCTGGGGCGGCGACGTCTTCGACGCGAGGTGCGTCGACGAGTACGCGAAGTACGACGCGGTCTGGGCGGACTCGGAGGAGCCGGTCGGTCCCGAGGACTGGACGATGACCCAGGTGCTTCGGGGCGAGGCAGTGACGGAACCCAACGTCTACGAGATCGACGCGTTCGACGGCGAGCGTCGGGTCGTCATGGAACACGGGATGCCCGTCACTGACGAGTGCGGCGAGGTGACTCGCGGGGTCGTGACGCTGACCGATATCACGGAACGCCGGGAGTTCCGGCGCAAACTCGAGGAATCGAACGAGCGACTCGAGCAGTTCGCCTACGCGGCCAGTCACGACCTCCAGGAACCGCTGCGGATGGTCACGAGCTACCTCCGACTGCTCGAGAACCGGTACGGAGACGCCTTCGACGAGGACGGACAGGAGTTCCTCGACTACGCCGTCGACGGGGCCGAACGGATGAGCGAGATGATCGACGGCCTGCTCGCGTACTCCCGGATCGAAACGCGGGGCGATCCGCTCGAGCCGGTCGACCTCGAGACCGTCCTCGACGACGTGGTCGACGACCTGCAGTTTCAGATCGACGAGACCGACGCGACGCTCGAACTCGACGCCCTCCCCACCGTCGAAGGCGACGTGAGCCAGTTGCGGCAGGTGTTCCAGAACCTGCTGGATAACGCGCTCACGTACCACGGCGACGAGTCGCCTCGAATCGCCGTCGACGCGGAACGGCGGGGCGAACAGTGGGAACTCTCGGTTCGCGACGAGGGGATCGGCATCGCTCCCGAGGATCAGGAGCGCGTGTTCACCGTCTTCGACCGACTGCACGGCCAGGAGGAGTACGACGGCACGGGCATCGGGCTCGCACTCTGCCAGCGGATCGTCGAACGCCACGGCGGCGAGATCCGGATTGACTCCGAGCGCGGCGAAGGGACGACGTTCTCGTTTACGCTGCCGGCGGTCGAGTGACGCCGGCCGGAAGCGGCCACCGCGGCGGGGTTTATTACTCCCGAACAGTTTCACAACCGCGCTGATGGCGGGCGAGCCAAAACGGCCCGTATGACCATCCTCCTCCTCGGGGCAGTCCTGTCGCTCTGCCTCCTGCCGTCGCTCGCTTTCCTCGGATTCTGGTACGGACTGGGTCGCATGCAACGGAGTTCGATGCTCGCCCGAACGAGCGCCCGTGCGAGCGAATCCGATCCATCGGTTACGTGGAACGACGTTATCGACGCGTACGCGGACCCGCAGCAGAGCCTCATTTCGACATCGGTCTCCTCACGGTCGGCGAGTCGCGACGATCGCTGTCCGACGTGTGCGACGGAAACCGACTCGGTCGGCTCGTTCTGTCACGGCTGTCTGCGAAAACTCGAGTGAGACGCGTTCGCGCTCCGCTCGCACGGATCCGAGACGGGAGAACCGTCCTCGTCTGCCACTACGCTAGTCCCGGGCCTCGCCCGGGAGCGACTACGAACCGACCACTAGGTCATCGTCGTCGTCCGCTTCGGTCCGCTCGATCGCCTCCCTGACCTCGTCTTGCGTAGCCTCCTCGAGTACTTCCGTCGGTCATCCCTCTCAATGAAAACGGTTCTATTAGCGGAACTACTCAGCACTCCTCCGAACGGGGCTGGGATACGCTGAGCCGTTTGGAGGGAGACGGACGTCTCGAGTGCTATTTCGGTATCAATTGCCGTACGACGAGCGTCTAATACCTTCTCTAGAATTTGAACCATGTCCGGACGTGCAGTACGGTTTGCCGACTTGGCTGCACGGTCGGCTGAGATGGGGATCCTGAATAGAGAAGAGATAACTCGAATATTAACATAGAATTACATGTATGCTAACAAGGATGAAGTGCGTAGAGACGATAGGCAAGGGTATGGCTACTAGTCCGTCTAACGATTGGGAATGGGCTGAGAGATGGAATCAGTTATTCGACATTCTTTCCGTCGAGCCGCGGCGAGAGATCATTAATTCGTTGCTGGATGAACCACAAGAGCGCAGGCTCTCGCTGCCTGAAGCTGCAGAATCCCCCAATCAATCGATGGACTCCGAGACGTTAGCTATCCACTTGCGCCATCACCACCTCCCGAAGCTCGCCGAAGCGGGGTACGTTCGCTGGGATCGCGAGCGATTCTGTGTCCAGCGCGGCCCCAACTTCGCGGAACCAGCATTTATCGTTGGGAACGTGTTCGAGTCGTTGGACGAGATCCCCGAGTCCTTGGTTGACAACTGTAAAATTATACAGAAGAGCAGTAACGATGACGAAAACTGACGTCGTCACCAGCGTTGTCAAAGCGGTAGCCGCCCAGGATGGGGTAGAACCAGCGGAACTCGATTTGCTGTACGAGTACATCGATCCCGAAATATTAGAGAACCTATGTGATCAAGAAAAGGGCGACTGGAACTTTACGTTCCAATATTCTGATCATCAAGTCACGCTGACCCACGAGGGACAGATTTTCGTTGACGGTGTCCTGCATACGACGAGCGTATCGACGACGGGTGAGTGACCGGTGAGCGATGGGGCTTTACCACCCGAAACTGGAACCCCTGCCGGGCTGACCGCCGCCGCTGTATGTAACGACCAGTTCAGAAAATCGTCCGCCAACGCGAGGTAGAAAGCGCAATCCACTTCATCGTCTTAGAGACTCTCGTCTATTCCTGTTAAGTGCGAAGTGAAAATCGCATGACGGCGATGCCGTCGTATGCTCCGTCTGGAATTTGAACCACGCGAAACGCTCGCTAATACTCGCGGTTCTCTACTTCAAATCGCCAGGATAGCAGTCTTCGCTCACGATATTGTTCGCGAAGAAGTGCTCCGTCTGGAATTTGAACCCAGGTCATCGGCTCGAAAGGCCGATTGGCCAGACTACACCAACAGAGCGAGCGCCTTCGGCGCTTTCAGCTGCCGTTCCAGCCTTCTTTTCACACGTGGTAACTGATTAAACGGAATCCAGATATATAAAGCCTGTTTCACCGGCTCATAGCCGAATGAGATCATCAAGAAGATCATCTATTTATGAACAAGAAGAACAGAGAGTTAGTGAAAAACATTGAGAGCATGATGGGCTAACAAAAAGATGGATAAAACATCAACTAACATAGAAAAGACTGATGGTACGGTCTTGGAACGCTAGAATGACTAAGTCTCAATTCCCCAAGTCACGAACTGTCGTTAGTCTCGCGCTTAGTATGGGACTCGGTATCACTTTTCTTCTCCAATACCTCGAATTTGCGGATGGATTCCTGATAGTAGGATTAATTCTCGATATTGGTGGCGCTATTATTCTAGCGACACCAGACATACCAATAATTAGAGAGAAACTCTATCTAAGTGATCTCCAGTTAACGCAGAGAGAGGTGGAGAAGCCATACGATCTTAAATCTGGTCATGAGAATTATGAGAAAATAATGCAGGTATTAGATGAGGAAGAGATAGGGTCGATTAATAATAACTCGGTGGAGAGAAAACCCACAACTGTAGAGAAATGTTCTTCTGGAGAACGGATCTTGTACTATGACGATGAATCTGAAGAAACTTTGTCCCCTGGAGGTCTTGAATTGATGATACAACAGCCCACGAATAACACTGAAGCTCGTATCCGAAGAAGTGGCATAGCTACCATTATAATTGGGATTACTTTCCAACTTATCTCAGTATTCAATTTGAATTTGCTAACTTTCGTTCCTGATATTGTTTCCGTATGATATTGTTGGATATATAACATTTCCATTATATCTATCAGCGACCTTGCCAGTTATATGTATATAGTGTTAAGAATTAATCGGGTTGACAAGTCACTGTACAGCGTGGGGTACGGGTTCCGTTGAATCGTATTGGCCTGTGGCATAGGTTTCCCTCCATGCTATGCCACGTGTGAAAACTGCGAGACGGCGAAGCCGTCATATGCTCCGTCTGGGATTTGAACCCAGGTCATCGGCTCGAAAGGCCGAAATGATTGGCCGGACTACACCAACGGAGCGTGCGTCGAACGCAATAGGTCGTTGCCGAGGCCTAGTAAAAAACGTTCCGTTCCGCGGCCGTAATGGCACGCCCTCACTCGGTCGGACCATTGTCATTTCTCCGTCCCCGTTTCTGAGCCGATAAACGCCGAATAGTAGCGCCTCGATTACTTAGACCCCACTTTCGCCGTCGATCCGCGAACGCCGCCGACTTCTCAATCCTTTTGATCCCGCAACACAACCACTCGCACATGAAATTCGTTCGCTTCCGCGATCCGGCCGGTGCCGTGCGCCGCGGCGAGTACGAAGACGGCTACGTGCACTTCGGAAACGAGAGCTACGACCTCGAGGACGATGCGATCGACGTGCTACCCCCCTGTGAGCCGTCGAAAATCGTCTGTATCGGTCGCAACTACGCGGACCACGCCGACGAGATGGGCTCGGACCTGCCCGATCGGCCGCTACTCTTCCTGAAGGGGCCGAACGCCGTCGCGGCTCACGGCGACACCGTCACCGCGCCCGCCGGTAAGGAGCGCATCGACTACGAGGCCGAACTCGGCGTCGTCATCGGCGAGCAGTGTCGTCACGTCCCCGTCTCGGACGCGATGGATGTTGTCGAGGGCTACACCTGCATCGACGACGTTTCGAACCGCGACGATCAGAACGAGGAGCAAAACTGGATCCGCGGGAAGGCCTTCGACGGCGCCGCGCCGATGGGACCGGTGCTCGCGACCCCTGACGAGGTGCCCGACGACGCCAGCGTGCAGTCCCGCGTCAACGGCGAACTCAGGCAGGACGGCTCCCGCGAGCAACTCATCTTCCCCATCTCGGAGCTGATCGCCGAGATCACGACCTACATGACCTTAGAGCCCGGCGACGTCATCGCCACCGGAACGCCCGAGGGCGTCGGCCCGCTCGAGGACGGCGACGAGGTCGAGATCGAGGTCGAGGGCGTCGGAACGCTCGAGCACAGCATTCGGCGGCCCTGAGCGCGCCGACGCCTCGAGTCGCTCGAGCGGTGCCGAACCACTGCAGCCGAACCTTTTTCGAGTCGCTCGATCGAAGCGCCCGTATGACCGTTCGATTCGGCGCGGTGACCGTCGACTGGCTCGGCCTCGCGACGATCCGCCTCGAGGGCCGGACCGGCGCCGTCGTCTACGTCGACCCGGGCCCGGAGGAGCGCGACGCGCTCGAGGGCGAGCCACGGGACGGCGATCTGATTCTGGTCTCTCACGACCACCACTATGATCCAGACTCGATCCGGCGGGTGGCCCGCGACGATGCCATGGTTCTCGTCCACGAGTCGATCGACGCCGCGGAGATCGATCGGGTCGACGAGGGACCCGAGGACCTCCCCTACGACGTCGAGCGCGTCCGCGCCGACGAGTCGTTCGTCCTCGGGCCGCTGGATCTGTTCACGACGCCCGCCCACAACGATCCCGCGGGACCGCACGTCGACGAGAATGGCGCGCCCTACCACCCCGAGGGCGAGGGCTGCGGCTTCGGCGTTACGATCGACGGCGTCACCGCGTTCTGGCCCGGCGACACCGACCCGCTGCCGGTCCACGAGGAGCTGGCCGTCGACCTCTTTTTCCCGCCGATCGGCGGGACGTTCACGATGGACCGCCGCGAGGCAGCCGACCTCGCCGCGCGACTCGAGCCGGATCTCGTCCTTCCGGTTCACTACGACGCGTTCGAGGCGATCGAGGCCGACGCGGACGCGTTCGTGGTCGACGTCGCGAACCGCGGCGTGCCGGTCGTGCTGGACGAACCGGGAACGTACTGAGCCGCCGGTCGCGCTCGACCGCTGCCGACTGGTCGGCCGTCCTGACAGACAGCCGTACCGACCGCTCCAAAGCGTTAGTGTCGCTGGCGCCGACCGCTCTCGTATGGGCGGCTATCGTCGGTCGAGTCGGGACGGGCCCGCATCGCAGTACTGCGCGCAGTGTGGGACCGGTCTCGAGGGACGGATGAACTACTGTCCGAACTGTGGCGCCACGACCGATCGATCGACCGCCGGACCGCAGAGGCGGACCGCCACCGCCGCGACCCGGAGCGATCGAGGGGGACGAAACGCTGGTATCGAAACGGAGACGAGCGACCGCGATCTCCTCGAGCGCCGAATCGCGCGGGCCTCCCGAGAGGGGTGGCGACTCGAGCACGATTTCGGCGACCGCGCCGTCATGGTACGCCGGACGTTCGGAAACGCGACGGAGCACCTCGCGGTCGCGCTGGTCACCGTCTGGTTCACGATGGGGATCGGCAACGCCCTCTGGGGTGCCTACCGGTACTTCGGCGATGTCGAGCGGCTGATCCTGCGAGCCGACCGCGTCGAGGGGAGCCAGGTCGAGCGGACCCGCGGCGATGTCGCGGCCGGGTCGGGGCTGCGCTGGCGAGCGGTCGCCGGCGGCTGCTGGCTGGTCGCCGCGATCGTCGCGGTAATCGCCCTCGAGGTCGCGACCGCGGCGGCGACCGTCGTGTTGGTCGCGCTCGCCGCCCTCTTCGCGACGCTGGGCGCGAGCGCTCTGCCGTCGGTTCGGCGCCGCCTCGAGGGTCGGCACTCGATCGGGGCGAACGGTCGGATCCGGTCGGTCGAGGAACGGACGGTCGTCGCCCCCGACCGCCCGTGTGCCGCCTGTGCGGACCCCGTCGGGCGCGGTCTCGAGCGAATCTATCGGGACGAGTTCTGCGCCCTCGGCGTCCCGCTGACGGTCTCCGAGGGACGCAACTATTACTGCCGAGCGTGTGCGAACGCCGAGGGAACCGGCGCCGGCGAGCGGGCCGCGACCGAGCCGGCCGCGGCCGGGGAGCCAGACCGCGATCCGGAACCGGAACACGCCTGAGCACCGTTACCGACGCGCGGTCGCCGCCGCTCGAGTCGACTGTACCGGAGAGAAGCGAACGCGGACCCTCGAGTCGAGCCCAGTGTCTCGAGGCGATTCACGGCAGATCGGAGGACGAGTGCTCCCGTTCGAACCTCGCACTGGAGCAAAGCGAACCGGTTCGGTAACTGCGCCCGTGCCGAGATAGCGCGTTCACTCCGAGAACGCCGAACGGCGGACTCGGCTCTTCACGAGCAGTCCGATTCCGAGCAGTGCGAGCGTCCCTCCGACGGTGAGGATCGGGCTGTCGGTGGCGGCCTCGAACGCCGTTTCGAAGAGCGAACGTTGGCGCCCGTAGTAGACGACGCCTCCGGCGGCCGCGTAAAACGCGACCGTCCCGACCGCCGTGTAGACGCCGAATCTCGCGGGAAGCATGTTGGCGAACCCCGCCGGGATGGAGATCACGGAACGTAACACGGGCAGGAAGCGTCCCCAGAGGACCGACGATTGTCCCCACCGTCGGAACCACTCCCGCCCCTCGTTGATGCGGTCGTCTGAAACGGTGATTCGATCCCGGATCCAGTCGCTCTCGTCGATTCGAGAGCCACGAAACACGTAGAACGGAACGAACGCGCCGACCGTCCCGCCGGCGCCGGCCGCGAGCACGAACACGAAAAACGAGACGGGATCGGTGATGAGCAGTGCAGCCGCCGCCGGGACCACGGCTTCGCTCGGGAGAAACGGAAACAGCATCGACGACTCGAGGAAGGTGAACACGAACAGGGCGAGCGGACCGTATAACTGCACGAACCGAAGTACACCTTCCGTCAAGTCTACCATGGGTGGCGTAAGCGGCGACGTCGTAATACCGTCCCCCTTTGACGAGCAGGGAGACGTGCCAGAGAAGTCGATGCTACTGAACGCGAGTTCCGCACGCCACTCTCAATGAAGTAATCGTCTCTACAACTACCGGTAGCGGCCCTCTCCGAACGGCGGTTCGATGGGTGTCTAGAGGACACCCATCTCACTGAGACGTTCGGGAAGATACGTGTCCGTCACGAAGTCGAGCCCGTGGGACGCCAGCGACTGCTGTTCGGACTTCTTCTCGATGTCGAGCTGGAGCTCGATCTGTTCCTCCCAGTAGTCGGTCTGGAAGCGCGGGTCCTCGAGCTCGCTCTCTAGGGCGTTGATGTCCGAGTCCGAGAGCGGGTCGGTCGGCAGGTCGTACTCGACGATGTCGGCCGGCTGGATGCCGATGAACTTCGCTTCGGGCGTCGCGAGGTACTCTGAGAGGTGGGCCGACTTGATCGACCCGTAGGCGACGGAGCCGTAGATGCGGTACGACCACGGGTCGCCGTCAGTGAAGACCACCACGGGGAGCCCGAGCTCGTCGTGGAAGCGCTTCGTCAGCCGGCGCGTGGCCCGCGCGGGCTGTCCGCCGAGGTGGACGACGATCGCGTCGTACTCCTCGTCGAAGCCGTTCTCGACGAGTCGATCGCGCATGCCGCCGGTCTCCACGCAGAGGACGAAATCGGCGTCGTTGTCGAGGAACTCGATCATGTCCGGGTTGTTCGGGATCTGGTACCCGCCTTGCCCCACGTCGAGCTGGCAGTGGATGTCGCGGTCGCCGCGCTTGGTCTGTTCGCGGATGTGGAGCGGACCCATCACCTTCGCGCCCGACTCCTCGGGGCGCATGTGGAAGTCCTCGCGGGTGACCCCGGAGACGATCTCTAAGTCCTCGACCATGCTGTTGGACTCGTCCTGGCTCGTGAACTGGGCCTCGTCGTTGTCCCAGCTCTCCGAGAGGTAGTAGAGTTCACGCAGGGTCGACGAGCGATCCTGCTCGAGTTGCTCTACGAGGAAGTCGATCGTATACGTCGCTTTCAGCAGCTTTCGGGCGCCGCTGACCGAGTTCGCGGAGCGGGTCGATTCCCGGTCGCCGTAGACCCAGACATCGCTCTCCTCGTCGTACTCGATGTTGTTCTTCGTCCGCGTCGGCACGGACATGTGGGGGATCTCGCCCAGTTCGAACTGGTCGTAGAACTGCGCGGCGAGATCGATCAACTGCTCTCGGGCCTGCTGGTCGTTGTCTGCGCTCATTGTTTCACCGTGAGTTTCTCAGTTTCGACGCCCTTTACGTCCAGACTGCACTCTGCGCCGTCGGCCACCTCGTACTCGAGGGTGGCCGCGTCGTCGCTCGAGACCTCGGGTTCCCACTTGACGAACCACTCGCCGTCCATCTCGACGACGGTCGCGTCGTCGGGGAGGCTCGTCGGCTCGTCGGAGACGATGTCGGTGATCTCCAGGGATTCGTTCGTATTCGAGTTGTTCTCGACGGTGACCGAGACGGCCTGGCCGTCGCCGTTTTCTTTGACGCTTCGCTCGACGAGCACGTTGTTCATGATGCGCGCGATGGCGTCGTCGATGTCGGGTTCGTCGCGGCCGGTGACCTCGGCGACCTTCTCGGCCATCTCCGGGAGGATCGTCCCGAGGACGTTCTGTTTCTTCCGGCGCTGTTGCATCGAGCGGCGCTTGTTGAGGTAGCTCTTGAGCTCCCGGGCTGCCTCGCGGATCGCGAGCTCGATCTCGTCTTCGATCTCGGGAACGTTCGCGACGGCGTCCTTCGACTCGCTGGTGAACGGGACGTTCGTCGACGCAACGTGGATCATGATCACCGCCGGCCCCTTCGGCAGGCCGGAGCCGCCGGGCTGGTCGAGCCCGTAGTTGCGCCAGCCGATCGACTTGACGACGTCGGTCGTCGCGCAGGCCCCGCGCTGGTAGACCAACGGCACTCGATTGGCGAATCGCATGACGTTGGCGCTGCCGTCGGCCTCGATCTCGCCGCCGTAGGCGATGCCGGCCTCGACGATGAACGGATCGCCGCCGTGGACCTCGGCGTCGCGGGTCGCAGAGGCGTAGAAGTCGGCGTCGAACTCCTTCTCGAGGCCGGCGCTGATCAGCTCCTCGGAGATCGGCGAGAGACACCGCGTCGGCGGCGCCATGATGTCGGTCGCGCGCATCCCGTCGACGAGGTCGCTGGCGGCGTCCCGGTCGCCGGCGAGTTCGCGGACCAGCGGCGGGTCGTCGGGGACGGTCGCCATCACGTCCCAGACGGCCTCGGTGATGTTCTCGCGAGCGGTGTCGCCGAAGGAGACGTCGTCGTACTCCTCGGTGAGATCCGCGGCGCGGTCGACGTGCGCGCGGAGTCGCTTGCGGGTGAGCCGGTGGCGGACGTTGCCGTCCTCGCCCTCGCTGTCCTCGAGTTCGTCGTCGAACTTCGCCGCGAGCCGGTCGGCGAAGGCGCGGATCACCTCGTCGTCCTTGCGGGTACTCGTCGCCTCGTCGGCGAGATCATAGCAGTCGGCGACGAGTCGCGACTCGACAGGGTCGTCGGTCTCGCCGGCCGCGTCGCCGCTCTCCTCGCGGGCGTCGATCAGCGCGAGCCAGACGGCCGCGACGGCGTTCTCGCGGACGGTGTCGCCGAACGTCGTGCCGTGCTCGGCCTCGACCTCGTCGGCGGCCGAATCGACGAGCTCGAGCAGTTCGTGGTGGGCGATCCGGTCCGTCTCGTCGACGCCCGCGGCGATGGCGTCGGCGAAGGCGGCCGTGGCGTCGGCGCCCTTGTTCGCGGTGGCCTCGGAGACGGCGGCCTCGAGGTCGACGTCCTCGTGTTCCGCGGGCGGCCGCCAGCGCATCTCGCGGCCGTAGTGGCGGTCGCGGAACTCGTCGATGATCGAGTCGGCGGTCTTCTTCCCGACGCGGGTGAACTCCTCCTGGAGGAACCCGGAGACGGTCTGGGAGTCCGTCGACGTCAGCATCTTCATCACGGTCCCGAGCTCGACCCCGTGGGGGTGGGGCCGGATCTCTTCCGTCTCCTCGGGGAGCTGGTCGGTCGCGCGCTCGAACTTGAAGTGTTCCTGGGGTTCGCGGAGTTCCAGGCGCGCGTGGGGGTTGACGACCGCCGTGTGCTTGATGTAGTCGTGGAGCTGCTGGCGGGCGCGCATGTTCGCCTCCATCTCGAGTTCGATGCGCGTCCCGTGGGGGCGGTCCCAGGAGGTGGTCTCCGCGACGCTGATCTCGGGCTCGTTGCTGTCGGTATCGACGATGAGCTCGAAGTACTCGGCCTCGCTCGAGCCCTGGGTTCGGCTGGTGATCTTGGCGGGTTTCCCGCTCGTCAGCTGCGAGTAGAGGACGGCGGCGGAGATCCCGATCCCCTGCTGGCCGCGGGACTGTTCGCGGGCGTGGAACCGGGAGCCGTAGAGCAGTTTCCCGAAGACTTTGGGGAGTGACTCCTTCGTGATCCCCGGCCCGTTGTCCTCGACGATCAGCCGGTAGTAGTCGCCGGCCTCCTCGATCTCGACGTAGATATCCGGGAGAATACCCGACTCCTCGGCGGCGTCTAAGGCGTTGTCGACGGCCTCTTTGACGGCCGTGACGAGGCCTCGAGCACCGCTGTCGAAGCCGAGCATGTGCTTGTTCTTCTCGAAGAACTCGGCGATGGAGATCGCTTGCTGGTTCTCGGCCAGCTCCTCGGCGATCCCCGCCTCGTCACCGAGTGTCGACTGAAACGACGTCATTGTCCCTTCATACTAACGGCGGGGCTAAAAGGTGTGCGCTACCGGAGCGGAAGTGAACGTGGTCAACAGTTGTCTCGCCGAGCCCCGTCCTCGAGCAGCTGTGCTCCAGCGGACGGATTGCTATTTCCACAGCTGACGGCCCGATTACGATAGCGTTTTACATAATATGTTGCTAAATAAGCATAATTAACGAATGATGGGTGCAAAAAGAACAAAGTAGTGGAACACATCTGCGGAACTGAGAGATGGATCTCGACGCGACGAACAAGGCCGTACTGTATCTTCTCCAACAGGATGCACGTCGGATCACGACCCAGGAGATGGCCGAGCAGATCGGCGTCTCGGCCAGCACCGTTCGGAACCGGATCGAGCAACTGGAATCAGAGGGGATCATCCGCGGCTACCATCCCGACGTCGACTACGACAAGGCGGGACTCCAGTTGCACGTTCTCTTCATCTGCTCGGCCCCGAACCCGGACCGCGAACGACTCGCCCGCGAGGCTCGCGAGGTCAGCGGCGTCGTCACGATACAGGAGGTCCTCAACGGGACGGACAACGTCCAGATCGAAGCCGTCGGAACCGACACCGACGACATCGCTCGCGTGAGCGACGAACTCAGTGAGCTCGGATTCGACGTCGTCAACTCGAAGATCCTGAAGAGCTTACACAAACAGCCGTTCGACCACTTCGGCAAGCAGCTGGTCGACGAGAACGAGACCGATGAGTGATCCGAGCGGGCCGGTCGAGTTCGACGTGGAGTCGCGGCGGTATCGGGCGCAGTACGATTTCGAGGCGACGGCGCCGAGCGTCGCCGTCGTCGACGCCGTCGAGACCGTCTTCGACGACGAACGCGACCGCGGCCCGCTCTACGACGCCGTCGATCCGGAGGCCCTCGATCGCCTCCTCGAGACCGATCCCGAACGCGATCGACGCGGCCCGCGATCGGCGTCGTTTCGGTACCGGGGCGCGCTGGTGACCGTCGTCAGCGACGGCTCGGTCGTGATCGGACTGGACGACGAGATCGGTCGGTGAGCGTCCGCGAACGAGCCGGCAGTCGAGATCCTCACTCTTCGACCGGCGGCCACTCCCATGCGTCGGCTTCGACCACGCCGAGCAGGTGCCGCCGGCGGTCGGTCAACTCCGCGAGGGCCTCGGCGAACTCCTGGTCCGAGCCGGTCGGGATGTCGTCCTCGCGGAGGCGATCGAGATCCGGCGAGCGCGGGACCGCCGGTTTGGGTTCGATAAACGACTCGTCGAGCGTCTCGAGGTAGCTCCAAACGCTCGAGCGTGTGCTTTCAACGATCGCAGAGTCGGGACTGTGCTCGTCGGGGATGGCGTACCGAAAGAGGGTGAGCGACTCGTCGAGGACGGAAACGGCCACCGCCGACGCCTGCTCGCTCTGCTCGCTGTGATAGTAGTGCAAGATCGGGTAGGACTTGTGCTGCTCGGCGAGCGTGCTCAGATCGTCACTGAGCGACTCGAGCGTCAACTCGAGGCCGTCGAAGTTCTCGCCGTTCCAGCCGGCGCGGACGAACGCCTCGCTCCGGCCGCCGAGTCCCGAGACGGTGCTGGCGAACGAGCGCTTATCGGAGACGGCGCCCAGCACGGAGAGGATGTAGGAGACGCCGAGCGTAACGAACGCCATTCCGGACGCGGTCGTGAACGAGCTGGCGATCTCCCAGACGTCGCCGCCGTATGTGGGGGAGTAATCGCCGTTGCCGTCGGTGAACATCGTGTACGCGACGTAGTAGAACCGGCCCGCCCAGTCGGCGGTGCCGCCGGTACGGGTGTTGACCAGTGCGAGGGGGTAGCTGGCGAAGACGAACGTCCAGCCGATCCAGATGAGTCCGATCCACATCACGAGCGTCAGCGTGAGGATCAGCGGGCCGGCGAGGCTGAGCGCCTTGTTTCGGTCTCCAGTTAGGGTCCGGAGTCCGTACCAGACGCCGGTCGTGAGTCGTCCGGAGAGGGGTCCCGAGCCGCCGTCGACCCACAGCGTCGTCCAGAGGATATCGACGAAGGCGGCGAGCAGCAGGCCGACACCGACGACGAGATACAGCGGTTGCATTACCACCCTCTACCGGAAGGACACCCGTCAACGATGGCCCGGTCACTGACGCGGGTTTTTCACGGCGCGGCCGAACGACGCCGATTCGTTCTCCATCGGCGTCGGTTCCTACCCCATCGGTTCCGGTCCGATCCGACGGACGGCGGACCGGACAGCGAAGCCTTATGGACCGGTATCGAGTGGTGGATATATGGGATCTTCAGATTCGACGGGCGTGTCGGGGGAGGACGTCCGGCGAGTTTTTTCGCACTCCGAGCGGTCGCCGACCCCTCTCACGACCGCCGAGGTCGCCGATCGGTTGGACTGTTCCCCGGGTCCCGCACGACACGGACTCGAGGAACTCCGCGAGCGGGGTGAACTTCGCGTCAAGCGGATCGACGATTCGACCCGAATCTGGTGGCCGGACGAGACGGCGGACGGAACGGACTCCGACCGGCGGTCCGAACAGGAGGAGTTCGCCGCCTTCGTCAGCGCCGTGCGGGACTACGCCATCTTCATGCTCGACCCCGACGGCACCGTCGCCAGCTGGAACGAAGGGGCCGAACGAATCAAGGGCTATGCGGAGGACGAAATCGTCGGCGACCACTTCTCGACGTTCTACACCGAAGAAGACATCGCCGACGACGTTCCCCAGACGAACCTCGAGACCGCGGCGGCGGAGGGACGAACCGAGGACGAGGGGTGGCGCGTCCGCGCCGACGGCACGCGGTTCTGGGCGAACGTCGTCATCACGGCCATTCGGGACGACGACGGCCAGCTGCAGGGCTTTACGAAGGTCACCCGCGACATGACCGAGCGCCGCGAGTACGAACAGCAACTCCGCCGGGAACGGGACCTCACCGAACGGATCTTGGAGACCGTCCCGATCACGATCGGCGTGGTAACCGAGGACAACGTCCTCGTCCGCGCGAACCGGCGGATGCTCGAGCACTTCGCGATCGAGGACACGGCCGTCGAGACGTACAGCCTCGAGTCGTGGGAGCTCTACGACGCCGCCGGGGAGCCGGTTCCGGCCGACGAGCAGCCGTGGGCCCGCGCCCGCGAGCGCGGCGAACCGGTGTACGACGCCCAGCGGCAGGTCGAAATCCCGGGAATCGGCCGCCGCTGGCTCTCGCTCAACGCCGCACCGCTCGACGACGACCGGAGCGAGGACGGCCGGATCGTCGTCGCGATCGACGACATCACCGATCAGAAGGAGCGCGAACGGCTCCTCCGTCGGGAGTACAACCAGACCGAGAAGCTGTTGCGGACGGCGCCGATCGCGATCGCCGTCCAGAACGCCGAGGGCGAGACGATACTGACGAACCAGCGCGCACAGGAGTCGCTGGGTCTCTCCGACCAGGAGTTCATCGGCGAATCCGACGACGTCGGCGAGTGGGTGATCTACGACTCGGACGGCGAGCGCTTGCCGACGGACGAAATGCCGGCCGCGCGGGTCCTCGAGACCGGCAGTCCGGTGTTCAACGAGGAACTCGTCGTCGATCCCCCCGACGGCGAACGGCTCCAGTTTCGCGTGAACGCGACGCCGCTGCACGGCCCCGACGGCGTCGAACGCGTCGTGACGGCCGCCGAGGACATCACCGAGCTGAAACGCCGCGAGCGCCAGCTCGAGCACCGAAAGAGCGAACTCGAGACCGAACTGAGCGAGATCCTCGGTCGGATCTCCGACGCCTTCTACGCCCTCGACGACGAGTGGCGCTTCACCCACCTCAACGAGCAGGCCGCCGAGATCCTCCGGCAGTCCAGGGAGGAGGTGCTCGGGAAGAAGGTCTGGAAGACGTTCCCCGACGACGCGGAGGGAATCTACCGGGAGCAGTTCCAGCAGGCGATGGATACCCAAGAGCCCGTCAACTTCGAGGTGTACGCCGAGGATCTCGACACCTGGCTGGAGTACAACGTCTACCCCTCCGAGTCGGGGGTGTCGATCTACTTCCACGACATCAGCGAGCGCAAGGAGTACCAGCGCAAACTCGAGAAATCCAACGAACGGTTAGAACAGTTCGCCTACGCCGCTTCCCACGACCTGCAGGAACCCCTGCGGATGGTCTCGAGCTACCTCCAATTGCTCGAGAGTCGGTACGCCGACCGACTCGACGACGACGGCGAGGAGTTCATCGAGTTCGCCGTCGACGGCGCCGACCGCATGCGCCAGATGATCGACGGCCTGCTGGCTTACTCCCGGGTCGACACGCAGGGCGAACCGTTCGAACCCGTCGATCTGGACACCGTCGTCGACGCCGTCTGCGAGGACCTGCAGATGAAGATCGAGGAGACCGCCGCCGAGATCGCCGTCGACTCGCTGCCCCGCGTTCGGGGCGACGAGAGCCAGCTCCAGCAGGTGTTCCAGAACCTGCTGTCGAACGCCCTCGAGTACAGCGGCGACGAGCCGCCGCGGGTGGAGATCGCGGCCGAACGGGCGCGATCCACGTGGCGCATCTCGGTCGCAGACAACGGGATCGGCATCGATCCCGACGATCAGGAGCGCGTCTTCGAGGTGTTCGAGCGCCTGCACAGCCGCGAGGAGTACGACGGGACCGGGATCGGCCTCGCGCTCTGTCAGCGCATCATCGAACGCCACGAGGGGACCATCTGGGTCGACTCCGAGCCCGGCGAGGGGACGACGTTCTCCTTTACCCTCCCCGCCGCCGACGCCTGATTCTCGCGTTCGATCGCTCGTCGTTCGATTCTCGCGCTTGATTTCCCGGCATGGTGTGGCGCACGCTGTGTCGCGGTGAGTGGACTCGAACCGCGACACGAAGCCGTGCGAGGTCTTCGCGAGTTATACGAGCGAAGGCTTGGAAGGCGCGAAGCGTCTTCCGGTGGATGAGCGAGTGAAACGAGCGAATCGGCTGGGGTGGGAGTGGAAATCACCGTTGCCACGATAGCAGCGCGGTTGCTGTGGTTCAGGCGCCAAGTCGTTGGACTCTCCAAATCTCTCCACAGCAATGGCGACGAAGACAAGCGTTCTGCTCATGCTGGCAGCGAGGGATAGCCACTCCCTCCCCAGTCGATTCGCTCACTCCCATCAGGCGTTCGCTCATCCCTCGCACAGTATCGTCGACCGATCCTCGCTTTCGTTCACGGCTCACTTCGTTCACCGTTCACTTTCGAGGTGCTCACTGCGTTCGCACCTCGCGTTCCTCGGATCGATCGACAGCGCGCGCCACCGCATATAGACTGAACGGGCCGGTGGCGTCGGAATACACCGACTGGCGAACTGAGAACGGATCAACGGGGGACGAGCCGACGAGTCGCTACTCTTCCTCGACGATGTCGGCCAGCACGTTCGCGATTTCCTGATTCGTCTCGGGGCTGTAGTGGCCGCCTTCGCCGCGCTCGACGTACAGCGACTCGACGCCGTCCTCGGGATCGAGATGGCGGGCCATGTCGACCGTCTCGAGGTCGTCGTACGTCTCGCCGAGTCGATCCACGAGGTCGCCGTAGATCGGGCCGTGTTCGGACTCGTACTTGGCGTACCGAAGCTGTTGGACCATCACAAAGACGGGCTGGAAGTCCCGCTCGTCGGCATAGTCGACGAACTCCTCGATCAGCGCGTCGAAGAGGTACTCGTGGGTCTCGAACAGTCGCTCGTGGTAGCGGACGCGGGGCTGTTCCATCCGGAGGACCGACTCGGTCTGAGCGGCGTCGAAGTCGACGCCCGGAATCGAGCGGCCGGCCCGCCGCTCGAGTTCCTTGCAGCCCGTGATCGCGGCGTACCGGAGGTACTCGGAGTCGTCGAGGAAGTCGCTGGTGTAGGGCACGGACGCGTAGTGGGGCTTGAACCAGTGGTCGTAGTGGAAGTCGTACTCCCGCAGGAAGTCGGCCTTGGACTCGAGGTCGAGCAGGTCCTCCTTCTCGTCGACGGGGCTGTCGATCAGTTCTAACTCGCCGTTCTCGAGGACGTACCGGGGTTTGACCGCCAGGATGTTCCCGAACTCCTGGTAGTGTTTCCAGACGGAGAGGATGCGGGCGATCGAGGAGGCAGTGACGACGACGAAGACGTAGTCGGTCTCCTCTTCGGGGTACTGGCGCTGCATGCGCAACAGCGCCTGATCGAGCCCGTAGTTGCCGCCGCCGTAGTTGGCGACGTGCGTGTCGAGCTCTTGGGCCATGTAGTGCTGGAAGGTCTCGTCGTTGTTCACCTCCCGGCAGAAGCAGTAGGAGTCGCCGTAGGTGGAGACGGTCACGTCCGCGTCCTCGTCCCGATCTTTCGCGGGACAGACCCGGCTCCCGTACTCGTCGGTCGAGTAGGTGACGACCGTCCGGAGTTCCTCGCCGGGCAGGTGGTCGCCGGTGTCCTTCTGTTTCTCCTGGTTCGGCTGTGGCACCCAGCCCAGTTCGGGGTCGAAACTACTGAACTTGCCCAGTAGTTCCCGGTCGATCTCCGGGAACTCCTCGGTCGCCACCGCGGGAATACGCTCGAGCGACTTGTACGACACTACCTCAAGGGCGACCGCGAGTACGACGAGTACGAACGCGAAGGCGACGAGCGGAAGCATTGGTTGGGGGTTTCCAGCACCGGAAGTAAGTGAATTGTGCCGTAATTCGCCATTTTCGTCGGGAACGAGAGAAGTAAGGGACGAATTCGGCTCCGCGCGCGGCGTCGCGGGTCGGCGCGCCGCTCGAGCGACGGCGTTACCGGACCGCCATCGGGTCAGTGACTCCGCCGGTCGCGGATCTTCGCAGCGCTGTAGACACCGAGACAGACTGCCAGCGCACCGACGAGGACGTCGTTCCAGAACTGACCCGCCGCCAGATCGAGCCAGACCGCTTGAACGAGCAGCAGACGCCGAGGAGGGCGACTCCCGCCAGGAGCGCTCGTCGTCGTTCGTGCCGTAACCCCGGTCGCCCGGCCCGTTCGCCCATGTCTCTCCACCGGCGCTACGCGCCCTGACTCGAAGAGACTGTGGCCCATCAATGCAAGGTTCGACGCGACTCGCCGAGTCGCCCTCGCGACCGTCGTCGTGAATCTCGCGGCGCTCGAGCGGATCGACCGATCGCCCCGCGGAGCGAAACCGATCCGACTCGAGGCCGTCATTCGGCCGGTTAGCGACCCACCGTCGCCGGGACCGGCGAGTCCCGCACGACGACCTCTCGCCGATTCGGATGAGAAATCGAACTCGACTCGAGCCGCCTTCGAATTCGGCCCCGTCGCTCAGAGGATCCCCACGATCGTCTCGTAGAGCGACTGGATCGTCGTCGCGCTGCCGATCAGCAAGACGAGTCCCGCCGCGATGAACGCGGCGTTTTCGTACCACTCGACGTCGTAGAACCGATTGACGGCGCCGATGAGCGCGAAGACGGTCACCGGTAACCCGATCGCGCCGTTGACCGCGGGCATGATGATGGCCATCTCGACGGGGCCGAACCCGGTGTAGACCAGCAGCGGGAGGGCGGTCGCCGCCGAGACGGTAATCAGTCCGATGACCGTCCGGCGGAACCGGAAGTCGCCGAACACCGTGTGCGAGCCCAGCGACTGCGGAATCATGAACCCGGCGCCGAACAGCGTCCCGGTCGCGGAGGTGATGCTCGCGAGGAAGACGGCGATCATGAACACGAGGAGCGCGCCCTGACCGAGGATGTCGGCCAGCGGCTGGCCGGGGCCGGTCAGCGTCATCTCGCCCTCCGCGAGGGTGACCGCCGAGACGATCATCACGAAGCTGCCGATCAGCAGCGTCGTCGCGATCCCGGCGGCGTTGTCTCGGCGGTACTTCCAGACGTCGGTCCACTCCTTGGTCGGCTGGATGCTCGACTGGATGAAGAAGTTCGGCCAGTAGACGGTCGTCCCGAGCAGGGCGATGACCGTCGTGAGGTAGCCGATGTCGCTGTTCAGGGCGGGCCGCAACCCGGCGGCGACCGACTGCCACGGCACGTCCAGGCCGGCCAGCAGGAGGCCGTAGGAGCCGAAGACCGCGAAGACGGCGGCCGCGATCGCCGCCTCGATTCGGTCGTAGACCTTCAGTTGGACGATCGCGATTCCCGCGCCGCCGGCGAGGACGATGCCGACGATGACGTTGTCGAGCCCCGGCAGGAGCCAGGCCAGGGCCGCGCCCGCGACGGCGTAGTTCGAGACGGCCCACAGCGCCGACATCAGCGAGATCGCGATCACCAGTGCTCGCCCGCCGACCGGGACCGCGTCGACGATGTAGTCAGCCAGCGGTTCGTCGGCCACCGCCAGCCGGGCCGACATGTCGTGGAGCGCGATGTCGATGAGGAAGGCCAGCGGAAGCACCCACAGCAGGGAGAAGGCGAAGTTCGCCCCGGCGTCGGCGAGGATGTACACCGAACCGGCGCCGAAGACGTTCGCGGCGAACAGCACGCCCAGCCCGTACCTGTAGAGGGCGTTGTGGATCGTCTTCCCGCCGGGAACGGCGTCGACGATCGTAGACGGCGAGGTGGACCGTTCGCTCATTGGCGACCACCTCCGCGGTCTCGGTCGCTGTCGCCTCGAACGGGCGACGATCGGGCGTCGTCTGCGGGCTCCTCGACGGCCGGCCGGTCAGGCCGGCGTGACGGAAAAGGGATACTCGTACGCGATGCCGTCGTCGTTCGAGCGGATGCACGTTTCATGAGTCAGTGAGCGGGAGACGCACTGTCGTCTCCCGTCAGCAACCGAGCGCGGTCGCGTGCGCCGGTTCCAACCGTGCCGCGTGGTTTGCCTCATTCTACCTGCGAACACCCAGCAAGGAGAGTCGCCAGCCGGCAGATGAAGGCGGTCTATCACGCCGCCGCGCGCGAACCGGCCGCCGGTCGTCGACGGGGACGGTCGTCCGCGTGTGCGTACACCTATTACCAGCTCATCGCGCTCTAAGACCCTGCGTCGCGGAATCGAGAAGCCGCCGCGTCGTCCGCCTCGAGCAGACGATAAACCGCGCAGTGCGATAGCAACCGTCCGCGCCGAGCCGGTGGCGTCCCTCACCGGAACTCGAGCGGACCACAAACGTCTTCTCCCCAGCGGAGCTACGAACGTGTCAACACGCCAATGACGAGCGAGTCGACGGATCTCGAGGGCGCCCGCGGGACCGACCGCAGCGACGCCGTCGGAACCGACGCCGGTCTCGAGTCGGGAACAGTGGATGACCCCGCGACGCGCGAGCGGGAGGAACCCGCGCTGGCCGTCGAAGGGCTCTCGAAGACGTTCGGGAGCGGAGACAAGGCCGTCGCGGCCGTCGAGGACGTCTCCTTTTCCGTCGCGCCGGGCGAGGTGATCGGGCTGCTCGGGCCCAACGGCGCCGGCAAGACGACTACGATCAAGTCAATCCTGGGATTGCTCCTCCCCGACGAGGGCGCGGTTCGGATCCACGGAATCGACGTCTACGACCGCCCCAGAGCGGCCTACGATCACGTCGACGCCATGCTCGAGGGGGCGCGCAACGACTACTGGCGACTCACCGTCCGGGAGAACCTGCGGTACTTCGCGGCGATTCGCGGCCGGAACCCGAACGCGCTCGCCGACCGCCACGAGGAACTGCTGGAGCGACTCGACCTCGCCGACAGGGCCGATACGCCGGTTCGGGAACTCTCGCGTGGGATGAAACAGAAGGTGTCCCTCGCGAGCGTCCTCGCCGGGGACGTCTCCGTGGCCTTCCTCGACGAACCGACGCTGGGGCTCGACGTCGAGAGTTCGCTGACGCTCCGGCGCGAACTCGTCCGGCTCGCCGACGAGCGCGGCCTGACGCTGGTGGTCTCGAGTCACGACATGGACGTCATCGAGGCCGTCTGCGACCGCGTGGTCATCATGAACGAGGGGCGGGTCGTCGTCGACGACACCGTCGAGAACCTGTTGGCGGCCTTCGAGACTCAGGGGTACCGACTCACCGTTCGCGGCGCCGACGAGTCGACCCTCGCGGCCCTCCGCGAGCGCTTCGACGTGACCGACGTCGAGCGCCTCGAGGACCGGACGCGGTTCGCGGTGGCGGCCGATTCCGAGACGTTCTACCGGCTGACCGACGCGCTGGAGGATCACGGGCTCGAACTGGTGGCGGTCGACACCGTCCAGCCCGACCTCGAGGACGCGTTCGTCGAACTGACCGGCGGGGACGGGACGGGTGCGGGGAGCGACGATCGGGACCCGGAACGTGGCACCGACGATATCGGGGGTGGAACGCGGTGAGCGTCGACTCCCGATCCGGACGGACGGGCGGCTACTACCACCTCCTGCGAGCCGTGATCGTCCGCGATCTGCTGATCTGGATCCGCTACCCCGTCAACGCGGGCATGCGGCTGTTCATCAACCTGCTGTTCTTCGGAATGTTGCTGTACGGCGGCACCCTGCTGGCGGGGCAGGCGATGGCCGACTCCCTCGAGGGACTGATCGTCGGCTACTTCCTGTGGTCGCTGGCGACCGGCGCGTACTCGGGGATCGTCAACGATATTCAGGCCGAAGCCGGCTGGGGAACTCTCGAGCGCCACTTCGTGACGCCCTTCGGCTTCGGGCCGGTGGTCCTCGCCAAGACGGTGGCGATCGTGTTCCGGACGTTTCTCACGTCCGCGGTCGTCCTCGCGGCGATGTTGTTGGCGACCGGAACGCGACTCGACCTGCACCTCGTCACCGTCGTCCCCGTGGCGACGCTGGCGATCGCCTCGACGCTCGGCCTCGGGCTGGCCATGGGCGGCTTGAGTGTCCTGTACAAGCGGATCTCGAGCGTCGTCAACCTCCTCGGGTTCGCGTTCGTCGGGCTGATCTCGGCGCCCGTCTTCGACGTCCCGTGGCTGGCCGCGCTGCCGCTGGTTCAGGGGAGCGCGCTGCTCCAGCTGGCGATGAGAAGCGGGACGCGGCTCTGGGAGTTCGACCCCGCGGCGCTCGCCGTCCTCGTCGCGACGGCCGTCGGCTACCTGGCGCTCGGCTACGCCGTCTTCGGGCTGGCGACGAGGCGCGCGCGACGGCTGGGCGTCCTCGGGGATTACTGACCGCCGCCCGCGTCCCAGTCTCGAGGCGGTCGTCGTCGGCGAATCTTTCCGGTTCGCTCGCCGAATCGGCGACGGAATCGCGACTCCGCGAGTCGTCCGCCGCGTCGCTTCGCTCGAAACCAGAGACAATTGCCACCTCCAAGCCGTGTGTCAAGAATTCTTATATATGGGGGTCCCTTACCCGAGGTGAAGGTCTCCCACGACCAGAGAACCAATGCAAGGGCAATCCCAACAGCAGGCCTACGACCGCGGGATCACGATTTTCTCCCCGGACGGACGCCTCTACCAAGTCGAGTACGCTCGCGAGGCCGTCAAACGCGGCACCGCGAGCGTCGGTATTCGCACGCCGGACGGCGTCGTGCTCGCAGCAGACCGGCAGGTCAGTTCGTCGCTCATGGAGCCCTCGAGCGTCGAAAAGATCCACAAGGCCGACGACCACGTCGGCATCGCCAGCGCCGGCCACGTGGCCGACGCGCGCCAGCTCGTCGACCTCGCGCGACGACGCGCGCAGGGCGAACAGCTCCGGTACGGCCAGACGATCGGCGTCGAGACGCTGACGCGGGCCGTCACCGATCACATTCAGGAGTACACCCAGACCGGCGGCGCCCGCCCGTTCGGCGTCGCCCTCCTCGTCGGCGGTATCGACGACGGCGAGCCGCGCCTGTTCGAGACCGACCCCTCGGGGACGGACTACGAGTGGCAGGCCGCCGCCATCGGCAGCAACCGCAACGAGATCCAGGACTTCCTCGAGGAGCAGTACCAACCGGACGCCGACCTCGACGGCGGCATCGAACTCGCGCTCCGCGCGCTCGGATCAGCCGATGACGAGCCGGTCAGCGCCGAGAACGTCGACCTCGCGACGATCGATACGGAAGACGAGACGTTCCAGACGGTCTCCCAGGAGCGACTCGAGTCGATCGTCGCGGAGATCGACCAGCCAGACGCGGAGGAGAGCGATGAATAACTGGAGTCAAGAGCCGACCCGGCAGGGAACCGATCCGTCGCCGTACGCGCCCGAACTGGGCTCGCTCCCCGACGGCAGTCAGGGTGACGACCACGGCGACACCGTCAACAAGACCGGGACGACGACGATCGGCATCACGACCGACGAGGGCGTCGTCATCGCGACGGACATGCGCGCCAGCCTCGGCGGCCGGTTCGTCTCGAACAAGAACGTCCAGAAGGTCGAGCAGATCCACCCGACCGGCGCGCTGACGCTCGTCGGCTCGGTCGGCGGCGCCCAGTCGTTCATCNCGAACAAGAACGTCCAGAAGGTCGAGCAGATCCACCCGACCGGCGCGCTGACGCTCGTCGGCTCGGTCGGCGGCGCCCAGTCGTTCATCCGAACGCTGCGCTCCGAGGTCAACCTCTACGAGTCCCGCCGCGGCGAGCCGATGCCTATCGAGGCGCTCGCGACGCTTGCGGGGAACTTCGCCCGCGGCGGCCCGTTCCGGGCGATTAATCCCATCCTCGGCGGCGTCGACGCGGAGGGCAACCACGTCTACAGCATCGACCCCGCCGGCGGCGTGATGGAAGACGACTACACCGTCACCGGCTCCGGGATGCAACTCGCCTACGGTCTCCTCGAACAGGAGTACGAGGAGGGCCTCTCGCTCGAGGAGGCGCAGTCGGTCGCGGCCCGCGCGATCGAGAGCGCCGTCGAGCGCGACACCGGCTCCGGTAACGGCGTCTTCCTCGCCGCGGTCACGGACGAGGGCGTCGACATTCAGGGTCACAACGACTTCGACGCGGTCATCTAGGGACGACCGCGGCGGTTTCTCTCGTCGTCGCAGTTCGATCCGCCCGTGGTTGCCTCGCGCGCGAGCGCGTACACGTGACTTTTATTAGTGCCGGGCGGCTATCCGAAAGCAGGTTTTACATGTCCCAGGAAAGCGAGTACGGCGCAGGCCAAATCCAGGTCCTCGAAGGCCTGGAGGCCGTGCGGAAACGGCCGGCGATGTACATCGGCTCTACGGATTCTCGAGGTCTTCACCATCTAGTCTACGAGGTGGTGGACAACTCGATCGACGAAGCACTGGCCGGTCACTGCGACGACATCACCGTCTCTATCAACGACGACGGATCGGTGAGCGTCGCCGACGACGGCCGTGGCATCCCCGTCGACACACACGACGAGTACGACCGCCCCGCACTCGAGGTGATTCTCACGGTCCTCCACGCCGGCGGCAAGTTCGACAACAAGTCCTACCAGGTCTCCGGCGGCCTCCACGGCGTCGGCGTGAGCGTGGTCAACGCCCTCTCCGAGCGACTCGAGGCCGAGGTGAAACGCGACGGTTCCGTCTTCCGTCACGCCTTCGAGGAGGGCGAACCCGTCGGCGACATGGAGCGCGTCCGCGACATGGAGGAAGACGAGGAGACCGGCACCCAGATCCGGTTCTGGCCCGACACGGGCATCTTCGAGGGCGACGAATTCTCCTTCTCGACGCTCTCGAACCGGCTTCGGGAGCTGGCCTTCCTCAACTCCGGCGTACGTATTACGCTGAGCGACGAGCGCACGGAACTGCACGACGAGGACGCGCCCGTCGAGGAGACCTACGAGTACCAAGGTGGCATCCGCGAGTTCGTCGAGTACTTAAACGAGACGCGCTCGGCGATGCACGACGACGTCATCTACTTCGAGGCCGAAGAGCAGAACATCCAGGTCGAGGTCGCGATGCAGGCCACCGAGGAACTGCAGGGCTCGATCCACGCCTTCGCGAACAACATCAACACCCGCGAGGGCGGGACTCACCTCACCGGTTTTAAGACCGCGCTGACCCGGACGGTCAACGACTACGCGAAGGACAACGACATGCTCGGCGACTTAGAGGACAACCTCAAGGGCGAGGACATCCGCGAGGGACTCACCGCCGTCATCTCGGTCAAACACCCCGATCCGCAGTTCGAGGGGCAGACGAAGACGAAACTCGGTAACTCGGAAGTGCGGGGCATCGTCGAGAGTTCGATGCACGAGGGGCTGGGCACCTACTTCGAGGAACATCCCGACACCGCCCAGGCCATCGTCACCAAGGCCGTCGAGGCCGCGAAGGCCCGCAAGGCCGCCCAGAAGGCCGAGGAGCTCACCCGGCGGAAGTCCGCCCTCGAGTCCACGTCCTTGCCCGGCAAGCTGGCCGACTGCCAGACCAAGGATCCCGACGAGGCCGAACTGTTCATCGCGGAGGGAGACTCCGCCGGCGGCAGCGCCAAACAGGCGCGGAATCCGGACTTCCAGGCGATCCTCCCCATCAAAGGGAAGATCCTGAACGTCGAGAAACACCGGCTCGACCGGATCCTCGAGAACGACGAGATCCGGAACATGATCACCGCCATCGGCGCGGGGATCGGCGACGAGTTCGACGTCGAGGACGTCCGCTACAAGAAGATCATCATGGCGACCGACGCCGACGTCGACGGCGCCCACATCCGGACGCTGCTGTTGACGTTCTTCTACCGCCACATGCGCCCGCTGCTCGAGGGCGGCTACGTCTACGCGACCCAGCCGCCCCTCTACCGGATTCGCTACCGCGGCGAGACCTACGACGCGATGACCGAGCAGGAACGCGACGAGATCGTCGCGGAGAAATGCGACGGGAACCCGTCGCAGGTCCAGCGGTTCAAGGGACTGGGCGAGATGAACCCCCAACAGCTCTGGGATACGACCATGGACCCCGACAACCGCATCCTCAAACAGATCACCATCGAGGACGCCGCGGCGGCGGACAAGATGTTCTCCGTCCTGATGGGCGACGCCGTCGAACCCCGCAAACAGTTCATCAAGGACAACGCGCCGGAGGCGGAATGGATTGATATCTAACAAACTTTTGCGCTGCGGGTCAGCGAAGCTGACCCTCGGCAAAACTTTGATGAAAAGCACTCCTCCCTCCCCTCCGCGCGGCAAGCCGCGCTCGGCTCACGGCCTTCGGCCGTTCGCCTTTCCGCGGTGCTTCGCACCGCGCTCTCCGGGTCGGTCGTCGGCCCGTTCGAGCGTCCACACAGCGGACGCTCTCACGGAGGCAGTGCTTGACACCAACCTCTCACGCAACCAACGCAATCAACGAAACCCAATGATACATGAGTTCAGACGTACCCGATCCGACTGACGTACAGGCACGAGCGGTAGAGAACGTCCGCATCGAGGACGAGATGGAGCAGAGCTACATCGACTACGCGATGTCCGTCATCGCGGGTCGTGCGCTCCCGCGCGTCGAGGACGGCCTGAAACCCGTCCACCGGCGCATCCTCTACGCGATGCACGAGATGGGCGTCTCGAGTGGCTCCTCTCACCGAAAGTCCTCCTCGATCGTCGGGGAGACGATGGGTGACTACCACCCCCACGGCGACAGCGCGATCTACGACACCCTGGTTCGGATGGCCCAGGACTTCTCGATGCGCTACCCGCTGGTTGACGGCCAGGGGAACTTCGGTTCGATGGACGGCGATCCGGCCGCCGCCCAGCGGTACACCGAGGCGCGAATGTCCTCGATCTCCGAGGAACTGCTCTCCGACATCGACAAGGACACCGTCGACTTCTCGGCGAACTACGACGACCGCCTGCAGGAGCCCGACGTGCTCCCCGCGGCGTTCCCGAACCTCCTCGTGAACGGCTCCTCCGGGATCGCGGTCGGGATGTCGACGAACATCCCGCCGCACAACTTGGGCGAGGTCATCGACGCCACGATCGAGTTGATCGACGACCCCGACGCGACGGTCGAGGACCTGATGGAGCACGTCAAGGGGCCCGACTTCCCGACCGGCGCGAACATCGTCGGCCGCGACGCCATCTACTCCGCCTACAAGACCGGCCGCGGACGCCTCCGCGTCCGCGCCGAGTTCGAGGTCGAGGAGTGGAAGAACGGCCGCGAGCGGATCGTCGTCACGGAACTCCCCTTCCAGGCCAACAAGGCCCGCCTCGTCGAGCGCATCGCCGAGGACGTCAACGAGGGCGAACTCGAGGGAATCTCCGACCTGCGCGACGAGTCCGACCGCGACGGCGTCCGCATCGTCATCGAACTCAAGCGCGGCGCCAACAGCGAGGTCGTCAAGAACCGCCTGCTCGAGAACCACTTAGAGCGAACCTTCGGCGTCATCAACCTCGCGCTGGTCGACGGCCAGCCGCGAGTGCTCTCGCTGAAGGAGACCTTAGAGGAGTACGTCGCCCACCGCCGCGAGGTCGTTCGCCGGCGCAGCGAGTACGACCTCGAGGAGGCCGAGGACCGAGCCCACATCCTCGAGGGGCGGCTGACCGCCGTCGAGAACGCCGACGACGTCGTCGAACTGATCCGCAACAGCGAGACGCGGTCGGACGCGAAGGAGAACTTACAGGACGCCTACGACTTCTCCACGGATCAGGCCGATCACATCGTCCGGATGCAACTCGGGAGCCTCACCTCGATGGAGACCACCGAGATCGAAGAGGAGTACGAGGAGGTCCAGGCCGAGATCGAACGCCTGAACGCGATCCTCGAGAGCGAGGAAGAGCTGCTGTCGGTCATCAAGGACGAACTCCGCGAGATCAAAGACGAGTACGGCGACGAGCGGCGCACCTCGATCGTCGAGGATCAGGGGACGGTCACCCACGAGGACCTCATCCCCGAGGAGGAGGTCTTCGTCGTCATGACCGAGGACGACTACGTCAAGCGGATGCCCATCGACCAGTTCGACCCCCAGGGTCGGGGCGGCAAGGGCATCATCGGCGCGGACGTCAAGGAGGGCGACCGCGTCTCGACGGTGTTCCGCGCGAACACCCACGACTACCTGCTGTGCTTCACGAATCAGGGCAAAGTCTACCAGCTCAAGACCTACGAGATCCCCGAGATGGGCCGGACCGCCCGCGGCAAGTCGGCGGTCAACATCCTCGATCTCGACCCCGGCGAGGACATCACGGCCATCGTCGACACCGACGCCTTCGGCGACGGCGAGTTCGTGACGATGGCCACCCGCCACGGCTACGTCAAGCGAACCGCCGGCGATGAGTTCGATAACATCCGCTCGACGGGGATTATCGCCGCCGATCTCGAGGAGGGCGACGAGCTCGTCGACGTCGAGGTCACCGACGGCTCGCAGGATCTGGTCATCGCCACCGAGGGCGGCATGACGATCCGCTTCGACGAGGACGAGGTTCGCGCGATGGGACGGAACGCTCGCGGGGTCAACGGGATCAAGCTCCAGAGCGACGACGCGGTCGCCGGACTGGTCGCGACCGACGAAGCGGACGGCCAGGCCCTGTTGACCGTCACTCGAAACGGGTACGGCAAGCGGACCCGGCTCTCGGAGTATCGCACCCAGTCGCGGTACGGCAAGGGACTGATCGACATCAAGACGGGCGACCGAAACGGTCCCGTGACGGCCGTCAAGGCGGTCGACGACGACGATCAGCTGGTGATGATGAGCGAGGACGGCCAGATCGTCCGGACGCGCGTCGACGAGATTTCGACGGTCGGGCGCAACACGATGGGCGTGATCGTCATGGACGTCGAGGACGGCGACGCGGTCGCCAGCGTCGACGACATCCCGGCGGCCGCGACGGGCGACGTCGATGCGGACGCCGATGCCGATGTCGACGACGATGCCGACGTTCCCACTGACGCCGAAGAGAACTGACAGCCGCCGGTAGCCCGGCCGGGTATCGACCCCGTCGGACGCGATAGCGACCGTCACTGGTTTTCGTCGCTCGAGCAAGCGTCGAGAGTCTCGACTCCGCGACTCGAGGCGCCGTCGTGCGACAGAATATCACGCGAGCGGGCGGGCCGCTAGAACGCGAAGAGAGCGAAGAAAAATCGAGAGCGATCGTCGGTCGCCGTTAGTGGGACGGCTCTTCGGCCGGGGCGACCATGTCTTCGATCCGCAGGATGAGGATGTTGTTCGTGTCGTCCTTGCCGTCGACGCGGCCCTCGATGAGGAGCTTCGACAGCGGGGTCGGGCCGACGGTGACGGCGTCGTCCTCGTGGATCTCGCCCATCGAACCCTGCATGTGGATCTCGGCGCGGCAGAGTTCGGGGTGGTGGACGCTCGAGAGGTCGATCTCCTCGACGATGACGTCGTCGATGGGTTCGCCCTCGTGTTCGATCGGGACCGAGGCCGGGTCGTCCATCTGCTGGATCTCGAGGGCCTCGTAGGCCGAGGCCGTGGGTTTGTACCCGCCTTTAGGTCCGGGTACGCCCTCGACGAGCTGGAGGGCTTTGAGACTCTGCATCTGGTTACGGATCGTCCCGGGGTTGCGGTCGACCTGTTCGGCGATATCCTCGCCTTTGATCGCGGCTTCGGACTCCTTGTGCAGATTCGTCAATGCACGGAGGATTTTCTTCTGGCTGGGGGTGAGTTCGATGGATGACATACTGAATTGTTCGTAATTGATTTCCTTAAACCCGACGGGTGAGCCGGGAGTAACGCGGTAATTCTGTCGTTCGAACGCACCCTAGTAAGGTGTTTTGTTTCGGCGATCGACGGCCGGGTGCGTTCGCCGATCCGTCCGGCGGTTCAGCCCGCGGCGAGCTACGCCTCGAGGTGGAACTAAAGGCGAAGTGACGCTGCGGCGGCACCGTTCGATCCCGCGCGACCGCGCCGCCGACCGTCGGCCCCTCCGTGACGCTGTGGATCGCGAACGCCGGCACGAACAGCACGATCTGGGTCGAGTTCCCCCGAACGAACGCGACGACGGACTACTGTTCGAGTTCCGGCGGCTCGGTGACGCGGACGTGGTGGGCGACGGACTCGGGCAGAGAGACGTCGGCGTCGTGGTCGCTCGAGCGGGCGGTGATCATCCCGAAGGGGGCGACCTCAACGATCTTGAGTTCGACGCCGGGTCTGACCCCGTGTTCGGCGAGGTAAGAGAGGACGTCGGCGTCGCGGTCGGCGACCTCCTCGACGATCACGGTGTCGCCCGCCGAGAACGAGGTGACGGATTCGCCATCGGGGCGTTCGGGCGGCTCGAGGTCGGCGCCGGGGATCGGCGCGCCGTGGGGGTCGACCGTCGGTTCGCCGAGGACGTCCGCAACGCGGGCCTCGAAGTCCTCGCTGATGTGGTGCTCGAGCCGGTCGGCCTCCTCGTGGACCTCCGCCCAGTCGTAGTCGAGGTGTTCGGTGAGGTAGGCCTCGAGCAGCCGGTGGTGACGGACGACCTCGAGGGCGACGGTTTCGCCCTCGTCGGTCAGGGTGACGCCCCTGTACTTCTCGCGGTCGACGAGCCCCCGCTCCTCGAGTTTGTCGAGCATGCTGGTGACCGTCGGCGACGTGACGTCCAGCTCGTCGGCGATGGCCGACGTCTTGATCCGGTCGTCGGTCTCGCGCTGGAGCTGGTAGATCGTCTTGAGGTAGTCCTCCATCACGTCGCTCAGCATCATGGTGCTCGGATTTAGACGGGTCTACCCCTAAAGCTGTCGCCGTCTCTATCGCCACCGTCAAACCGCCGGGCGACGAAGGCCGAGTATGGCTACGACCGTCAGAATCATCGGCGCGCCGATGGACTACGGGGCGGATCGCCGCGGCGTGGACATGGGACCATCGGCGATCAGGTACGCCGAGGTGGCTGATCGGCTCTCGGACGCCGGCGTCACCGCCGTCGACGACGGCGACCTCTTGATTCCGCGAGCCGAGGAGCGCGATCCCAACACCGACGAACCGATCGAGGGGACGGCGAAGTTCCTCCGGGAAGTCGAGGATGTCTGTACACGGCTGGAAGAACGAGTCGCGGAAACGCTGGCGGACGGCGAGTTTCCGCTCGTGCTGGGCGGGGACCACTCGGTCGCCATCGGTTCGATGCGCGGTTCGGCCCGCGAGGCGGACCTCGGCGCGATCTGGTTCGACGCCCACGCGGACCTCAACACGCCCAAGACGTCGCCTAGCGGCAACGTCCACGGAATGCCGCTTGCCGCGACGCTGGGACGGGGCGCCTTCGGCGACCTGTCGTGGGCCCGCGCGCCGCGCGTCCGCGAGGAATCGATCGCCTACGTCGGCCTCCGGAGCATCGACGAGCGCGAGCGCGAACTGGTCCGCGACAGCGAGATGACGGCGTACACGATGGCCGACATCGACGAGCGCGGGATGACCGCCGTCGTCGAAGACGCCCTCGACGTCGCGACCGACGGCACCGACGGCGTTCACGTCAGCCTCGACTTAGACTGGGTCGATCCCAAGACTGCGCCGGGGGTCGGCACGCCGGTCCGCGGCGGCGTCACCTACCGGGAAGCTCACGCCGCACTCGAGACCGTCTCCGAGCGCCACGCGGCCGAGGAGATCATCCGGTCGATGGACGTCGTCGAGGTCAATCCGATTCTGGACGAGGGCAACGAGACGGCGACCATCGCGGCCGAACTCACCGCGAGCGCGTTCGGAAACCGAATTCTCTGAACAGGTGTCGTTTCGGAGATAGTTTCCGACGGCGATACGTTGCATGGGAATACCTAACACGTGCATGAACGTTCCAACACCTTTGTATCGGAGGGTTTCGGAATAGGAGATATGACTGAGAACGTCGTCGTACTCGGAGCCGGTTACGCCGGTGCCGGTGCGATCAACAAGCTCCAGTCGGAGCTCGGGGGTAATGCACGGCTGACCTGGATCGCTGACGTCGACTATCATCTGGTTCTTCACGAATCCCACCGCGTCATTCGGGATCCGGACGTCCGCTCGGATATCACCTTCCCGGTCACCCAGATCGCCGATCCGTCGACCCGGTTCATCCAGGACGAGGTCGTCGGCCTCGACGTCGACGATCAGGTCGTCGAACTCGCTGACAGCGAGGACGTCGAATACGACTACGTTCTCGTCGGTCTGGGCAGCCAGACCGCCTACTACGGCATTCCCGGCCTCGAGGAGCACTCGCTGACGCTGAAGAGTCTCGACGACGCCCTCGAGATCCACGACGCCGTCAAGGAGGCCAGCCAGGAGGCCACCCGCGGCGAGCCCGCACAGGTCGTCATCGGCGGCGCCGGGCTCTCGGGCATCCAGACCGCCGGCGAGATCGCGGAGTTCCGCGACAACCACCGCGCGCCGATCGAGATCCACCTCGTCGAGGCCCTAGAGGAGATCTTCCCCGGTAACGACCCCGAGATCCAGCAGGCCCTGCGCGACCTGCTCGAGGAGGCCGGCGTCCAGATCCACACGGACGACCCGATCACCGAGGCCACCGAGGACCACATCGAGTTCGACGAGGGCGAGCCCCTCGATCACGACGTCCTCGTCTGGACCGGCGGCATCACCGGCCGCGACGCCTTCGACGACGCCGACCTCGAGAACGAGCACAACCGCCTCAACACCGAGGCCAACTTCCAGACCTCCGACGAGCGCGTCTTCGCCATCGGCGACTCGGCGATCATCAACCAGGGCGACCAGCCCGCACCGCCGACCGCCCAGGCCGCCTGGCAGGCCGCCGAGGTCGCCGGCGAGAACATCTCCCGCGCCATCGAGAACCGTCCGCTGCGGACCTGGGAGCACGAGGACAAGGGGACCGTCATCTCCGTCGGCGAGAAGGCCGTCGCCCACGAGGTCAAGCCGGCCTTTGGCGTCTCCCTGCCCGTCGACACGTTCGGCGGCGCCCCCGCGAAGAACCTCAAGAAGATGATCGCGGCCCGCTGGATCGCGGACATCACCTCCTGGAACGAGGCCCGTAAGTCCTGGTCGTCGCTGTAAGCGACTCGATCGACGTCTCTCGATCCGACTCACCCCTGTTTTTTCCGCCGATCGCCGCAATTGCTACGGGACTGCCAGTGACCGGCGTCTCCCGATCCGACTCTTGGTCTTCGACCGTCGATCAGGCGTCGGTCCCGTCGGCGGATCCGACCCCGACGTCTCCGGGTTCGGTCTCGTCGTCCCCCGTTTCGCTATCGTCGACTCCGGAATCAGCAGCGGTATCGCCAGCCGTCTCGGCGCTCGCGTCGTCCGCGGCGCTCGAGCCGACCGGTTCGGCCGGGACGCCGGCCACGGTCGTTTCCGGCGGCACGTCCCGGGTGACGAGCGAGTTGGCGGCGACCCGCGCGTTCGCGCCGATCTCGACGCCCGGAAGGACGATCGCGCCGGCGCCGATCATCGCGCGTTCGCCGATCACGACCTCGCCCGTGCGGTACTCGTCCTGGAGGAACTCGTGGCAAAGGATCGTCGCGTCGTAGCCGACGATCGCCTCGCGTTCGACGGTGATCAGGTCGGGCCAGAAGACGTCCGGCGTGGCCTCGAGCCCCCAGGAGACGCCGGGGCCGACGGTGGCGCCGAGTCGGCGCAACAGCCACCGCTTGAGGCGGAGGCTCGGCGATATTCGAATCAGCCAGACGGCGACGTAGGAGATCGCGACCCGGAGCGGGTTGCGCGCGCGCGTCCAGTCGGCGAGCGAGTTGCCCGGCCCCGCGGTCGGATGGTGCCGGATGCGGTCGTGGCGCGAGTCCGTCTCGTCAGTCACTGCTCGGGAGTATGCGGTATCACTACATGAAACCGATCGATCGAGGCGGCGCGGGCGCGGTCGCCGTCGGTTCCGGTCGTCCCGCCGGTAGTCGAACTCGACTCGTCTCGTGGCGGAGAATCGAGACGCCTCGCGGACCGGTCCGTTTCGGACACTGTTCGGTATGCTAGTACAATTGTTCGATCCCTACCTAGTGAGGCACAATGATTGTTCTAAGTCGGTTCGTCGTAGCAGTTATCATGCCAGTCCAGCCTGAGTCACTCGAGCGGGAGACCGTCTACTCACTACTCGCCAATCGGGTTCGCGAGTACTTGCTGTGTCACCTCTCGGCCGTCGACCGAACGACGGTCCCCGACACCGCCGAACGGCTCGCGGTCTGGAGCCGCGAGACGTCCGAGTTATGCGTGCGCGAACGAGACGGGATCGCTCTCCAGCTGGTTCACAACCACCTCCCGCGACTCGCCGAACACGACGTCGTGGTCTACGACCGCTCGAGCGACGCGGTAGCCACCGGACCGAACTTCGCGGACCTCGAGCCCTACGTCGACCCGCTCGAGCCGCCGCGCGTCTAGGTCTGGCGGCGGTCAGTCGGTTGTCTCGGCGGCGTCCTCGGTATCGAGGCGGGCGCGATCGGCCGTGCGGTCGCCCGGCCGGCCGACGCGGCGGCGAAACGCCGCTCCGGAGAGCGCACAGCGGTAGGCGGGCTTGTACATCATGTTCTCGCCGCCGGCGCGGACGGCCCACTCGGTCGCGATCTCCTCGCGCAGGTAATACTGCGATCGTTCGTTCCCCGGTTTGGTGTAGTAGTCGCTGAGCCGGATCGGGTGGCGGTCGAACAGGCCGCCGGGTTCGCGGCCGTCGATCAGGACGACCGGTTTCTCGAGGTAGAGGTCTCCGTCCCGAGCGCGTTTCGTGTGGGCGTTGTCCGGGTGGGCCGCCAGGATCGCCTCGCGGTCGGCCCGCGGCTGGTCGGGGTCGACGACGTCGACTCGATCGACGGTGAAGTAGCCGATCAGGTAGCGGTGTGCGCGGTCGCCGCCGGGACGTCGCAGGCCGGTGTAAAATCCGACGACGTCGCCGGGCTCGAGCGCTCGGAGGCGTTCGACGTAGCCGCTGGTCCGGTGTTCGCCGTAGGTCAGCGCCGCGAAGTTGGGGTCGCGGTGCAGGGGCCACGACTCGAGGGCGTCGCCGGCGACGGTCCGGTCGGCGTCGCCGATCGGTTGGGGGGCGATCCGGTTCGTGAGGTCCGCGGCGGTGCCGTCGGTCGCGCGCAGGTCCCACGAGCCGAGCGTTTCGGTCTCGTCGGTGTCGGGGTTCTTCTCGGGGATCGGCACGTATTCGAAGCGCCCGTCGTCGTACAGCGGGGCGAGCGCACCCAGGTTCGTGGTGTCGGCACCGACGCCGGCGAGGACGACCGTCATCACGCGTGAGTGTGCGCCGAACGACCCTAACCGCACCGATCGCCCGGCGGATCGGCGCTGTTGGGGCGGCGACCGGCATCGGGCGCACGGACGGGTTTCGACGGATTCTCCGGGCGCTCCCCTTCGAAATCTTGAAATAACGCCTCGGAATACGGCGGGACATGCCTGTCAGGGGAGACCGATCGGTCGCGATCTGTCAGCAGTGCGGTACCGCCCTCGCGGTACGGATCCAGGCCGACGGATCGATTCGGCCGATCGGAACGGGGACCGCGTGTTCCTGTGGGGGAGAGTCGTTCGACGTGATCGGGGATCGACCGTCCGAAACGGCGGATAGCAACGAAGGCGCCGAGGATACGGCCGAGAGCGACGACGAATCCGCGTATCCGCGTCCGTAGTCGCCGCGGCCGTTCCTCTCGAGCTCGGTTTGGGTTGGACTATTTCTCGAGACGGATCCGGACTCGAGGGAGTGGTTCGGTCAGATTAGTTCGAGCGCGGTCGCTATCGGGTCGACGACCGCGAGGTGTAGAACAGCGGAATCAGGAGGACGAGAAACAGGGTCCCCATCACCGCGATGGCGATCCAGACCGTCGACAGCCAGGACTCGGAGACCAGCCCTGCGAGGTCGAGAACCCAGAGGAGGCTGTAGCAGCCGACGACCAGCACCGTGAGCACGTACAAGCGCAGCCCCCAGCCGACGACGCGGTAGAGCGTGGTCTTCGTGACCCGCGGCGGGAGGGCGTCCTCGAGGCCGAACATCAGATCACCACCGTCCGATCGAGGACCACGGCGGCGTCGTCCGCGAGGTGGGCACGAGCGACGAGTCGGAGTTCGACGTCCCGCGGCGCGTCCGGGTCGACGTTCTTGCGGACCGTGATCGAGTCGTCGACCGCCTCGCGGCGTTCGGTCAGCTCGGCGGTCCCGTCCGGGGTGCCGTCATCGATCGCCCGCCGACCGTCGGTCGTCGTCGCCGTCACCGTGACCGCGTCGGCCGCGGAGCGGTCGGCGACGCCGAGCGTGACGAAGCCGTCGGTACCGTCGGTCACGACCGTCTCGAGTTCGACGGTCGCCTGGGGCGATGTCCCCTCGAGGTCGTGATCGACGCCGATGAGGACGGTTCCGAGCGCGGCCGAGCAGACGACCGCGGCCCCGACGATCAGAAACACGCCCAGTAGGGGGTTGACGGCGCGGTCATCGGGTGCGTCGACCGGAGCGGCCATGGCAGCGATATCGCTAGTCACCTCCGGGCGGGCTTGAATCTATTCGCCGATTCCGCGCCTCGAGCGTCGGGGCCGACTCGAGAACCGGAGGGGACGAGCAGTGAATTGCCACGGTAGCGGGCGATCGCTCCCGAAACGTTTCAGGACTTATTGACGATTCGTCATAACCGCCAGAACTATTAGCGAATCGACCGTTGTACGAATCGATCCCGGTGCCGATACCTGGACCGCGACCGGGATCGACTCGAGTGGAGCGCCCCCATCAGCCGCTGGTCAGATCGTGCGGATGGGCGCGTCCACCCGTTTTCCACGGAGTCAGTGCGTTTCGTTAGCGGACGCCACGATCGAGTCGGTGGGCGCGAGTGTGACCGTCGACTCGAGAGTTTGGATCGAGTCTTGTTACGAGTAGTGGCTGCTCGAGTGCGCGCGAGCGCGAGGGCACCGCGGATCGAACGAATCGAACGGTTCCGTCCGCCGAACCGATCGGCCAGAAGCTTTATTGACTAATATTCGGCATCGCAAAACCGCAAGACGGCGTCGGTTCAAGGGGGTGCTGTAACCGCTCTGTTCCACCTTGATTATCACAACTGAAAGCCTTTCGTGAACGTTTTTCAATATGATGTGTTTCACTATCGAATACTTATATATGGGGTGACTGCACTGGTAGCATCAGGCCCGAACACGGTGGGACGGTGACGCCGAGGACTGGTGCCAACCCCCCCCCCTCGAGCGCCATGGGTGGCTACCACACTACCCCGAATAAGTGTTCTCACCGTTCACGGGCGCGTACAAGAACGAATCCAACAATGGATCTAAGCAAATACAGAAACAAGCTGGTCGGCAGCGAAGAAGAGCGAGCAGTATCGCCCGTTATCGGTGTTATCCTGATGGTCGCGATTACCGTCATCCTGGCGGCCGTGATCGCAGCGTTCGTGCTGGATATGGGCGACAGTATGGGTGACGGTGGTGTTAACGCGGCTGCAACCTCTGATGTGAACGAGTCGAACTCGAGCGCAACCATCAGTGTTACTGACATGGGGAATGCTGACGGTATTACTCTCGTCAACAGTGATGGTGAGGTTGTCAATAAAGATAAAATCCTAACAAGCACTGGTGAATCTCAAGAGTACAGTGATAGCGGGAACCTAAGTGGTTCCTACACGATTCAGGCATTTACTGGCGAGACTAGTCTCACAACTGGTGATTCACTTGACAGTCAAGTCGAAAGTACCTCGATTATCGGTGAATTTGAGGTATAGTAGACTAGATAGATAACTGCTTCGTTTTACTACACCTCCTATATTTCTGCTGAGCATCCTTAAGAAATAGGGCGGTGCGAAGGGTGTGTTTAGTTTGTGCCATTGTATCAGACGGCAAAAGCCTGAAGCCAGGATTCTGCTGTCACCGGTTTTGCGTGACTAAAGAAGTTTGTGAACGAAGAGATACGACGTTTATCCCTCTGAAGATACGTTCAGCAGCGTTTCGGTTTCCATGTTTTTCGTACGAAATTGGGGTCCAGATCGACAGAGTGTAGTTTGCAGGTGTTTTGCTCTACCGACGAGAAACACGGTATCGTCAAGATTATATTTATAGCCTTAACTCACAGCGGTCGCTTCTCTCTACCGTTTGCTGTGGTAACAAAGTGAGACAACCGAAATTTCGCAATGAAGAACCATGTCACATTTTGCGTCGCGAAAAGTGGGACCGCCGAGGTCATCCACTCGACCGTTGCGTACGTTGTACTGGCTGTTTCCGGAACTTTCGGAAATCATTCGGAANCCGAAACCGAGAATTGGATTTTCGGTCGGCTCGAGGGTGCGAGCGGCTAAGAGTTGAACACTTGGAGAATTCGAAGTGGGACCGCCGAGGTCATCCACTCGACCGTTGCGTACGTTGTACTGGCTGTTTCCGGAACTTTCGGAAATCATTCGGAATCACTCTCGCTAAGGAAATCGCGGCGGGACTGCATCCGCCGGATCGGATCTGGGTGGTCGTAGTGCTCCCTGATCACGTCAGGGGTCGCGTTTACTCGTTCAGCGACGACTTCCGGCGGCCAGCCCTCATCACGCATGTGCGTGATCGAACCCGTTCGAATTGGGTGCGNAGGGGTCGCGTTTACTCGTTCAGCGACGACTTCCGGCGGCCAGCCCTCATCACGCATGTGCGTGATCGAACCCGTTCGAATTGGGTGCGGTGACCGACTCGAGGGACACCGCGCCTCGAGGGTGTGTTCCAGGGCTTCGCAGTTCGTCGTATCGCGATCGTGCGGACACGATCCCCACCGGCACGGCTGGGTCATGATGTAAATCTCGCGGCGAATACTCGACTTCGAGGCTCTACCGTCGTCGCCCTTCTCGGTCGTCAGTAGCGGTCGACGGTCGTTCGAATCCCGTCGCTCGACGCGATTCACGTCGATGTACTCCTGAATCCGATCGGCGACTGTCTGCGAGATCGCTACCGGCCGCTCGCCCTCGCGTTTGTTCTTCAGCGGTGTCTCCGGCCGATGGCGGAAGTAGACGAACGGAACCTCTACCTCCTCGAGAGCCGCCTGATCGATGTCGTCCTGGTGACGGAGTCGCTCAAGGTCGGACTCTTCGAAAAAGCAGTCTCGAAGATCGAGCCCACGAAGCTCACCGAGGCGGCAACCGGTGTGCCAGAGCAATTCGAACATCGCCTGTCGTCGGGACGCCCGCGCGTACCGATTCAGGTTCTCGCGGATCGTCTCGGCGCGTTCGGCGGATAGCAGCTCGTCGTTGACGCGGTCGGCTAACTCCACCGACGGTACTTCGATCTTCGCCGGGAGGCCCTGCTGAACTGCGTCGATCCGCTCGCAAAACTGGATGAACTGCTTGAGCGTCCCGATCTGGTTGTTCAGCGTCGAAACCTTCAGCCCCTCCGCTCGACGAGCCGAGTCGAACTGGAAGACATCGCGGCTCGTGAGGTCATTCAGGTTGTCGATTCCCTCTTTGTCGCACCACTGAACGAACGGCTTCAGTCGATAACGATAGCTCTGAAGCGTCTCGTCGGCCCGTGTCGACTGGAGCCGATTGAGCCACATCTCTACCGCCTCCCGCGGGGTGATCGGCTCAAGGGGGTCGCTCATCGACTCACCTCGAGTGAATTGGTACAATTACAGTGTCCGGTACTCTTACCGTGGTTGCGTGCTAGTTTCGTCATGGTCTCACTGATACGGGACCACGGNTTGCTCTCCACTTAGTCGTCTGAATATAGATTCCGAATTTCCGATAATTCTGATATTGGTGAATGACGCCCGTTCGAGAACAGTGCTGACAGAATCGGTAATTTCCGAAATCAATTCCACAAGCGTGGGCTGTGGGCCGATACGCGGCTCTTTCGGTCGATCGGGGGGCTTTTCCCCCGCGCGGTTGCGCGAATACATGCTTCCGTACCTTGTCTACGGAAGCCAGGCGGGCCGGTGTCCCAAGCACCGAGTCCGCGTTTCTCTCGAGGACCCGACCGGGTACCGGCGGGTCCGTCTGGCTTCCGTTGCTCTGGCCCAAGAACGGACACCACTTAAATCTAANATTACGATACCTTAATCTAGAATGACGATATGGTATTCAATTGGTGAATATAATGGTGCTATCAACTCTACCAGAGTCCAAGCGTGTCTATTCGAGAACGACCAAATTGGATGTCACGGGAGGATTACCGAATTTTAGAGGCATTATCTGATCCCGAAATTCTAATCGTTCAGTCCCCTTCTATAATCGCCTACAACCTCGATATGACTCGACCTCATGTCTCAAATCGACTAAGAGAATTCACCTCTCGTGGATACACAGAAAAAATTGAGGATGGGAAATATATGATCAGTGAACAAGGACGAGCGTTTCTTGAAGGTGAATTCAATCCAGAAAGGCGAGAATAGAAAACTCATCACTAACTTTTTCATCCATTAGTTATCACTCACATTCAGTGATACATTTGGCATGCTAAGAACAGATCGATTAAAAGGGTTTATGTCCCTATTTGGGGGAATAGGTGGTGCTTTGATCACCTATCTTGTCGTTGCTCCAGATCAATTTGCATCAATTCTTGATTCGCCCACTTACATTGGGTATCTAATAACATTCGAGGTTCTAATCTTTATATCTCTAGTTGTGTGTATAATATATCTAGACTCACTAATAAAGGACAAATCCGAGAATGTTGTAGAAAATATAAATGAAGCATTGGTTATTGAAGAGATGTTTGACGACCAATCAACTGATTCTCAAGCAAGCATGGATGGCAATGATGAGGCAGTTAAGACAGATGGTGGAAAACCAGAGGATCGAACTCTGAATAGCCAAAGGGAGGAACTTTCGTTTAATGGAAATGAGGATACTGGATTAGATAATATAGTAAAAAATGTCGAGATAAGTCCTTCAGGAAGGGGAGCATTGGCGGGGGTGACTATTGGTAGCGTGATTGGGTTTACATTTGGTACGACAGGGATTCTTCTTGCAGGAATTATAGGGGCTTTCATCGGGAACGAGATAGAGTACCAGTCAATAAAGAGTAAAAGAGAATCTNGTACGACAGGGATTCTTCTTGCAGGAATTATAGGGGCTTTCATCGGGAACGAGATAGAGTACCAGTCAATAAAGAGTAAAAGAGAATCTTTGCTGAGCTATATTGAGATGCCAGATGATTCTAGTGAAAATGAATTTTTTCAGGTTCTGCAAAATCAAAGACGTAGAACTGTTCTTGAAAGTCTAATGAATAAAGAAGATGGAAAAATGACAGTAGGCGAATTAGCGGAGAAAGTAGCAGTGGAGGAAAATAACCTTTCATCACCAAACAAACTCTCTACCGATCAGCGTAAACGAGTATATGTTGCACTCTATCAGACCCATTTAGTGAGACTAGAAGAAGTAGGCTTAGTTCGCTACGATAAAGATAGGGGGATCGTAGAACTGACAGCGGAACAAAATAAAAGTATCTCACTATCAAAAATACCACGTCTATTGAATCTTGATCCTTCAAAATATTATATGGTGGTAAGCATCTTTATGTTATCTGTGCTTCTAGCGATAGAAGTAGGACTACTTAATCTGAATCTGTTTATATTAGCAGCTTCATACGCCCTAATCGTCGTATTGATTACTATAGGAAAGGAGGTACAAGAGAAATATTGAATATAATATTTCGGTCTATTCTATCGCCACTGACTTTCGACGCTAGTCCGATATCGAAGTCTGATCACTGAGGTATTAGCGATCGCTTGGATTGTCTCGGGATTGTACTCACCGCGGGCGTCGTCGATATTCTCTTTCGACTCGAGCAGATGCTGCAGCGCGGCGTCNGCGATCGCTTGGATTGTCTCGGGATTGTACTCACCGCGGGCGTCGTCGATATTCTCTTTCGACTCGAGCAGATGCTGCAGCGCGGCGTCGATCACAACAGACATCGGTGGGTCATCGTGTTGGTCGGCGGCGATCAGTTCGCTGGCGCGCTCAAGTTGGTGTTCGCGTTCGTCGGTAAGTTTCAGACTGGTCCGTCGGGTCATGGTTTAAACAAGTGTATGCACGGGGGTTCGGTTTGCGTCGCTCGCGGGTNGGTAAGTTTCAGACTGGTCCGTCGGGTCATGGTTTAAACAAGTGTATGCACGGGGGTTCGGTTTGCGTCGCTCGCGGGTGAGCGACCGGTCTGTTCTTTAAGTAGGTGGATTGACCCGTCACGCCGATCGGCGTGGAGACCGATCGGATCGGGTTCGATTTGATGCACCTTTCGAGTCCATCGCCTACAGCAAGGTGCATAGATCGAGGTCCGCCGATACATCTTGACGGAACCCCACNCGGGTTCGATTTGATGCACCTTTCGAGTCCATCGCCTACAGCAAGGTGCATAGATCGAGGTCCGCCGATACATCTTGACGGAACCCCACGGGGTCAGTCTCGAGGACCTTGTTCGACCGTGCTGGCTCACGGCTCGAGACCCTCGACTAACTCAACACTCCATTCGCCGTCGCCGACGTGGCGGATATGAACGTGGTGATCGTCCTGGAGCTGACCGTTCTCGTCGAGAAGTCCCTCGATACGAACATCGTCTTTCGGGAGCGTGATCCCGACTGAATCCTGGTCCAACTGGCGGAGTTTANGACCGTTCTCGTCGAGAAGTCCCTCGATACGAACATCGTCTTTCGGGAGCGTGATCCCGACTGAATCCTGGTCCAACTGGCGGAGTTTATTGAGCGCCATAGTCGGCGGGCAACCCCCCATCTCATAAAACTTGGTGACCCTCTGGAGCCCCGAGGTATTCCGGCGGTATTCCTGACGCTTTCGTTGGGGCGGAGTAACCGGACCTGCGTATGGCACTTAGCCTACCGCAGAATATGGTTCCCGACACGGTCCGTCGGGAAGACGGAATAGACCTGACAGACTCGATTCTCGCCCCGCTATTCGTTCTCGCGTCGATCTCGGTCGGCGCGGTCGGGACACTCGAACTATTCGCGCCGTTCAACATGTCGCTCGCAGCGCCCATCTACGCGGCCCACGGTACGGAGGTCACGTACGCCTTCATCCTCTCNCTCGAACTATTCGCGCCGTTCAACATGTCGCTCGCAGCGCCCATCTACGCGGCCCACGGTACGGAGGTCACGTACGCCTTCATCCTCTCGATGGGGATTCTCGTCGTTGCGTGGCTCACGAACGAAAGCACGCCGGAGGACTGGACCGATGTCGAGACCGTCGTGGTCTTGCTCGCGGTCATCCTCAACATCCTGAGTTCGCTCGTGCCGGCCGTCTCGGTGGCTCTCGAGTCGATGTGGTACATCGGCTGGGTCACAGTCATCCTGAACGCGGCCGCGTTCTACGTTATCGCGTACAAATAACGCAGAGAGGACTTCACAATGCAATTTTCGAACTACACACAGGCGGTTGTTGGACTGGCTCTGTTGACTATCGGTATCGTCGGCTTCGCGGCGATCGGCGGCGCGGCGACGACCGAAATGGCGAACGAATCCGTATCGTTCTCGAACGATTCGAACGTGNTCGGTATCGTCGGCTTCGCGGCGATCGGCGGCGCGGCGACGACCGAAATGGCGAACGAATCCGTATCGTTCTCGAACGATTCGAACGTGACCGTGGATGTCGCCTGGAACGATTCGATTTCGGACCCGGCAAACGCGAGCGCGTCGGTGACGTTCTACAACGCGACCGAGTACGACGACGACCCGAGCACGGCGACGGTCGTGCTCTCCGACTCGATCGCGGCCGATGAGGGCAACACGACATCCACCGAGTACACTGAAGCGGACGGGCTCGAGGACGGCACGGACTACCGGCTGATCGTGGAGGCCGACGACACGGAGGCCGACGATGTGACGGTGACTGATGGCTCGATCGGCGGCATCTTCACCTTCTCGGATGGCTCGCCTGGCTTCGGCGCTGGCGTCGCGATCGCGGCGATCGGGGCGGCGGCCATGCTCGCCCGGAGGGGGTCGTAAATGTCGGCGGCGGATGACCGGCCCAGCCCACAGCCCATGGCTCAAGACGGCCTAACCCGTCGCGATTTCTTCCGTCGGACGGCGGCGACCGGGACGGCGCTCGGGGGGATGGCGATCGTCGGTGAACATGCCGTCCCCCAATTTAGCCCGGTCGGTAGAGCGCAGGCGTTGGCGCCGCTTGTGGTCGCGGGCGCGGCTGCTGTTGTTGGTGGTGCCAGCGTCGGTTGGGTACTCCGTGGCGTCACTGCTGATGACGCGGACACGACTCCCGAAGGCCTGGCGCCTGAGGTGCTTAAGAACGAACTCTACACCACCTCCAGAAAGCGATACAGCGACAACAAGTCGACCTTCGTAGATAATCGCAACATCGTCGAAACAGGGTTTGAACACTCCCTGTACGGCGATGGCAAGGTTGCGGCTATCGAGGCCCTGAACAACGAGGAGACTCAGCAGGCCGTCACTGACGCGGCGCACGCTGCTGCTGAAGAGTCTGCTACGACTGTCATCAAAAACTTCCTCAAGTCGTGGAATGCGTCCGTGCAGGAACTCGAGAACATGCGGAAGACCGTCCGCAGTCACTCTGACGTGACGATTCCGGACGTGACGCCGTATGGTTCGACGTACATGCAAACGAGCACGACTAACATCTACGCTGCACACGGTGAGGCGTTCTTCCGCGAGAGACAGCACACGCTCCCCGACGGCAGTACGATCACCATTAAGCAAGCAGAACTGTCTACTGACAACCAGGACGAAGGGGCCATCAATGCGTTTTGGTGGGGTCCTGTCCAGAGAAATAACAACCTCGAGTACGACGGTACTAATGGTGCTTCGAAAGACAACCTCGAGTGGCCGCTGAGGGACGGCCGCATCCGCAGTGCCTTCGAATGGACGACGCCTGATGGGAACGTCCTGT
>NZ_AOIS01000038.1 GCF_000337495.1 Haloterrigena salina JCM 13891
CCTCGGAACTGCTCACCTCGTCTGAACTCGCAGAGATGTCGGCTGACGATGAACAAGTCAACCAAGCAATCGCCGACCTGATGGCACTTAACATCCCGGTCGACCTCGAGCGCGAGGCGACGATCTCGATCCCGCAGGACAGCGGGTCCCTAACGGGGACGGGGATGCTCGCGCCGACCTCGGAGCCGGCTGACGGAATGCCGGCGGGTAACACGTACGTCCCGTCGAACCTCGATTATGATATCTACTTCACGTACGACGTGGCGGGCGGCTCCGGTTCGTGGACTGCCTACCAAGAGGGAGTCGACGGCGGCGTTGTGACGTTCACGGCTGAACCCCACGAGCAGACCGAGTACGCAATCAAAACGACTGACGGCGAGACGGCAACGGTGCCGACATCCGACTTCACTGCCAACGACTCGGACGGCGACGGTACCAACGACGAGTGGACGGTCGACATCTCGGACCAACTCGAGAGCGCGATCACCTCGATCGAGTCGGTCACGATGTCAGCGACGACCAACGAGACCCAGTACNGGACGGTCGACATCTCGGACCAACTCGAGAGCGCGATCACCTCGATCGAGTCGGTCACGATGTCAGCGACGACCAACGAGACCCAGTACGAGACGGTGCAACTCGCCCAAGAGTTCACCATCGAGACGTATCAGGACTCGGAGGGCAACGAGTACGACAACGCGGAGTTCTCGCAGTCCGAGCCACAGGACGACACGAACTACATCACTCAGGATGAGGGGGACGCGATGCTCGCCCGCCAAGAAGAGTTTATCCAGAAGTACGAAGAATCGAAAGAAGAAGAGAACGATGGGCTCGGTTTGCCGACGTTCTTCAG
>NZ_AOIS01000039.1 GCF_000337495.1 Haloterrigena salina JCM 13891
CGCCGCACAGGGCGCACAAGAAAACGCGACCGACCAGGGCGCCGATCGTGCCGACGGTGAGCTCGAGGACGAGAACGAGTCGGTGCCGACGGTCGAACCGAACGAGGACTTCACGCAGGAGATCGACAGCGAGACGCGGATCACCGACTGGTCGTATCAGCCGGGAATGTTCACGATCGAGATCGAGGCCGATAGGCCGACGAAGGGCTCGCTGACCGAGGCAAGCGATTGGGAGCGTGGTACGGGCTCGTTCAACTACGACGAAAAAGAACTGGAGGAAGGAACGAACACGATTACGTTTCCCGTGACGGCCACTCAGGGCGCGGGCGTCGCGATCGCGACCGAGAAGTCCCTGGCTCAAGGGACCGGGTCGCGTATCTCGGTCGGACAGGTTGAGCAGAACCCGTTCCGCCACTTCGGCGGCGAGTCAGGGCTGTTCTCGGGTATCGGGATGACGGTCGGGCTCGCGGGTGTCGGCGCCTGGTACGTCGTCCGCTCGGAGGAAAGCGGAGTGATTCAAGCATGAGCGATACAAGTACGACGTTCGGTAACTGGCAGGACCGGCTTACGTACATCTTNCGTCCGCTCGGAGGAAAGCGGAGTGATTCAAGCATGAGCGATACAAGTACGACGTTCGGTAACTGGCAGGACCGGCTTACGTACATCTTCGCAGAGGGACAGCTAGTCGTTCTCGGGCTCGCGGTCACGATCGGCGCCCTACTGATCTGGATTCGCCCGGAGGTGCCGGGAATCCCGCCGATCGTCTTCGGCTGGTTCGCGGCGCTGTTGCTCCTGGGGCCGCCGCTGCTCGGACTGTTCGTCACGGGCGCCCGGAAACTCCGCAACCGGCATATGGTGGCCGTTCACCACATCAACGGCGTCACTGATGAACGGGAGAAGTATTACGTCGAA
>NZ_AOIS01000040.1 GCF_000337495.1 Haloterrigena salina JCM 13891
CCCGGATCAAGGCGAGAACGGGACGCTCATCGTCCGAGGCTGCTATATGAGCCAGATGGCCGACTCGAAACTCGTCACGACGAAGGCCATGCTCGAGGACGTTCATAACGATCTGGTTGAGGCATTCCTCGAGTACAACCGTGTTCGCGGCCGAATCTCGAAAATGGGGCTTCAGATTCAGAAGGACGTGATCAACGAGGAAGCCGAGGCTGACGAACGCGGGTTGATGAACCCGCGGACGACGGNCTCGAAAATGGGGCTTCAGATTCAGAAGGACGTGATCAACGAGGAAGCCGAGGCTGACGAACGCGGGTTGATGAACCCGCGGACGACGGTGAAACAACGCTTCGATTCGGCGAAGACAGACGCCGAGGAACGCGATATTGACGAGATACAGGACATCTCTGAGTACGTCGAAGAGTACGCTGGAGAGCACGACATCGACACGACGGGCGGGCCGCCGCAGACCCGCGCNGACGAGATACAGGACATCTCTGAGTACGTCGAAGAGTACGCTGGAGAGCACGACATCGACACGACGGGCGGGCCGCCGCAGACCCGCGCACAGGCCGCAGAACAGGCCGCTACTGACGGAGGGAACGACCGATGATAGAAACACTCTGCACAGTCGGAAGTATCACACTGTTCACCGCTCTCGAGGTTGACCGATGGAGGTCTGGCCGATGAGTGACGAGCAGGACAATTTCACGGTCGGTGGCTTCCGCGAGTATCAAGACGGGANCCTCGCTCGCGATCCTGACGAAGTGCTCGAACACTCAGGGTTTGTTCGTGACGAGCAAGTCGACCGGCAGATGTCCATGCGTGCGATCCATCACGACCCGAATCGCTGGGAGTCGAAGGCCGCAGCGACGTACATGGACGTCGGCAAGAACCGGGATATCCTGAAGGCCGAAGGGAGCGAGACGGCCCGGCAGGCGCTCGAGAACGGCGACACGCTGACACTCAAGCACTACATCGGCGACCCGGCACAAGAGGCGGACCTGTCCGGGATCAAGGCGATCACCAGGCTCCGGGAGATCGTCGCCGGGCCGGCGCCGGTGATCGTCATCCTCGGGGAAATGGGAGCTGGCAAAACGAACCTCGCGTGCCTACTGTTGCAGTTGCGGGATCGGTGGGTAGACGGGGATCTGAAAGTGGCGTCGAATATCCGTACGCTCCCGCGCAACGACGACTGGGTTCGTGACAACGGCGACGTCGAAGACGGCTGGATCCCGCACTACCCGCTGCTCGAGGAGNTCCGTACGCTCCCGCGCAACGACGACTGGGTTCGTGACAACGGCGACGTCGAAGACGGCTGGATCCCGCACTACCCGCTGCTCGAGGAGTGGGTGACGCAGGACGGCAATCCGGTCGAGAACGCCCAACAGCCGAAAGCGTTCGTCGGTGACGAGTTCTCGACGAACGCCAGCGGGACCGGCGAGGACGGCCAGAAAGTGCGGAAACTGATGGGGCCACTGGGGTTCAAGATCCGCAAGTACAATGGCTGTCTCATCTATATCGGCCATGACGAGAGTTCGATTCATCCGTTGCTCTGGCGAGTCGGCACGATCATCAAGAAGCCCGACCGGAACAACAAAGGGAAGGCGATCAAAGCGGAGCGAATCTCCGGCGGTAAGCTCCGAGACGTCGATCCGCGGCCGTTCACTGGCATTCCGCCAGCGGACTACGAACCGCACACGCACGACGAAGCCGACTGGGCCTGGTCGGCTCCCTCGAGCGAGGACGACGGCCCGGCGATCGGCGAGAACGAAGTGAAACAGGTCGCCGCGTGGACGATGGAAACGTGCCGAAACGAGGGAATGTCGGCCCGCGAAACCGCCAAATACGTGCCGTACAGCCACGCTACCGTCTCAAATTGGTGGAAAGAGATCGACGAAGGCGGCGAGAAGCGAGAATGGGTTGACACCGTCGAACGGG
>NZ_AOIS01000041.1 GCF_000337495.1 Haloterrigena salina JCM 13891
CCGCGCTCGCTCCCTGTCGGGAGCGACGCGATCGCGATGGGCGCGGCCGCTCTGCCAGCAGCGGAGGAGTATATATATCGACGCGCGGGGCGCATGCGAAACACTCAGAAATGTGGTATTTTTGAATGGCAATTTCGAAAAAATCGCGCCGCGCGGGAGAGGAGGCGATCGCCGTGAATCGATCGAAGCGCGCAAATCACTTCGGGACGGCCTGCGAGAAGCGGATGGCAAAGAAGCGCCGGTTCGACCTTGAGCGGGCCAGCTGGCACGACGCACGATNTTCGGGAACGGAACCCCCGTCGAGATCAAGAGTACCATGCTCGAGCACAGCGACGGCCAGCCGGGGAACTTCAAGGTCTATCGCGAGTACCACGAGAAACTCCGTCGAGCGGACGGCTGGTACTGTTTCGTCGTCTACCGGCCACACGGGCGCTCCGGTTGCACGATCGTCAAGGACAAGATGTGCAGAGCCTCGAGTCTCCCGCTGCTCCGCTGGCACGGNGGCGGCGATCACCGCGGCACCGAGCAGGCGAAGATCGCGATCAACGATATCTTTCAGTAGATGGAAATACCGTTTCTTTATGCAGAATCTCAGTCCTGCTCGGTCTGAGAATCGATCCGGTTGAGCGCCTCGATGGTCTCTTGGAGTTCACTAATCGTTTGGTTGAGGTTCAGACCCTCAGGGAGTTGCTCGGCCTCTGTTTGAGCGTCGGTGAGAAGTTCTCGAATACGTGTTTGTTGAGATTCAATTTTATGAGTAGTATCCATGGTGTCGGCTCGCGTATCCGGTTCTATAAATCACCTTGATTCTCACTATGATACTTCGGTTCGGCGCTGCTACTAGGGATGGTTTCTGAATAACGAAGCTGTACTCCTATCTACTGTTTCTAATCTTGATTGACGTCCACGGACTGTTCTATTTCGAAGGTCGTCGCTCTCGTCGATAGTGTCTCGGCGATCTCCTTGCGCTGCTCGTGAGTGAGATCGTCGTGCTCGAGGACGGCCCGCGCTGCCGCAATCAGTTTCGGCACATCGTTACAGGCTGAGACGACGGCTTTTATCTTGTT
>NZ_AOIS01000042.1 GCF_000337495.1 Haloterrigena salina JCM 13891
CAGTCCGTCGAATCCTAGTTTTTTCGCCTATCTCGAGCGGCCCATAGCCCATGAATCGGGGGTGTTCCTATCACTCTGGTAGAGTAGTCGCGGGGTTCATCGGGACGACCGTGGCTTGATATGCACACGACGTCTCGCGACTCGTGTGCATATTCGTGGAACCGGATTTGTGGACGTGCAACCGCAGGGGGAAGAGGGCTAATCAGGTAGTTCAACAGCCTTGATCACTCATTTTCTTCATCTAATCGTTCCTCATCGGATCTAGCGAAGGCAATTATTGCTAACGAGGATCCTAGCACTGAGNACAGCCTTGATCACTCATTTTCTTCATCTAATCGTTCCTCATCGGATCTAGCGAAGGCAATTATTGCTAACGAGGATCCTAGCACTGAGGCTACCGCTCCAGGCGGCCCAGCGACCATGAATGCAGCCGTGTTCAAAAATTGAGCACCTATATACAATAGTAATCCATTATCTATTTTCTCGCTATGATATTGTAAAGACCGATATGTCCTATGGAAGGATAAACGGAGTTGGACTTGGCTAATATAGGATTCAATTTCCGATTCAACATCTGATTCTGCTATTCTCTTTTTCTGAGACTCTGATCTGGAGGGGGCTGCACCTGAGATACTC
>NZ_AOIS01000043.1 GCF_000337495.1 Haloterrigena salina JCM 13891
GACTCAAAATCACCGAGGAGCGGGTTGGAGTCGAGATCACCGACGAGCGAGTGGGACTCAAAATCACCGAGGAGCGGGTTGGAGTCGAGATCGCCGATGAGCGAGTGAGACTCAGATTGGTTAGAAATTGATGTTTTAGATGATTTATCGGAATCCGACTCTATTTCAATCTCATCTGGAGAAGATTCTGAAACCTCTGTTCTGGAGGCTTCACTTTCTTCATCCTCATTGTCTGAACTCATTAGACGTGATATGTAGATGAGTAGTAAAACATTTTCGCGCTATTGGCTTGGCGACGCGATCTACTCGAGCTGATGAATTGCGTCGCTTACTGCTAGCCCATGTTGATCCGCGATTTCGGCTGCGAGGTTCAAGGCCCAGTCTTCTTTCTCTGTTTCTTTATGCTCCTGAGCGAGTAGTAACAGTGCGTAGACAATCAGTAAGTCGTCTTGTGGGTGTCGCATCCGCTCACGTTTGGCCGTGGCTTCACTGATAAACTCTCGTAGGCATATTCGACAACCACGATCATCGAGGTCCTGTTATGCTCTACCAGCAGGGTCGCCCCTCTATTGCGTCCAATATCGGTCCGCTCAATTTCCGCGAGCGCCACGCGCGTAGCTAAATACCCCACCACCATAGGGGCATTAGGAAGGTACACTTATGTTCCTTCTTTTACGTATGACGAAATAATGCTAAGTCAAATGGTCAGCGGTGTTCTTGAAAACGCTGAAATTATTCAGGCTTTTGGATCGCTTTTTCTCACGTCGATGTTGGTAGTACTGTATTACAAGCAAAAGAGGATCATGGAAAATCAACAAGAACTTATGAGATATGAACAGGAACCAACGCTTGAAATAGAGAAACTTGTATTTATGGATGATTGGCACACTATCGAGATCTTACTATCAAACTATGGAGGAGGCGCGGCCACGTCGCTAACTTTGAGGCTGGAGTTTTATGAACTGGATGGGAGCGGGCCAATAAGAGCAGTTGGAGGGAAGATACGTAGAGCAAAAACTCAGTCAGATGGTTCCACTGTTAAGAGTCAGTCTTCATCTATCCGACCAAACGAGACAGACGTTAGATTCTCTGCCAATTCAGCAACGATTATCCGCAATCCAGGCCCTAAATCTAAATCATTTGCGCGTGTTGCGTTTGAAGAATTGGATAGTTCAAGGCCTATCCTTTACGCAAAGCCGATAATCCAATACACAACCAAATACGAGGAAGTAGATACATATACTGCTGATTTCTCTATTAAGATGACAAATGATGGGGAAATGGATGAAGAAATAATGGAGTTTCTCCCTTGGTCAGATCAGAATGACGAACAGCACTTTACAGAAATAAAACCAGTAGAGAATGAGGAAAAGACAAAATCCAATTAAACCCCTATTTCATGTGCTTCAACTGGAGTTCTCCTGTACGGAGGTGGGAGAGGGGCGCTGTAATTTTTTGGCATCGTCGCCTTGGCGACACCCGCCAAGGGGCGTTTCGCGCGCAGCGCGAAATCGACCCGCAGGCTCGCGGCGCGATCGCGCCGTCGACCCCGCCCTCAAGGGAACGAGTACAACCGCAGTTGCGAAAAGCAGCCGCTAATGAAACGATGGTTGTCTAATTGAAGGAGAGCGGTAG
>NZ_AOIS01000044.1 GCF_000337495.1 Haloterrigena salina JCM 13891
CCGTCGGATCGTTCCCCGACTTCGTCCACTTCTCGAGGGCCTCGGCGGCGATCGTGCCGACGTTCTCGAAGCTATCGGCCTTCAGCCTCGAGAGGATCGTATCGATACGCATCCGTCGAGGTTCGCCCTGGTCGTCGAACTCGAGGTCGGCGCCGTTCTCGGAAAGCCACTGCTGGAACGGAGAGGACTCGGCGACGTGATCGGCCAGCCCCATGAGGTGCTGCATCCGATCGGCGTAGCTCTCGATCGCGTACTCGGCTGACTCGACGAGCGCCCGCAGTTCCTCTCGGTACTTCCGGGCCCGAAACGACACGTCGCCCTGGTCGAGCTCGAGAACATCGCCGAGGTCTTCGATCGCCCGGTAGATCGTCGCGGGATGCTTGCCCAGCTGGTCGGCGAGACCGCCGACCGTCGCACCGCCATCCGTCGCGACCGTCTCCGTGACATCGCGGGCGGTCTCGCCCATATCCCGCAACGTAGTCATCAACAGNCCGCCGACCGTCGCACCGCCATCCGTCGCGACCGTCTCCGTGACATCGCGGGCGGTCTCGCCCATATCCCGCAACGTAGTCATCAACAGGTGGTCGCTCTTTGCCTCGAGGCGCGGTGTGGGATCCTCGTAAAGTTCGACCAAGTCGTCTCGAGCGACAGCGTCGAAGTGATCGTCGGCGACGTAGACGCCGTTTCCATCGGGACCGAGCGGGATGTCTTCCCAGTGGAGCGCGTTCAACAGCGTCTCCTCGATCTGCTCGGTCACCTCGTGGCGATCGGCCCACGCCCATGCCTCGTTGTCGTTCATCGACTTGTTCACCAGCNGATCTTTCGAGACCGCGTCCGGATCCGCCAGCTGGTAGATCTCGAACTTTCGCCCGTAGGTGTGTCCCGGCAACAGCTTACTCGATGACGCAGGATTCAGAAACAGCCGGTTCTGGTGATTGACTACTTCCTCGTTGTCGATATGGAGTTCTGCTTTCACGCCCTCGAGGTCGGAGAGGTAGTGCGCGACCTTCTGGAGGACTCCGGCCGACGAGAGTTTTTCCGCCCACTCTCGGCGGATCCGTACGTACCGCTCGTACGCCCACATACGGCTCCCCGAGTGCGGCTCCGTCCGAAAGTACTCGGGATGGACTCGCTCTTCTGCGTGCTCGAACACGGCTGCGTAGAACTCTGGTAGCAACTCGAGACCGCGCTCGGGTTCGATGTTGCTCGTGTGGAACTCGACATCGACGCCGTCGACGGCGCCGACCTGATTTTCCCACGGCAGCTGTATCGGATCGCCGCTTTCCCAGTGGCGCATATCCGGGAACCGGGGCGAAATGTTGTACGACGCCTTCCGTTCGCCGCGTCCACGGCCCACGATGTCCCATTCGTACAGCCGCTCAACGTCGATCCCGTCGGACAGCCGCGGGGCGAACCCGGACTTGCTGTAACTGATCTTCAGGTGCCACGGTTCGCCGTCGATCTCCGTGTCGATCTCGAGGTAGCCCTCGAATGGTGGCCCGAGCATCACTGACGAGAGTGCGTCGTACGGACCGCGGCCCCAGTCAGGCCACTTCCACCGGCCCTCGATCTCGTGGGGTGTCGTCTCGACTTGCGACNCCTCGCTCCTGCTCGCGTTCGAGCAGGCCGGTCAGCACCGCAACCGGGTTCCACCACGTCGCACTGCCACAGCGGTAGCAAACGTGTTTGAACGACGTGCAGTCGGTCGCCTCGAGGGAGATCGGATCGGCCTGCGGATGCTGACCGATCTCCTCCAGATTGGCGCGCTTGACGCGCGTCCGCCCACAGCCCACGCAGATCGCGTCAACCGGGATGCCAATCTGACCGGCGGCCGCGCTCGCCAGCTCGGCCTCGAGGTCGCGTCCGTCGCGATCGGCACTCATCGCGATCCCTCCAGGATCTCGCTGGGATCGAAGACGCGAGCCCAACTAAATTGGACGTACTCTTCGCTCCGGTCTTCGCCTGCTGACCGCCAGCCGTTCGTCACGGTCTCGATAAGATGGTCGACCTGCGTCGCGGGAACGACCTTCATCGCGATTAGCTCGCGATCGTGTGGCGCACAGATTGCGAACAGGTAGACCCCGCTACACTCGAGCAATGCCTCGTGCTGGCCACGCCGTGGCTGGAATCGGCCGCGGCGTTGCTGCTGACCGTAGACGACGGAGACGGACTTGATCTCGACCGGCGTTCCGGACTCAAGGAGGACGATACCGACGAACGGCAGCGTCTCGTTCGGTTCGATGAGTTCCTCGGCGATCGCGTCGTAGTGATTAGCCTCTGAGTCGGGAACGTAGCGGAGCCCAGGGACTTCCTCGAGAACGACCGTCTCGGATCGATCGCCAGCCTCTCTCGAGGCAGCGAGTCGTGACTGATCCGAGTGGCTCATCGGTCACCCCGCATGCAAGCTGTATTCGCAGGAACTGAGAATTCAGTCTGAGTTTCTAACTGCTTGAGCGCACGGTGGGCGTCGGCATCGGTCGCTTGATGGGCCGGATGGGCGATAGGCGTCCGATTCTCGACGTCATAGAGTTCGCTCGCAGGAACGAACTCAGACATCAGGCTCNCCGGAATCGCGACGTCTTCGCCCGCAGCGGACCCGCGGCTCAGACGCGCGTAAGTGTCACACTCTCCGCAGCGATGGGCTCGATTGCGGTTGTCACCGAAAACCCGACAGAACTGGTCCGAAACGTGCGCTTCGCAGTGTTCGCACGTTGACTCGCTGTCGACCGCCGGCCACATGGCGATCGTCACGCAGACCACCTCCGGTCGGTCTGTCGGCTACGTGGTAATATACCGAAACCGAGAATTGGATTTTCGGTCGGCTCGAGGGTGCGAGCGGCTAAGAGTTGAACACTTGGAGAATTCGAAGTGGGACCGNCCGAAACCGAGAATTGGATTTTCGGTCGGCTCGAGGGTGCGAGCGGCTAAGAGTTGAACACTTGGAGAATTCGAAGTGGGACCGCCGAGAATTGAACTCGGGTCCTACGGACCCCATCCGCAGAGGATACCACTACCCCACGGTCCCGCATGTAGACCCAAGCCCGTCTGCCGTTTAAGGGTGTCGTTTCGATCCAAGTGTGTTATAAAGTTACGTAGCCCCGCTCGAGTCAGACCAGCACGCGCTCGAGATCCACAGTCACGTCGCGATTCGCGTCGTCGACGAACTCGCCGAGACACACTGCGGCCCCGTTAGGGGTATAGCAGGCCACCAGATCGCCGGCCTGCGCGTCGTCGTCGGTCTCGATCACGCCGGGGTCGTACACTGTCGCGCCGTTGGCGACCTCCCGGGCCGCGCTCGGGGCGATCACCACGCCGGGGAGCTCCTCGAGGATTCGTTCGGCGGGGTCGACCACGTCGAACACGGCCTCGGGGTCGTCGTCCTCGCGCCAGTACGCTAACGCGTCGAGGAAGTCGTGGGCCGAGTGGAGGTCCCGGTCGTCGAACGGCGAGGTCGCTGTCCGGCGAAGGTGGCCCATGTGGCCGCCGGTGCCCAGCGCCAGCCCCAGGTCGTGACAGAGCTTCCGAACGTAGGTCCCGCTCTCACACCGGATGCGCACCAGCAGCCGGCGCTCGTCGGTCTCGAGGACCTCGAGGTCGTAAATCTCGCGCACGCGAAGGCGCCGGGCGACCGCGCTCTTGCGCGGCGGCTTCTGGTAGATCGGCCCCTCGAACTCGGCGACGACCGATTCGGCGTCGGCCGGTACCGGCGCGTGACACTCGAGGACGGCGACGTACTCCTTGGAGCCCTCGAGGAAGACCTGTGCCAGCCGGGTCGCCTCGCCGAGCATGACCGGGAGACAGCCGGTGACCTTGGGGTCGAGCGTCCCGGCGTGGGCCGCCTGTTCGATCGTCGCGTCGGGGGCCCGGTCAGCCAGTGTTTCGTCGACCGCGTCGCGTAACCAGCCGCTGACCTGGTGCGAGGACGGTCCCGGCGGCTTGTCGAGATTGACGACGCCGAACGTGAGCAGTTCCGCGGGCGTGCGGTCGTCGGGCGGACCGCGGAGGCGAGAGCAATCGGCCATCGATCAGAACTCGTTGTCGATCTCGACGTAGGCCTGCCCTTCGTCCGCGTCGGCCTCGTACACTTCGACGGCGGTGACGAGCATGTCTAGAACGGCGTCGGGCCCCCAGCGGGCCGTGTTCACCGAGAGATCGTAGATCGTCAGATCGCGGATATCGATCCCGTAGTACTCCTGGTAGCGTTTGGCCTCACTGGCCTCCCGTGCCTGCGTCTCCTCGGTCGCCCGAGCGGGATCTTTCTCCTCGCGTTCGGCGATCCGCTCGCCGCGGACCCGAGGCGGGGCGTCCAGCCAGAACCGGAAGTCCGCCTGCTCGCCGGCCAGCCAGCCCGCCAGCCGAGACTCGAGGACGAGACCGTCGCGTTCGACGGCGATCTCGTAGAGCCGACGGTCGAGGTCGCGGTCGATCTGGTCGTTCTCCTCGGCGAGCTTGTTGAACTCGAGGGGCGTGTAGCCGCGCTCCTCGGCGAGTTCGCGAAAGATATCGCCGCCGCTGACGTGTTCGAGGTCGAATCGGTCGGCGAGTAACTCCGCCGTCGTACTCTTGCCGCTTCCCGGTGGACCGGAGACGGTCAGTAACATATTCCATCTGCGCGGGGCCGAGTCAAATGGGTTTTGAATCGTTCGACGGTCCGACGCGTTGGACGCGGTCCCGCGGGTTTCGGGCCAAGAACGGACGGAAAATGGAGTCGTTCGGACGTCGAGACGACGCCCCGGTTGCCGTCGGGACCGGATCAGGCGCTCGAGGGGGACATATTGATATTCAGCGCCTTGCGAAGCAGCTGGCTAAAGCTCATCGAGCACAGGAAGTACCAGACGATCCAGGCCCGCATCGGGCCGAGAAGGGTCGAGTTCCACCTGACCTCGCCGGCCAGCGGCATAATTACCGACGCGTCGCCGCCGTCGAGTCCGCCGTTCTGGACCTTCCAGTACATCCAGAGAAACAGTGGGATGGTTAGTAGCATGATCCAGACCATCGGTCGGATCTGTTCTTTGAACATCCCGAGGTTCTGGGCCATGGCCTCCATCTGCTCCTCGCGGACTTCCTCGAGTTCGTCCTCGAGGCGCTCGATTTCGGCCTCGCTGGCGCCGCGCTCCTCGGCTTCCTGCTTGCGCTCGCGGACGTCCTTCTGTTTTTCCTGCATGGCCTGCATGCGCTCCTGATACTTGCCCATGATTTCGGGGTTCATCAGGTTGGCCTGCAGCAGCGTCGAGTACAACCCTGTCAGTAGGGCGACCGAAAGGATTACGGCGTAAAACGGCAGCGCTGCGTCCAAGGGACCGAGTACGATGTTGATCGTACTGCCGACGGTCTGCTTGACGGAATCAATCCAATACCCGAACATCAACAGCAGCGAGCCTATCCCGGCCAGTTTGTCCCATTGTGACCAGCTCGACTCTTCGTCGTCGATTTCGACGTCGGCGGCGGCGCTTCCGCTTCCGCCATCGCCGTCACCGTCGCCATCGAGAGCCCTGTCGTACGCCTCTCGGTCGGCGATCTCGAATCCTTCGTCGCCGTCGACCAGTACTCCTTTCTCGATCAACCGGCCCCATTGACCGCTCGTCAAGTCGTCGTTGACGTCGGCCCAGTGGACCTCGCCCCCGTTCCGGTCGGCTGCCTCGCGGATGGCCTCGAGGGCCGCCGTCATGGAGGAGTCCTCCCGGACGAGGTCGTTGATTTTCTCCGCTGTACGCGTCATCTGCTTTGGACTAGGTCCCGTTCGGTATACAAGTGTTTATCTTCGGTGGGCCGATCGGATCCGTCACTTACGCTGGCAGAACGCAAGACTGTCGCCGGGCGAATGCGTCGACTGCGGTACGATAGCTACTATCGTCCGATCGCAACCGCGTAAAAACAGTGCTACAGAAATTAATATAAACTATTTTGAAATGTGTGTTCGATCGATTGTATTATGTAGCTGATAGTCTACTGAACGGATATGAGTGCGCCGCGTGGAGTCGGGACGACAACAGCGACGGAACGGGGCCAGTCGACGTTGATTGGAGTCGTGTTGTTGATTGGGATGGTCGCAGCCGGTAGCCTCGGAATCTTTCTGATCGCCGGTGACGCGATCACCGGTGCGGAACAACAGTCCGAACAGGAGCGAATCGAACAGGCGTTCGTCGAACTGAGTAACAGCATCTCGTCGTCGTCGGGATCCGGGGACGTCTCGGAGTCGATGGAATTACACGCCGGCGATCGGGGGGCGATCGCCCACCACGACTCGGCGACGTACGAAATCTGGACGCAGAATTATAACAAGACAGACAATAATACCGTTGCGAACGGGTCGATCGGGACCATCGAGTACGTGGGTGAAGACGGGACGAAGATTGCGTACGAGGGCGGTGCGGTCTTCCACGAAACGGGGGTGCGAACGCGAGTCCTCTCTTCGCCGCCGATCGACTACGAGCACGAAACGAGTACGCTATCGTTCCCCGTCTTCGGGCTCACCGAAGACAAAACGATCAATTCAGGCGATATCACGATCAAACAGACCAACGTCGATCGCGAACCGACGACGTACATCCAGAACGATCACGTCTTCGTCGAAATCAAAAGCGAGTACTGTCGCGGCTGGCAGCAGTACTTCACGGAAGAGGCGGGCGATACGACCCTCCAAGAGTCGTGTTACGGCGGCGAGAACGAGGACGGGACGGTGAAGGTGAGACTCGGCTACGACGATATCTCGAACGCGTTCTCTTCGGGCGTGGCAGTTCCCTCCGAAGATAATATCAATGACAAGAAGAATACGTTCGATGATATCGCGTCGGGTAAACAGTATCAGCCCATGGACGAGACGATACTGCAACTGACAGATGACTTTAAGAACGGATCAGCCGAACACATCGATGGGACCGGGGTGTACACCGAAGGGGACTACTACGCGGAGGAGTTGATCAATCCGAATCTCGAGTTCAACCTTTCCGACGGCGATGCGGTGCTCGCCGTAGATGGGGACGTCCGAATCGACGACAACAGCGGTGGAATCTCCGTCTCCGACTGTGGCCCCGACGGAGAGGGACAACTGAAAATCTATGTCGAGGGCGACCTCGTCATGAGTAAGGGCGAGATCCAACCGAACTGTGGTGGGGACGGTGGCATCGAAACGATACAGGTCTACGGGATGTCGACGACTGGGATCGATTTTCACTCGAATCCAACATTCAACGGATTGATCTACGCTGCGAGCGACAAAGACCCCGCAGATGATGGTTTCGACGGATGGCCGGTCGAAGGATCGAAAAAGCGCAATGATAACTACCAGTTAAACTTCCAGGGAGCAAACGAATTCAAGGGATCCGTGGTCGTCCATTCGATAAACACGGACAGTAACCTAAACGGCGTCGACGACGTGACCCCCGAGGATGACGCAGTAATCGAGCCGATACCGGACGGATACGCACCCGCGCCGCAACTCACCTACCTCAACCTCGCCGAACACGAGATCGAAGTCAAAAACAACTGATCGACTTACGCCGCGTCTTCGATCGTCGCCTTCACGTCCTCCCAGACCTCGTCGGGCGCACGCTCGCCATCGACGCGCTCGAGGTCGCCTTGCTCGTCGTAGTGTTCGATGACCGGTTCCGTGTTCTCGTGGTAGACCTCGAGACGGTCGCGGACGGTTTCCTCGGTGTCGTCGTCGCGCTGGATCAACTCGCCGCCGCACTCGTCGCAGACGCCCTCCTCTTCGGGCTGGTCGTACTCGACGTGGAAGTTGGTGCCACACTCCGAACAGACGCGGCGTCCGGTGAGTCGGTCGACCAGTTCCTCCTGGCTGACATCGAGCATGAGCGCGAGGTCGAGGTCGGTCATGCCCTCGAGTTCCTCGGCCTGCTCTAGGTTCCGCGGGTAGCCGTCGAGGACGAAGCCGTCGGCCTGGGAGAGGGCCTCCTCGACGATGGCGTTGACGACCGCGTCGGGGACGAGTTCGCCCCGATCCATGTACTCCCGCGGGGTGTCGTACTCCGTGTCCATATCGGAGATGTCCATGTCCTTGTTCCCACGGAGGGCGTCGCCGGTGGTGATGTGGTCGACGTCGAACTCCTCGGTGATCTTGGCGCTTTGGGTCCCCTTGCCTGCCCCGGGCGCACCCAGGATCAGAATTCGTGGCTGTGCCATATCCATCCGTTCACCGGCGTCGCATAAAGGCTTAAAGAAACGACCACGTCCGTTCCGGTATGACTCGTTTCGACGCAGCCGAAGCGACCGACCGGCGAAAACTGTACGTCGATGCTATCACCGCCCACCGCGAGCGCGGACGCGGTTTCCTGACCCTCGAAGCCGACGCGACCGACCTCGAAGGCGATAGCGACGATGCCGAGTCCCCCGACTCGGCCCTCGGCGCACCCTGGATTCAGTTCGCAGACGGCACGATCAACGTCGACTGTACCGACGACGAACTCGACGCGCTCAAATCCGTTCTCGGGGAGTTTCCGGCGTTCAAGATCGACGAGATCAATCGGCCGGAGGACGCCGAGGGCGCCAACGTTCGGGTGAGCGCGAAGGCCGATCCGAACCGGATCGCCCAGTGTCTCGACGCGATCTTCCAGCGGGTGTACGAACTCCCCGAGGACGTGCGGGTCTGGGTGGTCGACCTTTAGTCCCTGACCCGTCGCGTTTCGTCTCGCCCGTCGGTCGGCGCAATCGCTAGTCGATCGTCAGCTCACCGTCATCGGATCGATCCTCGCCTTCCTCCCACTCGAGTTCGAGCTCGAGTCCGAGTTCGCCTGGACCCTCGGGCGCCGAACTCGAGGTCTCGCGTTCGGCCTTGATCTCGAAGGTGGGTCGTGACGGCGGCGTCATCGTCACCGACTCCCCGCCGGCCTCGAGACTGATCGGGTCGCCGCGCTCGAGGCTGTCGGCAACCGTTCGGAGGTAGTCGGCGATCTCGGTCCGATCCATCTGCCGTTCGAACTCGAAGAGGACGTCTTCCGGCATAGGCCTCCTACGGTTCGAACGGTATAGAGTATTCCGCACGGCCAGGTCGCGCGTGCGCGAATCAGCCGCCGATCGATGCCGATGAATCGACCGTTCTCCGACAGCGGGATTCGTCACGGCGGGCCGCGATGACTGATGGCCGAACACGTTCGCTCTCGTGCCGAAAATCGGCCGATAAGCTGTCCGTGAAAGAACACGATTTCGACGAACAACGACAGAAAAAAGACCCTCGACTCTAACCGAATGTTGAGGGACTGAGAGGTGATGGCACGATGCAGCGTAGACGGGACGGTCGGAGTCACCGGACGGACGACCGGTGAGCGGCGACTATCGGGCCGTTTCCAAATAGATAAGTGCTCCCGGCCATCATCCTCCGACATATAAGCGGTCTTCAAACGAGGTGAACACAATTTACAGCGCACTAACGACCCCGATGCCGTTGCAGCAGACACGCGTCGACGTGTTCGAGGAGATCTTCCTGGTGTTTCTCGGACTCGGGACGCTCGTCGGTGTCGTCGTAATTTCGTATGTCTTGTACAACGCGTACAAGTATCGAGACGACGGCGAGCCGAAAGACGACGAGTCGCTGCCGACGCTCGGGGAACTACCGACAGGTGGAAAGGGTGGAAAGAAGCTGTTCCTATCGTTCGGTATCAGCGCCGTTATCGTCATTTCGCTGGTGATCTGGACGTACGGGATGCTCCTGTACGTCGAGGATCCCCAGGACGAGTTCGACGAGGAGCCGGTCGAGATCGAAGTCGTCGGTGAGGAGTTCTCCTGGACTTTCGAGTACGAGAACGGCGTTGAAACGTACAGTCCAATGCGTGTCCCGGCCGATAAGCCGATCGCGATCCAGACGACGTCGGGCGACGTCTGGCACACGTTCGGCATACCCGACTTACGGGTGAAATCCGACGCGATTCCGGGCGAGTACGACGAGACGTGGTTCATGGCCGAGGAAACCGGTGAACACGAGATCAAGTGTTTCGAACTCTGTGGTGAGGGACACACGGGCATGACCGGCACCGTGCAGGTCATGGAAGAGGAGGCGTTCAACGAGTGGCTCAACGGTCAACTGACGCTCGACGTCGAGATCGTCGACCAGAACGAGACGCCGGTCACCGAGGGCTACGAGATGACCCTCGAGCACACTCAGAACGACCAGTACGAGGAGGACCTCGTACACACGTACACCGCCGACGACTTCGACGAGAACGGGACGATCAGTCTCGATCACGAGGATCTCCAGCAGGGCGGCGAGTACAACGCGACGATCACGTTCGAGGACGACCAGTACGAGACGGTCGAGAAGACCATCGACATCGACGGCCCCTCGAGCGAGACCTTCACGGTCGGAAGTGCCGACGAAGGCGATAATGGAAACGGAAACAACGAGAGCGACGACGGAGGTGACGGCGAATGAGTGATCTACCGCCGATGACGTCGGTCAAGCGGTGGCTGGTCACGACCAACCACAAGGACGTCGGGATCCTCTATATCGCGACGGCCCTGTTCTTCCTCCTGCTCGGTGGCGTCCTCGCGCTGCTCTTCCGTGCGCACCTGTGGGCGCCCGGCGGAACGGGACTGCTCGAGACGATCGAGTTCAACCAGGCCGTCACGGCCCACGGGCTGTTGATGGTCTTCTGGTTCCTTTCGCCGATCGCGTCCGGCTTCGCGAACTACTTCGTCCCGCTGCAGATCGGTGCGAAGGATCTGGCGTTCCCGCGACTGAACGCTCTGAGTTACTGGTTCTACCTGTTCTCGGGCGTTCTGATGGGAGTCTCTTTCTTTCAGGGGACGACCTTCGCCGGCGGCTGGACGATGTATGCGCCGCTGAACGTCCCGTCGTTTAACACGGTAATGGAGGCGACGGCCGGCGGGAACGCGACGGTGCTCGCGCTCTTGCTGTTCGTCATCTCGATCACGATCGGGACGGTGAACTTCCTCGTCACGATTCACCGTTCGCGTGCGGAGGGCCTCGGCCTGTGGAACATGCCGATGTTCACCTGGTCGTGGCTGCTGACGGTCTGGATGATGCTGTTCGCGTTCGCGGCACTGCTGGCTGCGCTCCTGTTGCTCTCGATCGATCGGGTGATGCTCACGCAGTACTTCTCGACCGATCAAGGCTCGAGTCTGCTGTGGGCGCACCTGTTCTGGTTCTTCGGGCATCCGGAGGTGTACATCGTCTTCTTCCCCGCACTGGGGATCATGTTCGAGACGTTCCAGACGTTCACGGGACGACGACTCGTCGGCCGCAAGTGGGTCATCATCGCGATGGTCCTGGTCGCGGTCCAGTCGTTCCTCGTCTGGATGCACCACATGTTCCTGTCGGCGATCAACCTCGAGATCAAGACGCTGTTCATGGCGACGACCATCGGGATCTCACTGCCGTTCGACCTGATGGTCTTCGCGCTAATCTACACGATGGTCAAGGGACGCGTGCGGTTTACCACGCCGTTCCTGTTCAGCCTCGGGGCGCTCGTCCTGTTCATCCTCGGCGGCATCACCGGGGTCTTCCTCGGTGCCGTCGTGCTGGACTACGAGTTCCGCGGCACCTACTGGGTTGTCGCTCACTTCCACTACGTGATGGTCTCCGGCGTCACCGCGCTGGTCGGCGGGATCTACTACTGGTGGCCGAAGATAACTGGGAAGATGTACTCCGAGACCCTCGGAAAGCTCAACTTCGCGGTCTACTTCATCGGGTTCAACCTGCTGTACTTCCCGCTGTTCCTCGCCTGGGAGACGCCGCGACGCGTCTTCCACTACAGCGAGGGCGCACAGATCTACCATCAGGCAGCGACCGTCGGTGCGTTCATCTTCGGCGCGTCGTTCCTGATCATGCTCTTCACGCTCGGGAAGAGCCTGCTCACGGGTCCCGACGCACCCGATAACCCCTGGGAATACTCCCGTACCGCCGAGTGGGCGATCCCCTCGCCACCGCCGCTGGAGAACTGGACCGACCGACCCAGCTACGCCAGCGGTCGCCTCGAGTTCGTCGACGACGCGGCGGCTGCGACCGACGGCGGCGTCGCGACCGGACACGACGAAGCGACGGCCGTGGACACGACCCACGAGGAACACGCCGACCACGCCAGCATCTGGCCCTTCGGCATCGGGGTCGGCACGTTCGTCCTCTTCCTCGGCCTGTCCGGAATGACGCCGTACGTCCACAAGTTCATTCAGGGCACTGAACACCCGCCGGAACACCTCGCCAGCGCCGCGGCCGAGCCGAGTATCACGTATCCGATTCTGTCGCTTCTCGGCGTCGGAATCCTCGGTGTCGCGCTGTTCAAGTTCGGCGTCGAGGAGTTCAACGTGCCCGAGATGGCGGTCGCCGAACGCTGGCCGTTCGGCGGCGTCGGCAACACGAAGCTCGGCGTCTGGGTCTTCCTGGCCTCGGACGTCGTCGTCTTCGGCGGCGCGATCGGGGCGTACGTCTTCATGCGCCTCCACAGCGGCTGGGGCAACTGGCACCTCGACACGATCACCATGGCGGGGCTGTTCAACACCTACGTCCTGCTCACATCGAGCTTCACGGTGATCCTGGCGCTGGCCTTCGCCGAACGGAAGAACAAGAAGGCCATGCTCGGCTCGATGGTCGCGACGGTCCTGTTGGCGTTCGTCTTCATGGGCGTCAAGGCCTTCGAGTACAGCAGCAAGTTCGCCGACGGTCACTACTGGTTCAGCGGGATCGATTACTCGATCTACTTCGTCACGACCGGGCTCCACGCACTCCACGTGATCCTCGGCGTGCTCGTCGCGCTGTTCATGATCTACCGGATCATCAGCGTCGACGCCTACCTGGAAGACCACCGACCGGTGGAGTTCTTCGGGCTCTACTGGCACTTCGTCGACATCGTCTGGGTCTTCCTTTTCCCGCTGTTCTACCTGATGTAGCGGCCCTGCGGCCCGCTACACGATTCGATTCGGTTGATTTTTTCGCGGCGCTCGATCGACTGTCACCATCGCGAGTCACGACCGTCTCGTCCGTGTTCAGTGGCTCGTCATCGTCGACCGTCTCATCTCCGCTCGACGGCGGCCGGTGAAAAGCGGACGTTCGAGATACCGGCCGACGCAGTTATGACTCGAGCGAGCGTGATTACGACGCCACGATTCTCACCGCCGACGGACGTCAGCCGAACCGAGCGGGGCGATCACGGGTCGTCGCGAGGGGTCGAGAATCCGGAACGGAGGGCCCAGAGACACACCGTGACGATGACTATCACCACGCCACCGAGGAGTGCAACGAGACTCGACGGCGTCCCGTCGGTGTGCGTCTCCGCGGATTCGCCGGCGGTCGTTCCGACGGGGCGTCGATCGCTCGAGACGAGCGCGTTTGCCGCCGCCTCGGCGTCGACGATCCCGTGACCGTAGCGGATCTCCGTCTCCGATTGTGTCTGTGCCGTCTCGGGTATCCAGGCCGTTCCGTACAGCGCGTCCTCGATGTCGTCGGGCGTCGCAGTCGGATCGATCGAGTGGAGCAAGGCGACCGCCCCGGAGACGTGCGGGGTCGCCATCGACGTCCCCGGCAGCGACTGATAGCCCCCGGGAACGGTGCTCGTAACCCGAACCCCCGGGGCGACGACGTCGGGTGCGGTGTACGACGACGGCCACGATTGCAGCGGCGTTTGCCACTCGGATCGGTTGATCCGTTCGCCGCCGGAAAACGCCGGAACGACGCCGCTCTCGTCGACTGCACCGACGCTGACGGCGTCGTAGACGTTCGCAGGCGAGTTCGACGTCTCGACGCCCTCGTTTCCGACCGCCGCGACGACGACGGCGCCGCTGTCCCTGGCGTTTCGAACCGGCTCGATCAGCGCGTCGTGTCTGCCGTTCGCTCCGAGGCTCATACTGATCACGTCGGCCTCGGACGCGAGCGCCCACTCCACGCCGGCGACGATCTGTGCGAACGAGCCGCTCGTCCCACGGAGGACGAGCCCGTGGAGCAGCTCCGCCTCCGGGGCGACGCCGATTCGAGTGCCGCTCGCGGTTCCACCGGCGATGGTGCCGCTGACGTGCGTGCCATGCGTTCCGGAATCGTAGGGCGTCGACCCTTCGATGCGGTTCCCGTCGGCGTCGAACTCGGCCCAGCCGCCCGGATACGTCGGATCGGACGGATCGTCGGTGTAGAGCTCGAGGTCCGGATGCGTCGCGTCGATTCCGGTATCGAGGACGGCGACGCGGACGCCCGCGCCCCGGGTCTCGTACTCGTCCCAGACGGCAGGCGCGTTCAGTAACTCGAGTCCGGCGGTGGGTCGCGGATCGGTAGCGGTGGCGTCGGCGGGTGTCGGAGTGGGTTCCTCGCCGGTCGTCGACCCGAAGGCGGTCGAAGTCGACGACGGCTGCTCGGGGATGGAAACCTCGAAATTCTCGTGAACCGCCTCGACCGCGGAGAACCGAGCGAACGTCTCGAGGTCGACCCGCTCGGTGTCGACGGTGAGCAACACGGCGTTGGCCACCCAGAACTCGGTCTCGACGCTGATGCCCGCGGTTCGGTCGGCGTAGTCGAGCAGCGGTTCCTGGCTCTCCTCGGCATGCTCCGCGAGGTACTCGTCGGCGTCGTCAGCCGGGATCGCGTCGGGAATCGTCGGCTCCTCGAGTCGGACTACGACCTCGACCGTGCCGTCGGCGGACTCGAGGGAGTCGTCGATTCTGATCGACTCGTTGTCGGTCGTCTCGTCGTCGGCGTGTCCGTCGGCCAGAGACACGCCCAAGCCGCCGGCGGCGAGGATGGGTACCGAAAGTGCCGTCGACAACATCAGACAGACGAGAACGACGGACCACAGCCGATTGGAGTCCGGACTCGAGTCCGGGAGGGAAGGCGCCATGATGCCCTCAGAAGCAGCCGTCGAATAACAATGTTCTGGAGAACTGACTGTCTTCGAAACGGAACGGTCGGCGAGCGACGCCGCGAGTCAGCGTTCGAAGCGGTCAGCCGGCCCAGACGAGCGCGTAGATAAAGGTAAACAGAAAGTACGTGAGAAACACGGAGACGGCCGCCTTGACGTGGAAGGTGAAGAGTTCGTACTCTTCGTCGTCACGGACGTCCTCGACGGCCGCCTGCTCCTCGTCGCTCAGTTCGTCGGGGTGGGCGACGTCGAGATGGTACGTCGCGTACCGCTGGGCGCGAAACGGTCGCCCGCAGTAGGGACATGTCGTTTCGGGCTCCTCGCCGGCCGGAACGTCGTACTCGGACTCCGTCACCGGTTCGGGGTGCAGATCGACGTCGGTGAGTTGCCCGGCGGTCATGCGTTGGCCTCGTGTTGGGAGCACGCGAAGAAGTGTCTACCGGTGTTCGATGGGCTGTGGAGTGAGGCTCGTAGGACGCGCCGGAGACGATACCGGCTTAGCTCGGCACGTACGCGGCTTCCGCGCCGGGAACCGAGACCAGATACAGGCTGATCATCGTAAAGAAGACCATGACGACGATGAAGGGGTACTGGCTCCGGATCGCCTGCAGTTTGCCGGGGAACAGGTCGAACGAGACGGTGTGAGAAAGCCAGACCGCGAGGATGTGACCGAGCAGGATCCCGGCGATTTCGACGTAGCCGAACCACGACGTCAGAGCGTACTTTGTCGGGTTCTCGGGCGGGTTCAGCGGCGCGGCGACGGTGTCGATCAGCGACGGCCACAGCGAGATCGAGAAGCCGGCGTAGTGGGCGAAGTGATAGCCCGCGGCGATCGCGAGCAGCGGAGCCGCGAACCGGAGTCCGAGGTATCGCCGCGAGAGGTACGTCTCGGCGCGCTCTCGGGTGCGTTCCGCGGCGATCCAGTAGACCGCCCAGAAGACGCCGAACCCGGCCAGCAACAACACGAGATAGACGAGCCGCGGCGGGAAGCCGAGCCCGACCAGCGCCTCGACGGTCCGGGCGCCGGGCGCGGTCACGACGAAGCCGCTGTAGGTCAACTCCCAGACCAACGCGAGCACGAACGCGACCAGCGAGACGTCTGTCACCACGTCGTCCTCGCCCAGCCTCGCACCCGGATATCGCAACTCGAGGCCCTCGTCGGTCCGCTGGATGGGTGCGACGGCGCCGTAGAGCCGGAACCAGACCGAGAGCGGGTCGCCCTTCCGGAACCACGTCTCGGGGGTGAAGGCGACCGCCCCGCCGATCGTGAACGCCGAGTAGGCGACCACGACGGCCACGAGCGCGCGCGGCGAGCTACTCAGGGGCGCGACCAACTCGAGCCAGACGAGCGCGAGCAGGCCGCCGACGGCGGGCCAGGAGCCGAGCCGGTCCGGGTAGGTCGCGTAGCCGTTGGGAAGCGCGGTCGCGATTCGCCGCCACGGGTTGAGCGCGGGCCACGGGTTGCCGACGACGTACGTCCCGAGGGTCAACAGCGCGCGGCCGCCGACGAACGTCAACAGCACGGCCGCGCTGAAACTGCCGTTCGGCGGCCCGAAGAGTCCGACGACGATGACGAATGCGAGCGCTCCGATGCCGATCGTTCCCAGCAGCAACGACCCGGCCGTTCGGAGGCGCTCGAGCGGCAGGGAGAGCGTATCGTCGTGGTACCGACCGATGGTCCGCCGGTCGGTCACGAGCATCGTCAGTACCGCCGACGCGCCGATGACGCCGCCGCCGGTCGCGAGGTACAGCCACGTCGGCACCGACGTATCTCCCCGGCTGCCTCCGAGTCCCGCCGCGACGTTACTCGCCGCGACGACGCCGGCGCCGGCGCCGACGGCCAGTACTGCGAGCACGCAGGCGATCCCGACTCGGCGGGCGAACACCGAACGTTCACTCATTAGTAAACGGTTGGACTGCGCTCCCATCTACGTGTCGTTTCCCTCAAGCGCCGGCCGTGAGATCGCGCCGAAAAGGCACCGCGACTCGCCGACGTCGATCGTTTGAGGAAGGTATAAGTGGCCGTCATCCGCATTGTACACCAATGGCTGATATTCGGAAGTACACCCTCATATACATCGCACTGGTGGCGCTGGCGACGGGGAAGTTCGTCTTCTTCCACGTCGAGGCGATCAAGTACCAGATGGCGCTGATCGGAACGATCATCCTGGCGATCATCAAGGTCGGGTTGATCGCCGGCTACTTCCAGCACCTGAAGGAAGAGCCGCGGTCGATCAGCTACATGATGGCCACCGCCGTGTTCATGGTCTTCCTGCTGACTATCGCGGCAGGATACTCCATCCAGTAGCCATACTATTGGCTGTCTGATTTGATTATATCTGTCGCCATAATGATTTAATGGCGTTTTTATTATTGGTGTGGAACCTCAATTTAATAAATGATAGGTCCAGTTCCAACTATACTATGAGGATAACAATGTTTGTAGGCGGATTATTATCCTATTCTGGGTCTACGCTTTCCGATAGTTTCCAATGGTTAGCTAACTGAGGAACATTAATTACTACACCTGGACCATATGTGAAACTGAGACTTGATTTAATACCCGTTGCTGCGTAAGTGTGTTTATACCGGAATGCAACCCCAACTTCTGGATGAGGGTCCGTACGTAGAATATCCGTTTGCAGGTTTACTGTAAAATCCGGATACTTGGGCTCAACCTGTCCCTTGTAATCTACTTCACCACCGATCCCATAACGGGCGTAGTCGTCAATACTCGCTTCGATAGTAGGATTACCAGGTACTGATTCCTCTTTATGAACACCATACGTGATATTTTCACGGGTGCGGTTCGGTGAGGTCCAGTGACTATTATCCCAATCTAATGAAAAACCATCATTGATTACATTCGATCCTTGTATCCAGTTATTAGTTCCCCAACGCAAGTTAGCTACACCAGTAGCAAGCCAACGATCGTCTTCTACATGCACCAAAGATGCATGAACACTTGAGTTACCCTCATTGTAATAGTCTGCTGGAGATATACTACTACTCTGCTCATTCCCCTGCTGGTTTGTAGAGATCACGTAGCGGACATCGTTCTTGTCGAGAAGGACACGTGCTTCTTCGGTCTTACCTTTTCTTAGTAGTTCTGCAACTTCCTCATAAATCCCAATTTCGGTGGCCGAGATTTTCTTGTCACGGTCACTTGCACTTGCTGTTCCTGTGATACCGACCGCTCCTAGTGTTCCTACCGTCTTAATTAACCTTCTTCTTCTTACCATCGCATGATAGAATATATATTAATTTCACATAAATCTTATTCCTGTCTTCAGAAATATATATATATATACTGTGTTACCGTGTTCATGGTCTTCCTGCTGACCATCGCGGCGGGGTACTCCATCCAGTAGTCGCGTTCGCCGTTACCGACGACGGTTCTGGGATCCCAGCATCGTCCGCTATCAGCGTTACTTCTGTTTGGCTCGAGTGTCGTTCCAGTTTTGCCTGACTCGAGCCGTGCGTCCGTTCCTGAAATCTCGAGGAGTGGTCCCTCAGACGGGCTCGAATCGGTAACCGTCCCAGTCCTGGCTCTCCGGCTCGCGGATGCCGGCGCCGGGCTCGCGGAGCTCATCGACGTAGACGGGTTCGACTTCGTCGCCGGTCTCGATCTCGTCGGTCGTCACC
>NZ_AOIS01000045.1 GCF_000337495.1 Haloterrigena salina JCM 13891
GCGACGTCGATGTCGTCGGGACCGTAGCCGCTCATCTCGTAGGCCCCGTTCCCGCTCTCGACGACGCCGCCCATCACGGTCGGATCCTCCCGTTCGTGGACGACGTGCGTATCGGTGGCGCCGTCGACGCCCGAAATGACGACGTAGTCGTCCGTGTACTCTCGCGCGGTCTCCTCGGAACAGAGCAGGAGGGCCGCCGAGCCGTCGGTGACCGGACAGAAGTCGTACAACCGCAGCGGGTCCGCGATCACCGGCGACTCGAGGATGGTGTCGACGGCGACTTGCTTTTGGAACTGGGCGTTCGGATTGTCGACGCCGTTCTCGTGGTTCTTGGCGGCGACCGTCGCCAGACTCTCTCGAGGCGCGTCGAACCGCTCGAGGTAGTGCCGAGCGGTGAGACCGGCGAAGGAGGGGAGGGTGACGCCGTGTTTGTACTCGGCGGGGTGGGTGACCGAGGCGATGATGTCGGTCGACTCGCCGGTCGTCCGGTGGGTCATCTTCTNGAGGGTGACGCCGTGTTTGTACTCGGCGGGGTGGGTGACCGAGGCGATGATGTCGGTCGACTCGCCGGTCGTCCGGTGGGTCATCTTCTCGCCGCCGACGAGCAGCGTCAGGTCGCTGGCGCCGCTGGCGATCGACTGCCAGGCGGCGTAGATCCCCGCGCCGCCGCTGGAACTCGTCTGGTCGACGCGCTGGGTGTACGCCGGCATCGCGCCGAGGTCGTGAACGAGGGCGTTCATCACGCCCGTCATCCCCTCGAACTCGCCGCTGGCCATGTTCGAGACGTACAGGTGGTCGACGTCGCCGGCCTCCGCACCCGCGTCCGCGAGGCACTCCAGCCCGGCCTCCGCGAGCAACTCGAGGATCCANGAGACGTACAGGTGGTCGACGTCGCCGGCCTCCGCACCCGCGTCCGCGAGGCACTCCAGCCCGGCCTCCGCGAGCAACTCGAGGATCCATTCCTCCTCGCGTTGCCCGAACTTCGTCATCGATGCGCCGATGATTGCTACCTCTTGCGCTGTTGTCATCCCGTAGACCGAGTAAGACGAAGTTCGGGGTAAAAATACGGCCCTTGCGACAGCAGGTGAGACGCCTCGGCAGCTATTTACTTCCGTTTCGAAACCGCCCGATTACTGCTGACAATAGGTCACGAAAGAGAGGAACTCCTGGTAGATGGGATATGGGGTGTAAAGATAGTACTTCTATCACACCGGTCGATGAGGACCGACGACGCCAACGGCCGTTTCACAGACAACGCGTAGGACTTTGCGAATCCCCTCTCTGTGGACGGCCGTCCGTGAGCGCGTCCTACGGCTTTAGTCTGTCACGCACGAGTTGGGAGTAAGCCTCGAGTTCGCGGCTCTGGGGCCGGAGGAACTGCCGAGCGGTCATCCCGCTACGCATCGTCTCGGGGTCGGCTAGAACGGGACAGATGGCTCTCGAGAGTCGAAAATAACGGAGAAGGCCGCAGGTATTTCTCAGTCGCCGCCGCCGAACATCTCGCGCATCATCGGGTGCATCTCCATCATCTGCTCTTCGGCGATCTCCTCGTAGAGCTTGTAGGTGATGGAGACGGCCAGCAGCAGGCCGGTCCCGGTGACGCCGCCGATGGTACCGAGCATGTTCGCCCAAACGGCCAGCAGGCCGACCAGCGCGCCGCCGATAACGGTCACCTGCGGGATGTACCGCTCCATGACCTTCTCGATGACGCCGACGTTCTGTCGGAAACCGGGGATCTGCATCCCGGAGTTCTGGATCTGTTTGGCGGTGGCTTCGGGGCCCATGTCGGTCGTCTCGACCCAGAAGATGGCGAACACTGCGCCGCCGACGACCATGAACACCACGTCGATGGACATCCGGATCAGTACCTGCCACGCCTCCTGGCCGACGTCAGCCGTAAACCACATCCAGTCGCGCGGCGAGTAGATCGGCGCGACGTAGTAGAAGAACCCGCCGTCGGGCTGGCCGTTGGAGTACGTGCCGAGCCACGCGAGTTCCTGGCCGAACAGCTGGATCGGCCCTTCGCCGTTGGCGCCACCCTGCATGGCGAGGATCTGGCCGATGAACTGCAGGTTCGCCTGCAGCGCGCGAACGAGGATCATCGGCAGGACGCTCGCGTAGATGAGCTTCACGGGGAAGCGACCGCGAGCGCCCTTCACGCGGGCGTGACTGAGCGGGATCTCGACCCGCACGGACTCCGCGTAGACGACGATCCCGAAGATCAGCAGCGTCGTCAGCAAGGCGATGAGCTGTCCGCCCTGGTCGGTGACCAGCAGCGTCATCAACCCGTCGCTGGAGACCAGCGAGCCGACCTGAATTTCGCCGGTGAAGATCTGGTACCAGTTGTAGAAGAACCCGCCCTGGGTCGGTCGCAGGAACCCGGTGACGAGGCTCTGGCTCACGCTGGCGATGATGAACAGGCCGATCCCGCTCCCGACGCCCCATTTGCTGACGACTTCGTCCATGTACAGCAGGAGAATCCCGCCGATGAAGATCTGGGCGAAGATCAGCGCCTGGACCTGCGTCTGGTTGAATTCGAGACCGCCGAGACTCAGCGATTGCATGGCCGGAAGGAAGTCGCCGGCGAACACCATCGGGAGTGCGGTCAGCACCGTCATTATGACGACGAGCAGCTTCTGCAGCCCCTGGTAGAGCACCTGATCCCGCGGGTCGTCCGTGTCGAGACCGAGTAGGTTTGCTCCACCGAGCAACTGCAAGACGATGCTCGCGGTGACGATCGGTCCGATACCGACATGCAGGATCGATCCCTGCTCGCCGGCCAGCACCGAACGGAACTGACCGAAGAGGTCGGTAGCTCCTCCGCTTTGAACCCCGAGCAACGCGATGTTCGTCAGGAAGAAGTACAGTACGAGGATGCCAGCTGACCATGTCAGCTTGCGCTTGAAGGGAACGTGTCCCTCCGGACGGCGCACTGTAGGCATCCGCGTCAAGACCGGTTCGGCGGCTTCCTTCCATCCCATATTTTATTCCTCGTCCTGTTCGGCGTCGGCTTCTGCTTCGGATTCGTCCGCAGCGTCAGCCTCCTGACCTCGTTCCGAGAGCACCGCCTCGCCGCCGGCGGCCTCGAGTTTCTCCTCGGCTGCGTCCGAGAAGGCGTCCGCCGTCACCTCGAGGGCGTTGCGGACCTGTCCCGAACCGAGGACTTTCACCTTGTCGACCTCGTGGCCGTCCTCGACGACGTCACGGACGTCGATCGCGTAGCCGTCGTCGGTCTCCTCGGCTTGCCCCTCGGCGACGTAGAGGATCGCGTCCTCGTCGAGCTTCTGGACGTCGATCTCCGCGACCTCTTCGCGGATGTCGTGGGGGCGCTTGAAGCCGTGTTTCCCCTTCGGTTCGTAGTTGTGGAATTCGTGTTTGCTGCGTCCGGCACGGCCGCGGCCACCGCGGTGGCCCGCACCGCGTCGGTTCTTGTGGGAACCGCCGCTGTGGGTGCGCGATCCGCGTTGGCGTCGTTTTTTACTCGTCATGGTTATCGCATCGATTCTAGCAGGTCGTTAATCTGCCCCGTTGTATGCTTTCCGAGTTGACCGCCCTCAGCCGTCGGTTTTTTGATGCCCTCGTGGCCTCCACGCGGGGGGTGGAGTCGCAACGTCGGCGACAGTCCCTGCTCGCGCAGCGTCGTCTCCTCGGCGAGCAGCGCCTCGGCGAGCGCACCGAAGTCGTCGTAGTCGGCGTTCTCGGCCAGCCACTCCTCGTCGACGTCGGACTGCTTGCCCTCGAGGGGCTCGGCGCGCTTTTCGAGCACGGTCTCGAGCACCTCGGCGTCGGGTTCGCCGTGGGCGACGTAGTCGTTGACCTTGTGGACCATCCCTGTGTAGGTGTCGGTCTCGGGGACGAGCGCACAGTGGTTGACGCTGTGGATGTTGAGCATCTGCAGCGTGTCTTCGACGTCTTCGTGGCGGTTCACCTCACCGCGTACCTGCACAACAGCCTTCATTACTCACTCACCTCGGCTTCCTCTCGGTTCGGTCGCCGTCGCGGGTGACGCGACTGGGACGCGTTCTCGAGCGCGTTGAACGTCGCTTTCGCGAGGTTGACCGTCGTTCGAGTGTTGCCGTGACTCTTGGTCCAGGCGTTCTCGATGCCGGCCAGCTCGAGGACGTGTCGAACCGTGTCGCTGGCGGCCAGTCCCAGCCCTTCGGGGGCGGGGATGACCTCGACCTCGACGGAGCCGGCCTTGCCGGTCGTCCGTCGGGTCAGCGAGTGTGGTCGGTCCGAACGGTCCTCCCACGACCCGGAGCCGCGGGGAACCTTGATCATGTTCAGCTTCGCGATACCGATCGCCTTCTGAATGGCGGAGCCGACCTGATCGTCTCGGCCTTCCGCGTAGCCGACGTAGCCGTCGCGGTTGCCCACGACGACGACACATCGGAACTTCACGCGGCGTCCGGAGTCGGTCATGCGCTGGACCATGTTGATGTCCAGCACTTCGTCGTCCAGTCCGGGGAGGAGCTGGTCGACGATCTCGGGCTCCTTCAGCGGGAGGCCCGAGCTGAGGGCGTCGTCCATCGTGTCGATGTCGCCCTCCTGGACCATCCGACCGAGACGGGTGACGGGTTCCCATCCGCTGTCGTTGTAGTTGTTTCCACTCATTCGAGAATCTCCTCTCGTACCTCGTCGAAGTGTTCTGGTAGGTCCGTTGCGTCGAAGTCACCGCTGTAGAGCGGCTCGTCTCGCTGCTCGGCGTACTCGGCGATGTGTTCGCCGCGGGTACGCGACCAGTCTGCGAGCACACTGTCGTTGTGCGGGATCTCGAGGCCGGCGTCGATGGCCCCCTCCTGCACCGCGAACACCTTGTTGCCGGGCGTCGCGGTGTTGAGACCGATGTCGAGTACCGCTTCCTCGACGCCGGCCTCGACGGCTCGCTGGCCGGCCAGCAGGCCGGTCAGGTACGCCGCGGAAATGTTACTCGTGGGGGCTTCCCAACCGTACTCCTCGAGATCGCTCGAGTGTGCGCTCGCGAGCGTCTCGTCGCCCTGTGGTCCGGGGGTTATCAGCTGCGCCGTAGTGTGCTTGTTGCTCTTGCGAGCGACGAGGCGCGGTTTGCCCGATTTCAGCAGGCGCAACCTCTGATGGTAGTCCGTCCGGACCTCACGGCGACGCCGCATCGGAACTTTGTATCGTGGTCCTGTCGCCATTATTGGTCACCGTAGTTGTCGTCGATGTAGTTCATCAGGTACCGGACGCTACGGAACTCCCCGCCGCCAGCTTTCTTGTAGAGCTCGCGGTACTGCGTGGGCGTGATTTCGCCCTTGTCGCGGAGGTCACGCAGCTTCCGTCGCTGTGCGCGAATCTTGTCCTGCCACTCTTCTTTCTCGTTCTGGCGGGCGCCCTTCTTGCCGCGGCGCTTGCCCGGGCCCTTGCGGTGGCCGTAGGCGCGCTTCTCGTTGCGCTCTCGAGCGCGGCCGCGGGAGTTGCCCTTCGCGTCGTCGGCCTGAATGCGACCCTCGTCGACGAGTTCGCGGATCTCGTCGCGAGTGATCGCTTCGGCGATGTCGCTCTGGGCTTCGGGGTCGAGCCAGACGCGGTTCTCTCCGACGTCCAGGACGTCGGCTGCGAGTCGCTTCTGTGCGGAGAGATCAGTCATTGGATTCCACCTCGACTTCCTCGTAGGTCGGGTTCAGGACGCGAACGCCCTGGTCCTCGGCCTGTTCTTCGATCCGTTCGCGCTTGCGCGCGCCGACCGAAGAGGCGATCCGAACCGCCTCGGTGTCGCCGTCGACGCCCTCGAGGTCGTCCGTGTTCTCGACGTAGACTTCCTCGAAGCCGCTGGGGTGTTTGCCCCGAACGGGCTTCGGCGTTCGGTAGCCGGCCTGGACCTTCGGGCCCTTGCCCTTGATGCCGCGGCGCTGCTTGGACAGCGTGCCGCGGGGTCGGCGCCAGGATTCAGGCGTCCGCTTTTTCTTGTGGTAGTCCTGTCGGTTAAACTGCGGCTTGCCCTCGCTCTTGCGGCGGTTGAGCAGCCGCTGTTCTTCCTCGGAGAGATCGGGCGTCTTCTCGGTCAGCCCGCGGGGCTGAAGCTCCGTTTCGACGTCCTCTTCCGGCTCTTCTTCCTCGGCGCCCTCGTCTTCGATCTCGGCCTCGGTCTCCTCGGTGACCTCGAGGTCACCGACGTCGGCCTTGATACGCGCGGCGAGTGCGTTCCCGATGCCCTCGGCCTTGGCCAGGTCGTCCTGGTCGGCCTCTTTGACGTCCTCGATGGACTCGAAACCGGCATCGCGCAGCGCGTCGGCCTTGCTCGCGCCGACGCCGCTGATGTCCTCGAGTTCCTGTGGTTCTTCGTCTGCCATCTATCAGGCACCTCCGGTCGCGGGCTTCTCGGTGATGTAGACCCCGTCCTGGAAGACGCGGGTGTCCTTGCCGCTGACGCGCGTCAGCTGCTCGATGTCCGCCGCCGTCTGGCCGACGTCCTCCTTGTTCGGACCGGAGAGCGTCAGCGCCTCGTCGTCGACGGAGACGTCGGTGTCACCGTGGATAGTCGTTCGTCGCGCTGCCTTTTCGCCGAGGAAGTTCTCGATGACGACCTCGTCGCCCTCCACGCGGACCTGCATCGGGAAGTGAGAGTAGAAGACTTCCATCTTGTACTCCCAGCCCTCGGTCACGCCGTGGAAGGCGTTGGTGAGGTGGCTCTCGAAGGTGCCGACGGTCGCGTTGGTCTTCGCGTCCTCGGACTCGCTTTCGATTACCACGGTGTCGCCTTCGACGTCGACGCTCACGTCGGGGTACCAGAGGCGTCGCGTGACGCTCCCCTCCGGTCCCTCGACGGTTACGTCGAGGTGGTCGATCTCGACGGTTACGTTGTCAGGGGTTTCCAGTTCAACTCGCATTGTTAGTAGACGTATGCGATCACCTGGCCGCCGATTCCCTGCTCACGCGCCTCGTAGTGGCTCATGATGCCACTGCTCGTCGTGACGACGAGCGCACCGAAGTCTCGAGCGGGGAGATAGCGCTTCTCCCACTTCTCGAAGTCCTCGGCACCGACGCTGTAGCGGGGCTTGACGGGGCCACACTCGTTGATCGCTCCTTTCAGTTCGACCTCGAACTGACCGGCTTTGCCGTCGTCGACGTACTCGAAGCCGTCGATGTACCCGCGGTCGTAGAAGACCTCGAGCACGCTGCCGATCTCGTTCGAGGCGGGCGTTACCTCGTGGGTGAGATGTCCCACGCTCTCGGCGTTGTCGAGCCCCGAGAGCGCGTTACTGAGTGGATCGTTTCCAGTCATGTTATCGATACTTCTTGAATCCCATGTCGCGAGCAATCTCACGGAAGCACTGCCGACAGAGGTTGATGTCGTACTTGCCGACCAACCCCTGCTTGCGGCCACAGCGCTGGCAGGCCTCTTCCTGCCCGGTGCGCTTTGCGGCGTGCTCGCCCGTGCGCTCGTTTTCTACGTCGCTTTCGGTTTCGCTTTCACTCATCGTCTGCCTCCTCGACGGTCACGTCGAAGTTCGCCTCGAGGAACGCGATCGCGTCCTCGGGGGTCAGTCGGTGTCGCGACGGAATCGAGCGGGTGGCTTTGTCGCGCTTGGAGACGCGGTAGCCCGGGCGCACCATGTTGACGGTGACGTCCAGCCCGTAGATCCCGACGTTCGGGTCGTACTCCTGGCTCGGGAACTCGGTGTGTTCCTCGACGCCGAAGCTGAAGTTGCCCGTGTCGTCGAACTGTTTGGCCGAGATGTTCGACAGCGGCAGTGCCGTCTCGAGGAAGTCGTAGGCGTCGTCGTCGCGAAGGGTAACCTTCGTGCCGATCGGGTCGCCCTGGCGAATGCCGAAGTCGGGTTCGGTCCGTTTCGCCTGGGTCCGGACGCTTTCCTGACCCGTGACCTCTTCGATGATGTCCTCGGCCTTGCCGAGTTCTCGACCGCCCTGACCGACGCCCATGTGGACGACGACCTTCTCGACGCGCGGTTCGCGCATCTCGTGGAACTCGCCGGCGTCAGCTTCGCTCATTCGTCATCACCCGTGAAGTTCTCGTCGATCACGACGATGTACTCCTGGATCGTCTCGAATCCGTCGTCGTCCGTGGAGACGCCGACCGTGTTCGGGCCGCTGCCCGGCGTGATGTCGATCGCGTCGATCTCGCCGATCTTGCCGCCGTGGTTGCCACGGACGGCCGTCACGAGCGCGCCCTCCTCGAACGGGAAGTGGGCGACGATCGACTTGTCGTCGTTGTCGACGACGATCGAGTCGGTCGTCTCGTACTCGCTGCCGTCCTCGACGAGGACGTTGGTCCCGTCGTGGAGGGTCAGCTGCGTGTCCCCGCCGGGGACCTGCTGCTTGCCCTCGATCTTGCCGAGGCGGCTTCCGGCGGCGTCCTCGTCGATTTCGGTCAGCGCGAGCCGACCGCCTTCGTCGGGGAAGACGCGGAAGTATTCCTCTCGACCGGGGAACGCGACGATGTCGAAGATGCCGATCGGTCGCTTCTCGTCGTTGATCGGCTCCCCATTGACGAGGATCGCGTCCTCGCTCAGGGCGTATCGTGCTTCCTTCTTCGAGTCGACGTAGCCGAGGACGTCCCGCAGCAAGACGACGAGGGGGACACCCTCTTCGCCGTGCGGACCGGCGCCGGCCTTGACCGTGAACGTCTCCGTCTTGCGCTCGACCGGCCAGGACTTCGGTACGGACAGTCGTTTCTGGTGTTTCGTCATTCGCTATCACCTTCGAGGCGTGCCTCGCGACGCTCGTCCTCGAGGTCGAGCTCCGTGATACGGACGTTCGACGGGTCGAGCGGTCGCGGCACCTCTTCGCCGTCGGCCGTCTCGACCGTCACGTCTTCGACGTGAATCGTTCCGTCCTCGAGGATCGCGCGCAGGACCTCGCCTTCGTCGCCGGCGTGGTCGCCGCGCATGACCTCGACCGTGTCGCCCGCGTTGACGCGGGTTCGACGGGTGTCGTACTCCTCTCGGAGCTCGTCGGACAGCGTCGCGTGAAGCTGCTTCTGTCGCTTGTGCAGCGGTGCACGCTCCGTCTGATTTCGCTGTTTAGATGGTTGTTCGCTCATATCTATACGATCATCGTCGCCGTAGAGGCGATTGCTCCGAAGCGCTCTGCGACTTCGCGGGCGATCGGCCCCTTGATCTCCGTCCCGCGGGGCTCCTCGTTCTCGTCGATGATGACGGCCGCGTTGTCCTCGAACTTGAGGCGGGTGCCGTCGGGCCGGCGGATCGACTTCCGCTGGCGGACGATAACTGCCTCGAGAACCTGGCGGCGCATCTCGGGGGTACCCTTCGTGACCGAGACGGTCACCTTGTCACCGAGTCCCGCCTTCGGCTGGCGGTTCTTGGTGCCGTGGTAGCCCGAGACGCTGATGACCTTCAGTTCGCGCGCGCCGGTGTTGTCGGCACACGTGATCAGGGATCCCTTCTTGAGTCCCTGAGTGACGTCGGCTTTCATCGCCTCCATCACTGATCACCCTCGTCTTCGCCCGCGAAGTCCTCGGCCGACAGCTCCGGCTCGGGTTCGGCCTGGCCGGTGAGGTCGGCGACGTCCTCCGCGGTCGCTTCCTGGGTTATTTCGACGACCACGTGCGATTTGGTCTTCGACAGTGGTCGGGTCTCTGCGATCTTGACCGTGTCACCGACCGAGAGCGGCTCGAGCACGCCCGGCACGTGAGCCGGGATGCGCGAGCGTCGCTTCATGTAGCGGTCGTACTTCGGAACCGCTACGTCGTACTCTCGTTCGACGACTACGGTCTTGTCCATGTCCGTCGAGACGACGGTTCCCTCGAGGATCTGCCCTCGAACGGGAAGCTCGCCGTAGAACGGACACTTCTCGTAGTCGTATTCCTCCGGGTTCTCTGGTTCCGGAGGGGTTTCAACGTCTAGTCCTATTGCCATGGTGAGTCACCATTCGTTTCCGTGCGTCGGGCGGGTCGTGAGAGCAGCCGCAATCCATCGACCGTAACGTAGGCCACGCCCTCGCCGGCAGCGTGGTGGCGATCCCGCGAGGGATCGTCACCACGACAACTGGCGGCATCGCCGCCAGCTCGGTCTGCGGGGGCGGACGATTCGTCCGCCGCTGCAGGTTGAGTGTCGGCCAGTTTGGACGCGGTCCCCGACCCCTTCTCGAGGTCGGCGGCGTCATCTGTGATCGCGAACTCGAACGTCGAGCCCGATTTCGGTACCATCACCACCCGAGACTCACCGTTCTCACGAACCTCTACGGAGAGGGTGTTGGTCGTCTCGATGACGACCCGCCCCTCGAGACCCTCCCGGGAGGCGTCGTCGCTCTCGACGACGCGGACGGGAAGTCCGTTGAGCTCGTGTCGCGGCAGTGTCTCGGGTGTCAGTGGCATCTGTGTGTTATTCGTCGGCTTCGTCCAGGTCGCCCTCTTCACGCTGGATCGTCTTGATCCGCGCGATGGTGCGACCGAGCTCGCCGATGCGGCCCGGATTCTCCGGGGCGCCACCGGCGGCGAGGACGGACTTCTGGTTCAGCAGTTCGGTCTCGAGTTCCTCGAGCTCCTCCTGCCGTTCGGCGGGCGTCATGTCGCGGATCTCTTCGACGTGGAGAATCGCCATCAGGCGTCACCTCCCTCGTCTTCGTCCGCGTCAGCGTCGGCGTCGGCTTCCTCGTCCATCTCGGCGACGAGTTCTTCAGCCTCGGCTTCGACGTCCTCTTCGAGTTCGTCCAGGTCCTCTTCAATCGGCGACTCGTCGGGGACCTCGACGTCTTCCTCGTCCTCGCCAGCGACCTCTTCCTCGATGACTTCCTCGACGGATTCCTCGTCGATTTCGGGTTCGGTCTCGGCGGCTTCGTCGGCCGAGGCTTCGGCGTCCTCGGCGCTGGCCTCGGCGTCCTCGGGTTCGCCCTCGAGGAGTTCCTCGACGCCCTCGGCCTCGTTGGCCTCGACGGCATCGGGGACGAGCTCCTCGGGGTCCATCTCTTCGTGGATCTCGAAGTCGTCGGGGAGTTCGGCTCCCGGCGGGATGATCTTGACGTCGACACCGATGGTGCCGAGTTTCATCACCGCGACGCCCTGACCGTGGTCGACGACCTCTTCGGCGGGCTCGCCGTTGTGCTTGATGTAGCCGCGGTTGAACTTCTCGACGCGCGATCGGGCGCCGGTGACCTTCCCGGAGAGGACGATCTCGGCGCCGAGCGCGCCGGCTTCCATGATCCGGTCGATCGTCGTGTGACCGGCCTTGCGGAAGTACCAACCGCGCTCGAGCGCGTTGGCCAGTCGGTCCGCGACGATCCGCGCGTTGAGGTCGGGTTCCTCGACCTCCTGGACGTCGATCTGGGGGTCCTCGAGGTTGAACTTCTCCTCAAGGGCCGTCGTGACCTTCCGGATGTTCTCGCCGCCCTTGCCGATGACCATCCCGGGCTTCTCGGCCTTGAGGACGATCTGGGTTCCCATCGGCGTCTTGGCGACGTCCATGCCACCGTAGCCCGCGCGGCCGAGCTCTTCCTGGAAGAACTCGTCGATCTGGGACCGCTGCAGGCCGTTCTCGATGAATTGGTGTTCGTCAGCCATTAGCTATCGTCCTCCGTTGTTTCGTCGACTTCCTCGACGACGATCTCGACGTCGACCTCCGGCGTGTTCCACGAGGACGCCCGCCCCATCGCACGGGGCTTGCGGCCGACGGACTCGCCGACCTTGTGGGCGGCGACGTGGACGATCTCCATCGAGGCACCGTCGAATCCCTGATGGTCGGCGTTGGCCTCGACGTTCTCGAGGAGGTCGAGGAACTCCCCCGAGACCTTCTCGGGGTACTTACCGGCGTCCCAGCCGTCGATGTCCGATCGGTGACCGGCACCGGCGTTGTGGGACTTGAACGGAACCGACTGCTCTTCGTCGATGACGCTCTGGAGATACTCCTGGGCCTCCTCGACGGTGCGACCCTTGATCGCGCGAGCGACCTCCTTGCTGTGCTTGTTGCTCATGTGACGCTCCCGGAGCATCGCTTTCGCGGTCTTGTCCGGGTCCGCGTCGACTGAGTAGTTGATTCCCATACGATGATCACTTCAGTGGGACGAACTTCGAGGATCGAGTCGCGCCGATCCCGGCCTGTCCGTGCTCGACGGACGTGCGGGTCAGCTGGAACTCGCCGAGATAGTGACCGATCATCTCGGGCTCGACGCGGACGCGTTCGAACGCCTGGCCGGTGTAGACCTCGAAGGTCAGCCCGACGAACTCCGGCAGGATCGGCATATCCCGCAGGTGCGTTCGGATCGGCGCGTTCGCCGTCTCCTCCTCTTCTTTCTCGCGGGCCTCCTCGAGCAGCTTCTGCTTCTCGACGGAGAGACCGCGTTCGATACTTCGCCGCTGGCGAGCGGGGAGCAGTTCCGCAACTTCCTCGAGCTCCATCGCCTGCAGCTCCTCGAGCGTGTGACCGCGGTAGGTGAACTCACCTTCGCGGCCGGTTCGGTACTCCTGACTCATTTGTTTCCACCTCGGCCGGTACGACGCGAGGAGATGTCACCCACCTTCCGTCCCGGCGGGGCGTCCCGCGAGACGGACTTGGGTTTGCCGGGGTGCTGTCGGCCGCCACCACCGAACGGGTGGTCGACGGCGTTCATCGCGACACCGCGGACGCGGGGCCACTTGGTGCCCCGAGCTTTCATCTTGTGGTGCTTGTTCCCTGCCTTGACCATCGGCTTCTCCGTGCGGCCGCCGCCGGCGACGACGCCGATGGTGGCTCGACACTGCGGATCGAGGCGCTTGACCTCGCCGCTGGGAAGCTGGATGACCGCGGCGTTGCGGTCGTGGGTGATCAGGTCTGCGTTGACGCCCGACGCGCGGGCGAACCGACCGCCGTCGCCGGGGTTGGCTTCGACGTTACAGACCGGGACCCCTTCCGGAATCTCCGCGAGCGGGAGCGTGTTACCCGGCTTGATTTCCGCGGAGACGCCGACCTGAATCTCCTCGCCGACGCCGATGCCTTCCGGCGCGAGGACGAGGCGCTGGTCGCCGTCCTCGAACTCGATTGCGGCGACGGGAGCCGATCGCGCGGGGTCGTGTTCGATATCCACGACCGTCCCGCGAACGACGTCGTCGTCCTCGGACTTCTTGTGCTCGAGTTCCGCCTTGTAGCGGTGCGAAGGGGCACGGAACGTCGAGGTCCCGCGACCGCGTCGCTGTCCTTGAATGCGTCGTCCCATTCTCAGAACACCCCGATTCGCGAAGCGACTTCCTGTGCGTCGTCCTCCTCGTCGAGGCGGACGATCGCTTTCTTTTTACCCTTCATCGTTACTTGCGTGTTGATATCCTGCACCGAGATCTCGAAGCGCTCTTCGATCTCGTCGCGGATCTCCGGTTTGGACGCGTCCGGGTTGACGACGAACTGGAGCTTGTTCTCGAAGTCCATGTCGTTCATCGCCTTCTCGGTCACGAGGGGGTGTTCGATGACCGAACTCATCGGTCGGCCACCTCCTCGAGTGCGCTCTCGGTCCAGACGGTCAGTCGACCCGGCTGTGCGCCGGGCGCGAGATCCTCCGCGTTGACTTCCGCGGACGTCGTCACGTCGGCACCGGCGAGGTTCCGGGCCGCGCGGGACGGGCCAGTCTCGCTGGAGGTGACGAAGAGGATCGACGTCGGCGTCTTGTACTTCCGGCCGCGGGCTTTCCCCTGGCCAGAACGGACGCTGCGACCCTCGTCTGCGCGTTCGATGTCGTCCGCGAGGCCCGTTGCCTCGAGGAAGTCGACGACCTCACGGGTCTTCTGGAGGTCCTCGAACTCGTCGTCGACGACGACGGGCAGTTCGAGGTCACCATCGAACTCGTGGCCGCGTTCGGCGACGAGCTCGGCGTCGGTCGTCGCAGCGATGGCGCTGCGGACGGCCAGCTTCTTTGCTTTCGTGTTGATCGATTCGGACTGGTCCTTCTCGGCTTTCGGCGGGTGGGCCTTGCGTCCCTTGACGGTCTGGGGAACGCGGCGACCGCGTCCTTCCTGTCGGGGGACGTGGGCCATCCCGCGGCCGCTACCGAACGATTCGGCCGGCGTACGGAGGCCGGCGAACTCGTCGGCGCCGTAGTCCTGTTTCCGGTTTGCCTGGGCGACGCGAACGGCGCGGGCGATCAGGTCCGGGCGGTAGTTGGTCTCGAAGACCGCCGGGAGCTCGACCGAGCCCGCTTCGGCGCCGTCCAGGTCGCGTACTGTTGCTTCCATGTGTTATCCCTGGTTAGATGCGGTGGAGACGTACCGGACCTCGGGATCGAGGCGCGGCTGGTCTCCGGGTCGGATCGCCGGACGGAAGCGCACGAGGCGCTGTTGTGGTCCGGGGAGCGAGCCCTTGATCAGCGCGTGCGGTCCGTCGACTTCGCCGTAGTTGACGAAGCCGCCGTCGACCGTCGCGTCGGCGCCGTCGCCGATGTCGACGAGGCGCTTGTTCAGTTCCGTCCGCTGGTGGTAACCGGTCTGCCCCTGCTGGGGGACCGTCGACCGAACCCGGGACGGGTTCCAGGGACCGAGGTTCCCGATGCGGCGGCGCCATCCCTGCCGGGCGTGCTTGCCCTTTCGTTTCTGGACGCCCCATCGCTTGACGGGACCCTGCGTCCCTTTCCCTTTCGTGACGCCGCTCGCGTCGACGTACTCGCCGGCGCGGAAGACGTCGTTCATGACGTGCTCGCCACCGTCTGCGACGGTCTCGAGCGCGAAGTCGACGCGGTCCTCGACGGAACCGCCGCCGACGCGCGTCTCCATCACGTCCGGTTTCTTCTTGGGGACCGAGGGAATCTCGGACGGAACCGTGTGCGTGATGACGCGAACGTCGTCGACGCGTCCCTGCTCGAGGAGGCCGCGAAGCTCGTCTTCGGCGGCGTCGGTGTCGTAGTCATCACCGGGAATGTCGAGGACGCGATCGAGTTCGGGGACGAACTCGTCGGTCCAGACCTCGGTGACCGGCTTCATGCCGTACGGCGTTTCTTCGTACGCTCGCAGAGCGACGGCGCGCATGGGCGGCGTCTCCACGATCGTCACGGGGACGGTCTGTTCCATCCCCTCGGTCGGCGAGTTCGCTTTATCGTCGACCATGACGACGTGGGTCATGCCGGCCTTATAGCCCGCGAAACCCTGGAGCGTCGGCTGTCCTTCGTCGTCCGGCCACGAGTTGAAGCGCGGGACCTCGCTGGTCGCACGCTTTCGTGGGCCGAACCCGAGTGAGCCTTTGCGTGGTGAATTTGCTTGTGGCATTCTATCACTCTCTCAGTGAGAGGGGCGCGAGGGTAGCGAACAGAGCCTCCTCCGTTCGCACGACCTCGCTCCCTTGGTCCGGAACCGTGTTTAGCCAGAGGTCGAACCCCGGATCGGCTGTGGGTTCGACTCCGTCATCGGCTGCGTCGTCCCGGTCGGACGACGGTTCGATCACGTCGCCTTGTCCCGACGACGCTTCGATGGCCGATGCCTCGATTCCGAGGATAGCAGGCAGCCCTCTCTCGGGCGCGCCGAAGGCGACGGTCATCCCGTCACCCTCGATACGTCCGGCCAGCGTCCCGAGCCGCCCGACGGTGAGCTCTTCACCGAATCGGGAGGCCGCGATGCGGACGCCGGCGTCCTCACGGCCGAGTGCTGTCTGCAGGTCCGTCCGCTCGACGGAAAGCCCCGGAAGGGGCTCGTCGACGAGCTTCGCCCGGACCGGTCGTCGCGAAGAGATCCTGACGGTCACGCGCTCCCCCTCGTCGACCGCCATTTTCGGCGGTACGTTGAGGGAGATCGGGTGTTGCAGTCCGCAATTGACCCGGACGCGCCCTTCAGGTCCGACCTCGGTCACGATCCCTTGTCTTGACGACCCCGAACCGGTAGATTCGGAGCCGGTCTGTGACATGGCGCGGAGCGGCGGCAAGACGCCCGCGTACTCCAGTTCGTCCCGCATCCCCCAGGCCTCGTTGCGGAGGTAGGGGGGCGTTGCGGCGTACCGCAAGACGGTGCTTACGAACCCGCCGTCGAATCGCCCGGTTTCGCCGTCCCGGTCTGGGTAGACGATCAGGCGATCGGCCCGGAAGATCGTCGCCGCGCGGGCGACGTATCCGAGTTTGCGAGTTGCCTCGCGTTTGTCCTCGGCTTCCCGGGAGAGTGACGACGGAACGAGTACGCTGACGGTCATGCCGAAACGCTTCGGCGCCGCGTCACTAGACTGTAGCGATGTCTTGCGGAGGGGATCTTAAAAGGATAGCGGATTCGATTGCGGCTGATAACGCCTCACACCCCCGAATTCGTGCCGTGCGGGCACACACTCATCGTCGATGATAGGTAACTGTCAACACGTCTTCGACGGCCGTCGCGAGCGCGCGGGCAGCGAAGCGTTACCGCGGCGGGCCGAACGACCCATTCCGAGGAATTTTACCGCTATGTCACACACGGTCACGGTAGCATGGAATCGCCCTCCCCGACCGAGGCGGAACTCGAGAGCCGAATTCGGCAACAGGAGGTGGTCGCGGAACTCAGCCAGCGGGCGCTGGAACCGGCCGACCTCGACGGGCTGATCGACGACGCAGCCGCGGCCGTCAGCGACGCGCTGGGTGCCGAGTACTGCGGCGTGCTCGAGATGCACCCGGACAGGGACGCGGCCTCGTTGCGAGGGGGCGTCGGCTGGCGTTCGGGCGTCGTCGGATCGGCGACCGTCCCCGCGGGTCGAGAATCGCTGGTCGGCGTCACGCTGTGCACCGACGATCCGGTGATCGTCGAGGACCGACGATACGACGGGGCCGTCTTCGACACCGAGTTGTTCGCCAGTCACGACGTTACCAGCGGCATCAGCGTCGCCGTCGGCTCGGGCGGCGAGCCGTGGGGCGTCCTCGGGGTCTACTCGAGCGACCAGCGGACGTTCTCCGAGCGCGACGCGACGTTCCTCCGCGGCGTCGCGAACGTCATCGCGGGAGCGATCGGCCGCGCAGCAAAGGACCGACGCCTGCGCGAGCGCGAGGCGCGACTCGAGCGATACACGGAGTACACCGACGGCATCCTCGACGCGGTCGACGACGTGTTCTACGTCGTCGACGAGACGGGGGCCTTCCAGCGGTGGAACGAGACGCTGAACGTGGTCACCGGCTACACTGACGCGGAGATCGAATCGATGCGGCCCCTGGAGTTCATCGTCGAGGAAGACCGTGAGCGAACCGCGGAGGAAATCGAGGAGGTCTTCGAAACCGGAAGCGCCGGAAGCGCGCGACACGAGGTGGAACTGCTGACCACGGACGGCGAGCGGATCCCCTACGAGTTCGTCGCCGTCGGACTCGAAAATCCCGAAGGGAAGCGCGTCCTGGCCGGTATCGGTCGCGACGTCACCGAGCGGAAGCAACGCGAACGGGAGCTGGCCAAGTGCGAGACGATCGTCGAGACGATGTCCGACGGGATCTACGTGAAAGGCGAGGACGGCCGGTTCACGATGGTCAACGAGGCGTACGCTCGAATGACCGGCTACGACCGCGAGGAACTGGTCGGCGAACACGCCTCCCTCGTCGTCGACGAGGCCGCGATCGAGGAGTCGAAAAAGCGACTGACGACGGGTAACGAGGGGGAGTCGACTGCCGAGAATCCGGCCATGGAAGCGAAACTGCAGCGGGCCGACGGGGATCGCGTTCCCGTCGAGGGGACGTTCGCGACGCGACGGACGGCAGACGGTCGACAGGAGGAGATCGGCGTCGTCCGGGATATCACCGAACGGAAGCGCCGAGAGCAGGAGCGGCGACGCGTGGTACGGGCGCTTGCGGCCGCCCGCGAAGGGATCAGCCTGTTAGACGAGAACGGCGAGTTCATCTACGTCAACGACGCGTACGCGGAAACGCTTCGATACGAGCCCGAGGAGATGATCGGCGAACACTGGGACGACCTCGGGATCGAAGCCGGTCCGTCCCGCTTCGCCGACGACATTCTGCCGCGTATCTCGGCGGAGGGACAGTGGTCTGGGACGACGACCTGCGTGCGCAGCGACGGCACTACCTTCCTCTCCCAGCACTCGCTGACCGAGACCGACGACGGCAAACTCATCTGCCTCGTTCGGGACATCACCGAGAAACGGGAGCGCGAGCGGGATCTACGGACGGTCCGAACGCAACTGGACGTCGCGACCGAAGCCGCGTCCGTCGGGATCTGGACCTGGGACGTTCGGGAGGACGTCGTCACCGCCGACGACTACTTCGCGTCGACCTACGGCATGGATCCGGAACTGGTCGCCGACGGCGCGCCGATGGACGCCTTCTACGAATCGATCCACGAGGACGACCGGGCCCGGACGCGGGAGCGACTCGAGCGCGCCGTCGAAGAGACCAGCGAACTCGAGGCCGAATACCGCGTTCGGAACGCGGACGGCGACCTCGTGTGGATCGCCGCCCGCGGCGAGGTCGAGTACGACGACGGCACCCCCGTCCGACTGGACGGGGCGATCTCGGATATCACCGAACTGAAACGCCGCGAACGGCAGCTCGAGGAGTCCGAACGCCGCTACCGGACGCTGGCCGAGCACTTCCCGAACGGCGCGGTCGGCGTGTACGACGAGAACCTCCGGTACACGCTGATCGAGGGCGCGGTCCTGGGCGACACGCTGCCCGAGGCGGAACAGATGGAAGGCGAACGAATGTCGGCGGTCTTTCCGGACGACGTCAGCAGACAACTGGCCCCGCTGTACCGGGCCGCCATCGAGGACGGCGAGACCGACAGCACGACGATCACGTTCGAGGGCGATCACTGGCAGATCTGGGCGGCGCCGCTACGGGACGCCGACGGCGAGATCTTCGCCGGGCTGAGCCTCGCACAGGAGATCACCGAACAGGTCGAACGCGAGCGGCGGTTCGAGGAGCTGATCGATCGACTCGAGGAGTCAAACGAGCGATTAGAGCAGTTCGCCTACGCCGCCAGCCACGACCTGCAGGAACCCCTGCGGATGGTCTCGAGCTATCTCCAGTTGATCGAGAGCCGGTACGCGGACGTCTTGGACGAGGACGGCCGGGAGTTCATCGACTTCGCGGTCGACGGCGCCGAGCGCATGCGCGACATGATCGACGGCCTGCTGGCGTACTCCCGCGTCGAGACGGGCGGCGATCCGTTCGAACCCGTCGATCTGGACGGCGTTCTCGAAAACGTCCTCGAGGATCTCCAGGTCCGGATCGAGGAAACGGACGCCGAGATCACCGTGGAGGAACTGCCGCGCGTGACCGGCGACCGCGATCAGTTGCGCCAACTGTTCCAGAACCTCCTGGAGAACGCCCACGAGTACAGCGGCGACGACCCGCCGCGCGTTCACGTCTCCGCCCGGCGACGCGCGGGCAGGGACGACCGCTGGGAGATCGCCGTCCGGGACGAGGGGATCGGGATCGATCCCGACGACGCCGACGAGATCTTCGAGGTGTTCGAGAGCCTCCACTCCCGGGGCGAGCACGACGGTACCGGCATCGGACTCGCGCTGTGCGAGCGGATCGTCGAGCGCCACGGCGGCGAGATCCGTCTCGAGTCCGAGCCCGGCGAGGGGGCGACGTTCGCGGTGACACTACCGGCGGCGGACGAACGCGAGCCGTGAGCCCCGCTGGCCCGTCGTCCGATTTCGCAACCCGGCATCGGGGTCGAACGCGTGTGTCTCCCTACCGATATCGGGTCGATTCGCAACCCTTATACATCCATCCCGGTGTAGGTGTAAGTGTAGCAGGGCGCTGGTAGTGTAGTGGTATCACGTGACCTTGCCATGGTCACAACCGGGGTTCAAATCCCCGCCAGCGCATTTTTCGATATCCAACACCGACAAGCGAAGCGAGTCGTCTGTCCAGCGAAACTCGTTTTGGATTTGAATCAGGGCGGTCGCAGCGCCGAGCGACGCGAGGCGATCGTCTGCCCGTGGGTCAACTCCCCGCCGGCGCACTTCTCTCAATTCCCACGGGCGAAGCGAGCTGGTCCTCGGACGCAGTTTCCATTTCAGTCAGCACGTCGCTCCGATCGTCCCACCCGGAACGCTCCGTCGCGGTGCGAGTATCTCACTCGAAGCCCTCGTTCGAGTTCGAGCGGTGGGAACGGATGTCGGATGTCAACCGCGATTCGACCAGTATAGCTTCTGTAGCCACTCTCGAGGCCCTCCCCCACTACCGAAGCTAGATGGCTTGACACTCTCGCTTTCGACATTTATAAGTGATCGTGGTCCATCCGTTCGAGTGTACTCGAGACCGAGTGCACGTGTGCGCGCTGGTAGTGTAGTGGTATCACGTGACCTTGCCATGGTCACAACCGGGGTTCAAATCCCCGCCAGCGCATTTTTCGATATCCAAAACGACGAGCGAAGCGAGTCGTCTGTTCAGCGAAACGTCGTTCTGGATTTGAATCAGACCGAGGTTCTGCGAGCGTTAGCGAGCAGGTTCTCGGGCGTGGGTCGACTCCCCGCCGGCGCACTTCTCCGAATTACTTCCGCGAGCGACTGCGAAGCGTATTGCTAGTCGGCGATTCATTGAAGCGTATATCACCTACCGTCTGTTACTCGTCTCGAGATGCAGACGCGATGGCGTCAGCCGGTAAAGAAGAGCGGCGCGAACCCGTAGACTCAAGTCGTTAGTCGATGACGACGGTTTCCGGTCCGGATTCCGACCCGTCGCTCGAGTCTGCGAGTTCCTCGATCGCTAGCTTGACGTTCCACTTGTTGGACTTCCAGAAGGCGTCGAAGATGACGCCGAGTATGGGAACCGAGCCGCCGATGGTGTCGACGGCGATGTTCGCCAGCATGCGCAGGAGCGTCGACTGGGAGACGCCCATGCGGGCGGACTCGCCGACGATGTACAGCGAGACGAGCGCGGTCGCGGTGTCGCCGGCGCCGGGGAGGATCCCGACGATCGGATCGAGTCCGAACCGGAAGTTCGTCCCCGGAAGGCGGAATCCCTCGTCAAGGGCGCGAGCGACGGTTTGCATGCGGTTGATCGCTGCCTCGTCGACCTCGGCGGGAAGGTCGTCGCCGAACTCCTCGAGGGCCGCCTCGATGTCGTCGGTCGAACCAGTAGCCATACGTCGCCATCGGGCACGCGGCGGAATACGTTCGTGGACGGCGATGGCAAGCCGCCAGCGGCGGCATCGACTGTTCGGACCCGAGGTAAGATTAAGTCGATAGATTACGTACTGGCACGCGTATGCGAGAGGGTTGGATTCGACTCGAATGCGCCGATTGCGGGGAACAGTGGACCGCCGATCCGGCCGCCCTCCCGGCGCCCGGAAACCGGTTCCGGTGTGACCACTGCGGGTCGGAACGACCGATCGCGGCGTTCGCCAAGACCCGGCGCGGACTCGACATCCTCGAGTCGTTCCACCGGCAACCGGCGTAGCGCGGTGGCGACCGACGTCACGCGTCGACAATCGCTCGGAGTCATTTTTCGCGCGGCACTATCGACACTAGGACTCGGAACCGAGTGAATCCTTCCGCTGTTCCGTCGCTGCTCGGTCGCTCGCCGATCCCCGTCGGGAGAGAATCGTCGGCAATCAACGATTAGACACGGGATCGGTCGCTCAGTGGCGAGTAATTCGCTCTTACGTCGCCGCCGTCTCGGTATCGGTTCTGCGACTAGTTCCCGTACTCGACTGTCATACGTAGTCGAGAATAACGGTGTTTGAGCTATTCTCCGGGTGTTTAGTCGCGTTCGTTTACCAATATTGGCTGCGATTGGCTTTTATACTCCGAGTAACTACGAATCAATAGACGATTGATCTCCGAGACCTCCTATGCAAACTGAACTTTCAACCACCGACGCCGACGACCTGCAGTACGACCAGACCAACGACCGCTACGTCTTCAACCACGATCCCGACGGCACCGCGACGATCACGACGACGATCGTCCACGCGCTCGCCTCGATCGCGGACACCGACGTCTCCCAGGGCGAGTTCTCCCTCTACGACAGCGTCGACCCCGACGCACTCGATCGCATCTTCAGCAAGAAGGCCGACGGCACCGAACGCACGGGCGGGCACATCGCCTTCACCGCCCTCGAGCACGAGGTGTACGTCTACGCGAACGGCGACGTGATCATCTACCCGCCGACCGACTCCCCGCACCCGCGAGCGGACTGAGTCGCCCGACAGGCCCCAGTCACTGTTCTCACCGGTCCGGTTTCGGTTTTCGCGCCCCCTCGAGTCGCGACGCCGCGAATGGCACGGATTTAGGGGCTTCCTCGTCGACGCTTCCGGTAATGACGGTAATCGCACTGCTGAGCGTCGCACCGGTGATCGAGGGCAGCATGTCCGGCGAGGTCGCGAAGGCCGTCGACGCGCTCGAGGCCTACGACGTCGAGTACGAGACGAACCCGATGGGGACGGTGATCGAAGCCAACGACGTCGGGGAACTGTTCGCGGCCGCCCAGGCGGCCCACGAGGCGGTCGACGGCGACCGGGTGAGCACCGTGTTGAAGATCGACGACAAACGGTCTCGGGACGTTTCCGCCGAGCAGAAGGTCGAGGCCGTCGAGGAACACCTCGGCCGGCCGGCGACGAACTGGGACGAACGCGAGGACGAGGCAGAGGCGGAGTAGCGCCGCCGATCGCCCTCGCGGCTCCGAACTAACAAACTGTTTTACGGCGGGGAGCGAACGCGTCGGTATGGAAAGTCTCAACCGGATGGCGATCGAGTTGGTCGACGAGGCCCTCGATTACGCCGAGGAGTTGAACATCGGCGGCTACGACCTCGACAACGAGGCCACGGTCCTCGACTTCGGCCTCGAGTTCGAGGGCGGAATCGAGGCCGGACTGTTGCTGACGGAGATCCAGACGGCGGGCATGGCGACGCCGAGTCACCACTTAGGCGAGATCGGCGACGCCCCGATTCCGTACGTCCAGCTCGCGACCGACCAGCCGGCGCTCTCGCTGCTGTGCTCGCAGAAGGCGGGCTGGGAGCTGACCACCGATGACTTCGAGGGACTCGGTAGCGGCCCCGCGCGGGCACTGGTCGCCGAGGAGGAGGAGTTCCGCCGCGTCGGCTACACGGACGCGTTCGACCTGACGGCGCTGGCCGTCGAGACCGAGCAGGAACCGACCGCGGCCGCCGCCGCACAGGTCGCGGAGCTCGCGGAGGTCGAACCCAGCAGCGTCTTCCTGCTCGCCTACCCGACCGCGAGCCTCGTCGGCTCTATTACGAACGCCGCTCGAGCGGCCGAGCTCGCGACGTTCCGCCTCTCGGAGCTGGGCTACGACCCGCTCGACATCGTCTCCGCGACGGGCCGGGCGCCGGTCGCTCCCGTCACCGGCGACGAGCAGACGGCGATCGCCCGCACGAACGACGCCATCGCCTACGGCGGCACGGCCCACCTCACGGTCCGCGAGGACGCCGACGTCTTCGACGACGTACCCTCGACGGCCGCCGAGGACCACGGCCGACCGTTCGGCGAGGTCTTCGACGATCTCGACTGGGAGTTCTCCGAGGTCCCCTCCGACCTCTTCGCGCCCGCGAAGGTCACGATCGACGTGGTCGGCGGCCCGACCTACGTCCACGGCGAGACCGACGAGGAGCTGCTCGTCGACTCCTTCGACCTCTGACCGCGCGCTTCAAACCGGTTCCCGAACTGCGACCGATCTCGAGGCCGTCGTGTCGATCCTCGAGGCCGTCCCGGAGACGGACGGGGCCGTCGACGACTGCTGTGGGCATCTCGTCGCCGAAACCTGACTCGAGTCCCGCGACGCGGCGGAGGCGTGGTTGGTATTCCTGCGAGCGCTCGACCTCGTCACCGAGGAGTCGGCCGGCTACCGTCGCGCGACCGGGCGATCGCCGTCCATAGGGTCACTCGAATCTGCGGACCCTGGGCTCCGGGGGCGTTCCGAGAGCGCGTCTACGGCGCCGACGCGGTTCTCGAAGCTCTCGAGCGAGCCGACGAGCGCTCATCCCTCGAGGATGCTGTCGACGCGGTCCGCGACGGGTGTCAAGCCGTCTCGCGTGAGACGGCTAACGGGCCCCGCGAGGCGGCCCAGACCGAACGAGCCGACGACTGCTCGAGTGGACCGTCCTGCTCGGACTCGTCGAACGGACGGCCGACGGCGACCGGTAGAATAGCGATCGAACGCGCGTACGCGACGGCTCGACGATCGGACTGGACGGTTTCGGACGGCGACGCGACGGGATCGACCGGTTAGCTCGCGACCCCACGACGTCGCCAGCGGCGGTCCCAGAACGCCGCGCCGGCGATCGTACCGATCGCGTACAGCGCCAGCAGCCACGGCGAGTATCCCGCGGCCAGAACGAGGTAGAGGGCGAGAAAGCCTCCGACGACGCCGCCGAGGATCGCGATCAGCAGTTGCCCGTCTCTCGTCTCCACTTTGAGATCGAGACCGGTCCGCCGTCGGATCGCGATCATCGCGACGGTCAGACCGAGCGCCGTGAGTACCGGGAGTCCGAACGCGGTCGCCGGTGTCACCGGTACGGCGGCCGACGACGTGACGACGACCGACCACCCGACGAGGCTCCCGAAGTACCAGGCCACGCCGCGGAGGAGTTCCTCGCTCAGGATGTGATACCGCGGCTTCTCGTAGAGGACCGCACCACCGAAGTAAAACCCGCAGAGCGGCCCGAGGAATCCGAAGAATAACCCGAGAGCGCTGTTGGCTCCGTTCACGGCGAATCCGATGGCCCCCGCGACGGTCGCGACGAGCGAGACGATCGCCCCGTACCTGTGGATTGCCCGCAACGTGCTAGCGTCCATATTTCACCGTACCGACTCACAGCGTAAATATGGCGTGGGTGGTTTGACAGAATATCGGTCGATTCGAGACAGGGGGGACGGTTACTCCATCGGATGGACGTCGGTCACCGTCCCGACGCCCTTGCTGCGGCCCTCGCGGAAGACGAACTTCTGGCCCTCCTCGACGAGGTACGGGCGGAACTTGAACCGGACGGTGGTCTCGCCCGAGTCACCCGGCAGGAGGCGGCCGTTCTCCGGGTAGAAGGCGGCTGCCTCGCCGATCGTCTCGAGGTGGACGACGGGTTCGTACCCCTCGCCGATCCGGGTGGGGTGGTTGAGCACCATGACCTCGGCCTCGAACTCCCGGACGGGGTCGGGGTCGGTCTCTCGCGGGAGCAACACCATGCCGCGCTCGATAGCGCTTTCCTTGACGCCCTTCAACGCGATGCCGACGATCCGGCCCGCCTGGGCCTTGTCGACGCGGTGGTAGTGCATCTCGATCGAGCGGACCTCGACCTCCTGGAACCGGCCGTCGGGCATCGGCCCTAACAGGAGTTCGTCGCCGGCCTCGACCTCGCCGGACATGACGGTGCCGGAGGCGACCGCCCCGACGCCGGTCACCGAGTAGCTCCGGTCGACGTACATCCGGAACTCGCCGGTGTCCTGGGCGGTCTTCGGGAGCCGGTCGAACAGTTCGTCCAGCGTCTCCAGGCCGTCCATCGTGATGGCGCTGGTCTCGACGATCGGCACCACGCGCTCGTTGATCTCGTCGATCGCGGCGTCGACGCCGTGGCGGGACACCCGCAGCGGCGACTTGTCGACCTCCCGCAGGAGGCGTTCGACCTCGCGTTCGACCTCCTCGATGCGCTCCTCGTCGACGGTGTCGGTCTTCGTGATCGCGACGATCGTCGGCAGGTCCGTCGCGAGCAGGACGCCGAGGTGTTCCCGGGTCGTGCGCGTGGGCCCGTCGTCGGCGGCGACGACCAGCAGCCCGTAGTCGAGTTTCTGGCCGACCAGCCCGCGGATCGTCGTCCGGAGCCACGGCTCGTGGCCGACGGTGTCGACGAACGAGACCAGCCGGTCGGCCTCCTCGACGACCGCGGCGCGGTCCTGCTTTCGGTTCGGGTTTCGCACGCGGACCGGTCCGTCCTCGTCGAAGCCGTAGACAGCGTAGGAGAGATCGGCCGAGAGGCCCCGTTCGACCTCGTGGGGCTGGACGTCGAGGTACGCCCGCGTCGCGCCGTCGCCGTCGTCGGGGTTGCCCGTGACGAGCGACCCGACGAGCGTGCTCTTGCCGTGGTCGACGTGGCCCGCCGTCCCGACGACGACGTGTTCGTCGTCGGTCTCGAGGACGCCGCCCTCCCGAATGAGCGCGACGCCGACGAGTCCGTCCTCGACGCCCCACGTCTGTACGTCGTCGATGTGGGCGTCGGCCTCCTCGGCCAACAGGGAGAGAACGTCCATCGTCTCGGAGAACGTGTCGGGATCGATGCCGGCGAGACCGCCGTCGTCGGTGACGCCGACGACGTACGTCGCCTCGCCGTCCCCGGAGAGCAGTCGGTGGCGCAGTTGCGCGGCCAGGCTCTCCCGTCGTCCACCCTCGAGGTGGACGTTTCGTGACAGTCGTTCCTTGAATTCGACGTTGCCACCGTCCTGTTCGCCACGGTCCAGGGCTCGCTCGAGGAGAGCCCGGTCACGGCTCATATGGAACGGTAGCGGTCCGCATGGCAAAAACCTTCCCGTACAGTGGCACCATAGCACACAGTATGTATCCGTACGGCAACCGCTGGTCACGGAGTCAACGGGACAGACTCGAGGCAGCAAGCCGGTCGCGACTGCGCGTACAGGCTGGAGCGCCGCCGGCCGATCCCCCTCTCGACCGGGGTGTTCCGGCCGCGGTTTCAAGGCGCTCGAGACGGTATCTCGGGTATGAGCGTCAGCGGCCTCTGTCAGATCTGCGAGTCCCGGCCCGCACAGGAGCGGTGTGGGAACTGCGGCACGCTCGCCTGTGACGTCCACTACGAGGACGGGAAGGAACTGTGCGTCGAGTGCGCCGCGCAGGCGGATCCGACCCAACCGTCGCCGTCGGAGTCCGAAGACGTCGACATCAACCGGTTCTGAACGCCGTGACCTCGATCCGCGACGTCCTCGGCGACTCGCTGGCCGTCGGCGAGCGGTTTCGACTCTCCCTCGAGGAGCGCGACGGCCGACTCGTCGCCGACCACCCCAACGACGCGAGCCCCCTGAACATCGCGGTCGTCGAAGGACTGGAATTGCTTGAGGAGCGACCGCCGGCGGAGCCGGTCACGGTCGAGATCCTCGGCCGGACGGTCGACGGCTACATTGCGGGCCGCGTGGTCGATCCGGACCGAAACGGAACCACGTAACGCGCATCGAACCGCGTCCCGGTAACGCCACCTCCTCGAGTTGATCGGACGGGCGTATCGGTATGTGGTGTGCTCAGTCGCGGTACTGATTCAGCCGCTTCTTGAGCCGCTTCGCGGCCTGGCCGCTGGCTTTCGCGAACTCCTCCCCATCGTCCTCCCCGGCGAAGATGATCCCGCGCGAGGAGTTGACCAGTCCGACGCCGTCGGCGAGTCCGTACTCTACGGCCGCCTCGGCGTCGCCGCCCTGTGCGCCCACGCCGGGGACGAGGAAGGGGAGATCGGGCACCTGCTCGCGGAGGTCCTCGAGTTCCTCGGGTTTGGTCGCGCCGACGACGAGGCCGACGTTGTCGTTCTCGTTCCAGAGGTCCGCCAGCGCCGCGACGCGCTCGTAGACGGGTTCGCCCGTCTCGAGTTCGAGGTCCTGAACGTCGGCACCGCCGGGGTTCGAGGTCCGACAGAGGACGAAGACGCCGGCCTCCTCGTTCGACAGGAACGGCTGCAGCGAGTCCCGGCCCATGTAGGGGTTGACGGTGATCGCGTCGGCTTTCTCGAGCAGTTGTGCGTACTGACGTGTCGTGTTCCCGATGTCGGCGCGCTTGGCGTCGAGCAGGACGGGGACGTCCTTCCCGTGGGCGTAGGCGATCGTCTCCTCGAGCGCTCGCCAGCCGTCGGGGTCCTCGTAGAAGGCGGCGTTTGGCTTGTAGGCGGCGGCGTGCTCGTGGGTGGCGTCGATGATCCGGCGGTTGAACGCCCACCGCGGAAGGTCGTGCTCCGCGAGGTGGTCGGGGAGTCGCGACTGGTCGGGGTCGAGCCCGACCGAGACGACGCTGTCGACCGTCCGAATGCGGTCGTGCAGCCGATCGAAGAAGTTCATGCCTGCGAGTGGTCCCCCGCCGCTCGAAAAGGTTGCTATCCCGTCGGCGCTCGCGATCGCGGCCGTTCCGCAAGCGAGTTCGACCGGGTTCGTCCGGGAGATCGAGACAGTCATCGGATTGAGAAGATCGTGCGCGTTCAACGGTGACGAGCCGGAATATCCCGAATGCGAACGCTTCCCGTTCCAAATACTTTAGACATCAGCTACTTCGCTATTATAATCGTCTGCTACAGTATGGCCATTCGAACCAACGAGAAATCTAACTCGCATCTCGGTCGACTTCGCGACCGCATCCGCTCGACGCTGTTCGCGGGCGACGGCCGGTCTGCGGACGACGCCGACGTTGACGGCGTCGAAACGGACGACGCCGCACCGTCGCCGAACGCCCCCGGAAACCTCTTCCAGTGCTTGCGGTGTGGGACCGTCTACATCGACTCCGAAAAGACCGCCTGCTCGAACTGCGACGAAGCCGTCGAGCAGGTCCAATCGGACCTGAAGTCGTCGCTCGCTCGGTAATCCGTCCGTCTCTCGGCGGTATCGATCGGTCGATACAGTGTTGTCCGGACTCCCCTCTCCTCACGCCTCGAGCACTTCGATCGGGTTGTTCTCCGGGTCGCGGAGGAACAGGATCGACGTTCCGCTCTCCGTCGTCCGCGGCTCGCTGATCGTCGGGACGTCGTCGGGAAGCGCCGCGTAGAACGCGTCGAGGTCGTCGACCGCCAGTCCGACGTGTTTCGCGCCGGGCTGGTTGATCCCCGCCGCGGGCGAGCCCCGCGCTTCGGGGTCGTACTCGACGAGTTCGATCCGAATTCCGTCGGCCTCGAGGTGGGCGAACTCCCCGCGGGCTCCCTCGACGCCCACGGCGTCCGAAAACTCCTCGCCGCCGACGCTGAACCGCTCGACGACGTCGAGTCCGAGGACGTCGCGGTAGAAGGGAAGCGTTTCGTCGAGGTTGTCGACGGTGATTCCGACGTGGTGTGCGCTGAGTGATGTCATCGAGTGGACCTACGAGTCCGGGAGAAAAACGCTTCCGACTGCACTTCAGGCCGAGACGCTGACCGGAGACGGGCGATTCGTCGAAACGAGCCGAACGCTACACGAAACGACGCCCGAGCCGACGCGACTCGAGGCGTTTTCGGGCGAGGTCACGGCCGGCGGTTGTTCGAGACCGACCGCGGCGAGGATCTCGAGAACCGGATCGACGACCCGATCGAAACCGCGTGCGACGGCAGATTGTCACACCGCGGTTCACGCGTCGAGGAACTCGCGGAGCCGATCGGTGTAGGCGTCGGGCCGGTCGGCCATGACCCAGTGAGACGCCTCGTCGAGTCCGACGAGTTCGGCGTCGGAGATATCGCCCTCGAGGCGCTCGGCGTACTCGATCCCCTGGAACTCGTCCTCGGCGCCCCACAGCAGGAGCGTCCGGGCGGGGATCTCGCTCGGATCGATCTCGGTCGTGTGGCTCGTGTTGGTCCCGATCGCGTTGCGCGACAGCGAGACGGCCGCCTCCTCGGAGTCCCACGGGGCGAGCATTCCATCGACGAACGCCTCCTCGGGGTCGTCGTACCGGGTGTCGCGGAAGACCCCCTCGAGCGTCTCGCGAACGTCGTCGACGCCCATCTCGTTGATCGTTGCGGGCAGTCCGAGGTCGACGATTGTCTCGATGGGCCACGAGTCGTAACAGACCGCGTTCGACAGGACGAGTCGGTCGACCGCGTCCGGCTCGTGAACGGCGTAGCGCAGGGCGACGCCGCCGCCGAGGTCGTGACCGACGAACGTCAGCGACTCGAGACCCAATTCCTCGACCAAGCCGTCGATCATCGCCTCCTGGGCCCTGATCGAGCGGTCGAACCCGTCGTGCATCGCCGAGTTTCCGTAGCCGACCATGTCCGGGGCGATCACCCGGTAGTCGTCCGACAGCGCCGGTGCGACGTCGCGCCAGAGGAACGACGACGTCGGAATGCCGTGACAGAACAGGATCGGCTCCCCGTCGCCGTCGTCGTAGTAGGCGACCTCGAGGTCGTGTTCGTCGACGGCGACCGTCGTCGTCTCCTGGTTCTCGGACCACGTATCGTAGTCCATGCGTCTCGCTGCTGCCACGCCGACGCCATTAGAAGTTCGCGTCCGTCGGTATTCGGACGTGTAAGCTGTCGTAACCGGTAGCCGATCGGCGCGATCCGCGCAGAATAGCCCTCGAGTCCGAGCGGCGGGGGCCGTCCCGGTTACCGAGCGTTCGACTCCGCGAACCGCTCGCCGTTGATGGAGTAGACGTGCTGTCTGGCGTCCGCAAACGAGATCTGGGAGTCGACGAGGTCGTGTTCCTCGAGTTGCTTCAGGGCGTAGCGGACCGTTCGGGCGGGGAGCATGGTCTCCTCGGCGAGTCGCGACTGCGTGAGAGAGCCCTCGTGTGCGAGGACGGTCAACACCAGTTTCGCGCTCGGCGGAACGTCGTCGACGGCGTCCGGGGCGGTGTTCGACGTGAGAACGACCTGTTCGCTCATTATCCCCCCTCTGGCCGCGGAGCCTCTTTAATGGTTCTCTATACTATATTGGATGGGCGGCCGCTGCGAAACCAACCGGAAGAGAGTCGCGCTCGCGGCTGACCGGTGACGCACGTCTCCTCGAAGACCGCTGTCACTCGAGAGTCGCTGCGCCTCGATCAGGTCGTCTCGAGTTCCTCGGCCAGGTCGTGGAAACTGTCGATCGTCAGGTCCGGTTCCGTCTCGTAGGGTCCCCAGAGCGTGTCCGACCGGTTGATCCAGACGCCCTGCATCCCGGCGTTCATGGCACCGGGGACGTCCCACCAGCCCGCGGCGACGAACGCGATCTCCTCGATCGGCGTCCCGATCTCGTCGGCGGCGTGGCGGTAGAGTTCGGGCTGGGGTTTGAACTGCTCGATCTCGTCGGCGCTGACGGTGTCCTCGAGGACGTCCTCGAGGTCGGCGCCCTCGACCAGCGACTCGAGCATCTCTTCGTTTCCGTTGGAGACGACGTAACAGTCGTATCCGAGGTCCCGGAAGCGCTCCATACCGTCGCGGACGTCGTCGAAGACCGGCAGTTCGTGGTACGTCGAGAGGATCTCCTCGCGTTCGTCCTCGGAGAGGTCGACGTCGATCGTCTCGAGTGCGACCCGCAGGGCGTTGCGGTTCATCTCGTAGAACGCGTCGTACTCGCCGATCGCGTTGCCGACCATCGCGTTCGCCAGCGAGCGCTGGCGCCAGATTTTGGCGACGAGCGAGGGGTCGAAGTCGTCGACGCGCTCCGAGATCGGTTCGGCGACCGCGGAGACGTCCACGAGCGTACCGTACGAGTCGAACGCGAGCGTCTCGACCGCGTCGGGATCGAACGACATGACGGTCTCGGTACCCCGCGAACGGCGAAATAGCTTGGCCCGACGGCGAGTTCGGTTCCGGCGAGTCGAGTGCGGTTCGACTCCGTTCGAACCGCTGCCGGCCCGAGACTGATGGTCGTCTCCGTCGTGGCAACTCGCATGGACCCGAGCAAACAGCTGTACGAACGGGAGGCGACGGGATGGCGCCGCGGTCTGTACGAGGACGTCAAAGAGACGTTTCGCGCGCCGATCGTCAACTGGTTCTTCCGGACGCTGACGGCCAACGAACCCGAATTCACCCGGCACCTGTGGGCCCAATGCAAGCCGCTCTTCCAGACGCGCGCGTTCGGCCGGTACACCGTCTCATACAGAGACGCGGTGCTCTCGTCGCTCGAGGACGCCCCCGCGGACGTCCCGCGCTACCGGCGTGCCGACCTCGATCTCCGACCGGCCGAGTGGCGCGAACTCCGCGGCCAGATCGCGACGTTCGACGTCGTGGCGCCGCGGCTGGCGTTTACGTTCGCGGTCTGCGATCGGGCGATGAACGACGAGCTTCCGGACCCGGAGCCGACCGGCGAGCCGTCGACGGCGCCCCTTCCCGAGTGGCTCGACCGCGATCGCGGCCTGTCGGTGACGATGCTCGACGACGGTGCGATTCCGGCGGATCTCGAGCCGACCGTCGACGAAATTCGCGACTTTCACGGCCTCGAGGGCGGGCTGCCGAGCATCTATCGCTGTCTCGCCCAGTGGCCGAACTATCTCGAACCGGCCTGGTCGGACCTCGCGGACGTCCTCGAGAGCGACGCCTTCGAGCGCGGCTGTGAGGACGCCGACGGGGTCGTCGACGATCACTGCGCCGAGCTTCCGTACGTCCCGCAGCTGTCGCCGTCGGCCCTCTCCGAGCGCGGGTTCGACGAGTCGACGATCGACGACCTCGGCGAGTTCGTCCGGCAGTTCAACCGCGGCGCTATCGAGTCGGTGCTGCCGGCGCTCGTCGTCTACGCGGCGACGCTCGACGCCGCCGGCGAGCGATCGCTCTGACCGCGCCGGTCGATCGAGGGCCCGCCGGTGCACGTCGTCACTCGAGGACGGCCCGCACCTGCAGGTACTCGACGCGGATCGCGTTGTCGCCGAACCACTCTTCCAAGGCCGCGACAGCGTCCCGGCGGAGCGCGTCGCGAGACTCGTCGTCGTCCATCCGCCGGAGGACCGGCGACAGCGGGCCGGACTCCTCGGCGAACTCCCGCCAGAAGTGATGGGGCGTGGCGTAGCGGAACTCGAGGTGTCGTCGCTGGAACGAGAGGTCGGCGACGTCGGCGAACTGCTCGCGGACGAACGCGGGATCGCCCCACCGGAGGTGTGACCATGGGTCGCTGGGCGACTCGTCGACGTGGTCGGTCAGCACCTCGGTGAGATCGCCGACGACGCCGTTGGGCGACCACGCCGTGAAGCAGACCCGGCCGCCCGATTTCGTCGCGCGGCACAGTTCCGCGCCGGCGGCCGTCGAGTCCGGCGCGAACACGTGGCCGAAGTTCGAGAGGACGACGTCGAACGCGCCGTCGGGGACCGGGAGCGCCTCGGCGTCGCCGGCGAGCCAGCCGATGTCGTCGTACCCCGCGAGCGCGGCGTTCTCGCGGGCGAGTTCGAGCATGTCGTGGGCGAGGTCGAGGCCGACGACCTCGGCGCCCGATCGGCGGGCCGTCAGCGCGGCGTTGCCGGTCCCGCAGCCGACGTCGAGGACGCGGTTTCCGGGATCGATCCCCGCGGCGTTGACCAGCCGCGCGATGGCCGGCAGCATGTTCGGCGCCATCGCGGGATAGCGGCCCGCCGACCAGACATGTCTCGCCGATCGGTCGTCGGTCTCGCTCGAGTCGCTCATACGTCGTTTGCGGTCGCCACGGACAAAAATCGGCCGTCGGCGGTTCCGTTCGCGAGTTCGCCTCGCTCGAGCGACCCCGCGAATGCTGGCCCCCGAACGGAGGGGGACGCGACCGTCACTCGTCCCATGACACGAACGGCCGTGATCGCCGGCGTTGGCCCCGGGCTCGGGGAATCGCTCGCCCGCAAATTCGTCGCCGAGGGCTGTCGAGTCGGCCTGTTCGCCCGGTCGGCGGACTACCTCGAGGACCTGGCGGACGACCTCGGCGACGACGCCGTCGCCGTCCCGACGGACATCACGGACCCCGAGCAGGTCGAGGCGGGCTTTCGCGCGGTCCGCGACGCGTTCGGGCCGGTGGACGTCCTCGTCAACCACGCCAGCGGCGGCTCCTGGCAGGGGCTGCGGGAGATCACTCCCGAGGAGTTCGAACGAGCGTGGCGCGTCTCCGCCGCCGGCGCCTTGCTATGCTCGCAGGCGGCCGTCGACGACATGCTCGCGGGGGACGGCGGCACGATCGTCTTCACCGGTGCGACGTCGGCGGTCCGCGGCCGCGAGGGCGCGATCGGTTTCAGCGCGGCCAAGTTCGCCGTCCGCGGGATGGCCGAGTCGATGGCCCGCGAACTCGGCCCCGAGGGGATCCACGTCGCCCACGTCGTGATCGACGGGGGGATCCGGCCGCCGGACGTCGACGAATCCGATCGCGACGCAGCAGCGTATCTCGATCCGGACGCCATCGCCGACTCCTACTGGCACCTCGTGACGCAGGATCGGTCGTCGTGGACCCTCGAGTTGGATCTCAGACCCCACGTCGAGGAGTTTTGACTCGCCGAATCGGGCCAAGCGGAGCCTAGCGTTATCCCGTCGGGGATCTATCGTTCGCTATGACTCGCGTCGCGCTGATCGCCCACGACGAGAAGAAGCCCGATCTGATCGAGTTCGCACAGACCCACGAGGCCCAACTCCGCGAGTACGAACTGATCGCGACCGGCACGACCGGCAAACGGCTACAGGAGGAGACCGACCTCGAGGTCGAGCGCAAGGAGTCGGGGCCGCTCGGCGGCGACCTGATGATCGGCGCCGAGGTCGCGGAGGACGAACTCGACGGTATCGTCTTCCTCAGGGATCCGCTGCGGGCCCAGCCCCACGAACCCGATATCTCGGCGCTGTTGCGGATCTGTGACGTTCACGACGTCGCGCTGGCGACGAATCACTCGTCCGCGGAGTTTCTCATCGAGGGGTTGGCCGACTGATCGCTCACTCGCCCTTGTCGCGGCCACAGCGGCCGGTTTCGGACGCTGTACAGCCGCCCTTTAATATCTGCGCGGCTAACGTCTCCATATGACCGTATACGAGAGCGACCTCCCCGGCGTCGGGAAGAAGTTCGAGGTCGAACTCGAGGACGGGGAGCGACTCGTCATCGTGACCCACAACACGGGGAAGCGAGAGGTGTACCTGAAGGCGAATCCGGACGCGGACGGGGACAAGCTGTTCGAGGTCTCGGACCGCCTCGCCCGAAAGATCGGGACGATTCTGGAGGGGGCCTACTTCCAGCCCGTGCAGGCCGAGGCGGTCGAGACGATGCTCTCGGAGGACACCTATCTCGAGTGGTACACCGTCTCCGAGAGCGCCGAGATCGCCGGCCAAACCCTCGAAGAGGCGGATGTTCGGAATCGAACGGGCGTCTCGATCGTCGCGATCCAGCGCGGCGACGACCTGATCTCGCCGCCGACGCCGGAAACGGTCCTCGAGGTTGACGACACGCTCGTCGTCATCGGCGAGCGCGAGGAGTGCGCCGAGTTCGAAACCCTGCTCGGTGACGAGGTCTAATCGATCGATGACGGTTCCGTCGGAGGTGACCGCGAGTGGCAACTGCTGAATCGACCGCCCTGATCGACGTCGGGATCCTCTTCGGGGCCGTCGCGCTGGCCGGCCTCGTCGCGAACCGGATCAACCAGTCGGTGATCCCCTTTTACATCCTCATCGGAATGCTGTTGGGCGACTACGTTCTCGGTAACATCGACTTCCCGGCGCTGCTCGGGACGGATCTCGTCCCGCACGGCGCCGAACTCGCGCTCGCGGATACCGACTTCGTTCACGTCAGCGCCGAGATCGGGATCGTCCTCCTCCTCTTTTTCCTCGGCCTCGAGTTCAACCTCGACCGCCTGATCGCCTCGAAGGAGCGGATCGGGAAGGCGGGCGTGGCGGATCTCGCGATCAACTTCGGCGTCGGACTCCTGCTCGGCTACTCGCTGTTCGGTTCGTTCCTCGCCGCCTTCCTCACCGCCGGGATCGTCTACATCTCCTCGAGCGCGATCATCACGAAGTCGCTGATCGATCTGGGCTGGATCGCCAACGACGAGTCCGACGCGATGCTCGGGACGCTGGTCTTCGAGGACCTCTTTATCGCCGTCTACCTCGCGGTCGCGACCGCGCTGGTGCTCGGCGGCGGCGCCGTCGGCGAGGCGCTTGGCCAGATCGGCGTCGCGGTCGGCTTCATCCTCGTCCTCCTCCTGCTGGTCTACCTCGGAACGGAGTGGTTCCAGCGCAGCCTGGAGACCGACTCCCACGAGTTCGTCGTGCTCCGGGCGCTGGGGATCACGGTGTTGATCGCCGGGATCGCCCTGTCGATCGGCGTCAGCGAGGCGGTCGCCGCCTTCTTCGTCGGGATGGCCTTCTCTTCGACCGACCACGTCCACGATCTGGAGAACCTGCTCGAGCCGTTGCGGGACGCCTTCGCGGCCATCTTCTTCTTCTGGATCGGGCTGTCCACCGACCCGTCGCTGTTCCTCGGCGTCGCGGGACTCATCGCGGTCGCGGCGGTGGCGACGACGCCGACGAAACTGATAAGCGGCTACCTCGGCGGCCGGATCTACGACCTGAGCGAGCGCCGATCGGTTCGGGTCGGCCTCGGGATGACCACCCGCGGCGAGTTCTCGCTGATCATCGCGAGCCTCGCGCTCTCCGGCGCCGGAACGGCGCTCCCCGAACCGATCGCGGAGGACGTCTACGCCTTCGCCGTCGGCTACGTCCTGGTGATGAGCATCGTCGGGACGACGCTCATGCAGTACTCGAGCGCGATCGAATCCGTCGTCGTCCCGCGACTCGAGGCGGGGATCGGGTCGACGTCACCGTCGAGTGACGACTGAGCGCCGACCGAACGCCAGTCGGGTGACGGCTGAGCGACGGCCGGACGACGACCGACGGTCAGCGAGTTCGGGTCCCGACCGCTGAAAAGGGATAGTTTCAACCTCCTCGAGTCCCCCGTGACGTCTATGCTACGGGCGGTCGTCTTCGACCTCGATTACACGCTGGCCGTCCCCACGCGGGATCGAGCGACGCTGCTCTCGGAGGCGACGACCGCCGCCGACGCGCCGTCGCTCTCCCGCGAGGAGTACCTCGCGGCCCACCGTCGGAACCTTACGCGTGAGACGCGCGAACCGATCTTCGCGGACCTGCTCGACGACCGCGAGACCGACGCCGATCCCGGCGCGGTCGCCGACGCCTATCGGGAGACGATCGCCGACGCCCTCGAGCCCCTGCCCGGCGTCGAGTCGATGCTCGCGGACCTCCGCGGGGAGTACCGCGTCGGCCTGCTCACCAACGGCCCCGTTCGCGCCCAGCGGGACAAACTCGAGACGCTGGGCTGGGAGGGCGCCTTCGACGCCGCACTCGTCACCGGCGAACTCGAGGCCGGCAAACCCGACCCGCGCGCGTTCGAGGCCATCGCCGCCGAACTGGACGTCGACCCCGATGACGCCGTCTACGTCGGCGACGAGGTCGAGGCCGACGTCTCGGGGTCGACCGACGCCGGCATGGACGCGATCCAGGTCCTTCTGGCGGACGGCCCCGGCCCCGACCCGCGGGCCGTCGCTCACGTCGAACAGGCGTCGATCGCGACCGAACTGCCGGCAATTCTCGCCGACCTCGCATAGCGGCGGCGAGCAAGCGGCCTCGATCCGGCGGTCGATTCTCGCCGCTTACGAGACCAGGCCGAGGTACTCATCCGCGATCTGGATGTCCTGCTCGTCGAGCCCGAGCAGGTACAGCGTCCCGAGGAAGGCGGCGGTGCCGGCCGCCCCGCCGACGAAGACGACGACCGTCCCGCCGAGGTATAGCCGGAGTCCGTACATGACGGCGGCGCTGACGGCGGTTGCGACGCAGGGCTTCCACAGCGCCAGCGAGTAGGCGAACAACCCTTCCAGATACCACACCTCGAGGACGCGGACGACGTTCAGGGTCGCCAGGACGGTGGCCGTCGCGAGCGCGGCGCCGATCAGTCCGAACTCGAGGATGAAGTAGTAGTTGAGGACGACGTTACAGACGCCGAAGACGAAGTGGTTTCCCATCACGAGGTACTGGTGGTCGGTCATCGTCAGGAGGTCGTTTGCCGGCCCGGCGGCGGCGTTGAACAACTGCCCGGCGATAAACAGCGTGACGACGAGCGTCCCGGCGACGAATTCGGGACCGAACAGCGTGAGCACTTCGGTCCGGTAGACGTACAGCGGGAGTGCGATGGCGACCGAGGCCGTGATCGACCAGCGGGTGACGGTCGCGTATATCGACTCGAGCGTGTCGTACTCCTCGTTCGAGTACAGCCGCGAGGCCACCGGAGGGAAGAACTGGTTGAAGCCGGCCAGCGGCATCGCGATCACGCCCGCGAGCAGGACGGCGATGTTGTAGATCCCGACGTCGGCCGACGCAAGCAGGAAGCCGACCATGAAGACGTCGACGCGTTTGAACAGGAACGACGAGGCCTTCGAGAGCGTCAACGGCGCCGAGAAGTTGTAAAACTCGGTCGTCTCGGACCGAGAGAAGCGCCCGGACGGTCGGAGGTCGGTTCGCGACAGCGAGTAGCCGACCCCGAACAGCGCGGCCATCACCGCCGCGACCGCGAACGCCGCCGCGATACCGAGCAGCGAGTAGCCGAGCGCCACGGCGGCAGCGATCGCGACGAGCCTGATCGTCGGGGCGACGACCATGATGACGGTCTTCTCGGTCGGTTTCTCGAGGCCCCGAACTGTGCTCGAGGCGATCTTGCCGAGCGCCTGAAACGGCAACGCGATGGCGAAGATTCGGAGGGCGGTCGTCAGCATCGACTCCTCGAGCGTGTGGGCGGTGATCGTCGGGGCGGCGATGTAGACGATCGCCGCGGTGACGAGACTGCCGACGATCGTCGTCAGGTAGGCCAACCCGAGCATCCGACGCTGGTAGGCGGGATCGTCTCGGTTCGCCGAGAGGTACTTCGTGATCGAGACGTCGGTCCCGACGGTGGCGAACAGCAACACCGCGTTGAGGATCATCGTCCCGTAGGCGTAGATCCCGTACACGCTGGCGCCGAGCAGCCGGGTCAACAGGAGGTTCAACAGGAATCCGACGACGTTGACGACGACGGTGCCGAGATAGTGCAGCGACGCGCCGTCGGCGACGGAGCGGAGATCGGCGATTCCGGCGGAGTCGTTCGACATCGTCGATTGATTTTCCGACATCCCCTTTTGTAGTGGGCCGGTTACCGTCCCCACGGTCTCGAGACGGCACTTCGCTCTGCGCGCCGCTGGCGGTTCGCGCGGAGACGGAGCGACGGTCGGCCCAGCGGTCAGTATTCGACCGATGACTGTCGTCGTAACTCGTGATAATCGATCTGTAACAGGTTACTCGCTCCGGGGGATCGCAGATAACAGGTTCGTAACAATGAGTGTTCGAAGGGAGTGACCGCTATGCGAAACGTCGTTTTGCTCTGTCTCGACTCCGTCAGGAAGGACACGTTCGACGCGTACGCCCGGCGGCTCGGCGGGCGGGCCGACCTGTCGTACGAGCAGTGTCGGGCCGCGAGCTCCTGGAGCGCCCCGAGCTACGCCAGCATGGTGACCGGGGCGCTCCCGCACGAACACGGCGTTCACACCCACGACCCGTCTGTCTCCGGGATCGATCGCTCGGAGACGCTCTTCGGGGACCTCGAGTCACACCGGGCGCTGGGGGTGAGTACGAACGTCTTCGCCGGCTCGCCGTACGGCTTCGACGCGTTCTTCGACGAGTTCGTCGACGTCACCGAGGCCCACCGGTTTCCCGAGGGAGCCGATCCGGTCGCCGTTCGGTCGGCCAGCGACCGGTCGGGACCGGCCGTCTACCTCGACTTCCTCCGTACCGCGCTCTCCCACGATCGGCCGCTGTACAGCCTCGCCAACGGCGTTACCGGCTTCCTCGATACGGTCTCAGAGGACGCGCCGATTCCGAAGCTGTTCGACGACGGGGCGCGCGCCGTCACCCGCACCTCGAGGGGGCTAATCGACGACACCGACGGACCGTTCGTCCTGTTCGGTTCGTTCATGGAGGCCCACACCCCGCTTCGGGACCTCCGCGCGTTCGACCGATCGCTTCACGCGGCGTCGAACGCGTTCACGACGGCCGATCGGACCGTCTGGGAGCTGATGGAGACCCCCGAGGAACACCGCGAGTTCCTCGAGACGCGCCGCGAGCTGTACGGCGCGGCGATCGACTACCTCGACCGGACCATCGCCGACTTCGTCGACTGGGTGCGGGCGAACACGGCCCGCGAGACGACGGTCGTGATCACCGCCGATCACGGCGAGAATCAGGGGTACGAGTGCGAGGACGGACTCGTCCGCCACAAGAGCAGCCTCTCCGAGGGGCTGTTACACGTGCCGCTGCTCGTCGTCAACCCGCCCGAGGGCTACCCCGAAACCGAATCCGAGTTCGTTTCACACCTCGAGTTGCCGTCGCTGCTCGCGGCGATGGCCCGCGACGAAGTCGTCGATCCCGCGACCGACCGCGTCGTCGCGGAACACGTCGGCATGAGCGCCGGTCCCGAACCGCCCGAGCGACTGGAGTACTGGGATCGGCTGATGCGGGCGGCCTACGACGGGTCGACGAAGTACGTCTGGGATTCGCTGGGGAGCCGCCGCGAGTACGAACTCGATCGCGAGCGCCCGTGCTGGCAGCGTCGCGTCGGCGACGAGAGCAGGACCCAGGGTGAAACGGACGGCTCGAGCGTCGACGAACCGCGAGGGACCGTCCCCGACTGGGCGACCGACCGGTTCGAAACCGACGCGATCGAGTCGAAGCGACGGGCGCTCGAGGACGTCGACGACGGCTCGACCGACGACGTCGACGCGGGCGTACAGGACCGTCTCGAGAAACTCGGCTACGTCTAAGGTAATAGCTGGATAATCGGTCGTCACGGGAGACTAACAAAGGACGATGTGAGTCACGGGTTCGAACACATGGCTACTCGATCCGTTCTCCCGGAGCGATACTCGCTCGAGAACCTCCAGAAGGTCGTTCGAAATCCCAGGCTCCTCCGGAAGGAACTGTTCACGCTTGGTCTGCGGATCAACTCGCGGGCGGCCCAGTTTCGAAACGAGCGCCGGGGAACCGACGACGGTGTCGACGTGATGGGCGCCGACTGGGACAACCTGCTCATCCTCGACGGCTGTCGGCACGATATGTTCGCCGCCCAGTCGGACCTGGAAGGGACGCTCTCCCGGAAACGATCCCGGGGCAGCGATAGCTGGGAGTTCATGGAGGCGAACTTCGCGGGAAAGGACCTCCACGATACGGTGTACGTCACCGCCAACCCCCACGTCTACGAACTCGAGGGCGATGTGTTTCACGCGGTCGTCGACCTCCTGGATCGCTGCTGGGACGAGGATGCTCGGACCGTCCGGCCGGACGCGGTCGTCGAGGAGGCGATCGCCGCCCGCGATCGGTTCCCCGACAAGCGGCTCATCGTCCACTTCATGCAGCCCCACTTCCCGTTTCTCGGCCCGACCGGGGAACAGTTCTCGCACATGGGTCTCGAGCACCACCTGGACGACGACGAGCGCTCGAGCGCGCCCAACCCCTGGTTCGGACTCATCCACGACCAAGACATCGACGTCGAGACGGTCGTGGCCGCCTACCGGGAGAACCTCGATATCGTCCTGCCCCACGTCGAGTCCCTCCTCGAGGCGCTCGACGGAAAGAGCGTGGTGACCGCCGACCACGGAAACCTGATCGGCGAGCGGGGCGTTCCCGTGCCGATCCGGCTGTACGGCCACCCGCGCGGACTCCACGTCGATCAGTTGCTGACCGTTCCGTGGCTCGAGGTCGACGGCGCCACGCGCCGGGAGGTCGTCTCGGAACCGCCGGTCGCGGCCGACGACGCGACGGACGCCGACGACGACGCGGTCGAGGATCGGTTGAGCGCGCTCGGCTACGTCTAGTCGCGGCCGGGCGTCCGTCGAAGCGACCCGTCTACCGCTCGGATAGACGCTCGCTGCGAGAGACAAACGCCTCCCGGCGGCTCTCGTCGTACCGTCTCCCTCTCTATCAAAAATATCTCTACAATATCAATCATAATTATACATTTGACCATGGTACAATGATATTCTGGTTATTTTATTCAATAATTAAGAGAAGACTTATATAGGAAACGGAGAATTACAGCATCGTATGGCACGCGATCCTGCAGTATTGGATGATGGTGAATCCAGCGGCACGAACCCCGAGAGAGCGGATTACGGGAATAATAACACGTTACTTGACCGTCGCTCGTACCTGAAATTGGCGGGGGCAACGACGGCCGCGGCGACCGCAGTGACCGCAGCGACCGGCGCTGCGAGCGCGGCCGACTACGACGTGATTCGGGCCCAGGGACAGACGATCAACATCGGCAGCGGGGAAACGTTCGAGAACAAACTGATCGATCTCACGACCGGCAGCAGCGTGCTGTTGATGGTCAACGGAGCGAACTCGACGATCCGGAACGTCGGCTTCAAAGGCCTCCACCGGGGCGACGGGTTCATGATCTCGATCAACGCCGGCCGCGGCGACGTGCTCGTCGAAAACGTCTATCTCGGCGACGGGTCGACGAAGGAAGGTGCGGATTTCGTTCACGGGCCCGGCGCGGTCTTCATGCACCGGAACAACGACGCCGACGTGACGTTCCGCCGCTGTAACGTACAGGGGTGGCCGAATAACGCCTTCTACTGTTCGAACACCGCCCACGGCGGCAGCGCCCGGTTCGAGTACTGTTTCGGCAAGAACAACGGCGTTTCGACGTACCGCGTCGCGAGCGGGAACGACGCGATCATCGGTTGCGTCGCGTACAACGACAACACCGACTACGGACAGGGCTACGGCGGCTACGGCGAGACGAACGGCCGCCCCGTCTGGGTCTGGAACGGCGGCACCGTGACCATCCGCGACTCGAACTTCTCCGACGGCCCGTACCCGTACGCGCTGGTCGCCGGCGCGAACAACTCGCCCGGCCGCGCCACCTTCGAGAGCGGCGGCTACAGCGGCAACATCCGTCGGGGCGCCGGTTCGACCGTCACCGTCGGCAGCGCCGTCTCGAGCGATCCCGATCTCTCGATTCCCGACGGCGTTCCCACGTCGGCCGAGGCGGCGGCCTCGGGCGGCGAGCAGCGAACCCGCGGCGACCACGAGAACCTCCGGCACACCTACGAGTTCGTCGCCGAAGGCGAGAGCGAGCCGACCGACTACTACTTCGAGGTCGAAGAAGGACCGATCGAGCCTTCGTCGTACAACGGCGCGACGATCGAACCGGAGTACACGTGGGTCAACGACGACGGCACGCGCGCCGCGGGCCGCATCGTCGACGGCCGCCACGCCTGGGAGTTCGATTCGCCGCTCGTCGACGTCACCGTCGACGGTCCGGCCACCCCCCTCGTCAACGACCGGCAGTCGAACCTCGATCGTTACCCGCGTTCGGGCGCGGCCGGCGACGACTGGAAGGGCGACATGCCGTGGCACGGCACCGACAGCGGATCGTCGGACGAACCCACCGACGACGGTGGCGACGGAAACACCGACGGCGACGACGGCGAACGCGCGTTCGAACACACCTACGAGTTCGTTGCCGAAGGCGCAAGCGAGCCGACCGACTACTACTTCGAGGTCGAGGAGGGCCCCATCGAGCCCTCCACGTACAACGGTGCGACGGTCGAGGAGTCCCGCATGTGGGTCAGCGACGACGGCACGCGCGCCGCGGGCCGCGTCGTCGACGGCCGCCACGCCTGGGAGTTCGACTCGCTGCTCGTCGACGTCACCGTCGACGGCCCANGTCGACGGCCGCCACGCCTGGGAGTTCGACTCGCTGCTCGTCGACGTCACCGTCGACGGCCCCGCCGAGCCGATCGTCGACGACCGACAGTCGAACCTCGATCGCTACCCGCAGTCGGGTGCGACCGGCGACGGCTGGAAGGGCGACATGCCGTGGCACAAGTCGTTCGAACACACCTACGAGTTCGTCGCCGAGGGCGAGAGCGAGCCGACCGACTACTACTTCGAGGTCGAAGAAGGGCCGATCGAGCCCTCCACGTACAACGGTGCGACGATCGAGGAGTCCCGTATGTGGGTCAGCGACGACGGCACGCGCGCCGCGGGTCGCGTCGTCGACGGCCGCCACGCCTGGGAGTTCGACTCGCTGCTCGTCGACGTCACCGTCGACGGCCCGGCCGAGCCGTTCGTCGACGACCGACCGTCGTATCTCGGCCGCTATCCGCTTTCGGGCGCGACCGGCGACGGCTGGAAGGGCGACATGCCGTGGCACGCCGCTGACGACCCCGAGCACACGCTGTTGATCGACGGCGTCGGTATCATCGGGAAGACCAGCTACGACTTCCGCGTCAGCGGCGACGCCGAACCGACGAACTACCAGGGCGCGTCGATCAACGACGACACGTCGATCGTCGACGGGCGCGTGAGCGGTTCGCTGCGGGGCTGGCGCGACGCCTTCGAGTTCAGCGGCGATCTCGAGTCGCTCACGATCAACGGCTCGGCCCGCGTCTACCTCGACGACGAGCGGGTCGACCCCAACGAGTACGGCGAGGAACTCGACCACGTCCTCACGGTCGTCAGCAACGGCTCGCCCGCGAGCTACGAGGTGAGCGTCGACGGACGGATCGCGGCGATCGCCGGCGACGACTCGAGCGAGGCGGCCTCGATTCGGGACGGACGGACGGCCGTCGGCTCGATCGACGCCGGCTACCACCGGTTCCGCTACTCGGGATCGGTGACGGATCTCGCGTTCGACGAGGGGACGGCGTTCGTCTACGCCGATCAGGACCGAATCACCCCCGACGACTACTGAACCGAGTCGGCGAGGATCCGCCGCCCGAACCGCGGGCGGTCCGCGATAGAATTATTCCGTTTTTTCCGACCGAACCACCGCTTTCACGACGTTCGTCGCCCGTTTGACGGCGGCGCCGCTCTCGACGAACACGAGCGTTCGCGGCGGTTGCGTCGCTTTCGGACGGACGCGTAACTCGAGGTCCTCGGCAGCCTCGGCCGCGACGTCCTGTCCCGTCTCGAACTCGAGTCGGGCCCTGTCCTCGTGGACGAAGACGCGCGCGATCCGTTCGTCGTCGGCCGAGCGAGGGGACGCGCGCGCCACGTCGTAGGCGCGCGCACCGTCGGTCGTCGGCTCGACGTCGCGGTCGGCGTTCGCGACCGCGATCGACGCGAGTTCGTCGTCCTCGCGGCCCTCGAGTTCTGAGGCGAGCAGTTCGGCGATCCGGCGACCGTCGGTGATCCGCTCCTCGACCATACACCCGATCGGGCGGCCGGGAACTAACGCCCTTCGGCTTCCGCATCGGCGAGGGCCTCGCGCGCGACGGGGACCAGGTCGCTCACGTCGACGCCCTCTCGCTGGGCGTAGACGACCGCGGCGGTTTCGATGGTCAGGCCCAGTTCTTCCTGGAGCTGATTGATGGCGCCGACCGCCTCGTGTTTCTCCATCCCCTCGGCGACGAGCGCGTCGAGGACGCGTTCGAACGCCGAGCGCTCCTGTAAGAGTTCCTCGTCGGGGACGAACTCGTCGGGGACGGTCACCTCGCCGGGATCGAACGTGGCCTCGAGGGCGTCGTCGGTGCGCTCGAGGAGGCCGTCCTGGGTGGCGACGTCGATCAGGCGTTTCGACTGGTCGGGCGAGAACCAGTCGCGGTCGAGCGAGAGCGCGACCACGAACTCGTTTTCCTGGAGGCGCCGGGTGCCGTTCTGGATGAACGGGGCGGCGACCGCGACGCGGAGGCTCATAGAATGAGGTCGCCGGAACGGCGAGATAACGGTGGCGGTTCCGCGTCGCCGTCGCGGTCGCGGACGCGACAGTGTCAGTCGGAGGCGCGCCCGCTCCCGCCGTTGCGATCGGCTCGAGACGGCGGCGGGAACTCGGCGGCGGCCGGTTCCGGCGTCTCCGGCAGGACGCAGCGCTCGGGTTCCTGGTTGACGTGCCGGTAACGGTCGGGGGCGTTCGCGAGCGGGTGGGCCGGGTTCTGTCCGCTGTCGATGCGCGCGGCCCTGACCTCGCCGAACCCGGTGAGTCGGGCTTCGATACCGCGCCAGTGGTGGCGCGACGCGGGCGGGATCGAGACCGGACGCGGCGGTTTGCCGTCCGGATGGTTCGTCGCGAGAATGGTGCTGTTGACGTTGCTGGCCAACGAGTCGTGGTCCACGAGCACGCCGACGCAGGCGTCTCGCGGCGCGCGAGCGGCGAGGACGTCGAGACCGAGGTGGAGCGCCCGATACTCGGCGACGTTGTTGTCCGGGGGCGCGTCCGCGGTCGCGACGCGAGCAACGCGGGTGCCGTCGCGCGTTTCGATGACAGCGCCCAGTCCGCCGCCCGACTCTCGGAAGGAGCCGTCGGTGGCGACGTAGAAGTCCCGGTGATGGGTGCGCGGGGGGTGGGCGATGTGCGGTGTGGGCGACTCGTCGAACAGGTCCCGCAGGTTGGACCGGCCGTGAGCGGCCATACGAACGACTAAGCCACTCGCCGACTTAACTATTCTGTCCGCGATAACAAATGCCACACATCGGGCTACCGTGCGCTACTGTGCCAAACATCGGTCGAACCGTTTACTAATGCGTTCCGACGGATACTAGCGTGGAGACTCTCAGCGGCGGTGAGAGTCATCGACGGCCGACCGTCATCGATCGCTATTTGTGTCACCATACCTATATATTTCCGAACGGTATGTGGGATCATGGCACGGAAGGTAAAGGGACGGGCGACGCGGCGGTCGTTCCTGATGACAACGGGTGCAGCGTCAGCGGTGGCGGTTGCCGGCTGTCTCGGTGGTGAGGGGCCGGACGACGACGAGTTCGTAATCACGCTCTCGCAGTTTCCGGACACCGTCGACCCCATCGACCACATCACGGGCGACTACTTCGACGTCTTCGATCACGTCTACGAACCGCTGTTCGACGTTCAACCGGGCGAGGAGCCCGAGACGCGAGTCGTCGAAGACTGGGAGCACGGCGACGGCGCCGTCGAACTGCGTCTCCGCGACGACGTACAGTTCCACGACGGCCAGGACCTGACCGCCGAAGACGTCGCGTTCACCCTCGAGCGCCAGATCGATCCGGAGGTCGGCCCCGCCTCCTCGCAGGTCGCCGGGTTGGGGTCGATCGAGGGGGCCGAAGCGGTCGACGACTCGACCGTTCGGTTCGAGTACTCGGGAGCGCCCGCGCTCGCGGAGTACGAGTTCGGGAACTACGCGCGAGCGATGAGCCGCGAGTGGACGGACGACCAGGAGAGCGCCGAGAGCGGCGAGATCGTCGGCAACTCGGCGGACGTCTTCAACGGGACTGGCCCCTACGAGGTCGTCGACTTCACGCCGGACACCGAAATCGTCCTCGAGCCGTTCGACGACTACTGGGGCGACGAGCCGCCGTTCGATCGGCTCGTGTTCAACGCCGACGAGGAGTCCAGCGGCCGTGTTGCCGCGCTCGAGACCGGGGAGAGCGATCTCACCATCAACGTCCTGCCGGAAGACGTCCAGACGGTTCAGGACACCGAGGACGCCGAGGTCCGGACGGTGACGAGCTTCCGAAACATCTTCTGCCCGATGAAAAACGAGGCGGAGCCCTTCGACAGTCGAGAATTCCGGCAGGCGATGAACTACGCCGTCGACAACGCGGGGATCATCGACGACGTCCTCAGCGGCTTCGGCGAACCGATGAGCCAGCCGGTCCCGCCCGGTGTCAACGGCTACAACCCCGACCTCGATCCGTACCCCTACGATCCCGACGAAGCGGCGAGCCTCGTCGAGGAGAGCGGCTACGGCGGGGCGGAGATCGAACTGGTCGCCCCGCAGGGGCGGTACCTGAACGACGCCGACGTCGCACAGACCGTCGCCGACCAGATCGACCAGCTCGAGAACGTCTCCTGCGACGTCGACGTCGTCGACTTCGGGGTCGTCTCCGACGCGAACTCCGCGGGAATGGACGACTACGAGATCCCCTTCTTCATGATCGGCTGGGGGGTCATCACCGGCGACACCGACTACGGCGTCTCCGGGTTCTTTCAGGAGGGCGGCGGCGTCCAGACGTTCCGCGACGAGGAACTCGATCAGGCGATCGAGGAGAGCAAGGGGATCGACGATCCCGAGGAGCGCGAGCAACAGCTGCAGGCGGTCAACGAGCTGGCCCGGGAGAAGGCGCCGTGGATCTTCCTCCACTTACAGGAGAGCATCTACGGCGTCCGCCAGGACGTCCAGTGGGAGCCCCGCGAGGACGAGACCATCTGGGCCTGGGAGATGAGTCAGTAGCTCACCGCTCGGTCGGCACGCGGCGTCCGACCGAACTGCCTCCGTAAGGGGGCAAACGACGTTACCATCAGATGGCACTCGGAAAATTCCTGGTGAAACGGCTCCTTCAGGGCGTGTTCGTCGTCTGGGGAGTCGTCACCGTCATGTTCACGCTGCGGGCCGTCTCGCCGGGCGATCCGGCGAACCTGATCGTCGGCGAGGCCGCCGACCCGCACCTCCGCGAACAGGTCAGAGAACAGTACGGACTGAACGAACCGATATACGTCCAGTACGCCGACTACCTGCAGGGGATCGTCGTCGGCGACTTCGGCTACTCCTTCCAGTCGGGTCGACAGGTCGAGGCGATGGTGATCGAACGGGTCCCGGCGACCCTCGAGCTGGCGATCGCGGCGACGATCATCGCGATCCTCATCGCGGTACCGTTGGGCGTGATCAGCGCGTCCCGCCGGAACGAACCCGCCGACTACGGGGCGACGATGTTCTCGCTGCTCGGGATCTCGACGCCGAACTTCTGGCTGGGCCTGATGTTGATCCTGCTTCTCGCCGTGCAACTCGGGCTGTTTCCGACCGGCCGACGGCCGGTCGGTCTCGCGGAGGCCCTGACGGCCCTGGCGACGACCGGCTACGCCACCGGGCTCGTCGTGTGGCTCAAACACATCATCCTGCCGGCGATCACGCTGGGAACGTACTTCACGGCCCTGATCACGCGACTGACGCGCAGCGGGATGCTCGACGAACTCGGCAAGCCGTACGTCGACGCGACCGAAGCCAAGGGGTTACCGGCCGCGCTGATCCGGTACAAGCACGTCCTCCGGAACACGATGATCCCGATCGTGACCGTCCTCGGCCTCCAGCTGGGGACGCTGATCGGCGGCGCGGTCATCACGGAGACGGTGTTCAGCTGGCCCGGTCTCGGCGACCGTCTCATTCAGGCGCTGAACGCCCGCGACTGGCCGCTCATGCAGGGGATTATCGTCTTCATCGGCATCTCCTTCGTCCTAATCAACATCGTCGTCGACGCGCTGTACGCCTCGCTCGATCCGCGGGTGATCGACGAATGATCCCCGAGCGACTGCGATCGAACCTGAAGCGGGAGTTCGACCGGAGCCTCCTGGCGAAGCTGGGACTGGTGCTCCTCGTCGGCGTCCTGCTCATGGCGGTGTTCGCCCCGATCATCGCGACCCACGATCCGACGCGGACCGGCTACGTCGACGAGAACGGCAACGAGTACCCGCCGCGGGGCGCGGAGTACACCACGCAAATCGGCGAGGACGGCGAATTCGTCGAGGTCGAGGTCGAACCGAACGAGGAGCATCTCCTCGGGACGAACAACATCGGCCAGGACGTCTTTTCCCGGTTCGTCTACGGCGCGCGGACATCGCTGCTGGTCGGACTCCTCGGGACCGGACTCGCCGTTCTCATGGGCGTCCCGTTCGGCCTGATCGCGGGCTACTACGGCGGCCGCGTCGACGACGTGATGATGCGGATCGCGGACGTTATGCTGGCGTTTCCCTCGCTGGTCCTCGCGCTCGCCCTGATCGGCGTCTTCGGCACCTCGGGGATCGGCGTTCCCGATCCGATCGTGATGGCGGGGCTGGCCGACGGGATGCCCGAGAGCACCGCCATCCCCGGTACCGTCACGATCGTCGTCGCGCTGGTCACCTGGGTCTGGTTCGCCCGCGTCGCCCGCGGCGAGGCGATGTCCGTCCGCACCGAGGAATACGTCAAGGCGGCCAGGAGCATTGGCGCGAGCGACTGGACGATCCTCCGCAGACACGTGCTGCCGAACAGCCTGACGCCGGTGATCGTGCTCGCGACGATTCAGGTCGCCGCGGTCGTCCTGCTCGAGAGTTCGCTCTCGTTTCTCGGCTTTTCGGGAACGACGCTCTCGTGGGGCTACGAGATCCAGCGCGGCCAGGACTACCTCCGGACGCGCTGGTGGATCGCGACGATTCCGGGGATCGGGATCGTCCTGTCGGTGATCGCCGTCAACCTGTTGGGCGACTGGCTGCGCGACGCGCTCGATCCGAACATCGAAGGTGAACGAGGATGACGACACCAGACGACATACTTCGCGTTCGCGACCTCTCGACGCGGTTCTTCACGCAGGAGGGACAGATCAACGCGGTCTCGGAGCTCGACGTGCGGATCGAACGCGGCGAGGTCTTCGGGATCGTCGGCGAGAGCGGCAGCGGAAAGAGCGTCACCGCCCGCTCGATCATGGACCTGGTCGAATCGCCCGGTCGGATCACCGACGGGGAGATCTGGTTCGACGACGCCGAGTTGGCCGATGCGGTCGGCGACGATTACCCCGACGCCGTCGACGGAACGCTCGTGAACCTGCTCGAGCTCCCCGAACGCGTCCGGGACTCGCTTCGGGGCACCGCCTTCAGCATGATCTTTCAGGATCCCGAGAGCAGTTTCAATCCGACGCTGACGGTCGGCGAGCAACTCGCCGAAGCCGTCGAAGTCCAGCGTCGGGCCAGCGCGAACCCGCGGTCGACGCGGGCCCGGACCCGGGAGTACTCGCTTGCCTCGTACGCGCTCTCGACGGTGCTTCCCTCGAGGAAGTACGTCACGCCGGAGAGCCGCGAGCGGGCGATCGAACTGCTCGAACTGGTCGGTATCCCGGACCCGGTCAAGCGGGCCGACGAGTACCCCCACGAGTATTCGGGCGGAATGCTCCAGCGGGCGATGATCGCCCAGGCGCTGGCCGGCGAACCCGACGTCTTGATCGCCGACGAACCGACGACCGCGCTGGACGTCACCATCCAGGCCCAGATCCTCGACCTGCTCGACGACTTGCAGGCCGAAACCGGCATGACCATCCTGCTGATCACCCACAACCTCGGCGTCATCGCCCGGATGTGCGACCGGGTCGGCGTGATGTACGCCGGCGAGATCGTCGAGCGGGGGACCCTCGCGGACGTCTTCGACGACCACGTCCATCCGTACACCGAGGGGCTGCTCGGGTCGATCCCGGATCTCGAGGGCGCGCGCGGTCGCCTCGAGCCGATCCCGGGGAACGTGCCGAGCCTGCTCGACGAGGAGATGGCCGACCGATGTCGGTTCGCCGACCGCTGCCCGAAGGCCATGGAGGACTGTCTCGAGCATCCGCCGGAGTACCCGGCCGCGGGAAGCGACCACCACGAGGCCCGGTGCGTCCTCGCCGAGACGACGTACGACGAGACGCGGGCGCTGTCCGAGGACCACTTCGGCGAGACGGAGCGACCCGCCGCCGACAAACACGCTGGGCCGGAGGAACCCGACGAGGAACCGCCGGAAGAGCAGTCGCACCCGCCGACCGAGACGACCGGGGGTGAACACCAGTGAGCGTCGGCGACCCGCTCGTCCGCGTCGACGACCTCCGCAAGTACTTCTGGGAGCACGACTCGCTGCTCGACCGGCTGTTCGGCGACGAACCGGTCCCCGTCCGCGCCGTCGACGGCGTCAGCTTCGAGATCTACGAGGGCGAGACCCTGGGTCTCGTCGGCGAATCCGGCTGCGGCAAGTCGACGGCCGGCGAGACGATGGTGCGCCTTCAGGAGCCGACCGACGGCCGAGTCGAGTTCGACGGCGAGCCGGTCTTCGCCCTCGAGGGGGAGGCCCTCGACGCGTTCCGGCGCGCGGTGCAGATCGTCTTTCAGGACCCGTTCTCGAGTCTCGATCCGCGGATGACCGTCGGCGACACCGTCAGGGAGCCCCTGGACGTCCACGGCGTCGGCACCGAGAGAGAGCGGCGAGACCGCGTCCGCGACCTTCTCGAGCGCGTCGGCCTCTCGGCCGACCAGTTCGACCGCTACCCCCACGAGTTCTCCGGCGGACAGCGCCAGCGGATCGGCATCGCCCGCGCGCTGGCCGTCGAACCCGAGTTCGTCGTGCTCGACGAACCGACCTCGGCGCTGGACGTCTCCGTCCAGGCCCAGGTGCTAAACCTGCTCGACGACCTCCAGGACGAGTTCGACCTCACCTACCTGCTGATCAGTCACGACCTCTCGGTGATCCGCCACGTCTGCGACCGCGTCGCCGTGATGTACCTCGGCGAGATCGTCGAAATCGGTCCCGTCGACGAGCTGTTCGGGGCGCCGAAACACCCCTACACGCGGGCCCTGCTCGAGAGCGTTCCCAGGGCGTCGACCGACGAGCGCGAGCGCGACCGGGAGACGCTGGCCGGCGACGTGCCATCGCCGCGGGACCCGCCCAGCGGCTGCCGGTTCCGGACCCGCTGTCCGATGGTGATCCCGCCCGAAGGTCTCGACATCGAACGGGAGACCTACCGCGAACTCATGACCCTTCGCGAGCGGATCGAGCGGCGAGACGTCTCGCTCGAGACGGTCGATACCGACGAACAGTTCGATATCGACGACGGCGCGTCCGACGAGGACGTTCCCGCCGCGACCGCGGCGCTGAAGGATCGGTTACTCGAGAGCGAGTTGCCGCCGCGTCACGAGGCCGTCGTGGACGAGGCGCTCGCGGAACTCACGGCGGGCAACTGGGCGGCCGCCGCCGACCGGTTGCGGGCCGAGTACGAGAGCGTCTGCGAACGGGAAGCGCCCGGCCTCGGCGACGGCTCGCATCCGGTCGCCTGTCACCTCCACGGGGCGGCCGCCGAACGGACGGACGGCCCGAGTTCGTGGACGTGATCGACCGCGGTCGAACTGCGCGGCTCCGGCCGACCGAAATCGGTCGGTGCTATCAGTCGGTGATATGGGGCAGTCGCCCGCAGTCGGCGGGTTTCGGGACGGCCCGAGCCGACTGTTCAGCCGATCGCCCCTATCTGTGTTGGCAGTAGGTGTAATATGGCCGGATGCCTTCATCGAAGTATGAACGACGCGAACGCCACCCGGATGGAAGCGGCCTGCTCCCTTCTCGCCGAGTCCGAACGCCGATTCCTGCTCTACCAGCTCGCCGAGAACCGCGGCGCCCACCTCGAGGACGTCGTGAGCCGAATCGCCGCCTGGGAGTTCGACGTCCACCCGGTCGAGATCGACAAGGAGGACCGACAGCGGGTCTACGTCTCGCTGGTTCACAACCACCTCCCGCGACTCGCCGACTACGACATCATCGAGTACGACCTCCGCAACGGCGACATCGTCCTCGCCGACGGGTTCGACGACATCAAGCCGCTGCTCGAGCAGTTCCGGCAGACCGAGGAGGAGCCGGAGATCCGCGAACTGCCGTCGCTCTAACCCTCGAGCGTCGCGGTAACGCAGCTCGTCGTACAGCGGCCGTCCATTCCGTACAGCGTCCGATCTTTTTCGATCCCGTTCGTCGACCCCGTTTCGAATCGAAACGCGTAGAACCGTGCCGACGAGACGGCCGATATGAGTCGTTTTCGCGATCTCGTTCGCTTTCTCGCGCTCGCGACCGTCTGGGGCTCCGCATTCGTCGCGATCAGCGCCGGCCTCGACCACTTTCCGCCGGTGTTGTTCGCCGCCTTTCGGTACGACATCGCGGGCGTCCTGATGCTCGCCTACGCCGCCGTCGCGGTCGACGACTGGCGACCCCGCGGCCGCGGCGAGTGGTCGCTGGTCGCCGTCGGCGCCGTCCTGTTGATCGCGGCCTACCACGCCTTCCTCTTCGTCGGCCAGCAACACACGACGGCGGCCGCGGCCGCAATCGTCGTGAGCCTCTCGCCGGTGCTGACCACCGGGTTCGCCCGCCTGCTCGTCCCCTCGGACGCGCTCTCCCCGGTCGGCGTCGGCGGCCTCCTGGTCGGCCTGCTCGGCGTCGCGGTCGTCGCGCGCCCCGATCCGTCGAACCTGCTGTCGGTCGACGCCGTCGCGACGGGACTCGTCTTCTGTGCGGCCGCCGCCTTCGGACTGGGCAGCGTCCTCACCCGCCGGATCGACGCCTCGCTCCCGATCGAGACCATGGAGGCCTGGTCGATGATCGGCGGCGCGCTCCTGGTGCACGCCGTCAGCCTGGCGCTCGGCGAACCGCTCGAGCCGTCGACGTGGACCCATCCCGAGGCGCTCGGCGCGCTGGGCTACCTGTCGCTGGTCGCCAGCGCGCTGGGCTTTCTGCTCTACTTCGATCTGCTCGAGCGACTGGGCGCCGTCGAGATCAACATGGTCTCCTACGTCGCGCCGATCGTCGCCGCGCTGGTCGGCTGGCTCTACCTCGGAGAAGTCGTCGACGCGACGACGGCCGCCGGCTTCGGCTTCATCGCGGTCGGCTTCGTCCTCGTCAAGCGACGGGCGCTGCGCGAAGAGTTCGGGCACGCGCTGGATCTGGGTCGATCGTCGAGCGAGTGAGCCGACGACCGATCGGAAACGCCCGCGGCCGGCGTACGGCGCGGGTCGGGAGAGCGGAGACTCGAGTCGCTATCGGCTGGTCTCCCATCGATAGCGAGGCCCAGTTCAGACGCCGCTCCGAGAGGCGACCGCTCGTCGGTCGAAAACCGCGAAAAATAACGCGTCCAGCCCGAGGGTGCGATTACTGGAAGCCGATCCGACTGTCGCGGCGACCCGTCGGTCCGGGGCCGCCCGATCCGCCGCCCTGGAACTCCTCTTCGATCTGCTCGTAGTAGTCGAGGATGTCGTCGGTAATCGTCGGCCGGACGTTCTCCATGGCCTGCCGGAAGTGGCGCATCTCGACGATGTCGGCCTCCTCGTCCTCGCGCAGCGCCTCGATGGCCGCCTCGCGGGCGATCGACTCGAGGTCGCTGCCGACGTAGCCGTCGGTGATCTCGGCGATCTCGCGCAGCGTGACGTCCGCGGCCAGCGGCGTGTTCTGGGTGTGGATCTCGAGGATCCGCTCGCGGCCGTCGACGTCAGGTTCGCCGATCATGACCAGCCGGTCGAACCGCCCCGAGCGCAGCAGCGCGGGGTCGATCATGTCCGGTCGGTTGGTCGCGCCGATGACCATCACGTTCTCCATCTCCTCGAGCCCGTCGAGCTCCGTCAGGAGCTGGTTGACGACTCGCTCGGAGACGTTCGAGCCGGTTTCACCGCCTCGGCCCGGCGCGAGCGCGTCGAGCTCGTCGAAGAAGATGACCGTCGGCGAGACCTGCCGCGCCTTGCGGAAGGTCTGCCGGATGGCCTTCTCCGACTCGCCGACCCACTTCGAGAGGAGTTGCGGGCCGCGCACCGAGATGAAGTTCGCGTTGGTCTCGTTGGCGACCGCTTTCGCCATGAGCGTCTTCCCGGTGCCCGGCGGCCCGTACAGCAAGACGCCGGCCGGCGGATCGACGCCCAGCCGGTCGAACCGCTCGGGGTTCGAGAGGGGCCACTCGACGGACTCCTGGACCTGCTCCTTGGCGGAGTGGAGCCCGCCGACGTCGTCCCAGGAGATCTTCGGGAGTTCGACGAGCACCTCCCGCATCGCCGAGGGTTCGACCTCGTTCAAGGCGCCGCGGAAGTCCTGGCGCTTGACGATCATCCGGTCGATCAGGCTCGGCGGGATGTCCTCCTCGTCGAGATCGATCTCGGGGAGGTACCGGCGCAGGGCCTTCATCGCGGCCTCCTTCGTGAGGCTCTCGATGTCGGCGCCGACGAAGCCGTGGGTCTCGTCGGCCAGGTGGCCGAGGTCGACGTCGTCCGAGAGCGGCATACCGCGGGTGTGGATCTGCAGGATCTCCTCGCGGCCGACCTCGTCCGGGACGCCGATCTCGATCTCGCGGTCGAACCGACCCGGCCGGCGCAGGGCGGGGTCGACCGAGTCCACGCGGTTGGTCGNTGGGACGGATGCGCCGGAGGGCGTTCATCGCGCCCTCGCGGGTGAGGCTCTCTAAGTCGGCCCCGACGAAGCCGTGGGTATTCTCGGTGTACTGGTCGAGGTCGATCGACTCCTGGAGGGGCATCCCGCGGGTGTGGACCTGCAGGATCTCCTTGCGGCCGTCCTTGTCCGGGACGCCGATCTCGATCTCGCGGTCGAACCGACCCGGCCGGCGCAGGGCGGGGTCGACCGAGTCCACGCGGTTGGTCGCCGCGATGACGATGACCTGACCGCGGGACTCGAGACCGTCCATCATGGTCAGCAACTGGGCGACGACGCGGCGCTCGACCTCGCCGGTGACGTCCTCCCGTTTGGGCGCGATGGAGTCGAGTTCGTCGATGAAGATGATCGACGGCGACTCCTCGGTCGCGTCCTCGAAGATCTCCCGTAACTGCTGTTCGGACTCGCCGTAGTACTTCGAGATGATCTCCGGCCCCGCGATCGAGAAGAAGCTCGCGGAGGTTTCGTTGGCGACGGCCTTCGCGAGCAGCGTCTTCCCGGTGCCCGGCGGCCCGTGGAGCAGGACGCCCTGCGGGGGCTCGATGCCGAGCTTCTTGAAGATCTGCGGGTGTTTCATCGGGAGTTCGACCATCTCCCTGACCCGCTGGATCTCGCTTTGCAGACCGCCGATGTCCTCGTAGGTGATGCCGCCGCCGGTCTTCTCGAAGCCCGAAATCGGCTCCTCGCGAAGCTCGACGTCGGTGTCCTCGGTGATGAGGACCACGCCCTCGGGTTCCGTCTCGACGGCGATGAGCGGAATCGCCTGGCCGGGCGACCGCATGAACGGATGGTTCGTCGAGGACATGACCGGGACGATGTCGCGACCGACGACCGGCCGCTTCAAGATCTGTCGTTTCACCATGCCGGCGGCGTCGGAACCGAACTGGACCGACGCCTCCTCGGGGGGTGCGAGGGTGAGCTTATCCGCCTTCGTGGCTTCCGCCTTGCGGATCGTTACGCGTTCGCCGATCCCCACGTCGGCGTTCTGACGGGTGAACCCGTCGATGCGAACCGTATCGGTGTTCCAGTCCTGCCGGTCGGCGCGCCACACCTTCGCGGCGGTGGTGTCGGCGCCTTCGATTTCGATGATGTCGCCCGGACTCAGCTTCAGATGCAACAGCGTGTCCGGGTCGAGTCGGGCGATACCACGACCCGAGTCGTTCGGGTACGCCTTCGCAACCTCCAGTTGAACTTCGTTCATGATTCGGGATGGACGGCGATGTCAGTGATTCCGCTTCGTGAGCGGATAGGTTTTTTGCTAGCCTACGTCGTTGCCTGTGCCACTTGATACCACATCTAACTGGTACGGCAGCGCACATAGATGTACCGGCATCGGTCGGTTTTGGTGGTACCGACACTGCCTCGAGAACGCGGCGCGGGACCGGTCATCCTCAGTGGAAGTCGCGCCGAGAGGATGCCTTTTTGATCGTTCCACCCGGCGACCTAGCTATGCAACTCCTCGCGTTCGACGGCCGCATGGGCGCAAGCGGCGATATGATCCTCGCCGCCTTGCTCGATGCCGGCGCCGATCCCGACGTCCTCGAGGCCGTGACGGACGACCTCGCGGTGGCGTACGAAATCGACGAGACGGTCAAGTGCGGTATTTCGTCGACGACGGTCGACGTGTTCCTGACCGACGATTCGGCGTCGGATCCCGGCGGGCACGACGGCGACGGGGAGTCCGGTGGCGACGGCGGCCACGGACACGATCACGGCGATGCCGACCACGACGATGTCGACCACCACGCACACGAGCACGGCCACAACCACGCACACGAGCACGGCGACGACGGCCACACTCACGCCGACGCGGACGCTCACGCTCATTCCGACGGAGATGACGTCCGCGCCGAGGGCCACGGCCCCCACCGGAGCTACCGCGAGGTCCGCGACATCGTCGCGGGGATGGACCTCGAGCCGGCGGTCGAACGCGACGCGCTCGCCGTCTTCGAACTGCTCGGCGAGGCCGAGGCCAGCGTCCACGGCGAGTCTCTCGAGGAGATCCACTTCCACGAGGTCGGGGCCGACGACGCCATCGCCGACGTGGTCGGCGCCGCCCTGCTCGTCCACGACCTCGAGCCCGATCGGATCGTCACGACGCCGCTCGCGACGGGCGGCGGCAGCGTCTCGATGAGCCACGGCGAGTATCCCGTCCCGACGCCGGCCGTCGTCGAAATCGCCGAGCGCGCGGACTGGTCGCTTCGCGGCGGCCCCGTCGACGCCGAACTGCTGACTCCCACCGGGGCGGCGATTCTGGGCCACTTCGCCGACGGCGTCGACTCGTTGCCCTCACTCGATCTCCGCGGGGTGGGCTACGGTGCCGGCGGCTACGACCTCGACCCCCATCCGAACGTCCTCCGGGTCCTGGTCGGCGACGCGCAGGGGGAACTCGTGAAGGACGACATCGCCGTCCTCGAGACGAACCTCGACGACGCGACGCCGGAGGTGCTGGGCGGCCTACAGGAGACGCTGGCCAACGCGGGCGCGCGAGACGTTTCGATCTTGCCGGCGACGATGAAGAAGTCCCGTCCCGGCCACCTCGTGAAGGTGATCTGCAAGCCCGCGGATCGGGAACGGGTCGCTCGAGCGCTGGCCGAAGAGACCGGAACGCTGGGTGTACGGGACGCCGGCGCGACCCACCGGTGGATCGCGAACCGGGTGTTCGAGACGGTGACCCTCGAGATCGACGGCGAAACCTACGAGGTGACCGTGAAAATCGCCAGCGACGCGGACGGCGAGGTATACGACGTGAGCGCGGAGCACGACGACGCGCTGACGGTCGCACGCGAGACCGACGTCCCGATCCGCGAGGTCACCCGCCGCGCGGAGCGAGCGGTGCTGGACGAACAGGACCACTAGAAAAGCGGAATCAGCGGCGCTCGGAAGCCACATCCCGGAGCGGCGTATCCGCTCGAGTTAGTCGTCCTCCGTCTCGGTATCGATATCGATCTCGATCGAGTCGTCGTCGGTCCAGTTCGACGATTGCGTGACGTCGGTGGAGCTACTGGTCACTGACGAGCTGGAGACCGTCGTCGACGAAACGGTCGACTGCGAGACGCTCGTCCCGCTCGTGCTCGTTTCGCTCGTGGACGTGACGGACGACGTCGACGTCTGAGCGCCGTTTTCGGAAACCGACGTCACGGAGACTGAGACGTCATTATCGGCGTCGACGATCACTTCGATATCGGTCGCACCGGTGTCGGAATCGGTCGCATGGATCACTGCCCCCCAGGGGAACGACTCGACGGCTGCATCGTCCGCAGTCGCTTCGTCGTCGTGCATATCCGTCGCATTGGGGGCCGTTATCGTCGATATCGAGACGTCATCGTCGGCGTCGACGATCACTTCGACGTTGGTGTCGCCGGTTTCGGCGTCGGTTTCGTGGATTACCGTACCCCACGAGAATTCGGTTTCTGTCATGTTTTCTGATGTGTTTTCGGTCGAATCGCTTACGGGGTCGCCGGGTGCAGCGATCACCGTTGCACCCACGGCGACGACCGCCGCTGCCGCGAGTCCGATCGTTAGCGCCATCGCGGTTCGTTGGTTCATAGTTCAGTTAGACACCGAGGCACGTTACCCGTCCCCAGCGACTCACTCGTCGACAGATTCGGGCATTAATCAATAGAACTGTTTCGCCGATATGCGTCTGCTAACCGACGGCTAACGCGACGGCATCGGTTCGCGAGACCGGCGTAGGAAACGACTCTACGGCGTGTTATTCGACGTTTTTCGCGTCCGAACGTGAGTCGAACGCGGTCCCGGATCGGAGAGCGTGTTCTCGCTGTGCTTTCGGACGCGACTCGATCGTTACTCATGACCTATTCCGACGAACCGTCTACCGTTGGCTGCTCGGAGCACAACTGCGGTACGCGGCGATCCGGACGGCGAAAAATAAGTGACGAGCCGGGCGTCTCTAGAACAAGTCGACTTCGAACTCGTTCTCAGCGTCTTGGTTGGCGTCCTGGTTGATTTCGCCTTCGTTCTCGGCCTCGGCCTCACCGTATTGGAGGTTGTTGTTGGTCTGGTCTAGGTTGTTCTCGGCCGTGGCGTCGCCGAACACTGCGTACGCGGCGTTACCGCCCTGCAGGCCGACGTTCGTCTGGTCGACGTCCTGGTACTGCTTGACGTCCGCGTCCGCCTTCTGGTAGAGGTCCGCGTCTTGGTCGATATCCTGATCGGCGTCGTTGACCTGTGCAGCCGCACCGCCTGCGAACACGAAGCTACACGCCAGTGCGATCGCCAGCAGCATCGAGATTGCGCGTTTCATTGTTGATCAGGTAGTTAGAAGACGTCGAACTCGAACTCGTTCTCGGCTTCCTGGTCGGCGTCCTGGTCGATTTCGCCTTCGTTCTCGGCTTCAGCGATACCGATTTGCGCGTTGTTGTTGGTCTGGTCTAGGTTGTTCTGGGCCGTGGCGTCGCCGAACGCTGCGTACGCGGCGTTACCGCCCTGCAGGCCGACGTTCGTCTGGTCGACGTCCTGGTACTGCTTGACGTCCGCGTCCGCCTTCTGGAAGAGGTCCGCGTCTTGGTCGGTATCCTGATCGATGTCGTTGACCTGTGCAGCAGCTCCGCCTGCGAACACGAAGCTACACGCCAGTGCGATCGCCAGCAGCATCGAGATTGCGCGTTTCATGGTTGATCATGGGCACCCACACACGCATGGACGCTCGAGCACCACTCCATCGTGACCGATTCGCGTCGCACGGCTCGCGAATCCAGCCGTCTCGAGCGTCCAACGTGCCGTGTTGCCCAGTCGGGACAACAGCCGGGTTCCGTATTAAACCGCCCAACGGTTACGATGTATAGCCGATATTGCGGACAGTTACAATCGTTAGGATGGGTAGGAAATCTAATGGGACGTGTGTAATATTTACGCAGACGCGGATAGATATTCGCTACTACCGGAATTTCCCGCAGAACTGATTCCGTGCCGTCTTCGAAATAGCCCGTGTAGAACGGTTGTAACTTTGATCGCGACGTCGTAATAGTCTCTGCGACGAGAACAGTTCGTCGCCGTGAACGAGCGTGCGCTCATCGATACCGTCGGTTCGACGGCTTCGAGAGTCGATTACTCACCGCTCTGAGGTCGCGTGATGCCGGCATCGTCGCGTCTACACACTGGGACTCATCGCGCGGGAATCGCAGATCAGGCAGCGGTGACGGATCGATCGGCTCTGAGACCCGCGGCTCCCGTCCCCGGCGCTGATCGTCGGTGTCCGCTCTCGGCCCGTCCGGCGAGCGTCGACCGCATCGCGTCGGGAGGCGCCGCGAGCTCCCACGACAGCCGTCGCGCCGTGCCGATCGCGGCGGTCGTTGAAGCCGGCGTCTCCTCGCCGTCGATGACAACCGTTCACGTTCACTGTCGATTACCGTGCGCTGGATCTCCCTTCGATCGTGAAACGGTCATTCGATCACTACGATCGTCGGTAGTTTTGGGTTTCGCTATCGAAGAAGCGTCTCGAACCAAAGAATTTCGAGTGCGAGTCGACTGTAGTGGCGTATCGCGTATCGATCCGTCGACACCTCCGGACGGCGGCGCGTAATCGTCCGTCCGAGCGGTCGTCTGACGGTGGTAGACGGTCGTTTCCGCGAGTAGCGGCGGAGTTCTAGTTAGTAGGGCGACTAATACGTTTTCCAACCTGTAGATAACAAAGTCTGTCTTTGGAATAGGACCGTTCGCGTCGAATCGTCCAACAACAGAACAAACTCACGATCGAAAATCAGAGCTACCATGACAGAGGAAGACACGAGACGCTCACGGTATACGACAGTATTGATGGCCTGTATCGTTTCCATATCGATGCTGGCCGCCGGCGCGCCAGCCGCGATGGCGGGCGGCAACGACGACGTTCAGGCCGATTCGGTTCACGCGCTCGAGGACGGCGAAGACCTCTACCTGGTCTTCGGCGCCGATCTCAACGAAACGAGCCTCGAGGAGTATATCGACGCTCACGCGTCCGAGGAACTGAACGCGGATCAGATGAGCAACACCGAGGTCGTCCAGCACCAGAACGTCGACCAGGTGAACATCAACGAGCAGGGTGAGGCGGTGTCGATCGCGATCGACGGCGGCGAGGCGACCGCCATCCAGGAGGCCAACCAGCTCAACGCCAACTCCCAGACCGGCGAGGCGTCGGCCGAGAACAACGTCGTCAGCAGCCAGACGACTCAGTTCGAAGACGTCGGCACCGTTTACATGATCATGGGCGACGGCGGCAGCCAGCAGTTCAACGGCTGGGGCGTCGCCACGGAGAAAGGCGACAAAAAGACCGTCACGCAGTCCGCCGAGGCCAGCGTGACCCAGACCCAGGACGTCGCGCAGGGGAACTACAACGAACAAAGCGTCGCCTTCGCCCTCGCTGCGGAGAACAGTTCGGCGACGGCCCTTCAACAGACCGACCAGCACAACCAGAACCTGCAGGAAGGTGCCGCCAACGCGTCGAACATCTACGCCGGCCAGGGTGAGTACACCGAGCAGAACGCGAACAGTTGGCTGACTCAGCAACAGGCCGTCGAACAGACGAACGTGAACGAACAGGGTGCCGCCGTCGCCATCGCCGTCGGCGAGAACAGCACCGCGACGGCGATCCAGGTCACCGATCAGACCAACCTCAACGAACAGACCGGCTCCGCCAACGCCGCCAACCTGCTCGCCTCGATGGGCGAGATGAACGTCGCGTCCGCCGGCGACAGCAGCGTCGTCGACACGGAGACGCCGTCCGAGAACAAGAAGGACAAGGACGACTCCCAGACCGCGACGACCAGCGTCGAGCAGGAGCAGGCCGTCGAGCAGCTTAACATCAACCTCCAGAACACGGCGGTCGCCATCGCTGTCAACGACAGCGAGGCCGAGGCCGTCCAGATGGCCTCCCAGCGGAACTACAACGCACAGATCGGCACCGCCGCTGCGCTCAACGTGTACGCGTCGCCGGGGTACACGTACGACTCTGAGGCGCAGACCTCGAGTACGACCGTCACCGTCGGCGGCAACGACGTCGAGAACGCGCCGGGGATGTCCTACGACTACGACACCAGCGCCGAGCAGAACAGCGACGTCACGCAGGACGCGACGGCCGCCCTCGAGCAGACCCAGTTCGTGACCCAGGAGAACGTCAACGAACAGCACTCGGCGATCGCCGTCGCCGAGGACGACGGGGACGCCGCCGCGACGCAGGTGAGCATGCAGGAGAACGAGAACGTCCAGATGACCGCCGTCGCCGCGACGAACGTCTGGATCGCGCCGTAACGGCGATTCCCGAGCGATCGCTTTTTCTCTTCGACGACCGCGTCGCCGACGTCGTGTCTCGAGTCGCGTCGACCTGACTCGAGTCGAACCGAGACGAGCCCGACCGAGCCGATCGTAATTGAGACGGCTCCGACTCGAGTCGATCCTGGCCGAGTCGATCCGAACCGGGACGAGTGAATCAGTCTCGATCGTCGGCAGTCGGTTATCAGCCGCTGTTACTCTCAGTCTCCGTCTACGTCCGCATTCGACGGCTTCGCCGTCGCGTCGTCGCCGGTGTCGTCCGTATCGTCCTCGGTGGTGCCGGCGTCGTCGCTATCGTTATCGGTGCGGTGCTCCGAGAGCGCTTCGTCGATCGTCAACTCGCCGGCCGCGACCCGTCGAGCCAGTACCTCGTCGATCGCCCGGTTCTCCTCGCTTTGCTCGCGCGAGCGATCCTTGATCACTTGGAGCTCGCCGGCGGTCGGTTCGATATCCCGCGAGTCGACGACCTCCCCCTCGAGCCGAGCGATGTTGGCCGCCGCGAGGACGTCGCCCATCCCCCGCGAACCGGTTCCGAGGTACGGCGTCGTCCCCGTCTCGTCGACGAGTTCGACCGTCACGTCCTCGAGATCGTTGACGAGTTTGGCGCTCTGAAGGCGGGCGCCGTCCCCGACTCGAACCACCGGATTGGTCGCCTCGTCGGCCTCGCGCTGGATCACGTCCACGGCGTCGGAAAGGGGCACCTGAAAGGCGGCGACGACCATCTCCCCCGCGAGGACGGCGATGCCGGGTTTCCGGCCCGGATCGACGCCGATGATGGTTCGGCCGCCGTTGCCCCGAACCGCGGTCAGGGCCTGGTCGACGGCGCGTCGCGGGTGGTCCGGATCGGCGACGACGGTCGTCACGGTCGCGAAGTCGTCGGCGTGGTCGGCGCCGGTGACGACCACCGTCGTCCGCTCCGGGAGTTCTTCATCGGGCTCGACGGTCGTGAACTGGGTCCCGCGCTCCCGGAGCTCGTTGACGACGCCGTGGTACACCTCGAAATCTGCTGTGGCGACGACGATCACGCCTCGAGGTTCGTCTTCCGGAGGAATAAACGTACAGCAACCGCTCACGCGTCGTTCGACGCGCCCGTCCGCGGCTCATCGCTCGATATCGTCTCAACGTATATATCCTGACTCGGCGACTTTCCACTACAGATGACCGTCAGCGAGATCAGCTACTGTCCTTTCTGCGGATCCGCCGAAATCAAGCGGAGCGAAACGGCACATCGAGGGCCCGAAACGTACTATAACTGCCCGAACTGTGGTCGCGTCGGAACCACCGGCATCGGTCGTTCACCCGGCCGGCTGAACGAGTAATCGTCTTCTCGCGAGCGCTCTCGCGTCCGCTAGCGAACGCGTATCGGTTCCGCCGAAGCATCCGTTCGGTCCTCCGTCGCGACTCGGCGATCGGGACCGTCTCACGTTTGCTCGAGGCCGCTCGACCGTCCGCGATCGCTCACCGGCCCGTTCCGGGGGCTTTTTGCGGGCCACCTGCCAACTCGAACCGTGAACGACGAGGCGATACCGACCGGCTGTGGCCCGGTCGACGAGTTACTCGGCGGGGGGTTCGAACGCGGAACCGTCACGCAGGTGTACGGCCCGCCCGCGGCGGGGAAGACCAACCTCGCGCTGTCGGCGGCCGTCGAGACGGCCGTCGCCGGCGGGACCGCGGTCTACGTCGACACCGAGGGCGTCTCGGTCGACCGCTTCCAGCAACTGCTCTCGGCCCGAGTCGACGACGAGGACGTCGAGGCCGTCGCCTCGCGGATCGTCATCGAGGACGCCGTCGACTTCGAGGAACAGTCCGAGGCCGTCCGGGACACCGAGGAGTTCGCCGAACGCGCGGACCTGATCGTCCTCGACAGCGCGACCGGTTTCTACCGACTCGAGCGCACCGGCGAGAGCGACGGCGGCGAGGCGCTGCGCAGCGTCGCCCGACAGGTGACCCACCTCCTCTCGCTGGCCCGCAAGCACGACCTCGCGGTGGTCCTGACGAATCAGGTCTTCGCCGATCCCGACGCCGATCGCACGCGTGCGCTCGGCGGGAACACGTTAGAGCACTGGACCGGCGTCGTCCTCCGCCTCGAGCGCTTTCGCGGCGGGAACCGGCGGGCGACGCTGGAGAAACACCGCTCGAAGGCGGTCGGCGAGTCCGTCCAGTTCCGAATCACGGATCGGGGACTCGAGGGCGGCGACGAGTCGATGCGCCAGTAACGCGAGTTTTCGGTTACGATAGCCGCCTCCCAAACAGTTACCGGGCCGACGAACCAACTAGGTGACATGAGTGGCGGTTCCGGATACGTCGAGGAATTACTCGCATCGATGACCCGCGAGGAGAAACTGCGCCTCGTGAGCGGCCGCGACGATCCCGCGGGGATGGCGACGGGCTACCTGCCCGGCGTCGAGCGACTCGACGTTCCGCCCTTCCGGCTGGTCGACGGCCCGCTCGGGGTTCGCGCCGAGGGAGAGCGGGCGACGGCGTTTCCGGCGTCGATCGCCGTCGCGGCGACGTTCGACCCCGACCTCGCGCGCGAGAAGGGCGCGGCGATGGCCAANAGGGAGAGCGGGCGACGGCGTTTCCGGCGTCGATCGCCGTCGCGGCGACGTTCGACCCCGACCTCGCGCGCGAGAAGGGCGCGGCGATGGCCCGCGAAGCGCGGGCGCTCGAGCAGGACGCGCTGCTCGCGCCCGGCGCGAACCTGATCCGGATCCCCCACTGCGGACGGAATTTCGAGTACTACTCGGAGGAGCCGCTGCTGGCCGCCGAAACGACGGCGGGCGCAGTCGAGGGGATCCAGAACGAGGACGTCGTCGCGACGGTCAAACACTACGTCGCGAACAACCAGGAGACCGACCGCGTCCGCGTCAGCAGCGAGGTCGACGAACGGACGCTCCGCGAACTGTATCTGCGACCGTTCCGGGCGGCCGTCGAGGCCGGTACCGGGTCCGTGATGACCGCCTACAACCGCGTCAACGGGACGTACATGAGCGACCACGACCGCCTCGTCGACGACGTGCTCAAGGGCGAGTGGGGGTTCGACGGCTACGTCGTCTCGGACTGGTACGGCACCGAAAGCACCGTCGGCGCCGCGAACGCCGGCCTGGACCTCGAGATGCCCGGGGTCGCGATCGAGGGCGGGTTCGGCGGCGACGGCGACGACGGAGACGAGGAGGACGGCTCGTTCGACGGGGCCGACTTCGAGGGCGAGGCCGCCGAGATAATGGGCGGACTCCCCGACGGAACGAGGGGCGACCTGTTCGGCGACCCGCTGGCCGACGCGATCGACGCCGGCGAGGTGCCGGCCGAGCGGCTGGACGATATGGTCCGGCGGATCCTCGGGCAACTCGAGCGGATCGGCCGCCTCGAGAGTGCCGACAACGGTGATCGAGGTGCCGACGACGCTCGAAGTGACGGCGACGACGATGACGGGACCGGAGCCATCGATACGCCCGCCCACCGCGACCTCGCCGAGCGGATCGCCGCCCGGGGGACCGTCCTGTTCGAGAACGACGGCGTCCTCCCGCTCGAGGACGGGGCCGACGTCGCCGTCGTCGGCCCGAACGTCCACGAGGCGAAACTCGGGGGCGGCGGCTCCTCGGAGACGACGCCGTTCCGGTCGACGAGTCCGGCGGCCGGGATGGAGTCGCGAGCCGACGGCGCGGTGACGGTCGCCCGCGGCTGCGAGCCGATTCCGGATCTCTCGCTGTTCGACGCGCTGCCGTTCGTCGACAGCGAGGTGCCCGACGAGCCGGAGGCGGACGCGGGAGTCGGCATCGACGCCGACGAGCCCGATATCGACGCCGCGGTCCGGGCCGCCGGCGACGCCGACGTCGCGGTCATCTTCGTCCGCGACCGGACGACCGAAGGGAAGGATCGCAACTCGCTGCGGTTGCCCGGCCGGCAGGACGAACTCATCGAGGCGGTCGCCGGCGCGGCCGCGAAGACGGTCGTCGTGGTGCAGTCGAGCGGCCCCGTCGAATTCCCGTGGCGCGAGGACGTCGACGCCGTCCTCGAGGCGTGGTACCCCGGACAGGCCGACGGCGCGGCGGTCGCGTCGGTGCTGTACGGCGACCGCGATCCGTCGGGGCGCCTGCCGGTTACGTTCGCCCCCGAAGGGACGTACCCGACGGCCGACGAGCGCCGGTACCCCGGAATCGACGACGAAGCGCACTACGAGGAGGGACTGTTCGTCGGCTACCGTCACTTCGACCGCGACTCCGTCGACGCCGAGCCCACGTACCCGTTCGGCCACGGGCGCTCCTACGCCGACTTCGCCTACCGCGACGCGGCAGTCGTCGACGACCGGACGGTCCGCGTCACCGTCGAGAACGGCGCCGACCGGGACGGCCGCGAGGTGGTGCAGGCGTACGTCCGGCCCCCCGAATCGACCGCGGTCGAGCGGCCGACGCGAGAACTCGCCGGCTTCGAGTCGATCGCCGTCCCCGCCGGCGAGACGCGGACGGTCGAAATCGACCTCGCCGACCGGGCGCTCGGTCGGTACGACGCGGCCGACGGCTGGGTGATCGATTCCGGAACCTACACCGTCGAACTGGCCCGCTCGGCGCGGGACGTGCGAAAAACGGTCGATCTCGAGTTCGAGGACGGCGCGACGCCGTAACGCGCGGTCCGCGGGAGCGACCGCGGATGCAACCGCGCTCTAGAGTTCGTTCAGCTTTCGGAGCAGCTGGCCGCGGTACTCCTCGTCGCTGGTGACGCCCTTGACCTCCAGGACGTTGCGCTCGAGTTTATCGATGGCGACGCGGAAGGCGTTCTCGGAGCCGTAGCCTTCGCCGGTGCCGGCGATCTGTCCCTTGTTGGTTCGCAGGCGGATCTGGCAGTGGACCAGCGGCGTCCCGCGGAGCTTCTCCTGGTGTTCCTTGAACCGGACGTGGGCGTGCTGGACCTGCATGTCCTGGTACTTGTCGACGACGTCCTCGATGTTCTCGACGATCCCCTCTCGAGTGATGGTGTCGAGCATCGAGATGTTGGTGATCTGGACGTCCATGCGCTGTTCCTCGGTGAACGTCAGCGCGCGCAGGACGTCGGTCTTGGTGATGACGCCGATGACCATCCGGTCGTCGTCTTCGGGGGTGACGATCAGACCCGCGTAGTCCTTCTCGAGCATCGTCTCGACGGCCTCCTGGGCGGTGGTGTCGAGCGTCGTCGTCTCGACGGGACTGGCCATGATGTCGTAGACGGGAACGTCGAGCAGACGCTGGGTGTCGCCGACCCGGTCGCCGGTCGTCGTCGTGTGGTTTTCCCGGATGACGAAGTCGGCGATGTCGTGGGTCGTCACGACACCCGAGAGGTAGCCGTTCTCGTTGAGCACGGGCAGTCGGGAGATGCCGTGTTCGCGCAGCTGGTTGATCGCCCGCCCGATCCCGTCGTCCTCCTCGAGCGTGACCGGATCGGCGGTGTAGATGTCCTCGACCGTCAGCGTATCGAGGTTCTCGAGGACCGCCTCGAGGATGGCGTCGTCGGTGATGACGCCCCAGAGATCGTCGTTCTCGAAGACCGGGGCGACCTTCGCGTTGCTCTCGACGAGCACGCGGGCCGTCTCTCGGACGTCCTCGTTGCGGTCGACCTGCGGGGCCGGCGCGTTCCGACTGGGTTTCATGAGCGCCGCCACCTTGGCGTCGTCTTCGACGTGGGACTGGAGGACCTCGCGCTCGCTGATGACGCCCTCGTACTCCCCGTCGTCGGTGACGATGATCCCCTTGGGGTTGCCGTCCTCGAACATGGATCGGACTTTCCCCATTCGCGTCCCGACGTCGACTTCGATGAACTCCGTGGTGGCGATATCAGCGATATTCATCCTTCTGGGGGAGTATACTGCCGCCGGGCTTTTGAACATACCGCACGTTTTAGCCGGGTGGGCGCAGGGGTGACCATTTTGAGGACTGGAATGGCTATCTTCCGTATGGTGCCCGATATCAGCGTCTGCGGCCGGTACACCTACCTCGCGACGGAACTGTTCTGGGGAGCCGTCGCCGCCGTCCTCCTCCGCCGGGCGAACGCGCTCCGGAAAGCCGGCGTCACGATCCTCGCGCTGTACCCGATCGCGTACTGCTGGGACCGCTACACGCTCGCCGTCGGCGTTTTCGACATCAAGCTCCGAACCGGGATCGATATCGCCGGCATCCCGCTCGAGGAGCACCTGTTCATGGCGGTCGTTCCCGGCCTCGTGATCGGGATCCACGAGACGATCTTCGGCGAGTGACCGCGGGATACTCGATACCTGACGGTTACGCTTACAGTCTCTCTTCCAGTAACGTATCAACGGCTGCAATCGAACGCGGAACACTTACCCTGCGATCTATTCGTTTCGAACGATGTGTCCCCGGTCCCGGTCGACCTCCGGATCCAATCGTGCTGATTCCGACGATAGGGCCGTTCTGCGGTCGCTGTTTCGCCTGCTCGTCGCCGTCGCCCTGATCGGCGTTCTCGCCTTCGGAACCACCGTCCTCGCCCCGGGAATCCTCGAGAGCGTCGACACGGGCGATTTCGAGGGGCCCAGCGGCATCGGTAGCGAGGTGACGCCGAGTTCCGACCCGCCGCCGGCGGGCGAGCGCAACCCCGCCGTCACCGATCCCGACGACCCGGGGAACTCGAGCTACGAAACCGACGTCGAGACCGTCGGCTCGGCGACCGTCGAGGACTTCGTCCACGCCGAGGTCAACGACCGCCGGGCCGAACACGGCCTCGAGCCCCTAGAGTGGGACGGAACGATCGCCTCCGTCGGCCGCGCCCACAGCTACGACATGGCCCAGCGGGAGTACTTCGCCCATATCAATCCCGACGACGAGGCGCCGATGGATCGCTTTCGAGACGTCGATAACTACTGTCGGGGCTACGGCGAGAACATCGCCCTGACGTGGATCGACCGCCCGGTCGAGAATTCGGAGACGGGCGAGACCGTCCGCTACCGGACTGCAGAGGGGCTCGCCGAGGGACTGGTCAACCAGTGGATGAACTCCACCGACCACCGACGCGCGATCCTCGAGCAGGGGACGCCCGATTGGGATCGCGGCGGCGTCGGCGTCTACATCGCCGACGACGGCGCGGTCTACGCGTCGCACAACTTCTGTCGCGAGCGGTGACGCCGGGAGCGAGTCGCGATCGGAGCGCGCATACGAGCAGACCTCTCATCCGGCGAACCGAACAGCGATTCTGAAACTGCGGTGGACTGATAGTCATTTATCCGTGGCCGTTCTCGGTCCGGCATGAACGCTCGAGAGACGCTCACTGCAGTCTATCGAACGGCGAGCGACCGCGACGTTTCCTTTCTCGCGGCCGCCTTCGCGTACTACGCGTTCGTGTCGCTGATCCCGCTGGTGTTGCTCGCGCTCGTCGTCGGGTCGCTGCTCGGCGGCGAGGACGCCGCCCAGCGGTTGATCGTGGTCGCCGGCGACTTCCTCCCGGCGGCGGGCGAGGAGCTGGTCACCGACGCGTTGACGACCGAATCCGGCCGCGCGCAGGCGACCGTCGTCGCGCTCGCCGTCTCGGCCTGGGGCGCGCTGAAGGTCTTTCGCGGGCTCAGCCTCGCCTTCGACAAGGTCTACGACGAGGTCGTCGACGAGTCGCTGGTCGACCAGCTCAGGGACGGCCTCGTCGTCATCGTCGCGGGCGCGGGCGCGATGGGACTGATGATCGTGATCGGATGGGTCGTCGGCTTCGCGGCCGCAGTCCTCCCCTTCGCCGGCGTCCTGAGCTGGCTGACGCTACTGATCGGGCTCGTCCTCGTATTTCTACCGATCTACTACGTGTTGCCGCCGATTTCCGTCGCGTTCGCCGACGTGCTCCCCGGCGCCGCCTTCGCCGCGGTCGGCTGGACGATCCTGCAGGCCGGTTTTCAGCTGTACGCATCCAACGCCGGCCAGTACCAGGCCTACGGCGCCGTCGGCGCCGTCCTGCTGTTCGTCACCTGGCTCTACTTCGCCGGCATGCTCATCCTCTTCGGCGCGGTGCTCAACGTAGTTCTCTCGGAGCCGCCGCTGGCCGAGTGACGACTCGGCCGCCGGCGCCGGACCTGGACGCCGAACCGACTGCAGGGGGGAAAGATTATGGTCTCGGCACGGCCAGACCTCCACAATGAGTGACCAGTCTTCGAACCAGCCCTCCGCGGCCGATTCGGCCGCTGACTCGAGCGAGTCGGCCGACGACGCCGGTGCCTCGAGCGGAAGCCTCGAGCCGGGCGGCGGCCCGCAGCGGGTCGTCTCCGACCAGAGCGTCGACGATATCCTCGACTCGCTCGACGCGACGAAATCCGGGTCGGCGAACGCGGACGCGGACGAGGACGCGACCGACGGGGACGAGCCGACGGGAGCGGGGAACGAATCCGAGTCGGACGACGCCGCGTCGGCGGCCGACGAACCGACGGCTGCATCGGCGCCGAGCGAACCGACCGATAGCACGACGGAAGCGGACGACGAAACGGCCGCGACAGAAGACCGGCCGACCGAGACGGACGGCGACGTCACGACCGCGTTCGACGAGGAAGAGATCCCGTCGACCGACGAGCGAGGAGCCGACGAAGTCGCCGTCGATTCCGCAGCGGAATCGGCGGACTCGGTGGACACGATCGAGTCGACCGAAACGGCTGCGTCCGCCGACGTGACCGACGCTGCGAGGACGCCGGACTCCGCGAGCACGACCGGGAGTAGCGCCGGCGAGTCGTCGATCGACTCCGCCGCGACATCGCTCGAGGATCTCTCGGACGACGCTGCGTCGCTCGAGGACGTCCCGGACGACGATGCCTCCCTCGAGGAACTGGCCGCCCGCATCGAGGATGGCGCCGTCACCGGGGCGGACGTCCGGGCCGCCGAAGCGGGCGAGGGACGCGAGTCCACGCCCGACGTCGACGAGATCGAACTCTCGATGGACGACTTGGAAGAGACCCAGGCGGCGACGGCGTCCACGGGTGGAAGCAACAGTGCACCCGACGTTCCCGACGACGCCGGTCCGCTCGCGGGGTCGGTCGGGGCCGACGAGGACTCGAGCGACGACGACGCGGACGGCGACGGCTCGCCGGGCTTGCTCGGTCGGATCAAACGGTTCTTTGGCGGCTAGCCGTCGGGATCGCAGCGATCAATCGGTTCCGTTCTCCGAGTGTTCGAACCTCGCGTTCGCCGTTCTCGAGTCCCCCAGAGGTCGTTCGACCGCGCCACGCTCGAGTGGGCCTAGCTCACGAGCGTGATCAGCACGAACAGGGTCAGCATCGAGACCAGCGTCGTCGCGAAGACGTTCAGCGACGCGAACTCCTCGTCGCCGCCGAGTTCGGCCGCGAAGACGAACGTCGAGACGGCCGTCGGCGTTCCGAGCATGACGACCGCCGCGGTGAACGTCGCCGCGTCGACGGCGAGTACCGAGAAGACGGCCCACGCGAGCGCGGGCATACAGACGATTTTCAGCCCGATGACGGCCCCGGTCGCGCCGAGATCGATCGATGGGAGATCCACCTCGAGCGACGCGCCGACACAGAGGAGGGCCAGCGGGAGGGCGACCGAACCGAGGAGGTCGAGGCCGGTCGCGGCCGGCCCGGGAAGCGTGATCCCCAGCGAGCCGACGGCGAGTCCGGCGATCAGCGACCCCAGGACGGGGTTTTTCGCCAGCCCCAACAGTTCGTCGCCGATCGCGGCGTCGGCCCCGTTGAGCATCGAGAGGAGGAGGACCGACAGGGGCAACTGGGTCAGCGTGACGACGCCCAGAACGACGCTCGCGGTCGCGGTCACCTCGGCGTCGAACGTCGCCGCGACCAGCGGCAGGCCGAGATAGCCGAGATTCGAGTGGTACGATTGGACGACCGCCACGCTCCGCCGGCCGATCGACCCGTGGTTGCAGTGAACGAGCCACGCCAGCCCGACCGTCGCGAACAACACGAACAGCAGGCCGCCCAGCAGCGTCAGCGAGAGCAACTCGCCGATCGCTCGGTCGTACGTCGAGACGAAGATCAGCGCCGGCAGGGCGACGTAGTAGGCGACCGCGTTCAACCGCGTCGTCCGTCGGGCGTCGAGCAGCCCCGTCGTTCGGAGCCCGGTTCCCAGCAGGAGCACGACCAACAATCCCGACAACCGGACGAACAGCTCCATACGACCCTCGAGTCGATTCGGACTTTTCTACCGTTCGATCGGCGAGGTCTCTGTGTCTCGGTAGCACCACTCGAGTGATTCGCCCGCGCTTCCGTCGTTTCGATCGGGAGTCCCCGCCGACTTTGACGCCCGAACTCGAATCGGCGGCCGGACGTCGATGCGGTTACTCGTCCCAGTCGATCGCCTCCGTCCGTTCCGCGCGGCGGAGGATGAACGGGCCGAGCGAGCCGGTCCGCTTCGATATCGTCGCGATTCGAAGGACGTAGGTCGTCAGCAGGAAGAACGGAACGAGACTGATCGTCGCGCTGGCGCTTACGAGCCACACCAGATTATCGACGCCGACGGTGGTCCCCTGGACCAGTCCGGGGTCGAGATAGAGCACCGTCGCCGTCGCGGCGACGACGCCCGGGAGCCCCGAGTAGAGCATCGACCGCGTGAGGTGGACGAGTTCCCACTGGAAGTACAGCGACTTGAAGTGCTCGAGAGCCGGCCCGAACAGCCGTAGACTGTCAATCAACTCGTCGAACGCCGCCAGTTGATCGTCGTCGAGGCTGTCGCCGTGCTCGTCGCGCAGCCGACGGACCGCGTAGATCTTCCAGGAGTAGTTGTAGTTCAGTCCCGACCGGAGGACGCCGAACTCGCCGAACCGGGACGTCTCGAGTTGGGACTCGATCTCCTCGGAGTTCCGGCAGACGTTCTCGACCAGTCGGTCGGTTCGCCGGCGAAGGACCTCGTCGTCGCCGTCGGCGACGGCCTCGCGAAGCGCTTCGGCGCGGTCGCTGCTGGTCCGTACGAGCGCCTGCAGGAACTGTGCGGGGTCGGGCGGGCCGACCGATCCGAACAGCTCCTCGACGTCGTGCCGGTAGGCCATCGCCTCGTTCATCCACGTGTGCTGGTCGCCGAGCCGCCCGAGCTCCTGGGAGAGCACGAGCTGGTTGATCGAGACGACGAGCGTCACGCCGGTGAGAACCGCGGCGATCAGCGCCTGAAACGTCGTATCGACGGGAGTGCCGCTCTCCATCGCCTCCCGGAGGGGAATCGATACCGCACCGAGAACGACGAACGTGGCGAAGGCGACGGCCGACAGCAGTCCCGCCAGCAACCAGCGGTTCGCATCGAGCAAGAACCAGTGTGCGACGGGGTTTTCACCGGTTCGCCCGCGAAGCGTATCCCTCGAGAACGGACCGTCCATACGGTTCGTTCGGTCGCGGGACGAAAAGCGGTTGCACCTGCATCCGTCCGGGGCCGAGGGCCGGATTCGCGGGCGAGTGAAACGGCGAACTGCCGTCGAAAATTCGTAGCGGACCCCTAGGCTCCGGCGTCGTCGCCGGGATCCGACAACTGCGGATCGGCTCGCAGTCCTCGGAACGCGAGCGCGGCGCCCGCCACGAACACGATCGTCGCGAGGTAGATCGGTCCGAGGTGGGTCAGCCAGTCGTGCGCGAAGAGGTCCATGTAGTGCATCGGGAGCGCGAGCGCCAGGCCGGTCACGGCGGCGACGACCGCCGTCGCCCACGCCCACAGCAGGCCGGCGCGAACGCCGTACCACGCCAGCGCCGCGACGGCGATCCCGGTCGCGATGATGAACGCCGCGGTCGCGACGTGGAGGTGGTTGATGTAGTGCATGATCGCCGGATCGATCGCGTTCAGTTCCGCCGGCGTGATGCCGTTGAGGGTCGCGACGCCGAGCTCGAAGCCGGTGCCGAAGAACGTCCTGGCGAGGAACACGACCCCGTAGCCGACGAACGCGACGCCGGCGAGCGCCATCAGGAGCGCTCCGGTCCGCACGCCGCGTCCGAGTTCGTAATCGGTCTCGTGGTGGTCGACAGTCGCTTGGTCTGTGCTCATAGGTAGATCGGGTCGTCGTGGATCGTTTCGCGTCGGTTCAAACCTCGACTTCGGTCACGTGCTGTTCGTCGATCTCTTCGAGGGAGTACTCCGTGCCGTGCCGTTCGCTGACGTGGTCGCGCGTGATCTCGAGCAATCGGTCCCGGTCGTCCACCTCCGTCCGCATGCGGAAGACGCAGCCCGACACTTCGGTATCGCACGCTACTTCCAGGCCCGTCAGTCTCTCGTCGCTCTGGCGTGTGTCTGCCATGGTTTGGTTTCGCCTCCTCGAAAGAGCGTACACTGCGTAGACCTATGGAGGCATCTAGCGGGTTTCGGGCAACGGATGACAGCCGTGCAGACGATGCACGGCAGTCGCCGGCTGCAAGCCGGCGACCCGGCCGCTCCTCGCACCATCGCGGCTGGACGCTCACTGCGACGGCGGGGCCGAACTATCCGACCGCCGGCTCGAGCGCGAGCGGCCGGGCGTCGCGTCGGTAGGACGCGAACGTCGATTCCGCCCAGTCGCGCGCCTCCGGCGCGTCGCTGTCGATCAACAGTCGAACCATCCCGCTGTCCGGATCGTAGCCGCTGACGGCGATCCGATCGTCGAAGAGACTGACGCCGTACGGCGGCACGTCGTCGTGGACGCTGACCGAGAGGTTGCCGCTCTCGAGGGCGGCCGAACAGTGCTCCCGGTAGTTCGAGAGGATGTATTCGGCGACCGCCGGCGGATCGATGATCTCCGCTTCCATGCCGTCGACGATCGACCGCCGAAGCTCGTCCTTGCAGGGCTCGAGCAGGGCGACGTCGGTGCCGACGAACCGGAACCGGTTCGTCCGCTCGAGCAGCGCCGCGAATCGGTTCACCGGCCGGTACGGGGCGTCGGGCTCGGCGACCGTCACGATCGCACGGCTGGCCATCTCGACGGTGAACCCGCTCTCTTCCGGGAGAAACTGCCAGCTGTCGCGGAGCGCCCGCTCGATCTCGAGTCGGGCGAGCAGCTCCCGCAGTCCGGCCGCGACGAACGCGCCCAACTGCGTCGCTTCGTACCGGTCCCCGTCCCGTCTGATCCAGTTGCGTTCGTCGAACGCGCGCAGCGTCCGTCCGATCGTCGACGCCGACGCTCCCGTCTTCGTCCGGAGCTCGGCTCGACTCGTCGGCCGCTCGGCCAGCGCCTCGAGCACGGCGACGCGGTGTTCCGACCGCGCGAGGAACTCGATCTCCTCGAGCGGCTCGGAAGTGGTACTATGTGTCATGGGCAACGTACGCACGCTGGAGGTATAGCTGTTCCAGTAGGGCGTCCTTACGGCATCTCCGAACGGGTTCCCGAGCGGTCGTGGTCCCGCACTGCGATCGCTCTTTGCGCTCGAGTAGCGGACTGGACAGTACTGGCGCGGTCGAAGAGCGTGTTTGCTCGAGTTACCAAGAAGCGGAGGGAAGATTTGAACTGCCGGCCCCTCCACAGTCGGTGTCGGTGGCTGGGAACAACTGGAATAGCTCGCGCGCGTTTCAAAAATCGAAATTTGGTTTCAATGAACAAGTTGGGAAAGAATAAATCAAAAATATGATATATATGTGGACGGGAAAAGAAATTATGCCACTCAAAAACTATCTTGGAGACAATGAAGAACTTCTCCTCTCTTGGGGAGGAAAGCCAGATGAAGACGACGAATTTTTCTCTACATCTGGCACAAACTTGGAGTTTGGTGCAACTGATAAAAGATTGATTTTTTATGATGATAATGGGTCTTTCAAAGATATAGAATATACTCATATTAGCTCGATCGAAGCAGAAACAGACAAAGAAGTTAAAGATATAAGCGATTTTGATGATAACGGCTTGCTGTTAGGTGGACTTGGCGCCATAGTTTCTGTAGTAGGTGTTCTCATAGAAATTATGCCAATTCTTCTAATTGGTATTGTCCTAATCATGATAGTTATGTTTCTGAATTTGGAAGATGTACAGAAGGTAAAAATCATTACGGGTGATGAAATGCCATCAAGAGTTAATTTCAAAACTACTGAGAACATCTCTGGAGATCTGAGTAAAATAATTCGAGATAACAGTTGAAGTACAACAGTTCTCGCTTCTTGTCGATCTTCGTTTATCCGAAACATTATATTCTCAAAGGACTATATTGAAACCAAATACAAATCATCGTGTATCGGGAACCGCCCTTGCAAATGGCAATGAATTGAGAGCGAAATACCCCGCTCTCAGCAAAGAAATACTGTGGAAAAGTTCCCCGTCGTGCGATTCACACGACCGGAAGGAGTGTAGTGGGTTGGGGCAGATTTGAACTACGCCGAGACGTGCTCGCTCACTCGCGTTCGCTGCGCGCGACTCGTCTAGTTCAAATCTCCCGTAACAATTTCTACGGAACGAACGACTCGCGTCGCGTGGTGGTATCGCCACGCTCCGCTCGTCGGTTGTTGTTCCGTCAGAAATGGGTTGGGGCAGATTTGAACTGCCGGCCTCCTCCATGTCAAGGAGGTGTCATAACCAGACTAGACCACCAACCCGCCTGGTTTCGCTTGTGTGGCGTCCGTCGCCACCTCGCCTGCACTCAATCGTTGCCGGCCACCATAATTGAAGGTTTCGAATCGGACGCCGTACGCGACACCACCGCACGATGACCTCCGACACGCTTAAGTCGATGTACTCATTTGGACATTACAAGACAACTACGTACATTGGTGTTCACTATGCAGGAGTACGTCGAACGGGTGACCGAAGGCGAGGATCTCACACAGGAAGACGCTCGAGCGGCCTCGACGGCCGTCTTCGAGGGCGCGACGGAGGCGCAGATCGGCGCGCTGCTGGCGGCGCTGCGAGCGAAAGGCGAGACGGAAGCCGAAATCGCCGGCTTCGCCGAAGGGATGCGAAACGCGGCCAGGACGATCACGCCGGACCGCGAGCCGCTGGTCGACACCTGCGGGACGGGCGGGGACGACTACGATACGATCAACGTCTCGACGACCAGCGCGATCGTCGCCGCCGGCGCCGGCGTCCCGGTCGCCAAACACGGCAACTACTCCGTCTCGTCGTCGTCGGGCAGCGCGGATGTCTTAGAGGAAGTTGGGGTCGACGTCGAAGCCGAACCCCCCGCGGTCGAGGAAGCGATCGAACGCGACGGCATCGGCTTCATGCTCGCGCCGGTGTTCCACCCCGCGATGAAGGCCGTCATCGGCCCGCGCAAGGAACTCGGCATGCGGACGATCTTCAACGTTCTCGGCCCGCTGACGAACCCCGCCGGCGCGAACGCGCAGGTCGTCGGCGTCTACGATCCCAACCTCGTGCCCGTCCTCGCGGACGCCCTCTCGCGGATGGACGTCGAGCGCGCGCTGGTCGTCCACGGCGCGGGCACCGACGAGATCGCCGTCCACGGCGAGACCGTCGCCGCCGAAGTGACGGGCGCAGACGTCGAGGAGTACACCCTCGAGCCCGCCGACCTCGGCCTCGAAGAACACGACATCGAAGACATCTCGGGCGGCTCGCCGGAGGAAAACGCCACCGACATGCGCGGTATCGTCGAGGGGACGGTTACGGGCGCGAAACGGGACGTCATCCTCGCGAACGCCGGCGCGGCGATCTACGTCGCCGGCGAGGCCGACTCGCTCGAGGCCGGCGCCGACGCCGCCCGCGAGGCGATCGAGTCCGGCGACGCCGCGACGAAACTCGATCACCTCCGGGGCGAAGTGGCCGAACCCGGTGGACGATGACGCGGGTGAAGATCTGCGGGCTGACCAACGAGGACGACCTCGAGACGGCCGTCGCGGCCGGCGCCGACGCCCTCGGGATCATCTGCGACGTCGCCGTCGACACCCCGCGGGAGGTCGCGGTCGAGCGCGCCCGCGAACTCGTCGACGCCGCGCCGCCGTTCGTGACGACCGTCCTCGTGACGATGCCGTCCGGCCCCGAGCGCGCGATCGAACTGGCCGACGAGATCGAACCCGACGCGATCCAGTTCCACGGGAGCATTCGACTTGGCGATCTGGCGTACCTGCGCGCGAACGTCGACGCGAAACTCCTGCTCGCCGTCGATGCCGACGACGCGGTCCGGGCCGAGACCTACGACGACCTGGTCGACGGCCTGCTCGTCGACACGCCGGCCGCGGACGGCGGCGGCGGCACCGGCGAGACCCACGACTGGGACCAGACGCGGGTGGCGACCGCGGACCTCGAGTCGCCGCTGATCCTCGCGGGCGGACTCACGCCCGACAACGTCGCGGACGCCGTTCGAACGGTCGAGCCGTTCGCGGTCGACGTCGCCAGCGGCGTCGAGGCCGAGGGCGGCGTCAAGGATCCGACGGCCGTGCGATCGTTCGTCGACCGAGCCAAGAACGCTCAACGGACGGCGGAGCCGTGATCCACCCATGAGTGACTCCGACACCGAACCCGACGTCTCGCCGACGCTCGACGTCGACCGCGAGACGTTCCGCGAGCACGCGGGCGAAGACGAGGACCGACCGGTCGTCGTCCGCGCCGTCGCGACCCTCGACGTGGAGACGACGCCCCTCGAGGCCTACGCCGCCCTCACCGGCCGCTCGGCCTCGAGCGACCGGGAGCGATCGCCGTACGCCTTCCTGCTCGAGAGCGCCGAAAAGACGGCCTCGAGCGATCCGGACGGCGCCTTCCGGCCGAGTTCGGCGGACGCGGACCGCCACGCGCGCTACTCTTACGTCGGCTACGACCCCGACGCCGTCGTCACGGTCGATCCCGAAGAGACGACGGTCGAGCGACTCACGGACGACGCGCCGCGGGATTTGATCGAGACCGATCCCGAGGGCGACACCGTCGACGCGCTCCGGGCGGCGATGCCGGACGTCCGCTTCGCGAACCCGCCCGAACACGACCGCCAGCACCTGACCGGCGGGCTGGTCGGCTTTCTGGCCTACGACGCCGTCTACGACCTCTGGCTCGAGGAGGTCGGCCGCGAGCGCCCCGAGTCGCGGTTCCCGGACGCGCAGTTCGTCCTGACGACGAAGACGCTCGCGTTCGACGAGCGCGACGGGACGGTCTCGCTGGACTGCACGCCGATCATCGAGGCCGACGACGACCCCGACGCGGTCTACGACGCCATCCTCGAGGAGGCCGAGGCCGTCGCGGAAACGCTGCGGGCCGCGTCGGCGCCGGAGACCGGCGGATTCGCCCGGGAGGACGAGGTCGTCGGGCCGAAAGCCGAGTACGAAGAGAGCGTCCGCCGGGCCAAGGAACACGTCCTCGACGGCGACATCTACCAGGGCGTCGTCTCGCGAACCCGCGAACTGTACGGCGACGTCGATCCCCTCGGCTTCTACGAGGCGATGCGCGAGGTCAACCCCTCGCCGTACATGTACCTCCTCGAGCACGACGACCTGACCGTCGTCGGCGCGAGCCCCGAGACGCTGGTCTCCGTGCGCGGGCGCGAGGTCATGTCGAATCCGATCGCCGGCACCTGTGACCGGGGCTCGAGTCCCGTCGAGGACCGCCGGCTGGCCGGCGAGATGCTGGCCGACGAGAAGGAGCGGGCCGAGCACACGATGCTGGTCGATCTGGCGCGAAACGACGTGCGCCGCGTCTCGGAAGCGGGCTCGGTCCGCGTCGACGAATTCATGAACGTGCTCAAGTACAGCCACGTCCAGCACATCGAGTCGACGGTGACGGGCGACCTCGCGAGCGACGCGGATGCCTTCGACGCGACGCGGGCATCCTTCCCCGCCGGCACCCTCTCGGGCGCGCCGAAGATCCGGGCGATGGAGATCATCGACGACCTTGAGGCCGAGCCGCGAGGCCTGTACGGCGGCGGCGTCGGCTACTACTCGTGGTGTGGCGACGCGGACTTCGCGATCGTGATCCGGACCGCCACCGTAGAGGACGAAGGAGACCGGGATCGGATCACCGTCCGCGCCGGCGCCGGTCTGGTCGCCGACAGCGATCCGACCGCCGAGTACGAGGAGACCGAGAAGAAGATGGGCGGCGTCCTCGCCGCCCTCGAGGCGATCGAGAACGACGCACCCGACGAACTCGAGTCCTCGCCGGAGGTGAGCCGATGAGTACGACGGGCGACGAGCGGTCCGCCGACGCGGCCGAAACCGAGAGGTCGGACGCGGGCGGCGAGGCGGAGCCGCTGACGGTGCTGTTCGTCGACAACTACGACTCCTTTACGTACAACTTAGTCGAGTACGTCAGCCAACACGAGGGCACCGAAACCGCGGTGCTGAAGAACACCGCCTCGCTCGCGGACGTTCGCGCGGTCGACCCGGACGCGATCATCGTCAGTCCGGGGCCGGGCCACCCGAAGAACGACCGCGACGTCGGCGTCACGATGGACGTGCTCCGAGAGGTGAGTCCCGAGGTGCCGACGCTGGGAGTCTGTCTCGGCCTCGAGGCGGCCGTCTACGAGTACGGCGGGACCGTCGGCCGGGCGCCGGCGCCGATCCACGGCAAGGCCTCCGCCGTCGATCACGACGGCGAGGGAGTCTTCGCGGGCCTCGAGCAGGGCCTTCGCGCCGGCCGGTACCACTCGCTGATCGCGACCGAGGTGCCCGACTGCTTCGACGTGACGGCGACGGCGGAACACGACGGCGAGACGCTCGTGATGGGAATTCGCCACCGCGAGCACCCTATCGAGGCCGTCCAGTTCCACCCCGAGAGCGTGCTCACGGCGGTCGGCCACGACGTGATCGAGAACTTCCTCGAGTCGATCGACGGCTGAGCCGTCTCCTCGAGCGGGCCGTAGCGGAGTGTCGGTGTACCGAGTTCGAACCCGAGAGAACGATGGACATCTCGAGACCACGCAGCGTCGAGACAGAAACTGACAATGTACCGGCTGAAACCCGTCGCTTCGACGCGATACCTACGGACCGGGTCCAATACCGAGTTAGAAGAACGGCAGGAACGACAGGTCAGTGACGCCGGCCGTGTAGAGGCCGGCGAGGACGATAGCGGAGACGATACCGACGCGGATCGCCAGTTTGATCGCGATTTTGATTGCGACGACGGCGACCGCCAGCGCGGCCAGGCCCGCCAGCACGAGCAGAACGGTCGACGAGGTCAATGGTTCGACCATGGGAGATCCTGCGTATTGCAGGGACGTAATCTTTCTGGATAGAATGAACGAATCGATCACGTGACTCTTCGAAGCGCGGAGAGGTCGGTTTGGAGCCGAAAACCACACGACAGCGCGATGAATATACCCGCTGAAGATTACTTTCAGGACGCTCTGAAAATCGTTAAGACCGTCGGCGTTGTAGGTGTTGATAGCCACGGTTACGGCCGTCTCGAGTAGCCGTGATCGAACCCGAAACGATAGGATACGAAAGGAACCCAGAGACATCTATCCAACTGAAGTTGTCCTAATACAAGAAAAGTAGGACAACAACACCACGTTTTAAGATGGACCGATGTCTACCGAACCTTCGTCACGAATGATGCGAGCCAGCACTCGGACCCACGCTAGAATCGCCACCCTGCGGCGGGGGAACTACGAGGTGACCCGCGCATGAGCGAATCGGAGCTCTCCGCGGAGGATCTGACCCTCCCGATCAAGCGCACCGACGGCGACACGCTCGAGGAGCGCCTGACCGGCAACGCCTACCACAACATTCTGCCCGCGCGATACCTGCGCAAGGACGCCGACGGCGAACTCATCGAGGATCAGGAGGATCTCTTCGACCGCGTCGGCAAGAACATCGCCCTCGCCGAGGCCGTCTTCGAAGCGCGCAAGCGCGACGCCGAGATTACGGTCACGCCCGACCAGCTCAAGCCCGACCACCCGCGGCGCGACGAACTCGCCGAGGAAGTGTTCGGCGCGGGCACTACCGCCGAGGACGACGACGAGACGGCGCTCTCTATCTACAACGTCAACAAGTTCGCCTACGACACCGTCGTCCCCGAACTCCCCGACGAGATCCGCACCCACGTCGAGGACGTCGCCGAGGAGTTCCAGGGCATGATGGAGAATCTCGACTTCATGCCGAACTCGCCGACCCTGATGAACGCGGGCGACGAGCTCCAGCAGCTCTCTGCGTGTTTCGTCGACTCTCCCGACGACGACATCGACGACATCCACCAGACCGCCAAGGAGGCCGCGCAGGTCTTCCAGAGCGGCGGCGGCATGGGCTATGCCTTCTGGCAGCTTCGCCCCTACGGCGACGCGGTCGGCTCGACCGGCGGCATCGCCAGCGGCCCGATCACGTTCATGCGCACGTACGACCAGATGTGCGAGACGATCGCCCAGGGCGGCGCCCGACGGGGCGCCCAGATGGGCGTCATGCGCGTCTCCCACCCGGACGTCATCCAGTTCATCCACGCCAAGAACAAGGACGTCTCGCTGGCCGAGACGCTGCGTCTGAACGACCCCGACGACTTCACGCACAACTCCTTCCAGGAGGCACTCGACGAGGCCCGCGAACTCATCGACGACGAGGGCAAGGTCCCCAAACACCTCCGGAACGCCGTCGAGGGCCACCTCTCGAACTTCAACATCTCCGTCGGTATCACCGACGACTTCATGGAGGCCCTGCAGGACGGCGAGGAGTTCACGTTCACCAACCCCCGTACGGGCGAGCCCCACATCGCGACGGAAGAGACGAAAGAGCTCTACGACATGTTCGGTCTCGGCGACTACGTCGAGGTCGGCGAGGCGCTGTCGATCCCGGCCGAGGAACTCTGGGACGACATCGTCGAGGGCGCCCACGAGAACGGCGAACCCGGCGTCATCTACCTCGAGCGGGTCAACAAACAGCACTCCTTCGACGTCGAGAAACACCCCGACCACCGCATCCTCGCGACGAACCCCTGCGGCGAGCAGCCCTTAGAGGAGTACGAGGCCTGTAACCTCGGGCACATCAACCTCTCGACGCTCGCAGACCTCGAGGCGCCCGACTGGCGCGTCTGGTACGACGAGCACGGCGACGAGTACGACTCGCTGGAAGACGCCGTCGACGCCTTCCTCGAGGAGGCGATCGACTTCGAGGAGTTCGACCGCCGCATCGAGATGGGCACGCGGTTCCTCGAGAACGTCGTCACGATGAGCGACTTCCCGGTCGAGAAGATCGAGCAGAAGGTCCGGGAGATGCGCAAGATCGGCCTGGGCATCATGGGGCTGGCACAGCTGTACATCCAGCTCGGCATGGAGTACGGCAGCGAGACCTCCAACGAGGTCGCGCGCCAGCTGATGCGCCACATCAACCACGGGTCGAAGTGGGCGTCCCACGAGCTCGCCGAGGAGCGCGGCAGCTTCGACGAGTGGGACAACTCCAAGTACGCGAACCCGACCGAGTACCGCGAGTGGTTCGAGAAGCAGACCGGTCTCGACGCCGACGAGTGGGAAGACGGCTTCTCCATCCGGAACCACAACACGACGACCATCGCGCCGACGGGCACGACCTCGATGGTCGGCAACACCACCGGCGGCTGTGAACCGATCTACAACGTCGCCTACTACAAGAACGTCTCCGACGACGTCCAGGGCGACGAGATGCTGGTCGAGTTCGACGACTACTTCCTCCGCGTGCTGGAGGACAACGACATCGACGTCGACGCCGTCAAGGAGGAGGCCCAAGAGCAGATGGCGACCAACCAGTTCAACGGCGTCGAGGGCCTCTCGACGGTGCCCGACGCCATCGGCGAACTGTTCGTCACGACCGGCGACCTCTCGGCGAAAGAGCACGCCGGCGTGCAGGTCGCCTGTCAGCAGGGCGTCGACTCCGCCATCTCGAAGACCGTCAACGCGCCCAACGACTCCACGCTCGAGGACGCCAAGGACGTCTTCGAGTACATCTACGAGCACGGCGGCAAGGGCGTCACCTACTACCGCGACGGCACCCGCAGCAAGCAGGTGCTGACGACCCGCGCGAAGAACGCCGACTTCGCCGACGAGACCGAGGCCGCCGAGGCCCTCGCCGAGCAGATCGAGGAGATCTTCGGCGGCTTCGAGGCGTTCCTCGAGAACGAGGACGTCCAGGACGTCCTCGAGACGGACGTCGAGCCGCTGGCCGGCGACGCGGACGACGCCGAGCCCGTGCAGATCGACTTCACCGAGAAGCGCGAGCGCCCCGACGCCCTGCAGGGCGTCAGCCAGCGCATCGACACCGGCTACGGGAAGGTCTACGTGACGATCAACGAGGATCCCGAGACCGGCCAGCCCTTCGAACTGTTCGCCAACATCGGCCACTCGGGCGGGTTCACCAACTCCTTCACCGAGGCGCTGGCGAAGGTCATCTCGACCTCGCTGCGCTCGGGCGTCGACCCCGAAGAGATCGTTGACGAACTCTGTGGCACCCGCTCGCCGAAGGTCGCCTGGGACAAGGGCGAGCAGATCCAGTCCATCCCGGACGCCATCGGCACCGCGATGCGTCGCTACCTCGAGGACGAGATCGACAAGCCGTACCCGACGCAGGCGACGCTCGAGGAGTCCGCCGACGCGGACGCCATCGAGTACGACGGGCCGAAGACCGACGGCGGCGCGGCGGCCGCTCAGGGCGGCGCCGGGGACGCCGAAGACGACGCGACACAGGACCTCATCGAGGCCGGCGAGTCGCCCGAGTGTCCCGACTGCGGCTCGATGTCGCTGTACTTCTCCGAAGGCTGCAAGACCTGCGAGTCCTGTGGCTGGAGCGAGTGCTGATCCAGTCTAACGGCTGAAATCAGCCGAATCGTTTCGAACCGTCTTTCTTGTCGACGCGTTTCGTTTTCCACCGTTTTCGAAGCGATCAGGCGACGGACCGATCCGGCTCAGGGACGGTCGTCGTCCGGTACCACGGCAGGCCGACGGCGGTCTCCGCCAGCACCAGTCCGCCCGCGACGGCACAGGCGAGCAGGAACCTCTGCCGGGCCGCACGCGCCACTGATCGTCGGGCGCGTCCGCCACCGCCGGCAGCGTGAGGATCGGCAGGACGGCAACGGTGGAGCCGAGCGCACACGCGTGCAGCCACCGATCCGATATGCCGGCGATACTCGAGCGCACCCACAGAAAGGGGCGACTCCGATCGCGATCGATCCCCGACGGCGGCGTCGCTCGAGCGGACCGCCAGGACTTAGCGCCGGCCGATCGATGGGATCCGTATGGCAGCCGACAGCGACGAACCCGACGCCGGGACCGCGGCCGAGACCGACGCGGACGGCGGCGGAGCGACCGCCCGGTCGAACGGCCCGACCTGTCCGCACTGCGACGGCGAACTGTTCAAACGCCACTGCAAGTACGTCTGCCCGCAACACGGCGTCATCTTCGACTGTGCGGATACGTTCTGGACCTGAGCCGGGTCGCCGGTGCGGGAGCGACGGCCTGATCCTCCCGTGAGCGCGGGACGTCCGGTTCGGCGCCCGACTCGAGGCGTGAGTCGCCCGGAACTGCTACAAGACGACGCGCTGTGGTCTCGGACAACGATCCGTATGTCTACGTCTACGAAACCGACGATTCTCGTCGTCGAGGACGAGCGCGAACTGGCCGATCTCTATGCGACATGGGTGAGCGAGGATTACGAGGTTCGCACCGCCTACGACGGCCACTCGGCGCTCGAGGCGATGAGCGGGACGGTCGACGTCGTCCTGCTCGACCGACACATGCCCGATCTGACCGGCGACGAGGTGCTCAACCGAATCCGGGCCGCGGGCCACGACTGCTGGGTGATCATGGTCACGGCGGTCGACCCCGGACTCGATATCGTCGAGCTCGATATCGACGACTACGTCACCAAACCCGTCTCTCGCGCGCAGCTGACGCGGATTATCGAGAACCTCCGGGCCCAGTCCCGGTACGGCGGCGATGGCCGGCGCGAGCTCGCCGCCCTGTCGAACAAGATGGAGACCCTCGAGGACGAACACGGGCCGGACGAGCTAGCAGAGACCGACGCCTATCAACAGTTGGAAGCGGACCTAAAAGACATGAGCGAGTCGCTGGTCGACGACGGCGACCGCTGATCGTTACCTGTCCGTCGGTCGGCCGGTCGTTCGGCTTTGGTCTCCTCGACCCCGAACGAGTCTATACGCCGGCGCGGCCAGCAGGGCGATCGCAGCCGCCAAACAGGCGAGCGTGAGCGCCGCTCCGAGGTCGCCGACCCCGCCGGTCCTGACCGTCGCCGCCGACGCGCCGACGACGACAGCGGCGATCGTCCAGGGGAGTTCGCCGATCGCCGTCCCGATCACGAGGTGGCGGAGTCGCACCTCACTGACCGCCGCCGCACAGGTCGCCACGTCCGACGGGATCGGCGCCAGCCGCGAGGCGACGACGCCGCGGACCGGGCCGGCCGTCTCGTAGTACCGCCCGACGGCGGTTCCGGCTCGCTCGAGGAGCGATCCGAACGGGCCGGGAGCCGATGCAGAGATTGATGCAGGCTGAACGCCGGTATCGTCGTCGGGCGAGCCGACGGCGATCCAGCGGACGGCGAGGAAGACGGGGACGACCGTCACCACGACGCCGAGCAGCGCCACCGGAACGCCGACCGCGACGCCGTAGCCGTAGCCGACGACGGCGGCCAGCGGCGTCGTCGGCAAGGCCAGCAGCGGTCGCCCGAGGTAGAGACCGGTCACGACGAGACCGAACAGGAGCGGATCGGCCGACACCGGTTCGACGGTCGCGAGCAGCACCGACGGCGAGACAAGCGCGACCGTACAGAGGATCGCACCGATCGCGACCGCGGCGGCGACCGCGCGCGTTCGCACCGAGGGGGACGACATCGATCGAAGTTTCCCACCGAGCGTTGAAACTTTTGTGTCTCTGGACGGTCGGGACAGAACGTTTATTCGGTCGGAGAGACCACCACTCACCGATGGATCGGGAGGACCGTCGGGTCGAGACGGGAGCCGACGCCAGCGACGACCGCGTCGAACGCGGGCTGGCGTTGCTCGAGCGACTCGAGCACGAATCGCTCGCGCTGGCCGACGTCGTCGACCGGATCGAGATGGTGACCAGCGACCCCGCGGTGACGCGGACGATCCTCGACGAGGCGGAACTGCGGGGAATCATCGAGCGCGACGACGGCATCGTCCGCCCGAAGAGCCGCCAGTACGTCAGCTTCGATCAGGACGTGATCACGAAGGAAGGGGAGTTCTCCTGTCAGCGCTGCGGGTCGGGGCTGTCGACCGGTTACTTCATCGACCTCGACGCCGGCGAACTGGGGCCGTTCGGCTCGTCGTGTATTCGGAAGGTGACGGGACGGGACGGGTGAGGCCTCAGCGACCCTGCCGGAGTTCGGCGATCAACTGTTCGATCGTCTCCTGTTGTCGTTCGATGAGTTCGGACTGTTCCTCCACGGCCGCCTCGAGCGTGTCGATCCGTTCGGCGAGTTCGGCCGGATCGTAGTCGGCGTTCTCGGCGGCCGCGGCGGACGTTGCGGACGCGGACTCGGCCGCCGCGTCGGCGACGAACCCGCTGTCGTCCCGCGTCGATACGGACTCCGGTTCGTCGTCGGTCGGTGCGTCGGACGCACCGTCGAAGGCCGTCTCGACGTCGTCGGTCGGAGCGTCTGCTTGGGTCGCGGCGGCGCGCGCCGACTGCTGGGCGGACTGCTGTTGCGTGCGCTGTGACTGCTGCGGTTCGCCGGCGGCCGCGAGCGGATCGGTCGACTGGGACTGAGACTGGGACTGGGGCTGGGAGTCGTCCGAGTCGCCCGCCGTCTCGGTCGCCGCGACCGCCTCTCGGTCCTCCGGTTCGGGCGGGTTGGCATCGAGCGGATCGACGCCGTCGCCGAAGTCGACCGCGCCGCCGTTCCGGCCGCCGCCGTCCTCGCCGACGCCGACCGTCTCGTTGAATTCCGCGAGCGACGTCACGCCGTGGTACTCGAAGAGGGCCCGTTTGAGGCGCTCGCGCAGATCGTTCGCCTCCTCGTTGGGCGCTTTGATCCGCTCCGGGCGGCCGGCGACCGTGAGCACGATCTGGGTGGCGACGCTCCCGTCTTCGAACGCGAGCTTCGTCACGTCGTCGAAGTGGTAGCCCTCGTAGTCGCCGTCCCAGACCGCCCCGCCGATGTGTTTGACCAGACGGTCGCTGGTGATGATCAGCGTCAGTTCGCTGAAGCGGTAGGTCTTGACGACCGTCTCGCCGGGATCGGTGATCCCGTTGCCGTTCAACACGCCGGCCAGCACCGGATGCAAGACCGCATCGGTCTTGTCCGAGGGGACGGTGAACTCCTTGGTTCCTTCGAGAGGGTACTCGAGGGTGAACTTCGTCTTGCGCCGGCCCTCGGAGAGGGTCAGCCGGTCGGCCTCGTGGGGGTATTCTTCGACCGATTCGTCGCTCAAGATGCCGTCGGATCGGTAGACGAGGGAACTCGAGGACGTGATGAAGAGTTCGTCTTCGCCGCCCAGAGAGACTCGAGCCGCGATTTCGTCGCCGTTGAGAGTAGATTGGACGATTTCCGGAACGCTCATGCGCGGGTAGTTGGGAAGGGCATGTGATAAATCCGTGGGTCGGCGTTACAGGGCAGGCGGGAATGAGAAGGTTAAAGAAACACAGCGCACAATCGAAGAGTGAGCCCGGGTGGCTTAGCTGGACATAGCGCCGCACTCATAGGGTTCAGAGATTCGGTGCGGTACGCCTTGGAAGCCTCCGTGTCCCCCACGAGGACCGCCGAGCCTCGGACCTGGGACATGCGGAGATCGAGGGTTCGGAGCCCTCCCCGGGCACTGGCTTTCTACGCGACGTTACGAACGGAGCGAGTGGCGTCTGTGGCGAACGCGAGGCAGGAGTGACTCGCTTCGCTCGTCTCTCCGCGGATCGGAGCCCTGGTTTTCCACACACTCGAGTCGAGAAACCGGAACGAACCGTCAATTCGGCCCGCATCACCAGCTTTATCCGACATACCATAGCGGCGTATGGGGACGGGGGTCTCATCGAAACCGAGTCACAGCATCGTCACGCAGATCGCCGAAATCGAGGACGTCGATCCGACTGACCTCGAGCCGCCGCTTCACGCCGTCGTCGATCTCGATGCGCTCGAGCGGTTGATCGACTCGAGCAGGGCGGCGCTCTCGATTTCCTTCCCGTATCGGGGCCATCGCGTTCGCATCGACGGCTCCGGAGCCGTCGAGATTACGGCAGCGAACCACACCGACCCGAGCGGCGAGTCGTCGGAGGAGTCACACGGCGACTGAGTAGTCTCTGTCGCCGACCCGACGGACGGGAGAGTAGCGGTCGTGTGATCGAGACGGTCTCGTTCTGCGTCGAGAGAGCGACAGCAACCGGAATCCGCCCTCGAGGGGAGGGCCGCGGCTATCGACTCGAACGGAGTAGCGATGCAACCGGTCGATAGGCGCTGTCGAGGTCGCGGATAAAGAGGCGGAAAACGCGTCAGCAGGTGTCGATTTACGCCGCTTCGACGCGGATCTCACCGCCGGCGGTGACGGTGACGAGATAGTCGAGGTACTCGAAGGAGACGGACCCCCCTGATCGAACCCCGTCCGTACGTGGTTCGAACAGTCGCTCGAGTGCGTCGGTGTTGATCGTGTAGTGAAGCGGTTCGAGTTCCGTTACCGATTCGTTGCCGAACGTCGCGACCGCGTTGACGATAGCGACGCTCAGTGGTTCGTCATCGAGTCGATCGTACTGCGAAACGTACTCTGCGTCCGCTTGCGCGGACGGTGATCGTGTAGTCATCTCAGTCATTGATTACGCGCACCCCCAGTGCGGTCTGTGGGAAGACAGCCGTTCTTCACCGGTCGTCGTAAAGAATCTGATCGTTATCTGTATAACCGGCCGAACGTGAGTGGGTTATATAGTTAACCATCCAGTGAGCGGCCGTCGAACAGCGCGGTGAAGAGCTTCCGCTCGGTGGCTCGGACGTGTTTCTGGAAGGCAGGGGAGGAGATTCCCAGCGAGTCGGCGATCGATTCTCCCGTCGTTTCCCGCGGCCACTCGAAGAAGCCGCCGTGGTAGGCCGTCTGGACGACCTCGCGTTGTCTGTCGGTCAGTTGCTCGAGCAACGCGTTGCGGGCGGCGGCGTCGATCGTCGACCGCGCCCGCGTCGCGCCCTCGCGGCGGGCGACGAGCGAGACCGCGAATTCGCGGCGGTTGAGTTGCGACAGCACGTTCCTGACCTCGACCGTCTCCGGAACCTCGACGACCGCTCGCGTCCCGGTATCGTCGGCGACGAGCGACCGCAGCGTCCCGCCGTGGGCGTCGACGGCGGCGCCGAGAAACGGATCCGCGTACTGGAGTTGCAACAGCGTCTCCCCGTCGGTGTCGGCGATCACGGACGCGTCGTCGATTCCCTCCAGTTCGGCGACGGCGGCCGGATCGACGCCGTCCGTCTCGTCGACGACCGCGAACACCGTCGGCGTCCCGTCGTCGAGGATCGCCCCGCCCTCGAACTCGACTCGCGCGTCCAGTCGGTCGGCGAGGCGACCCAGCGGATTCGGCCCCTCGAGGGCGAGTTCGAGTTCGACCGCGGGAACGCTCTCGCCGTCCAGCGGGGTCTTTCGTTTGACGGCGTCGATCGAGTAGCCGACGGTTTCGCCGAGTTCGGCGAGCATGGATCGGAGCGGCTCGTCGAACGCGTCCCGATCGTCGCTGTACAGCGTCAGGACGCCGTAGAGGAAGTCGTCGTAGACGAGCGGCACGGCGTATACCGATTGGAAGCTCCGGGAGAGGGCGTCGCCGCGCCAGGTCCCCTCGCGGATCGAGTCGGCGACGTTCTCGACGAACACCGGCGACCGCGTCCGCGCCGTTCGACCCGCCGGTTCGGCGGCGGAGTCGTCGACGGTCGTCACCGAAACCGCGTCGAGATACCCGCGCTCGTGGCCCGCCCGTCGGCGGGGCAACAGCTGATTCCCGCCCGGGTCCGGCTCGCCGATCCAGGCGAACGAACAGCACTCGAGGTCGGCGAGGCGCTCGCAGATCCCGCGTTCGATCTCGGCGCGGGAGTCGGCCATCAGGAGCAACTGTTCGAGGTCCTGACGAACCCGACCGGCCGCGTTGAGCCGCTCGAGGTGTTCGTTCTGGCGCTTGAGCTCCCACTCGTGGCCGTGGAGCCGGCGCGTTCGAGTGATGCGGTCGAGCGCCGCTTCGGCCGTCCTGGCGAACAGTTTGGCGAGTTCGAACGTCTCCTCGTCGTAGCGCCCCGGTTCGGAATCGAGAGCGACGAGGACGCCGTGTTCGCCGATCGGGACGTAGAGACCGCTGCGAGCGTCCGTGGTCGGGTCGAACACCTGCGGAGCGTCCCTGACGTCGTCGAACCGGGCCGGCCTGTCGTCGACGAACGCCCGCCAGGCGAGGCTCTCGCCAGGACGGAGTCGCGGGGGCGATCCGACCGTCGACTCGAGGCTCGGCGAGTAGGCCGTCGGCACGAGTTCGTTTTCCCGGTCGTCGAACCGGTAGACGACGGTCTCGAGATCGAGAACGTCGTTCGCGACGTCGACCACGTACTCGCAGGCGGCCTGCTCAGATTCGACGGTCAGCAGATGGCTCGTCGCCTCGTGGAGGGCGTTCAACGCCGTCTGATACTGGGCGCGTTCGGTGACGTCGGCGGCGATACCGATCACGCGGTCGACCGCGTCGTCCTCGACGATCGGCCGACACCACTGTTCGAAGACCCGGCCGTCGAGTTCGATCGAAGAGTGGGTCGACACGCCATCGAGAGCCGCCCTGAAGTCGGCGCGGATCGCGGGCTTGTCGTCGAAGACGTCGAACGCCGACTCGCCGACGATGTCGTCGGCGACCGCCTCGCTGCGCTCGAGGGCGCGCCCTTCCGCCAGCGCGATCGTCCCGTCAGCCTCGAGCTCGAAGAGAACGACGGGGACATTCCGGATGATCGTCTCCAGCTGTTCCGTCCGGTCCTGCAGTTTCCGTTCGCGCTCGACCCGATCGGTCACGTCCTGGAAGTACACCGAGAGTCCGGACGGCGACGGGTAGAGGCGGACGTCGTACCAGCGCTCGGCCGGTTCGTAGTAGTGTTCGATCGACGCAGGCTCTTGGGTTTCCATCGCCTCGGCCGCGGCCGTCCGGAACGGCGTCTCCCGGAGCTCCGGGAACAGCTCGAGGATCGGATGGCCGATCACCGTGGCGGGATCGACGCCGAGGAGGGTCCCCGCACGGTCGTTGACATACGTGAACCGCAGCTCCGAATCGAGCGCGTAGAACGCGTCGCTGACCCGTTCGAGCGAGCGCTCGAGTTCGCGTTCGACCTGGTGGACGGCCGTCACGTCGCGGATCGACGCGACGATCCCGTCGATCTCGGCGTCCGACTCGCCGCCGGCGCGGTCCTCGGCGGCCAGCCGATTCGTGAGTACGGCCTCGTGGACGTACCAGGCGTCGTCGGCGTGCTGACAGCGGTACTCGACGGTCGTCGTCGTCCCCGGCTCGCTCACACAGAGGTCGTCGAACGCGGTCCGAATCGACGCGACGTCGTCCGGGTGAACGAGGTCCAGATAGTGGGTTCCGACGAGCGTCTCGGGTCCGTAGCCGGCGATCCCCTCGGCCGACGGCCCGACGGCCGAGATCGTGCCGTCGTCGTCGACGACGAGCACCGCGTCCGAGGTGTGCTCGAGCAGCGCACGGAACCGCGTCTCCTGACGCGCGGTCGTGCGACGGACGGCGTCGAACTCGGCGGTTCGGCACAGCCGGTTGGCGAGCAGCGACGACCGCTCGGCCGCGGCTTCGGGGATCACGTCCGTCGCCCCGTCGGCGCGGAGCCGATCGATCGACTCGTCCGCGGACGAGTCGAGCGCGTAGACGACCGGACACTCCCCGTCGACGCGCTCGAGGACCGTCGGGTCGTCGGTGAGCAGGCAGTCCGTCTCGTCGAGGGCAGCGTCCTCGAGTTCGGTCGCCGGATCGAGCGGCCCGCGAATCGCGATTTCGTCGTCGTCCGCGTCGATCCCCGCCGTCGCCCGTTGCAACCACGTCGACGTCCCGACCGCGAGGACTCGTACCGGGGTCGATTCGGGAACCTCGAGGCCGCGATGCATAGCTATCGATGGGAGCGGCGCGAATAAAAACTCGTGGGGCGGACAGGTCCGGCCGACGAACGCCGACGGTCAGGACGGGAGCGGACAGAGGCTGGCCGTGAACACGACGCGCTCGTTGGTCTCGTTTCGCGCGCCGTGGACGGCGCCGCGCTCGTGGTGGACGACGCCCGGCGCGTCGACCGTCTCGCTCTCGCCGTCCTGCACGACCGTGACCGTCCCCTCGAGGACGTGGAAGACGTTCGTACTCTCCGGGTGGTCGTGGGCCTCGAGTTCGGCGTCCGGGCCGAGCGCGAACGCCTTGACGAGCACGTCGTCGCTGACGATCAGTTCCGCCGTTTCGACCTCGCCGTCGGCCGGCTCGAGCGCGTCGACCGCATTGGGGTATTCGTCGAGCGTCATACCCGGCGATTCGACGCAGCGTCCCAAATGTCCATCGACGCGGTAAACCCAACCAGATAGACGAGCCTGCCGAGGCTGTCACTCGAGGGTCAGCGGTGCGTGTTCGGCGCGGTACCCGTGTACAGCGTTCGCGTCCGCAGCGGCCTCGTCGGTGGACCTATCGTCCGTCCCCTCGTCGGCATCCTCGAGCGTGTCGACGGCCGCGACCTCCCGGAGCTGGAGGTTTCGCTCCATCTTCGTGACGACCGGCGTCTCGTAGTTCGCGGCCCGGTACTCGAAGGACTTCCCCTCCTCGCGGCGGCGAGTGACGAACTCCCGGTGGCGCTCGAGTCGCCGTCGCCCGACCGACCGCGAGAGCGCCGGCACCTCGTCGAGGCGGTCGTCGAACACCTCGAGGAACGACGACTCGAGTTCCGAGCCGACGGAGTTGCGACCGGCGCACATCGCCGCGAGCGTGGTCGTGCCGGTCCCCCAGAAGGGGTCGAGGACGGTGTCGCCGTAGGCGGAGTACATGCAGATCAGCCGGTAGGGGATCTCGAGAGGGTAGGCCGCCGACCGGTTGCGGAGGTCGTCGTGATCGTCCGAAAGCGCCTGCAGTTCGCCGCGAACGTCGGTCCAGACGTCGGTGAACCAGCGGTTGCGCTCCTCCCAGAAGTAGGCGGCCTCGTAGCGCCGGTCGGCACCGGGTTCGAACGACCGGCTCTCGCCGCCCTTGCGGAAGACCAGCACGTACTCGTGTTCGAGGGTCACGTAGGCGTTAGGCGGGATCATCCCGCTGCCCATGAACTTCGCGGCGCTGTTGGCCGGCTTGCGCCAGAGGACGTCCGGCAGCGGATCGAACCCCCGCGACTCGAAGGCCTCGAGGACCCGCGCGTGGTTGGCGTAGACCCGGAAGCTGTCGTCGACCGACCGGGTCGCGTCGCCGACGTTGATACAGGCGATGCCGCCGTCGACCAGCACGCGCTCGAGTTCGTCCCAGACGCGGTCGAGCTGGGCGTGCATCGCGTCGAAGGCGCGGCGGCCGTCGCCGACCTCGAGCGCGTCGCCGATAGCCGGATCGAGGCGGGTAAAGAGGTCGTCCCACATCTCGATCATGGGATAGGGCGGAGAGGTGACGACGAGTTCGACGGAGTCGTCGTCGATCGCGGCGAGGTCCCGGGAGTCACCGACGAAGACGCGGTGGGTCGTCTCCATTGCCTTGACCTGTCGGCGTCGCCCCCTTAGCTTCTTCGTCAGACGGCGCCGCCGATGAAAATCGAACGCGTCGGTCGGCGACGGGAAAAACAGCCGGCTTACTCCTCTTGTTCCTCGTCCGCGTCTTCGGACTCCGTCTCGGCTTCGACCGGCTCCTCCTCCTCTTCCTCGTCCTCACCGCCCACGATATCGTCGCCCGTCGCGGGTTCGAACTCCTCGATCGGCTCCCACTCCTCTTCCTCGCCGCCGGAGAGGCGGCGGCGAAGCACGGCGACGGCGGCGATCGCGCCGACGGTGATCAGGAGCTGCACCAGCCGACTCGAGCCGCCCTCCGATTCGGGTTCGTCCGCCGTCTCAGAGGTCATCTCGGTGATCGGCTCCTCCTCGTCGCCGCCCGTTTCCATGACGTCCTCGATGATCTCCGGTTCCTCGATGTCCTCGAGGGACGTTTCCTCGAGTTCTGGGGACTGGCGACCCACGAGGAAACCGAGTGCCGCGCCGGCGCCGAAGAGGGCGCCCGCCAGCGGCAGACCGGAACCGCCTCCGGAGTCCGCTCCGCCGGCCTCGTCGACGGCTTCGACGATCGAGTCGCGCAGCGGGGACTTCATGCCCAATCCGACGGCTTCCTTGACGATAGTCTCGGACAACATCTTCTCCTGTTGCTCGCTTTCGGCCATAATCGCTCCCGACCACATCCCCGTAAATAGTTCTGTCCACCGTTTCCAGTGAACGAATCGGTTCCTGACCAGTTATGGCGCGGCTACCGATCGACGAACGTCGTCGTAACTGCTCCCTACGTTCGGGCCTCGCGGCTCGAGCGGCGGAGCGTTCGTTGACCGCGATCGATACCGCGTTTTCGACCGACGGCGTAGCGGTCTCGAACCCGATGGTTCGTCGGATGGCTTCGGTTCCGGAACGCTATCGCCGTCCCTTCCGGCCCGTACCTGTTCGCCGATTGTCCCGTCTCCGCCTCGGTGTCGGTTCGTTCGCGGACTCGTTCGCGAAACCGGTTCGAGAAACGGACTATTAGCGCCCTATATATTCGGCTCGGACGAACGCGTCGTTACGAATGCATTACTATGTGATATAATGACTTCCATAACGAAAGGGCTCGCCTGTGACGAAGAGTGGTATGAGTGTCATCCGACAGCCCGGCGTCCTCGGTCGAACGACCCGACGCCGCGTCGTCGGGGTGACCGCGGCGCTCTCGACGGCCGCCGTCGAAGCGGTCGCCGTCGGACTCTGGTTTACGCTCGTCGTCGGGTCGCCGAGCGCGTCGACCGCACTCGCCGCGCTCGGAATCCTGTTCTGCGGCTCGCTGCTCCGAGCGAGCGTGTTCGGGGCGACCGTCAGCGACATCGGCGACGTCCTCTGTCCCCAGCGGCTCGGCGTCGCCCTCCTGTTGACTGGGAGCTGGATCGTCTGGCTGCTCGCGGCCCAGGGGATCGGCGGCGTCGGGGGAATCGCCGTCGCGACCGTCTTACACGCCAGCCTCCTCATCGGGCAGTTCGTCCTCGAGCGACGCGCCTTCTGCTTTCAATCCTCGTCCCTGACGACGCGTGCACCGATCGTGCCCGGCCTGTTGCTGGCCGTCGGCGCGGCGGCGCTGCTGGCGTCGGCCTGGTTTACCGACTGGGCGGTCGCCACGCCCCCGCTGTCGCTCGAGGCGACGACGATCGTCCTCCGAGTCAATGCGGTGCAGGTCGGCGTCGTCGTCTTCGGCCTCATGGCCTTCCTCGCCCACCAGCGGCGGTTCGAACGGCTTCTCGAGCCCTGCCCCTGATCACTTCCCCTCGGCGCCGACGTTCTGGTCGCTCTGGAACGAGTCCGGATCCGGCTCGATCGTGGCGTACTGGACCGCGCGCCGACCGAGCGTCGCGACGCGCTCCTCGAGTTTCTCGTCGGCGAACGCGCCGTCCTCGATCGCCGAGTGGGAGTTCGGGACGGCCGCCTCGTGGGGGATCACCCACGCGTTCAGCGCCCGGCAGACCGACCGCATGTGCTCGAGGGCGGTGACGGGGAAGGCGCCGCCGGAGACCGCCAGCAGTCCGACGGTCTTGCCCCGAAACTCGTCGAACCCGCAGTAGTCGATCGCGGTCTTCAGCGGCGAGGAAAAGGAGCCGTGGTACATCGGCGAGCCGAGGACGATCGCGTCCGCCTCGCGGAGGCGGGCCGCCAGTTCCTCGGCGTCGCCCGCGTCCTCCCGATCGCGATCCGCGTCGAACGTCGGCAACTCGAACTCGCGCAGGTCGAGCAGTTCGGTCGTCGCGCCGCCGCGCTCGGCGGCCTCGAGGACGCGCTCGAGGGCGGCGCGGGTCGTACTCGCCTCGCGGAGACTGCCACAGACTGCGGCGACGTGAACGTCGGCCATGTCGGTTCGTCGGCCCCGAGGCACATATAAGCGGCCCAACCGGTGATGCGGGCGGCGTTCGGAACGACGAGAATTCTGCAGTCGCAGTAGGAGAAGCCGCCGTCTCGGCTCGAGCGCCGTCGTCGAGTCCGTTAGGCGTCGTCGACCGCCGGGAGCACCACCGAGAACGTCGCCCCTTCGCCGGGGGTCGAATCGACGCGGATCTCGCCGTCGTGGCGCTCGACGATGCGCTGGCAGAGCGCGAGGCCGATCCCGGTCCCGTCGTACTCCCCGCGGCTGTGAAGACGTTCGAACACCTCGAAGATGCGCTCCTGATCCTCGGGATCGATCCCCAGTCCCTCGTCGCTGATCGAGACGATCCAGCGGCCGGACCCTCGAGCGGCGCTCGCGGCGTCTGCCGACTCCCGTTCAGCCGAGACGTGAACCCGCGGCGGCTCGTCGCCGCTGTACTCGATCGCGTTCGACAACAGATTCTGGAACACCTGCCGCAACTGGCTGCTGTCCCCCCGGACCCGGGGCAACGAGTCGACGGTCACCTCGGCGTCGGACTCGGCGATCGGAAGTCGGAGGTCCTCCCGAACGTCCGCGATGACGGCGTCGAGGTCGACCGCCGCCAGCGGCTCGCCGCGGGTCTCGACGCGGGAGTAGGTCAGCAGGGCGTCGATCATCTCGCGCATGCGGTCGGCGCCGTCGATCGCGTACGCGAGGAACTCCTCGCCGTCCTCGTCGAACGCGTCAGCGTATCTGCGCTCGATCAGCTGCAGGTAGCTCGAGACCATTCGCAGCGGCTCCTGCAGGTCGTGGCTGGCGGCGTAGGCGAACTGCTCTAACCGCTCGTTGGACTCCTCGAGCCGGTCGATCGTCTCCTCGAGGCGGCGCTGGTACTCCTTGCGCTCGGTGATGTCCTGGGCCATCGTCATGCCCGCGAAGACGTCGCCGCGCTCGTCGGTGATCGGCACCGCGTGGAGGATCCACTCCCGACCAGCGTAGGAGAGTTCGACCGATCGCTCCTCGCCCTCGAGCGTCCCCAGAACGGCGGGCACGAGGCCGTCGGCGGTCGCGGCGGGCCAGACGTCGTAGAAGTTCGCCCCCTCGAGATCGGCGGGTTCGACGGGGATATCGTCGAAGCCCCGGCCGGCCGCCAGCGTGTACTCGAGGTCGTGGTCGAACAGCGTCACGATGCCGTTCGGGAAGTACTCCGCGAGCGTCCGGTAGCGCTGTTCGGACTCGCGGAGTTGGCGCTCTCGCCGCCGGCGCTCGGTGACGTCGCGGGCCATCGAGAGGACGTAGCCGCGATCGAGTTCGACGTAGGTCGCGTTGACTTCGACGGGGAACGTCGCGCCGTCGCGGCGCCTGTGGACGCCGTCGAACGTCGTTTGCCCGTCCGCCCGGAGGTCGTCGACGAACGATCGCCAGTCGTCTCGGCCGGTGAATTCCGCTTCGAAATCGATCACCGATCGGTCGAGCAGTTCTTCGCGGGAGTAACCGAGCTCGCGACAGGCCGTATCGTTGACGTCGAGGGGTGTCCCGGTCTCCGGATCGAAGACGAAGACGCTGTCCGTCGAGTGATCGAGCAGCGTTCGGAACAGCTCGAGGTCGCGTTTGCGCTCCTTGCGCTCGCTGATGTCCCGGACGACGCAGACCAGTCCGCCATCCTCGATCTCGGTCAGCGAGTGCTGTTCGGGAAACGTCGTCCCGTCGGCGCGCAGGCCGGTCGTCTGCCCTCGCCAGTGACCCTCCTCGTGGACCTCCGGGAGGATCTCCTCGTGGACCTGATCGGTCTCGTCGGCCGGATAGAGGATCTCCCAGTGTCGGCCGAGCATCTCCTCGCGATCGTAGCCGTAGTTGTCGGCGTACACCTGATTGACGTAGGTGAACTTCCCGTTCTCGTCGAGGAGACTGATTCCCTCCTGGGCGGTCTCGAGCGCGGCGTAGGTCCGTCTGGCGTCCAGTTCGGACCGATACTGATCCACGGCCGCCTCGATCCGGTCGGATACGTCGACCGCGTTCTCCGTCCCGTCGCCGCGCGGGACGTAGTCGGTGATCCCCGCCGAGATTGCGCGACTAGCCAGCGCTTCGCTTCCCGCCCCGGTCAGCATGAGCACCGGGAATTTGGGGTCACGGTCCCGAATCGATCGCAGGAGGTCCAGCCCGGTCGTCTCGCCGAGGTCGGCCTCGGTGACGACGCAGTCGACCGCCGCGAGCGACTCGAGGACGGCCGCACTCGACTCGACGGTTCGAACGGTCAGCTCGGTATCGCCCTCGCAGTCCCGAAGCTCCGCGGGGATTCCCCGCTCGGCGCCGTCGAAGCCGACGCAGCAGACGCGGATCGTCGCCGTCTGGCGGCTGCGGATGGACGTCGATTCGAGGCGGTCGGAGACGGTTCCGTCCGGTCCGGAGGGCGGTTGACTGGTCATGTGAAATGTGGGGAGAGAGCGGTCGCACGAGCGGTACCGACTGACTGCACGTAATTGCTCGAAGTGACGAAACCAAATAACGGTTCTGGGACCGCGTCTCGACGTGGGCCGCTACCGGCGGAGTCGAGCCACGAGCCCTCCGTTTTCGCCCTCCTCGAGGTCGACCAGCCCGTCGGACTCGAGGTCGGTCAGCAGCCCCGTGAGCCACTCGCGCCCGTACTTGCCGTCGGGGGCGTAATCGACGCGGATGCGGTGACCCAGGGTGTCCAACTCGAGTTCGTCGTACTCCCGTAGCGTCCCGATCACGCGGCCGCGGAACTGGCGGCGGCTTCCCTCGAAGGAGGGCTGAGTTGGGACGTCCGGCGCGGTGAAGTCGCCGCTGGCGTAGGCGTCACACCACTCGCGCCAGGGGCAGCCGACCTCGTCGCACTTCGGCGTCTGGGTGCAGGCGACGCCGCCCAGTTCCATGATCGCGTTGTTCCAGACTCGCGACTCGCCGTCGGGCATGAGTTCGCTCGCGGCCGTCTCGAACGCCGTGTCGTCATCGGGGATCGAAAACGCCCGGTAGGCGACCCGCTTGACGTTCGTGTCGACGACCGCGTCGCCGTTGTTGAAGGCGAAACTCGCCACGGCGTTGGCGGTGTAGGGGCCGACGCCCATCAGTTCCTGCAGTTCGTCGGGCGTTTCAGGGAAGTCGCCGCCGTACTCCGACTCCACCTGCCCGGCCGCCTCGTGGAGGTACTTCGCCCGGTTGTTGTAGCCGAGGCTGTGATCCGTCCAGAAGCCGACGACGTCCGCTCGATCCGCGGCGGCGAGGTCGGCCGTCGTCGGCCAGCGCTCGAGGAACTCCTCCCAGGCCTCGACCACTCGATCGAGTTGGGTCTGCTGGCTCATCACCTCGCTGACGAGGATCTCGTAGGGATCGTCGGTCCGCCGCCACGGGAACTCGCGGTGGTCGTCCTCGTACCACGCGATCAGGGCCTCGCGGACGGCCTCGAGGTCGTCGGGGAGCGACCAGTCCCCGTCGCCCGCACCCGAACCCGAACCGGCGTCGGCATCGTCGTCGCTCTCACTCATCGGTCGATCTAGCGACCCGCCGGTCTTACTGGTGGCGGTTCGGGATCGATTCCAGCGGTACTTCGATCGCCGGATCCGTCTCGCTCCGACCGATGATTCCACGTGCGGTGGCGCGCGCTGACGGAGCGCCTGAGTAGAGCGAGGTGCGAGCTATGCGAGCACCTCGGAAAGTGAACGGCGAACGAAGTGAGCCGTGAGCACTGCAAAGGCGTGCCGGTGACTGCGTGCGAGGTCTTCGCGAGGTGTACGAGCGAATGGCTTGGAAGACGCGGAGCGTCTTCCAGTGGATGAGTGAGCGACCAACGGGAGCGATCGAATCGGCTGGGGCGGATCGTGGGACTCCCCGTTGCCACGATAGCAGCGCGTTCGACATCGACCTCACGAGTGGTCTCGTTCCAGTTATCGTCTGTTTGAGACGGAACCCGAACGCAGTGACTCGAGTACGGTCGGTTGTGTTAGCACACGATGAGTCGACCACGAAAGCCCTATCCCGTCGGCTCGAGTCCCCTCCCGTATGAGCCTCGACGATCTCAACGACGACGTGACGGACGCCTACAGCGCGCTGGACGAGGACCTCACCGTCTCGCTCGATCGGGAAACGCGAAACGAACTCGCCTTGCTCGAGACCGCCCTCGAGCCCGAAGAGACGGACGAACTCGTCCGGCGGGCGATTCACATGCTCTTCCAGTCGACGATCGATACCGGAAAGCTGGACTTCCAGCTGCGAACGGCCTACGACGTCACCTACGACGAGTACCTCTCGGGGATGACCTTCGAGGAGATGACCGGCGCGGATCAGTATCCGTCGATGGACGACGAGCGGCGCTATCAATTCTAACGTCCAGTTGAATCGCGCAACTGACGCGGTACGCTGCGATTCGAAAGTAGTCGCTCTGCGGAACTGACTCCCTCAGAGCCGATCGATCCGGTTGGGGAGCCGCGCGGTCGCGATCCAGAACTCGGCGACTCGCGCCATCGTCTCGGCGAGCGCCGCGGGTTCGGACGGCGTCGGCAGGACGGCGTTAGCGCCCCGGTTGTAGGCATCAGTGACGACGTCGTCCTCGGGCTCGTCGACGGTCGCGACGACCGGAATTCGGGCGAGCGTCGTTTGCTCGGCCATTCGCTCGAGCACCGCGAGTCCGTCCGGGCCCGGGGCCGGAAGCCCCAGGCGGAGCACGACGAGACAGGGAGCCGGCGCGTCGGCGTGGTCGTCGCGCCCCTCGAGAAACGCCAGCGCCTCGTCGCCGTCCGAGACCACGTGCATGGTCGTCGTCGCCCCCGTGTCCGAAAACCCGTCTCTCGTGTGGCGAGCACGCTCCTCGGACGGCTCGACGAGTAACACGTCGGCCGGTTCCGCTGATTCGCTTCGGTCGATCATCGAGTCCTGCCACCTCGGTCCCGTCGCCCGTCTCGGCGCTCGTCTCGGCGCTCGCTCTCGACCGTCGGCGAGACCGGGCGCTCGAGGCCGGTAGCCCGGTCTCGAGAGCGCTCGTCAGTCTGGGGTGGGACAGTCATGCTACAGTCGATCGATGGCCGCTGCTCGGAACCGCGTCCGTCTCGGTTCGAGTCCGGTCGACGCTCGACGGCGACGGTCGGACTCGAGTCGCGGGTCACCGTTAGTCGTCGATCGGCGCCGCGCTCGAGAGCGCTTCGTCGATCTCCGCGTCCTCCATCTTCTCGACCAAGGCGTCGATGACGTCCTCGCGTTTGCCCTTGACGAACTTGATCGAGCCGACGACGAGGTGGCCGCCGCCGGAGACGCCGCCGCCGGGGACCTCCTCCTCGAGTTCCGAGACCATGTTCGGAATGTCCAGTCGCACGCCGTCGCTCCGGAGGACGGCGAAGTCCGGCCCGTAGCCGACCGTGATCACGGGATCGCCGGTCTCCTCGATCTTCCGGTCGTGGATCTCGCCGGTCGTTTTGCCCGGCGCGGGGTAGGTAAAACGGTGGGCGTAGTTCTCGACGTCGATGCGGTAGAGGTGGGCACCGTTGTCCAGGTCCTCGTGCTCTAAGTGGGGCATCGCCGCGTCGAGTTGCTCGTCGACCTCCTCGCGGGCCCGGTCGGCGAAGAACTCGACGAGTTCGCGGTGGCGGTCCTCGTCGGCCGAATCGATCTGGAGCAGGTCCTGAATCAGTTGGTCGCCTGAATTGTAGCGCAGCCAGAAGGCGGCGTAGTCGAGCGCCTCGCTTACGTCCTGCAGGCGGTCCTCGTCGTAGCCCTCCTCGGCGGCCAGCTCGAGGTAGTCGGTCATCGCGTCGGCCTTCGAGCGGTCCGAGAGGCCCGCGACGGCGGGGACGTGGCGGAGTTCGTCGCCGAGGTCAGGGTAGATCATCCGCGCGAGTTCGACGCACAGCATCCCCGTCGTGATCCGGTAGTCCTCGTCGTGGAGGTAGGGGTTGACGTGGGCGTCGAGTAGATCCTCGACGGCGTCGGGATCAGGGTGGTGGTGGTCGACGACCGCGATCGGGATGTCGTAGTGGGCCAGCGTCTCGTAGGCCGGGACGTCCTCGGCCGTCGAGCCGTTGTCCAGCATGAGCAGGAGCGGGAGCTGCTGGCCGTGTTTCTCGCAGTCCTCGAGGGCGAAGTTCAGGTCCCGCGTGGCGTCTTCCATCTCGTAGAACGGCGCCTTGGCGGGCAGGCGCTTGATGAGGTGGCGCGGGGCGTTCTCGTCCTCGTGGACGTCCGCGATGAATCGCTCGAGGGCGATCTGGACGGGGACGGCGGCGCACATGCCGTCGCCGTCGGCGTGGTGGCGCACCCGGATGGGCCGTCCCTCGAGGACGGTCCGACGCAGCAGCTTCGCGACCTCCCGCAGGTTCGGGCGCAGTTTCTCGAAGGCGGGCCAGTCGATCAGCGGCTCGACGTCGTGGGGTTCGGCGCGCTCTTCGAGGGCGTCCTCGAGGCGGTCGCGGGCCTCGTCGGCGTCCTCGTCCTCGAGTTTCGAGAGACCGTCGACCTCGATCTGGATCGAACCCTCGCGGCGCTCGGGCGTGCCGGTCACGCGGACGACGTCGCCGACCTCGGTGGCGGGGTAGGCGCGGACGCCGGCCTCCTCGAAGGCGGCACAGGGGACGACGCCGTACTCGTCGGCGACGTGGAAGATCGTCGGGCCGGCGGTCTGTTTGACCTGGACGACCTTCCCCTCGAGGTGGATCTGGTCGCCGATATTCGCCTTGAGCCGGTCGGTGCCGGTCAGGGCGTAGTCGTGGCCGACGTTCTCGAGGGTGTACTCCTCGATGTCGACCGGCTCGAAGGCCATGTCGCCGTTGTCTCGGACGCTCTCGAGTTCGACGACGAGCTCGTCGCCGACGGCGAAGGTGCCCTCGAGGACCGATTCGTGGACGAGCCCGGAGACGGACTCGGAGAGATCGACGAAGACACCGTAATCGACGATACCGTTGATTTCTGCGAGATACGGTCGGTTTCGCTCTACATCTTCTGCCGTACACTCGGCAGCGAGATCGTAGACGACGGAATCCCCGTCATCTGCGCCGGGTTCCCCGGCGGACTCACGTGTCATCTTGAACCGTAGTTTGGGCCGGTCGCGTATAACCCTTGTCAAGAAGGGAGACGACGGCTCGAGAACATCTTCGACGACGGCGTCGACGGCGAACTGACTGCGTGACTGTCACGTCTGGACATCGGTGACCCGCACGTCCATCGAAAACGGCCCGTCGGGGCCGAAGAGCAGCGCCGGAGTCCGATCGGTACCGCTACTCGCCCTGCGCGTCGACGGTCGCGACGGCCGCGAGGTTCACGATGTCGCTGACCTCGTCGTCCCGTTGGAGGACGTGGACCGGGCGATCCATCCCGACCAGCATCGGCCCGATCGCCTCGGCGCCGCCCAGCCGCTGGAGCAGCTTGTAGCAGACGTTGCCCGCCTCGAGGTTGGGGAGGACGAGCACGTTCGCGGGCTCGTCGAGCTCGGCGAACTCGTAGTTGTCCTCGAGCAGTTCCTCGACGACGGCGGTGTCGGCCTGCATCTCCCCGTCGACGGGGAAGTCGACGTCGGGATCCGCTCGGAGCCGCTGGGCCGCTCGTCGGGGTTTGCGGGTGCCCTCGTTGTCGACGCTACCGAAGTCCGAGTACGACAGGAGGGCGGCGCGGGGCTCGACGTTGAACCGCCGCGCGAGGTCGGCCGTGTGGCGCGTGATCTCGGCTAACACGTCCTCGTCGGGGTCCTGGTTGACCGTCGCGTCGGCGAGGAAGACGACGCGGTTCTTGAACGTCAGCATGTAGACGCCCGCGGCGTAGTCGGTGTCGGGCGCCGTGCCGACCACCTGCAGCGGCGGCCGCAGCGCCGAGGGATAGTGGTTCGTCAGCCCGGTGAGCATCGCGTCGGCGTCGCCTTGGTCGACCATCACCGACGCGAAGTAGTCGCTGTCCCGGATCCGTTCTCGCGCCTCGGTCCTCGTCACGCCCTTGCGCCGGCGGCGCTCGTAGAGCGCCTCGGCGTACTCCTCGTAGTCGCCGGTCGACGGATCGACGATCTCGGGGTCGAACTCGAGGTTGAGATCGGCGACGGTGGCCCGGATCTCTTCGGCGTCGCCGATCAGCACCGGCCGCGCGAGGTCGCGGTCCTCGAGCTGGGCCGCCGCCCGGATGATCTTCTCGTTGGTCCCTTCGGCCAGTGCGAGCCGCTTCGGGTCGGTCTTGGCCTTGTTGAACACGGTCCGCATCATCTCGCGGGACTTGCCCAGCCGCGCCTCGAGGTCCTCGACGTAGGTCTCGAGGTCGAGGTCGGTGCGGGCGGCGCCGCTCTCGACGGCGGCGCGGGCGACGGCGGGCGCGACCTCGAAGAGCACGCGCGGATCGAGGGGCTTCGGGATGATGTACTCGGGGCCGAACTGCAGCGGCTGGTCGCCGTAGGCCTTGCGGACGGCGTCTGGAACGTCGGTCCGCGCGAGGTCGGCGATGGCCTCCGCGGCGGCGACCTTCATCTCCTCGTTGATCTCGCTGGCCCGGACGTCGAGCGCGCCGCGGAAGATGAAGGGAAACCCGAGGACGTTGTTGACCTGATTCGGGTAGTCTGAGCGGCCGGTCGCCATGATGACCGTGTCGTCCCGGGCGTTCTTGGCCGTCTCGTAGTCGATCTCCGGGTCGGGGTTGGCCATCGCGAAGATGATCGGATCCGCGGCCATCGAGCGCACCATCTCGGCGTCGACGATCCCGCCGACGGAGAGGCCGACGAAGACGTCCGCGTCGACGATCGCGTCGGCGACGTCGCCCGGGGGCACGTCGCGAGCGAACTCGCGGCTGTAGGGGTCGAGGTCGCCGGACTCGGCCCGCTCGGTCGTCAGGATGCCGTCGATGTCGACCATGGTGATGTTCTCCTTCGGGACGCCCAGCGAGACGAAAAACCGGGCGGTCGCGATGGCCGCCGCACCGGCGCCGGAGAACGTGACCGAGAGTTCTTCCATGTCCTTATCGGCGATGTCGACGGCGTTGAGCAGCGCCGCGCCGGAGATGATCGCGGTGCCGTGCTGGTCGTCGTGAAAGACCGGGACGTCCATCCGCTCGCGCAGTCGCTCCTCGATCGTGAAGCAGGCGGGCGCGGCGATGTCCTCGATGTTGACGCCGCCGAAGGTCGGTTCCATCGCCGCGACCGACTCGACGAAGGCGTCGACGTTGTCGTGATCGAGTTCGATGTCGAAGACGTCGATGTCGGCGAAGCGCTTGAACAGCACGCCCTTCCCCTCCATGACGGGTTTCGACGCTTGGGCGCCGATATCGCCCAGTCCGAGCACCGCCGAGCCGTTCGAGACGACGCCGACGAGGTTCCCTTTGGCCGTGTACTGGTAGGCGTCGTCTTCGTGATCGGCGATCTCGCGACACGGCGCGGCGACCCCGGGCGAGTACGCCAGCGAGAGGTCGCGCTGGGTGGTCGTCGACTTCGTCGTGCGGATCTCGATCTTGCCGGGGGGCTCTTCGCGGTGGTACTCGAGCGAATCGTCGTCTAGTGACATAAATGCGAATACGGAGAGCCGCCGGAAAAACAGTATGCTAGTAGGGATAGATAATATATACACACCTAGTTGACGATCGACAGATATCACGGACGATCGGGACGGACGATCGGCGAAGCCGCAGCCGCCGGCCCGACGCTCACCGCGGAGCCGTCGCCGAAACGACCATCGGAACGTTTAGCAACCGCAAGCACGCAGGTCGTGTCATGGGGCTGTTCGACGCGCTGTTTCGCTCGAGTTCGATCCTCGGCATCGCCGAGGAGACCCTCGAGTTCGCCCTCGAATCCTCCGAAGCCGCCCATCCCGACGAGTACATGGGATTCCTCCGGGGAACCGAGGCGGAGCGACTCGGGATCGACCGGGACGGACTCGTCATCACGGACGTTCTCGTGATTCCCGGCACCGAGTCGAACAGCGTCAGCGCGACCGTCAAGACGAGCCAGATCCCGAACGACGTGAAGGCGCTGGGCAGCGTTCACTCGCACCCGAACGGCGTGATCAGCCCGAGCGACGCGGATCTGGAGACGTTCGGTCGGGGCAGCGTCCACGTCATCATCGGCGCGCCGTATCGGCGCTCGGACTGGCAGGCCTTCGATTCGGGGGGCGAGCCGACCCAGCTGAACGTGATCGACGTGGAACTGCCCGAAACCGAGGACTTCTTCGATTTCACGCAGGCGGATATCGACGACGAACTTCGATAGTATGATGCTCGAGACGACTCCCGGTCCGATCCGCGGACCGACTGCGAACCCGAGACGACGAACCGATCGACCGACGACCGAGGGAGCCGCGACGGGGCTTCGGGGGGCGCGATGACGCGGACGGTCGTCGCCCAGGGGACCTTCGACATCCTCCACCCCGGACACGTCCACTACCTCGAGGAAGCCGCGGCGATGGGCGACAAACTGCTCGTCATCGTCGCCCGGAAGTCGAACGTCGACCACAAGAAGAAGCCGATCTGTCCGGCGGCGCAGCGCCGGGACGTCGTCGCCGCCCTCGAGGCCGTCGATGACGCGATCGTCGGCCACGAGGAGGACATCTTCGCGCCCATCGAGGAGATCGACCCCGACGTGATCGCGCTGGGCCACGACCAGCACCACGACGACGACGCGATCGAGGCCGAACTCGAGCGCCGCGGAATCGACTGCACCGTCGAGCGCGCGAGCGCCCGCGACCCCGAACGCGAAGACGAGATCCTCTCGACGCGGCTGATCATCGATCGGATCCTCGAGCGCCGCGGCTGAGGGCCGAACCGCGGGCGCTCCCGTCAGTTTTCCAGGATAACCGGCGGGGGGAGCCGCATCGAATCGATCGTGTGGCCGGTCTCGACGAAGTGTTCGATGGCCTGCTCCGAGACCTCCGCCTCGGTCGTGGCCCCGGCGGTGCTGGCCTGCCAATCACACTCCAGACAGTACTTATACATTCGTGGCTCTGTCAGTCACTCTGTGACAGCGGCGGGAAAGGTTCGTGCAGGAAATCGAAGGGCGCGAGCGTGTGCAGGGCCGAGAACGCCAGTGTTAGCATTCAGATGTTGTGTGCAAGTAAGTGAATCAGAACCGGTTTTCGGCAGTTCTGACAGTTTCGTTTACTGTCGGTATCGGTCGCGACGGTCGTCAATCGGGCCGCCACCGATCGCCCGAAGGTGTTCGCTACGAGCGTGATAGTGGCCGATACCGGTATCCGAGGACTTTAAGCGCCGAGGTAGCAATCTCCCGGTATGAGCCAACAGCCCGAGCAGCGGTCGCCCGCGGAGGGCAAACCGGACGACCTGCCGAGCAACGAGGTCACGGAAGGGGTCGAACGCGCGCCCCACCGTGCGATGTTCCGCGCGATGGGATACGACGACGAGGACTTCGACTCGCCGATGATCGGCGTCGCGAACCCGGCCGCGGACATCACGCCCTGTAACGTCCACCTAGACGACGTCGCGGGGTCGGCCTACGACGCCGTCGACGAGGCCGGCGGGATGCCCATCGAGTTCGGGACGATCACCATCTCCGACGCCATCTCGATGGGAACCGAGGGGATGAAGGCCTCCCTCATCTCCCGAGAGGTCATCGCCGACTCCGTCGAACTCGTCGCCTTCGGCGAGCGCATGGACGGGCTGGTCACCATCGGCGGCTGCGACAAGAACATGCCCGGCATGATGATGGCCGCCATCCGAACTGATCTGCCCAGCGTCTTCCTCTACGGCGGGTCGATCATGCCCGGCGAACACGAGGGCCGCGAGATCACGGTCCAGAACCTCTTCGAGGGCGTCGGCGCCGTCGCCGACGGCGAGATGTCCCGGGAGGAACTCGACGAGATGGAGCGCAACGCCTGCCCCGGCGCCGGCTCCTGCGGCGGGATGTTCACCGCCAACACGATGGCATCGATCTCCGAGACCATCGGCTTCGCGCCGCTGGGGTCGTCCTCACCGCTCGCCGAGGACGAGGACCGCTACGAGGTCGCCCGCGAGAGCGGCGAGCTCGCCGTCGAGGCCGTCGAGGAGCGACGCAAGCCCTCGGACTTCCTCACCAAGGAATCCTTCGAGAACGCCATCGCGCTCCAGGTCGCCGTCGGCGGTTCGACCAACGCCGTCCTCCACCTGCTGGCGATGGCCGCCGAAGCCGGCGTCGACCTCGACATCGAGGAGTTCAACGAGATCAGCGCCCGAACGCCCAAGATCGCCGACCTCCAGCCCGGCGGCGAGCGCGTCATGAAGGACCTCCACGAGGTCGGCGGCGTCCCCGTCGTCCTCCGCGAACTGCTCGAGGCGGACCTGCTCCACGGCGACGCGCTGACGGTCACCGGCGAGACGATCGCCGAGGGGCTCGAGCGCATCGATCCGCCGGCCATCGAGGACCTCGACGCGGACTTCCTCAACACCGTCGACGAACCGATCCACGAGCGCGGCGCGATCCGCATCCTGACGGGCAACCTCGCGCCCGACGGCGCCGTCATCAAGATCACCGGCGAGGACCACCTCCACCACGAGGGTCCCGTCCGGATCTTCGAGGAGGAGGAGAACGCGATGGAGTACGTTCAGGAAGGACACGTCGAGACCGGCGACGTCATCGGGATCCGCAACGAGGGCCCCCAGGGCGGCCCCGGTATGCGCGAGATGCTCGGCGTCACGAGCGCGGTCGCCGGCCAGGGCCACGCCGAGGACGTCGCGCTCTTTACCGACGGTCGGTTCTCCGGCGCCACTCGCGGCTTTTCCATCGGTCACGTCGCGCCGGAGGCCGCCGCCGGCGGCCCCATCGCGGCCCTCGAGGACGGCGACACGATCACCATCGACATCGACGACCACGAGCTCTCCGTGGACCTCACCGACGAGGAACTCGAGGCGCGACTCGAGGAACGCGACGAGCCAGAACCCAACTACACGACGGGCGTGCTGGCGAAGTACGGCCAGATGTTCGGTTCGGCGGCCAACGGTGCGGTGACGAACCCCGGTGCGAAGGACGAGTAATCGAGTACCGCGTTTTCCGCACCGAACATCGGTTTCGCTCGGAATCCCTGTTTTCGTCGACGACTGCGTTCTTCGGTGACCGATAGCGTAACGTAACTCGAGTGAGCGACGAGGCGGCCAGTTCGTGGTCCGAGCCCTTCCCCGAAGTAGTGTCGAACACAGCCGACGTTTCGTCTATAATCTCCGTCGTTATGGAAAAATATTAGTACGTTATGTCGTACTTGCTTTCCATATGATGTCAAAGATAGAACGATATCTGGCGCACGCAGTCGGACTGGCCGGACTAATCGTCGGAATATTCGGGGCCAGCGAGGCCAACGCGTCGCTTGCACTGGGCGGCGGGATCGTCGGCGCGGCGGCCCTCGGATGGCATCAACATGGAAGTGCCAATCGCGAGAACGACGAACGGCAGATGGCGATTCACTATCGCGCCGGCTACGTTTCCTTCTGGGCGCTGTACTGGTTCCTGTTTATCTTCGCGATAGCTGGTATCGACGTGACCGAGAGCGGCGATATGAGCTACGCGCTTCCGACGTGGGGGTATCAGGTCGTGCTGACGTCCTGGATACTCGGGACCGTCTCGATGGCGGTAACGAGGCTGTGGTACAAACGACAGTTCTGAGGACCCATGGAAAATAATCTCAAGGTCTGGCGGGCGAAGGCCGACGTCACGCAGGCCGAACTCGCCGAGGAGGTGGACGTCTCCCGACAGACGATCAACGCCATCGAGCGCGGCCGGTACGATCCGAGCCTCGAGTTGGCCTTCGAACTGGCCCGCTACTTCGACTGCCGAATCGAGGACATCTTCACGTACGACCCCGCAGACGGCGACTGACGGCCGATTCAGTTCCGAACCCGACGATCCTCAGCTCTCGGACTCCTCGAGCCAGCCTTCCGCCTCCGCGAGCGCCTCTTGGGTGTCGATCCCCTCGAACGTCCGCTCCGAGACGCCTTCGAGGGCCTCCTCGCCGACTTCCGCGACGTCGATGCGCTCGAGGGCGGCGACGATCCGCTTGTCCTCGGAGTCGAGGGTCTCCGCGCAGGCCTGGGCCATCGCGTCGGCCCGGTAGACCGCCTGGGTCGTCTGGTACCAGCCGTCCTCGAGGCGGACCACGGCCCCGTCGCGACCGCGGGCGCGCTCGCGGAGCGCCTCGAGCAACGCGGGATCGACGAAGGGCATGTCGCAGGCGACGACGGCCGCGTACTCGCGGTCGACGGCCTCGAGGCCGACCTGAATACCCGCGAGCGGCCCCCTGTCCGGGACGGGGTCGGTCGCGTACCGGGGCTCGAGGTCGCTGCCCGCGAGCGCGTCTTGAATCGCCTCGAGCTGATCGTCGCGGCAGTTGACTACGAGGTCGTCGGTCACGGTCTCGAGTCGGTCGACGACCCAGCGGATCATGGGCGTTCCCGCGAGGTCGGCGACGGCCTTGTCCGACTCGCCGAAGCGCGTGGAGTAGCCGCCGGCGAGGACGACGCCGCCGAGCGAGCGTTCGCTGGTCACGGTCGGCGATAGGACCAGCGATCCCATAAACTACGCCCTCATTCCGTCGCAGCTGGGGACTCGAGGACGGGGCGGGATCGGCGGCGTCACTCGAGGACGTCGACCAACGGCTCGTCGGCGATCATGCTCGTCAGGACGACACGCGGGATTCGACCGTGTGCGGCCTCGCTGGCGTCCGCGCTCCGCTCGAGAATCCGCGTCGCGATCTCGCGGGCGACCGCGCGGTCGTCGGCGTCGTCGACCATGTTGAGAACCGGCACGTACGTCGCGTCCGGCGGCACGTCCTTCAGCCCGCCGTCGGGGCTGGTGAGGATCGTCGCGACGTCGTCCGGACGGATGATCTCCCCGATCTCACGGCCGGTGACCGCGGCGACGCGTTCCGGCCGGTGGACGGCCCCCTCGTCGAGGGGTCGGCCGACCGCGTCGACGCTGGCGATCGCGAGCACCGTCTCCGCGGCCGCGGGCAGTTGGGGCTCGCGCTCGTTCGGCGCCTTCAGCAGCCGCGTTCGCGCCCCGTCGGCCTTGACGAGGACGTGATCGACGCTCGAGGACGCCGCGATCCGATCGACGACGTCCGTGTCGTACCCCAGGTAGCGATCGTCTCGCTCCTGTTCCGGGACCAGGCCCAGCGGCCACTCGAGGTCGTCCGCGGCGCCGTCGGGCTCGTCGGCGTCGGCCCGCTCGAGCAGCGAAATGGGGTCCTCAGTGACTCGCACCGCGGCGACCTGCCGGTCGAAGATCGGAATGCGGACGGTCGCCGTCACGACGGCGCGCTCGAGGTGACCGGCGAGTTCGTACAGCGTCGATTTCTTGCCCCCGGCGCCGACGACGCAGGTGAGCGAAGCGTCGGCCGCGAGGGCGTCGACGAGATCCGAATCCATAGCCGTCGATACGACGACCGACGAGAAAGAGCCGGCGGTCGGCCCCGCTACGAGAAGTGGTCTCGCGTCGGGGACCGGTTCGGCAGCGCGTACTCGAGGTAGCCGACGAGGTACGCCAGCAGGAGCGGGAGATACCCCTCCCGCTCGTGGCGTCGAACCGACGTCCGAACCGGGCAGTCGGGGTCGTAGACGACGGATCCCGCCTCGCACAATCGCAGGGAAAGGTCGGTATCCTCGAGGAAGGAAAGCGACTCGTCGAAGCCGTCGATCTCCTCGAACGCCGACCGGCGCACGCTGCAGTTCGGCCCCGGCTGCTGGACGAAGCCGACGGGCCAGCTGGCCCGGTACCACCAGTCCGAGAGGAGTCGGAATCGGAAGCGGTGGGCCAACCCGCCGGCGAGCGGCCGGAGCGGGCCGCCGACGCCGACGACTGCCGTCGTCGCGTAGTGGCGCCAGTGGCGTCGCACCCACGTCGGCGGGACGACCGTGTCGGCGTCGGTAAACAGCAAGACGTCGCCGGTCGCGGCCGCTGCGCCCCGGTTGCGTGCCGCGCCGGGACCGTCGCAGCGGTCGTCGGCGAGCACGCGGTCGACCGCCCCGTGTTCGCGAGCGACCCTGCGGGTCGCCGTTCCGCTGGCGACGACGATTACCTCGAGTCGCCCGTCGAACGACTGCCGGGCGAGGGACGCCAGCGTGCGCTCGAGGCGCTCCCCTTCCTCGCGGGCGGGGACGACGACCGAGGCGGTGTCCATGCGTAGCGACTGTCGACGCGATCGATATAACAGTGCTCTTTACTCGTGATATGAAGTGAGAGTGAGTCTCCAGATTCGATAACTACGTCTGCGAACGTACCGGAAATGCGTTTGCCACTCGGCAGGCTGTAGTCGTTAACTTGAACTGTTAGCCGGCGTTCTACTCGATAATGGCTGATGAGCTCTCTTTCCTGCTCGAATGGTTCGAGCTGAAAGATGAACTCCGTACAGGATGGGTTCTCCGGAATATCGATTCACCGGAGTCCGTCGCGGCACACACATGGGGAACGGCGATACTTTGTCTGCTGTACGCCGAGCGAGAAGATGTTGATCGCCAGAAGGCAATGACGATGGCATTGGTCCACGACCTCGGCGAAGCTCGCACAGGTGACATCGCCACCCGTGCGGAAGATGGTCGTCAGACCGTTACCACCTCTGAGAAGGAAGCAGCCGAACGGAGCGCAGTAACCGATCTCGTTGCGCCCTTCGATAACAGTGACCTGCTGTTGCTGTGGGAGGAGTACGAAGCCCGTGACACACCGACTGCACAATTTGTCAAGGACATGGACCTGGTTGACAACTGTCTTCAGGCGCTCAAATACGAACGCCAGAACCGGTACGACGATACCAAAACGAACGACCACTTCTCCGAGTTCGAGAATCTAGACGAGTTTTTCGCTACGGCCGCACCACGCTTCCACACGGAGCTCGGGGAGGAGTTATTCAAGCAAATCAAAACGGAATACGAGCGAGAAATCGGAAGACCCTGTCAACTCTGAATGTCTCTCCACCCTAATGGCCAATCAGGTCGGTGTACGCTCTGAACGTAACGATAGCCTCGCTCTGCCGATCAGCGAAAGCTAACCAGCTTACATCGGGCTGCATACTTATCGAAAATCGCGTAGGCGTAGATACACTCCACTGAAAAGGAAAATTGTTGCCACCAGCAATAGACCACCGCTCAGCACGTCTCTAAGGACTCCGGAAACTCCGGGATTTTCAACAATGCCAAAGGTGCCTTGAAACACTACCGACTGAATTACCAAAGCTAGTCCTCCAATCGATATCAACAGTCGTGAATTCTCCACCTTCCGATCGGTACTCATACCTCTAAAATAGAGGGTGAGATGGTAAAATTTTGTAGTGTCACTCCGTTCGGTTAGCCCCCATACTTGTCGTGGGTCTCTTGTATGGTTAAAGAGAGAAATTCCGTTACGCTCTCCTGTGACTCCAGTTCTGCAGTACCTCGCGGGTCGAACTCGACAGACGCTTCTAAGTCAGGATCGACGGTATCGTACCTTTTCGAATTCGTCGACCCTCGCTTCGATCAGATCAGAGTCCTCGAGTCTACGCAATTTGTTAAGTATGAGTGCCTATTGATTGGATCATTCAATCAGGATAGTCTGCAACAAAACGGGGCCGCTATATACCGGAATTATTGCTTCCGACAGCGGATGATACAGTATGTTCCCTGAGCGCATCGAGACAGACCGACTCACCTTCGAACGAATTTCGCACGACGCTGTCGATGTATTCGCTCTTCACGAACTCTACTCCGATGGAGACGAGACGGAGAGAATGTTCGAGTATTGGGATTCGTCGCCCCATGAGACGGTGAAAGAGACATATGATTACGTAGACGAAGCTGAGGAATTATGGGACGATGTCGAGGGTGCGAAATACGTGATTCGACCGGATGAGGGGGAAGACGGGGCAGGCGTCATCGCTGGAACGACAGGACTGTATCCACATTGGGAAAAACGGTCCGCCAATCTTGGTATCCTTCTTGACGAGCAATTTTGGGGGCGCGGATATTCCGCTGAGCGAGCTGATGCCTTCCTCTCCGTGGCATTTGACCGTCTTGATCTTGAACTCGTCGTTGCCGCCCATATCGACGGGAACAAGAAGTCACGACGGGCAATCAACAAGTACGTCGAACGGTACGATGGCCAATACGAGGGACTTCTGCGGAATTGGCTTCCGCTGGACGATACTGTTGCGGACGTGCATAGATATACGATTTCACGAGAGGAATACTTCGAGGCGACCGAACGTTAGGTAGCACACCTGTATATAACACTCGCCGCGGTCAACATAATCGGTACGCGGGCCATTCTATGACACCCTCTTGTTTTCTTTTCCCAGTGACAGAGTAACTTCACCAGCCGTTGGTTTTATTCACAAAGGAAGCTCCGAATTATGGGTGTTGGGGACTCGTGTATGATACACCCTGTGAATGGATTATTCGAAGATGAAGTGTGAGTTCTTCTCTATGAGGGGCCACGAATTCACAGATCGGGCAGGTGTACTCTTGTTGATTGGGCATCCTTACTTCGGATGCTTCTGAACTCAGTAGTAGTCCAGAATTCGTGGTTTCACCGGAATACTGGGACATCATTCTCATACTTGGAGCTTAGTAATATGTCTGCTTCTAGGAGGATTGTGTATTGGTCTATATCAGTACTGAACGGTATAGCCCATAGATCGTGTCATACGAATTGAACGGTCGATAGAAGGAAAGTTTGGCTAGCAGTAGTAGACCCAGAAGGAATGTTCGTTCGAACACTCGATTTCCGTGTGCTCGCCGAACGCGGCGACATACGGGCTAACTTTCAGCTCCACGTCCTGTTCTGGGACTGGAACGCTACTGTTCTCCCCGCATTTCGGACACGCGACTTCCCGAGTTTCTTGGATTTGCATCAGCACTGATCGTGGACTCTACGTCACGAGTGGTAATGAATGACACCCGTCTTTATTTGATAGACTCACGGGCACTATATTCCCTGTACTGAGCGCCACATTCACCAGAGACATTGAAGAATTAATCAGTTTACTGTCTGTCAATACCGTCTGCGACGACAGTCGTTGCCAGCGTCGAAACCCCCTTCCCGGGGGCCTTCCTACGGCCGGGCATGACGACCGCGACGGTCAGCGCGGGAGCACGACTCCACGTCGGCTTCCAGAACCTCTCGCTCGCTCGCAGACGACTCTACGGCGGGATCGGCGTCGGACTCGAGGAGCCCCGCGTGACGGTCACCGCCGAACCCGCGTCCGGCGTCGAGAGCGACGATCCGCTGGGCCGGGAATACGCCGCCCGCGCCGTCGAGGCTCTCGACGTTCCGGGGATCGCGGTCACGATCGAGGAGCGGCTTCCCCGCCACGTCGGCCTCGGAAGCGGGACCCAGCTGGCCCTCTCGGTCCTCACCGCGACGGCGCGGGCCCACGGCCTCGAGCCTCGAGTCCGGCCCCTCGCGCCGGCGATGGGCCGGGGCGGGCGCAGCGGCGTCGGCGTCGCGACCTTCGAGGACGGCGGCTTCGTCGTCGACGCCGGCCATCCGACCAACCGCTTTACCACCGAGCCGCCGGCGGAAGGTGACTGGACGGTGCCCCCGGTCGTCGCCCGCCACGACCTCCCCGAGGATTGGCGCTTCCTCGTCGCGGTTCCCGACGCCGACCCCGGCCGCAGCGGCGACGACGAGGACGCGAGCATGCGCGCCGTCGTCGAGCGCGCCGACCCCGCCGTCGCGGACGAGATCGCCGGCGTCGTCACCCGCAAACTGCTGCCCGCCGCCGCGGAAGGGCGCCTCGAGGCCTTCGGCGAGGCGGTCGCCGAGATCGGCCGCAAGAACGGCGCCTGGTACGCCGACGCGCAGGGCGGCGTCTTCCGCCCGCCCGCCGGGACGCTCGTGGAGGCCCTCGAGGACTGCCCGGTGCTGTCGGGCATCGGCCAGTCGTCGTGGGGCCCCGTCGTCTACGGCGTGACCGACCGAAGCCATGCTGCCGAGGCCGAGTCGGCGGCCCGCGATTCCCTTGCGGACAACGGGCTCGAGGGACGCGTTATTCTATCGAAGCCGGCAGCGGAAGGCGCTCGAGTGCTGTCCGATGGCGAGCGATCGTAGCCGCGACCCGCGCGAGCGAGTATGCAGCGGCGCGCGATGTCGATCGTATCCGAGCAGTGGCGAGGATCGATCGACGATATCGCGCGAGGGATGAGCGAACACAGTGAGCGAATCGGGTGGGGAGGACGTGGCAATTCCCCTTGCCAGCGTCAGTAGCGTAGCCGTCGTGATCGACCGTGTAATCCGGTCCAAACCGTGATCGACGCCTCTTAGAAGTCGCTCGGATCGCCATAATACGTAAACGGGCACGCTTCGACTGGCGCGATATGAAACGACTTCCTCTCGGAATCTCGAGGCTCGACCGGATGATCGGCGGGGGCGCACCCGCCGGCAGCGTCGTGTTGCTCGCGGGCGAAGCCGGGGCCGGAGCGCGGGAGTTCGCCTACACGAGCGCGGTGTTGAACGGCCTCGCGGATTCGGCGCCCGGCGAGTTCGATCGCTACTATGGCGACCTCGAGTCGGGGACCGAACTCCCCGGCGCGGTCCACTACATCTCGTTTACGGACGAACGGGCGGCGATCGTCGACGAGATGGGACTGGTGATGGACGCCGACCTCGTCGACGCGGGGATGGACGCCGTCTCCGTCGTCGAACTCGCGGAGCCGTACTTCCAGCTGACGCCGGTGCCGACGGACTGGTACGCCGAGCGCGCGACCGACATCACCGAACTCGGCAACCGGACCGATCGCAGCGACGTCCTCGAGGCGCTTGGCGAGTACCTGACCGAGCACGCGGCGGGGAGCCTCGTCGTCGTCGACTCCGTGACCGACCTCGTCGCGACGGCCGACGACCGGCTGGCCTGGGCCGATCTGACCGTCCTGTTGAAGGGGCTCAAACGCGCCGCCCACCGCTGGGGCGGCGTCATCCTGCTGCTGGTCAACGCGGAGGCCCTCGAACCGACGGAGCTGGGGCGCCTGAAGGAGGCCACCGACGGGACCCTGCTGTTCGAGTGGGAGAGCGGCGGCTCCGAGCGCGCGCGAACCCTCGTCGTCGAACAGTTCCGCGGGGTCCTCTCGCGACTCGAGGACGAGGACATCGTCCGGTTCGAGACGGCGATCAACGACAGCGGATTCGACATCAGTAACGTTCGAAAAATCCGCTAACAGGCCCTCTACCGCGCGTATCGAACGGTGAGTCCGAACCAACCCTTAAGCCCGCTTCGACCGAACCGTAGATCGAACAAATGTCGAGCGAAGACGACGGCGGTATCTCGTTCGCCCCGCCCGGCGAGGTCGACGACTGGCTCGCCCGAGAGGCCAGCCGGCGCGGCGAGAGCCGCGACGACGTCTGCCGTCGTCTGGTTACGGCGGCCCACGCCGTCGCGACCGACGACGACATCGAGCCGAGCGATCTCGACGACCTCACTGCCGTCCAGGCCCGGATCGACGCCCAGCGCGACGAGTTTATGGAATTACTCGAGGACGTCCGGAGTCGCGTCGTCCAGGTCAAACGCGAGACCGACGCCAAGGCGCCCGCCGACCACGACCACGCCAACTACGTCGGCGAGGACGAGTTCGCAGCCGTCCGGGAGGAACTCGAGACCCTCGAGGCGACCGTCGACGACGGCTTCGAGAACTTCGAGACCGTCCTCGAGTCCCTCGTCGACGAGACGGCGGCGCTCGACGATCGGACGACCGCGCTGGCCGACGCCGTGCTGGACCTCCGCGACCGCCGAGACGCCGTCGCCGAACGGGAGCGCCGCCGGGCGGCGGCCGATCGGCTCAAACGCGCGGCCAACCGGCTCGGAATTCGCACCGCCGTCTGCGACGCCTGCGACGCCGCGGTCGACCTCGCGCTGTTGACCGAGCCGGCCTGTCCCCACTGCTCGACGGTGATCACGGACGTCGCCGAGAAGACCTCGTTCTTCGGTTCCCACACGCTCGTGACCGGCGAGCCGCCGGCGCTCGATGGACGGGTCGACGACGCGCCGTCGTCACCGGCGTCGGCGGAACCGACCTTCGACGCGCTCGAGGCGGACCCGGCGGACCGCGACCGAACCGAACGGGACGGTGCGGACCGCGAAGCCGAGGGAAACGAACGGGCTGACGACTCGAGCGCGTCGTCGACCCTCGACTTCGATTCGGAGGAGACGATCCGATGACCGAGGATGCGCCGTCGGACGGGGCGCTCGAGTCCGACCGGTCGATCGAACTCGAGCCGGACGCCGCGGACGGTTCGACCCCGTCGGAAGCCGACGGTATCGACCGAACCGGCCCCCTTAGCGATCTAGCTGCGGCGGTCGACGAGCGACGGGACGCGGCCGGAGACGACGACGCCGAGATCGACTTCGACGAACTGTTCGACCGCGAGGACGCCACGGCTCTCGACCGCGACCGACTCTGGGAGCGCCTCGAGAACGACGACGCGCCGGGGGCGCCCCCTCGCGACGAGGAGCGAACGATCCGCGAGATCGAGACGGACGGCTACTGCCACCGGTGCGAACACTTCGCGTCGCCGCCGACCGTCGCGTGTACCCGCGAGGGAACCGACATCCTCGAGATGCCCGTGCTGGGTCGGTTCCGGGTCGCCGACTGTCCGGTCGTCTTGGAGGACAAAGCGCTCGAGGGCCGCGAGTAATCGCCCGCGGGCCCGCGAGAGATGCACTTTTCCTGCTCGATCCGCTACACCCGGTTATGCAGTTCTGCGACGATTGCGGCTCGATGATGAAAGCTCAGGGCGATCGCATGGTCTGTACGAACGACGACTGCGGCGCCGCGAGCGAACGCGACCGCGAGCAGGAGGACGCGTTCGTCACGACCGAGTCCCAGACCGACGACGACGTGATCGAGTCCGACGAGAACGCCAACTTCGAGGGGAAGCCGAAGGCGACGGACGTGATCTGCGACGAGTGTGAGAATCAGGAGGCGTGGTACACCCTCAAACAGACCGCCTCGGCCGACGAACCGCCGACGCGCTTTTTCAAGTGTACCGAGTGCGGCCACCGCTGGCGCGGCTACAACTGAGTCCGCGATCGGTTGGATTCGCTCTCGAGGACGGTCCCGATCACCGCGCCGACGATACTCAGGACGAGGGTGTACGCCGCGATTCCAAGCAGGAAGAGGACGATCACGGCCCCGAAGCCGCCGGGTCCCAGAATCCCGAGAAACCAGAGCGCGACCAGTCCGAACAGCAGTTTCGGGACGAGCATGACGAGCCCCGCAAGCGCGCCGACCCGCAGTCCCTCGTCGGTCCCGCCGCCCTCGAGGTAGCCGGCGACCGCTCCGCCGAGAACGGTCGAGCCCGGGAGGAACGACAGCACGATCCCGACGCCGCCGCCGAACATGGCGTTGACGATCCGGTTCGAATCCGAGCTCGCGTCCGAGTCCGTCCCGTAGGAGTCGATCGGCGGCGGCGTGTCGGAGTCCATACCGCGCGATACTGTTGCCGAGGCAAAAAGTGTTCGCCGACGATACGACCGCGCGGGATCGAGCTCGGACCCGCGGTCGCGCCGCTCGACGACTCCGTCGGACCGCCCGCCGGTGCGGATTTCGCCCCGCGAATCGACGCGGGAGTAATCTCCAACTGGAGATGACGGTTTCTCCACAAGAACCGTTTATCAGCGCAATGTCACCTCATAACTAATCCGGAATGGGGGCAGGTGGCCGCCATGGATCGCAGACAGATCCTCAAGGCGGCCGGCGTAACGTCGACGATTCCCCTCGCGTCCGGGCTCGGCGCGGCGCGCAGTGGCGAGCACAAGCGGGGCAACGGTCGAGATCGCGGACAGGCGCGACGGGAGTGTGCCCAATCGCAGTGTATTCACCCGGTGCTCGGCTACTCGGGTCTCGAGGGCGAGGAACGGGTGCCGTCGCCGCTCCAGCCCGAGTACGAGGTCGATCTGATCACGCGACCGCCGGAGGAGGGAGGGGGACGGCCGCTACCGGAGTTCTTCTTCCAACCGACCGGCCTCGCCGTCGAGCCCGGCGACGTGGTCCGCTTCAACCTGGAGACGCCCGACCACACCGTCACCGCGTATCATCCGCAGCTCGGCCGGCAACGCCGCGTTCCCGAAGGGGTCCCGGCGTTCTCGTCACCGGTCCTGGGCACGGGGACGTTCTGGCTCTACCGCTTCGATAAGCCTGGCGTCTACGACGTCCTGTGTGCGCCCCACGAGATCTTCGGGATGGTCGCGCGGATCGTCGTCGGCGACCCGCCGGCCGAACCGGCGTTCGGTCCGTCGGGACCGGTCGAGATGAACGGCGAGGAAGTCGAGCTTCGACCGCCGGCGCTCACCGCGGGACTGGTGTACGAGGATCCGCTATTGGAGCCGTCGACGATCGTGCAGCGAGGGAGCGTCAGTTGGGACGAGCTCGCAGCGGAGAGCAAAGAGGTATTGGTCGAGTTCCCCGAAGAAGAGTAGTCGACTCGAGGCGCGATACCGGGCCGGTATCGCGCCGTCCCGCCACGGCTCGTCCCGTCTATTTCACCGCTCGAGCGCGCTTCGAGCGCCGGTCAGTCGGGCAGCTCGAGTCCGACGGTCCCCTGGTCGAGGACGTCCTTTCGGTTGTCCACGTGGCCGACCTCGTCGTAGTCGATCGGCCCGTCGACCTGGTGGGCATCGGCGCTCGGCTCGTCCCCGATATAGACGATGTTCGGTTCGGTCCCGATATCCTCGAGGAGCCGGAACGTCGACTCGGCGGTGCCGGCCTCGGCTCGAACGAGCGTTCGCGCCTCTTGTTCGGTCAGTCCGTCGTCGCCGTCCCCGGCCGGATCGGTCTCGCCGGTGAGGACGGCGATCGCTTCCTGCAACTCGTCCTCGGACGGGTTCCGCGCTCGCACGCGAGCCAGTTCGGGATCCTCGAGGTACCGTCGCGTGTCGCTTTCAGGGTCGTTCATGTCGCCGAACTGGATCGCCTCGGGCGGACAGGCGTCCTCGCAGGCGGTCCGACCGACGAACTCCTCGCCCTTGGTGCCGTCTTGGCGGGTCGCACAGAACGTACACTTCTCCATGACGCCCCGCGGCGCGCGGCTCCCGACCGGGCGCCCGCGGGCGTCGTAGACGTGATCGTCCTCGAGTTCGTCCGCCGAGACGCCCGGATCGTCCCACTGGAAGTAGTTGACGCCGTAGGGACAGGCGACCTGACAGTACCGACAACCGATGCAGACGTCGTAGTCGGTCAGTACGAGGCCGTCGCTGTCCCGCGTGTGCCGAGCGGTCGTCGGACAGACCTTCTCGCAGGGCGCGTCCGTGCAGTGTTGGCAGGGTCGAATGAGCCGGTTGTGGCCGTCGGACGCGCTGTCCTCGTAGTCGAGGACGTACATCCAGTTGGCCCCCCGCTCCCAGTTGTGTTCCTCGGCGCAGGCGACGACGCAGGAGAGACAGCCGTCGCACTGCTCGAGATCGAGCACCATCCCCCACTGCGTCCCCTCGTCGTCACCCTCGGGTGCCTCCGCCTCGGTCGCCGACGGCGCCGGATCGTCGTCCGCCGTCGCGGCCCACGCACTGAGTCCGACGGCTCCCGCCCCGGCGCCGACCTTGCGCATCACGCTGCGACGCGATTCCTCGTCGACGCCGAACGGCGAATCCGTCCCCGCGTCGCGCCCGTCGTCCGGCCGCTCAAGCGGTCGGTCGTCCTCGCCGAACTCCGCGACCACGGCCTCGTGGTACCGGTCGTAGAACTCGGCTTCCGAGAGCTTTCCCGCCGTGACTCGCCGGGCGTCCCGCGCCATCTCGAGCCCGAGCTCCGCGTCGTGGTCGGCGTCCTCGAGCATCCGTTCGAGTTCCGTCCGTCGGTCACCCTCGGGCCATCGGCTCGGCCCGTCGTCGGTTGCGTTCTCGTTGTCACCCATCGTAGCCACCCACCGTTGTGTGGTTCCTGATCGCGTTTCGTGCTAGCTAACACCACGAATACGGCTTGGGATGGAATAACGGACGCCCTTGTACTCGCCGGGGCGTCGAGACGGGGCGACGATTTGTTCGGGGAGGGGACGGTATCGCACGGGTTTCGGGTCCGTCTCGAGCGCGGTGTCGGACTCGAAGGGTCGGAACCGCCCGGCGCGACGGAATGTCCGAATCGCCGTACACCGAACTTTTGACGTGGTAACACATAGCAAATAGTATGGCAGACGGGGAATCAGGGGAGTCGCGGCGCCGGGTGCTTCGGGCCACGGGATGTGGATCGGCGATCGTGCTCGCCGGGTGCGTGTCCGTGGGCGAAGACACCAGTCAGGCGGGCGGCGAACCGGCGCGCGACCGACCGGCCGACTGGTGTTTCGACCGGTTGGACGATACCGTCCCGGACGTGGAGGCGAACGCGGTGAGTATCGACGGGGTCGAGCGGAAGCCGGAGGGCGAGTTAGCATCGAAGGAGGAAGCCAGCTACCAGTGCGGGCCCGCGGACGGGGACCACTGTGGCACCTGTACGTACTACATCGACGACCGTGACGGCGACGCAGTCGGGGCGTGTACCGAAGTTGCAGGCGAGGTCCGGTCGGCGGACTGGTGTGCGCTCTGGGCGCCGCGGGAGGAGCTCCAGGACGAGTAACCGCGATCGGCGCCCGCGTGTCGCCGACCGGACGACGGACGAGCGCGGACACAACGTTCACAACGATTCGCGCGAACCCCCCAGTAGACGAATGTCCGAGGGGCCGCGGCTGCCGGGCGTCGAGGCGGACGAGGACGAGGAGGACCGCATCGTCTGTCACGTCGACGCCGACTGCTTCTACGCCTCCTGCGAGCGACTGCGCGAGCCCGAACTGCAGGGCGAACCCGTCGTCGTCGGCATGGGCTACGAACCCGGCGAGACCGTCGGCGCCGTCGCCACCGCCAGCTACGAGGCCCGCGAGTTCGGCGTCGAGAGCGCCCAGGCCATCTCGACGGCCCTCGAGAACCTGCCCAGACGCGCCGCCTTGGATCCGGACGCCGCGGACCACGACCCCGATCTCACCCGCGAGGAGACCGGCTTCTACCGCCCCGTCGACATGGACTACTACGAGTCGGTCGCGAGCGAGGTCCGCGAGATCCTCCACGACTGCGCCGACGTCGTCCGGGAGGTGAGCATCGACGAGGCCTATCTCGACGTGACCGAGCGCACCGCCTGGGAGGTCGCCGACGGCTTCGCTCGCCACGTCAAGGACCGTATCCGCCGGGAGGTCGGCGTCACCGTCAGCGTCGGCGCCGCGCCGACGATGAGCGCGGCCAAGATCGCCAGCGACTTCGACAAGCCCGACGGCCTCACGGTCGTCCGCCCCGGAGAGGTGCGGGAATTCCTGGCCCCGCTCGAGGTCGACCTGCTCCACGGCGTCGGCCCCGTCACGGCCCGCGAGTTACGGGCGATGGGCCTCGAAACCGCGGCCGACGTCGCCGCCGCCGATCCGGAGCCGCTGGTCGAGGCCTTCGGCGAGCGCGGTCGGGAGCTGTACGACCGCGCCCGCGGCGACGACGACCGTCGGGTCGAGCCGAAGGGCGAACCCAAGAGCTTCTCGCGCGAATCGGCCTTCGCCGACCCCGTCTCGGAACCCGAGCCGAAGTACGAGCAGATCGAGACGCTCGCGTCGGCGGTCGCCGACCGCGCCCGGCGCGAGGGGGCGCTGTACCGTACCGTCGGCGTCAAAGCCGTCCTGCCGCCGTACGACGTCAACACGCGTGCGAAATCCCTCTCCGGGCCAGTCGACGACCCCGACCTCGTCGAACGCATCGCTCGCGACCTCTTCGCCGAGTTCGAAACCGACCCCGTCCGCAAGGTCGGCGTCCGGGTCGCCAACCTCGAGTTCGCGGCCGCCGATCAGGCCAGCCTCGACGGCTGGGAGCGACGCGCCGACGAGCAGCGCACCGACGGCGGCGGGGCGACCGACGACGACTCGAGCGACGGCGCTGAATCGACGCCCGACTCGAACGACGGCGACGAACCGGCGTCGCCGGACGCCTCTCGAGACCTCGAAGACGGGCAGTCCTCGCTGACTGATTTCGCGAATCGGTGAACGTCTCCAGTCCAGACAGGTCACCGCAGCCGAAATAATCAATTAGGTGGAGCGACGAGAGATACCATCCTGCACCGAACGACACGATAATTATATGCCGAGCCGACAACTCACACCAGATAACACGATCCCGTGACTCTCACATGACTGAGGATTTCTACGACCTTCTCGACGTTCCTGACGACGCCTCCCAGGACGAGATCAAGACCGCCTACCGCGAGCAGGTGCGCGTCTACCACCCCGACCACAACGACGACGACCGGGCTCGAGCGCAGTTCACGGCGGTCAAGAAAGCCTACGACATCCTCGGGGATCCGGTCGAGCGCCAAGCCTACGACCGCCTCGGTCACAAGGACTACGTCGCGAAACGAACCAGCGGCCTCCCCTCGGCGGACGTCTGGCGGTCGAGCGACTCGGACGACGAGGCGTCGGACGTCGAGGAGGAACCGCAGCGAGCGACGGCGACCGCGGGTGCGGGCGCGTCGGCGGCCGGAACGAGCGGGTCGACGACGAACTCGCGCTCGAGCGCCGGCTCGAGTTCGGGCACCGCCTCGAGCGCGTCGACCGCGAGCGCGGGCGCGACGTCGAGTTCGAGCACCGCGGGAACGAGCGGGACGACCGGAACCGGTTCGACCGGGACGAGATCGGCGGGCCGAACGACGACGGGAACGACGGAGTCCACGGGAACGTCCGCATCGAACGCCGACGCGAGCGCGGAGTCCGAACCCGGCGGGGTCGGCGACAACGCCGTCGTCCGCTGGTGGCGCCGCCAGAACTTCTCGTTGCCGTTGATCTGGCTGTCGGTCTTCGTCTACCTCTCCGGGCTCGGCCACTTCGCGTCCGCCAACCGGTCGGCCCTCGAGGCCCTGCGAGCCGAACTGGCCGCCGCCGGCACCGATCCCGACGCCCTCGCGACGACGCTCTCGAGCGGGCGCTACGGGATCGACTCGAGCGTCGCGTATCTGACGGCGTTCGAACTCGTCGCACCGCCGCTCGCGGAGCCGCTGTGGTACGCCGCGCTGGCCGGCGCGGTCGGCCTGACGCTCTTGGCGCTGCTCGGCGTGCGCGCCTATCGAGACGGCGACACCTGGGGGCCGGTATCGATCGACGAGACGATCGTGGTCGCGCTCGCGGTCACCGCGACGACCGTCCCCGTCGGCGGGCCGCTGCTGGCCGGCGCGGTGCTCATGCCGATACTGTTCGCCGTGATCGTCCGCCACACCCGGCGCGGTCCCGGCTGGAAACCGTCGTACCTGTACGTCGTTCCCGTGCTCGCCCCGCTGGTCGGCGTCGGGCTCGCGGCCGCGGACGCAGCGACGCTAGGGAGCGATCTCGTGGCGCTCGTCGTCCTGCCGATCGTCGGCGGCCTGGGGCTGCCGCTGCGGGCGACGATCCGGAAGCACTTCGGCTGGTGACTCGAGCGGTCGATCCGTTCGCTCGAGTACCGACGTGCGAACCGTTCCGTTCCTCGGTCGGTATCCACCGAATCCGCTCTTGTTCGAGCCTGCGAACGGGCTCCGGTCACCGATCCGTTCGGAGAGCGTCGAACCCGTCGCCGTACGTGAGGAGATACGAGATCGCTGGTGCGAGTAGCAACAGCGGAACGGCGTACAGAAGCATCGTGAACGGGTCCGGCGGCGAAAGCAATCCTGCGATCAGGACCGCGAACAGACACAGTGACAGCGTCGTCTGGAGAAATCGAACGAGAACGAGCGCTCCCATACGCCCACTGGTGTAACTGGAATGATATTTGTTACGATCCGCGCTCGCGCAGTCCGGATCGGACGTCTCTCAGAATCCGCGACCGATGAACGAACCGTCCTCAGCCGACCAGCGTCGCGACGCCTTTCGTCTGGCGATAATCGCGTCCCAGGATCGCCTCGAGTCGCGCGACGATCGCTTCGTCGTCGGTGTCTTCCCACTCGGTCGGCTCTCGAACCGGGACGATCAGGAAGCCCCTGCCGCGGATCTCGGTGGCGTGGAGGGCGGCCATATCGAGGTCGAGTCGGTGCCGTTGCGTGGTGTATTCCCGGAGGACGTGATCGGTCACCCGCTCACCGACCGGTAGCAGGATGTGGGCGTTGATCGCCCGGAGTTCGGCGTCGAAGAACCGCTCGAGGTCGGCGTAGGATTCGTCGCTCGGCGTCTCTCCGGGCGGCAGACAGCACATGTGGATGTAGCTGCAATAGAGGTTCTCGAGGTCGGGGCGGTCGAACGGGCCGCCGGCGAAGTCGACCGCGCGAGCGACCTCCTGAATCCCGACGCCGGACTCGGTTTCGGTGAACGGCACGCCGGTCGACCGCCCGCCGTGGACGCCGGGGTGGTCGCCGATCAGGTGGAAGTCGGCGTTGGCGTCGCCGTAGCCGAAGACGGCGGTCCGCTCGTCGGGCCCGGTCCGATCGAACGGCGGTCGTAGTCCGAACGGGTTGCTCGTCCGCTCTGTGACGTTCTTCACGCCTATCGAAAGCTCATCGAGCGGCTTAACCGCCCCGGTTACTCGCAGGCGATGCCGCAGGCTCGATCTCGAGAGCGTCCCTCGCGGCGCGAGCGCATCGAATCTATCCCCGCGGAATGTAGTAGACGACCACCTCGGCGCGGTGGGCGTCGACGAGCGGCCCGGTCGGCAGGTGAAACGCCGACTCGGCGCGGACGCTCCCTCGGGATTCGATTTCGTCGCTGATCCGTGGCGGCTCGGTGCCGACCGGATAGCCGACCCGAACGACGACGCGTTCCGGCTGGCGGAGCGGGACCGGATCGGTGTACTCGACCGTGACGTCGATGAGCGTGAGTTCGGCGTATTCGGGCGAATCGAGCACGGCCGCCACGTCCTCGTTGACGTTCCCCTCGTAGACCCCGGTTCGGTAGGTGTCGTAGGTCACGGCGCCGAGAAATCCCGAAAGGACGACGATCGTAACTGCGAGTGCGACGGCGCGTTTTCTCGTGGCGACGCGGGCTTCGTCCTGTTGGAACCAGCTGTCCGGCCGATACCCCTTGTACCGGAGCACAGCGAGACTGGTGATGTTGATCGTGAAGATGTTGACGAGGACGAGGACGCCTGCAGCAAGCGCGACCTCCGGAAGCCCCCACGCGAGACCGATGCCGACGACACCCAGTGGCGGAACGAGCGCTGCAGCGATCATGACGCCGACGAGGGCGGCTGACGTGCCGGCGGTGAGCGTCCACGCCCCCGCGACGCCGGCGCCGGCCGCGATGACGAGCGAGAGCATATCGGGGGTGAGACGCCCCTGAATCTCCGAGATTTCGAAGACGTCGAGCATCGGCGAGACGAGTCCGGTCGTCCGAGCGACGAACGCGAAGGCGGCGGCAGTGACGACGCCGACGCCGAGTCCGAGCACCTGAAGCTTGATCCCGCGCCGGAACAGCGCGCGGTCGTTGATGACCGTGCCGACGCTCGCGCCGAGCGCGGGACCGATCAGCGGTGCGATCACCATCGATCCGACGACGACCGACGGCGAATCGAGTAGCAGACCGGCGGTCGCGACGAGCACGCTCATAATCGTCATGACGAGGTACGTGCTGAACCGAGGGGTGAGGTCCTTCGCTTGGGACTGCAGCTCCTCGCGAGAGATCCGGGCGGTGTCCTGGGCGTATCGCTGTTCGAGTTCGTCGTACCGTTCGGAGACGACGGTTTCCGCCTCGACGATCACGGTGTAGGAATCCTCGTCGAGTCCCGCGTCCCGCAGTTCGTCGAGGACGGATTCGACCGCGGGCGCGGGTAACGGGAACGTGATGACGACCGAGGGGTCGTCGCGGCTCTGCTCCTCGACGAGAGTGAAATCGAGACCTTCGTTCTCGAGCGTCTCTTCGACGGTTTCGCGCTGTTGCTTCGGAATAAGTACTTCCACGAGCCGCATGGGGTCACGTCCATCATACCGTGGATAAACGTTCGTCCTCCGACCGGCCGCAGCGACGCGGAACTCGAGGGGAGATCGGAGACCGCTGCACCCCTGCGGACGCGGATACGGACGTCGCCGAACGCCTGCTTCACGACGATCCGAGCCGAAGAACCCGCGTTCCGCCGATGGGACAGCGGCGGCGAGACGGCCGCCGCCCGCTCGAGTTGCGAGTCACGGATCCGACTGCGTTTCGACCTCGAGTTCCTCGTCCAATCGACGCGAGAGCGACGCCGTTTCGTCGTCGGCATCGACCGCGATGGTCGAGCCGATGAGCGCCGCGAGGCCGCGACGCAACCGCTGTGAGACCGCCGAATCGGACACGTCGAGTCGGTCGCCCAGTTCGACCAGCGTGGTTCGCCGCGGGACGTCGAAGTAGCCGGCCTCGTAGGCGGCGACCAGCAGTTCCCGCTGGGCCGTCGTCAATCCGAACCCGCGATCGCCGCTCGGTTCGTCCGTCTCGTGGAGGCGGACGAGTTCGATCGAGATATCCCGCTCGAGGCAACTGCTGTAGAAGGCCGACAGGTCCTCGGAGGACGGAAACCGAAGGCGGAACGTCCAGCGGGTCTCCGTGCCGACGGCGCTCGTGACGATCACGTCGCGCTCGCGGATCGTCTCGAGGACGCCGTCGACCCGATCGTTCCACGCGATCTTGACGAGGACGTGATCGTCGATTTCGTCGACGATCGAGACGGCGGCGACCGTCCGTTCGGACTCGAGGGTGGCGACGATCGAGTCGGCGACGTCGGCCGGCGCCCAGACGTACGGGACGACCGACTCGCTGGTCGGGACCGTCGTCTCGACGGTCAGCGTCACGTCCTCGTCCATGTCGAGCAGCGACCCGAGCGGGAACTCTGCCGCCGGAACCACGACCGTCGCGACGAGACTCATCGTTCGCTCCGCACCGCTACCGACGGGCCGACGCGGCCGGTACGGTCCCGTCGTCGAACTCGATTCGGCTGCCTCGATGCGCTCGCCGCCCGTCCGGTAGCAGGGTACATGGAGGGATCGTCGGTGAAACATCCACAGGTGCTTACAAGAATTGGCGGGTTTGCTATCGAAGCGGTTTAAATGACGGTAGCTATCGGACGGAGGCTCGAGGCGATTAGCGGACGGATCCGTCGGTCGCGATCGAATCTGTCCGAAAACGGCGGACGAGAGCCCTCGCAGCGGTGTGTTTATTGTTCGTCGCGGAATGTCATCGAATATATGTATCAGGTCGGCCATTACGGGACGGCGCTGCTGGCGTACGCGCCGCTTGGCACCGCCGTCGCCCTCGCCGGACACGAGACGGCGGCGCTACTCGGCGCGCTCGCCTGCGTCGCGCTCTCGACGCTCCCCGATTGCGACCAGAAAGTGCCGCTCGTCGAGCACCGCGGCCCGACCCACTCGCTGGTGTTCGCCCTGTTAGTCGGCGCCGGGCTCGCCGGGATCGCCGCGACGTTCGCCGGCAGCGGTTCCCCCCTTCTCGGTGCCGGCCTCGTCGGTTTCGCCTTCCTCGTCGGCGCGCTCTCGATCTGCTCGCACCTCTTCGCGGACGCGCTGACGCCGATGGGGATCCGTCCCCTCTGGCCCCTCTCGAGTCGCCGCTACACGCTCGCGGTGACCCGGACGGCGAACCCGCTGGCCAACTACGTTCTGTTGGGCCTCGGGGTCGCGGCGGTACTCGTGGGTGCGGGAATCGTCGCGACGCTCGGCTGACGGCGTAATGTGGCGACGAACGGCAGAACGAATTGTGAACGCCGTTATCGGGACGCCGGCGTCCGCGACGTCCTCGAGGCGCGGCGCGTCAGGCCGACGCCCGCGAGGAACGCGACGAAGAGCAGTCCGGCGCCGACGGCGTAGAGGGTTTCGAACGCGGGGTTGACGGCCTGTCGGCCGAGGTAGGCGACGGCGAGTGCGAGCACCGCCGTCGCGCTCAGGAACGCGGTCAGCCGCCTCTCGTCGAACCGGCGGCGACCGATGATCGTGGCGACGATGACGGACGCGAGGATGACGAGCGTGACGCCGTACTGGAACATCTGCATCGACGGTCCGTACGTCGTGACGTCGCTGATCACCGTCGGACTGATCACCACGTGGGCCGGGAGCGCGACGGCGCCCACTACGAGCGCGCCGGTGACGTGATCCGCCGTCAGCCGCGGCGCCCAGACGAGGACGGTCGCGACGGTAAACACCACGAAGATCGAGATCGCGGTCCAGAAGTGAAGCCCGAGAATGTCCATCGTGTACGTCGTGACGGTTTCACGACCGAGGACGACCTGAATCGGCGTCAGCACCAGTCCGGCGACGACGAGCCCGGCGACGCGACGGTCGACGTCCGGCAGGCGGACGGCGGCGATGGCCGTCCCGATGATCGCGAAGCCGGCGAACATGGCGACGAAGCGGTGGAACCACTCGTAGAAACTCGGGAGGTTCGCCGGGAACAGGTTGTACGGGCCGGCGTCACACTGGGGCCAGTTGGCCTGGCAGGCCAACCCCGACCCGGTCGCCTTCGCGGCGATGCCGAGCAGGATCGTCGCCGCGACCATCACGAGCGTCACCGCGAGCAGATGCGGAAAGCCGAACCGTTCGATCAGCGGACGAACTACCGGACGAGAGGTCTGACTGTTGGTCGACACGGACGTTCGACGATGGCTTAGGACGGCCCGTACTTAGGTTACCCGAGTCGTTCTTACCGCGCTGGAATCGAGCCGCTGACCCCCGGGCGGATTCGATTTACGGCGCCCGCCGAACGGACGCTCGCCGCAGCCGACGGTTTCGCGTTCGCCGCATTCAAGAGTCGGCCACGCCAGCACTCGACATGGAGAAACGCGAGCGCCTCGAGACCTACCTCGAGTCGAACGACCTCGATTCGGTCTGGTTCGCCCGGCCGAACTCGTTCGCCTGGCTGACCGGAGGGAACAACGTCGTCGACCGCGAGACCGACGCCGGCGTCGCCGCCGTCGGCTACGACGGGACGACCCTCCGGATCGTGACGGACACCATCGAAGCCGATCGAATCACCGCCGAGGAGCTGCCGGACCTCGACGCCGACGAGGTGTCGATCGAGCAGTTCCCGTGGCACGACTCGTCGCTCGAAGCGGCCATCGCCGCCCGCGTCGGCTCCGACGAACGGGCCGCCGCGGACGTCGACGTGCCGGGCGTAGAGCGCGTCGATCCGACGCCGCTCCGGCAGCCGTTGACGAAACGGGACCGCGAGCGCTACCGGCGGCTGGGACAGGAGACGGCCGCCGCCGTCGAGTCGGTCTGTCGGGAACTCCGGGCCGAGGACACGGAACACGAGGTCGCGTCGGCCCTGCGGGTCGCCCTCTCGGCCCGCGACGTCGAGGCGCCCGTCGTCCTCGTCGGCGGTGCCGAACGCGCCCAGCAGTACCGCCACTACACGCCGACCGAGGCCGAACTCGGCGACTACGCGCTCGTCTCGGTGACGACCCAGCGGGCCGGCCTCCACGCGAGCTGTACTCGGACGGTCGCCTTCGACCCGCCGTCGTGGCTCGAGGAGCGACACGCGACCGCGGCTCGCGTCGAGGCGACGGCGCTGGCGGCGACGCAAGCGGCGGTCGGCGACGACGGAGCCGGGGCGACGGCCGGCGACGTTTTTGCGGCGATTCAGGACGCCTACGACGCGCTCGGCTACGCGGGCGAGTGGGAGAAGCACCATCAGGGTGGCGCCGCCGGCTTCGCGGGCCGGGAGTGGATCGCGACGCCCGACCACGAGGCCCCGGTGACGGCGCCGATGGCCTACGCCTGGAACCCGACCGTCGAGGGCGCGAAGAGCGAGGATACCCACCTCGTCACCGCGGACGAGGTCGAGTCGCTGACGGACACTGACAACTGGCCGACGACGACCGCCAGCGCCGTCGGATTCGAGCTGGAACTCGAGCGACCGGCCGTGCTGACGCTCGAGGGCTGAGCCGAGAAATCGAGAGAACCGGGGCGACGAGTGGCCGGTGACGGTTTCGCGCCGTCGTTACGTCTCGGAATCGGGATCCGACGACGACTCGGTCGCGTCGTCTTCGTCGGCCGAGTCGGCGTCGCGCTCTGTGGAGGTAGTGTCCTCGGATTCCGAGCGCGCCGTCTCGGACGCTTCGGTCGCGGCGGGTTCCGGTGGCTCGGTGTCGTCGACGGTGATCGTCACCGGTTCGTTGGCGCCCTCGAGACCGGGATCGGACGCGCCGTGGCGATCCAGGAGCCGATCGAGCGTGAAGATTGTGTTCAGTTCCTGCTGGACCTGATCGACGACGCCGCCGACGAGTTCGCTCGGCTGAATGGCCGTGTACTCGTAGGGGTTGTTGCCGGCGCCCTCGCTGGCGCGTTTCTCCCGGTTCACGCGCTCCTCCTCGTGGAGTTCCGCGAGAGCTTCTCGAACCGTGCTCGGATAGAGGCCGGTTCCCGTGGCGACCTCCTCGGAGGTGCTGCCCGGATTGGCCAGCAGGTAGACGTAGATCTTCGCGCGGGTCTCCGTATCGAGGATCCACGAGAGCAGATCGACGATCCGGCCGTCGACCTCCTCGACGGCGGCCGTTCGATCGCTCTCGTCTCGAGGCACAGCCAGGTCGTCCGCGCCGGACTCGAGGGGCGATTCGTCGAACTGATCGTCCGATTCGTCGCGCTGCGGGCGGCCGCTCTCGTCGCCTCCCCGGCGCTCGTCAGTGTCATCTGAAGCCATATGTCCTCTCGTCCGGGACGAGGCTTCCCACAGGGGTAAACCTTTGCGGGAATCACTATCACGAACTGTTTCCGGTCGATACGAACGGTCGAATCGGGCACAAACGGGCGGCGGCGCGCTCACTCGGTTCCGAGCAGCAGCGACTCGCAGAGGGCGTCGGGACCCTCCTCCTCGAGCAGGCGCCGCTGTCGCTCGGCGCCGCTGTCGCGCTCGTAGACGCGCTTGATGCCGTCGATCCCCAGGCGCTCGCACTCGCGGTCGACGAGTTCGCCGAGATCGATCGTCCCCTCCATCTCGCGGTCGATGAGGGTTGCCTCGTGACCGTGGCGGATCGCCCGCCACTTGTTCTCGTCGAGCAGTTCGCGCCGGTGGTCCCGACCGTAGCCGTCGGCGCCGTCCTCGTACTCCTCGGCGAGCGCTTCCACGAGCGCGTGGGCGTACTCGACGAACGCGAGGACGATCTCGGGATCGGCCTGTCCGTCGGGCGTCCGCAGTTCGACGGTCCCGTGGGCGGTATGGGGCCGCACGTCGTACCAGAGTTCGCCCCGGTCGCGGATCGACTCGGTCTCGAGCATCCGTCGTTCGAACCGGTCGAAGGCCTCGTAGTCCTCGAAGTAGGTCGGCATCCCCGTGTTCGGCAGCGCCTCGAAGATCTTCGCGCGGGCCGACTGGAGCCCGGTGTCGTACCCGTTCCAGTACGGCGAGTTCGCGGAGAGCGCGAGGATGATCGGGACGAACCAGCGCAGTTCGTTGGCGATCCAGACCGCCTTATCGGCGTCGTCGACGCCGACGTGGACGTGGACGCCCGCCGTCGTGTTCCGGTGTTGCGGGTACTGGATCCGGTCGAGTTGCGACCGATACCGCGGCTTCTCGGCGTGCTCGAGCTCCTGCCACTTCGCCAGCGGATGCAGCCCCGCTGCGGCGATCCGGTAGCCGTGGTCGGTGGCGTGATCGACCAGCGCCCGGCGAATCTCGAGCAGCGTCTCTCGGGCGTCGGCGGGATCCTCGATCAGCGGCGTCTGAGTCTCGATGACGAACTTGAACAGTTCGTGATCGAGCCGTCCCTCGAGGATCTCGGGCGGGTCGTACTCGTAGACGAGATCGTCGGTGCCGCTCGTGGGGCGACCGTCGTCGTCGACGACGAAACACTCCTCTTCAATCCCCAGCGTGCCCATGCGCGTAAACGAATCCCGGGACCCGCGTTCCATCGTCTGCCGTTTTCGCCCGCGACGGTAAATACCGTACGGACTTGAGAGCGTCGGTCCCTGCCGCCGTTCGAACCGCGCAATTCGCAGATCAGCGGCGACTGCGGTCTCGAGACGTCCGTTCGATTCGTCTCGAGTCGCCCACCGTCACGCGTCGATCACGACGCCACGGTCTCGCTTTCGGGATCGACGTCGGCCTCGTCCTCGCGGAGCTTGAACTTCTGGATCTTGCCGCTTGGGTTCTTGGGCAGTTCGTCGACGAAGTAGTACGTCCGCGGCCGCTTGAAGTCGGCGAGCCGATCGCTCTCGAGGACGAACTCGTCGAGGGCGGCCGCGTCCCCATCGTCGGCGACGACGTACGCGACGACCCGTTCGCCCCACTCCTCGTCGGGTTCGCCGACGACGGCCGCCTCCTCGACAGCGTCGTGATCGAACAGCACGTCCTCCACTTCCGCGGGGTAGACGTTCTCGCCGCCCGAGACGATCATGTCGTCCTTCCGGTCGACGACGAAGAGGTAGCCGTCGGCGTCGCGGTAGCCCAGGTCGCCGGTGTAGTACCACGTCGTCCCGTTGGCCTCGCGTAGCGACCGCGCGGTCGCCTCGGGGCGGTTCCAGTACTCGCGCATCGCACACGGACTCGAGATCAGGATCTCGCCGATCTCGCCCTCGTCGACTTCGGCGTCCGGATCGGCGTCCGGTTCGACCACGCGGGCGCGGTGGTTGAGCGCGGGCAGGCCGGCCGAGCCCTGCTTCGGAATCTGGTCTTCCGGCGGCTGGAAGACCCCCGCGGGACCGATCTCGGTCATCCCGTAGGCCTGGACGTAGTCCTCGCAGAGGTGGTCCATGCAGTTCTCGAGTACCCGCTCGGGCATCGGCGCCGCGCCGTAGAGGCCGATCCGGAGCGAGGAGACATCGACGTCAGACTCGGCGGCGGTCAGCGACAGCGCGTTCCACGCGGTCGGCGCCGCGAAGAGGACCGTGACGCCGTGGTCTTCGATCGCCTCGAGGGCCGCTTCCGGTTCGAACTCGTGGTGGATGACGTTCGCCGCGCCGCGGTGGACCCGCGCGAACAGGCTACAGTGGAGTTCGGCGCAGTGGTACAGCGGCATCACCGACAGCCCGACGTCGTCGCGGGTGAGGTCCAGTTCCGTGATACACAGCAGATCGTGTTCGACCATGCTGCGGTGCTCGTGGACCACGCCCTTCGGCCGCCCCGTAGTCCCCGAGGTGTAGATGAAGGCGTAGACGTCGTCCTCCTCGACGACCGCGTCGGGCCGCTCGGCGGTCCCCGACTCGAGGAGGTCGTAGAGCCCCGTCGCGTACTCCGGGACCACCTCGCGGTCGTCGTCGATGAACACGTACTCCGCGACGGTCTCGAGGCTCGGTCGCGCCCCCTCGACCGCCTCCCGTGTCTCGGATTCGAACAGTACCAGTTCGGCTTCGGCGTCGTTGACGATGTACCCGATCTCGCCCGCCGGCAGGCGGAAGTTCAGCGGCGTGAAGACGGCGCCGAGCTTCGCGCACGCGTAGACGGCAAGGGCCATCTCGGACCCGTTGTACAGGACCGTCGCGACCCTATCGCCCTTCTCGATCCCGAGATCGCGAAGCGTGTTCGCCAGCCGGTCGACGCGCTCGTCGAACTCGGCGTAGGTCCACCGCTGGTCCTTCCGCGGGTAGACGATCGCGTCGCGGTCGGGATAGCGCTCGACCGTCTGCTCTAAGGTGTCGCCAATTGTGGGGTGCTGTGACATACCACGGAAGCGTACAACGAAATCGCTTATATTCTTTGTCGGATACGCCACCGTTCGCCGCCGTGACCGGGCGACCGCGCTCATCGAGGGCGCAGTACTCCCGAACTCGGTGCGTCCCGACGCCGCGCTCTCTCAGCGATCACGGGGCCGATCGGAACGCCCGTGAGTTCCGCCGGAGGATACATGCCACTCCTGACCCACTCAAACCCGTCTCGAGCGCTGCTGTGGATTCGAGACTCCCTCGAGGCGTCTCCGCAGTAGAACCCGATGTTACGCTACTGATTGCGAGACTAACGGTCGGAACAGCCCTCTTACCTCGATCGTCCCGTCGGGCGAATTCGGACGTTTCCACTCGTGAAACGCTCGAACGAAACGTCCGGTTTTTGTCGAATTACGACGGTGACATCGATGATTCCGATGCCACGTACACGAACGATCGGCGTCGCGGTCGTCGCGGCGCTCGTCCTCCTCTCGGGGGCGAGCCTCGCGTTCGCCGCGACCGACGCCGGCACGATCCAAGAGAACGAGACGGAGAACGAAACAGCCACAGTGACGTTCGAAAACCAGACGTCGAACGGGACGGCGGTCGTGGTCAACAACACGACGCTGCCCGAGGGCGGCTTCGCCGTCATTCACGCGGCCGCGCTCACCGACGGGGACGAGAACGAGACCGTCACGAACCTCTCCGAGGAGTACGAGCCCGGAGCGGTCCTGGGTAACTCCACCTACCTGGACTCCGGCGAGCACGAGAACGTGACCGTCGAACTCAACGAGTCCATAGAGGAGAGTCAGGTGTTGATCGCGATGGCCCATCAGGACACCAACGACAACGAGACGTACGAGTTCCCCGAGGCCGACGATCCCTACACGAGCGACGACGAGCCGGTGATCGACGACGCGATGATCACGCTCGAGGACGAGATGAACGAGACGTCCGAGTAACCGAGAGACGTCGAAGCGAACGAGACGAGGGATCGCAACTCCGCTCTCGTTCCCGTTCGCCACTGGGAGCGGACGCGATAGCTGTTCGGTCGGGATCGGACGATCGATTCGCGGTTACCCGGTGTAAGACCGTTCGAACGGACCGGTTCGCTCGTCTCAGTCCGGACCTCGACCGTACCGGACGTCCCACGGACACGGGAGCGTATCGGCGACCGACTGGGTAGCCGAGATTCCGTCGTCGCTCACCGTGACCGACCCGTCGAAGTGCGAGTCGCCGATCCGAAACCCAAATTCGTCCGTCGCTTCGTGTCCCGTCAGCGCTCGAGCCGTCAACTCGTAGCTTCCGAACGCGTCGGTCGCCTCGAGTTCGCACGTTTGTCCCGGCTCGAGCGAAACGGTTTCGGCGACGATGGTCTCGCCGTCATCGGCGGTCAACGCGACGCGTCCCTCGTGGTCGCGTTCGGCTCCGTTACTGACGCTGATAACTGCGGGCTCGGGCAGCCTGACGACGTCGACCGGCTCGAGTTCGAGCGTCGCCGTCTCACCGTCCGCATCGACGCGAGGATCGTAGGGCGCGTCGTCGACGACGAGAAACGACCGCTCGGGATCGACGGCGTCGTCGAACAGGAGCGCGTCGGACTCGTAGCGGCCGTCTTCGAGCGCCGAGTCGACCGCCGATCGGATCGCGTCGGGAAGCGACTCGTGGTCGACGGAGACGAGGTGGCACCGTTCGAGTTCCGCTTCCGTCACCTCCGCGGGTCCGTCATCGGACGGGTCGTCGAAGCCGTCTCCGGGCGAACTCGAGTCGATCGGAGCGTCCGACCCCAGACACCCGGCGAGCCCGCAGCCGACGGAAACCCCCGTCGTCGCGAGGATCGTTCGTCGCTTTATATTGGGTACGTGACCCGTCTGCCGAATAAGCCTTCCCGAAGGTCACACGTTCGTTTCACTCACTATCGCGGCCGCGCCACGACGCCGAGGTGGTCCGCGTGATACGCCTCGAGGCGTTCGGTCTCCACAATCTCGTACCCGTCCTCGAGCTCCTCGCGCACGTCCGCGAAGACGTCGTCGGGGTCGCGCGTGACGTCCTCGCTTCTGGCCTTCACGGCCAGCAACAACCGCCCGTCGTCGGCCAGGNCCTCGCGCACGTCCGCGAAGACGTCGTCGGGGTCGCGCGTGACGTCCTCGCTTCTGGCCTTCACGGCCAGCAACAACCGCCCGTCGTCGGCCAGGAAGCGCCGGTTCTCGATGGCCACCCGCGCCTGCCCTCGGGTGGCGACGTCCTGAACGAGCACGTCCACGTCCGACTCGACGACGTGGGCGTACGTCTCGGGCTTCCGGGCGTCCTTGAGAAGCGGGAAGAGCCGCGGCCGGCTCTCCGCCGCCTCGAGCAAGTCCCTCGTCGGCCGGGCGGCGAACTCGACGGCGTAGGTCGGGCCGGCGAAGTCCGCGACGTGACTCACGGTCGTTCCGCTCGCGGCGCCCAGATAGAGGACCGTCTCGCCGCCCTCGAGGCCGGTGTCCATCCCCAACTCGAGCATCGCGCCGAGCTTCGAGCGGTTCGGGTTCCACGCGCGCCACTCCCCCTCGGTCGGTTCGCCGTAGACCGGCTCTCCCCGCGTCGCGAGTCGCTCAGTGCCGTCGAACGCGCGGCGCTCGACGCCGTCGGGAAGCTGTTCACTCATCGTCGGCACCTCCGTCGCCGGCGTCGCCGCCGTCGCCGATCCGCGCCTGAATCGTCTCGATGCGCTCCTCGAGTTCGGCCTCGAGTTCGGGCTTCAGCTCGCCGGAGTAGTGATCGACCCGGGCGGCGATGGCGAGTTTCCCGGCCACCGCGCGGGCCGCCGAGCCGCGCTCGTCGGGGTGGGTTCCTCGGACCGCGTCGTGCGTATAGATGATCCCGTGTTTGGGCGAGGGCGCGTGCCCGCGCAGGTGGGCGAAGAGCGCGTCCTCGGCGCCAAGCACCTGAACCGTGCCGCTGGGTTTCTTGGCCAGGCTCTCGAGGCCGCCGGCCAGCGAGAGCAGCCGCGCCGCGAGGACGGGGCCGGCCATCGCGGCGAGGTTGGGCGCCACCGTCGGCGCCGTCCGCTCGACGTACTCGCGCAGTTCGTCGGCCTCGTTGGCGAGGCCGGCGACGCGCTCGGCCAGCGAGACGAGCGCGTCCGGCGCGGCGTCAGGCGTTTCGTCTCGGCTCGCCAGTTCGCGGGCGTAGCCGACGCCCGTGCCGGCGTCGGGATCGACGGTCCCCGCCCACTCTGCCAGCCGTTCGGCGAGTTCGTTCGCGGTCCGCGTACAGTCGTCCATTGCCCGCACCGCGTGGACGAGCTGGCGGTCGTCGGCCGCCTCGCGCTCGGTCACCGCCGCCCTCGCCGCCGCCGTCGTCGCGGCTCGTAGGGCATCGTAGTAGTCGTCCTCGTCGTCGACGACCCCCGCCTCGACCGCGAGCGCGGGCCAGTCGCGGGGCTCGTCGGCGGCCCCCTCGCGAACCGCCGTCGCGGCCGCCTCGGGACCGTCGGACGCGAGGGCCCCGAACCAGCCGTCGTCCGCTCCGGAACTGTCAGTCATGTCTCTCCCTTGGAGGCCGCGGTCGTATATGCGTTCTCGAACGACGCCGACCGGTCCACATGTACGCCCAAGCAGTACGCGAGCGGAGACGGCGCGTCGCGATCCCTCGAGCGGAGGGGTTCGACCCTACTGGAGACGTTCTAAAGCGGTGACCGATCGTCGAAACGCCTATCGGTCCGCCCCGAAAACGTCCGGGAAGGATGTACAAGCGACGGAGGTCCCAGCCATGTACGTACTGATCGTCGGCGCGGGACAGGTCGGCCAGATGATCGCCGCGAACTTAGCGGACACCCACGACGTCGCGGTGGTCGAACGCGATCCCGAACTCGCCGACGAGATCACGTACACGTACGACGTGCTCTCGGTTCAGGGCGACGGGACGGAACTCGAGACGCTCCGGGACGCCGGCCTCGAGCGGGCGGATCTGGTCGTCGCCTGTACCGACAGCGACGAGACCAACATCGTCGTCTGTGGCACCGCCAAGACCGCCAGCGAGACGTTCACCATCGCGCGCGTCCGGCGCCGGACGCTGTTGAACACCTGGGAGGGGTCCCGGGGCGCCTTCGGCGTGGATTTCATGGTGTGTACGGACCTGCTGGTCGCCCAGACGATCTTCCGGATCTCCGGCTTCCCGCGGGCCCAGGACGTCGAGACGTTCGCCGGCGGCCTCGTCAGGATGGCCGAGTTCGAGATCGGTCCGGAGAGCCCGCTGGTCGGCAAGCGCGTCGAGGAAGCCGACCGGTACGACTCGATGACGTTCGCCGCCGTTTTCCGGGAGGAGCAACTGATCGTCGCCCGCGGCGACACCGAGTTCCGCGCCGACGACCGGATCGTCGTCATCGGGAGCCCCCATTCCGTCAAGGAGTTCGCCATGGCGATGGTTCCGGACACGACCTCGAGCACCGACGACGTGGTCATCGTCGGCGGCAGCGAGATCGGGTTCCAGGCCGCCCGGGAGTTCGAGGCCCACGGCTTCGAGCCGCGGCTGATCGAGCGGGACCAGGAGCGCGCCCGCGAGATGGCCGAGGCGCTGCCGGACACGTTCGTCATGCAAAGCGACGCGACCGACACCGACTTCCTCACCCGCGAGCACATCGACGAGGCCGACATCGTGGTCGCCGCCCTCGACAGCGACGAGAAGAACCTGCTCGTCTCGCTGCTGGCCCAGCGGGTCGGCGTCGACCGGACCGTCGCGATCATCGAGAACACCGAGTACACCGACCTCTTCGAGGCCGTCGGGATCGACGTCGCGATCAACCCTCGAGAGGAGACCGCCGAGGAGATCGTCCGCTTTACGCGGACGGATCAGACCGAGAAGATCGCGATGTTAGAACACGACCGCGCCGAGGTCATCGAGGTCGAACTCGACGACGACAGCGCCCTGGTGGGCCGGGAGATCGCGGAGTCGATGGAAGGGCTCCCCGACTGCGTCGTCATCGGCGCGATCTCTCGCGGCGGCGACCTCGTCACGCCCCGCGGGACGACGGTTCCCCGCGCCGGCGACCACGTCGTGTTGTTCGTCGACGCGACCGTCCTCGACGAAGTGTCCGCCGCGCTGTGAGTCATCGATAGAGGCCGATCCGTCGGAAGACCGCGCTCAGCAACACGGCGACGGGGATGATCTCGAGGCGGCCGACCCACATGTTAATGATCAGCATCGCCTTCGCGGTGTCGGGCATTCCCGGTCCGGTGATCCCCGAGTCGAGCCCGACGTTGCTCTGGGCGCTCATCACGTCGAAGATGACGTACTCGACGGGATGTGCCGGCGAGAGCGTCCGCAGGAGGACGGTCACGCCGACGGCGAGGAACGTGATCCAGAGCAGGAAGACGACCGCCGCTTCGGTGTACTCCCGCTGGAACTGGTCCTCGCTGAGACTCCGTTTGCCGATCCGGAATCGACGAATCGCGCTGTCCGGCTGGAAGACCGAGCCGATCTGCCAGGCCGTTCCCTTGACGAGCGTGACGACGCGGACGAGTTTGAGACCGCTGACGGTCGACCCCGCCGCGGCGCCGGTCAGCATTCCCAGACACGTCACGAACGTCGCTCCGGCCGACCAGACCGGTTCCGTGCCTTCGCCGACCGTCGCTGTGCCGAAACCGGTGTTCGACGTCGCGGAGACGAACTGGAACAGCGAAATCCGGAACGTCTCCTCGAACGTCTCGTACTGTCCGTTGGCCCAGAGGATCGCGGTCAGGGCCAGCGACCCGATCCCGAACCAGAGGAAGACCCAGCGCGTCTGGATGTCCGTGTAGAAGTTCTCGAGTTCGCCCTTGAAGATCAGGTAGTGGATCGGGAACGCGATGCTGCCCGCGACCATCACCGGGACGACCGCATACTCGATGAGGGGACTGGCGTAGTGACCGATCGAGTCGGCGTGGACGGAGAACCCACCGGTGGCGATCCCCGTCATCGCGTGGTTGATCGCGTCCCAGGCCGGCATGCCGACGAGGAGGAACAGCGCGATCGAGCCGAGCGTCAGCCCGAGGTAGATCTTCCAGATCTCCGTGACCGTATTGACGATGCTGGGGTGGATCTTCTCCGACCGGGCCTCGCTCTTATAGAGGGTGAGCGACCCGCTGCCCGGCCGGGCGAGGATGGCGACCGTCAGCACGATAACGCCGACCCCGCCGATCCACTCGGTAAAGGAGCGCCACCAGTGTAACGACCGCGGTAACTTCTCCTCGACCGCAGCGACGGTCAGCCCCGTCCCGGTGAAGCCGCTCATGCTCTCGAACACCGCGTCGAGCGGGTTCAGGAAGATGTCAGTCGTGTCGTCCAGCGGCGGCGTGTTCGCCCACGCGGGGTACGGGTCGATCGCGATCGTCCACGCGATCAGTAGGAACGGGAGCCCGCCGAGGACGCCGACCGCCGCCCAGGAACTGGCCGCGGTGATCATCGCCTCGAGCTTTCCGGGGTCGGCCGCGCCGCGGTATCGACGAGCGAGCGCGACTCCGAGCCCGGCCATCACGACCGCCGAGAGGAGGAACGCGGGGATCGCGTAGAACTCGCGGTGGACGGCGGCGATCGGGACCGAGACCAGCAGCATCAGGGAGACCACCTGAAGGATCCGGCCGACGTCCCGCCCGATTACCGGGTAGCGGGCCGTCATGGCTGCTCGCCGGTAAACGCCCGGACGGCGTCGTTCAAGGTGGCGTCGTCAGTGAACACCGTCACGTGATCGCCGGCGCGGACGGTCGTCCCGCCGCGAGGCGCGCGAATGTCGCCGTCGCGCTGGAGGGCGACGACGAGACAGCCCTCGGGGAGCGCGCCGGCTTCCTTCGCCGAGGAGAGCGGTTGGCCGGCCATCGGGGCGTCCTCGGTGACGGTGAGTTCGACGAGTTCGGTCTCGTCGTCGAGGTCGATGAAGTCGGTGACACCCGGATACCGCACGGAGTGGTAGAGGTAGTCGGCGATTAGCCGCTGGGGGTTCTCGATTAAGTTGACGCCGATTTTCTCGAAGACGGGCAGGTTCTCCGGGTCGTGAACGACGCTAACGAGGTTCGGGACGTCGTGTTCCTGGGCGAGCAACATCACCATGATGTTGACCGCGTCGACGTCGGTCGTCGAGATGACCGCGTCCGCCCGGTCGATGTCCGCGTCCCGGAGCGTGTCGTGGTTGGTCGCGTCGGCGTTGAGTACGAGACAGTCGTGCGTCGAAGCCACGTCGTTCGCTCGCCCCTCGTCGCTCTCGATGACGACGACGTCGTTGCCGTCGCGGACCGCGAGATCGATCAGGTTCGAGCCGATGCTTCCGGCGCCGATNCCCTCGTCGCTCTCGATGACGACGACGTCGTTGCCGTCGCGGACCGCGAGATCGATCAGGTTCGAGCCGATGCTTCCGGCGCCGATAATGACAATATACATCGTTGAATCTAGGTCTCCTGCGAACCCGGTCGAGAGAAAACGACGACCGGACGTTCGCTCTCGGTGAGCAGTCTGTACGAATCGGATCCCGACAGCGGTCGGCGGCGGTGACCGCCGGACCGTGGTCGACTCCCGACGGCCGTCGACGCGACGGCCGCGGCCGCGGCGACGATTTCGCCGACGACGTCCTCGAACACGAGCGGAACGCCCGCGTGCGCCGTGCTCGAACCGGTCGTCGGGATACCGCCGCGACCGGACCGGGCGCTCGCGGCGCCGCGGTCCCGTCGTCGCCGTCGGCATCGTCGCATCATTGGACCCGTTTCGGATTCAGTAGTATAAACCTAGCACATTTACTCATTCCGTACCGGGATTAAGAGTGGAAATTTCGATAGACGTCAGCGTCCGGGTCGTCACCTCGTATCCTCTCCCACCGGTCGCGGCCGGTGGACTCACCGTTCGTCGTGCGCGAGATCGTCCAGATCGATCGAATGCCGCCGAACGCGATCAACGACGATGCCGAACGACGTAGGATCGAGCGGCCGTCGACGGGGCCGCCCCTCGGCTCGAGGGCGGGCGGCCGTCGGCACCGTCGGCCGCTCGGTCCGAAGACGACCGGGCGACGCTACCGATAGAGGTCGAGGTTCTGGAAGAGCGCCCCCAGCAACACGGCGACGGGGATGATCTCGAGGCGGCCGATCCACATGTTGAAGATCAGCACCGTCTTCGCGGCCGTCGGCATCTCCGGCCCGGTAATCCCCGTGTCCAGGCCGACCGTGCTCTGGGCGCTCATCACGTCGAAGATGACGTACTCGAGGGGATACTCCGGCGGCAGCGTCCAGAGGAAGACCACGATCCCGACGGCCAGGCCGGCGAGCCAGAGGACGAAGACGACGGTCGCTTCGGTGTACTCGCGCTGGGCTTGGGACTGATCGAGCGTTCGCTCGCCGAGACGGAGGCGCCGGATCGCGCTCGCGGGAACGAAGACGCTCCGGATCTGCCAGACCGTCCCCTTGATGAGCGTGATGACGCGGACGAGTTTGAGACCGCCGACGGTCGACCCCGCCGCGGCGCCGGTCAACATGCCGAGACAGAGCAACAGCGTCGGTCCGGCGGTCCAGACGCGCTCGGTGCCGCCGCCGATCGTCGCCGTCCCGAAGCCGGCGTTCGACGTCGCGGAGACAAACTGGAACAGCGAGATCCGGAACGTCTCCTCGAGCGACTCGTACTGGTCTCCGGTCGCGAGTAGCGCCATCAGCAGGGCCGATCCGACGGCGAACCAGATGAACACCCACCGGGTCTGGAGATCGGTGTAGAAGTTCTCGAGTTCCCCCTTGAGTAGCAGGTAGTGGATCGGGAACGCGATGCTGCCCGCGACCATCACGGGGATGACCGCGTACTCGATAACGGGACTGCCGTAGTGACCGATCGAGTCGGCGTGGACGGAGAACCCGCCGGTCGAGATGGCCGTCATCGCGTGGTTGATCGCGTCCCACGGCGGCATCCCGGCGGCGAGGAACAGCGCGATTCCGGCGAGGGTGATCCCGAGGTAGATCTTCCAGATCTCCGTCACCGTCGAGACGATGCTGGGGTGGATCTTCTCCGACCGGGCCTCGCTCTTATAGAGGGTGAGCGACCCGCTGCCCGGTCGGGCGAGGATGGCGACCGTCAGCACGATAACGCCGACCCCGCCGATCCACTCGGTAAAGGAGCGCCACCAGTGCAGCGACCGCGGCAGCTCCTCCTCGACGGCGGCCATCGTCAGCCCGGTGCTGGTGAAGCCGCTGACGCTCTCGAAGATCCCGTGGAGCGGATGGCGAAAGGTGGCGACCGTGTCGGTCATCGCCGGCGTGTTCGCCCACGCCGGGTACGGATCGAGCGCGATCGTCCACGCGATCAGCAGGAACGGGAGCCCGCCGAACACGCCGACGGTCCCCCACGCGGCCGCGGCCGTGACCATCGCCTCGAGTCGACCGGTGTCGGACACGTCCCGGTATCGCCGCGCGAGACCGAGCCCGATTCCGCCCATCAGGAGGGCGGAGCCGACGAAGGCGGGGATCGCGTAGAACTCGCGGTGGACGGCGGCGATCGGGATCGAGACGAGCAACATCAGCGAGACGACCTGCACGATTCGGCCGAGGTCTCGCCCCACCGCCGAATACCGGACTTTCATGGATGGTCGCCGGTGAACGCCCGGACGGCGTCGTCCAGCGTGGCGTCGTCGGTGAACACCGTCACCTTGTCGCCGGCGCGGACGGTCGTCCCGCCCCGCGGGGCCCGGATCTCACCGTTTCGCTGGAGGGCGACGACGAGACAGCCCTCGGGGAGCGCGCCGCCTTCCTTCGCTGTCGAGAGCAGTTGGTTGTGCATCGGGGCGTCCTCGGTGACGGTGAGTTCGACGAGTTCGGTCTGATCGTCGAGGTCGATGAAGTCGCTGACGTCGGGGTACCGCACGGAGTGGTAGAGGTAGTCGGCGATCAACCGCTGGGGGTTCTCGATTAAGTTGACGCCGATTTTCTCGAAGACGGGCAGGTTCTCCGGGTCGTGAACGACGCTAACGAGGTTCGGGACGTCGTNCCGCTGGGGGTTCTCGATTAAGTTGACGCCGATTTTCTCGAAGACGGGCAGGTTCTCCGGGTCGTGAACGACGCTAACGAGGTTCGGGACGTCGTGTTCCTGGGCGAGCAACATCACCATGATGTTGACCGCGTCGATGTCGGTCGTCGAGATGACCGCGTCCGCCCGGTCGATGTCCGCGTCTCGGAGCGTGTCGTGGTTAGTCGCGTCGGCGTTGAGCACGAGACAGTCGTGCGTCGAGGCCACGTCGTTCGCTCGCCCCTCGTCGCTCTCGATGACGACGACGTCGTTGCCGTCGCGGACCGCGAGATCGATCAGGTTCGAGCCGATGCTTCCGGCGCCGATNCCCTCGTCGCTCTCGATGACGACGACGTCGTTGCCGTCGCGGACCGCGAGATCGATCAGGTTCGAGCCGATGCTTCCGGCGCCGATGATGACGATATACATCTTCAGTATCCCTCGGGGAATCGTTCGTGACGCAATTCGAGAGTATGACAACAGCTTGTTCGTTCTCGGTTATAGTCTGTGCGACTCGGTTGTGAACAGAATCCGGCCGACTCGAGCGGGTCGTCCTTCACCAGTGCAGTGTTCACAACCACCACGGGAACGCTGGCGATCTGTGGTCGGACGGTCCTCCCCGAGCGCTACCTTTCGACTCGGCCGGAGCACAGTTACGCCACCAGTAGCGTTTCGACGAGCGATCAAAAAGCAGGAGCCTTCAGTCCCGTGGCCGTAGTCGGGGGTATGAGCGTTCGTCTCGACGAAGTGAACAAACGGATCATCCACGCGCTGATGGACGACGCGCGGAACACGTCCGCCCCGATGATCGCCGAGGAGGTGGGCGTCTCGCCGGCGACGATTCGAAACCGGATCAATCAGCTTGAGGACGCCGGAATCATCAGCGGCTATCACGCGAACGTGAACTTCGACGCCGCCAACGGCATGCTCACGACGCTGTACGTGGCGACGGCGCCCGTCGAAGAGCGCGCGCGCCTCGCCCAGCAGTCGCGGACGATCGCCGGCGTCGTCAACGTTCGGGAGTTCGTCGCCGGCCAGGAGAACCTCCACGTCCTCGCCGTCGGCGACGACGTCGACGCGATCAACGACATCGGCCGGGAGCTCGCGGCGCTGGGCCTCGAGATCGACGACGAGAAGATGGTCCGAACGGACCAGTTTCAGTCCTACCAGCCATTCGGCCCGGCCGAGACCCACCAGCAGTTCTCGGACTACGTCAGCCTCACGGGCGGCAACGAGGTCGTCGAGCTGACCGTCGACGACGACGCGCCGATCGCCGGCATGACCCTGGAACGCGCCGGGGAAGAGGACGTCCTCGAGGACGGCGTGCTCGTCGTCTCGATCGAACGCGACGACGCCGTGCTGACGCCGACCGGCGAAAGCGAGATCCGGGCCGGCGACATCCTGACCGTCCTCTCTCGAGGCGAGTTCACCGATTCCACGCTCGACGCGTTCGAAACCGATCGCCGCTAACGGGAACGGAGAACGCTTCGCCGTCGAGCAGCACCGGTAGTCGCGTATCGTTCCGCTCGAACTCCTGCAGTACGAGGGCTGTTTGTTCCCGTAAAATAGCGCGCGAGTCCGGTTACTTCGGGTCAGCCCGCGTCACGGATCGGCTCGGAACGACGTAACCGGCCTCGAGCGACCGTAGCGGCTCCCGTCCGATCGGTACCGTCTCGAGTTGCGTCACCGCTGGGAACTGCGGACCGATTCCTCGAGGATCCGGTTGATGGCCCAGGCGACCCAGCCGAAGACGAGCACGGTGAAGACGGCCATCTCGATGCGGACGAACGTCCCGTGCCAAACCGTCAGCACCGCGGCGACGACGACGATCGACACGGCGGTGACCGTAAAGACGTCGAAGAACGAGGCCGGGTGCCGAACGCTCGGGAGTCGAGACATGCCGAGTGTACCTACGCGACCTGTGCATATAGATGATCGGCTGACATGGTCGGCGGCTCGCGTCCCGGTCGCGGCGTCGACCAGCGACGTCCGGCGACGCCGTCGGTCTCGGCGAGCGGACCACTCCAGTGGAATTATGTACCGACGTCGAGTTTCCCCGACCACGATTCCGGCTCGAGCGAAGCCAGACCTGAGAGTATGAATATACGTGTCGATTGGCAGGCGAGCGTCGCGCTGACTGGAACCGTTCTCAAGTATCTCGCCCTCACGCTGTTCGTCCCGGTCGTCGTCGCCATCATCTACGGGGAACACTTCCTCGTGTTCGTGGCGACGATCGCGCTCACCGTCGCGATCGGGTTCGGCCTCGAGCGACTCGAGCCCGATCCCGACCTGCAGCCCCGAGAGGCGCTGTTGCTGGTCGCGCTCTCGTGGCTGGCCGTCGCGGTCGTCGGAGCGATCCCGTACGTCTTAGCCGGCTACGGAACCGAGTCCGCGCTCAGACATCCGGTGAACGCGCTGTTCGAGTCGATGTCCGGGTTCACGACGACCGGGGCGACCGTGATGGCCGAGATTTCCGTCGAGAAACACTCACACGCCCTCATGATGTGGCGTCAGCTGACCCAGTGGCTCGGCGGGATGGGGATCATCGTGTTGATGATCGCGATCCTGCCGGAGCTGGCGGTCAACGGCGCGCAGCTGATCCGTTCGGAGGCGCCGGGACCGGAGCTCCAGAAGCTGACGCCGAAGATCGCCGAGACGGCCCGCATCCTCTGGCTCGTCTACTTCGGATTCACGATCGTCTACATCGCCCTACTGTACGGCCTCCATCTGGCGGGGATGGCGCCGAACATGGACTTCTACAACGCGGTCGCCCACGGCTTCACGACGCTTCCGACCGGCGGGTTCTCGCCCGAGGCGAACAGCGTCGCCGCGTTCTCCGCCGCCGTGCAGTGGCTCGTTATCCCCTTCATGGCGATCGCCGGCACCAACTTCGCGCTGTTCTGGTACGTGTTAGACGGCGAGCCCAGAAGGCTCTTCCAGAACACCGAGTTTCGCGCCTACGCGGGTGCGATCGCCGTCGTGACCGCGATCGTCGCCGCGTTACTGTACAGCGGCAGCGCCCCGCCGCTCGGCGAACTCGGCGGCACGACTGAGGGGTACGGCGAGAGCGCCCTGCGTCACGCGGCCTTCCAGACCGTCTCGCTGTTGAACTCGACGGGATACGCGACGAGCGACTTCGCGGAGTGGGGGCCGGTCTCCCAGACCGTCCTCCTCGTTGCGATGTTCATCGGCGGCTGCGCCGGCTCGACCGGCGGCGGCGTCAAGATCATCCGCTGGCTGGTCGTCCTGAAAGTCGCCCGTCGGGAGCTGTTTACCGCCGCCCACCCCGAGGCGGTCAAACCGATCCGCCTCGGCGGCTACGTCGTCGACGAGGACGTCATCCGCGGGGTCCTCGGCTTCACCCTGCTGTACCTGTTCATCTTCGTCGTCGCGACGGTGTTCATCGCCGTCGATTCGACCCGCGGCGCGGTCTCGCTCGAGCCGATCGACGCGATCAGCGCCAGCATCGCGACGATCGGGAACATCGGACCGGGCTTCGGCGAACTCGGTCCCTTCGGCAGCTACCGCGAGTTCCCCGACTCCTCGAAGCTCGTGATGATCTTCCTGATGTGGATCGGCCGCCTCGAGATTATCCCGGCGCTCGTCCTCTTCACCGGCGCGTTCTGGCGGCGGTGACAGTGGCCGTCGAGCGCGCCTACCGCTCCGACGGATCCTTCTCGTAGGCCTTCAGGCGGTCGTACTCCTCGCTCGTGATCGGCAGCACCGTGCCGTGTTTGAACCCGTAGGGAAACGAGAACTCGTCGTCGGCGCGCACGAACTCATCCTCCAGCGACTCGGCTACGAACGGAACGTAGCCCTGCGTCTCCGGGCTGCCGCCGAAGTAATCGACGAACAGACACCACCGGCCGTCCTCGAGTCGCACGGCGGTCGGCGCCTCGTATCGCTCGCCCTCCAGACCCTCCATGGTGCGGTCGAACGCCGTCACTCGAGTGAACGGCCCGGTCGGACGCTCGGCCTTCAGCAGGATGATTCCGGCGGGGTTCGCTTCGCTTTTCACGAAACAGTAGTACGACCCGTTCTCCTCGTACATCGCGGAGTCGATGACACCGCCGTCCGGTTTCCGGTACAGCAGCTCCGGTTCCGAGAACTCCTCGAACGACTCGGTCCGCGCGTAGTAGATCGCTTTTTCCTCGAAATCGTCGCTACGGTGGGCCGACGACCAGTGGACGACGTACTCGGCGTTCTCGCTGTCGTAGGTGATATCCGGCGCCCAGAGGCAGCCGAACGCCTCGTCGCCGAGTTCGACCATCCGCTGATCGGACCAGTCGACCAGGTTCTCGGATTCCCACATCACCAGCGAGTTACTCCCGTTGCGCGTGATCTCCGCCCACGAGCCGTCGTACTGATTGGGCATCCCGTAGGCCAGGCTGAGGTCCGTCCCCAGTATCACGAACCTCCCGTCCGCCGTTCTGGTGATCGTACAGTCCCTGACACCCTTGTCGCCCTTATAGCTCCAGAGGACGGGGTCGCCGCCGTTTACCGCCTCCCAGTTGAACCCGTCCTCGCTGATCCCGAAGTACACCTGCTCACCGTCCGGTGTCCGCTTCTCCCTGAAGTGGACGAACACGTAGGCCTGCATCACTGCTCGAACGGTTGTCAGGTGGTGCCGTAGCTGTTTCCGTTTCGTCGCTCGTCGAGAAGGCGATCGAGTCGCCGCGGCGCCTAGACCCCGAACGTCGCCCGGAGCATGTCCCGCGTCCCGGGTCCGAGGCCGACGGCGACGACGGTGATCAACATTAGGATGGCGAAGCGCGGCTGTTCGTCGAAGATCTCCTCGTTGAAGACCCAGACGACGAACGTGGCCGCGACGAGTTTCACGAGCAGGAACGGCCAGGCGGCGCCGATCGCGTCGACGACGTTGGGGGGTAACACCGAGCCGGTGATGTCGACGATCGCCCCGTTGATGGGGTGTTTCGGCGAGAGATTGTGCTCGAGGCCGAAGGCGGTCGCCCAGTCGAGGCCGATAACGTTCGCGACGCCGTCGACCGCGTGCGCCCAGATGACGACCACTCCCATGTACTCCGTTCCCCGGTTGATCTCGGGGGCGAACCGTCCGATGAGGAGCCAGGTGACGGCCGTGGCGAGGGTCGCGCCGACGAGCGTCGTCACCAGAAGCAGCGGATGGAAGTCCGCGTACGGCTGCGTCGACGCGTACACCAGATAGGCGAGCGTGACCGTCAGGTAGGTCGTGCCGATCGCCGCGAGCGGGTACTCGTAGCCCGAGACGCGGTCGGTCCGGTCGAGCCAGACCGACGCGACGACGGCGATCACCGTGAGGAGGGCGACGGTGAAGTAGATCAGCGGGCTGATCAGGAAGCCGATCCACGGCAACTCCATCATGAGTTCGCCCGTCTGCCGGTAGGCGGCGACGCTCGTGTCCTCGACGACCCGCAAGGCGCCGCCGAAGAGCATGAACGGGAACAGCGCGAAGAAGCCCGCGCGGTAGCGCTCGATCTCGAGGCGGCGAACCAGGAAGAGGACCCCGATCGCCATCAGGATGAGCGTCGGGATGTAGCCCGCGTAGGAGACGAACGTGTAGCCGGGCTCGGCGGTCGGACCGGCGTTGGCGCCGGCGTTGCTGCAGTGTATTTGCTGGCCGTCGGCCCAGGCGATGCAGCTCCAGCCGTGGGCGTCGGCGACCACTGGTCCCCAGTAGTACTGCCAGATCAGATCGACGTAGACGGGCTGATAAAAGAGGGAGGCAGCGAGCGCCACGCCGGCGGCGAGGAGAACGACGGCCGCGGCCCAGATTCGCTCGGCCCCGTACCGTTCGATGTACTCGTCCATGCGAGAGTAGCTGTACGGGGGCCGCTTACCGTTTCCGATTTTTTTGCATTGGACGCCGGTCGGATCCCGACGCTCGTTATAGTAGCCACTGAAAGTCAATGCACACCCGATCGCGAGACGGCTTTGCGACCGGTGTGTGATTCGTTTCAGTGGCTACTACAGTCGCCGTCCCCGTCGATCGCCCGCGCGGCGGCGCGGAGCTCGTCGTGGACCGCCCCGTTCGAGGCGACCAGCCCCTCGCTGTCGTGGCGCCAGCGGTTCCCCTCGAGGTCGGTCACGGTCCCGCCGGCCGCCCGAATCAGCGCGACGCCCGCGACGGTGTCCCACGGGTTGGCCCGCAGGTTCGTGATCGTTCCCTCGAGGGCGCCCGACGCGACCATCGCGAGCTCGAGCTGGGCGCAGCCGAAGCGGCGAACGTCGCCGAAGCGGTCGGTGAGGCCGCGGACCGCCGCGGCGTACTGATCGCGCTGGTCGAAGTTCCACCAGTAGGTGGGGCAGACGGTCGCGGCCTCGGGATCGGCGCAGTCACTGACCGAGAGGGGCTCGTCGTTGCGAACGGCGCCCGTCGGCCCGACGCGGTAGGTGTCCCCCAGCGCAGGACAGACGGTGGCCGCGGCGACGGGGTCGCCGTCGCGGACCGCCGCGACGGCCGTTCCGAACGCGCGGATCCCGTTGACGTAGTTGTTCGTTCCGTCGATGGGGTCGACGATCCAGGCCGGCCCCGTCTCGGGGACCGCCTTCAGCGCGTCGTCCTCCTCGCCGACGATCGGATCGTCCGGATAGGAGGCCTCGATCACGTCGATCACGCGCCGCTGAGCCTCGCGGTCGGACTGCGTGACGACGTCGGTCTTGCCGTCCTTCCGGTCGACCTCGAGCTCGCCGCGAAAGGAGCCCGCGGCGACGTCCGCCCCGGCGCGGGCGGCGTGGACCGCGACGCTCGCGCGCCCGCCGTCCCCGTCGTGTTTGCTCATGGTGTTCGTCGGGGCGACGGCGTCAAAAGGCGTTACCCTTTGGGTCTGGCTCGAGCCGCCGGCGCCGCGACGAACGCGCGGCCTCGGCGACCGACTCGAGTTCGCCGCTCTCGATGGACAGGGTTGTTCATTTCATCCGTGTGACGACAGCTTTATTCGGTCCATCGCGTACTCGCCACCATGAGCGCCGATGAGCGGTCCCGGGAGAAGCGGGGGCGAGACGAGTCGGAAGCGCAGGAGGCACTCGACGACGAGACGATCCGAGAGGCCGTCGAGCAGTCCTCGCGCGGGGTTCCGGCCGCCGGGGCCGTCGTCCGCGACCGGTTCTCGGCGGACGAGATCTTCCACCGGATCGTCGCCGCGGCCGACGACGAGATCACGACCGGGATCCGGGAGCTGTTCTTCAGCGCGCTGGCGGCGGGCTTTGCGATCACGCTGACGTTCATGCTCTACGCGTCGCTGACCGACGGGACCGGCGGCGCGCCGATCGTCGGCGCGCTCCTCTATCCGCTGGGCTTCGTCTACATCATCATCGGCGACTACCAGCTGTTCACCGAGAACACGCTGCCGCCGGTCGCGCTCGTCCTCGAGCGACTGGCGAGCGTGCCGGCGCTGCTGACCGTCTGGACGATCGTGCTGTTCGGCAACCTGCTCGGCGGCGCACTGGGCGCGTACGTGCTGGCGAACACGGGGGTCTTCTCCCCGTCCGTCATGTCCACCGCGGTCGGGATCGCCGAACAGGGGGTCGCAACGCCGTGGTCGAGCCTGTTCTTCAAGGGGGTGTTCGCCGGCCTGATCGTCGCGGGCGTCGTCTGGCTCGACTACGCGTCCCAGGACACGACCGCGCGGCTGGTACTGGTGTACGTCGCCTTCCTCGCGATCCCGCTGGGCGACCTCTATCACGGCGTGGTATCGGCAACCGAAGTGCTGTTTCTCGTCTTCCGGGGGGAACTGGCGCTCGTGACCGGCGCGATCGACTTCGCCCTCCCCGTACTCCTCGGAAACGCCGTCGGCGGCGTGTTGCTCGTAACGGTCGTCAACTACTTCCAAGCGGTCGAACGCGAGTACCAGGAGCAGAACTACGTGCTCACGTTCCGCGAACTCTGTTTCGGCAGGTTCGCCCGCGGCGATTACTCGCCACCGCCGCGGGACGATTGAACGCGGTCGCGGACCCGCCCGCGACCGGTCCGAACTAGTTTCTGCTCTTCGAAGCGATCGAAAGCGATCGAAAACGAGCCGGCGGCGCACGGAACGCGACGACGCCGAGCGACCGGCCGACGACGCCTTCAGTTCTCCTCCGGGTCGAACGAGGCCTCGAGCGTGACCACGTACCGTTCGGTCTCCCCGCCCTCGCGATCGGTCTCGGTCGGCTCCGAGTCGATCTCGACCCCGCTGATGTGGTCGATCGTTCCGTCGGCAGCGTCCATCGCGTTCTGTACGGCGTCCTCCCACGATTCGGTCGAGCTCCCGACCAGCTCGACGATTTCGGCTCGCTCACCCATTGCCGTCCCGATTGACGCCACCAACTGGTAAATGATACGGCCCGTCCAACCGACGGAGAAGACGCTCTCGAGTCGCGTAATTGCGAAGACAAACCGTCGTTGTACCGACCGACGGCCGGTAGAACCCGGCGTTTACATCCGCGATGGAGGGGGTCGCTGCAGCGGCTCGTCCGAGCGGACGAGTTCGCGTCGCTCGAGCGGGAAGTACCGAAGCGCGATTCGAGAACGTCTCGCGCTCGAGGGCGCGGCGGCCCCGATCAGACGAGCTGGATGAGGTTCCCGTTACACGTGACGTGGAGGTCGCGTCCGAGTTTGTATCCCTGGTTCGAGGCGAGGTCGACGTACCCCGAGAATCCCTTCATGTTCTGGTGAGCCGGGATGACGTGCTGGGGCTGGAGCGCGTCGAGCATCTCGTAGTGGCCCTCCTGGCGGAGGTGACCCGAGACGTGGATGTCGGAGTAGATCCGCGCGCCCTGCATGCCGAGCAGTTTCTCGGCCTGATAGCGTTGGCCCTCGTTGGTCGGCTCCGGAATGATGCCGGCCGAGAAGACGACCTTGTCGCCGTCGTCCAGTTCGTAGGGCGTCTCGCCGCGGCCCATCCGGGTGAGCATCGCGCGGGGTTCGCCCTGGTGGCCGGTGACGACCGGCAGGTAGTCTTCTTTCCCCTCGTTCATGATGCGCTCGAACGTGCGGTCGACGGAGTTTCGGTGGCCGAACATACCGAGGTCGTCCGGGAACTCGGCGAAGCCCATGCGTTCGGCGGTGCCCGAGTACTGTTCCATCGAGCGGCCCAGCAGGACGGGCTGGCGGCCGATGTCCTTCGCGAACTCGACTAAGCTCTTCACGCGGGCGATGTGACTCGAGAAGGTGGTGGCGACGATGCCGCCGTCGTAGTCCTCGACGCTGTAGAGGACGTCCCGGAGGTGCTCCCGGGCGACCCGCTCGGACTGGGTGCGGCCCTTCTTGTTGGCGTTGGTACAGTCCTCGATGTAACAGAGGACGCCCTCGCCTTCGCGACCGATCTTGCGGAACCGCTTCATGTCGATCGGATCGCCGATGACGGGCGTGTGGTCCATCCGCTTGTCGAGTCCGTAGACGACCGCGCCTTCGGGCGTGTGGAGGACCGGGTTGATCGCGTCGATGATCGAGTGCGTGACGTTGACGAACTCGAGTTCGACCTTGCCGGAGTCGCCGATGGACATCGTCTCGCCGGCGTCCATCTTCACGAGGTCGTTCCCGCTGTCGAACTTCTGTTCGTCCGCGAGTTCGCCCTTGACGAGTTCGATCGTGAACGGCGACGCGACGACCGGCGCGTCGTACCGGTGGGCCAGCTTCGAGATGGCGCCGATGTGGTCCAAGTGGCCGTGGGTCGGGACGATCGCTTTCACGTCGCCCTCGAGGTCGCTCATGATCCGATCGTCGGGGATCGCCCCCATGTCGATCAGGTCCAGGCTGTGCATCCCCTCCGTGCGGAGGTTGTCGTGGATCAGCACCTTCGACAGGTTCAGTCCCATGTCGAAGATGACGATGTCGGTTCCCGCGCGGACGGCGGTCATCTGCCGTCCGACTTCCTCGTAGCCGCCGATTGTTGCGATTTCGATTTCCATAGGAAACGCCGATCATAGCGGCCTGTCACAGATGCGGTAGTCGAACTCGACTGCCGTGCGACTCCGTCGGCGGACGCGAACGACGCGTTCGTTCCTGCTCCCGACGCAGTGTGTGAAAGACAGCGCGTCTTTCGGTCGTCCGTACAGTCGACCCTCGGACGTATATACCCGCGGTTCGCTCGAGGTCGAGCGTCGAACCGCTACTTGACGGCCGTGACGGGCGACGAACTCTGCCGGACGACGGTTTCGGCGACGCTCCCGACGACGATTCTGGCGATCCCCGTTCGGCCGTGGGTCCCGATAACGACGTGATCGACGTCCGCGGTCTCCGCGTACTCGGTGATCGTTTCGCAGGTCGGGCCGATATCGGCGACGCGGCGGATCGAACCGCCACACTCCTCGGCGATCGCGTCGGCGGTTTCCAGCCGCCGCTTCGCGCTCGCGAACAGTTGCCCCGTCTCTTCGGCCTCCGCGTACTCCGACTCGCGCCCGACCTCGTCGATGACCGTCAGCACCGTGATCTCCGCGCCCGGAAAGTTCTCGAGCGCGTGTTCCAGCGCGTGACGGGCGGGCGCCGATCCGTCGAACGGGACGAGAACGTGATCGCTCATGGGTGGTCTACGTTATCAATGAGCATAGCTATTCCGCACGAGCGCGTCGGACGAGTCCCTACAGTCAGAGTCGCGGCTGGTCGTTTCGAGCGGCGCGGAGAAGTTTGCGAGGGAAGATCGCTCCGTGTTGATCTTCCGCATCTTACGATGCGAGGGAAGGGAATCGAACCCTTGAACGTCTACACGAGCGGATCTTGAGTCCGCCGCCGTTGGCCGCTTGGCTACCCTCGCACGCAGTGGCGGATTGTCCCCTCTCCGGGTTAAATCGTCCGATTCGCACGCGGAGCGCGACCGGCGTTGAAAACGCTTAGGGTCCCGCACCCGGTAGCGCCGACCGTGAGCGAGAACCGCGTCGTTCAGGGGCGAATGGTTACGGCCGAGAAACTGGCCGAGATGGTCGAGGGCGACTCCGTCATGGAGGTCGACTCCATCCAGGAGGCCGACCGAGACTGTCCGGACTGCGGCGGCAACGTCCTCGAGGTGACCTACATGCCGTCGGTCACCGAGCTGGTCACCGGCTGGAAGTGCCAGGACTGCGACTGGAGCGAGGCAGACCGGGACTGAGCGGTCCGTCGTCGGTCGCAGGCGGCTCGAGCAGCGACCGCGTTTTCGATCGGTAATCGGGAGCTAGGAGGCGTTTCATTATTCAGAACACCCCTGAGAATGCGTTTGACGATTCGGCGACCGGCGTCCGAATTACCCGATTCGTGGGTCACGACCGTGATCCGTACCGGATACCAAGCGTCGTTTGAGAACGCCACCGGCGCCGACGAGAACGAAGAGGAATCCGCTGGCGAGCAGCAGGTACAATCCGACTTCGACCGCATACTGCTCGACCGTCCAGTAGTTCCGAAAGACGGCGCCGAACACCCAGAGCAACAGTCCGCCGGCACCGACGAGCGCGATATCCGGTCGCCAGGGTCGGTATCGGGCTAGTACGGCGACGCCGACGACGGCCACGACGAGTAAAATGATAAATGGGTCGATACCGCGAAGGCCGGTCTCCATGCCCGACACGTATTCTGCGGTGTAGATCGCCCGCCCGTCCCTGTAGCCGACCGGACGCTTCCGGACCCACGGGAGCCACACTCCGAGAACCCCCAAGGCTGCCGCGACGACCGTCGCGACGAGAGATGCCGGTGACAGGTTGGTTGGCATACAGTGTGCTTCCTCCAACGTTGGTAAGTTTCTTCCCTCTACTGAACGCGCGTTTCACACCTATTCGCCCTCGAGGGGCTCTCCACGCCGATCGATGCGCGTCGCCGGCAGCCCGGCTCGATCGGCGTGTTCGCGGATGGCATCCTCGCTCTCGGCTCGGTAGTGACAGAACGTGCCGGTGACGTCGCCGTCCTCGGTGGTCAGGACTTCGGATTCGACCCACCGGATGCCGACACCCTCGTCCCGGAGAGTCGACAGCGCCTCTCCGGATTGCTCGCCGGCCGCCTCCAGTTCAGCCTCGGTGATCGGTTTGTCCAATTCGCGGAGGATGAGGAAGTCCTCCAGCTCTTGCTCGCGATCGTGTTCGGACATGGTGTCTCAAGCGTTATCATACACCATGACGGATCATAAACCCGGAGGAGCCGGTCCGTGCTAGCGGCCGGGCCACCGCTTACCAGATTAGCCAGTCGAGTCCGACCACGACGACCGCCAGAAAGACGTGCTCGCCGTCGACGACGAACCCGTAGTACAGCGGTCCGCGGTCGGGCGTCGCGAAGGGGACGTAACAGGCGACGTAGCCGTTCATCGCGAGCAAGGAACAGAACTCGAGGTGGAGGTCGCTCCCAGCGACGACGGCGACGACGGCCGCGGCGATCGCGAGGTTCGCGGCCTGGGAGTACCGACGGGTCGTGGCCGTCCCGAACCGGTTCGGAACGGTCGCGATCCCCTCCTGTCGGTCGCCCTCGATGTCCTTGATATCGAAGATGGCGGCCGCGACGGTGATCATCGCGGTCAGATACACCGCGAACGCGAGGATCTCGAGCGTCCAGAGGCGGCCGTAGTAGTAGCCGACGCCCAGCGGGATACCGCCCCAGGCGAACCCGACGAACAGGTTCTTCACGAGGAAGACCCGCTTGATCCCGCCGACCGAGTAGAGAAGGATGATGACCGGCGGGAGGAGGAGGTAGACTGCGCCGGGGAGCCCGAGGATAACAGCGACGCCGATGGCGGTAACGTACAGGCCGACGCCCGCGGCGAGCAGCAGTCGGCCGTACCGTTTCGTAAACGAGGCGCGCTCCGGAACGTTTTCCTCGTCCTCCTCGAGGTCGGTGAACCGGTTGACGGTGTAGACGAACAGCGTGGCTGCGAAGACGATAAAGAGGGGAAGCGGCTCGAGGGACAGATTCGCGAGCAGGATCGTCGTGACGACGACGCTCGTCGTCGCCAGCGAGATGAAGAGGTTGCTGTGGACGAACAGGCGGAGGGCCGACTCGAGCGACGACATCCAGCGTCGGGTCCGGTGCGATGCGATCGAGTTGCTCACGAGTTCGGCCACGACCGTGGGAAAACGTGGGGTGGAAGACGCTTGAATGCTGCGTTGGTACGGACTGAACGACCCTCGAGGTGGGATTGATCGGCGCGACTCGAGGGGTCGTTTCGCTCGGTATCCCGGTACACCCGCAGGGATAAGTAGCGGCGTTGACTACTCCCGGTATGGCAGAGATTACGTTGACGACGGCGCAGCGGCGGGCGGTGACTGCGCTGGTCAACGAGTATCAGTCGGACGAGTCTCCCGTTCGGGCGAAAACCATCGCGGCGGAGCTCGGACTCGAAACCGAGAGCGTCCGCCGACAGATGGGTCACCTTCGAGAGCTGGATCTGGTCGAGGGGGTCAGGGGGCCGAAGGGCGGCTACCGGCCGACCGATATCGCGTACTCGGTGCTCGGTCGACAACCGGACGCGGATCCCGAACCGAGCGTGCTGGCTCGCGACTTCGACCGCGCCGACGCGGTCGTCGACGAGGTCCGCTTCACGAACGTCCATCACCCGGACCTGTGCCGGGCGCACCTCCAATTCCAGCAGTCCCTCCAGGAGTTCGACGAGGGTGACACGATCGCGGTCGGGATCTCTCTCGGAACGGAACTGCTGCTGGCGGGCGTGATCGACGCCATCCAGCCGACCGACAACGTGTTGATCGTCGACGTCGCGCGGCTGGAGACGCCGGGGGCGGGCGCGAACGGAGACGGCCGGAATTACAGCGCTTCCCCGGTCGACGAGTCCACGTCCGCCGACGATTGATCGAATTACAAAATCGGGTACTCGAGGGAGGAAAGTGCCGGTGAGTTCGGACGAGTGGAAAGCAGTTTACCGCCCCTAGTTGAAAATCTCCACAAAGGAGTCGGCTGGAAACACGTTCGGCCCGGACGAACGCGATGGAGTTTCCGGTCATCGATCGATTTTCCGTCGCGAGTGGAAACTAACAGGATTTAAGCAAGGTCGGAACGGCCGTTCGAATGGCTATGAAATTGCACGAGTACCAGGCGAAGCAGGTCTTCGCCGACGCCGGCATTCCGACGCCGGCATCAGAACTCGCCTCCGACGTCGACGGCGCGGTCGCCGCGGCCGAGGAGATCGGGTATCCAGTCGCGATCAAGGCGCAGGTACAAGTCGGCGGCCGCGGCAAGGCCGGCGGGATCAAACTCGTCGAGGACGAGGACGAAGCGCGTGAGGCGGCCGACGAGATTCTGGGGATGGATCTCAAGGGCTACCACGTCGATCGCGTCCTCGTCGAGGAAGCGGTCGATTTCACTAACGAACTCTACGTGGGGATCACGATGGACCGCGGCGAGGGCAAACCCGTCGCGATGGTCTCGACGAAAGGCGGCGTCAACATCGAGGAGGTCGCCGAGGAGGACCCCGACGCCATCGCGCGCGAACACATCGATCCCGCCTTCGGAATGCATCCGTATCAGGCCCGAAAGGCGGTCTACGACGCGGGTGTCGATCAATCGATCGCACGCGACGTCTCGAGCGTTCTCACTACGCTCTACCAGCTCTGGGACGACCGCGACGGCTCCGACGCCGAGATCAACCCGCTGATGGTCACCAGCGACGACGAGGTCATCGCAGCCGACGCCGTGATGAACATCGACGAGGACGCGCTGTTCCGCCAGCCCGAACTCGCCGAGATGGAAGAGGAGGCCGCGGGCGGCGACGAACTCGAGCAGAAGGCCGACGAGTACGACTTCGACTACGTCCGTCTGGACGGGAACGTCGGCATCATCGGCAACGGCGCCGGTCTCGTGATGACGACGCTCGACCTCGTCGATCACTACGGCGGCGAACCCGCCAACTTCCTCGACGTCGGCGGCGGCGCGAAGGCCGAGCGCATCGCGAACGCGCTCGATATGGTGTTCTCGGACGACAACGTCGATTCGGTCGTCTTCAATATCTTCGGCGGGATCACGCGTGGCGACGAGGTCGCCCGCGGGATCAACGAGGCGTTAGAGCAGTTCGACGAGATCCCCAAGCCGGTCGTCGTCCGTCTGGCCGGTACCAACTGGGAGGAAGGCATGGAAATTCTCAACGAGGACCTCGTGACGGTCGAACAGACCCTCGAGGACGCGGTACAGCGTGCCGTCGAGTACGCTGGGGAGGTGAACGAATAATGAGCGTTCTAGTCGACGACGACACGCGCGTCGTGGTACAGGGCATCACGGGCGGGGAAGGCAAGTTCCACGCCCAGCAGATGATGGAGTACGGCACCAACGTCGTGGCCGGTGCAGTCCCCGGCAAGGGCGGCCAGGAGGTCGAAGGCGTCCCCGTCTACGACACGGTCCACGAGGCCGTCGAGGAGGAGAACGCCGACACCTCGGTCATCTTCGTCCCGCCGGCGTTCGCCGGCGACGCCGTCTTCGAATCGCTCGACGCCGATCTCGACCTCGCGGTCGCGATCACGGAGGGCATTCCGACCCAGGACATGGCCCGGGTCAACAAGCGCCTCTCTGAGACCGACACCCGACTCATCGGTCCGAACTGTCCGGGTCTCATCACCCCCGGCGAGGCCAAACTCGGCATTCTCCCCGGCAACATCTTCGCCGAGGGGAACGTCGGTCTGGTCTCCCGCTCGGGGACGCTGACCTACCAGGTCGTCGACAGCCTGACCAACCGCGGCATCGGGCAGACCACCGCCATCGGCATCGGCGGCGACCCGATCATCGGCACCGACTTCGTCGACGCCCTCGAGCTGTTCGAGGACGACCCCGACACCGACGCCATCGTCATGTGCGGCGAGATCGGCGGCGAGGACGAGGAGGAGGCCGCCGCGTTCATCGACGACTACGTCGACACGCCGGTCGCCGGCTTCATCGCCGGCCGCACGGCGCCGCCGGGCAAGCGAATGGGCCACGCCGGCGCCATCGTCTCCGGCTCCGGTACCGGCACCGCCGAGAGCAAGATCAACGCCTTGAACGACGCGGGCGTCCCCGTCGGCGACACGCCCGAGGAAGTCGCCGACCACATCGAAGAGTTCCTCGCGTAACGCCGCGACCGGTCGGACGCCTCTCGAGTCGCGACTCGAGGGCCGACCGGCGTCGGTTTCGGCCGTCGTTTTTTCGAGCGTTCCGTCACGTGTCGACCGAGCAGTCGCGCAGCCCTAGCGCAGTCACCCCGTCGGAACGCGCAGATCCCGGCAGCACTCCCTTGCGGGAGCCGATCGTCCGTTCGCGCATGCCCGTCAGCATCGTGTGTGACGAGTGTGGAACCGCGCATACGATCCCCGAACGACCGGATATGGACCGCGGCGGGACCGGCTGTCCCGAGTGTGGGAGTCGCCCGTTCACGGTCCGCCGGGAGGACGTCGTGTGGTATCCGGAGTGTTAACGGCGCGTCCGCGGTCGTGGAAAGTCGAACGAAGCGTCCGAAGCGATCGACTCGAGAGCGAATCACGTCGAGAGTGAAGCACCGACCGGATCGAAGCGCACGCCCCGTACTGCCGGCGTCGTGGGGGGAAAGCCGGCCGAGCAAATCGGATTTAGAACAGGCCGCCGAGCTTCGAGCGCAGCCAGCCGAGCAGGCCGCCGGAGCCGCCGTCCTCGTCCGTCGTCGCGGGAACGTCCGTGTTCTCGTCGGAGTCGAGCGAGGCCTCCTCGACGTCCGCCTCGTCGTCCGCTTCATCCGCGGCCGTCGACTCGGCGGATTCGGCCGCCGTCTCGGCCTCGGTGTCCACCGCTGCTGCGGCCTCGTCGGCCGTCGTGTCGTCGGCGTCGACGGCCAACGACGTCGAGCCCGAAACGGTGGCTCGAGCGTCGTCAGCGTCGCTCCCGTTGTCGTCGGCTTCGGTCTCGGTCGACGCGGTATCAGCGTCGTGTTCGTCCGTCTCGACGGCGCTATCGACACCGACGTCATCGGACGCATCGGTCGACGACTCGTCGGTTTCGTCGTCTTCGGTCTCGACCCAGAGGAACTCCTCGTCTTTCGTCCGATCGGTCAACAGGAGATCCGCGAGTTCGCTCTCGTCGACGAGCAGGTCGTCGTCGACCGATTCGGCCTCGGGCTCCGGATCGTCCGCGCTCGCGATGATGTCGTCGGGACTCTCGTCCTCGAGCACGTCGTCGATATCGTCGGTGTCGGTCGCGGCGTTCTGTAGTTCTCCGAAAACCGCGGCGGCCGTCCGATCTTCGACGGTCTCGGATTCGTCCGCCCCGTTCGACGACTCCTCGGCCGTCTCGTCGATCGCCTCCCCGTCGTCGGCCCCCTCCTCGAACGATTCCTCCTCGAGGTCGCCGAACAGCTCGTCAGCCCCTCCGACGTCGAGCGCGCCCTCACCCGAATTTGCGTTCATCGTACTATCAGTCATGAAGTTCTTCTCTGAACGTACATAATCGCATGACTTTAACTTTCGGAATTTTTTCGTTCTCGGCGAACCCCGTCGAAAGCGTATTAGCGTGACGGCCGTCGCCGGTCAGTTCACGGTAGAAAGTTGGTAAATATACAGTTATACCACGTGGGGGAAGACAGTTCCAAAAATCAGGCGGCGAGACAGATCACGGTGCCGGTACGAACGCCGCGGGACGACAGCTCGCGTGCGAGAAGAGACCACGAGTGGAGCCGGGAGCGACGAGAGGACGGTCTCCTCGAGTGACGTCACCACGCGGGCGTGAAAACGGTTCAAACGGCTCCCTCGCCGAGTCTCGAAGGCGGTTCGCTCGAGTCCGATGCCGATACCTAGGAGAGCGAGCGATGGGACTCGAGAAGGGGAAGTCGAGACGCCGGATAACGCGACCGACCGTGCCGCTCCGGTTCGACGGTCGTCAGTCGTCTTCCGTCAATCGCTCGTAGGCCTCTCGGACCAGTTTGAACGCCGACTTGCTGCCGCTTTCCCGATCGGGATGAGCCCGCTTGACCTGTCGGTGGAAGGCCGTCTTGAGCTCGTCGTCGGTCGCGTCGGCCTCGACGCCGAGGACCTCCCGGGCTTTCGTCTTCCGCATGTCGACGTCCTTGACGATGCCGTCCGCTTCGGCGCGTTCCTTGCAGGTCGGACAGAACTTCTCGGTCCGGTCGTCGACGGTCGTCACGCGGAACAGTTCGGCGGTAACCCACTCGTTGCACTGCAGACAGAGGGTTTCCTCACTGCTCCCCTCGGCCTCGTCGCCGCAGTCGGCGGCCGCGCGCTCCCCGTTTTCCGCGCTTGCCGCGCCGGCGTCGCCCTCCGGTGCCTCCGTCGCACAGGACGGACAGCACGCGAGCACCGTTCCGTCCTCGAGGACGACGTCCTCGAGTTCGGTCTCGAGGTAGGTGCCGGTACAGCCGTCGCAGGCGGCCCGCCGCTGGTCGAGCGACGAGCACTTCCGCGCGGCCTCGCGTGCGTGTGGCTCACAGCGGGGACAGCACGCGACCCGCTCCCCGTCGGGCATCGTCACCGTCGTCAGGTCCTCGAGCGGCACCGTTCGGCCACACCCCTCACAGCCAGCCTGACGGTCGTCGGCCACAGCCATTGGCGAAACCTTCGTATTCACCCTTAATTAGTTTTCTTTTGACAGACCGCCGGCGAACGGGCCGATCGTCGGTGACGCTGCCGAATCCGTCGCTCCCATGCAATTGGTCAGAGTGCGAGACCCGTCTCGCGACGGCGCACCGCAACCGGGAAATCAATAGTGGTTCGGCCGCGAGAGGGACCTATGGACACCGCAGTTCGAACGGACGGCCGGACCGAAGCGGTCGACCGAACGACGCTCGCCCTCGGCGTCGGTGACGTCGGCCTAGTCACCGGATTGCTGGTCTACGGCCAACTCAGCCACGAGGCGAATCCGCTCGCACAGCCCCTCGCGACGCTCGAGACGATCGCCCCGTTCGTGATCGGCTGGCTCGTCGTCGCGGCGCTGGCCGGACTCTACACGCGGTCGGCCGCCGCGGCGCCGTTTCGAGCGGCCCGGCTGACGGCGGTGGTGTGGCTCGGCGCGGCGAACGTCGGGTTGCTCCTCCGGCAAGGGCTGTTCGGCGACTCGGCGATCTGGCCGTTCCCGCTCGTGATCACGGGGTTCGGGTTCCTCCTGCTGGTCGGCTGGCGCGTCGGGTACGCGACCGTCGTCGGCCGGAGCGGGACCGCGTAATCGCGCGCTGGACTCACTTTTCGGGACGCGGTACCGTGGGAATCGATGGCGTGCGATAGGGTCACGGGCCGCGGCGTCTCCAGTAGCTACTTGAGTCGACCGCGCGACCCCTCGCGTATGGGCGGACGTGGGCCAAAACGGGAACTCGCGGAGAAGATCGCCGGGGAAATCACGCTGAGCGACGATCCCGGCGCGACCTTGCGGAAGTGGCGCACCGATTTCGACATCTCGCAAACGGATCTCGCCACCGAGTTGGACGTCTCGTCGTCGGTCATCTCCGACTACGAGAGCGGGCGCCGGGAGAGCCCCGGCATCGGCGTCGTCCGCCGGCTCGTCGACGGACTGCTCTCGATCGACGAACGGCGGGGCGGCGACCGTATCCGGCAGTACGGCCGGGTCCTCTCGGCCGGCTTCGACAGCGACGTCGTCCACGACCTGCGGGAGTACGCGACCTCGATCCCGCTCGAGAAACTGTACGACGACATCGACGCGACCCGGATCACCGCCGGGAGCACCGACCGCATCAGCGGTCACACGGTCATCGACAGCATCCAGGCGATCACGCGTCTCTCGAGCGAGGAGTTCTTCCGGCTCTACGGGCAGAGCACGAACCGCGTGCTGGTGTTTACGGGCGTCTCCCGCGGCGAGTCGCCGCTGGTCGCCCTGCGGGTCGTCAATCCGACGCCGAACGCGGTCGTTCTCCACGGCATCGACGAGGAAGACCTCTGGGATCACGCCGCCGATCTGGCCCGCATCGACGGCTACTCGCTGGCCGTGACGAACACCGATCTCGACGGGATGCTCGAGTACCTCGTCGGCCTCGAGTGAGCGACTCGTCCGCTCCCCGATCCCCGTCCTCCACGATGCTCGACTGGACGGAACGCGTAACGGTCGCCCTGACCGCGGTCTTCGCGGTCACATTGACGCTGACGATCCGCGCCGACGAGCCGCTGCTGTGGCTCCGCTGGCGGCCGCGATGATAGTGCTCTCGGGTTCGCACTCGTCCTCGTCAACCGGGACGACTCGTCTCCGTAACTACTTGTTCCCGTAATCACTCGTCACGCGACACCGGCGGCCGTCGATTCCCTCACCTCACCACAGTCCAGCCACTAGCGACAGCGCGAGGAGCCCGCTCCCCGTCAGCGCGAGCCCCGCGAGCGCACAGCCCGCGATCGTCCGGCGGAACCGTCGGTCGACGCGTCGCTCACAGCCGGCGGCGACGATATGCTCGGAGCCGGATCCCTCGCCGTCGGTCACCGTCGGGAGCGCCTCGAGTTCGAGTGCCGATTCGTCGGCCCGGTCCGGTCTCGAGCCGTCGTCGTCTCGAGCGTTCGGGACCTGCCGGGCGTTTCGGTCCGGTTTCGCCCGGTCTCCACCTCGAGCCACGCCGACGACAGTGAGTTCGTCGCCCGGTTCGACGGTCGCCTCGCGGTACGTCTCCCGGTGCTCGGTCGGTTCGTAGTCGGTCTCGGCGAGGTGCGTCCGGAGCGATCCGGACGGCCGTTCGCCGGCGGGCACGACCGTCGACTCGGTCTCCTCCAGTCGCAGTGTCGCGCCCGCCGGGTCGACGGCGACGCGGCCGGTTTCGTCCTCGAGGAGGAACGCCGTTCGGCGGTCGTCGATGGGGCGGGTCTCTCGCAGCGTCGCGTCCGCGAACGAGAGAAACGACGCGCCGCGACCGGACCGCGTCGTCTCGGGCCCGTCGTCGGATTCGGCGACGCCCTCGCGGGTGACCGAGAGTTCGTAACAGACCGCTTCGCGGCCCGACAGCGGCGCCTCGAGGGGTTCCTTGAGCGGGCGCATCGTTCCGCTCACCCGTACGGGATCGTCGTCGCCGGCGACGTCGCCAGCGTCGGTGACGGGCGTTCGACGGACCCGGAGATACGATCGGAGGGTCGTCACGGCGCCGCCGAGGTAGTAGGATCCGATCCAGACTGGGGCCGCGACGAGCGCGAGCAGGAACGCACCTCTGCGGCCGCCGAGCAATGCGACCGCGTTCGAGAGGGACCCGAACGCGAACGGCAGCCAGACGGCGACCGTACCGAGGAACGTCCACAGGGCGAACGCCCGCCAGCCCATGTCGATGCGGCGACTCAACGGGAGTCCCGACCCGTCCGTGCAGACGGCGATACCGACGCCGACGAACCAGCCGTGCAGGAGCAGGGCTAACGCGAGCAGATCTAACCCGGTGACCGACGAGCGGGCGGCGATGCCGACGGCCGTGAGCGACATATCGGTGTCTTACGGCAGCAAACAGGTGAGAAAGGATACACGTTTCGACTCGAGCCGACGAGTCGGAGACGGACGATCGACGGATAGAGTCTGCCCCAGGCAGCGAGACCCGACCAGCGCGAGCGGTTCTCAGTCGAACCGCCGTCAGGCGATCTGTTCCTCGTACTCCGCGGCCGTGAGGAGGGCCTCGAGTTCGCTCGCGTCGTCGGCGTCGATCTCCAGCATCCAGCCGTCGCCGAAGGGGTCGTCGTTGACCAGTTCCGGCGCGTCGAAGAGGTCGGCGTTGACGGCCGTGACCTCGCCGCTGACCGGCGCGTAGAGGTCGGAGACAGCCTTGATGGACTCGACCACGCCGAACTCCTCCTCTTGGTTGAGGGCGTCGCCCTCGTCGGGGAGTTCAACGAAGACGACGTCGCCGAGTTCGTCTTGCGCGAAGTCGGAGATACCGACTCGAACGGTGCCGTCGTCCTCGAGTGCCCACTCGTGCGATTCCAGGTAGCGTCTGTCGTCGGGGATTTCGAAGCTCATGGTTATACGGTATCGATGAACGGTGTCGTTTCAACTCTTGCCTTTTTGGACTGGCCGCGGACGACGACCTGCAGGGTCGTCCCCGGTTCCGCGTACTCGACGGGGACGTAGCCCAGTCCGATGGGTTGCTCGAGCGAGGGACTCATCGTGCCGCTGGTGACGGTGCCGATCACGCGGCTGTCGGTGTTCGTGATGTCGTAGCCGTGTCGCGGGACGCCGCGGTCGATCAACTGGAAGCCGACCAGTTTCTCCTCGACGCCCTCGCGCTCGAGTTCGGCGAGAGCGTCCCGGCCGACGAACTCGGTCTCGAGGGCGACCGTGAAGCCGATGCCGGCCTCGTAGGGCGTTCGCGGATCGGACTCGCGGTCGAAGTCCTGGCCGGCCAGCAGGAGGCCGGCCTCGATCCGGAGCGTGTCCCGGGCGCCCAGCCCGCAGGGCTGGCAGTCGAACAGCGACCAGACGTGCTCGGCCGCCGACCACGGGACGATCAGTTCGAAGCCGTCCTCGCCGGTGTACCCCGTGCGGGCGATCCAGCAGTCGACGCCGTCGACCGTCGCGTACTGGGCCTCGAACCGGTCCAGTTCGGTGATCGACTCCGCGGTCGCCTCGTCGACCAATTCGGCGGCGTCGGGCCCCTGTACGGCGAACATGGCGTACTCGTCGGTCCGGTTGTCGACGGTCGCCTCGAGGCCCCACTCGTTGCGGTAGGTGATCCAGCGCTCGTGGGTCGACTCGTCGGTCCCGGCGTTGGGGACGAAGAGGTAGGTCGGCTCGCCCCCTGCCTCGTCGTTGGCTCCCTCGGCGGTCTCGTCGGGGAGCCGGTAGACGACCGTGTCGTCGATGATGACGCCGTCCTCGTCGGTGATCGCGGCGTACTGGGAGTCGCCGACGGCGAGTCGGGCGACGTCGTTGGTCGTGAGTCGTTGCATCAGTTCGGTCGCGTCCGGTCCGGTGACGTGGATCTGTCCCATGTGAGAGACGTCGAAGATCCCGACGGCCTCGCGGACGGCCGCGTGTTCCGACCGGATCGAATCGAACTCGACCGGCATATCCCAGCCGCCGAACTCCGTGAACTTCGCGCCACGCTCGTCGTGTAGCCCACGCAACGGCGGCGTCTGAAGCGGCATGCTCGAGTGGTTCGCCGGCGGAGTAGTAATGTCTTTTCGTCGCTCGGAGCGGGAGCAACCCGCGGTAGCGATCCGGCGACGAGTGCTCCCGAATCGGCTCGACTCGAGTTCGGAACCGGAACGCCCGATTCACCCTGGTCCGGTACGTGTGCACAAGTACCATTTTCCGCCTCGGTCGCTCGCTGTGCTCACTCACCTCTCGGCGCAAAAACCGACGCTAAAAAGCCGCTCGCTCCCTGACTCACGGGCTCGCGCCCGTTCGTCTTTCGTGAAACAATTTCACCGGCGTGAATAGCGTCCAGAAATGAGATACCTTCGAGCGAGGTCGAAATCGCTACCGTGCAACGGATTGAATGGAAGTTATACAGGACTGATGAGAGGAGATCCAGTCACGGATTTGATAGGATATTTCTGCCCGAAGACGAATCTGACATGAGAGAACTGTCCCCGTTCGTTGAACACCCAATATGAATCAGTGGATAACGGCTCTAGAACAGCGGGTTGACCCGATGGTCGGCGTCGTGGTCGCAGTCATCGCCGTCAGTACGAGTGCGATCCTCGTTCGATGGAGCGGAGCGCCGAGCGTCGTGAAGGCGTTCTACCGGGTGCTGTTCATGGCGGTCGCCGTCGCGCCGTTTGCGCTCCGCGACGTCGACGCCCTCCGAGCGATCTCGAGGCGCGACCTCGTCTTTGCGATCGTCTCGGGGCTGGCGCTGGCCGCCCACTTCGCGAGCTTTTTCGAGAGCCTGGAGCTGACCACGGTGGCCGCGTCGGTGACGCTGATCACCACCCAGCCGATATTCGTCGGCGTCGCTGCGGCGACGCTCCTCGACGAGCGACTCACGCCGCGGATGATCGGCGGGATGACCGTCGCGCTCGCGGGTGCGTTCGCGATGTCGGTAGGACCGCTCGTCATCGATCCGCTGCTCGGCGGCGGCGACATCGTCGCGGCGCTCGAGACCGCGTTCGCGGGGAGTACTACCCAACTGTACGGCAACGCCCTCGCGCTCGCCGGCGCGGTCGTCGGCGCCGTCTACACGCTCTCGGGCCGCTCGCTCCGCCAGCGGCTTCCGCTGTTCACCTATACGTTCGTCGTCTACGCCGTGTGTGCCGTCGCCCTCGGCTTCCTCGCCGTCGGGAGCGATGCGCCGCTTCTCGGCTACCCGCAGGCGGAGTGGATGCTCTTCCTCGCGATGGCCCTGTTCCCGGGCATGTTCGGCCACACGGTCATCAACTGGGCGCTGAAGTACGTCGAGTCGAGCGTCGTGAGCGTTTCGTTACTGGGCGAGCCCGTCGGGAGTACGATCCTCGCGCTCGTCTTGCTCGGCGAGGTTCCGGAAGCCGTGACGATTCTCGGCGGCGCCGTCGTGCTAGTGGGAATATCCCTCACGAATCGTGCACGGGTGACATAAGTCGTCGCAGCCGTCCCGTACACCGATAGTTTCGGATCGGTGCAACGATATCGATAGGCAAGCGGGCTGTACTGAACGCGATTTACACTGCCCGGACTGAACAAAAAGCCCCGCTACTAGCTACTGTTACCGACCCAGTTCTTCGATCCGTATCGTGTACGAACCGCTGCCGGCGTTCGCGTGGATCTGGATGCGCAGATCCTCGTCGCCCGAGAGTTCGAGTTGGATCGCCTCGCTGGCGCCGTCGCTCGCGGACGACTCGTCGTGGTCCCACCGCGTCGGCGACTCGCCGTCGACGTTGCAATAGAGGTCGAAATCGGCGCCGGCGGGCCCCTCGAGCGTGATCGTCGCCGAACACGGATCGCTCGTGCGGGGCGCGTACACGTACCGATCGCTCTCGCCCCACCAGCCGCCGGAGAGGGAGCCGTCGGCCCTCGCGCGGACGGTCTCGTCGCCGCACTGACCGGCGTCCTCGTCGGTGCCGACGGCGTTCTCGTTCGCGTTCGAATCCGCCTCGACGGCTGCAGCCGCGTCGACCCGGCCGGCGCCCTGCGCGGTCGCCTCGAGGCCGAGGTCGGTCGCCGTCGTCAGGAGGTGATCGCGGAGTTCCAGCGGCGAGAGATCTGGATGGGCCGAGAGCGCGAGGCCCGCGACGCCGGCGACGACGGGGGTCGCCATCGACGTTCCGGTCATGCGACCGTAGTCGCTCCATGGGACCGTCGAGACGAGGCCGGCCCCCGGCGCGGCGAGGTCGATCTCCGGCCCCGTGTTGGAGAAGTCGGCTACCGACTCGCCCTCGAGGGCCGAGACGCCGATGACGTCCTCGTAGGCGGCGGGGTAGGCGACGCCGTCGGCGCCCGCGTTGCCCGCGGCGCCGACAACCAGAGCCCCCTGCTCGAGGGCGTACTCGCAGGCCGCGGCCAGCGTCCGGTAGTCGTCGGCGGCGCCCAGCGAGAGGTTGATCACGTCGGCGCCGGCGTCGGCGGCCCACTGGATCCCGTCGGCGATGTCCGAGAGCGACCCCTGCCCGCTCGTGTCGAGGGCGCGCACGGCCAGCAGCGAACAGTCGCTGACCCCCGCCGTTCCCCGGCCGTTGTCCGTCTCGGCGACGGCGATGCCGGCGACGTGGGTCCCGTGCTGTTCGTCGCCGGCCGACGGGTACGGATCGCTCCCGTGTCCGGTGACGTTCTCGCCCAGCCGGTCGTCGACGGCGCCCTCGAGGTCGGGGTGGTCGTACTGGACACCCTGGTCGACGGTGGCGATGAGGACGTCCGCGCTCCCGGTGGTGGTCTCCCAGGCCGCCTCGCAGTTGACCTGCTGGGGGGCGCTCTGGTGGCCGTAGTAGGTGTCGTCGGGTTCGCCGAACGACTGGACGGTCGCGTTCCGTTCGACGTACTCGACGTGTTCGGCCCGCTCGATCGCCTCGATGAACTGCTCGCGGGCGTGGGCCGGCGCTTCGGAGGGGAAGCTGACGGTCGCGTACCCGATCGTCTCGTTAGCGTGGACGACGTCCGCGTCGCCGGGGACGGCCGCGCGCGCCTCGCGGGCGACGTCCGGCGCCGACGCCGAGATACCGACGACGAGTTCGTCTTTCTTCGGCCTCGGTTTTCGCTCCGGGGTCGCGCTGGCCACCCCGCTCGCGCCGAGCAACCCGCCCGCGGCGAGCGCGCCGGCACCGGCCAGAATCCGTCGTCTCTCGTAGCCGCCGTCCGCGTCTCCGTCTCGGGGACCGTTTTGTGTCATGAAGCGACAGTCAACAGATCTTGAAATTAGTAAACTCTTATCGAACCGAGTGTTGTTTATTCGAGATTGTTCCGGCTCGAGTGAGCGTGAACGGAACCGAGTCGGCTATTAAAACGTGAACTGGTAGAGGCGGCCATTCAGGCAGCCGTCGCCGGCCGAAAACAACGGCCCGGCGGTTGCTGCTCGATCGGCACCGATCGCAGTACCGCGATCGTCAGTCGGTCGGAACGGTGCCCCGACTCGAGGCGGTACTCGGCGCTAACACGAACAGGTTCGTCGCTTTACCCGCCTGTCGCGTCCCCGTTGGCACCGTCAGGAGACGGCGCCGTCTCGACGGCCGCGGCCGCGTCGACCCGGCCCGCCCCCTGACGGGTTTCGTCGAGGCCGAGATCGGTCGCCGTCGCCAGGAGGTGCTCGCGGAGTTCCAGCGGCGAGAGGTCGGGATGGGCCGAGAGCGCGAGGCCCGCGACGCCGGCGACGACCGGCGCCGCCATCGACGTGCCCGAGATCCGCGCGTAGTCGTCCCAGGGGACCGTCGAGAGGAGGTCGGTCCCCGGCGCGACGACGTCGATCGCCTGGCCGACGTTGGAGTACGACGCGATCCCGTCGCCGTCGAGGGCCGCGACGGCGACGACGTCCTCGTAGGCCGCGGGAAAGTCGACGGTCTCGCTCTCCTCGTTGCCGGCGGCGCCGACGAGCAGGGCTCCCTGCTCGAGGGCGTACTCGCAGGCCGACGACAGCGTCTCGTAGTGTTGGGGCGCGCCGAACGAGACGTTGATGACGTCGGCGCCGGCGTCGGCGGCCCACTGGATCCCGTCGACGATGTTCGAGAGCGAGCCCTGTCCGTTCCCCTCGAGCGCGCGGGCTGTCAGCAGCGAACAGTCGCTGATCCCGGCCGTCCCGACGCCGTTGTCCGTCGCGCCGGCGGCGATGCCGGCGACGTGGGTGCCGTGGCGCTCGTCGGCAGCGGCCGGGGAGGAATCGTCGCCGCTCCCGACGAAGTTCGCGCCCGCCTCGCCCGTCGCGCCCTCGAGGTCGGGGTGGTCGGACTGGACGCCCTGATCGACGACGGCGACGGACACGTCCTCGCTCCCGACGGTCGTCTCCCAGGCCGTCTCGCAACCGACCTGCTGGGGCGCGCTCTGTCGGCCGTACTCGCTGTCGTTCGGAACGACCGACGCGTGGAGGGACGCGTTCGGTTCGACGTACTCGACGACGTCCGTCGCCGCGATCGCCTCGAGGGCTCCGTCTCGGACTCGCTCCGACACCGACGGAAGCGACACGGTCGCGTATCCGATCATCTCGTTCGAGTGACGGACGTCGACGGCGTCGGGAACCGCGGCGTGCGCCGCTGCCGCGACGTCCGAAACCGTCGGCGAGAAGCCGACGACGAACTCCTCGGTCTCCGGCCACGGGCCGCGATCCGACGGCGCGCCGAGGCCGCTCGAGCCCAGCAGTCCGCCCAGCGCGAGCGCTCCGCCGCCGACCAGGAACGTCCGTCGATCGCAGGCGATACCGCTCTCGTCGTCGTCACGGGGACCAATCCGTTTCATCTGACGGAAAGCACAACTAACGGCCCGTAGTAAACGCTTCTCGAACGAACGGAGATTTATTCAACATCGTATTCGGGCGAGTGTATCAAACAGAAATACGGTATCCAAGTAAGTGCTGAACCTGTGAAGGTAACCGTTTAGAGCCCGGTCGAACTCCCGGAACAACTCGGTCGACGTTGGATCAACCGACCGACGCGTTTTCCCCCTCGAGTCGATCCGTCACACCTATCTCGGGGCCGCTGAAACGGCCAGTGTATGTTCGACCGCGTTCGCGCCCGTCTCGCTCGCCGCGCAGGCACGCTACCCGAAACCGAGCCGACGGTGGGGCTGCTGGTCGACGGGCCGAACGTCTTCCGCGACGAGTTCGACGTCGACCTGAACGACCTCCGGGACGCCGCGCGGGACCTCGGTCGCGTCGGCGTCATCCGGCTCTACCTCGACGAGCACGCGACGCCGGGGCTCATCCAGGCCGCCGAAGCCCGCGGCTTCGAGGTGATCGTCACCAGCGGCGACGTCGACGTCAAACTCGCCGTCGACGCGACCGCCCTCTGTGGCGACGGCACGATCGATCGGCTGGCGATCGGCTCCCGCGACACCGACTTCAAGCCCGTCCTCGAGTACGCGGGCACCGTCGGCGTCGAGACGGTCGCCATCGCGCCGGGCACGTACGGCCGCTCGGACGCCCTGCGGAACGCGGCCGACGAAGCGATCACGCTCGGCGACTGACGCGAAACGACCGTCTCGACGGTTGATGCGCCGTGCCGAAGCGTTCATGCTCGCCCCTCTTTTAAGAGATCAGCATGTGTTCCTTCGGTCACGACGAGCAGACCGCGGTTGACGTCCGGAGCGGCGAGTCCAACGGCCCGCTCGGACTGGAGAGCGGACTCGACGCCCTGCGCTCGAGTCCGGAATTTCGCGGTCCCGTCGAGTCCCTCGGCGAGCACGAGCCGAACGAACACCTCGCGGTGATCTACGAGGACCGGGACGAGCAGCTCGCGGCCGTCGTCCCGTTCGTGCGCCAGGGCCTCGAGCGGGGCGAACGCTGCATGTACGTGGTCAACGAGAACACGAGGGCTGAGATGACGGCGGCGATGGAAGACGGCGGCATCGACGTCGACGCGGCGACGGAATCCGGCGCGCTCACCTTCCACACGATCGGGGAGACCTACCTCCGAACCGGCCGGTTCGATCCCGACGACATGCTCGAGTGCTACCGGGACGCCATCGAGGCGGCTCGCGACGACTACGCGGGGCTGCGCATCAGCGCCGAGACGACCTGGATCGTAGACGAGGGAACGAGCCTCGAGCAGTTCATGGAGTACGAGAGTCGGGTCAACGACCTCTTCGACGGTGAGGACTGCATCGCGCTCTGCCAGTACGACCGAAACGTGATCCCGGCGGAGATCCTCTGTGACATCGTCCGCACCCACCCCCACCTCGTCTATGACGGCGCCGTCTGCCACAACTTCTACTACATCCCGCCCGAGGAGTGCTTCGGCCCCGACCGTCCGGACCGCGAGGTCGATCGCATGCTGGGCACGCTCTACGAGCGAACGACGGCGAAAGTCGAGCGCGACGAGACGATCGAGGCCTTGGAGGAGTCGAACGAACAGCTCCAGCGGTTCGCCTACATCGCCTCCCACGATCTCCAGGAACCGCTGCGGATGGTCTCGAGCTACCTCCAGTTGCTCGAGCGAAACTATCGCGACGACCTCGACGCGGACGCGCGCGAGTACATCGACTTCGCCGTCGGCGGCGCCGATCGAATGCGCGAGATGATCGACGGGCTACTCGAGTTCTCCCGGATCGAGACGGGCGAGACGACCCTCGAGCCGGTCGACTGCGAGGCCGTCGTCGAGACCGTCGTCACGGACCACCAGGTACAGATCGAGGAGAGCGGGGCGACGGTCGAGATCGGCGCGCTCCCGACGGTCAGGGGCGATCGGACCCAACTCGAGCAGCTCTTTTCGAACCTGATCGGCAACGCGATCAAGTACCGCGGCGACGAATCGCCGCGCATCGAGGTCGACGCGACGAAGTGCGGCCCTAAGTGGCGACTCGCCGTGGCGGACAACGGGATCGGGATCGATCCCGACTACCACGACCAGATCTTCGACGTCTTCAACCGGCTCCACGCGATCGGGGAGTTTCCCGGCACCGGAATCGGCCTCGCGCTCTGCCGGCGGATCGTCACCAACCACGGCGGGGAGATCGGCGTCGACTCCGAGCCGGGCGAGGGGACGACGTTCACCGTGACGCTCCCGGCGACAGCGCCCGACGCGTAACCACTGTCTCTTCGCTTGCTACTTTCCCCCATACGCTTAATCGCTCGCGAGTCGTTACTCAGTCCATGGATCACAGAAGCCGGTCCAGCCCTACCCCCATGAGAGGACGCCACCTGCACTCTCGACGGCTCCGCGAACTCGAGGAGCGACTCGACGATGCCGAACGGGACATCGACCGGCTGGAGAACACGTTGCGAGGGATCGTCCAGGAAACCAACGACATCTCTGTCGGCGGCCTGTGCAAGTGCGGGGAGTCGCTCCTGATCGTTCGCCAGCGGACGGTCTACTGCCCGCACTGCAAGTATCGCCGGGCGATTTAGCCGCGAGGGGGTCCGGCGACTCGACCGAAGTCGGAGATTTTTCACGCTCGGTCGGCCCACTAGCGCACATGCTCGACGACGAGACGCCGGTCCTCGACAACCACCTCCACCTCGATCCGGACAACCACCGCGGCATCGACGCCGTCCGCGACTTCGCCCGCCTCGGCGGCACCCACCTGCTGGTCGTGAACAAACCCTCCTGGCACCTCGGCGTCGAGGCCGAGACCGGCGAGGACTTCCGCGCGGTCTTCGAGCGGACGATCGAGATCGTCGACGAGGCCTCGAGCGAACTCGACGGGCGGGCCTGGCCCGTCCTGGGGGTCCACCCCGGACTGATCACGCGGCTCGTCGACGACCGCGGCTTCAGTCCCGACGACGCGCGGGACCTGATGCAGGCGGGGATCGACGTCGCCGCGGAGTACGTCGAGTCCGGCGAGGCGCTGGCCCTGAAGTCGGGTCGGCCCCACTACGAGGTCGACGACGACGTGTGGGCGGCCTCGAACGCGGTCATGCGCCGGGCCTTCGAGCGTGGCGCCGAACTGGACTGCGCCGTCCAGTTACACGCCGAGGCCAGCGAGGACATGACCGAGGTCACCGACTGGGCCGAGGAAGCCGGCCTCCCGGCACACAAGGTAGTCAAACACTACGCGAGCGGTCGCCTCGAGGGCCCGGTACCGAGCGTGATGAGCGAGAAGGATCGCCTCGAGACCGCCGCCGAGCGCGGCGAGCCGTTCCTGATGGAGACCGACTACATCGACGATCCGGACCGCCCCGGCGCCGTCCTCGGGCCGAAGACGGTGCCCCGGCGAGTCCGCTGGCTGCTCGAAAACGACCGCGAGGATGCGGTCCGTATCGCCCACGTCGAGACGCCGGAACGCGTGTACGGAATCGACACGGAAGGGACGCTCGAGCGGGCCTAAAGCCGACGTTTCGGTTCAGTAAGCTCGGCGTAGAGTAGAGAAAGGCATTTCAAGCGGCCGGTGTAGGTGTCTGTATGAGCAATCCCCCGACCGAGTTCTACTCGGAGGAACGCTGGCAGAACTGGATCGGCCGCATCAAGGACGAAGACATCGATCCGGAGGACGAAGACTCGGCCCGGCTCCTGTTGAACCTGCAGGACGACACGGCGATCGCGATCGCCAAGATCGTCGCCGCCTACGACGACGGGGAACTCGGCGAGGAGGAAGCGCTCGAGGAGATCAACGACGTACGCGAGATCGTTCTCGGCGAGGTCGACATCGAGGACGAGGAGAAACTCATCCTCGTCGACGGCGTCCAGACGAGCCTCGTCTGCGTCTTCTTCGCCGCCGAGGAGTACATCGCGGGCGGCCCCGCCGAAGAGGGCAGCGTCGGCGACTACCTCGGCGCCGCGGCCGACGCCGAGGCCGAGGAGGATCTCGACGCCGCGCTCGGCTACGCTGCACAGGCGGGCACGCTCATCATCGACGGCGAGGAACTCGACATGTCCGTCGCCGAGGACCTCGAGTACGGCCTCGTCACGGAGTGGATCAACGGGCTCGACAGCCTCCAGAGCGCGATGAGCGATCCCGAAGTCGTCGAGGAAGACGAGGAGTAACCGCGACGACGCGTCCAGTTCGCCGTCCGGTCCGGCCGCGCGCCGCTACTGTACCGCCCGTCCGACCCGGGGGCCGAATCCGTATCGTCGACGAACGATTCTACGACCGACGTTCGGAGGCCCGCGTCCCGAACAGCGTCGGCTTTCGTCGGCGGTCCCGACGGCCACCGGTTGCGGCAAGTATTGCGCCGCCCCGTCGGACGAACGGCGACGCGATCACGCCACCGTCCCGGCCCTCGAGTGAACACACCACACGGATCGGTGGGGTCGACCCGCCGCTCATCGATCACGACGGGCAGCCGTCGTTCGCACAGTACAGCACCTGAAAATCCAGTTCCTGACTCGCTCCGTCGAACGAGATCCGCGTCGGCTCGCGATACCGTCATCGCCGACCGATCGTCGCAGATTCCGACAGACGTTTCCGCTCCCCCAAAGCGTTTATCCCTCCTAATTATATCTAATTACACCACATGAGCGAGAACTTCCCCGACTACGTCGACGTCGACTACGAGGACGGCGACGGCGAGGATCCCGAGGACTATCCCCAGATTCAGGACAAGATCGAGAAGGCCATCGAAGTCACTCGCGAGGGTCTCGAGGCGTACGAGAACCCGGCCGTGATGTGGACTGGTGGCAAGGACTCCACGCTCACGCTGTACTTCATCAAGGAGGTCGCCGACCGCTTCGACCTCGAGGTACCGCCGGCGGTCTTCATCGACCACTACCAGCACTTCGACGAGATCCACGACTTCGTCGACCACTGGGCCGACGAGTGGGACCTCGAAGTCATCTACGCGCGCAACGAGGACGTCGGCGAGTACACCGAGGAACACGACCTCGAGCCGGGCGACGACATCGAGATCGACGACCTCTCCGAGCACAACCAGCACCACGTCGAGAACATCCTCGAGTACGAGGAGGACACGTTCCCGTTCCTGCTGGACACCTACGTCGGCAACCACCTGCTGAAGACGGTCGCGCTCAACGACGCGCTCGAAGAACACGACATCGACGGCGTCATCTCCGGCGTCCGCTGGGACGAACAGGAGGCCCGCGCCGACGAGACGTTCTTCTCGCCGCGCCACGACCCCGACATCTACCCGCCCCACGACCGCATCCAGCCCATCCTGCAGTTCGACGAGGCCGCCGTCTGGGACGCCTTCTGGAACTTCGTGGTGCCGGACACGGTCGAGAACTTCCCCGAGGAAGGCTACGTTCCCGAAAGCGACACCGACCTCCCGGAGGGTGTCGAACAGGAGGATATTCCGATCTCGCCGAAGTACTTCGCCGGCTTCCGCTCGCTCGGCAGCGAAGTCAGCACCGAGAAGAGCGACGAGGACCCCGCGTGGCTGCAGGACCTCGAGGGAACGACCGAGCGCGCTGGCCGCGCCCAGGACAAGGAGGACCTGATGGAGCGCCTGCGCGACCTCGGCTACATGTAGGCCGCTCGCGGTCGATCGCCAACTGAGTGCTCACCGCCGATTTTTCGGTTTCGTTCGCTCGAGAGCCGCTGCTGGCGCGGTCGAAATCGTAACGGTCGCGACGAACCAGTAGCGATAGCGCCGAGACCGACCGTCGTTATCGTCCCGTCGCGCGATACTCGCCGTATTTGATGCCGATGCCGAGCGTGATCAACCCGAACACGATCATCGACGGCGCGACCATCATCAACACGGTGTTCGTGGTCATCATCGGTGCGGCGATCAGGCCGACGACGCCGATCGCGATGACGGCGATAAACGCGGCCGCGGTCGTGGGAAGGTCGAACTCCATGTGCGGCCCTTGGGAAGCGGCCGCCTAATGGTATCGGGAATCGGCAGTCCGTTCAGGAGAATTGAACGGACGGAAAAGGGCTACTGCGACGGACGAACCAGGTTCGCCAGCGCGACGACGACCCCGAGGAACCAGCCCAGCGGGATCGAGATGCCGAGCCACATCGCCGCGTAGGCGGCGCCCTCGAGTTGGTAGTTCGACCGCAGGTAGTCGTTAACGCCGCCGACGGTGAGCACGTTGTCGAGCGCCCAGGCGGCGAACTCGTAGCTGGGATCTAAGATGTACGGGTGCAGCGACGGCGTCACGAGTGCCGCGACGACCGGCGGGAGGAACAGCGCCGTCATCGCGAACGGATAGGCGAAGATCACCGTCACCGCGCGGCCGCCGACCTTGGTACACGTCGCCGCGAGCGCGGTCGACACCGTCGCGACCGCGCTCGCCGCCGCGACGGCGAGGACCGAATCGATAGGAATGTCGACCTGTTCCATGTACGACATCGCGCCCCAGGCGACGGTCAGGAGCCCCCAGCCGAGCAGCGCGACACCCGTGACGCCGACGATGCCGAGACGGGTTCGCGTCGAGTCGAGTTTCGCCGCGTAGTAGCGGGTTGCGAGTCCGATGACGGTCAGTGGGTAGAGGAGCAGTAAGCCGAATAGTCCGAGGATACTCCAGCCGTTGTAGCCGATCTTCTGGGGGAGCGTTTCTGGCTTCCACTTCCCCATGACGGAGTGGCCGCGGCCACGCTGACGTGGAAAGACGAGCTCCATCCACGCACCGTGTAACCGCTGTACGTCGGCCTTGATCGCGCCGACGAACCCACCACCGCCACGTTGTCGTGAGCGGGTAGACATACGCGAGCCATAAAGCCGGTGTACCGTAAGCTTTCCTGAATTTCACGCGAGAGAAACATGTCTCGATCGACCACCGTACCGGCGTCGGCGGCGTCTCTCGCCGGTGTCGGCTGCTCGAGAGGTCTCAGTTCCAGGGCGCGAAGCTGGGGTCGACCTGCCGCTGCGTCTCGTCGATGCTATCGATTTTGTCGATGTCCTCTCGATCCAGTTCGAGAGTCAGGGACGCCCAGTTGTCGCGGATGTGCTCCTCGCTGGTCGCCTTCGGGATCGCGGTGACCCCCTTCTCGCGCAGCCAGGCGAGGCTGACCTGGGCCTCGCTGACGCCGTGTTTTGCCGCGACGTCCTGAACCTCGGGCTGGTCGAAGATCTCGCCGCGGGCGATCGGCGAGTAGGCGACGACCTCGACGCCGGCGTTCTCGCAGGCCTCCCGGAGGTCGGGCTGGGGGAGCAGCGGGTGGAGTTCGACCTGGTTGGCCAGGATCGGCGCGTTGCAGACGTCGACGGCCTCCTGGACCTGCTCGGGGAGGAAGTTGCTGATGCCGACGTTCTCGATCAGCCCCTCGTCGTACAGCTCCGAGAGCGCCGACAGCGTTCCCTCGGGGTCGTACTCGCCGGTCGGCCAGTGGATGTACAGCATGTCGAGGTAGTCGACGCCGAGCCGGTCGATGCTCTCGCGAGCCGTCTCGAGGACGTCGTCGTGTGCGAGGTTGGAGCGCCAGACCTTGGTCGCGAGGAAGACCTCGTCGCGGTCGACGTCGGCCGCCGCGATCCCCTCGCCGACGGCCGCCTCGTTGTCGTACGCTTGGGCGGTGTCGATGTGACGATAGCCCGCCTCGAGGGCCGTTCGGACGCTCTCGACGCACTGGTCTGGATCGTCGTTCTGCCAGGTTCCGAACCCGAGCATCGGCATGCCGTTCGCGGTCGGACACGTTCCGGGCACAACAGTTTCGGCGTCTTCCGTTCCCATGTGCGGAGGGAGGGACAGGGCGCGAAAAGGAGTTGTGTTTGCAGTAGCGTCTACCGGAAGCCGTCGTGCAATGTGACACCGGAGAGTACGCTGCGACGAGTCGTCCGTACCGAGCCCCGGAACTGCGAATTCGACGCGAGTTCGCGTCGATCCGGTCTGGAGTAAAACATTTCACGTATTACAAGAAAGAAAGGGCGTGGACAGAGATACGGGTCGCGTCGTGGCGATCGCCGTCCTGTGCTGTCTCGCCGTCGTGCTCGCGGCGGCGACGTTGCCGTCGATGGTCGAGAACGGCGGGAGCGGCGGCGGGTTCGGCGGCGCCGACGGCGGCGCCAGCGACGTCGAGGAACAGGGTGAACCCCCGGCGGCCGATTCCGGCGCCGAGGGAGACGAGGCGTTCGAATTCACGGGACTGTGCGTCGCGTTCCTCGACTCGGAGCTTGGGTTCCTCGCGCTCGTGTTGGGCGCGGTCGGAATCGCCGCGCTGGCGACCCGATCGTACGATACCAGAGTAACACTCATGCTCTCGGTCGCCTTGCTCCCGCTGGTCGTGCTCGTCTTCGTCGTCCTCACCGGCAGCTGCGGGACCCAGACCCTCGAGCCGCCGGCTCCGCCGGCCGATCTGCAGCCGCCCGCGGAGAACGGCTCCGGCGGTCCGTTCGGCGGCGGCGACGGCGACGGTTCCGTTTCCGGGCCGACCCTGCCCTCGCTGCTCGTGTTGACCGTTCTGCTGGTGACCATCGTCGGGGCGTTCGCGGCGCTGTTCTACAGCGGCGACGACGAGGGTCGGGAATCGACGGATCCCGTCGCGGAACCGGATGACGCCGTTCAGCGGGGCGAACTCGGCCGCGCGGCCGGCGACGCCGCCGATCGGATCGAGGAAGGCGACGATTTCGAGAACGACGTCTACCGGGCCTGGCGCGAGATGACGGAGCCGCTCTCCGTCGACCGACCCGACTCGAGTACGCCCGGAGAGTTCGCGGCCGCGGCGCGGGACGCGGGGCTGGATCCGTCCCACGTCGACGAGTTGCGGACGATGTTCGAGGACATCCGCTACGGCGATTGCTCGGTCACGGACGACCGCGAGCGCCGCGCCGTCGAGCTGCTCAGACGGATCGAAGCGACCTACGCCGACGACGGTCGCGACCGCGAGAACGGAGCGACACGATGAACGGATACCCATGAACAAGTACGCGATAGTCGGCGCCGGACTGGTCCTGCTCGGTCTGGCGTTCGTGGCGGTCCCGGAACTGACCGGTCCCCTCAGCCTCGGCGAGTCGATCGTGACCGTGATCGGCGTGATCGCGCTCCTCCAGGGGCTTCGAACGGCGCGGGATCGCCGACACGCCGACGTCGGGCAGACGGAACTGCCGACGCCGGAGCGGCCCCAGGAGCTGCCGACTCCCGGCGAGGAGATCGACGCGACGATCGAATCGGGCGACGTGACGTTCGGACGGCAGGGACGAAAGCTCAACGAACGGCTCGAGCGGGCGGCCGTCGACGCGCTGATGCTCGGGGAGGGGCTGACCGAGGACGAGGCCCGGCAGGCCCTCGAGAACGGGACCTGGACGGACGATCCGCTGGCGGCGGCCCAGTTCACGAACGCCGTTCCCGACTGGGCGCCGTGGCGCGTTCGGGTCCGAACGGCGGTGCGTCGCGACCGCCCCCGCCGCGCCAGACGCGCCGCGGCCGAGATCGCTCGAATTTCGGGGGTGCACGACGACGAATGACGGACGGAGACGAGGACGGACGATCGGCTGACGACCGACGACCGACGGACGGCCGGGGCGAGCGAGCCGACGGCGGCGAGACCGCCGGTCTCGATACGGGGACTCGCTCCGAGCCCGGTTCCGATGCCGACGCCGGTGGTCAGATAGACGCCGAGACTGAGCCCGCTACTGCCGCCGAGACGGGATCCAGCACTGGCGTCGATACCGAACCCGACGACGATCTGCCCGAAGGCGCGGATGGTGAGACCGCAGACGCCGCGGAATCGGTCGTCGTCGACTCGAGCGTCCGGGAGACGAACCGCTGGGCCGGCGTCGCCGCCGTCGCCTCGGTGTTCGGCGGCGCCGGCGTCGTCGTCACGTCGCCGGCGCTGTTGCTGGCGGCGGTCGTCGGCATCGCGTACGCGGCCTACGCCCGGGCCGGTCGGCCGCCGGCCCCGACGCTCTCGATCGATCGCGAACTCGAGGACGGCGACCTCGAGCCTGGCGAATCCGTCCGCGTGACGGTACGCGTCCGCAACGACGGGGACGAACTCCTTCCGGATCTTCGGGTCGTCGACGGTGTGCCGGCGGAACTCGCCGTCACTGACGGCTCCCCGAGACACGGGACCGCGCTCCGGCCGGGCGAGACGGAGACGTTCTCCTACGCGGTGACCGCTCGCCAGGGTACCCACGCGTTCGAACCGATAGCCGTCGTCGCGCGAGGGTTCACCGGCGACGCCGAGCGCGTCCAGCGGATCCGCGTCGACGCCGAACTCCGCTGTCCGCCCGCCGAGGCGGAGACCGACCTCCCGCTGCGGTCGCTGACGCTGCCTTTGACCGGTCGCGTCGAGACCGACGTCGGCGGCGAGGGCCTCGAGTTTCACTCGACGCGGGAGTACCGCCGCGGCGATCCGCTCTCGCGGATCGACTGGAACCGCCGGGCTCGCGGCCAGGAGCTGACGACCGTGACGTTTCGGGAAGAGCGGTCGGCGACGGTGATACTCGCCGTCGACACGCGCACGGACGCGTACCGTCGGCCCGACGAGACGGGGCGTCACGCGGTCGATCGCAGCATCGAGGCGGCCGTCGCCGCGCTCGACGCGCTGGATGCGGGCGGCAACAACGTCGGCCTCGCCAGTTTCGGCCCGCACCCGCAGTGGCTGGCGCCGGGCTCCGGGGCCGACCACCGGGCGTCGGCCCGCCGGCTGCTCGCGACCGATTCGGCGTTCGATCTGTCCCCGCCGGAGTCGTCGACGTCGATGCTGTACGTCCAGCAAAAGCGGTTCCGCTCGCGGATGCCGCCCGATTCGCAGGTGATCCTGTTCACGCCGCTTTGCGACGACGACGTCGTGCGGACCGCGCAGTTGCTCGAGGCCGACGGCCACCTCGTGACGGTCGTGAGCCCCGATCCGACGGGCGGGGAGACGCCCGGCGAACGGCTCGGGGCGGTCGAACGAGCGGTCCGCATTTCGACGCTCAGGGGGGCGGGCATCAGGGTCGTCGACTGGCCGGCGGACGACTCGCTGGCGGCGACGCTCGAGCGCAGTCGACGGCGGTGGTCGGCGTGAGTACCGACGTCGACGCGGTCGACCCCGACCATCGGCCCGCGGTCCTGACGAGCGGGCTCTCGATCGTCGCATTACTCCTCGGAGTGCTCTCGAGCGCCCTCTACTCCCCGTTCGTGCTCGTCGGCGGCGCCGCCGCGCTGGTGATCCTCGGCGGCGGGCTCTGGACGGGGTCCCGTCGGGCCGTCACGATCGGTACCGCCGTCGCGCTCGCGGGGCTGCTCGCGGGCGGCATTCAGGGGGTTCCGTCGGTCCCGATGCTCGCGAGCGTCACCGCGACCGTGCTGGCCTGGGACGCCGGCCACCACGCGGTCGGGATCGGCGAGCAGCTCGGCCGGAAGGCGACGACGGCGAGGGCGGAGCTCCCCCACGTCGGCGCCACGGTCGTCGTCGGGCTGGTCGCCGCCGCCGGGAGCTACGCGGTCTTTATCGCCGGTCCCAGCGGCCAGCCGGTCGCGGCCGTGATCGCCATGCTGTTCGGGGCGATACTCCTGTTGGCGGCGTTGCAGCGATAATCAGTTGCGCGACGACGCGATTTCGTCGGTCGCTCGAGTTCCGGTAGAAACGGTCGCTCCTACTCGAGCGTCGGAACGGAGACGGACTCGAGCACCCGGTCGACGATGGCCGCCTTCGAGGCGCCGTCGACCGAGGCGTCGGGCGTGAGCACGAGCCGGTGGGCCAACACAGGGCCGGCCACCCGCTTGACGTCGTCGGGCGTCACGTAGTCGCGGCCGACGATGACGGCGCGGGCCCGCGCGGCCTCGAGCAGGCGCTGGGTGCCCCGCGGCGAGACGCCGACGTCGACCTGGTTTCGCGTGCGCGTTTCGCGAGTGATATCGGCGATGTAGGAGACGAGGTCGTCGTCGACCCGGACCGACTCGGGGACCTCTCGGAGCGCGCGGACGCGGTCGCCGTCCAGCACCGGATCGATGCTCGGACTCCGTTCGGTGCGGCCGAGTCGGCGCTGCAACAGCTCCCGTTCGCCGTCCGCGTCGGGGTAGCCGATCGACTGTTTCACCAGAAAGCGGTCGACCTGGGCCTCCGGCAGCGGGAAGGTGCCGGCCTGTTCGACGGGGTTCTGCGTCGCGATCACGAAAAACGGCTGCGGAAGCTGGTGCGTGTCCCCGTCGACGGTGACCTGGCCTTCCGCCATCGCCTCGAGCAGGGCGGCCTGGGTCTTCGGCGGCGCGCGGTTGATCTCGTCGGCCAGCACGACGTTCGCGAAGATCGGTCCCTCGGTGAAGTCGAAGGTGCCCTCGGACTCGTCGAACACGTGGGTCCCGGTCACGTCGGCCGGCAGCAGGTCCGGCGTGAACTGGATCCGAGAAAACGACAGCCCCAGCGCCGACGCTAGACTGTTCGCGGTCAGGGTCTTCCCGGTACCGGGCACGTCCTCCAGAAGGACGTGTCCCCGCGCGAGGACGCCGAGCAGCGCGGTCTCGAGGAACTCTCGGTCCGCGATGACGCTCCGACTGATGGCATCGAGGACGGCGTTACACTCCGCGCGCGCGTCGGTAATATCCATGTCGTACCCGTAGTGATACTTACACATAAACGACCGTGGTCGAACGAGGGAGTCGGTGTCCCCGAACGGAATTACCGGTGCGTTCGCGGCGTCCGGGCCTTCGAACGCTCCCCTGGCCGATCCGTTGCAGTTGCCGGACGAACTGCTCGTGCCGACGGAGAGCGCGATGATATTCGGGGATAGCTTGGTCTGCGTCCCCCGACAATCGTCGCGTGTCCAAGCGGAGACGAGCCCGACCGGCACGAGGAGGGGAGACGAACCGGCGGTGCCGTCTCGTGTTCCGGACGACGGACCCGAACCGACCGATGCCATCGATTTCCCACCGTTCGACGCTCGATGTAGTGCTGTCCGTGACCGGTGTGACGATTCCGGTCGTCGAAGAACCGCGGACCGAACGAAACGGCGACCGGCGACGATGACGGACCGACCGCTCTCGGACCGGCCGATGCACGGGGTTCTCGCTGCGCTGGGCAAGCGAGTGCTCCGTCCCGGCGGTCGAGCGCTGACTCGGCGGCTCCTCGAGGCGCTGGCCATCGGGCCGGCCGACGACGTCGTCGAATTCGCGCCCGGCGCCGGAGCGACGGCGCGACGCGCGCTGGCGTACGAGCCGAACTCGTACACCGGAATCGAACTGGACCGCGAGGCGGCGCGGGCGCTCCGGGACGATCTGGGCGGGCCCGGTCGCGAGATCGTCGTCGGTAACGCGGCCGACACCGACCTCGCGGACGGCGCCGCGGACGTCGTCTACGGCGAAGCGATGTTGTCGATGCAACCGGACGCGGGGAAGGCGGCGATCGTCCGCGAAGCGAACCGGCTCCTCGAGCCCGGTGGCGTCTACGGGATCCACGAACTGGAACTCGTCCCCGACGGGCTGGACGCGGAGACGAAGGCGACGGTTCGGGACGACCTGACTCAAGCGGCGAAGGTACGCGCCCGACCGCTGACGGAATCGGAGTGGGTATCGCTGCTCGAGACCGAGGGATTCACCGTCCGGTGGCGAGCGACCGCCCCCATGCGCCTCCTCGAGCCGCGGCGGGTCCTTCGAAGCGAAGGCGCGATCCGGACGCTACGGATCGCGGGGACGCTCCTCGCGCGGCCCGACCTCCGCGACCGGGTCCGGTCGATGCGACGGGCCTTCGGAAAGCACGGACGACGACTGAACGCGGTCGCGCTCGTCGCCGAAAAGACGGAGGCGTGATCGAGTCCGCAGCCCCGTCGGTCGACTACTCCGCGACGACGGTCTCGAGGCGTTCCTGCGCGTCGGGAAACATGACGTTGTTCTCCTTGTGGATGTGCAGGTGCATGTCCTCCTCGAGCAGTCGCAGCCGGTCGAGCATGTTGCGATAGCTGGTACACGCGCCCTCCGGGACCGCGTAGTCGTCGGTCAGCGAGCGGAGCCGCTCGAGGTGGGCGGCGGCCGCGTCGTGTTCGTCCTCGAGGTGGTCGATCGCCTCGCGGATGCGCGCCTCCTCGTCGCCGGTCAGCGCCGTCTCGTCCTCGAGGCGCTCGAGTTTGGGGAAGACGTTCTCCTCCTCGTCCTCGATGTGGTGGGAGACCTCGTCTTCGAGGTCGAGAAACGTCGATTCGATGTCGCGGAGTTCCGGGTGGTCGTCCCCGTGGACGCGGACGACCTTCCGGACCGTTCGCTCGAGCGATGGCAACTCGGCCCGGAGGTAGTCGTGGTGGGTCTCGACGATGTCGTCGACGAGCGCCGACAGTGAGTTCCAGCCGTCGGTTCCGTCGCCGCCGTCCGACCGCGAGTCGCGGAGTCGCTCGACGACGGCCCCGACCTCGAGGTCGGCGTCGGCACAGGCCCGCTCGAGCGAGTCGTCGCCGCCGCAGCAGTAGTCGATGCCGACGGATTCGAACACCGACGCGAATTCGGGGTTGTCCCTGACGAGCGCTCCGAGTCGTCGCTCCGGATTGATTTCGTCCGTCATCGGTCCTGAACGGCGGCGGTGTGTGGTTCAACTACGATACCGTTTCGACTGAGATTTCGCCGGAGGAATCGGTCGTCATCGTCGTCTGCCATTTGTTTAGGCTCGCCTAAACTCATACAGTCGGAGAAAGCGACGCCGCGTCGAAGGTGATTTTCCCGAACATGATCGGGTAGATCGGCGCGGTCTCGAGACGCCCGCTCCGAACGCGGACGCGTCGAGCGACTGGCGCGGTGCCACCGATCGACGGCACGGTTCCGGAATCGAGAGTTCGATCCCGGCGACGACCCCCGAGAGAACGAGCCGCGATCGAGCGGAGATCGCTACTGGTACATCCGCAGCGGCTGGGCCTGCGAACTCTCCTCTTGGCCGATCTGTTGCATCTGCTGGGCGAACTGCTCGCGCTTCTCTCGGATCTCCGCCGCGCGGTCGAGTAGCTCCTGGACCTCGACCTCGACGTCGGCGATCGGGCAGACGCCGTCCTCGAGGAGGACGCTCGCGGCCTCGGGGTCGGGGAACTGCGGGCTCGATTCGACGACGAGGCCGACGCTGTCGTAGCCGCGCTGTGCGGCGCGGTTGATGAGCGCCCCCGTCGGCCCCGTGACGACGCCGTCCTCGGGCGGCATGGCGATTCCGCGCTCCTCGAGTCGCTCGGCGGCGTTCCCGGTTCCGATCCCGTAGATGTCGGGTTCGTCCTCGCCCTCGCGTTCGGCCGGCAGCCCGCTGAGGTAGAGCGGCAGCGCGTCCTGGCCGACGATCCACTCGGTGAGACACTCGGCGACGGAGCCGACGGCGTCGGATTTGATCGGCGCGTCGCTGCGCAGCGCGAGGAGGTCGTGCTCCTCGCTGGCGTGGATCCGGACCGGCGGCCGGGCCGTGCGGTCGCCGCCGCGGTAGACGCCGACCCGGGGCAGCCCGCCGCAGTCGACGCTGGCGTAGTAGCGCATGTCGAGTTCCTCGATGAGGTGGTCGGTCGCGATCTTGCCGACGAGTCCGAGCCCGGGGAAGCCCTCGACGAGAACCGGTTCCTCGAGGTCCATCTCGGGCCCCTGCTGGCGGATCTGTGCCATGTTCGAGACGTCTGTCGGCGTACCCATAAAATCGAGGGCGGCGGCTACCGGGCCGGAGCGGCGTCGATTCGGCCGCGCCCGGCGCTTCGAAACCCACAAACGCGGGGCGTGCGAATCCGGGTCCAATGGAGCCACTCGAGCGGTATCGACCTATCGTCGACGATTTCGACGCGTTCCTCGAGGCCTGTGAGCGGCCGCTGGGCAACGCCGCCCGCGTCAACACCATCAAGGCCTCGGTCGAGCGGACGCTCGAGGCCCTCGAGGAGGAGGGTCTCGCGTACGAGCAGGCCGACTGGAACCCCCGCGTATTGGACCTCGAGACCGGGTCGCCGGGATCGACGTGGACCTCGTTCCACGGCTTCACCCACGGTCAGGAGGAGGTCTCGGCGGTGCCGCCGGTCGTCCTCGATCCCCAACCCGGCGAGCGGGTCTGGGACAGCTGTGCCGCGCCGGGCGGGAAGGCGACACAGCTCGCCGCGCTGATGGACGACGAGGGGACCGTCGTGGCCAACGACAACAACCTCGGGCGCATCTCGGCGCTGCGCTTCAACGCCGAGCGCCTCGGCGCGACGAGCCTCGCCGTCACGAACGCCGACGCGCGCAACTACTCCCTGAACCGGTTCGACTTCGACGAGTTCGACCGCGCGCTCGTCGACGCGCCCTGTACCTGCGAGGGGACGATCCGGAAGAACCCCGACGCGCTGGACAACTGGTCCGAGGGAGCCATCGCGTCCGTCGCGGGCGTCCAGAAAGGTATCCTCCGGCGGGCGATACAGGCCACCCGCGAGGGCGGCACCGTCGTCTACTCGACGTGTACTTTCGCCCCCGAGGAGAACGAGGCGGTCGTCCAGCACGCACTCGAGGAGGAGGATTGCCGCGTCGTCGACTTCGATCTCGACCTCGAGTACTCGCCCGGCCTGACCGAGTGGGACGGCGAGGAGTTCGACTCGAGCCTCGAGCGGACGGCGCGGATCTACCCCCACCAGAACGACACCGGCGGCTTCTTCGTCACGAAACTGGAGGTGACCGCGTGATGAGCGAAAACGACGGGCAGCGCTTCGACCGTCTCCCCGCGACGCCGGCCGAGCGGACCGTCGAGGGCCGGGTCAGCCGCGAGGAGGTCGTCGACTACTTCGAGGACCGGTTCGGGATTCCGCCCGAAACGTTCGCCGACTACACGTTCTGGGAGAAAGGTGCCGGCAAGATCTGGATCTACGCCGGCGAGGCGCCGACGCCCCTCGAGATCGAGGCCATCGGGATGACCTGTCTGCGGACGCGCCAGGAACACTGGAAGCCGACGACGGACTTCGTCCAGCGCTTCGGCGGTCGCGCGACCGACTGCGTGATCGAACTCGACCGCGAGGAGGCGCGGGCCTTTGCGACCGGCGAAGACCAAGAAATCGAGCGCTGGGAGGGCGACTGGGGGTACCTGATCGGCGCTCATACAATCGCCGACGACCTCGAGCCGATCGGGATCGGCCTCTACGTCCACGGCGAACTGCGCTCGATGGTGCCGAAGGGGCGCCAGCGAGAGCTGTAAGTCGGCCTCGAGCCGGCGGAGCGATCCCGCGGGGTTCACAGGCTGAAGGTCCATCTAGCTACTAAGTGAGCGGTGCTGGTAGCGCCCGTATGAGCGACGAAGACGCCCCGACGGCGTCCCAGCCCGACGCCGGGCTCGCCGAGCGCCTCGAGGCCGGCGAACTCGTTCGCTGGATCTACCTCTACGGCGATCGGCGCCGCCTGTCAGCGATCCTCCTCGCGGCCGTTTTCGGCGTCTCGTTGGTGCTCATTCGGGCCGGACTGATCACGCCCGCCGAGGCGGGCGACGTGACGACGCTCTCGGGCGCGCTAATCGGCGGGATGCTCCCCTTCATCACTGTCGTCCTCGCGATCAACCAGCTGATACTCTCCGAGGAGTTCGGCTCGACCGGGGCGTTCTTCCAGCGCTTGGAGGAGACCGCCGAGTATCGCCGCCGAATCGAGGATCACACCGGCTACCGCCCGTCGCCGGCCGAGCCGTCGGAGTTCCTCCGCGTCCTGATTGAGGCGAAGCGAAAGACGGCGCTCGGATTGCAGAACGCCTGTCGCGACAGGCCGGACGACGTCGAGTCGCGAGTCGACTCGTTCGTTTCCCAGACCGATCCGCAGGATCGGGACGCCATCGAGACGCTCGCCGACGTCAGGTTCGGGTCGTTCGATGTCATCTCCGTGATCCTCCACTACAACGATCCGTGGCAACTTCAGATCGTCCGACAGCTTCGGGAACGCCACCGCGATTCCCTCCCCGGCCCCGCCGACGAGCAGTTAGAGCGACTCGAGGAACTGCTCGGAGACATTCACATCGCCCGGCAGTACTTCAAGAGCGTCTACATGCAACAGGAACTGGCCGACCTCTCGAAGATCCTGCTCTACGTCGGCTTCCCGACGCTACTCGGCGGCGCGTTCGTCATCATCGCGTACGGAAATCTGCTGGCGCTCGGTCTCCACTTCTACGTCTACGTGCTGGTCGTGAGCGCGACGATCACAGCTCTGTTCAGCCCCTTCGCCGTCCTGTTGCTCTACGTGCTCCGAATCGCGACCATCGCCCGACGCACGGCCGCGGACTTCGGGCCGTTCGTCCTGCAGCAGGAACTCCCCGAAGAGGAGACCAAGACCCTCGAGTTCTCGTGACGCCGGCCGACGTCGCGATCGCTCACGCGGCACGTCCTCCGAGAGGTGTCCGAGTCATCGGCAGCGAGCCCACTCAGCACCACAGTTGTCGCCGTCGTCGATCGGTTACGGTCGTCCGGTCGGAACCGACACGCCGTCGGCAGTCAGCGGTGCAGCCCCGTTGTGATATCCGATATCGTCTTGATCTATCAATGATTATCATGGCGTTCTACTACCGCGTTGGTTGGTAACATATATCTGCGAATACTGTGGTTTCAGGCCCTATATCGAGATATTAGCAACATACAAGTGTCCGGGAACCGTTTCGATATGAAATGACTGAAAAGGGATATCTAACGCTCTTCGTTCTCCTCGCGATCGCTTGGGGGACCGCCTTCGCGGCGATCGAGGTCGGACTGGCGACGCTGCCGCCGATCCTCTTTGCGGCCTTCCGGCTCGACGTCGCGACACTGCTGTTTGCCGGCGCCATCGTCGGCCTCGGACGGGAGTGGCGACCCCGGACGCGCACCGACTGGATAACGATCGGCGTCGCGGGCGGACTGATGGTCGGCGCTCATTACGGGCTGTTGTTCATCGGTCAGTCGTACGTCTCGAGCGCCGTCGCCGCGATCGTCCTGAGTCTGACGCCGATCGCGACGCCGCCGCTCGCGCTCGCGCTCCTCCCGCAGGAACGGCTCCGTGCACCCGCCGTCGTCGGACTCTTCGTCGGGCTCGCCGGCGTCGTCGTGATCGCGCTTTCGGGCGGCTCGCTCGGCGGACAGGCGATCGGCGTCGCCCTGCTGTTCGGTTCGGCGTTCGCCTTCGCGGTGGGCTCGGTACTGACCGAGCGATTACAGCGCACGCTGCCGGTACTGTCGTTGCAGACGTGGGCGATGGCTCTCGGCGCGGGGATCCTGCACGGCGTGAGCTACGCTCACCCGGGCGAAACCGTCCCCTCGCTGGCGGCGTGGACGACCGCGACGGTTGCCGCGCTCGCGTATCTGGGGATCGTCGCCACCGCGGGCGGGTTCCTCGCGTACTTCCTCCTGCTCGACCGCATCGGTGCGAGCCAGCTCAGCCTCGTCAATTACGCCTCGCCCGTCGTCGCCGCTCTCGTCGGCTGGGCGCTGCTGGGCGAATCGATCACGCTCGCGACGGTCAGCGGGTTCGGGATGATCGTCCTCGGCTTCGCCCTCTGTCAGCTCCCGTCGCTCTGGCGACTGCTGGCGCCGGTCGCCGGCTACAAACCGCGGCGCCGGCCGGCCGCGGACGATTGCGTCGTCGTCGACGGCAACGTCTACGTCCCCGACGACCGCGATACCGGTCGCGCCCCCTCCGCTACACCTTCCGCAGACTGACGCGTTCAATCCGAAGACGCGCTCTTACTGCCGCACTCGAGTCGCTGCTTCGCCGCGGAGAAACCGCTCGACCCAGTCGTCGAACCCCGCCTTTCGCTCGAGGAAGGCGCCGTGACGGGCGCCGGAGAACATCGCGAGTTGGCCGTCTGGGAGCCCCTCGTAGGTCTCGCGAAGGATCCCCTCGGGGAAGAACGGATCGTCGGTGCCGCCGATGACCAGCGTTCGGGACTCGAGATCCGCGAGGCGGTCGGTCCCGTCGTAGTCGCGGACCGCCTCGAAGGAGATCGGCACGTCTCGCGGATCGGCGGGGTTCGGCGGGTGGACTCGTCCGACTGTCCGGGAGAGCAACGGCACGGCCCGACGCCAGGCGCCCGTGAACATCGCCTCGTAAAGGCGGGCACGAATCTCGGTCCACTCGCCCTCGAGGGCTAAGCGATGGAGTTCGCGGACGAGCGGCCGGCCGCTCTCGGCGAGCCGACAGCCCGAGACGCCGAGGACGAGGCGGTCGATCAGGTCGGGCCGCTCGCGGGCGAGTTCCTGCCCGATCAGCCCGCCCATCGAGAGCCCCAGCACGGACGCCGCTCCGACGTGGTCCGCGAGGACGCGTTCGTAGTCGCGGGCCATCGCGCCGATCGATTGACGGTCCTTGAGTCCGCGCGGGCGGCTGACCAGATAGACGGTGTAGTCGGCGAGAAACCGGCGGAAAGTGGCGGCGGTCGTCACCGCGTCGGTGCGGCCGTACGCCCCGTCGAACATCGCGTCGCCGATGCCGGGGATCACGAGCAGCGTCTCCGGACCGTGGCCGACGCGGACGTACGGGTACCGGCCGTCGAACTGTCCGGTGTCGAACCGTTTCGTCAGTGTGGCTCCCATCCGAATCCTCTCGAGACGAACTGCACCGTCGGCGCGTAAAATAGTTGAACCCGCTCGTGCCGCGGTGACTCGAGTCATCCCTGCTCCTTCGCTGTGGTGTGGCCTGCTTGTTAGCGACTGCAATCGGCTGCGGTAATCGGTTCGAGATGCGAACTGTGCATCTGTCCGAATAACTCACCCGGACTTGGCGCCAACGCGTAGCCAACTCCACACGCCGATGAGTGCGCAAACAACCGTATAGACGCCGAGAAGGGCGACCCAGCCCGTCCAGTAGCGGGTACGAAAAATAGAGCGAGTCCGAGTCCGATCGTCGTTACTCCGACCAGAATCGTCGCCAACCCGCCGACTCGAGCGATTCGGTCGTCCGGGAGGTTCGCGCCCGGTGCGAAAACGAGATCCGCACGGCCGTCCGCACGTATCACGTATCCCAGATAGATCATTCCGATCCCCGCTCCACCGAGGAGCAAAGCACCGATCACATCACCGGGGTTCATACTCGCCGATTTGTTTCGGTTATTGATAAGTCCCCGCCGGTGCTTACCGCGAGTTCCGCGAATCACTTCGGATAACAAAATCGGCGACGACTATCGGGACAACTCCGGCAACCCGTCCTCGATCTCCTCGCGTCGGTCCTCGAGCCACTCGGGGAGGACGAGTCGGTCGCCGAGCGCCTCGAGTTCCTCGTCGACCGTGTAGCCGGGGGATTTGGTGGCGTACTCGAAGAGCACGGTGCCGTACTCGCGGGCGTAGACCGATTTGAACCACTTGCGGTCGATGATCTCGGTGGGTCGCAGCCCGCGGTCGATCAGGAACTGGCGCCACTCCTCCTGTTCGTCTTCGGCGACCTGGAACGCGACGTGGTGGACAGTGCCGGCGCCGGGGACCCCGCGTCGCGCCTGCGGATCCTCCACGATATCGACGACGAAGCCCAGGTCGCCGTCGGCCGTGTAGCGCTTGCGCGTGCCGTCGCGGTCGGTCTGGCGGTAGCCCATCTCCTTCAACAGGTCGCCGGTCGGATCGGCGCCGGTCAGCGAGAGGGTCACGCCGAAGAAGCCGCGGATCGCGTGGGCGTGGGGAACGGGGCTCTCCGGGAGGTTCGCCGGGGGCGCGTCCGCGCGAGCGACCAGTTCCAGCGGCAATCCGTCGGGGTCGGTAAACGGGAGGACGGTGTCGCCGAACCGCTCGCGCGGTTCCGCCGGCTCGACGCCGGCGTCGGCGAGTCGCTCGCGCCAGTAGTCGAGCGAGCCGTCGGGAACGAGAAACGACACCGCGCTGGCCTGGCCCGCGCCGACCCGTCCGTCGCGGGCGTCGGTGTAGGGGAAGAAGGTCATGCTCGTCCCCGGCGTCCCCTCGTGGTCGGCGTAGAAGAGGTGGTAGACCGAGACGTCGTCCTGATTGACGCTTCGCTTGACGAGTCGGAGGCCGAGCGTCTCGGTGTAGAACTCGTAGTTTCGCTGCGGATCGCTCGCGATGGCGGTGACGTGGTGGAGGCCGGGAGTTGCCGTCGGCATGAACGATCGTACCACGGCGGGCGGGATAACGCTGGGGCCGACGCTCGGCTGGCGGTTGTATCGTCGGTCGGCGCTCGCAGAAGGGGACTACGCGGATGCGGGGGGTAACGTCGCCTCGTCGAACCAGAACGCTTCGACGGCCCGGCCGATCTCGGTGAACTCGTCGGGATCGCTCGGCTTGGTAAGGTAGGCGTTCGCACAGAGCTCGTAGCTCCTGGCGATGTCCTCGGTCGCCTCCGAACTCGTGAGCACGAGCACCGGCGGCGCGCTCACGTCCGGTTCGGTCTTGATCGCCTCGAGGACGTCGAACCCGCTCGTCCGGGGCAGGTTCAGATCGAGGAGGACCAGACTCAGCTCCGTGGCGTCGACGCCGGCCCGCTGATCGCGAAGGAACTCGAGGGCCGTATCACCGTCGTGGGCCGTATGAAAGGTCGTCGAGACGCCGGCCTCCCGGAACGCTTCCTCGACTAGCCGAACGTCGCCGGGATTGTCTTCGACGAGCAAAATCTGTATCGGCTCGGTCTCACGATTGTTGGTCACGGAGATGCACGTTTCTTCGTTGACACCACTCCCGGTTAAGTCTGCGTACTAAAGAAATTGGATCGAACCCTCTTCGGAGTTCGATAGGTGTGAACGCTTCCCGACGATACCGGCCGAAAAAGCGTATGTAAGTAAAGATGGTGCTGATTATTTCCTCTCGGAATCCTAGCAGGTCTCGGGTTAGGTATCCGAGCTATCGATCCGCGAATAGCTCTCGAACCGCCGTTCCGCACGATCTCGGGTCCCGTTCGTCGGCGTTCGCACCGACGACGCGACGGTCCGACTACCGCTCGACGAGCGTCCCGCCGGCCAGCCCCTCCCACTCGACGCGGTAGCCGAGTTCCGAGAGGATCGCACTCGAGTCGCTGAACCCGGCCGCCTCGAGGCTCTCCTCGGCGTCGGAAAGCGCCATCCCGGCCTCGATCTCGTCCACCAGCGACTCGAGGACGGCTGGTCGGACGAGCGTTCGGCCGACCCGCTCGTGGTCGGGGAACGCGACGTCGGCCAGCGCGTCCTCGCTGACACCTCGTCGGCCGGCCAGCGCCTCGAGGGAGAGCACGTCCTCGTCGGGGCGCAGTTCGTCGGGCAGCGCGGCGGCGCTCTCGGCGACGAGTTGGCGTTCGTACTCCCGGAGGACGCCGGCGACGTCCTTCAGCCGGACGCTCCCGGAGTAGGGGATCGCCCGGAAGTCTCGGGCCGCGATCTCCTCGCCGACGCCCAGCGACTCGTCGACGGCGACGATCAGTTCGACGTCCTCGAGGTCCGACAGCTGCGCGAGTTTCTTCTCGACGTATTCGGGCGTCCAGAAGCCCATAATCTCGAAGTAGACGCGGAACTCGCTATGTCCGCCGTCGGCTTCGTCCGACGAGTCCCTGCGGGCGCTGCCCCCAGGACGATAGTCGAACGCGAAATCGGGGATCATCACCCGCGTTCCCGTCGCGAGCGGCTCGGGTTCGCGAACGAGGTCCCACTCGAGGTCCAGGTTCGAAAAGCGCGCGGCGAAGTCGGCCTCGACGCCGCTGTCGAAGGACACCTCGGCGACGGGCTCGGTGTCGGGCACGCGGACGGGATCCGCGTCCGAGAGCCGCAGCGTCCGTTCGGTCCCGCGGTCGTCGACCGTCGCCTCGAGGCGCCACTCGTCGGCCTTCGCGACCGTCCGGAGGAGGCGGGCGAACCGGGTACCGTACCGGCGGGTCGCCCGGAAGAGGTGGGTCGGTCCGGTGACGACCACCTCGCGCTCGGCGATGCCGAGTTCGGACGCGTCATCGCCGTTCTCGTCGTTTTCGACCTCGAGCCGCCGGATCTCGTACATCAATCGCAGTCGCTTGATCGCCGAAACGAGCGCCTTCGGATCGCTCGAGCGGACCCGGAGTTCGGTGGCGTCGAAGAGCGCGGTCTGTGCCAGCGAGAGGTTGTACTGGGCCACCAGTTCGTCGGGCTCCCACCGCGCGGCCAGTTCGGTGAGGACCTGTCGCTCCTCGAGGTCGGCGTACAGCGCCCCCGCGATGGCGTCGGCCGAGACGCCGAGCGACTCGCCGGCGCGAGCGAGGGCCGCGGCGCGCTCGTCCTCGCTCACGACGCCGACCGCTTCGGCGGCTTCGAAGGCGGTCCGGCGCGCTCGTTCGGGGTCGATCTCGGCGTCGGTCTCGAACGTCGCGTCGCGCTCGAGTAGCGCCGACAGCCCCCTGACGAGCTTGAAATCGTCCGCGTCGCGTTCAAGTTCAGTCACAGCCGCCTCGAGTTCCGCGCGAGATTCGCCGACGTGGCCCTGATACGTCCCGATGACGCGGGCGGCGAGCGGACGGTGCTCCCGATCGGCGAACTGGAGGTGGTAGCCGCCTCCGGCCCGCGAGACGCGGAGCAGGTCCTTGGTCAGCATTCGGTCGGTATCGGCGCGGCGCGGCAAAAAGTGGTCCGCTCCCGAACCGCCGGACGGTCCCACGGAGCCGTTCAGGCACCGGGGTTACGGCGCGCCGGGTTCAAACGCCGGTATGGACGACGAGCTTCGGATCGCCTACGAGACCCACGACGGGGTCCAGGAGCTGATCGACTGTCTCCACCACTCCCTCGAGTCGATCAGCCTGAACTTCGATCGGTGGGGCGAACAGTACGTGAAGGGGCCAGGAATGTACATCGCCGTCGTCACGGGCCCGTCGGTCGCGGACTTCGCGGACCCGATGGGGCAGAACACGTGGCCGACCGACCGCTGCCGGGACGTCTGTCTGGATCTGGAACGCTTCTACGAGACGGCCCGCGAGGTCGCGATGACGCGGGACGGCGCGCTCGTCGTCAGCGTCGACGGCGTCGTGCAGGAACAGCTGGTCCGCTTTACCGATCTGCTGCCCGAGGAGCTCGCGGCCGTCGACGAGCGGGAGGACGAGTACGAGGAGTGGATGGGATCGCGCCACATGAGCGCGCTGGACACCTCGCGGCGGCCGAACGTGGTCTCGACGCTGACGCTGAGCGAGGAGACCGGGCGCGTGACGATCTTCGAAAACGGGTCGTTCGAGACCGCCAAACGGACGGAACTCGGCGGCGAATGGAATCCGGAGACGTACGCGTGAGTTCGTCCCCGCGCTGAAGCGCGAGGATTCCTCTCGCTGGAGTCTCAGTCGGTCTGAGCTTCCACGGAGGCAACGTTCCCCGTACGGGTACTCCGGTTTGTCCGTTCCTCGTTGGCCGTTGTCTCTCGATCAGGGAGCGGGCTATGGCGTTCCCGCCAGTCGTAGTTTGGTCCACTTGAGGCGTACAAGCCGCGCCATCGACCTTACTTCTCGGCTGACCTGCCTCTCCAGGAACGTCCGTGATGCTGTGAGATCAGCGTGCCCTTCGAATCCACAGGGACACGTGAGCGTGTCGTGGCGAACTGTCTTATCACGTGAACCGCACTCGGGGCATTCCTGACTCGTCCATGCTTCCGAGGTTTCAGTCACATCACTCCCGTATTCTTCGCAAACGGATTTTAGCCGGTTGCTGAATCGGCGGTATGCCCAGAAGTTGTGTGTCTTCTCGTTCACGCGACACGACCAGTGCGTTGAAAGGACATCAGCGAACTCACCGACGTATACTGTACCGATCCCTTCCTCAACGAATTGTTCGACGAGATTTCGCACAAGCGCGTCTTGTGCGTGATTCCATTGTCGTGTTCGTTTCCGGTACAGTCGGTCACTGCGCTTACTGGTTCGACGCTGATTACGAATCCTGGCCGGGCGCGTCGCCGTTCTCGCAGTTCGTGATATAGGACTGCGCCTGCGGATGGTCCGGATACAGATCGAGGACGGTCTCCATCTTCGCCGTCGCCGTCTCGCAGTCGCCACGCCAGTAGGCCTCGAGACCCGCTTCGTAGGCAGCCTGCATCTCGCCCGTGGTGTTTTCGATGCCTAGTTCGGTCAGGAATCCCGCCGCAATCTCGATCGGGAGGCCGAACTGGATGTCCTGAATCTGGGCATCGTTGGGACTGAACGTCGCGACGCCGACGACCTCGCCGTCGCTGTTGTACATCGGACCGCCGCTGTTGCCGCCGTTGATCGCCGCGTCCGTCTGGATCGAGTTGATCCCGGTGTTGAGTTCGCGCCGCGCGCTGACGATGCCGGTCGTCATCGTGGGCTCGAGCGTGGTGTTCGTGTCGTCGAAGAGTTCGCTGATACCGATATCCGGATAGCCGATGACGTAGAGCTTCTCACCGGTGCTGAGGCCGTTCGCGCTGCCGAGGGTTACCGTCGGGAGGTTTTCCTCGTCGATGTCCAGAACCGCGATGTCCCGACCCATCGACGGCTCGCCGCTGGCTTCCTTGTACACGGTCCCCGTGGTTTCGACCTCGGCGGACCAGCTCTCGACCTCGAGGTCGTCGTCGGTCGTCGCCTTCCCGTTCAAGACGGATACCGACTCGGAGACGTCTTTGAGAGTCCCGTATTCCTCGTAGTAACTCATGATCTCCTCGTACAGTCGGCGACCGGACGCTTCCAGTTGCTCGTCGGTCAACGTACCATCCGACGCGAGCTCCTGTCGAATCGCGTTGCTCTGCTTTACCGCGAACCGCTCGTACGCCGTCTCCTCCGAGTTCTGGTGGGCACCGACGACGTGTGCGTTCGTGACGACGGTACCGTCGGGAGAAACAATAAATCCCGACCCCACTGCACCGCTCTGGACGTCCTCGCGTTTCGTGGTCGGGTTCTGCTCGGTGACGGCGATTAGACTATCAGCCACTTCGACTGGCCCCCGTTGATCGGCTTCCGTCTCCGACTGTTCGTACGCGGCCGTCCGTTCTCCGTTTTGGTATAACTCGAGGATGGGTGGCGATCGACCGCTCGTGGTTTGGTACTGGATCTCCTGTGAGGTCCCCGACTCGTATTCGAGGTAGAGAGTGCCGTTCCGTGTGGCGTACCCGCCGTTGTACTGGTTTTCCCCACTGTTTATGACGAACTTTCGATTGGACGAAAAGTAGAGTTGTTCATTCGTCGCTTCCCAGACGCCCAGGAGAGTCGGATCGACGGTATCGACCCACTGGACCGACGGCCAGGTCATCGTCCCGTCGACGACGTGGCGGACGTTCGTTATCGCGGCCTTATCGCGTTGGATAATCTGGCTCTCGATGTTCGGTGGATCTGGAATCGCCTCGGTTTCGTCGGCGGTCCCGTTCTCCGACTCGGTTTCGTTCCCGTCGGTTGCTGCCCCGTTGTCCGTCTCTTCGCTGGTCTGGTCGGAACAGCCAGCGACGGCGACGCTCCCAGCGACCGGAACGGCACGAAGGAGCCGCCGGCGAGTAATGGCGTCCTCAGAATCCATTCATTATGAATACATTCAATTTTGTATATAAGTATCCTCTGGCCGACCGATCGTACCGTTTCAAGGGCGGGTCGATCGGACGAGGATGGCTACTCCGTCCCGCTCGGACCGCCACCTTATCGATCGATGGCAGAATCGAACGCGATGACCGTTTCTAATCGCGTCGCCGGCGTCGGCTCACTCGGATTCGATCGCGTCCTCGCCGAGTCGCTCGCCGCAGTTCGGACAGCGGTCGTATCGAAGGTCGCGACTCGAGCGATGGACGGCCTCCATCGCCGCGCTGACCCGCTCTTCCGCGTTCGATTCGTCGGTCGGCGAGAGGGAGGCGCCTTCGACCTCGATCAGGAAGCGGGCCACCTCCGTCGCCTCGTATGCGATGTCGTCTAGCTCGTCGGCCGTGAAGAAGTCGGCGTAGGCGCCGTAGAGAAACGTCGCGCCCGCTCGGCGAACCTTCTCCTCGAAGGAGCGGCGCGACTGGTAGACGGCCTGGCGCGTGTACTGGTCGTCCATGAAGGGGACGAGGTCGGGGAGGTGTTCTCCGACGGTCGTCATCTCGACGCCCGTCACGGTTCGAAAGTCGGCACAGAGGCGCGCGACCGCCCACTCGCGGGCGGTGAAGGCGACGCGGTCGCGAAGGAATTCGGTGACGCGGTCGTAGTCGGCGCCCTCAAGTCGCTCGAACCGATCGGGCTCAGTTGCACTACTCGTAGCGGATGAATGCGTATCTTCGGGCATGGTTGGTTTCTGCGGTTGCCCGCGTCACGTACAGGGGTCCGACGAGCATAACGCTGTCCGTCGGGCACCGAAATCGCGCGGTCCGGCCCCGGACCATTGACGGCCGATAGATCGACGATTCGCGGCGGCTGAAATCCGTCGTTTCCGGCCGTCTCGACCCGAACCATTCAGTTTCACTTTCACCGCGGTACGCGAGTCCTTTTTACCGGCGATCCCCTTCCCAGCACATGGTCCTCACGAAAACCAGCATGGGACACGCAGCGGCGGGTGACGAGCGAACGGCCGCCTTTCGAGTCGGTCGTGACCGGAACGAGGTGACCGATAATGTCGCGTAGTTCGTCGCCCGACGATATCGTCGCCGAGCCCAACCACTCCCGCGCGGAGAACGGCCCCACGCTCGAGCGAGTGACGTTTCGGGCCACCGACGACCAGCTCGCGGCCCTCGAGTCGCTCGTCGACGACGGCGTCTACCACTCCAAGAGCGAAGCGCTCCGGGCCGGCGTCCAACAGCTCCTCGAGCGACACCGGAACGTCGAGATCGAGAGGGGGAGTCGGTAATCAGCTATCGGAGAGAACTATCGTCGATCCGAAGCGATTCCTCATCGACGGCGTCGAACTCGGCAGCCACGAGATCGCCGGCCGGGTCGAAGATTTCCGATTCGTCCCTCAGGACGTACAGGTCGCCCTGTTCCGTCTCTGCACCTTCCTGAGGGAAAAAGAGGAACCGATCGTTCGTGCCGAAGTACTCGGCGTGGACGGTATCGTAATCCGTAAACAGACCGCTTCGCTCGATATCCTGTGGGACCCAGCCCTGCGGTCCCGAAGTGATTCTGAACGGCGCGCTCGAGAAGAAGTTCTCGGGGCGAACCGCAGCCTCGCCGCCGTCGTCATCCAGAATTTCGAAGTCCTCGTCGATCTCGAGTTCGAAGGGGAGGTCCGCTTCGGTGAGCGGTCGGTACCGGACACGGACGAGATCGGTAATCCCTAACTCGTTTTCGGGTGGTGTCAATAACCGGTCGTCGAACACGTACTTCCCTCCCTCCTCGATTTGCGCGTCCGGGGGCACGAAGAGATACCCTTCTCTGTTCGTGTTGAAGTGTTGAATGACGCGCACGCTATGATTCCGGACGGCGTCCGGGTGGTCTACGACGGGAGCATCCTGCAGCGGCGGTGAAACGACTCGGAAAATTTCTCCCGAGAAGTACATCTCGCCGGTCGTGATCGCTTCTCGAAACTGTCTGTTGCCGTTGTTCCCCGACGATGACTCCTGTCCTCCGACAGTTCCGATCGCACCGAGTCCGAGTGCAGTCGAGGTGACCGAACCCGCCTTTAGGAACCACCGTCGTGATTTTCGGCCACGGTGATCGTTCATGGTGAATCAGTATCCATCGCGGACGCTCGGCCTTTTAGGCCGCGTTCCGATAGTCCACGGGCCAGCTTTTGCATGCATCTATCGGCTGTTACCGCGGGTTTCAGGGGATCTAGTTCTCGGACGAGGACCGAAGTCGTTGCCGGAAGAATCCGATGAGTTCGCTGACGTGGTCGGTTCCCCAAATCGAGACGATCGTCGCGCCGACCGTGTTGAACACGAAGTCGGTGACTATGTCGTCGATCCCGTAGACGGTGACTACCGTGCCGCCGAGGGCGAACTCCAGTACCTCCCAGACGACGCCGATCGCGAGGACGAAGACGACGATGAACACGGATCGAAACGTCGACGGGACGTTCATCTCATCGGAGTGGAGTTCGAACGCTCGGAAGGCGGCGTATCCCAGACCGGCGATAACCGATGCCGAGACCGTGTGGGCGATCTCGTCGTACCACTGGTACGTTTCGTAGAGCCAGAGCGACCCTCCGGTGTGGAGGATCACGGCGGCGGTGATCCAGAGGACGAGTCCGGCGTCCATCGAGTACCCGTACTCCCGACGCAACCACGCCGGCAGGAGCGTTATCCCGAGGGCCAACCCAGCTGTTCCGGTAATCGCGAACTGAACCGTCACCGCCCCGTAACCGAGGAGCGCGACGAGTGCGAGCTGCAGCCCCCGAACAATACGGCGCTCTTGGGTCTCTGTCAGCCCCACTGCGTCACTGAGCGTCATAGTGAGTCTGCTCCGTTCGCGGCTCGATCAACAGCCCCCGCCGGTTGGAATCGGACGACGTACCACTGAAAGATCCCACCGAGTGCGAGTCCGACGACGGTAACGACGACGAAATCCCACTGCAGTTCGGTCTGCGAGCGCAGGTACTCGGTCCCGAGCCACCGATCGGCGTAGAACTGCGCGACGGTCCAAAGCGCCTGAAGCGCCATCGTCGTCAACACTGCGAAACCGACGGAAAACCGACGGCTTAGTTCGACCGCGGTAAACGCTTCGAGCTCGACGACGACGATGAGTGCGAGCGTCGCGACAGTGATGTACACTGAGGTTTCGAACGGAAACACGGCTGCACCGGCGACGGCAGCGAACGCGACGACCGCGAGGAGCGGCCAAGAGACTACCGCCGTCCAGTCGCCGGTCGTTAGCGCCGGCGCTGCGACCGCGACGACGATGAGCAATTCGAATCCGCCCCAGAGTAGGATGCCCGTAAATACGTTCTCGAGGCCGCCAAGTGCTACGATACTCACTAGCAACCAGCCGATGATGGCGTTGATTCGCTCGTCACGGATGAGTTCCGCAAGCGTCACAGAGTATCACCACGGTTCGGGCCACTAAAAATGCGTAGCCGATTCGCGGCTCTCCGACCGCCTCGAGTTTCGATCGAATTGAGCTATTAGTTCCACACGTGCTCGCCACCGCCGTCTTCGCCGCCCTCTACTGGCTCCACCGCTCGAGTCCTTCCGAGAGCGGCGGCGGTGAGCGACCGACTCACGCCCAGACGAGAGACTGAGTCGTCGGTCGCTCGAGGCGCCCGCGTGATCGCGCGTTCGCCAGAATCGCGAGACGGTCGGCGCTTTCGCTCCGCGCTTCCCTATTCGGACGTTACGCGAACGGCTCGCGGCGCGATTCGGCCCCGACGTACGCGTCGTGACCACCGAAGCCCGCTATCACGGTCCCGGAAAAGACGTCGCTCCACAGCGCCGGTCCCGCGAGACCGAGCGCGAACGGCGCGACGACGAGCCAGCAGCCGAGGACTGCGACGATCCCCGCGGCGGTCGTGCTCGCGGGCCGTCTCCCGGCGCCGACGTAGTTGTAGCCGGCGAGGAGGACGACCGTAGCTCCGACGAGCACGTCGTTCCAGCGCCCGATCGCCGGCACCTGAAAGACGACTGGGGCCACGATCAGCCAGCAGCCGAGCAGTCCGTTCCCGCCGGCGGTCAGGTCCGTTGTCGCGGCCATCCGTGGGTCGAGGTCGGGAGTCGCTCGTCGGGAGTCGTCGGGGGTATAGGGCGATCAGCGCTCGCTGCGTTGGTGCACGTCTCGACGCCGATCAGGTCGACGCCATGTCGCGGCAGGTCTCCGCGCAGTCACGGAGGGCGTCCGCACAGACCTGGCAGTGTTCGGCGTCGTGGCGCTCGCACTCCTCGGCGCACTCCTCGCAGGCGCCGGCGCAGGCCTCGGCGAGTTCCGCGCTGTAGTTCGAGTCGCGAGCCATGAACCGCGCGTGCATCGTCGTCAGGTCGGCGACGTCCCGACAGAGCCGGAGACACTCGGCCATCTCCTCGCCCTCGCCGGCGCACTCGTCGGCACACCACTCGCAGGCCTGTGCGGCTTCGAAGCAGTTGTCGATACACGCTTGCATCTTCTCGTTCTCGCTGACGTGGTCGATCTGAGTTAGTGCCATTGCGATCGAAGGGACGCCGGCGACCGGCTTTGTTATCCACAGACCACGGCGGTCCGACCGAACGGTGAGGATCGATACTCGCGGTGGGAACCGCGGGACGGCCGATCGGTGAGGAGCGGTTCATGGACGATTACCGCGGATCCGACGACAGGTTCGTCGAGGATCGCTGCCATTGCTGGCCGCTATCGCCCCCGTTAGAGACGGCATCGACCCGATCGTCGCACCGATGAAATACCATGCCGCAGCTTAACGACCGCCGAAACTGAAGCCCGCAGTGTGACCCACTCTGCCGTCCACCTCCTCGGCATTCCGTTCGCGATCATCGCCGGCACCGGGGCCGGAGTGTTCGCGCTCCTGTCCTGGGGAATCTTCCGGGATTCGCCCTTCGGAACGGCGATCGCGCTTCTCTCGGTCGGGATGGTCGCGCTGACGATTTACCACACGATGTTACTCGTCGTCGAGCCGGCATCGCCGGTCCTGGACGTTCTCCGAAGCGCGGCGAACACGATCGTCGCGATTTTCATCGGCCTGCTGATACTCCGACACCGGCAGCTCCGACGCGATCGATCGGGAGGTGAGGCCGCGTGGACGGACTGACCCCCGTCGTCGGCTACAACCTGGCGATCGGCGTCGTCGTCACCCTCGAGCTCCTGTACCTCCTCTCACTCGAGGAGTCGGTGACGGCGTACCGTCGGTTCGTGCTCGTCACCGTCGCCGGGCTGGTGCTGGCCGTGATCGGCGGCCCGATCGTCGAGTTGGTGGCGCCGCAGCTGGTCCACTGGGTTCACGGCGCGGCCGCGTTGCTGGTCGTCTACGGTCTCTACGATCCCGTGACGAACGACGTGCGAACGACGGAGTGGGAGCGCGTGCTGTTGAGCGAACCGTCGCGGGTCCGACGGCCGGCCGAGTGGATGACGCCGATGGACGACGAGATCCTCGGTGCGCTCCACGGCACTGAGCTCGTGCTGACGCCGGCGGTCGTCGCCTTCAACACCGGGTTCAGCCGGAAGGAAGTGAACCGGCGCTTGATCGAACTCGCTGACCACGGGTTCGTCGAAAAGGTCGAACGGGGCAAGTATCGGCTGACGCGGCGCGGCGAGCGGTATCTCCGAGGACAACTTCGGGCGACCGCGTCGGCGGACGCCGAAACCGGAGTTCGAGGTTGAGCCGTCCGGCGGCGAACGACGGACCGAGTACGAACCCGCTCGCGCCGTTTCGGCCGAAACGGATGAGGGACGAGCGTATGCATGCTGTATCGATTTGTCTCGAACCGACAGAGAGTAAGCAAATGCCATACGAACCGCCGGTCGAGTGTCCGCTCTGTCGGGAAACGCTGGAACTGGACCAGACGCTCGAGACGCACCTCGTCGGCTCCCACACGCACCGCGAGGTCGCCCGCTATCTCGCCTCCCACCACGAACGAGTACAGCCCCGCTCGGTTTCGGACTGAACGTATTTTCCGTCTCGCTGGCCGTCAGTTACGTCGCCGTCTCGCGATCCGTTCCTCACCAGTGTCCTCGGCGACGACTTCGTAGAGGAGCGCGCGACCGCCGTCCGCTTTCGGCCGAAGGATCCGGCCGAGTCGCTGGACGAACTCCCGCTCGCTGCCGCTACCCGAAAGGACGACCGCGAGCGAGGCGTCGGGGACGTCAACCCCCTCGTCGAGTACGTTCGAAGTCGCGATTCGGGTGTAGGTCCCCTCCCGAAAGCGCTCTAAGATCTCTCGTCGCTCGGCGGCGCCGGTCTGGTGCGTGATCGTCGGGATCAGAAATCGTTCGCTGACGTCGTACGCGAGGTCGTTGTGAGCCGTGAAGACGATCGTCCGCTCGCCGCGGTGGTCGTCGAGGATCCCCTCGAGGGCCTCGAGTTTGGCCGCGCTGCCGAACATGAGCTCCCGTGCGCGCTGGCGAGCGAGCAGGGCCTCTCGGGCCTCCGGGTCCGACCCCGACCGCTTGACCAGTTCCTGGTAGTCCGAGCCGCTGCGCATCTCGATGCCCGATCGGGCGAGGTAGTCGGTGAACACCTCCTGCTTGCGCTCGTATTCCTCGCGTTCCTCGGACGTCAGTTCGACCGCGAGTCGCTTGACGTCGTAGTTCGCCAGATGGTCGCCGGCCAGTTCGTCGACATCGACGCGGTGGACGAGCGGCCCGACGATCTCCGCGATCACCTCGTGGGCGCCGTCGGGGCGTTCGAACGTCGCCGTGAGCCCGAGGCGGGCGGGCACCGCGAGCAGACGCGCGATCTCGCGATAGCCCTCGCCGCCGAGGTGGTGGACCTCGTCGAAGACGACCAGTCCGAAGCGGTCGCCGACCGAGTCGGCTTTGAGGTACGCCGAGTCGTACGTCGAGACCGTGATCGGCTCGAGGCGCTGCTCGCCGCCGCCGAAGCGTCCGATCGGCCGATCGAACTCCCGCTCGAGTTCCCGCTGCCACTGCTCGAGCAGATCGATCGTCGGCACGACGACGAGCGTCGGCACCGAGAGGCGCTCGATCGCCTTCAACGCGATGACCGTCTTGCCGCTGCCCGTCGGGAGTTCGAGGACGCCCGCGGGCGCACGGTCTGGCATGGAGCGGCCGGTATCGACGGCCCTGTCCGCCCAGCGGTCGGTCTCGAGCCACGCCGACAGCGCCTCGCGTTGATACTCGCGGAGTTCGTACGCCGAGTGGAGGTCCGGAAGGGACTCGAGGTCGAGCACCCTGTCGTCGATTCGATCGGCATTTGCGGTTGCGTCCGTCAGCGCCACACGGAGATCGGCGTAGCGAAACGCGGGGACGCGCCGCCCGTCGGTGCGCGGATCGGCCGCGAGATCGGGGACCGCCTCGCGGACGGCGTCGAGGGCGTCGCTCTCGAGGTCGTCGATCCGAACGGTGCCGTCCTCGTACCGGAGCGCGATCGGCGGCGACTCCGGACGGTCGTTCTGGGGCCGCGTCACGGTCCCTACTCGCGGCCGAACGACCAAATACTGTCGGACTGGCGACGGGCGGAACGACGATCACCGTACCTCAACCCTTTTATTACCGCTGTTCGTTGACAGCCACATGAGCGAAGACGAGGGCACGGACGCTACCGCCCAGGGTGTCCCGTCCGAGGACCACTCCGGCGACGCCGATTCGGACGAGAGCGTACCGACGACCGACGCCGACGAATCGGCCGTCGACGCCGACGCGCCGGAGACCGACTCGTCGGCCGCCGACGAGGACTCGGAGGAACGCGCGGGAGACGAATCGAGCGCGGACGAAAACGGCGAGACGGCGCCGCGACCCGAAACGAGCGACGACGTCCAGCAACTCCTCGATCAGGTCACGGAGTACGACGACGAACTCGCGCACAAGGTCAACGCGATCGTCGAGGAGGCCCGGGACCTGAACGGGACCGTCTCCGACCAGCGCGAGGAACTCGAGGACCTGACCGAGCGCGTCGAGGAACAGGCCGCCACGATCGAGGACCTCCAGGACGAACTCGAGGCCAGAGAGCAGCGACTCGAGGAGGCCGAGGACGAGGTCGAGGACCTGAAGAGCCGGCTGAAACGCAAACAGGCCGACTTCCAGAACTACAAGAAACGGGCCAAGAAGCGCCAGGAGCAGATCAAGGACCGCGCGACCGAGGACCTCGTCGAGCGACTGCTCGGCGTCCGGGACAACCTGAAACGCGCCCTCGAGGAGGACAGCGACGACGCCGACAGCCTCCGCGAGGGCGTCGAGATGACCCTCCGGGAGTTCGACCGAATCCTCGAGGACGAGAACGTCTCGGAGATCGATCCCGACCCCGGCACCGAGACCGATCCGCAGCGCCACGAGGTCATGATGCAGGTCGACAGCGCCCAGCCCGAAGGGACCGTCGCCGACGTCTACACGCCCGGCTACGAGATGGGTGACAAAGTCATCCAGAACGCGCAGGTGACCGTTTCCAACGGCCAACTCGAGGCCGAAGACGGCGAGGACGACGCGACGGACGAAAGCGACGAGGCTGCGGACGACGGATCGACGGCCGATTCCGACGGGGACGAATCGGACGACGAGAGCGAGGGCGCGATCGAGCTCGGCGGCGAGGTCGCAGACGAGGACGGTCAGACGGAGGCCGACGACGAAGCGACCGCCGACTCGGAGTAAGGTCCCAGACTGGATAGAAATCTGCCATTTCTCTCGACAATTTCGCGTCGATTATCGGCCGTTTTTCGACTTCGTGACAAGTTCACAAGGTCGTATTTTGTGCCGTTAAAGTGGCTTCTACGGCCCGATCGGAGAATTTTATTCGGCCCCCGATATTCCCTAGTAACCTTTAAAACAAAGTGCGCACAATAGCCGCCCACGATGGCGAGCAACAAAATTCTCGGAATCGACCTGGGGACGACGAACAGCGCCTTCGCGGTGATGGAAGGCGGCGATCCGGAGATCATCGTCAACTCCGAAGGCGAACGGACGACGCCCTCCGTCGTCGGCTTTACCGACGACGAGCGACTCGTCGGGAAACCGGCGAAGAATCAGGCCGTTCAGAACCCCGAAAAGACGATTCAGTCGATCAAGCGCCACATCGGCGAAGAGGATTACACCGTCGAGATCGAGGACGAGGAGTACACGCCCGAACAGATCTCGGCGATGATCCTCCAGAAGATCAAGCGCGACGCCGAGGACTATCTGGGCGACGAGATCGAGAAGGCCGTCATCACGGTCCCGGCGTACTTCTCGGACCGACAGCGCCAGGCGACCAAGGACGCCGGCGAGATCGCCGGCTTCGAGGTCGAGCGCATCATCAACGAGCCGACGGCCGCGTCGATGGCCTACGGCCTCGACGACGATTCCGACCAGACCGTTCTCGTCTACGACCTCGGCGGCGGGACGTTCGACGTCTCTATTCTCGATCTCGGCGGCGGCGTCTACGAGGTCGTCGCGACCAACGGTGACAACGACCTCGGCGGCGACGACTGGGACGAGGCAATCATCGACTGGCTC
>NZ_AOIS01000046.1 GCF_000337495.1 Haloterrigena salina JCM 13891
CTCCTCGTCGGCGGTTCCACGCGAATGCCCCAGGTCGAGGAGAAGGTCGAGGAACTGACGGGCAAGGAGCCCCAGAAGAACGTCAACCCCGACGAGGCCGTCGCGCTGGGCGCGGCGATTCAGGGCGGCGTGCTGGGCGGCGAGGTCGACGACATCGTCCTGCTCGACGTCACGCCCCTCTCGCTCGGTATCGAGGTCAAGGGCGGTCTCTTCGAACGGCTCATCGAGAAGAACACGACGATTCCGACCGAGGAGTCGAAGATCTTCACCACCGCGGCGGACAACCAGACCTCCGTGCAGGTCCGGGTCTTCCAGGGTGAGCGCGAACTGGCCGAGAAGAACGAACTGCTCGGCGAGTTCCACCTGACCGGCATCCCGCCGGCCCCCGCCGGAACGCCCCAGATCGAGGTCACGTTCTCCATCGACGAGAACGGGATCGTCAACGTCTCCGCCGAGGACAAGGGCTCCGGCGAGAGCGAGGAGATCACCATCGAGGGCGGCGCCGGGCTCTCCGACTCCGAGATCGAGAAGATGCAGGAAGAGGCCGAGAAACACGCCGAGGAGGACAAGCAAAAGCGCGAGCGCATCGAGGCTCGTAACACCGCCGAGGCGACGATCCAGCGCGCCGAGACCCTCCTCGAGGAGAACGCCGAGGAGGTCGACGACGATCTCCGCGCCGACATCGAGGCCGCGATCGAGGACTTAGAGGAGACGATCGACGACGGCGACGCCGACGCCGAGGACATCGAGGCCGCGACCGAGGACCTGAGCAAGGAACTCCAAGAGATCGGCAAGCAGATCTACCAGGAGGCCGGCGCCGCGGGCGCTGGCGGCGCTGGTGCGGCCGGTGGCGCCGCGGGCGGCGCAGCGGGCGCCGGCCCCGGCGGCATGGGCGGCGGTCCGAACCCCGGTCCCGACGCCGGTGCGGCCGGCGGCGAGGACGAGGAGTTCGTTGACGCCGACTTCGAAGACGTTGACGAAAACGACGAAGACTGAGTCGTTTTCGTCAGCCCGTCAGACGTAGTCTGACGACGTCGACGACGAGGACGAGGACTGAAAGAACGAGTCCGAGTCGTCGGCTCGGAAGGCGAACGGCAGTGAGCCTTCCGTAGTTTCGAAAAGTGAGCGAAGCGAACTTTTCGAAGTAGACGAGGACGACGAGTAAGTCGTCGTCTTCAGCCCGTCAGACGTAGTCTGACGACGTCGACGGCTAGAAGGACGAGTCTTCATCTTCCGTAGAGACTATACTAGCGGTCGAGCTACAAGCGCTGCACCCGCGAGCGACCAGCGGGAGCGAGCGGCCTTTTTCATCGAAGTTTTTGCGCCGAGCGGTTCGCCGCAGGCGAACCCGAGGCGGAAAAAGTTCGGAACGTTCGTTTCAAGTGTCTCAATCGACAATCGGTGTACAACGAATGAGCGAGGACTTCTACGACGTACTCGGTGTGGACTCCGACGCGTCCGCCGAGGAGATCAAACAGGCCTACCGGCAGAAGGCCACCGAGTATCATCCGGACGTGAGCGACGACCCCGACGCCGAGGAGAAGTTCAAGAAGATCCAGAAGGCGAAGCAGGTCCTCACCGACGAGGAGAAGCGCCAGGCCTACGACCGCATGGGCCACGACCGCTACGAACAGGCCGAAAAGCACGGCTTCGACGCCAGCGAGGGCGGCGCCGGGGCCGGCGGAATGGGCGGTGGCCCGTTCGGCGGCATGGGCGGCGGTGGCGGCATGGGCGGCGGCGGTCTCGGTGACATCTTCGAGCAGGTCTTCGGCGGCGGTGGCGGCGGGCGCGGTCGCCGCCGACCGCGCAAGGGCCGGGACCTGCGAACCGAACTCGAGATCGACTTAGAGGAGGCCTACGAGGGCGCCCAGAAGCAGTTTACCGTCGAGCGGCCCGAGGAGTGCGACGTCTGCGAGGGCGAGGGCCACCCGCCGGAGGCGGACTCCGAGACCTGTCCGGAGTGCCAGGGCCGCGGTCAGGTGACGCAGGTCCAGCAGACGCCGCTGGGACGGGTCCAACAGACGACTACCTGTCCGCGCTGTGAGGGCGACGGGACGCTGTACTCCGAGAGCTGTGACGAGTGTCGCGGCGAGGGCTACGTCCGCAACGAGGCCACGCTGACCGTCGAGGTCCCGGCGGGCATCCAGGAGGGCCAGACGCTCCGGATGGAGCGTGAGGGCGCGCCGAGTCCCGAAGGCGGTCGGCACGGCGACCTCCTGATCGACGTCTCGGTTCGGGACCACGAGGAGTTCGAGCGCGAGGGCGACGACCTCCAGTACCGGCTCCCCATCTCATTTCCGCAGGCCACCTTCGGCGACACCGTCGAAATCCCGACGCTGGACGGCGCCGTCGAACTCGACATCCCGAAGGGAACCCAGAGCGGCGAGACATTCCGCCTCGAGGGGGAGGGGATGCCCCGCCTGCGCGGCCGCGGGCACGGCGACCTCCACGTGCAGGTGCAGGTCGTTACCCCCGAGAGCTTAAACGAGGAACAGCGCGAGGCCCTCGAGGCGTTCGCCGAGGCCGGCGGCGACGAGATCGAGGTCAACGAAGGCTTCTTCGAGAAGATCAAGCGAGCGTTCTAGGCGGACGCGACGCACGGACAGTTCCTCGCTCCGAATCGCCGTCGCGACGGCGTCGTTCCGACCCGTCGGCGAACCCGGTTCGATCCCGTCGATCCATCACCGAACGCGTCGTCGCCGAGACCGGTTTTCTCGTCAGCACGACTCGTCGTAACTCTCTAACTCCTGCTATCGGATACTTGTGTGTTGGGTTCATCATCTCGCGGCGCGTAGTATAGACGGGTGTCCCCGGTATCGGACTGCAGCGTCGGGGCGGTTCGAGACGACGCGGGAGATCCATAGGAGGGAGACAATGGTGACAACCGAAACGCGAGCGGAGATCGAAGAGTACCTCGGACGCGTTCCGAGCTGGATCGACGCGCTCCCGGAGCCGGCCGCCGACCACAGCTGGGGGATCGTCCGCGACCTCGAGCTCGAGGAGACCGAGCTCGAAGGGCGGGAAAAGGCGCTGGTCGCCCTCGGCGCGGCGTCGGCGATGCAGTGTCCGTACTGCGTGCACTTCCACAGGGAGGAGGCGAAACTCGAGGAGGTGACCGACGAGGAACTGTCCGAAGCGATCGGCGTCGCCAGCGGCGTGCGATACTTCTCGACGGTACTCCACGGTGCGGAGATCGACTACGAGACGTTCGTCTCCGAGACCGAGGAGATCGTCGACCACGTCAGGGATCAGCAGGCCGCGGCGCCGAGCGACGACTGAATGACCGGGACACCGGTCGCGGTCTTTCTTTGGAACGCCATCGATACGGTCGACTCGAGCGTCGCCGCCCGTACGTGTCACGGGAACACCCGACACAGCTATGCCGACTGTCGCCGAACGAACACGTGGGGATACCCATGTCACAACAGATCCTGCTCCTCGCTGGCGACTTCGTCGAAGACTACGAGGTAATGGTTCCGTTCCAGGCGCTCCAGATGGTCGGCCACGAGGTCCACGCCGTCTGTCCCGAGAAGGAGAGCGGCGACGCCTGTCCGACGGCGATCCACGACTTCGAGGGCGACCAGACCTACACCGAGAAGCCGGGCCACAACTTCGAACTGAACCACGACTTCGACGCCGTCGATCCGGCCGAGTACGACGCGCTGGTCGTCCCGGGCGGCCGCGCGCCCGAGTACCTCCGGACCTACGACGAGATCATCGAGATTGTCCGGCACTTCTTCGAGGCGGAGAAACCCGTCGCGTCGCTCTGTCACGGCGTCCAGCTCCTCGCCGCCGCGGACGTCCTCGAGGGACGGACCTGCACCGGCTATCCGGCGCTCGAGGCCGACGTGGCGATCGCCGGCGGCGAGTGGGAAGACGGCGTCACGCGCGACGACAACCTCGTGACGGGACAGGCCTAGCCCGACCACCCCGAGTGGCTCGCGGAATTCCTCGACGTGCTCGGCACCGAGATCGATCACGCGGACGCCGCGCCGGCCGCTGCAGACGACTGACGACGTCCTCGTACTCGCGAGCGCAGCCGGGCGACGGCTCGGCGCGCTCGAGCGACGGACCCGTCGTCCGACGGTCGGTGACGGTCGCGCGCCGACTCGAGTCGGCGCGCTTTTTTCGACCGCCTCGCGAGGGAGTAGTATGACCGCCGCGACAGTCGACGACCTGCTGACGCGCGAGCTCCGGGACGACCACACGTCGCTGGTCGATGCCACGGGCCGGGAGTTCGACCACCACTGGCTGTGTACGACCGCGTGGAAGGCCGGGAACTTCCTGCGACACGCGGGCGTTCGCGAGGGCGTCACCGTCGGCGTCGTCGGGGAGGCCCCGCTCCCGCTGCTCGCTTTTTTCGGGACGACGCTGCTCGAGGGAACGACGCGGTTCGATCCGCCCGCGGACCTCGCCGACGCCGAGGACTTCCGGGCGCTCGTGGCGCCGGTTCGGGACCTCGAGTCCGACGTCTACGACCTCCCGCCGGGCGCCCAGCGCGTCGGCTACGGCGCGAAACCCGACGAGCCCGACGTCCACCACTTCGACGCCGGCGTCTGGAGCGAGAACCCCGCGTTCCCGCCACTGGATATCGATCCCGAGACCGCGCTGCTGACCGACGGCGACCGAACGGTGAGTCACGCCGACGTCCTCGCGGCCGCTCGCGAAGTCGTCGACGACTACGGTCTCGAGGCGGGCGACCACGTAGTTGTCCGGGCCCCGCTTTCCGATCCCCGAACCGTCGCGGCGGGCGTTCTCGCGCCGCTGCTGGCCGACGGGGCCATCGTCCTCACCGGCGATACCGACGAGACGGCGGCCGAGCGCGGCGCGTACGCGGTCTCGGACTCGAGTGACGACGGGGCTGTGCCCGAACCGACGCGGATCGACCTCGACGACATCGGGCTCTGACTCTGACTCTGTTTCGTCGAGTAGAGCGTGGTTGATCGCGCTGCGCAAAAGGACCGCACACGAATGAAGGTCCAGGGGACCGACGTTATCGACGGCTCATCAGTCCGCGCTCTCGCTCGGTTGCGGTCGGTTTTCGGAGACGGAACGGCGGGCCACGAGGACGAGCGGGACCACCGTCAGCAGCGTCGCCACCAACAACGGCCCCGTTCCCGTCGAGAGGCCGATCACGGCCGCGACGTCGGCGTAGAACGTAAAGAGGAGGAACGCCGGGAAGACGGTCCCGATGGCGTACCGCCACGGGATCACCAGCGGGCGCGAGAGCGGCCCCGCGCCTTCGAGGTACTCCTCAATCGCGGCCGGGCCGAGCACCCAGGCCGTGTACACCATGAACCCGGTCAGGCCGAGCACCAGGAGGAGATCGACGAGTTGGTCCGCGAACAGCGTAAACACCGCGGGGCTGAACGCGTTCACGCCGCCGGTGAGTGCGACCAGTCCGAACAGCCCCCAGGTCGCCGTCGCCCGCTCGAGATCGAGCTCGTCGACCAGAAACGAGACCGGGATCTCGAGCATGCTGATCAGACTCGTGAGGGCGGCGAGGAGCACGACGAGGAAGAAGACCGCGCCGAGGAGTCGTCCGCCGGGCAGGTTCGCGAACGCGCCGGCGATCCCGACGAACAGGGCGCCGGGGCCGCCTTCGGTCGGTCCCGGCGCGAACGAGAACAGTAGCGGGAAGACCACGAGTCCGGCCAGAATACCGATACCGAGGTTGAACACGGCGATGGCCGAGGCGTCGAGGGGCAGCGAGCGGTCGTCGTCGACGTAGGAGGCGTAGGTGATCATCGTTCCGCTGCCGATCGAGAGGGTAAAGAGCGCCTGGCCGGCGGCCGACCCCAGCACCGAGAGGAAGTTCTCCGCGAGGTAGGCGCCGTCGAACTCGAGGTAGAACTCGTAACCCTGTGCAGCGCCGGGCTGTTGGGCCGCCCAGACCGCGAGTCCGATGAGCAACACGACGACACCGGGCATCATCACTTTCGTCGTCGCCTCGATGCCACGTCTGATCCCCGCGGCGACGATCAGCGACGTGGCCGCGAGGACAGCGAGTTGGTAGCCGAACGCTTCGGCACCGTAGCTGATCGCCTCGAAGTGGGCACCGGGATCCGCGAAGTAGGCGCCCGTCGCGCTCTCGAGGAAGTACCGAAGGATCCACCCGCCGACGACGCTGTAGAACGACATCAGCATGATCGAGGTGACGACGCAGAGCACGCCAAGCGCCGTCCAGAACCGCGATCCGGCGAGCGATTTGAACGCTCCGACCGGGTTCCGATTCGCCCGCCGACCGATCACGAACGCGGCCAGCAATCCCGGCACCCCGACGACGAGGACGATAAGCAGATACAATAGCAGAAAGGCGCTCCCGCCGTTTTCCGCGGTCATCCACGGGAACCGCCAGATGTTCCCCAAGCCGATTGCGCTTCCGACCGCGGCCAGAATGAATCCGGCGCGACTCGCCCAAGTCTCACGTGCCATGCTGTCTCAGCGAACCAACTCGGCGCGCATAAGGATTATCGTTGACGTAGTGTGAATAATCACACCAGTTTATCGAGATTCAAGTGCGCGCTGTGACGGCCTCACGGCGGCTATTTCAACAGTTGCACCTGACTAGCGGGTGGTGTTCAGAGACGGGTTCGGGATTGACATCCCCACGGCCAGGAGGCCGCGGAATTCACAGCTTCCGATACGGCAGTCCCTCGAGCGCGGGCCCGGAGAGCACGTCCCCCTCGTGGGTGAACCGCGAGCCGTGACAGGGGCAGTCCCACGTCCGCTCGGCGTCGTTCCACCGGACGAGACAGCCCATGTGCGGACAGACCGCGGAGACCGCGTGGACCGAGCCCTCCTCGTCGCGGTAGACGCCCATCGGGCGGCCGGTCCGGCGGACGATTCCGCCCTCGCCCTGGTCGGGAATATCATCCCCGTCGGCGCCCAGTGAGGCGAGGAAGGACTTGATGCGGTCGCCGACGAAACTGCCGCCGACTTTCGCGTTCTCCTCGAGGAAGCTCTTGGCCGACGCCTTTGGGGTGAACCGCTGGGGGTCGAACACGTCGGCCCAGGGGTTCGCGCCGTCGACGATCAGGTCGGCGAGGATCATCCCCGCGGCGGTGCCGCCGGACATCCCCCATCCCTTGAACCCGGTGCCGACGTAGACGTGCTCGGCCAGCGGATCGATCTGTCCGATGAACGGAACCTTGTCGACCGGCGAGTAGTCCATCGTCGACCACCGGTACTCGATCGATTCGACGCTGAAGTGCTCGCGGGCGAACCGCTCGCAGCGGCGATACCGCTCGGAAGTCGGCGGCCCGCTGACGCTCGGCTTGTGGCTCTGGCCGCCGACGAGGACGAGTTCTTCGGGTTCGTCGGTGTCGTCCGCCGGTTCGGCCGGCTGCGTTCGAATCGTGGCCGGCGGCGAGGCCGTGTTGTAGTACATCCCCTCGGGCGGCTCCTCGTCGACGCGGACCGCAAGCAGGTAGGCCCGGTGGGGGTGCATCCGCGAGAAGTAGCCGGCCCGATCGAACACGGGGAAGTGCGTGGCGACGACCACGTCGTCGGCGACGACCGCGCCGCGTTCGGTCTCGACGCGACAGGGCTCGCCGGGATCGATATCGACCGCGCGGGTCTCCTCGAAGACGGCGCTGTCCCCGTCGTCCTCGTGGATCTGTTCGGCGATCGCGAGCAGGTACTTCCGCGGGTGGAACTCCGCCTGCTCGTCGAACCGAACCGCCCCGTTGGTCTCGAACGGAAGCGGCGTCTCTTCGACGTACTCGGCCGGGAGCCCGAGCTGCTGGGCCGCCTCCACTTCCTCGCTGACCGTCGAGACGTCGTCAGACGACGCCGCGTACGTGTAGGCCGGCGTCCGCCGAAAGTCGCAGTCGATATCGTGTTCTTCGACGCGCCGTTCGACGGCGTCGATCGCCGCCTCGTTCGCCCGAGCGTACTGTCCGGCCCGCTTCCGCCCGAATTTGGAGACGAGCGTATCGTAGATCAGCCCGTGCTGGGAGGTCAGTTTGGCCGTCGTGTGGCCGGTCGTGCTCTCGACGATGCGGTCCGACTCGAGGACCGCGACCGTCTTTCCGGCCTCCTGTAACTCGATCGCGGCGGTCAGCCCAGTGATACCGCCGCCGACGACGGCGACGTCCACCTCGAGGTCGCCCTCGAGCGGGTCGTAGTCGGTGGTCGGCGTCGTGGCCAGCCACAGCGATTCCGGGCGCGGGGACGCGGATTCGGGGTCGAAATCGTTCGACATGGGGTATCAACGGCTCGTGCTATCGACACTCGGGACAAAAGGGGTGTGGGGTGATAACGCACGCCCGCCTCGCGGGCGGGGGCGGTGGAGACGCGGCAGCTGCCGCCGTCGAGCGGTCTCTGAGTAGACGGATTGCTCGAGCGGGAGGAGCAGGCGGCAGGTTTTACTCGTTCCTTCGATAGTAGTGCATCTATGTGCGAGACGAGGCGGCACGGCCGACGCGGCCGACATCGACGGCGGAGCGCTAGCGGGTCGCTCGGCGCCGGCTCGATAGAGCAGCCGGCGAACTGCGGTCGAGACGGGGCCGGTCTCGGACCGATCGCCGGTCGGAACTGGCCGCTGGAACGGTCGAACACTCGGGGGCGTTCGCCGTGAAGAGGCGACTGCTGGGGACGATCGCGGCGGCCGTCGGTCTGACGGCGCCGTGGGTCGCCGTCTGGGTGCTCACCGTCGGTCTCCCCGCGGTCGGATACGATCCGGCGCTGTTCGCGCACCCGCCGACGCTCGCGACCGTCGCGGTCAGCGGCGTCTCGATTCTCGGGGCCGCGTTCCTGCTCGCGTGGGCGGCAGAAACCGCCGAGAAGGACGTCCCCAGGGCGTTCGCGATCGCGATCCTCGCGGTGCTGGCGGTCGCCCCGGAGTACGCGGTCGACGCTCTCTACGCCTGGAACGCGGGCCAATTTGCGGGGACCGAACGCGGCGTCGAGGCTGGGAACCTCGCCGTCGCGAACATGACCGGCGCTAACCGCATCCTCATCGGACTGGGGTGGTCCGGTATCGCGCTGTTTACCGTGTTCCGTCGCAAGGCGAACGTCGATCCCGCCGTCATCAATCGAGACGGATTCCTGCGGGACGCGGTCTCGATCGATCCCGACATCAGCCTCGAGATCGTCTTCCTCCTCTTGGCGACGCTCTGGGCGTTTCTGGTGCCGTTAAACGGCGGCATCGATATCTTCGACATGCTGGTTCTGGTCGGCATCTACGTCGCGTACATCGCGATCGTGATCCGCGGCGACGTCGAACCGGAAGACGTCCACACCGGCGTGCCGGCCGCGCTCCAGCGGCTTCCCAGACCCGCACGAATCGCCAGCATCGTCCTGCTGTTCGCCTACTCCGCGTTCGTCATCTTCGTCGCCGTCGAACCGTTCGCCCACGGCCTGGAGGACCTCGGGACCGAAGCCGGCATTCCGCCGTTCTTTATGATCCAGTGGATCGCGCCGCTGGCCTCGGAGTCGCCGGAACTCATCGTGGTCGCCTACCTGGTCAACAAGGCGCGGTCGACGGCCGGCTTCAACGCCCTCATCTCGTCGAAGCTCAACCAGTGGACGCTGCTCATCGGGACGCTCGTCGTCGTCTACTCGATCGCGCTGGGTCAGTACGGCCCGCTCGCGTTCGACTCGAAGCAGTCGGCCGAGATCTGGCTCACGGCCGCCCAATCGTTCTTCGCGCTCGCCCTCCTGGTCGACTTCGAGGTCACGGCCTGGGAAGCGCTCACGCTGCTCGTGTTGTTCGTCTCGCAGGTCCTCCTCGAGTTCGCCGTGATTCGCGAGCTCGTCGCGCTGCCGATTCCGACCGAGGAGATGCTGCTCGTCTACAGCGCGGTCTACATCGTCCTCGGCCTCGTGCTGTTCGTCCGCCGACGCGATGAGTTCCGGCTGCTCCTCGAGCGGAGCATCGGGACGATAACCAGCGCGTTCGGGGGCGAAGAGCGCCCGCAGCAGGCCGACGACTGAACCCTGCGGGCCGACCGCCGCGGGGCGAACCGGAGAACGATCCGTTTTTGCACCGATTCCCCCAATCGGCGGTATGGAGAAGCTCATCGAGTCGCTTTCCGACGCCCCGATCATCGACAAGGACGGCTACGAGTACCTCGTCCACCCGATCAGCAACGGCGTGCCGATGCTCGATCCCGACCTGTTGCGCGAGGTCGTCGTCGAGGTCATGCAGACGGCCGACCTGGACGTCGACAAGATCGTCGCCCCGGAGGCGATGGGAATCCACCTCGCGACCGCCCTCTCCTTACAGACCGACATCCCGCTGGTCGTGATCCGCAAGCGTCCCTACGGCCTCGAGGGCGAGGTCTCGCTCCACCAGCAGACCGGCTACTCCGAGTCGGAGATGTACATCAACGACGTCGAGGCGGGCGACCGCGTTCTGATCGTCGACGACATGCTCTCGACCGGCGGGACGCTGGCGGCCATCTGCACCGCGCTGGACGACATTGGCGCCGACATCGTCGACATCGTGGTCGTGATGCGGAAGGTCGGCGACTCCGCGCTCGACGAGACGCCGTTCGAGGCGACGAGTCTCCTCGACATCACCGTCGAAGACGGCGAAGTCACGGTTCACTGATCGGCGCTCGTTCGGCTCCCGTCGTTCGTTTCGCTGGACCGAGTAGCGGCGGTTCCCCGTCGCTGCTATCGTACTTCTGTGCACGATAGTGCATATAGTCGCCCTCGACCGACCGCTCGATGGGCGCATATACGAGAATTTTTGTACATCGATTCGCTACGGGGAGGGTATAGCATGTCGAACGAAACTGACGGGGGCATTCAGATCGAATACGGCGTCGACGACAAACCGCCGTTACCGAAATCGATCCTGCTGGGCTTGCAACACGTCGCGGTCATGATCGTGCCGGCGACGGCGGTGGCGTACGTCGTCGCGAACGGGGTCGGTCTCGAGGCCGACGCGGCCTATCTCGTCCAGATGGTCCTGCTGTTTTCCGGACTGGCGACGATGGTACAGGCCTACACCGTCGGCCCGGTCGGCGCTCGGCTGCCGATCGTCATGGGCTCGAGTTTCACCTTCGTCGGCGCGACGATCGATATCGGCGCCAGTTTCGGCCTGGCCGCCGTCTTCGGCGCGATTCTCGTCACCGGCTTCGTCGTCGAGGGCCTGATCGGCTGGCAGTTCAAGCGAATCAAACCCTTCTTCCCGCCGCTGGTGACAGGCCTCGTGGTCGTCATCATCGGTCTCTACCTGATCCCGGTCGCGATGGACTACGTCGCCGGCGGCACCGCCGCCGAAGCGGCGGGCACCTTCGGCGGCCTGCAACACCTCGGACTGGCCGCGCTCGTGCTGGCGATCGCCGTCGGTCTCAACATGTTCACGCGCGGCGTCACGCGACTGCTGTCCGTGCTCGTCGCGATCGTCGTCGGCTACGCGGCCGCCATCGCTCTCACGTTCGCGACGGGCCTCGAGATCGTCGACTTCGGACCCGTCGGCGAGGCCGCGTGGATCGCCCTGCCGTCGCCGACCCGCTTCGGCTTCGAGTTCGAGCCGATCGCGATCGCCACGTTCGCCGTCCTCTTTCTGGTCTCCTCGATGGAGACCGTCGGCGACATGTCCGGCGTCACGGCCGCCGAAGGCCGGAACCCGACCGACGAGGAGTTCCGCGGCGGGCTGTTCAACGACGGCCTGTTGAGTTCGATCGGCTCGATCTTCGGCGCGTTCCCGATCACCTCGTTCTCCCAGAACGTCGGCATCGTCAACTTCACCGGCGTGATGAGTCGCCACGTCGTCGGTATCGGCGGTGTCTTCCTCGCCGTCCTCGGCCTGAGCCCCAAAGTGGGCGCCGCCGTTACGACGATCCCCAGCGCGGTCTTCGGCGGCGCCGTCCTACTGATGGCCGGGATGGTCGCCGCGAGCGGGTTCCGACTGATCGTCACGCACGTCGAACTCGATCGCCGGAACACGGTCATCGTCGCCGTTTCGCTCGGCCTCGGCCTCGGCATCGCGACGACGCCCGAGGCCCTCGCGGGACTGCCGAGCCGCGCCGAACTGTTCTTCGGCCAGCCGGTCATCGCGACCGCGCTGTCGGCGCTGGCGCTCAACACGTTCGTTCCCGGCGACTCGAGCCCGCTGTTCGACGCCGCTCCCGTGGCGACCGACGCGAGCGCGGACTCGGAGACCCCCGCCGCCGGACCGAGCGACGACTGAGCACCGCCGGCGTTCTCGAGACCGAGACGGTCTCTAACGCCTAAATAATCCTTTTCCGGTCGTTCGTGGTACCGCCGTCCATGCCAGACGTCGTAATCGTCGGCGGCGGTCCCGCCGGCCTGAGCGCAGCGTTATTCACCGCGAAGAACGACCTCGAGACCGTCGTTTTCGACACCGACGAGACCTGGATGCACAAGGCTCACCTGTTCAACTACCCCGGAATCCGGAGCATCAGCGGTGACGAGTTCATGGAACTGACCCGCGGGCAGGTCAGCGACCGCGGCGCCGACGTCCGCGTCGGCGAGGCGGTGACCGACGTCGACCCCGGCGGCGACGGCTTCACCATCGAAACAGAGGACGACGCTTACGACGCCGATTACGTCGTCCTCGCGACGGGCGCCGACCGGTCGATGGCCGAGGACCTCGAGGTGGACTTTTCCGACGACGGCACCGTCGACGTCGATCTGGACACCGAGACGAGCGTCGACGACCTCTACGCGACGGGCGCGATGGTCCGCGACGAGGAGTGGCAGGCCGTCATCGCCGCGGGCGACGGCGCCTCGGCGGCGCTGGACATTCTGAGCAAGGAGAAGGGCGAGCACTTCCACGACTTCGACGTTCCCGACGACGTCGCGTGATTTCGGACGGCGTATCGAACTCTCGACGGTGTCGCGTTCCTCGAGTCGCCTCGAGCGATGTGTGCCGGGTCGTCTTCGATCCCTAATTCCCATTTAGAGTGCGTGGGAGGGGCATTTTCGGGCGATAGATGAGCCAATTTGTGGCCTGCGTGTTCGGGGTCCACGACTAAGCGCGTGCTCGTTGCCGGTGTTCGTATGGCGACCACTAACGTCGACCGCATCGACGACCTCGAGGAACTGTTCCACCACAAACTCGCCCAGATGTACTACACCGAGCAGGAACTCGTCGAGGCGTTAGACGAGATGGCGATCAACGCGAGCAACGAGCGGATGAGCGAGGGCTTCGCGGACCACCGCGACGAGACCCGGACGCACGTCCAGCGCCTGGAGGAGGTCTTTGCGGCTCTCGACCGGCCGGCGGAGCGACGGGAGAATCCCGTCCTCGACGCGCTCGAGCAGGAGCGGGCAACCCTCGAAGACGCCATCGAGGACGACGACATGCTCGACATGGCCTATCTGAACGCCGCGATGATGACCGAGCGCATCGAGATGACGTCCTACGAGGGCCTCACGACGATGGCGAACAAGATCGGGTACGACAACGAGATCAAGAAACCCCTCAAATCCAACCACGACGAGGAAGAGTCGACCTACCGCGAACTGTCGGCGATGGAGACGGCCTCGGACATGAAGTCCCTGTGGGACCGACTGACCCCCTCGTAGGGACATCGTGATCCGAAGCGGTACGGGGTCCTCCCGACGCCGGCGTCGGGAGCGGCGGCCGCGCGCTGGGTCGGCCCCCGGGTTGGCGACGCGATGTGTTCCGGCCGCTATCTGTCATTTTCCAGCGGGATGCTCGTACCGTACCTCGCTCGCTCCCTCGACGAGCACGCGGTCTCCCTATCGAACCGACCCCGGTAGCGTCCGGCTATTGCTCGAGTTCGACGCCCGCGACCGACTCGCCGAGAACGATCAGTCGACGCTCGCCTTCGGCGGGACGCAGGCGCCGTTCTCTCCCAGTCCGCTGCTTCGGGAGACCGCCGAACTGCCGAACGGTCGAACAGTCCGAGGTCGTCTCGGGCGCTCGAGGCCTGTTTAGAGTGAGATATCCGACGATTGGCGACCTCGACGAGCAGAACCTCGAGGACTGGACCGACCTGGCCGTGGCCGACCTCGAGGAGCGGACAACGTTCGGAATCGTCGACGGAACGGACGGGATCGTGCTCGAGTTGCTCGCCGGCCGGTCCTCCCTCGAGCGGATCCGACCAGACCTCGAGCCGCGGAAGATCGGCGCTGAACCTGATACCGAAACATACATTCAATAGTCTTATCACGAAACCGTCTAATCAGGGAGATATGAATCGCCGAAAACTGTTGCTTGCGAGCGGTGTGACACTCACGACCGCGCTGGCCGGCTGTTCTGGTGACACTGACAAAAACGGTGACGAGAACGGCAACGCCAATGGAAACGAGAACGGTGACGAGAACGGCGGCACGAATGGTGACGAAAACGATACTGAAAACGAGTCGGAACCCGACGAGAACGATGGAGACGACGAAGTCGACGAGACCGCTACCCAACCGGAGACGCAGACCTTCGAGGGGAGCGGTGCGACAGTCGAAGAAGTCGAGATTGAGGGCGGACTAACCGTCGTCGACGCCGAGCACACTGGGGAGTCGAACTTTCAGGTCCGAATCTACGAGGGCGATGACGACGAGTACGGGACCGGCTTCGTCAACGCGATCGGTGACTACGAGGGCGCCAGTGCTGACCTCGTCGAGGGTGGAACCCGGACGATGGACGTCGAAGCGGACGGAAGCTGGCGACTCGAAGTCCGCCAGCCGCGAGCAACCGAGACCGAAGCCGACAATCTCCCGCAGAGCTTCAGTGGGGACACGCCGGATGTCGTCGGTCCGATTGCGTTCAACAGCCGGCACACTGCTTACGGGGAGCACGACGGCGAGTCGAACTTCCAGGTCCGTGTCTATCCTGAGGATGGCATGTTCGGTGAGGGCGTGTTCAACGAGATTGGCGAGTACGAGGGTGAAACGACGTTCAGTCACGACGGCGTCGGCTGGGTTGATGTCGAGGCCGACGGTAACTGGACCGTCGAGATGGAGTAGCTCCGAAAAAGGGGACCGTTCTACTCACCGATTCCAAGCCACATGACTCGCTTTTGATGAGTCTGGATGACTTCGGGGAAAATTTCGGATACGGTTCGTGGTCCCCCATACTGAGCAAACGTCCTCCCCGCCAAGGGCTTATTAGTTCACACCTTAAGTAAGGGACAATGAAAACCTCGGACTCTCCATCCGGCATCACTATCGACGATGTTCGGAGATTCTTTACCCAATTAGACCAGCCGGAGACCCCGGTATCGGTTGAAGAAGTCACCTCGGAGCTGGACTGTACACCACAGACGGCACGCGGTTATCTGGAGGATCTCACCGAACAGGGAGAGTTGCGAACGAAACGAATCGATGGTTCCACCCGGGTGTGGTGGTCCACTGAGAGCGGTGGGGTGGACCGTCACGATCCGGACAGTGAGCAGCTCAGTGCCTTTGTAAGAGAGGTCAAGGATTACGCCATCTTCATGCTCGATCCCGAGGGCACGGTCGTTAGTTGGAACGAGGGGGCCAAGCGAATCAAGGGGTATTCCGCCAGCGAAATCATCGGTCAGCACTTCTCGGCGTTTTATACGAAGGACGATATCGCCACTGACGTTCCCGAGCGGAACCTCGAACGGGCCGCGGCCGAAGGCCGCGTCGAGGACGAAGGTTGGCGGATTCGGAAAGACGGCTCGCGCTTCTGGGCGAACGTCACGATCACTGCCATCAGAGACGACGGAGAGCTTCGAGGATTCACTAAAGTCACTCGAGACATGACCGAGCGGCGTGAGTACGAGCAACAGCTCGAAAAACAAGCCGACCAGCTCGAACGTCGGCGGACCGAACTCGAACAGGAGCTCGATGAGGTCTTCGAGCGAATTGACGACGCCTTCTACGCGCTCGACGATGAGTTCCGGTACGAATACGTGAACGAACACGCCGAAGAGCATTTCGGAGAGCCAGCCGGCAAACTCATCGGCCAGAAACCGTGGAAAGCGCTTGGTGTTGATAAATCCGACCCGATCTTCGAACGGTTTGACGAGGCCTTAGCGACGCAGGAACCGCTGCGGTTCGAACGCTACTCGGAGCCACTCGGCATCTGGGCGATGGTTCGGATTTATCCCTCCGAATCTGGCCTCTCCGTGTACTTCGAAGATATAACCCAGCGCAAAGAGCGCGAACGGGAACTCGAACGAGTGTACGATCTTCTCGAGCGTGCGGAACACATTGCGGACGTCGGCGGTTGGGAGATTGATCCGGATACGCGCGACGTCTTCTGGACGGATCATCTCTTCGAGATTCTGGAGATTCCCTCCGACGAAGAGCCGCCATTGGATGAAGCGTTGGACGTGTACCTCGATGATGATCGGCCGAACGTCGAGCGTGCTATCGATGAGGCGGTTCAATCCGGCACATCCTTCGACATCGAAACCCGGTACCGGACGCCTACCGGCGAGGTACGGTGGCTCCGAGTCATCGGTGAACCCGATATTGAGGACGGAGCGGTCGTTTCGCTCCGCGGCGCTGCCCAAGATATCACTGAACAGAAAGAACGCGAACGGGAGCTCCAACAGATCCGGGATCGGATGGAATTCGCACTCAACGCCACGGATTCGATCGTTTGGGACTGGAATGTCGACGAGAATCAGACGTCCTTCTACCCCTCAGCGGAGTCGTTGTACGGAACCGCTGTCGAGACCTGGGACGATTTCATCGAAATCGTCCACCCTGACGACCGAGAACAAACCGAGGAAAAGATCAGGAAATCACTCGAAACAGGTGAACCAAAAGAGGAAGAAATTCGTATTGATCGGAACGGAGAAAAGCGCTGGATCGAAGCTCCGGGTCGGCCTATCGAAGACGAGGACGGATCGACGCGAATGATCGGCGTCGCACGGGACATTACCGAACGGAAGACCTTCGAGCAGAAGTTGCGAGAGTCAAACGAGCGGCTCGAACAGTTCGCCTACGCGGCTTCCCACGATCTCCAAGAGCCACTCCGGATGGTATCCAGCTATCTCCAATTGCTCGACCAGCGTTACGGCGACGAACTCGACGAGGACGGTCGTGAATACATCAACTTCGCTGTGGATGGCGCGGCCAGAATGCGAGAGATGATCGACGGCTTGCTCGAATATTCCCGAGTCGAGACTCAGGGAGACCCCTTCGAACCAATTACCCTTGAGACGGTTCTGGAAGATGTTTTAGATAATCTCCAGTTCCGGATTGAGGAGCACGATGTGGAGATTACGAGCGAGGACTTACCCGAGGTTGAAGGTGACGCCAGCCAACTCCGTCAAGTCTTTCAGAATCTACTGGAGAACGCCATCGAGTACAGCGGCGATGCGCCGCCCCGAGTCCATATCTCGGCCGAACGAGCCGGTAACAAGTGGGTCGTATCGGTCAGCGACGACGGAATCGGCATTGACCCCGACGACCAAGACCGTATCTTCGAAATCTTCCAACGCCTTCACTCCCGTGAGGAGCACGACGGAACGGGGATCGGACTTGCACTGTGCAATCGAATCGTCGAGCGTCACGGAGGCGAAATATGGATTGATTCGGAACCAGACGATGGAACGACGTTCTCGTTCTCGCTCCCCGCAGTAGAGAATAACTGCTAGGCACACGTTCGGTTCGGTCCTCTGTATCGTCTATGGAAGGGTAATAGACAGTGTGAGCCGTTCACCGGGTTCCGTCGGGAATGGAATCGTTGGACGGCAGGTGTAGGAACTGTCGAGTGGATCGAGAGAACCAGTCGAATGGCGACCGCGGAGCGTGCAGAATCCGTCCTGAAAGCCACTCGACCGGTATCGGCCGTCAACGATAGCGCTGATCGCGGCGATCCCATCGTCGTCACGAGGTTGCATGAGTATGTCACCCATGGTGTTTATAGTCGTGGCCGTCTCAGGAACGAGTACAGTCGGGCGATAGCAAGTCCGACGGCCGATGGGCGCACCGTACTCGACGGCGGGCCGCGCACCTTCGTGACGTATTGCAACGGGCGTCCACCGTCGCTCCGGACCCGTTACCGCGCGGCCCGTTTCCGCGATCCCGTCGAGATGTAACGAACGACGAAACCTTTTCACCGGTCAGTCCACCGGGAGCGGGGACGACTCGAGGCTCGCGTCGGAACGGCCCCGCTCTCGGATTCGCCGCGTTTTCGCCGCCGTCTCGTCCGGGAGCCTCGCGAGTCGAGGTGCGTGTCGATCTGTCGTGGGCAACTTTCACACATATATCTTTTTGGTCTCGACTGCATAACAGCCTGCAAGAATGCAGTACGACGCCGTTCTGTTCGACTTCGACGGCGTCGTGGTCGAGAACCCCTCGCCACGGCGCATGTACGACGCGCTCGCGCGGACCTACGAGCAGCTCGGTCGCTCCGACCCCGCGGCGGAGACGGTTCAAGAGGTACTGAGCGGCGACTTCGAATCGATCGCCGACCGCTGTCGACAGCTCGAGGTCGACACCGACACCTTCTGTTCGCAGGCGGCCAGCGAAATGATCCGGACCCAGCTCGCGGACGTCGAACGCGGCCTGCGTTCGATGTACGACGACGTCGTCGCCGTGCGATCGCTCGAGGCGCCGCTGGGGGTCGTCAGCGACAACCACCCGACCGTGGTCTCGCGGCTGCTCGACCGCTTTGGCCTTCGATCGCTGTTCGAGACCGTCTACGGCTGTCCGCTCACCCCCGACGGCCTCTCCCGGCGCAAGCCCGATCCAACCAACATCGAACGCGCCATGGACTCCCTCGAGGCCGAGTCGGCGCTGTACGTCGGCGATCGACCGGTCGACGTGCAGGCGGCCCACAACGCGGACATCGACTCGGCGCTGGTCGCCCGCGCGGACGACGAGATGGAGGCGGGGACGGCGGAGTCGACCGACGCCTCTCCCACCTACCGACTGGCCTCGCTCACCCAGTTGCCAGCGGTCCTCGAGTAACCTGACGATCGCCTCGGCCCGATCTCGAGCGGGCGGGCCCGTTCCGAGGTCCCCGTCGCGCGTGTTCTTCACGTCCGGCGTTTCTCGAAGAGCTCCTCGCAGAGGGCGTGATAGACGCCGTCGTCGGGAACGATTCGCCCGCGGGCGTCTCCTTGAACAGCGCGACGCCGTCCGCCGCGTCCGCGTCGCAGTCGGCGCAGGTCCCGGGTCCGTGCTGACCGCCGGTGCTCCGGTGGCCGGCGCCCGTGTACTCGTCGCCCGCCGTTCGGAACGCCGCGCAGTCCCGACAGAGACGCCACCGATTGTCGACGTCGGCGAGTTCGAAGATGTGGTACGCCATCTCGTGCTGGGTGAACGGCACCGCCGCGTCACAGAAGAGACAGTCCATGGCCGGCCGTGCTCCGAGGAGGTGTGTAACAGTTTTCCACGAACTGGCAGGGAACGACGCGCTACCGGAGAGACCGCGGGTTGACCGCGACGACGCTCGTGGTCGCCGCAGATTCCGGCCATCGCTTTTTGCGCTCGAGGGTGGGAGCGATCGCTATGAACGACGCGGACTGGAACGACCTTCGATCGCAGTGTACGGCCCTCGAGTCCGGTGCGCAGCTCCTGACGCCGCTGTCCGAGCGGCCGTTCCGAATCGAGACCGTCGCCGAGGACCGAATCGTCGTCCGCTTCGCGGACAGCACCGAGGAACGCCCGCTCTGGCGCGAGCAGTTCGGCGTCTTCGACGACCAGCTCGAGGACCAGGGAATGGCCATCGACGACCTGCAGCCGGGCGTCGAATCCTACGCGGCGGTCCTCACGCTCTCCGACTCGTACGCAGTCGAGGACGACACGATCGTCAGCGACGAGGACGCGACGGGCGGCGAGAGTCCGTTTCTCGTCTCGGCGGCCGACGCCCGGACGCCGCCGGAGCGTCTCCACGACGACGCCCTGCTGCTGGCTCACCTCGTCGAGTACCTCGACGTCGACGACCACGCCGCCCTTGAGTCGCTCGACACCGACGCCCTGACCGACTACTACGTCCTCGCTTCGGACGTCCAGCGCGGCGCCGACGGGGTCCGCGCGACGGCCCGGGACGAACTGCTCGACAGACTCGGCCCCGATCAGGAGCTCCGCGGCCGGTTCGGGACGGTCCGGCGGACGACCCGTACGCGCCGCCGTCCGAAGGACGACGAGACCGTGCTCGCCGCGCTCGACGAGCGCGGGATCCCCCGCGAGTGGGTCCTCGGCGTCGATCCGGACAAACTCGACGTCGTGCTGTCGGTGACCGACCTCGAGGAGGACGCGGTGTTCGACGCCGAAGAGGACGTCTACGTCCAGAAGATCGGCGTCGACGAGGACGAGAAGTACTCGCGGCTGCAGGGCCTGGCTAACCGCATCGACGAACTCGCGGACGCCGAGGGCGAGGCACTCACCGACGACCTCGAGGAGATCGAGGAGCGCCTCGAAGAGGCGCTGACGGCGGGGTAATCGCCCGGTCCGACGGCTGTCTCTTATACACATCTCTGATGG
>NZ_AOIS01000047.1 GCF_000337495.1 Haloterrigena salina JCM 13891
GGGGTCGCCGGGATCGGCTACCTGACGCTCGCCGCCCTCTGGCGGGCGGCCCCCGACCCCGTGACGACCGCGCTCGTCGTCGTCGGTACCGGACTGCTGGTCGGCTACCTGAGCTACCGGTTCGGCACGTCGGCGGTCCTCTCGCGGCTCGAGGCCGTCGAACTCCCGCGGTCGCGGGCCCCGAAGCTCTACTACCGTCTCGACCGCCTCGAGGAACGGATGGGCGTCGGCGCGCCGACGATCTACGTCGCTCAGCTCCCGGCGCCCAACGCGTTCGCCATCGGCTCGGCGCGCAGCGGCGCGATCGTCCTCGACCGGTCGCTGCTTCGGTTCCTGACCGTCGACGAACTCGAGGGGCTGCTCGCCCACGAGCTCGCCCACCTCGAGGGGTACGACGCGTTCGTCCAGACGCTGGCGCTGAGCGTGTTCCAGACGGTCGCCGGACTCCTCTTTCTGCTGTGCTCGCCGCTCCTGCTGGCGATCGTCGGCGCCGCGCGAGCGATCGCGTGGATGCGCGGCCGCCCCGGCGCGTGGCCGCGCACGATCTTCGGTCGCCTCCTCCGGCGCCTCGAGCGCGGCGTCCAGCTGGCGTTCCTGCTGGTGACCCTCGCCGTCCGCGCCCACTCGCGCCGGCGGGAGTACGCCGCCGACGACCGTGCGGCCGCGGTCACCGGGAACCCGCTCGCGCTCGCCCGCGCGCTCCGGAAGATCCAGCGCGTGGCCGATCCGCGCCGGGGGCTGCTCTCGCCGCTGTACGTCCACACCGAGGACGACGACTGGACGCGACTCTTCTCGACGCACCCCGACACGAGCGAGCGGGTCGAACGGTTGGTCGAACGGGCGCGGACCGGCTCGGCGAACGGCCGGTCGAAACGGGTTCAGTGAGCGCCTCGAGACGGTCCGGACTAGCGAGAACGATATCGTAGCAGGGTTGTTGGTGACGTAGAACCGACGAACGGTAGCGGCGATCGTCTCGAGCCATCCGAGAACGCGTTTCGGTGTGAGTAGTGGCTATCGTCGAACGGGAGAGGACAGCGCGACGACTCGAGAACGGGACGCGACAGGATCGAACGTGACGGCCGTTCACACGCCGGTCCAGCCACACTCGACGCACCTGAGAACGCCGCCGTCGTCGATCGTCGTTCCCGAACAGGTCGGACAGGAACTCACTCGCGTGCCGCCGTCGGTGACCGCGCGCTCGCGCTCGAGTTCGGCCGGCAGCGTCGGGTGACAGCTCGCACAGACGCGCTCGGTCCGCCGATGGGTCATGGTCTCCGTTCGGGTTCGGTGCTCGAAGAGACGGGATACCTCGTCACCGCAGCGTTCGCATTCGACCATTGTGTGCCAAACATCACCACACTAGAGTATAAGTGTTTCCCACATATTGATATATTCGAGTGTTCTTAGCCAGTCTGGCGCCCTTACCGACCTACTATAGGACATTAGTAGTCCATATATAGATAAAATAGACTGATTTTCAATCTGCGTGCGGAAGGGGACGGGTTCGACCGATGCGACGAACGGTACCGTTCGCGCTACGGGAGGCTGAATCGAGCGTCCGCGAACCCGCAAATACTTTTGGCTGCACGGGTCGTACCTCGAATCATGTACGTGCGGGACGCGAAAAACAGGGAAGAGGTCTGGTTGCTCGATCACATCGAGGCAATGGGGCTCGACGAGACGGCGTTCCGCTCGCGCGACTACGTCGTCGCGGTGGACGAAGCATCGGGCGAAAAGGCCGGTTTCGGACGGATCCGGATCCACAAAACCGACGACACTACGTCGGCTGACGCCGACTCCGATCGCGCCGGCGGGCGCGCGAACAACGTCTGCGAACTGACCAGCATCGGCGTGCTCGAGGGCTGGCGCGAACAGGGCGTCGGCGCCCACGTCGTCGAGCGACTCGTCGAGTACGCCGGCGACGAGGGGTTCGACACCGTCTACGCGCTGACCGGCGAGGGTGCCTACCTCGCCCAGTTCGGCTTCGAGCGCGTCGAGGAGTCGGAACTGCCGGCGGTGCTCCGGAATCGACTCGAGGACAAGCGCGACGGCGTCGATCCGGACGCCGTGCCGCTCACGATCGACGTCGATCGGTTCCGGATGCCCGATCGCCTCCGCGAGGCGTTCAAACGCGCTCCCGAGGGCCGCGAGGACGTGTCGAACGACGAATCGGCCGAAGACTTCGGGATCGACACCGAGTCGGCGACGTACAAGTACGATACGGGTCGGTAACGCGTCGGAAACGTCCCGGTCGCACTCGGTCCCGATGAGGATCGAACGACGGCTCAGTTACGCCGATCGTGCACCTGCTGTGGCTGCCTGTCGAACCCGTGGGCGAACGCGACCCACGCGATCGCGGAGACGGCGAGGATCGGCGGCAAGATTGCGAACCCCCACAGCGGATCCAGCCCCCAGCCGAGTAACAGGACGAGGTTCGCCACCCCGATCGCGAGAAACGGGGCGACGTACAGCGCCGCCCGACGGCGGTTTCGGTCGTCGTCGGTCGGTACCGGCGGTTCCATACCGGCCCTACCACGGCATCGCTGAAAAGCGGTCGTGCCGCGCCGAGAGACGGTCACGAAATCGGAGGTGTACGAGGCGACGGCGGCACCGCTCGAGACGATTCCGCTGGCGAACCGTCGCGACTCGAGACGATACTGGCCGCCTTCATGAACCTTCAAGCCCCAGCCCGTCAATCAGTAACGATAATGTTCGACCAGGACGATCTCGAGGAGATCCGTGCCAGCAAGGCGGAGTGGCACGAGGAGGAGGTCGCGCCCGTCCTCGAGCGCTTCGGCGAGCGCAAGGACACGTTCACCACCGATACCGGGGGCCAGGAGGTCGACCGACTCTACACGCCCGACGACGTCGGCGACCTCGACTACCAGGAGGATCTGGGGAACCCCGGCGAGCCGCCGTACACGCGCGGGGTCTACTCGACGGGCTATCGGGGGCGGCTGTGGACGATGCGCCAGTACGCCGGCTTCTCGACGCCCGAAGACACCAACGAGCGCTACCACTACCTGCTCGACGAGGGGCAGACGGGGCTCTCGATGGCCTTCGACCTGCCGACCCAGATGGGCTACGACTCCGACGACCCGATGGCCGCCGGCGAGGTCGGCAAGGCCGGCGTCGCCATCGACTCGCTCGCGGACATGGAGACCGTCTTCGACGGCATCCCGTTAGACGAGGTCTCGACGTCGATGACGATCAACGCGCCCGCGTCGGTGCTGCTGGCGATGTACATCGCGGTCGGCGACCAGCAGGGCGTCGACCGCTCGGAGCTCCGGGGGACGATCCAGAACGACCTCTTGAAGGAGTACATCGCGCGCAACACCTACATCTACCCGCCCGAGCCGTCGATGCGGATCATTACGGACATCTTCGACTTTTGCGCCTCGGAGACGCCGAAGTTCAACACGATCTCGATCTCGGGCTACCACATCCGCGAGGCGGGTTCGACGGCCGCACAGGAGTTGGCTTTCACGCTGGGCAACGGCATCGAGTACGTGGAGACGGCCATCGAGGCCGGCCTCGACGTCGACGACTTCGCCCCGCAGCTCTCGTTCTTCTTCAACGGCCACAACAACATCTTCGAGGAGGTCGCCAAGTTCCGCGCCGCGAGGCGGATGTGGCACGACATCGTCGAGGAGCGGTTCGATCCGGACGATCCCAAGTCCAAGCAGCTGAAGTTCCACACCCAGACCGCGGGCTCGATGCTGACCGCCCAGCAGATCGAGAACAACGTCGTCCGCGTCGCCTACCAGGCGCTGGCCGCGGTGCTCGGCGGCACCCAGAGCCTCCACACTAACGGCAAGGACGAGGCGCTCGCGCTGCCGACCGAGGAATCGGTTCGGACCGCCCTGCGCACCCAGCAGATCCTCGCCCACGAGTCCGGCGCCGCCGACACCATCGACCCGCTGGCGGGCAGCTACTACGTCGAGTCGCTGACCGACGAGGTCGAGGAGGACGCCTACGAGATCTTAGAGGAGGTCGAGGAGCGCGGCGGGATGCTTGAGGCCGTCGAGCAGCAGTGGGTCCAGCGCCAGATCCAAGACACCGCGTTCGACCGCCAGAAGGAGATCGAGGAGAAAGAGCGGATCATCGTCGGCGTCAACGAGTTCGAGGTCGACGAGGACCCCCAGATGGACGTCGAGGAAGTCACCCAGGAAGACCAGCAGCGCCAGATCGACGGCCTCGAGACGGTCCGCGCCGAGCGTGACGACGAGGCCGTCGACGCGAAACTCGAGGCGCTGCGCGAGGCCGCACAGGGCGACGCGAATCTCATGCCCTACATCATCGAGGCCGTGAAGGTGTACGCGACGGTCGGCGAGATCTGTAACGTCATGCGCGACGAGTTCGGCGAGTATCAGCCCGGCGGCGCGGTTTGACGAACTGAACCCGCGAGTTGATTCGAGTAACGCTACCGATGTGTCTCGAGTAACACTCGTTTACAGCCGCTGCCGTCGGGCGATTCGGAGACAACACTCCGTTGAGCGGGGAACTCGGGGGAACGGTCGGCTCTGTTTATCCAAATATCGGCCGACAGCGATGCCGTGAGTTACCCATGAGCGAGCGATCCGACGAGCGACTCGACGAACATCCGACTTCGGTATCCGAACCGCCGGCTGATAGCGCTGAGACCTCCCGTCGTCGCCTGTTGCAGGCCGCGGCCGCCGCCGGCGGCGTCGTCGCGCTGGGCGATATCGCGGCCGCTCAGGGGGCGGAGACGATCGAACTGGGCGGCCAGACCAGCGGCTGGGAGGGCGTCGCGCCCGAGGACATCGCGGGCGAGACGAACCCGACGCTGGAACTTGAGGCGGGGACCACCTACGAACTCACGTGGGAGAACCTCGACGGGCAGCCCCACAACTTCGTCATCGAGAGCGGCGAGGGCGACGAACTCGAGCGGACGGAACTCATGATGGAGCAGGGCGAGACCCAAACGCTCGAGTTCGAGGCGACCGAGGAGATGGCGGAGTACTACTGCGAGCCCCATTCGGCGACGATGCGCGGGGATATCGAGATCGGCGGCGGCGGTGCAGGCGGGGCGGAGCAGGACGAAGCGACTGACGAGGAGGCCGCAGCATTCTTCGATCCCGGCGCGGAGATCGGCGTGCGAACGCTCGCGGAAGGGATGACCGCCCCGACGGATATGGCGGTCGCCGACGAGGAGCAAGAGCGATACTTCGTCGCCGACCAGACCGGCGAACTGTGGGTCGTCACGGGAGACGGCCTGCAGGACGAGCCGTTCCTCGACGTCAGTGACCGGATGCTCGAACTCGGAACCTTCCGGGGCGAGTACGCCGAAGGGACCCAAGACTACGACGAACGCGGACTGCTCGGGGTCGAGTTCCACCCCGACTTCGCCGAGAACGGACGATTCTTCGTCCGGTACAGCGCACCGCCGAACGAGGAGACTCCGGATCGCTGGAGCCACGTCGCGGTGTTGTCCGAGTTTACGGTCACGGACGACGGCTCGAGCGCCGATCCGGACTCCGAGCGTCGCATCCTCGAGATCCAGTCCCCGCAGTACAACCACGTCGCCGGCCCGATGGCGTTCGGCCCCGACGGCTACCTCTACGTCCCGATGGGCGACGGCGGCGGCGCCAACGACGACATGCTGGGCCACGTCGACGACTGGTACGACGGAAACGACGGCGGCAACGGGCAGGACGTTAGCGATAATCTCCTCGGAAGTGTTCTCCGACTCGACGTCGATCAGGAGGGCGAGGATCGACCCTACGCCATTCCGGAGGATAACCCGCTCGTCGATTCCGACGAGGGGCTCGACGAACACTACGCGTGGGGCTTCCGGAACCCGTTCGGGATCTCCTTCGACAGCGACGGACGGCTGTTCGTCTCCGACGCCGGTCAGGACCTCTTCGAGGAAGCGAACCTCGTCGAGGCGGGCGGCAACTACGGCTGGAACGTCAAGGAGGGGACCCACTGCTTCAGCACGGACAGTCCCAGCCAGCCGCCCGAGGACTGCCCCGACTCGGCGCCCGACGAAGCGCCGTACGACGGACAGGAACTGCAGGACCCGATCGTCGAGTATCCCCACGTCTACCAGGAGCAAGTGGTCGGCATCACGATCATTGGCGGCCACGTCTACGAGGCCGGCGATATCGCCGATCTCGACGGGAAGTACGTCTTCGGCGACTGGACGGCCGACCCGGCGCGACAGTCCCCGCAGGGGCGAATCCTCGCCGCTTCGGAGCCGAGTGACGGGGCCGGAGGGATGACCGGCAACGGCGGCGGCAACCAGACCGAAGGGACGAGTCCCGACGACCAGGAGGATTCGGGGAACGTGACGCCCGGCGAGGGCGGGATCGAAGAGGGAGGTTTCGAGAACGAGACGAACGCGACCAACGAGACGCCCGACGCCGGCGCGGCGGACGTCGGCGGTGGCGGCCAAGAGCAGGTCGTCCCGCGAGACGAACTCTGGAACATGGAGGAACTCCAGCTCGCCGGCTCCGAAGACGGCTCGTTCCCGTACTTCGTCCGGCAGTTCGGGCAGGACCTCGACGGCAACGTGTACGTGCTCGCCAATCAGGTGGGCGTGCCCGAGGGCGACACGGGCACGGTCTTCGAGATCGTCCCGCCGGGGGAAGGCGAGTCGCTGGAACCGCCCGCGGAGGACGGAGCGGTCGAATCCGGAGACCAGGAGGCCAACGGGAACGCGACCGAGGACACGCAGGACGAGCCGATCGCCGAGGACGGGAACGTCTCGGACAACGAGAGCGTCGCGGACGAGAACGTCACGTCCGGTGAAAACGCGACCGATAACGCGTCCAGTACGAACGTGACCAGCGACGGTAGCTGAGCCCGTCGTCGCCGCGTCGCTTCGGTTCGACGGTTCGGTCCCGCTCGAGTCGACTCGAGCCACCCGCCGGGCCCGTCCTCGAACCAGCGGCGGTCGCGACTCCCTTCGCCGGCCCGGGGTTGATGGCTCCCGACGTGAAAACTGGAGCCATGCGCGAAACCGTCTCGACAGCGACCGTCACCGCAGGGAACGCCGAGATTCCGGCGCTCGGATTCGGCACCGCCAGGATGACCGGCGACGAGTGCCGGCGGGCCGTCGAGACCGCCCTCGAGGTCGGCTACCGACACGTCGACACCGCCCAGATGTACGACAACGAGCGCGCCGTCGGCGAGGCCCTCGCCGCCAGCGGCGTCGGTCGCGAGGTCGAGCGCAGCGAGACCTCGGACGGAGCGAGCGACGAAGTCGCGAGCCGTGAGGACGAACGCGGTGAGTCCGCGGAGAAGCGAGCGGGAGCTACGGGCTCCGAGCAACGCGAGGATCCCGGGAACGCGAGCGGTGAAACCGCGAGCGAGAGGCGACACGTGAGCCGGGAGGACGTCTTCGTCGTCACCAAGGTCCACCCCGACAACGCCGCGCGCGACGACGTCCTCGAATCGACCCGCGAGAGCCTCGAGCGACTCGGACTCGAGACGGTCGATCTGCTCTTGCTTCACGCGCCGAGCGACCGCGCGCCCCTCGAGGAGACGCTGACCGCGATGAACGACCTGCAGGACGAGGGCGCCGTCGATCACGTCGGCGTCAGCAACTTCTCCGTCGAGCAACTCGAGTCGGCCCGCGAACTGTCCGAGACGCCGATCGTCGCGAACCAAGTGAAGTACCACCCGTATCACCACCAAGACGACCTGCTCGAGTACTGCGTCGATCGCGACGTTTGCCTGACTGCGTACAGCCCGCTCGCGGAGGGGACCGTCCCGGGTGACGACCGACTCGCCGAGATCGGCGAGCCCTACGACAAGTCGGCGTCGCAGGTCGCGCTGCGCTGGCTCGTCCAACAGCCCGGCGTGGCGGCGATCCCGAAGGCCTCGAGCCGCGAGCACATCGAAGCGAACGCCGACATCTTCGACTTCGAACTCTCCGCGAACGAGATGGCGGCCGTGACCGAGGTCGGCGACGGCGTCTGGAACCGACTGGCCGCGAAACTCGGGCTGCACTGATCGTCGCTTCGCATTCGGGTCCGCGTTTTCACCCCGTCCTCACGGATCGAAACCCCGGTACTGCACCGGACCGCGTGAGCAATCGATCGAACCCCTCTTATGACCGACCTCCCTCGGATCGGGTAATGGATCCCGGACTCGGGTACGCGATCGTGGGCACCCTCGTCTGGGGCGTCGCGAAGACCGCCCTCTACGTCTACGCGGCCGAAGGGATCTCCCCCGAGGAGTTCGATAACTTCGACTTCGAGACCCTCGGTGGTCGTGCGGAACGATCGGCCAGTCCCGGCTCCAGCGGCCGAGCGACGCCGCAACTCGACGACTGAGTTCGAGGGGTGGTCGACTCCGTCCTCGTCGATTTTCGTCTCGGTGGGCGCGCCTGCCGACCCCGTCGATATTTGATAACTCGCCTCGAACGGGGGCCCATGCACTGTCAGTTCGATCACGCTGGAATCGCGACCGAGGACGCGGGGGAACTCGCAGACCGCTACGAAACACTGTTCGGACTCGAGACGGTTCACGAGGAGGAGTTCGACGGGATGCGAATCCTCTTTCTCGACGTGGGCGACGGGTATTTCGAGTTGCTCGAGCCGCTCGAGGGCGGAACGATCGCCCAGTATCTCGACGAGCACGGCGCGGGGATTCACCACCTGGCGCTCGCGACGGACGATATCGAGGGGGCGCTCGGGCGAGTGCGAGAGCACGACGTGCGGCTGGTCGATGAGGAGCCCCGAGCCGGCGCGTGGGGGCACACGGTCGCTTTCCTCCATCCGGGCGATACGGGCGGAGTGTTGATCGAGTTCGTCGAGCACTGAGACGGTCACCGCTCGTCGAGCGGGATTCGTTCCTTCGGTCCGTCCTCGGATAGCTCGCGCTCCGTCCTCGGATAGCTCGCGCTCCGTCCTCGGTGTGGGATCGCCGAGGTCATCGATCCGGTTTTTGCGTACCTGAGGGGTCGATGAATGAAATCTTGACTAATCCTCCGTCAGGAACTCTCGACGGGATTGCATCCGGTCATCTGACTCGTGGAGTGACTGTCGTTTTTGATCCGACCTTGGGACCGACTCTCAGATTCGGTCGGTGTTTCGCCAATGGACGACTCGTCCTCCTTCGAAAGCGTTCTGATCGCGGATTCTGGTTCCTGTTCCGCATCGGCTATCGGTGCTGGTTCACGAACGTTCTGAGCGAAAACGGGTATCGGTCGACGCCGAGAACTGGCATCCTGCCGACCTCGCCGGCAGGCGTCCTCGATCCATCAGACGGCGTGCGCTTTGACGTGAAGATCGAGTCCGCGGTCCATGATCGTCTCGACGGTAAACCCGAGGTCCCGCAGAGAGTCGAGGAACTCCTCGACGGTGGCACCGTGGTCCTCCACCGACGGGCGCGTCTCCGCCGGCCGGTGCACTTCACAGTACACCAGTCGACACTGATCATCGGCCAGCGTCTCTCGCATGCCGTCGACGACGCGCGGCTCGGCTCCTTCGACGTCGATTTTGACGACGTTCGGCTGCGGAAGCTCGTCGTCCACGAGATCGTCGCCCTTGCGGGCGGGGACCGTGACCGGACCCTCGCCGCCGGTGGCGACGCTGTCGGGTTCCAACGTGAGCGTCTCGTTCGCGTCCCAGAGCGCGTACTCGTGGACCGCTGCGTCCACGTCGTTCGTCGCGGCGTGTTTCCGAGCACGATCCGCGGCGACCGAGGTCGGCTCGAACGTTTCGACCCGGTCCGTACACTGGCCGACGAGACACGAGTGAAAGCCGAGATGGCCACCGATGTCCCAGAAGACGTCGTCATCGTCGACGTTCGAGACCATGTCTCGCACCATCTCGCGCTCGCCCTCGTCGAAAATCTGCAGGGAGCGGGCTGCATGCCCCTCCGTCGTAAACGTCGCGGTCACACCCTCGATCTCGAACGTCCGTGAGCCGCGGCCGCGCCAGTACGCCAGCGACGTATATCTCCGGATCGCCCTGACCGACTTCACGAGGAGTCGGTTCAATCCTTCCGTTCGGTATACTTCTGCTGCACGGCGAATCATTTAATGTCACGTATGAAATTATATCGTGATAACTCTTTCCTTGAATAATTATTACCAAAAATAATCATGTATTTCGAAGAGAGTCCTATTTAATCCGTTCGACTGGCCCGCTACCGCCCGTACAGTTCGTCTACTCATTGCCACCATCACGCTTCTCAGTCACGGATAATGCAACGACGACACAGCAACAGCGCCGACCGAATCCCTTTCATCAACCCACTCTACAGGCGGAGCAGGCCAAGTGCCTCGGGGCTTGACCCCGAGGCGGTTCACGAAGAATCAGTACCGCAACTGCGTCTACGACAGACAGTCCGTGATTCGATACCGACGGTTCCGTCTCGTCCAGGACGGACTACCCGAAGTTCTCGATCAATGCCTCGTCCGAATCGCCGCCGGCTGCGTCGATCGCGTCCGCGACCGCCGTGACGAAGTCCGCGAAGCCGAAGGCGTACACCTGACCGTCGTCGACGTGCGTCGCGATCGCGTCCTCGAGTTCACCGCCCGCGCCGTCTTCGTCGATTTCACCGCCTCCCGTTCGGTCCGTCTCCGACTGCCCGCTCTCGTCGACGAGGACGTCCGCGCCCGCGTCCTCGAGCGCCTCGAGCCGATCCATGTGCGCGGGCGCGTCGGCCCGATAGATGACGACCGCGTCGTGGCCCGACTCGTGGGCCGCCTCGGCGATGGCGACCGCGGGGCCGACGCCCGGGCCGCCCGCGACGACGACGACGTCCTCGTCGCCCTCGTAGGTGATCGTCCCGTACGGGCCCTCGACGTGGACGGTCTCGCCGCCCTCGAGGTCGGCCAGCCACGGCGAGAGATCGCCCTCGGGGTCGATCCCGACCGTGATCTCGAAGGTCTCGCCGACCGACGAGGACGAGAGCGTGTAGTGGCGCATGACGACCTCGTCGTCGTCGACCGTCTCGTCTCCGTCGACGTCACGGGGCACGGCCCGGAGCAGAACGAACTGGCCGGGGCGGGCGTCGAACTCCTCGGGCGTCTCGAGTTCGAGCGCGACGGTGTCGGGGCCTACTTCGCGGATCGATTCGACGGTGACTGGCGTCCCCTCGATTGGCATGTCGACCACGTTTAACGGCCGGTCGAAAAGGCGTTCCGTTCCCCGACGGGCCGTCGGTAGCGGTCCTCGAAAAGCACCGGCTCGATCGGCGTCAGATACTGAGAAACACATCATTATAGTTCGGGTACAGCGTCGCTGTCCGTCGATTTCCGGAGTCGGGCTCGTATTCCGATTCTCGTATTAATTCGATACTGAGTAATGAAATCCGTCGCTTAGCCCCGGTCATAACGGCGACTGTTGCGGAGGTCCGGCTGTGCTTTCAGAAGCCTTTTCATTTACTGGGGGCAAGGGTCGGCATAACATGGCTGAGGACCTCAACTGGGCGGTTGGAGGCGAGGCCGGGGACGGTATCGACTCCACGGGTAAGATCTTCGCTCAGGCACTCGCCCGAGCCGGACGGCACGTATTCACGTCGAAAGACTTCGCGTCGCGTATCCGCGGCGGCTACACGGCCTACAAGATTCGAACCTCCGTCGAGGAGGTCCAGAGCGTCGTCGATCGCCTGGATATCTTGGTCGCGCTCACGCAGCGAACGATCGACGAGAATCTCGACGAACTCCACGACGGGAGCGCCATTATTTACGACGGTGAGCGCTCCTGGGAGGCCGAGATCCCCGACGAGATGACGGCGGTCGACGTCCCGCTGAAGTCGCTGGCCGAGGACGCCGGCGGCGCGATCATGCGCAACATCGTCGCGCTCGGCGCCGCGTGTGAGATCACCGGCTTCGACGTCGAGTACTTAGACGAAGCCCTCGAGAAGCGCTTCGGCGGCAAGGGCTCCCAGATCGTCGAGAACAACAAGGAGGCCGCGCGCCTCGGACAGGAGTACGTCGCGGAGAACTACGACCTCGAGCATCTCGGCTACAGCGTCGAGACCACGGACAACGACTACGTCCTGCTCAACGGCAACGAGGCCATCGGCATGGGTGCGATCGCCGCCGGCTGCCGGTTCTACGCCGGCTACCCGATCACGCCCGCGACCTCGATCATGGAGTACCTGACGGGCCGGATCGAGGACTACGGCGGCCACGTCGTTCAGGCCGAAGACGAGCTGTCGGCGATCAACATGGCGCTCGGCGGCGCCCGGGCGGGCGCTCGAGCCATGACCGCGACGTCCGGCGCCGGGATCGACCTGATGACCGAGACGTTCGGTCTGGTCGCGACCAGCGAGACGCCGCTGGTCATCGCCGACGTCCAGCGGTCGGGTCCCTCGACGGGGATGCCGACGAAGCAGGAACAGGGCGACCTCAACATGGCGCTGTACGGCGGCCACGGCGAGGTGCCGCGGTTCGTCATCACGCCGACGTCGATTACCGAGTGCTTCTGGAAGACCGTCGAGGCGTTCAACCTCGCCGAGAAGTACCAGACGCCGGTGTTCCTGGTCTCGGACCTGGCGATGTCCGTCACCGAGCAGACGTTCCCGCCGGAAGCCTTCGACATGGACGACGTCGAGATCGACCGCGGCAAGCTCGTCGACGACGACGAGGTCGACGAGTGGCTCGACGCGCAGGGTCACTTCCGCGCCCACGCCGTCACCGACGACGGCGTCAGCCCGCGCGCGATCCCCGGCACGGTCGACGGCGCTCACATGTCCACCGGCCTCGAGCACGACGAGCTCGGTCGCCGAACCGAGGATCAGGACGAACGCGTCCAACAGGTCGACAAGCGCTACCGGAAGGTCGAGACCGCACAGGAAGAAGAGAACTGGGACTACCGCGAGTTCGGCGACGAAGACGCCGACAACCTCATCATCTCGTGGGGCTCGAACGAGGGCGCGCTCGTCGAAGCGCTCGACTACCTCAAGGAGGACGGGATCGACGTCCGCGTGATCTCGGTGCCCTACATCTTCCCGCGGCCCGACCTCTCGGAGGAGATCGAGGCCGCCGACGACGTGATCGTCGTCGAGTGTAACGCGACCGGCCAGTTCGCCGACCTGATCGAACACGACGTACTTACCCGCGTCAAGCGCATCAACAAGTACACCGGCGTCCGCTTCAAGGCGGACGAACTCGCCGAACAGATCACCGAGCAACTCTCCGCGGAGGTGCCTGCATAATGAGCTCAGACGTACGATTCACCGACTTCAAATCCGACAAGCAGCCGACCTGGTGTCCCGGATGCGGCGACTTCGGGACGATGAACGGCATGATGAAAGCCCTCGCCGAAACCGGCAACGACCCCGACAACACGTTCGTGGTCGCCGGGATCGGCTGTTCCGGCAAGATCGGGACGTACATGCACAGCTACGCCCTCCACGGGGTCCACGGCCGTGCGCTCCCGGTCGGGACCGGCGTCAAGATGGCCCGCCCGGACATCGAAGTGATGGTCGCCGGCGGGGACGGTGACGGCTACTCGATCGGTGCCGGCCACTTCGTCCACGCCGTCCGCCGGAACGTCGACATGTCCTACGTCGTCATGGACAACCGCATCTACGGCCTGACGAAGGGGCAAGCCTCGCCGACCTCGCGGTCCGACTTCGAGACGTCGACGACCCCCGAAGGCCCCAAGCAGCCGCCAGTCAATCCGCTGGCGCTGGCGCTGGCCTCCGGGGCGTCCTTCATCGCCCAGTCGTTCGCCTCCGACGCCCTGCGCCACCAGGAGATCATCCAGGAAGCGATCGAACACGACGGCTTTGGCTTCGTCAACGTCTTCAGCCCCTGCGTCACGTTCAACGACGTCGACACCTACGACTACTTCCGCGACAACCTCGTCGATCTCCAGGACGAAGGTCACGACCCCAACGACTACGAGGCCGCCAAGGAAGTCATCCTCGACAGCGACAAGGAGTATCAGGGCGTCATGTACCAGGACGAGAACTCCGTCCCGTACCACGAGAAACACGGCGTCACCGAGGACATGTCCGAGATCCCCGACGGTGCGCCCGACGACGCGATGGACCTCGTCCGCGAGTTCTACTAACGGCCAACGAACTGCCGCCCCTTTTTCGCGCGCTATCGGAGTAGCGACGGCGCCGTGGTGAAAGGTGACAAGTACGGAACGAGCGGTGAAAAGGACCGATCTCCCGTCGGACTCGACGAACTCGAGCCCGAACACCGAGCTGGCGCTCGATCAGACGGGGTGTTCGACGGACTCCATCAGCTCCTCGATGGTCGCCGACTCCGCGGCGAGCGCGGCGGGATAGCTGCCAACCAGCACCAGTCGGTCGCCCTCGTGTGCGAACGACGTCACCGCGACGTCGACGTCGATTTCGGCGCCCTCGAACGTCGTCGTCCCCTCGAACACGTCGACCGACCGTCCGTCGCCGAGGATCTCGAGGCCGAACGACTCCCGGTGCGTGAGGTTCTCGATCGAGGCGCCGCCGCGCTCGAACTTGCCGCGGTACTTCGAGAGCAGTTCCTCGTTGCTCAACTCCCCGATCGGATTGAACGAACGGCCCGCGACCGAGACGTCGGGGATCGAAATCGCGGCGAACGCACAGCCCTCGCCCTCGACGCCGCGGTACTCGATCTCCTTCGTGTACGTCGAGGCCCAGACCGTCGCTTCGACGTCGCGCTCGACGCCGGCGTCGACGCTCTCCTCGATGGTCTCCTGTTCGACCGCGTTCTCCTCGTAGTCGGCCGCCTCGAGCGCGTCGTCGGTCGGTGCCGCGCGTTCGGCCGCGACCTCGAGTGGGCCGTTTCCGAGCGCGAAATCGAGACAGCCGGCCGCGAGCGCGAGCGCGCCGGTCGCGCCGGACGCGAGAACCGTTCGGCGAAACGTAGTCATCATCCTGACCTTCGTCAGCAACGGTATATTCCTTGTGGCAGGCCGGCTCGGCTGTCAGCGCGGCGAAATTAGTGGAACCGGCGGTACGCTGCTCGGTGGGACGGCAAACACAGCAAGCGTTATCGGGGTCGCCCTCACCGGTTTAGGCATGACCGAGTTCGCCAATCGGGTCGAGCAGGTGTCGATCAGCGGGATCCGCGAAGTGTTCGAAGCCGCCAGCGAGGACGCGATCAACCTCGGGCTGGGACAGCCGGACTTCCCGACGCCCGCCCACGCTCGCCGCGGGGCGATCGAAGCGATCGAGTCGGGCCACACGGACGCCTACACCTCGAACAAGGGCACGCGCAGCCTCCGGGAGGCGATCTCGGCGAAGTACGACCGAGACTACGACCTCGAGATCGATCCCGAGGACGTCATCGCGACCTCGGGCGGCAGCGAGGCGCTGCACCTCGTCCTGCAGGCCCACGTCGATCCGGGCGAGGAGGTCATCTTCCCGGATCCCGGCTTCGTCTCCTACGACGCCCTGACCGAGATCGCCGACGGGACGGCCAAGCCGGTGCCGCTGCGCGAGGATCTCACCCTCGATCCCGCGACGGTCGAGGAGGCCATCACCGACGACACCGCCGTCTTCGTCGTCAACAGCCCCGCGAACCCGACCGGCGCGGTCCAGAGCGAAGCGGACATGCGAGAGTTCGCCCGTATCGCCGACGAACACGACGTGCTCTGTCTCTCCGACGAGGTCTACGAACATATCGTCTTCGAGGGCGCACACCACTCGCCGATGGAGTTCGCCGAGACCGACAACGTGGTCGTCGTCAGCGCCTGTTCCAAGACCTACTCGATGACCGGCTGGCGGTTGGGCTGGGTCGCCGCCTCTAACCGCCGAATCGAGCGGATGCTGCGCGTCCACCAGTACGGCCAGGCCTGCGCCTCCGCGCCCGCCCAGTACGCCGCCGAGGCGGCGCTTACGGGCCCACAGGAGCCGGTCGAGGAGATGGTCGAGACGTTCGAACGGCGACGCGACCTCGTCGTCGACGGCCTCGAGGACGCCGGCCTCGAGGTGCCGACGCCCGAGGGGGCCTTCTACGCGATGCCGAAGGTGCCCGAGGGCTGGTGTGACGAAGTGCTGGACCGCGGCGTGGTCGTGGTGCCGGGCGACGCCTTCGGCGAGCACGGTGAGGGGTACGCCCGACTCTCGTACGCGACGGGCACCGAGGATCTGAAGGAGGCCCTCGAGATCATCGACGACGCGACGCGAGCGGTTCGATAGGATCCGAGAACGGGGTCGGTGCCGGCGATCGGCCGGTCACTTCGACGATCGACCGACGACTCGAGGCGCCTCCTCGGGGTCTCGGAGGCACTCCGCGGGGAGTTCGTCCCGCCGGCCGTCCAAGAGTTCGATGACCGGTCTGATCTCGTCGAATCGGCGGCCCCGTGTCACGCGATGCTCGTCCCGATCCCACTCGACGTACCCGTAGTCGTCCAGTTTCGGGAGGTGAATGTGGTGGGCGCGAAGGAGCGCTTCGTCGGCGTCCGGTACCGCTCGGGAACTCGAGAGGTGCCTGCGAAGCAGCCCGTCGTTCGACTCGGCGATCTCCCACGAGGTGCCGGCGGGCTGTGAGACCCGCTGTGACGCGTGATCCAGCAGGTCGATCAGCAGCTCCCGCCGATAGCCGTCCGCGAGCGCGTCGAACATGCGGTCGGTCATTCGGTGTTTCACCCTGCAATTCCGTAACACGCCTAATGCCGTTAAACGGGCGACATTTTCATCGCCGACCGTTGTTTTGAGTAACCGAGTGACAAAACGACGTCTCGTTCCTACTGCGCGAACTCCTCGAGGATCGTCTCACAGAAGGCCTCGAGATCGTCCGGGTTCCGACTCGTGATCAGGCCGTCGTCGACGACGACCGCCTCGTCGGCCCACTCGCCGCCGGCGTTGCGGACGTCGGTCTGGAGGCTGTGGTAGGACGTTAGTTGCTTGCCGTCGACGACGTCCGCCTCGACGAGCGTCCACGGGCCGTGACAGATGACGGCCGTCGGATTGCCGGCCTCGACGTGCTGGCGGAGCAGGTCGACGCCCTCGTCGTGGGTCCTGAGGGTGTCCGCGCCGACGGTGCCCCCGGGGACGATCACCGCGTCGTAGTCGTCCGCGGAGACCTCGTCGAAGGACTTCTCGATCTCGTAGCGCTCGCTCTCCTCCAAGTCGTTGTTCACCGTCTGCCCCTCGCCGGTCTCGCTGCCGACCACGTCGACCGTCGCGCCGGCATCGGTGACGAGGTCCTTCGGTTCGACGAACTCCACCTCCTCGGTGCCCTCCTGTGCGAGGAACACCGCGACCGACACGCCCTCGAGTTCGCTGCCGTCGACGTCGATATCTACCATGTGTTCGATCAGGGGCGGCGATCGGACAAGCGTTTGACTTGCTGATGCAGCCGCGACGATTCGAGCACTCGTCGACCGCGCGAGCCGCCGGGAACTGTAGCCTTATACGCCTCTGCGGGCATGATACCAACGAGATGCGCGCTGTACGCCTTCACGACCACGGCGACGCGGACGTACTGCAGGTAGACGACATCGACCGACCCGAGCCCGGCGAGGACGAACTGCTCCTCGAGGTGGCCGCCGCGGGGATCAACCCCGTCGACACCTACTTCCGGGACGGCTCGTACGAGCCGGTCGGCGTACCCTTCACGCCGGGCGTCGACTTCGCCGGCGTCGTCGCCGAGACCGGCGCGGGCGTCGACGGCTTCTCGGCGGGCGACCGCGTCTTCGGGACCGGCATCGGCAACGGCGGCTTCCAGGGCGCCTACGCCGAGTACGCGACCGTCCCGACGGACAGGGTAGTTCACCTGCCGAACGGCGCGGACCTGTCCGAGGCCGGCGCGGCGGGCGTCGCCGCCGTCACCGCCTGGCGCGCGCTGGTCGACCACGCGGCGCTCGACCCCGCCGAGTACTGTCTGGTCCACGGCGGCTCCGGCGGCGTCGGTCACGCCGCGGTCCAGATCGCCGACGCGGTCAGCGCCCGGGTCATCACCACCGCTTCGGAGGAGTATCACGAGACCCTCGAGGACCTCGGCGCCGAAACGGTCCTCGACTACGGGCGCGACGACCTCGCGGACGCCGTTCTCGAGGCCAGCGACGGGGGCGTCGACGCCGTGTTAGACCACCGACTGGACGACTACCTCCAGTTCGACGCGGACGTCGCCGCGACCGGCTGTCGCGTCGTCGGAATCGGCGAGAACAGCCCCGATCCGGGCTTTTCGAACGACGGGGCCGCCCGCTCGAAGGACGTCAGCTACCAGTTCATGAGCATGTTCAACACGCCGGACCTGCGCGTCCCGCTGCGCGGCGTCGCCCACCTCATGGCGACCGACGAGCTGTCGATCGAACTCGCGCGGACGTACGACCTCGAGGAGGCCGCCCAGGCTCAGCGCGACGTGATGAACGACAGCGTCCTCGGAAAGTTGGTCCTCGAGCCGTAACGCGACCACGTTCGGGGGTTCGAGGCGATTATGTGACGACGCGATAGCGACCTCCGCTGCGCTGTCCAGTTCGCTATCTACTACAGCACAACAGTTCGCTGCTCGCTCGAGAAACTCGCCGAAATCCGTTATCGGAGCGGTCCGCAGACGGCCTCCTGCCGGTCCAGCAGCGTGCGGCCGCGCTCGCGGAGGGTGAGCGTCTCCGTCTCCGAATCGTAGTCGATCGCGCCCGCGGCGGCCAACTTCGGGACGTGAAGGTGGTGCAGCGAGATTCGAACCTCCCGTACGTCCCGCGAGGAGACGCCGGCGAGGTCCGAAATCGCTCCCGGATCGGGGGCCCGCGCTTCGGTCGCGATCGCTTCCGCGACCTCGGACAGCGTCGCGGTGCCGTCGGCGCGCTCGAGGGAGCGCAACAGCGTCCGTCGCCGCTGATCGGCCAACAGACCCATCACCGTATCGACGTCCTCGCCGCTGAAATCGTCGACATCGGAGCTCGCGGACGGAGAATTGCTGGGCGGAATCATACCCCCTATAGACGTCGCACGGTATTTAACCGATCTGTGAGTGCGATCGAAACACACGGCCGGCACCGATCGAAATAGCGACGGTGGCGTCGGTATCGTGAAGTTTCTCGTGAGCGAACGGATCAGACGAGATCGGTGACCACTTCCATCGTCGTCGCTTTCTCCGTCTCGGTCATCTCGTTGACGAAGCCGATCCGAACCGCGTCGACGCCCTCAATGGCCGCGTACTCGTCGACCCACTCTCGGACCTCCTCGGGCGTCCCTGCGGGGGCGAGGTCGTCCAGTACCTCGTCGGGGAGGGCCGCGGCCATCGCGTCCGTGTCTCGCTCGTCCCAGGCGGCCCGAACGTCCGCGACGACGTCGGCGTACCCTTGCTCGGCGACCGAATCGCCGTAGTAGGGGCCGTAGGCGCCGAGCATGAACGCGATCGTCGATCGCGCCTTCGCTCGCGCGGTCTCTCGGTCCTCGCTGGCGATCCCGCGGACGATGGGGGCCACGCGCAGGTCGTCGAGGCTCTTGTCCGCGAGTTCGGCGCCGCGCTCGAGGTCGTCGAGGCGATCCTCGAGGCCTGCTTTCGTAAAGAGCTGGGGCGCCCAACCGTCGCCGAAGCGGCCGGCCATCTCGGTGGCTTTCGGGCCGAGCGTCCCGAGGTCGATCGGCGGTGGGCTCTCGGGCACCTCGCGCTCGTAGTTGAGTCCGGCGATGTCGAAGATTTCGCCCTCGTAGGCGGGATTCCCGTCGTCGTAGACCGACCGGATCACCTCGATGGCCTCGCGCGTGCGCCGGAGCGGCCGGTCGAACTCGAGGCCGTGCCAGCGTTCGGTGATCGCGGGCGAACTCGGGCCGAGGCCGAGGCGGAATCGCCCGTCCGAGGCCTCGTGTATCGTCAGCGCCGTTTGGGCGAGCAGCGCCGGCGAGCGGCCGTACGGCGAGACGACGTCGTTGGAGATGCCCAGTTCCTCAGTGCGGTCGGCGGCTAGCGTCAGCGGCGGCACGATGTTCCAGCCGGTCGTCTCGCCGACCGTGATGCGGTCGAAGCCCAACTCCTCGGCCCGCACGGCGCGGTCGGCGACGTCCTGCGGTCGCTCGTAGTCGTTAAGCCGCACCAGCAGATCCAGTTCGGCGTTCACGCTGCTCCCCTCCCTGTCGGTGAAATCGGTCGGCGTTCTGGCATCGTTCCGTACCGCGTCACGGATTCACATAAAATTGGAGCGTTGTAGTCCGGTCACGCGAGCGCCCCGTCGGAGATCGCCCCGCGATCGCTATCGGGGACGGTCTCGAGAGCCCACTCGTCGGACTCGGATCTACAGTTCGGAGAGTTCCGTCTCGCCGTCCGGCGTGCGATACCGGGCGAGCACGGATCGCTCGGCGTCTTCGGGGCTCACGTCCTTGTCGACGGCGTAGACGGTGTAGGTGCAGTGATCGCGCGTGAACTCGACGGTGGCGTAGCCGTGGCGGTGCCAGTCGACGTGCTCGAGGTGCTCGTTTGCCGCCTTCGTCAGCGCTGTGAGGGAGTCGTCGTCCCACTCGGCGGGGAAGTCGACGACGTCGGCAGCGTTGACGCTCGAGATCGCGGGCGTCATCAGTTCGACGCCGATGCGGTCGTACGTCCGGAATGGCTCGATCTCGCCGTAGCCCGCTTTGACGTAGCCGGCCAGCGACGCGTGAAGGTCGCCGGTCAGCACGACGAAGTTTCGCGGATCGGCGTCCGCGACGTGTTGCATGAGTTCCCAGCGCTCGTGCTGGAAGCCGTCCCACGAGTCGTGGAACAGTTCGATCTGAGACCAGCCGTCGCCGACGGTCAGGGGCATCGTCAGCACTTCGTTGGCCCAGACCGTCCAGACGGCGTCGGACTCGCTGACCCAGTCCTTAAAGTAGCGTTTCTGCTCGCGACCGAGCATCGTCCGACCCTGCGCTTCTTCGTCCGTGCAGGTGATCCGAGCGTCGCCACAGGGCGGACCGTCCCGGTAGAGACGTTCGTCGGTGACGGTCAGATCCACGAGGTCGCCGAACTGGAGGTCCCGCCACAATTGGATCTGATCCTGCAGCTCCGGTTCGGTCGGATCGAACTCGACGCGGGCGGGAACGTACTCGACCCACGCCTGGATGCCGTCGGCCGTGATCTCCATCGCCGTCTCCGGCCGCTCGCCGCCGTCCTTGTCCGGGAGAACCGGCGTATTCGCATCGTCGTCCCAGTATCGGTTGTTACCGATTTCGTGGTCGTCCCAGCCGTGGATAACCGTGTGTCGCTCGAGTCCCTTCTGGAGGAATTCGTTCCCCTTGTAGATCCGGTAGAGCGTCCGGAAGTCGGCCAGCGACTCCGCCAGATCGGCGCCGCTGGGGAGGTCGATGTCGCGTCCGTCCGCGATCCCCGTCGTCGGCGAGGTGTAGGAGCCGTCGGCGGACTCGTAGATGAAGTCGCCGAGGTGGACGACGAAGTCGACGTCTTCGGACGCGATATGACGGTAGGCTCCGTAGTATCCGTTCTGATAGTCCTGACAGGTCAGGACCGCGAACGACAACGAATCGGGGCGTGCGTCGGGCGCCGGAAGCGTCCGACAGCGACCGGTGCGCGTGGCGACGCCGTCGTAGACGAACCGGTAGTAGTAGTGCCGGTTCGACTCGAGGACCCCGTCGAGGTCGACTTTGACCGCGTAGTCGTGTGCGCTCGAGAGTCGGTCGGCGGGCACGGTTCCCTCGTAGACCACGTCTTCGAAGTCGTCGTCGGTCGCGACCTGCACGCCCGCCGGCTCTCCGGAGACGACCGCGTCGGGGGCGACCCGCGTCCAGAGGATGACGCCGCTCGGGGTCGGCCCGCCGCTGGCCACGGACTGCGGAAACGTCGCGTCGGGATCAGCCGTTCCGTCGACAGCGAAGACGCTCCGGTCGCCGACCGACTGCGCAGCGACCGGCTGTACGACGTTTCGCCGGGCGAGGATCGCCGCGAGCCCGCCAGCGACCGAGGTGGTGCCGATACTCTCGAGAAAGCCGCGTCGATCCGTCCGTCGCCGTGTGCCGTCTCGTTCGGGCATACGGTTGTACTCGCCGAAAACGGTGAAGTAATATTATAATTCGTATACCTTAACCGATGTATTCGTGAGTTACTCTCTGAGAAATACGTACGGCTACGTTCGAGCGAACGGCGCGCGGCGATCCTCGCGTCGGAAACGGTGTCGAGGGTGTCCCGTCGAAACGTCCGCCGCGTCCACCGATATCGATTCGCGTTCGACGTCACCTCTCGGGTCGGTCCTGCAGGGAGTCCAGACAGAGCAGTCCCGCGCGGGCCTGGATCGCGACGAGTTTCCAGATCGGGATCGTCTCGTAGTCGAGTTGCGCTCGGATATCCTCGAGTCGCTCGAAGAAGACGTCCTCGAGCGCGGCTTTCGTCTCAGCGAGCGTCTCGCGAGCGTCCTCGTCGGCGCTCATCGCGGCGTGATCGATCGACCGTAACAACATGCCGAGGTACGTCAGCAGATGATACTGTCTGAGGTAGCGTTCGTCGACGTGCTCGGCGACGGTCGCCGGCCTGTCCGTCTCCGCGGCCGATTCCGCCCACTCGAGTTTCGACTCGTCGACGTGTTCGAAGTGGACGGCGACGCCCGACGCCTCACGCGCCATCGGCCCGTCCGGGAGGTGCTCGCTGACGGAGTCGACCGCGCTCTTCATCGCCTCAAGGATCGGCCGCCGGTTTCGAACTCCCTCCCGAATGACGTCCTCGCGGGAGCGATCCAGTTCGCTCCGATCCTCGATCCGCGGGTCGTAGAAGTACGGCAGTTCGACGGCGAACTCGACGACGTCGTCGGTGAAGCGGCTGGCGTAGTCGTAGGCGTTGCCGCCGAGGAGTTCGGCGTCGAGTTCGGGGTCGTCGTCGGTCTCACGCGCGTCAAACCGGTCGGCGAAGGTCGGAAGCCGATAGACCGCGTCGTCGAGTGCCTCGTCATCGAACCGTTCCGGTTCGCCCAGATCAAGCGGGACCCCGTACGCCTCCGGAAGTGACGTGAGCGCGTCGTAGAGCGGGGCGTGCGGTTCGGTGAAGAGGAAGTAACAACCGCCGAAGGCGGCGTTGTGGAAACTGTAGATAAACTCCGGTCGATAGCTCTCGATCAGATCGGCCAGCGCGCGCGTCGACGGAATCGGGTCGTCGTACGAGTAACCCTCGCGTTCGACGGGGAACGTGGCCTCGACCTGCTCGTCCGGCGGCGGTCGGTAGAAGTTCTGCGCGTAGTTCGAGAGCGTAAACGGCCCGTCGAACCAGCCCTCGTTGAGCCGGACGCCGTCAGGATCGGCGACCGGCATACAGACGAACTGGTAATCGAGCGACGCCCGTAACTCGTCGTTCGTCGCGAGTTCGTGGAGCAGGAAGTCGATCGTCATCGACCCGATCGGTTCGTTCGGGTGGGGCGCGCCGAACAGGAGCGCGCTCCGGTCGCCGTCGCCGACGGTGACCGTCCACAGCGTCTCGCCGTTCGCGCTCTCGCCCCGTTCGTCGTACTCGAGGTGATCGTGCTCGGCCGCGAGCGCCCGGTCGCGCTCGCGGTGTTCGTCCACCGTGAAGAACGACTCGTAGCGGGGAATCGCGCCGTCGATCCATTCGAACGTGCGCGTCGGCGCCGCCGGTGAACCTGTCATATGTAGTTCATTTATGCGCGTCCCGCAATAAATGCCACCGCCTATTCTATGGAAGAAAGAATCGACGCGTCGCCCGGTCGGCTCGCGTCGCAACGGGACTGAACGCGACTACGGAGGCGTCGACCCGTCGTCCTCGAGAATCTCCGTACAGACCTCCATCGCCGCCTCGAGGTGATCGTCGGCTCCCTCGTGGCCCGTTTCGTCGACTTCCGCGAGCAGGTGCTGAATCTTCTCGACTCGCTCGAGGACCGTCGTCCGATCGAGGTCGCTCGTCGCCACGTCGGCGGCGACGGCTTCGGCCTCGCCGAGCCAGCGGTTCGCCGTCCGATCGATCGGCAACTCGGCGGTCGCCTCGAGGTGGCGGTGGAGTTCCTGTGCCCGTTCGCGAAGCGACTCGTCGGTCATACGTACCGATACGGCGGGGAGTCCCGTAGTGGTGTCTTTCGGCAACTCTCGAAGCAGTGGGAAATATTGATGCGGGTAGTGGATAATGTGCCCGTATGACACACGACTGCTCGTTCCTCGAGGACCTCGACCTCGCGGACGACCAGCTCTCGTTCGCGGAGGGACGCCGAGACTCGCACGCGACCGATTTCGGCACCGAGCAGAGCGGCGGCGTGTTCCCGGACGCGGTCGTCTACCCCGAGCGCACGGCCGACGTCTCGGCGATCCTCGAGGCCGCGACCGAGCGCGGCGTTCCCGTCACGCCCTACGCGGCCGGCACGGGACTCGAGGGCAACGCCGTCCCGGCCCGCGGCGGGATCAGTCTCGATCTGACGCGGATGGACGATATCGTCGACTACCGGCCCGACGACTTCCAGATCGACGTCGGGCCCGGGATCATCGGCTCGGCCGTCGACGAGCACGTCGCACCGGACGGTCTCTTCTTCCCGCCGCTGCCCTCCTCGGGCGACATCTCCACGATCGGCGGGATGATCGCGACCGACGCCAGCGGGATGCAGACGGTCAGATACGGCGAGGTTGCCGACTGGGTGCTCGGCCTCGAGGCCGTCCTCGCGGACGGCACCGTCGTCGAGACCGGGTCGCGGGCGAGCAAGACCTCGAGCGGCTACAACCTGACCGACCTGCTCGTCGGCAGCGAGGGGACGCTGGCGGTGGTCACCGAGGCCACCCTCGAGTTGTCGGGCCGGCCGGAACAGATCCGCGGCGGACGGGCCATCTTCGAGACGCTCGAGGACGCGGCCGAGGCCATCTCCGAGGCGGTGCGCACCGAGGTCGACGTCGCCAAGATCGAACTCGTCGACGGGCTGAGTGCCCGGATGGCGAACCGCTACCTCGGCGGCGACCTCCCCGACGCGCCGATGGTCTTCCTCGAGTTCCACGCCAACCACGGGATCGCGACGGAGATCGACCTCTGCCGGACTATCTTCGAGGGCCACGGCGTCCGCCAGTTCGAAGTGAGCGCCGACGAGACGGCGATGGCCGACCTCTGGGAGGCCCGCCGGGAGCTGGCGTACGCCATGCGGAACTACGAACCGGAGCTCGAGCCACTCCACCCCGGCGACGTAACGGTGCCGATCAGTTCCTACCCCGAGATCGTCCGCGAGGTCAAACGGCTCGCCGACGAGCACGACCTCCTCGTCCCCTGTTACGGGCACGCGGGGGACGGCAACCTCCACTACAGCCCCCTCGTCGATTTGGACGATCCCGACCAGCTCGAGCGGGGCGAACGAGTCTACCGCGAGGTCGTCGAGCGGGCGATCGAGATGGGCGGCACCGCAACCGGCGAACACGGCATCGGCCAGGGGAAACGAAAGTACCTCGAGCCGGAACACGGCGCGGGCGCCGTCGACGCCATGCGGTCGGTCAAACACGCGCTCGATCCGACGGGGACGCTGAATCCGGGGAAACTCTTCCCGGAAACCGAAGCCGGAGAGGACGTGCGGCGGCCGCGGCGCTGACAGCGCGGGCTCGAGTCGCCGCCCCTCATCCCTCGTCGGTCGCCTCGACGAATTCGACGCCGGTAATCTCGAACCGCGCGCCGCCGCCGTCGGCGTCGCTCGCCGCGATCGACCAGCCGTGGTGATCGACGACGTCGGCGACAATCGACAGACCGAGTCCCGTTCCCCCGTCGCCGGTCGTGTATCCCGGCTCGAAGAGGCGGTCGGGTTCGTCCGCGAATCCCCGACCCGTGTCCGCCACGTAGAACCCGTCCTCGAGCGCGCCGACGGTGACGGTGACGGCGCCGCCGTCGCGTTCGACCTGCCGGCGAGGCCGCGACTCGAGGGACGCAGAGCCGTGTTCGACGGCACCCTCGGGAGTATCAGGTTCCGGCTGGTCTACTGAATTGTGTTCCACGCTGTCCTCGGGAGCGTCAGCGACCGAGGGCTCGGAAGTCGTGGAGCGTCTTCCGTCGTCCCGACGAGCGTGCGAGTCGGGGCTCGTGGAACCACGTTCCACGGCGTCCTCCTGAGCCCGCGAGTCAGGGCTCGTCGAGCCATACTCGACACTGTCGTCGGCCTGCGGCCGACTATCCGTGGAACCGTGTTCAACACTGTTCCGAAAGAGGTTCTCGAGCAACTGGCGGAGCTGCGCGGGATCGGCGCGGATCGTCCGATCGTCGGCGACCGTAAGCGCGGCGTCGCCCGTGTCGACCGTCTCCCAGGCCGCCCTCGCCGCCGGCTCGAGGGCGACGGGTTCGGGCTCGAGGGCGGCCTGCCCCTGGCGGGCGAGCGTCAGGACGTCGTCGATCAGTTCCTCCATCCGCTCGTGAGAGCGAGCGATCGTGCGGACGTGCTCGGGATCGTACTCCTCCTCGAGTAAGTCGAGGTAGCCCTTCGACACCGTCAGCGGGTTACGCAGGTCGTGGCTGACCACGCTGGCAAACTCGTCGAGCTTGCGGTTCTTGCGCTCGAGTTCGCGCTCCCGTCGGACGCGATTGGTCACGTCGTGGACGACGATCGTCCAGCCGAGGGGGCCGCCGCGGCCGTCGATGGGCGAGGCCGAGAGCTCGTAGGTACGACGCTCGGCGCCGTCATCGAGCGAGAACTGGGCATCGTGACCGTCGCCGTCCTCGGAGGGCGCGTCGATCACCGTGTCGACGTCGACCGTCGGAACGACGTCGTCGACGGGGGTACCGACGAGCGCGTCGCGGTCCCGATCGAACAGACGCTGTGCGACGGGGTTGCTGTCGATGATCCGACGGTCGGCGTCGACGACGAGCACGCCGTCCTCGAGGTTGGCGACGACCTCGTTGCGCGCGATCGGCGCGAGTTCGAGGAGCCGGTAGCGGTAGAGACCGAACGTGATCGCGAGCCCGGTGATCGTCAGCCCGATCGGGGTCGTCCCGATGATCTCGAGGGACGAACTCGCGACGACGGCCGACGCCCAGGGAACCGCCACCGCGACGAGGACAGCGATCCCCTGCCAGCGGTGGAGGCTGTTGCTCTGGACCGCGACGTCGAGGACGATGAGAGCGGTGGCCGCGAGACAGAGCGTCGCGTACGCGAGGTGGACGAACAGGCCGAGGTTCGGCTCCGCGGTGACGACCGTCGCCGGACCGGCCCACGGGACGTTCAGCGGGACCGCCGCCTCGATGGGCGGCCCCCACAGGACGCGGGTCCGGCCGTTGAGCGCCAACAGGCCGATCATGACCAGCGGCTCGACCGCCAACAGGCCGAGTCGGCGACGGGTGAGCCAGCGGTCCCGACCCGTGTACTTGAGGGCGAAAACGAGAACCAGCGTCGGGATGAGGGCGGCAGGGACCCACTGGAGGTCCGCCCAGCGGGCCTTCCAGACGAACGCCGTCGACTCGATCTCGAGGACGTGCGTTCCCAGCCAGAACGCGACGCTCGCCATCAGCGCGGAGAGAGGGACCGAACCGGCGGCTGGACGCGACCGCCACGCCGCGACCGCGGTCCCGACGGCGACGACGAGGGACAGCAACAGCACGATGCTGTACGGGTTGATCATCCAGCCCATCCGTGATACCTCTCTCTGCACCAACGACGTTCAAGTGTCTACCGGCCTACTGTTGCGAGACTGATGCGGCCGGCCCCTCGATCGGCCGTCGTCCGCCCTCGAGGGCCCGGCCGTTCGGCGCTCGGCTCAGTCGTGGACCAGCACGTCGAGGACGTCCGGGCCGTCCCGGGCCAGCGCGTCCGCGAGCGCCTCGTCGATTTCGTCGGGGGTTTCGACGAGTTCGGCGCTGGCGCCGTGGCTCTCGGCGTTTCGGACGAGGTCGACGCCGGGCTCGAAGTCCATGCCGACGAACTCGTAGTCCTCCTCCTCGCCGCCCATGAGGTGGAGGGTGTTGTCCTTGAGGATGCGGTAGTTGCGGTTGTCCGAGATGACGACCGTCAGGTCCAGATCGTAGCGGGCGGCGCTGTAGATCGAGTGGGGGTAGTACTGGTAGGAGCCGTCGCCGATGAAGCCGACCACGTCGCGAGGGTCGTCCCGCTGGGCCTCCGCGACGGCCGCGCCGACCGCCGCCGGGAGGCCGTAGCCGAGGCCGCCGCCCTTGTTCGAGATGTACTGCTCGGGCGCGAGCTCCCACCGCGTCAGCATGGCGTACTTCGAGGTGACGCCCTCGTCGACGATGGCGGCGTCGCCCGCGACGCGCTCCATCGCGTCGACCAGTTCGGCCTTCGAAGCACGCGGGTCGTCCTCGCCGTCGTCGGCCTCGCCGTAGCCCGACATCTTGGCCGCGACCAGTTCCGTCACCTCGGCGACCGACTCGAGGCGGTCGGCCACGACGTCGTCGGAGAGTGTGCCCTGCACGCGCTCGGTCAGTTCCTGCATGACCAGCCCGGGATCGCCGACGACGGCCGCGTCGGCGGGCTGGTTCTTGCCGACCTCCCAGGCGTCGTCACTGAGGTGGATGCAGGTCGTCTCCGGATCGACCAGTGCCTCCTCGTGGCGGGTCAGCGTCGTGTTCGTCGAGACGCCGGCGAAGCAGATCGTGTCGGTGTCCATCAACGTCGCGGCGGCGTCCTCGCTGGTCGGCAGGTAGGAAACCCACTGGTCGTGGTCGGTCGGGAAGTCAACCTCGCAGGAGAGGATCTCGCCGTGGACGCGGGCCCCCGTCGACTCCGCGAGTTCGACCGCCGCGGCGACGGCGTCGGCGCCCGAGCGGGCGACGTGGTCGCCGACGACCAACGCCGGCTCGTCGGCCTCGGCCAGCAGGTCGGCGGCCCGCTCGAGCTGTGCGGGGTCGCCGCTGCCCGCGTTCGGGATCGGTCCCAGCCGCTCGGGCTCGGCGTCGGTCTCGGCCATCGTGACGTCGAGCGGCAGCGCGAGGAAGACGGGGCCAGTCGGGGGCGTCATCGCGACCCGGAACGCCCGTCGCAGCATCGTCGGCAGCGCGGCGACGTCTAACACCTCGTCGGACCACTTGCAGAACTGGCGGGCCATGTCGGCGAGTCGGCCCGAGAGGATCGGCTCCTCGTGGCGGAAGTCGGTGCTGTGGTTACCCGCGGTGACGACCAGCGGTGCACCGGCGACCTTAGCCGCGTAGAGGTTCCCCAGTCCGTGAGCCAGCCCCGGCGCGATATGGAGGTTCGCCACCCCGACCGGCGTGATCGAGTCGTCGTGGTGGGCGTGGTACCGCTGGCGTTGGGCATAGCCGCCGGCCATCCCCACCGCGATGTCCTCGTGGAGCCCGAGTCGGTACTCGAGGTCGCTCTCGCCGATCGCTTCCACGATCGGCAACTCCGTCGTTCCCGGATTCCCGAAGACGTAGTCGACGCCGTAGGACTCGAGCGCGTCCGTGAAGAGATCGGCTCCGGTATACCCCTCTGTCATGCCCGTCAGTGGCACGGGACGGCACATCAAACTGTGCGTTACGGAGCGACGCGCCGGTTGCGGAGAGTACCGGCCCGAATCCGCGGCGAGCGTATCGGGGGTTCAAGAGCGCCCGACCCGCAGCGAACGGCGTGCCGGCCCGGGTATTATACATCAGTTCGTTGTCGCTCGAGTATGGCCCTCGCGAGAACCGGCACGGGCCCGCGAGCGACGGCGCGAGCGTTCCTGTCGCAGGTCCACCCCGTCTTCATGACGCCACCGGTCGCAGCGGCGCTGTTCGGTGCGGTCCTCGCCGGGCGGATCGAGGCGACGCTCGCGGCGATCCACGCCGTCGCGATCTTCGCCGCGGTCTACACGGCTCACGTCAAGGACGGCTACGTCGACTTCCACGTTCGCGGCGAGGACGACGAGCACCCGCTGACCGAGCGAGGGTGTCGGCTGGGGTTAGCGCTTTCGACGACGGTCTTCGCCGCCTGCTGCGTGCTCCTGTGGGCGCTCGTCGATCCGATCGCGGTCGCCCTGACGCTGCCCACGTGGCTGATCGCCTACCACCACGCGCCGCAGTTGGACACGAACCCGCTTACCGCGACGACCGGCTACCCGCTCGGGATCGCCCTCGCGATCCTCGGCGGATTCTACGTGCAGGCCGGCGCGATCACCGCCGTCGCGCTGGGGTTCGCCGTCGTCTTCCTCGTGCTCCTGTCGGGAGTCAAGGTCATCGACGACGCTCAGGACTACGACTACGACCGGTCGATCGAGAAGCGAACCGTCGCCGTCGCCATCGGGCCGGACCGTGCGTACGTGCTGGCCTACGGGCTGATGCTGACGGCCCTGCTGGCCGTCCTCGCCTTCGCCGTCGCTCGCGTCTTCCCGCCGACGACGGCGCTGGCCGCGCTCGCCTTCGGCGCGGTCGCGCTCGTCGCCCGCCGCGCGGAGCCGACCGTCGCCACGATGTTGCTCGTCCGCGGCTCCTACGTCTTCCTCGCCGTGCTCGTCACCGCCGTCTGGTTCGAGCCGCTCGCTGGCGTCGGGTTCCCGTGAAGAAATTGTGACGAGTCGGCGACGGCACCGCTTACCCCTCGTCGGACGACTTCGGCGGCTTCCAGTCCATTTTGAGGGAGATCGTTTCGTGCGAGCCCCGCAGGATCGATGACCGCTCGCGGACGCCCAGCTCGTAGGCGATCGACTGCGACGGCCGGAGGTCAACTGTCTTGTTCCCCGTCCGAACCGACGCCGGGCCGTCGCCCTCGAGTTCGTCGGCCAGTTCGCGGAGTCGTTCGGCGACCTCGTCGCGCGTGAGTTCCTCGGCGGAAAGGGTCTTGTCCACCATACGGAACTCTCCAACGAATTCCATCAAAAACGATGTGCCTAACGAGGTCGACCTCGAGTTGCGGGGCGCCCGGAACCGTCGGTCGAGCCCCAAAGAGACGCCAGAACAATTTTGGTATCGAAGTCGTGTACAATGGTAATGGGCGATACCGTTCGGATTCTTCTCGTCGACGACGACCCGGGTCTCGCCGAATTAGCCGCGACCGTTCTCGAGCGGGAGGACGACCGGTTCAGCGTCGAAACGGTCGCCGACGCCGACGAGGGGCTCGCGTTCCTCGCCGACTACGAGGTCGACTGCGTCGTCTCGGACTACGACATGCCCGGTCGGGACGGGATCGCGTTTCTCGAGGCCGTCCGCGCGGACTACCCCGACCTGCCGTTTCTCCTGTTCACGGGCAAGGGCAGCGAAGCGGTCGCCAGCGAGGCGATTTCGGCCGGCGTCACCGACTACCTCCAGAAGGAGTCTACCACCAGTCAGTACGCGGTGCTGGCAAACCGGATCGGCAACGCCGTCGAACAGTATCGAGCGAGACGCGCCATCGAGGACGTCGAGCGGAAACTCTCTCAAATCGCCGAGAACACGAACGACGTGCTCTTTCTGTTCGACGGCGACTGGAGCGAACTGCTGTTCGTCAACTCCGCGTACGAAGCGATCTGGGGCCGGCCGATCGACACCCTTCGGGAGGATTCCGAGTCCTTCCTCGACGCCGTCCACCCCGACGACCGGGAGCGCGTGCGCCGGTCGATGGAGCGGCTCTCGAACGGCGCGGAGGACGAGATGGAATACCGCGTGGTTCGCCCCGACGGCGAACGGCGGTGGGTTCGCGCCGAGACCAAGCCGGTCTTCGACGGCGAAACCGTCTCCCGGATCGTCGGCTTCGTCCGCGACATCACCGACCGAAAGCGACGCGAGCGGGAACTCGAGCGGACGAGCGACCTCCTCGAGAAGACCGAGCGCATCGCCGACGTCGGCGGCTGGGAGCTCGATACGGACACGAGGGACGTGTTCTGGACGGACCACCTCTTCGAACTGCTGGGGTACGACGAGGTGCCCTCGCTGGAGGAGGCCCTCTCGGTCTACCACGAGGACGACCGCCCGGCCGTCGAACGCGCCGTCGAAGCGGCGCTCGACTACGGCGACCCCTTCGACATGGAAGTGCGGGCGCGACGACCGGACGGCGAGATCCGCTGGCTTCGCGTTCAAGGCGTTCCGACGGTCGAAGACGGGACGGTCGTGACGCTCCGCGGCGCGGTTCAGGACATCACCGACCGGAAGGAGCGCGAACGCGATCTCGAGCAGGCCCGCGCGGAGTACGAGGAACTGATCGACGGGATGAACGACACGGCCTGGGTTATCGGTCCCGACCAGACGTTCCTGACGGTGAACGACGCCGCCGTCGAAACGCTCGGCTATTCGAAGGCGGAACTGCGTTCGATGCGCCCGCACGAGATCGACGCGGGCCTCGACGACGAGGAAATCACGACCCTCATCGAGGAGATGCCGGAGAACGAGGTGCAGGTCTTCGAGACGGTCCACGAGACGAAGTCCGGGGAAACGTTCCCCGTCGAGATCAGTTCCAGTATGATCTCCTACCGGGGGGAGACGGCGGTGTTGAGCATCGGACGGGACATCTCGAGTCGCAAGGAACGCGAGGAGCAACTGGCGGAGTTCGCGTCCGTCGCGAGCCACGATCTCCGAAACCCGCTCACCATCGCTCAGGGCCGACTGGAACTGGCCCGGGAGGACTGCGACAGCGAGCACCTCGACGAGGTCGCGCGGGCCCACCAACGGATGAGCGAGTTGATCACGGATCTACTGTCGCTGGCCAACGACGGCGAGCGAATCGGGGAGACGGAACCGGTCGCCCTCGACGCGTTCGCCCGGCGCTGTTGGGACCACGTCGCGACCGCCGAGGCGACGCTCGTCGTCGATCTCGACCGGACGATTCGGGCCGATCGAAGCCGTCTCCGGCAGCTCTTCGAGAACCTCATGCGGAACGCGATCGAACACGGCGGCGCTGACGTAACGGTCGCCGTCGGCGGATTCGAGGACGGTTTCTTCGTGGAAGACGACGGCGACGGAATCACCGAGACGCAACGCGAACGAGCGCTCGAGTCCGGTTACTCGACCGCCGAGGACGGAACTGGGTTCGGCCTCTCGATCGTCGAACAGGTGGCCGACGCCCACGGCTGGGACGTCCGCGTGACCGAGGGCGCCGACGGCGGCGCGCGGTTTGAAATCACCGGCCTCGAGCGAACCGACTGAGCGGAGACGGCGGACGGGATCGATCGACGAGAATCGGGATCGGAACTGTCGGTCGAGCGTTCGTGCCCGCGGTGCTAATCACTGCTTCAGAGGGCTATTACAGCCGTCGAGCACCCAAGAAGTATGTTCACCGAATTGTAACTACGACCGATGCCCACCCGGTTGGACGTAGTCGCAGTCGGCTGTCTCTCGAGCGGACTGTTCGTAGCGACCCTCATCGCCCCTCGTTCCCCGAGTTGCCGGTCTCGTCGTGTACCGACGTCGGGTACACAGGTAGCGGGCCGCCCGGCGGGTTCGAGTTCTACGGGTTTCACCGCGGCTGGGCGGTGTACTCGCCGGACGGGGGCGTGAATCGATGCGATACGCCGATCGTGACGATCGCAGTTGCGTTACTCGGTATCGGGAGCGCGAGTCTCGGTTACGAGCGCTCGCAGCGGTAGCTCGTTTTATCCCGGATTCGGGCAACATCGGTGTCAGACCACCAACTACTATACGAGACGACGCTCGATATAGTACCATGGCTGAAGCAGTACGGAGTTTCTTTGCGGAAACGGAGAATACGAGGCTTCGCAGTGCGTTAGTTCTTCTTCTGGGTTCCGGTCCGCTGCTATTCCTGTTTCTCACGAACCCCGAGATCGCGAATCCGTACTACGTATTCGGACTCGGGATAACGGCTGCGGCAGTTCTCACTGGAGTGTTTCTTCTTATTTCTTCTCAGATGGGTAGTTGTTGATCTATCCGCCGACACAGCTCGCTGTGCCCGGCTAAAACGCAAATACTGAGCCATATTATTGTCACATTGTCAGTTCGTACTCACGATCTTGATTGCCACATCTGAGTACACACAGTGTACACAACCTATAAACTCCATTTTGGTTCGGACCGATTTTCCGTGGTCACTACAGATACAAATTTACCGAAATAGTACGGCATAGAGTCACATAGGTGGGTGAATTATTTAGGATTGCTAACGGAAAAGCGGGTATGGACTGCGTGTTTTGTTCAATTGCTGAAAGGGAAGAGGACGCTGTAGTTGTGGATGAAACCGACGAAACGATAGCGTTTGCCCCCCTTAATCCGATCTCCGAGGGGCACTTACTAGTGATTCCGAAAGCCCACTACGAGAATTTGTTTGACGTTCCAGACCCGACGCTTCGTGCGGTAATGAAACACGCAAAATCTATCGCAAGACGACTCCGTGCTGATGATTTCGACGGTGTAAACCTTCTACACGCCAGCGGAAAAGCCGCCCAACAATCTGTACCACATTTCCATATCCACCTTGCTCCACGCCGCTCTGACGATAGATTAGACCTCTGGCCCGAGAGTACGTTTGAAGAGTCCGAGTTTAACCGAATCTACGAAGACATTCGAGCGATGCTCGAAGACGAAGATTCACTGTAGCCGTATTAATGATAAGTCTCCGTCCTGTACTAATCACTTCACTAGACTAAAACATAAGATCTATATATTTGACTATTTTCAATTAATTCTCACAATATTGATCAATACGTCTGAGTGCACACAGTGTACGCAAGAGATAAGTCCGGTCTAGTCGCGTCTGCTGTGGGGGATAGAGTGTAAGGAGTTGATAGCAAGGATTACACTGGTGCGAGCTAAACGGAGGAACGAATGGCTGACTCGTTTTGGTACCCGTCAGTCGGCGACGTTCTCGCTATCCACGACGACATTGTATCAGAGTATTCCGACACGCACGCTGGCGTCTAGAATCATGGCGATATCGAGTTTGCCCTGAACTACGTCGAGAACGGGAGTTTCGAGACGATACCCGAGACGATTCACGAGAAAGCGTTTCACCTTCTCCGACTGTTAGTAGCGAACCACCCGTTCGTCGACGCAAACAAGCGCACTGCGCTCAACACAACGGTCGTGTTCTACTTCCTCAACGGATATCGATTCACATACGACGACGAAGTCCGAACGATCCTCAAGCAGTTCGGCACCGATCAGACAACCGTCGACGAAGCGGAAACCATCGAATACCTTCGTTCTCACACCGAAGAGATCAACCTCGTGGGTGAGATCGGACAATGGCGCGACGACCTCATCCAGTACGGACTGGATGAACTAACCGGTGGCTCGTCTAACCCGAACGATTAACCGCAGTCGGGACGATAATCTAAACATGGCGACCGAGGAAGGTTCGGAGTCCGGCTCCCCGCTCGATGAGGTGATGGACGACATCCGACGAGAACTCGTCCAGCGAGTAGCAGCCACAGACCGGGACGCGAACCGAGATATCTACGACGCGCTCGAAAACGAATAACGCGCTACGGTTCCAGTTTTATCAGTTCGTACTCACGATCTTGATCACGTCGCCCTCCTCGAGTTCGTACTCCTCGCCGACCTCTCGGTTCGTCTTCGCGTTGACGGCGTGGAGGTAGCCGTCGCCGATGTCGGAGTGGACGGCGTAGGCCAGATCGACGGGCGTCGAGCCGTCGGGCAGCAGGAAGGCGTCGGGCAGAACGTTGCCGCTGCCGTCGGACCACTTCGCGGCGTCCTCGACCGGGTAGGCGGTGAGGTGCTCGAGCAGGTCGTAGACCGCGTAGTTCAGCGCACCCTGGACGCCGGTGCCGCCGTGCTCGGCCATCGTCTCGGCCAAGTCCTCGAGGGCGCCGCGCTGGGCGTCGTTGACGTCGTCGCCGATCTCGAGGGTCTCGTCGCCGGGGTCATAGTCGACCAGTCCGTTGTCGGCGGCCCGTCGAAGGGCGAGTTCGCCCTCGGCGGTCGTGGGGATGACCGGCTTGTCGAGGTCGAGCAGTTTCTCGACGTTCTCCTCGGGGGCGACGTCGATCTTGTTCGCCGCGACGACGATCGGTTTGGTTCGCTCGCGGACCAGTCGCGCGAGTTCCTCGCGGTGGTCGTCCTCCCACTGGATCGGGTCCTCGGGGTAGTCGAGCTCTCGGAGGACGATAGCGATCTGTTTGGGCGAGGCGCCGAAGCCCGAGAGCATGTCCGCGAGGACGTCGTCGATGTCGAAGTCGGGAGAGCGGGACTTGCGCTCGACGGACTCCCAGTTGCGCTCGACGATGCCCGCCAGCCAGAGGTCCATCTCCTCCTCGACGAAGTCGATGTCCTCGAGCGGGTCGTGCTCGCCGATGTCGACGGGTTCGCCCTTCTCGTTGGTCCCGCCGGAGGCGTCGATCACGTTGACGATCACGTCCGCGTTCGTGAGTTCGTCGAGGAACTGGTTGCCCAGCCCCTTCCCCTCGTGGGCACCCGGCACCAGCCCCGCCACGTCGATCAGTTCGATCGGGACGTAGCGCTTGCCGTCCTCGCAGTTGTCGGCGTTACAGCGCTTCTCGCGCTCGAGGCAGGGACACTCCGTCCGGACGTAGCTGACGCCGCGGTTGGCGTCGATCGTCGTGAAGGGGTAGTTGGCGACGTCGACGTCGGCCATCGTCGCCGCGGTGTAGAACGTGGACTTGCCGGCGTTGGGCTTTCCGGCAAGCGCGATCGAAAGCATACCGTTCGGTACTCGCGTGGCGCAAAATTGCCTTTCGATTGGGAACTCCCCGACGGCGGGCGCTACCCGCCGAGAGGCGTTCGACTCGAGCGTCCGGGGTGACAAAGAACGAAGCCGCTGCGCGTCGTACCGGTCGGCATGCCGACGATCGAGTTTCGCGGACGGGAAATCGAGTGCGAACGCGGACGAATCCTCCGCGACGTCCTCCTCGAAGCGGACGAGTCGCCGCACAACGGTGGTGCAAACTGGCTCAACTGTCGCGGACACGGCACCTGCGGGACCTGCGCCGTCGCGATTGAGGGCGACGCGAGCGAACCGACCGCGGCCGAACGGCGCCGCCTCGCCATCCCACCGCACGATCCCGACGCCGGGCTTCGACTGTCGTGCCAGACGCGAGTCGAGGGCGATCTCGAGGTCCGAAAGTACGACGGCTTCTGGGGCCAGCGGGTTCCGGACGGCGAAACATCCGCGGCGTCGGACGATCCGACGGCGCCTACGGACGAGCGCTGATCGGTCGACCTTCGACTGACGGGTCACGGCTTTCCCTGCGACGACGCCACTGTCGAACGTCAGTACGACGACTTCATCGGCGAATTCTAGCACCGCGGACAGCTCGACTCCCAAGAAGCTGCGCTGAGCGTTTCGCGGGCGACCTTGACGACCCTTTCCGAGCGCATCCAGCCAGACGACGCCGAGAACCTCGGCGCGAAACTCCCCGACGAACTCGACCGGTTCCTCGAGGCGGTCGACGACGTCGAGCGGTTCGACTTCGACGAGTTCGTCGACCGCGTCGCCGAGAGCGAGGAGATCGGCGAGGACGACCAGGCCGACGCCGCCTTCCACGCGCGGGTCGTGACGGACGTCGTCGCGGAGGCGGTCACCAGCGGGGAACTCGAGGATATCGAGCGGCAGTTGTCCGAGGAGAGGGCTCCGATCAGCTGTTCGAAATCGCCGAAGAAGCGGAGCGTCCCGCGTAGCGGAGCGACCCGAATCGACTGCCGGGCCCGTCGTTACCTCGTTCCCGGTTCGAACGACTCGAGCAGCGCGGACGCCTCGCGGACCCCCTCTTCGAAGACGGCGTGGTCCGGTGCCGAGACGCGATCTGCGTAGGGGTCCCAGTCGACGGCCCGAATCTCGGCGAGTCGGGGAAGCGTCGCGTGAGCGAGCCCGGCCGCGACCGCGTCGGCGGAGTCGTCCGTGTGAGACGAGACGGCGCGGGCGAGCTCGTCGACCGAGCGCGCCTGGCCGTCCCACTCGTGGTAGAGGATTGCGAGGGTAAGTCGGACGCGTTCGGTTCGGAGAACGTCGAGGACCGTTTCCGCCGTCGAGGGGACGGCCGCGACGGCGGCGACGCCCGGATCCCGTCTCGGCGTCGGCGACTCGAGGGGGTCCTTCGAGTCGGGGGCGTCGTCGGACGCGTCGCGCCTCGGAGTCTCGGAAGTCTCGAACGTCTCGGGAACGGAATCGTCGTCTGTCGTGGGTTCGGGCGGCTCCACGGGACGCGCGGGAGCGGCGGTTCGACCCTCGGGGCTGGTGTCGTTCCAGATGGCGGGTGACGCTCCTGCCTCCGCCTCCGACTCCGAAGGAGTCGCCGCGCTGACCGTCTGCGATGCTTCGGCGTCAGCCCCCGTCCCGGCGGTCGGCGACGCATCGGAATCCGCCGTCGCACCGTCGGTCGACCGATCGGTCGTCGGAACGGTATCGGTCGTCGTCGACTCGAGCGCGGTCGTCACGGTGGCGACAGCGGCCGCCGTCGGCCGTTCCATCGTCGGGTGGATCGATGACTCGGTCGTCGCCGGCGACTGCGCGATGGCCTCGTCCGACTCGGCCGTCGCCGACGACTCAGTCGCTGCTGCGCGAGCGGAGGTAGAAACGCTCGAGGCGATCGAATCGGACGACGCGATGCCCAGCGGCTCCCGAACGGCGGTGGCGAAGCCGGTCGCGCCGCCGACGGCGGCCAGCGTCGTCATCAGCGAGAGCGGATCGCGGATCGCGCCGCCCTCGAGGGCCACGTACACCGTCAGCCAGGCGGCGAGCCCGCAGGCGACGACGATCCCGATCGACACCCGGGTCACGGCTCGCCAGCGGATATCCGACGAGACGTTCCGGCTGGCCAGCCAGTAGCCGCCGGTGGCCAGCCCGGTCGGAACGAGCAACGAGACGAACAGTTCGAACGCGACGGCCGGCTGCGAGACCGGCGTCTCGAGCGTCCGGACGATCCCGGCGACCGCCAGCGCGAGCCCCATGGCGACGATCGCGGCGGTCGATTCACCCCAATCCACTCGGTCGAATCGAGCGGGGGTAGCAGAACGCATACCTCCCCGTTTCAGGGATGGTTATATAAAACGAATTGTCGACTCAGAGTTCGATAGCCAGCATCACCTCGTCGACGTAGTGGCCGTTGAGCTTGTAGTGGTCCTCGCGGATCGCTTCGACCTCCCAGTCGTGTGCTTCGAGGAAGGCGACGGCGTCGTCGTTGCTCGAGGGGACGCTCTGGTAGACCCGCTCGTAGCCCCGAGAGACGGCCCACTCGAGGCCACGCGAGAGGAGGTGCGAACCGAGCCCGTGGCCGCGGTACTCCTCTAAGACGCCGACGGTGAGCTCGGCGGTGTGGGATAACTTCTCCAACTCAGGCGCGTGGAGGTGGACCCAACCGACGACGTCCTGGTCGACGGTCGCGACGAAGAACATCCGGGACTCGAGTTCGTTGTGCCGGAGCAGGGCCTCCTCGTGGTCGATCTCGTCGGCGACGCTCTCGGCCTCGATGTAGGTCTTCTCCTCGGCGACCTGCCGGATCGCGCCGACGATCCCCGAGAGGTCTTCCTGTCTGGCCGGCCGGACGTGGAACTCGAGGTCGTCGGCGACGTACTCCTCCTCGGCGCCGGCGTCGAGAACCACCCGGAGCGTTCCGTCCACCGCCTCGAGGCGCCCGTCGCGTTTGAGGATCGCGACGTGGTGGCGGAAGCCGCTGGGGTCGATGCGCAGCTCCGACCGGGCGTCGTCCGGATCGACCGCCCCGTGGCGCTCGACGTACTCGTAGATCCGTCTCCGGTCGTCGTGGCCGAACTCCAGTGGTTGGGAGGATACCATGGCAGATGCTGCCACACAACAGTACTTAACCCTTGCCGAGCGGCAGCTGCCGGCTGCGAACGCGGGACGGAGACGACGCGGCGTCGCGCCGAACTTAATGGACCCACAGGTGAATCCGGATCGACTTCCTCGGCTGGTTCGTCTCACCGGTTGCGTGAGATGACTGTCGACCCGAACCGGGTCGAGCGAACAGGTGGCATCTCACGTCTCCCCCCATGATCGGTACGGATGTGGTCGTCGCCGCCCCCGCCCTCGCCCTCGCGGTAGTCGTCGGACTGGCGGTCCACGAGTGGACCCACGCCCTCGTCTTGCGACTCGCCGGGATCGATCACACGGTCTCCTACCTCCCCGGTCGAACCGACGGCATCATCGGCCTGCTGACGTGTTGTCCGTGGGCCGTCGTCGAGCCCCGGCCGACCGGTCGCGAACCGGCGGTCCACCTTCGCGCCGCGGCGCTGGCGCCCGTCCTCCTCGCCGTTCCCGTCTTCGCAGCCGGGTTCGGGGGCGCCATTCCGGCCGACTCGCCGATCGCGATGGCCGTCGCGATCGGCTGGCTCGCCTGCTCGGTTCCCAGCCCGCAGGATTTCTCGGTCGTCTTCTACGCCCACCGCGTCCTCGAGACCGAGATCGCCGCCGATCCGAACGCGACGGCGCTCGGCTCCCGCGCCGACTGACGGTCGTCGACTTCGTCGGGCGCCGCCGCGTTCTCGGTCGTTTCCTTCCTCTTTCCGCCGTCGCAAGATCCAGATCTCCGGTAGCGAGAAGCTGCCGCAGCTGTCTAGGACGCGATCAGTTCCGAATACCAGTGGATCGCCGTTACGGCGGCGACCGCCAGGAGGACGACCGACGAGGTAGCGAGCCACGGAATCGACAGCAGGCCGCCGGCCGTCGCGACCACGAGCAGCGCACACCCGCCCACCGTTCCCGCGTACCGACGCGGCCACGGATCGGTCGATTCCGATTCGAGATCCGAGAGGTACGGATCGAACTGGGCGGCCATCGGCGTCGACTCGACGATCCCCCGGTCCTTGTCGTAGTCGACGATCCCACGCGTGTCGAGTTTCGGCAGGTGCGACTGGTAGAGGGAGATGTAGACCCGCTGGCGCTGGTCGGAACTCAGGTTCTCGACGGTCGTCTCGTGTTCGTCGGCGGCGATCCGCTCGGCGAGGTCACGAAGCGTCATCGGCTCGCCCGCGCGTCGGAGATATCGGAGCACGTGGCGCCGACGACTGGTCTGGAGGATGTGGAAGATATCGTCCGGCTCGAGTTCCGACTGTTCGTCGTTCGGTTCGGCTCCGTGCGAGGAGTGTCCCGCGTCGGTGCACCCGCTTCGGGACGCAGTGTCCGCCATCGTCGATAGGAGACGTGTCGACGGGGTCGGTTAATAACTTGGTCGTTCCGGCCAATGACCGTCTCACGGCTCGTAGTTCTCGTGCGTCCGCGTGCGGAATCGGGAGAAAATGTGAAAGACGGTCACACAGCCACGAGTGACCGCTGTGATTGAGCACGAGTGATCCACCGGCGCGCGTATCGCACTCGGTAGCCCGTTGCGGAGTCGGCATCGCGCCGACACGCTACGTTTCGTTCCGTCCAATAATAAAGCTGTCCCTCGAGACATATTCGACGACATCTCAGATATTAGTGGACATATGGATCCAAAGTAGGCCGATATCCCGATCACCCGGTATACTTCGAGTGGTGGGGAGAGAACGGTGATCGTCCGTTCGGCTCGCGTCTCGAATCGGCCCGGCAAGGCGAACTCGACGACTACGGATCGATCGCGGTCGGCCTCAGTCCGCCGGTCAACTCCGCGTTGACGAGCGCGGCGTGACACCGGCGGAGTCGTTCCGACAGCGCCTGGTGTGAGACGTCGAGTTCCGCCGCGAGTTCCTTGAGCGTGATCCGACGCGGAACCTCGAAGTAGCCGAGTTCGTGGGCCGCCCGGATCGTCTCGTACTGGGTCTCGGTGAGCGGCGTTCCGGCGCTCGCCAGATCGTCGATCCCCGTCAGACGGGTCACGTCGACCCCGAAGTCGTACTGGTCGAACAGCGAGTAACACGTCGACAGCGAGTCCCGATCGTGGAAGAGCAACGTCACCGACCACGAACCGGCGTTCCCGCTAGCCTCGAGGATCGCCCCGTCGTTCTCCGCGACGATCCGTTCGAAGAGTTTGAACCGATCGCCGAAGGCGAGGCGGAACAGCCACCGCTCGCGGTCGGCGGCCGCGTCGGTACTCGACCGATCGGTCGTCGTCTCGTCGGTCACGCTCGCGATCACGTCGACCGAGGGATCGGTTTCGAGCGCCGCCCGGACGGTCTCTCGATCCGGGCCGGAGAGCCAGACCAGCGGCGGCGCGTCACCGATCATCCCGCCGATCTGGTACTCGAGTTCCGGTACTCGTTCGAACGACCGAGCGGCCGCGAGACGGTCGGCCGGGATGTCGAGTTCGACGACCGTCGTCATTACCGTCACCAACCACAACGGGGCATAGACTCGTTGGGTTTCCGGTAGCCTTTCCCGCCACCAATATTTCGTGACAGTCAGGGAAAATTGAATGGAGGTGAATCGCGATCAGCCGGATGAGACTATCGCAGTTCCCGTCGTCGATTGCACTTTCTGAAGGCATCGAAAAACTATAATATTAGTGGCCGGTAATAGTCATCTGACCAACGCGTCGAGCTTGGTCGACAGGGAATGCAGGCCGGCTTGTGCCACGTTTTCTTGGGGATCTCGTTCGCCAAGCACCGCTTGTAGTCGATACCATCGCTCGTTCCGGTGGTCCGGCGTCGCCGTCGAGAGACGCGGCCGACGACCGTCGCGGTCACCGGTTCGTCAGGCGCTGGGGCTGGCCGACCCCGTCGATCGGCGACCGCCGACGATGCTGCCGGCGGCCAGCAACGCGACGAGGACGCCGGCGATGACGTTACTCCAGAGGAGCCGATCGACGCTCACCTCGAGCACGAAGGGGGCGGCCACCACCCAGAGCGCGAGGAGGACGACGATCGCCGGCGCGGCGATACTCGGGAGCCGCCCGCCGTCGGGCCAGCCCGCGGTGTAGGCTGCGAAGAAGGCGATCGCTGCCCCGAAGACGGCGTTGTTGGCGACGATCAGTCCGGTTCCGGTCAGCACGACCCCCGACCAGAGGATCCAGGCGCCGATCGCGGCTGCCAGTCCGACCAGTCGTTCCGGCAGCGGCGACCGGGCGTCGGTCGTTCGGCTGGTGCTCATGCGCGTTCGTACGCGCGCCACTGGTCTAAATGATACCCACGCATTATGCCACTCGGCGACGAGCGCGGTGATTCGTGGCGGTCGGTCGATTCGATGGAACCGGGACCGACGGACTGGCGTCCAGCGCCTCGAGTCCGGTCTCGAGGCCGCTGTACCGACTGCAGCAGTCCGCTCTGGATTCGCTCTCCTCCAGACTGCTCCGAGTCGGATACAGACGCCGGTCAGGAATCGTCGGAGCGCGTGACTGTGCGGATTTCGGTGCCGGGGAACGATCGTTCGAAGGTCGTCGCCGCGGACTCGATCGCGCGACGGACGGGTTCCGTCGGCCGAGACGACTGTCAGCGGACGGCACCCTCGTTGTTTTATCGTCCGGCGCGAACTATGCTCTATGACCAGCGGCAACGACGGCATCGAGGACGTAATCGACATCTTACTCGTCGAGCCGAATCCGGGTGACACCCGGCTGTTCACGGAGAACTTCAGGGACGCGAAGCTCATGAACACCGTCCACGCCGTCTCCGACGGCGACGCCGCCCTCGATTTTCTCCACCAGCGCGGCGAGTATGCCGACGCGTCTCCGCCCGACATCATCCTGCTGGAGCCACAGCTTCCCGGTACTAGCGGCATGGACGTCCTCGCCGAACTGGAGGGCGACCCGATCCTCTCCGACATTCCCGTCGCCGTGCTCACGAGTTCGGAGATGGGCGAAGCGATCGTCCAGTCCCACGGCCTCGAGGCGGACTTCTACGTTCGAAAGCCGGTCGAGTCGGCGGACTTCGTCTCGTTCGTCGCCGAGATCGAGGAGTTCTGGTTTGCGATCGTCCGCGAGCCGTCGGAGACGTGATTCCTTTCGGGAGCCGCGACGTCGATTGATACGGTCTCGCGACGGGGATGTGACCCGGCGTCGACGGACGGGAACACGGACCGAGTGTCAGGGAGATTTATGACTGTTAGCCGCTGACGTGGTCGAAATCGGCCGGCAATCCTTCTCGGGGCCAACACCGTTTTTACCGTTGGGCAGCTAGCATCGGTGATGAACTCCACCGTGACGGACACCAGCCGACCGCCCGATAGCAAAACCCTGCTGTTTTGTTTCGAGTGCGGCCACGAGAGCGCAGTCGACGGCGACTGGGAGCTCGAGCAACGCGACGGCCGCGAACACTACAGCTGTCCCGAGTGCGGGACGACGATCACCGCTCGCCCGGCGGACGAGGCGCCGGCCACGGACTCGAGCGGCTCCCGGTCGTACTGCGCCGGCGACTGATCGCTGATCGGCCGGCGGTCAGTTTGCGGCGTACCGTCTCGAAACGGATTCTTCGATTCTCTGGGGACAGGACTGAGTGGCTGTTTGTGTGCTGTCTCGGATTAGCGAGTTTGTACATTGTTCGCTTGTCCACCTCGAGGTTTCAAGCACCGGCGACGAAGGCGGGTGAGCTGGCACGATGACAGATTCGAGAACGGAACGCCTGTCGAGAGCAAGCGCACGATGCTCGAGCACTCAGACGGCCAGCCGGGAAATTTCAAGGTTTACCGCGAGTACCACGAGAAACTGCGACGAGCGGATGGCTGGTACTGTTTCATCGTCTATCGACCGCATGGGCGGTCAGGCTGCACGATCCTCAAGGACAAGATGGTCAAGGCGGCGAATCTCCCGCTGCCCCGCTGGCACGGCGGTGGCGACCATCGTGGCACCGAACGAGCGAAGATCGCGATCGCCGATATTTTCTGAGCATAGCAGTAGATATAGCGCGGTTTCTTTATCCTAAGTTGTCCGCGAAATACATGTTTGGTACCGTTATTCTACTGATCATCGGACCGATTTCGCTGACAATTCTCAACGCCTTTGCGCAAGCGAAGACGCTTCAAACTCCGTTGGGTAGAGAAATCTTGAACTCAGTGGCTACGGCAATCATACTGATCGAGATTATTGCTCTCCTAGGAGCCGGATTGCTTATCTGGCTCATGTCTAACTTTGCGTAACAGTAGTTAATGGCACGACTCGTGAAACCCATATATAGTATGGTAAATTACCCAAGCGAATAACTCAGATACTTTGGGCTGGGTTAGAAACCAACCCAGCTATCCGTTTTACTTGGATCTTTCCCATCCTCTAACTTTTGCTTCCCCTCCTCGTATCGTTTTATAACTGCTCTCTCCTCTTCAGTAAGGTCAGAGTCATCCAGGGCGTCAAGTACCTCTTCAATATTGTCCTCATCAACCCATTCGTATAGCCATCGGGGGTCTAGGTAGAATACCGGTGTGGTCCAGTTGACTGTCGTCATCGAACTCATTGCATCAATAAACTTAATCAGGTCGAATTCCTCATTGAGGCCCTGATCAACCCATTCCTGTGGGTTTTCCTCGTCGTCCCAGTCTCGCCAACGTTCTAACGGCTTCTTCAACCGTGGGGCTTCAATCAAGCTTCCGCTCTCTGCTGCTTCATGAAGGGATTCCACAACAAGGGCTTTCAACTCATCAATCTCCTCCCTCTCCAAGAGACGTTTATCGGCTGCGACGGCGTCAGCATCTTTCTCTCCATGCTGTCGGAGCAGGAAGTCAACGAAGTAAGACGCTAGGTATGGTGAGTCGCCATACTGAATGCCTTTAGATAAGAGTTCCAAACGGTCCTCTCTATCAAGACGTTCCGCTATATCTTGAATTAGATATAAAATTCGACGAATCTCCTGGTTTTGGTTGACAACAGCTGCACTGATCAGTTCGTCTCCCATAGTGAAGATAGCATTCACAACTGCCTGATGCTCTGGTCCCTGAATTTCAGTTGTTCTATCGCTTAACCTCCTGATGAAGGTATGCGCTTTTGAACTGCCGGCAACGCCTTCTTCCTCCAGCATTTCCTCAATCTTCGCTTCCAGAAACGCCTCCTCGTCCAGCTTCGAGAGGATGGCCCCCATCTCAGTACTGGAAATCTCCCCATCAGGGATGTTCAACCGGAAATATACGGGAATCCGATCCTTATGACAGATCCGCTTATTGATCCGCATCTGGTCCCATTCCTCGAATGCTGAATGTTGATTCATCAGGTTGTCTTCCACCATCGGAAAAAGCGTCTTAAGAATATTCTCCACTGGTTCACGGTCCGACTCAAGATCACCGAGAATGTCGTCATAGTCGTCCAGATCCTCTGTTCTTCGCACACTCGGTTTCCGGTGTCCGACAAATCGTTCTGGCAACGATTTGATTTCGGCATAGACCTCCTCATGGAATATCCGAAGGGCTTCTAAGCCGACTAAGTCAGTGAAGTTTACCTCATCCCCGACGGAGGCAGCCATCACATCAACCGTATTTGCGAGTCTGATCACCTCACGGGGCGTATCCAATAACGGGAGAACTCCAGTTCCCAGTAATGTCTGCCATCGATCTGTATCGACAACGTGGTCTCCGGGGGTTTCTGCTAACTGATCGAGAAGAAGGGATTCCAACGACCCCGCTTTCTGTTTAGGGATATGTAGTGGAAGTTGGACGATTTTCTGGAGGTAGCGTTTCCCGTCTCTAAAGTTCGCTTCCTCCCGAAGCGCGTTGACGACTATTTCTTGTTCAAAAGCAAGAACATAAACTACATTAGGGAAATCTGCAATACTCTTGATAAGCTGAAACATCAACGTGATTTCGCTCGGAGTGAGGCGGTCAATATCGTCAATTATGACGACGATCTGACCGTCTAATGTCTCTAACTCTTCATGGACAGTGTCCTTTAATTCATCAATGCTCTCACCTTCCTACTGGAGTAGTTGGTGAAGTGCAGCAAATCCCTGTCCAGCAGGCACGCCAGTCATCGCACCAAACGGCACCTTCGAGAGTGCCGAAGAAAGGTCGGCAAGATTAGACCGGATATCTGGGTATCCCTCCTCAGATTCTAACTGCGCTCCCATCTCCATCAGGAACTTTTCGACTAAGTCACCTCTACCGGAGAACCACCACGGATTGAATCGAACAACCGCCGGTGCAGAATCAGTGTTCTCCAGTTCGTTTTCGATAAAATTTAGGATTGTGCTTTTCCCTGACCCCCACGGCCCGTACACGCCGATCGTATATCCATCAGTGGGGGCTCTAGATGTGATTGTATCCGCTAAATCTTCAGCAAAATTGGAGTACCCTAAGCGGTCGTTTTCTACTGATTCAAGCGGTTGGTCCTCCCGTAGTTCTGGCCCATTCGCATCCGACATAGTACCAGAATCTGTCCGTCTTCCTCTTAGTAGTACTTGATGAGATGAAATCTCATAGACGGATACAGTTGACAGACAAGTTTCCCCGAGTTCGTCATAGGGACTCTCTGCAGGCCTTCTCCACGCCACCACATGCTCAGTCCTATCTCTACGTAACGAACTATCAGGATCAGGTTCTGACTCAAAACTGACTAAAGAACCGTATTACCACCCACTATTCCATCTCTCCTTTCGTCGATACTGATACTGAGGTTTCGATGTCGAAGTTGACTGCTTGAGTCGAGTGCGTCTCGGCGATCACCCGGCGCTGCTCGCGGGTGAGGTCATCACGCTCGAGAACGACCCGGGCTGCGGAAACGAGCGAGTCGATATCTTCGCAGGCGAACGCGACCGCGTTGCTCCGATTACAGTTGTAGAATCAAGCAGCTTTCTGAATCGCGTCGAATCGCCATTCGTTCCCGTCGTCTGTCCGGATCCGGAATCGAAACGTCGATCCCGGTAGCGGACCCGCAGGTCAGACGCCGGTAGGTATCGCAGTCGGGACAGCGGCCGACGCGGTCGCTGTTATCGTCGTAAACGCGGCCGAACCGGTCCGTAACGTGGATGCCGCAATGCTCACACGTCGGCGAATTGCCGGTCGACGACCACGGGGCAATCGTCACGCGGCCCACCCCGTGTTCGAAGTGTATCGAGAACTCGAGAGAGGTCGCTCTTCGGCTTTTATTTCACCACATTATAGAGGGATTTGAACCCCAATACGCCGAGAGAAGCGCCATAATCCCCGAATATGGCACTCTCGCCGGTAATCCGACTCTGATACTCGAACGGTGCGCGGTGGAACTCCCCAGAGGGTCATCATCGGCAGGTTGATCCGGTGGTCAGGTCACGTTTTGCGGTTCACATCGAGACCAATGACACCGAACGTAACTCCGAAGCAAGCAGTAGAGGACTTCCTCGCAGAACGTGAGGGAGAAGTCAGCAAAGCCAGCCATCGAAACTATAAATACGCACTCAAGGAGCTACTACGGTTCTGCGAGAACCAAGGCATTGAGGAGGTCGGAGAGATCCATGGCTACCACCTGAAACAGTATAAGCTCCGACGACGAGGACAGGGAATCAAGGAGGTCACGCTGAAGAACAACCTTTCGACCCTCCGGGTGTTCCTCCGCTGGTGCGAGCAAGCGGAACTTCTCGAGCGTGGGACTGCTGAACTCGTCCAACTCCCGAAGCTCGATGAAGATGATCGAGTTAGCGACGATACGTTGTCGCAGGATCGAGTAGAGGATATTCTGGACTACTTCTACAAGTTCGAATACGCCCAGCGACGACACGCGATCTTCCAGCTCATATGGCATACTTGCCTCCGCATGGGTACGGTCGTTGCCATCGATCTCGAGGACTACCTTTCTTCCCGGAAGCAGATTAAGATCCGTCATCGACCGGAGACTGGTACTCCGCTGAAGAATGGCATTGAGGCGCAGCGCAAGATCAACATCAGTGACTCAATGCAGGAAGTCCTTGATGACTACATCGAAGGACACCGGCATAATATCGTCGAGGAAAGTGGCCGAGAGCCGCTTTTCACCACCCGAAATCAGCGGGTCTCCCGAACCGCATTACGGAAAAATACGTACGGAATCACTCGACCATGCAAAGTCCACGGTGGTTGTCCACATAATCGAACCATTGAGGAGTGTGACGCCGCTGTGAGGAAGAAGGATTCGTCGAAATGCCCATCCTCAATGAGTCCTCATCCACTCCGACGTGCGGCTATCACGTATCATTTGAACCAAGAGTGGCCGAATGAGAAGTTGAGTGAACGGGCGAATGTAACTGTAGATGTTCTTGAAGATCACTACGATACACGACAAGAAGATGAAAAGGCAGTAACCAGGAAACAATATCTCGACAATCTCTGAATCACACGTATATTAGATCAGTGATGGACCTACGTGTTGAGTAGAGAGGCTACAGTCACCATCTATCCCATGTCGTTTATCAATTCACATCTTCATTTTCTTCGTTCCCATACTCCTTCTCCTCCATTTTCTGTTCACGGCGTTTCAACGCGTTCTGAACACGGGATTGCTCTTTTTCTTTTAGCTCCATAGTAGCCGGATACTGTGGTTTTTCTGAGTTAAAGTAGTGTTGTAGGAATGTTATAAACCTGAACGATGGAATCGATTGGATTGCGTTACCTGCCTCTCCTGTAACCCATTGATGAGTAATATGGGACGCACCAGGCCCATCTCTTAGTTTCATAATCCACTCATCCATGCGGTCAATACTATCTTTACATTCGCTGGGTAGTTCAGTATAAATTGGCTCTGCTACCTCGTGCACGCGTTCTCGTAGACGCCACAGCCGATTACCTTGATGAACAATTTCTGTGGGGTCTACCTCCTTTTTTTGAGCTTCTACAGCTGCATTTCCGGCCTCTCGGAATTGTTCCTTATCCAACTCAGCAATTTGGGCAAGAAGGTTGATGAGTTCTTGATACCGATCCTGCTGGTTTCGGTAAGAGACAAACAAGTGGGCTATAAACGCCCCAAAAAAGGCAACGAGAATCCCTGAGATGAATCCCCACGGCACAGCATTGAGAATGTTGGAAATAAATCCCCAAGGCATAGTATTAGTGTGTTGTTGTCAGCCGTCAAAATATTTGCCCTACTGCCAGATTAGCGCCGTGTATTCAGCAAATCATGATCGAAACCTTGGACTATTGTCAAGTAGTATGTGCTGAATACAGAGCGTGTATGCAGTCGGTGGCCATAGATTGGAAGATAGCAGGTGGAGTAACACTGTGAATTGACTCTACAATGATCAATAAGCCCGAGGAAGATTAGTACAGAGAACGGCAACGCCGACGGCTACCCGCCAATAAGAAAGTCAAAACGGAGGAAGACGGATAGCAACAGAATTAGGAGTACGAGAATTCCCGCGAAGCGGAGTACGACCGCCGCCTGTCGCCGGTTCTTGGGGAGGGACTCGGCAATTCCGGACAGCGCAGTTCCGACGATAAGGAATAGTACCCACAAGACATCTCCAACGTCGCCGACACTCCAAGCATACACGAATATGCACAAGAAGGTGAGGGACAAGCCAAACTGGATGAGTGAGTTGGGACGGCCTTGTGGCTCGTCGAACAGAACGTCGCTGATATAGGGGACCATAAGCGATGCATTCCTGCTAAAGATATAAAGTGATGACTCAATGTGATTCCAGTGGAACGTCCTCTCCCGTGCTACGCGATTCCACTGCAGGAACTGGGAGGTAACATACTGCGAGATTCGCGCGTTGTATTCAGCAGATGGCAACAAACATTATATCTTTCCGAAAGAAGTTCGTGACTTAGCTTGTGCGGATCAACTCATTGAGGGCGGGATTATCACTTTCACTCCCATACCTGAAAGAGAACTGCCAGACGGAGCTGCCAACCGTAACCTGCGCGACTGAAATATCAGACCTGACGCAGAGGTTCAGTTATAAGGAACCCCACTCTGTCTATGGGTTATGAATAGTCGTTGAGGAAGTGGGGTCGGAGGGATTTGAACCCCCGATCGACTGATATCTCCGGTGCGCCTCGGAACTCCAGAGGGTCATCACACGGACACTGATCAGGTGCCCGATCAGTATATCAGTCTGGAGTTTCGTCCCGGGCGCGTTGCCTCTGGAGTCAGTCGCCATGCCGGGCTTGGCCACGACCCCTCGCTCTCCAGTTGGGCTATCCTGCCTAAAGTGGTTTCGATTCCGAACCGTCCTACAGCCACGGGGCCCGACCTTCGGTGTCGGTCGTATCGTCGCCCGGATACGTTCCCGCGTCGGCGTCGTCGGACTCCTCGACCGGTTCGACGTCCAGTTCCACGCTCCCGTCGGCGTCGCCGCCGTCGGTGACCGGATCGACACTCATCGCGGGACCGTCGTCCGCCGCGTCGCTCGAGTCGCGCTCGAGCGGCAGGTCGATCGCGAAGACCCCGGCGACGATCAGGGCGGCCAGCGGGGCCTGTCCGAAGGCCATCCCGAGCAGGGACAACGGGAGCAGGCCGAGCGCGACCGCGCTGCCGAAGCGGAAGCGGTCGATGTCCATGTAGTCGCGCAGGTAGGGCGCGCCGAGCGCGATCATCAGCGCGAAGGCGACGCCGATGGCCGCCGCGAGGGTCGCGTTCGCGACGAGCGCGGGGTCGTTCATCACGGTGAACGTGGCCCCGCTGGGGTCGACGCTGGCGACCAGCCCCAGCCCGATGATGACGATCGGGTTGGGCAGGTACTCGCCGATCGTCGCGCTGGCGGTCTTGGCCGCGATGGCGGCGATGACCAGCGCGGCGAAGCGTTCGAAGATGGCGATGTCGATCAGGCTCTCGAACGACGGCGCCAGCGCCGCCTGCACGGCCGACAGCAGTATCAGCGGGATGCCGACCAGCAGGACGATAGCCGCCTGTTCGCGGGGCGTACCGGACATCTCCGCGAGGATCACCGCGACGGTAGCGCTGCCACCGAAGATCAGTAGGCCGACCTGAACGGCCCCTAGCGGGTCGTTCAGGGCGCCCGCGAGGATCAGCGCGGGGAAGACGCCGTCGATCAGCGGCAGCATCATCACGAGCGCCAGCAGGCGCGCGTCACCGCCGATGATGCGCTCGAGACTGAGTGCGACCGGGTGTCGTGACGTACTCATCGGTCAGGGCTGGTGGCCATGACCCGAGGCCGGTGGGTAATAGGGAGGACGATCCCGGACGGACTGGCGGGCGAGCCACCAATTCGTGGGATTCGGACCGCGGCCTCGCGCTGTGAGTTTCCCTGTAAAGTTCCCGAACTGGAATTTGGCGGCGTCGCTTTCGACGCTCGTCCGACCAGCGGTTCGGGGGGCACTGAAACTCACAGCGATCATACCCGAACGGACGACTGGACTCTCAATAAACGTTGTGTGGGACGTGGTCTCACAACCCGACGTATTCCAGACACTAGGGACCAGATTCGCGAAAAAATGTACATTGTTGCGGACCGCGGAAACGACCCTCGACCGGCGTTCGGACGACTTCCTTCGCCTCGAGTGCGGTCGGCTCCCGAACGACGGCCGGGCCGGAACCGCGCCGGCTCGTAATCGACCGCGTCGGCCGCGTCCGCCCTCGAGAGCCCCGGTACTCCTTGTCATCCGACGCTAACTCGCAACGTTTTTCCGCGACGGGGCCGGACGATTTACATGGCGAACGACATTCCTGAGCACGAGCCCTATTCTGCAAAGCTGGACGTACCGGAAGCGCTGACGTTCGACGACGTGCTCCTTCGACCGAAGGAGAGCCGCGTCGAACCCGACGACGCCGACCTCACCTCGAACGTCTCGAAGAACGTCGAGGTGTCGGTGCCGATCCTCTCGGCCGCGATGGACACCGTCACCGAGAGCGACATGGCCATCGCGATGGCCCGCCACGGCGGTCTCGGCGTGCTCCACCGGAACATGAACATCGACGAGATGGTCGAGGAGATCGAGCGCGTCAAGAGCGCCGACGAACTCATCATTCCCCGCGAAGAGGTCGTCACCGCAGACCCCGAGATGACGGTCCGCGAGGTCGACGAGCGGATGGCCCACCGCGGCGTCGGCGGCGCCCCGGTCGTCAACACCAACGGCGAAGTGCTGGGGATCATCTCGAGTACGGACATCCGACCCCACCTCGAGGTCAACGAGGACGACCCGGTCACCGAAGCGATGACCGACGAGGTCATTACGGCCCACGAGGACATCGACGCCCGCGACGCGTTCGACCTGATGTACGAGCACAAAATCGAGCGCGTGCCGGTCGTCGACGACGAGAACCTCCTCGTGGGGCTCGTCACGATGCAGGGTATCCTCCAGCGCCGCGAGTACCAGGAGGCTGTTCGCGACGAGGACGGTCGCCTCCGCTGTGGCGTCGCCGTCAGCCCGTTCGAGCGGGATCGAGCCGAGGCCGCCGACGAGGCCGGCGCCGACGTCCTCTTCATCGACACCGCCCACGCCCACAACCTGAACGTCATCGACGGCGCCCGCGAGATCAAGGAGTCCGTCGACGCGGACGTCGTGGTCGGCAACGTCGGTACCCGCGAGGCCGCCGAGGACCTCGTCGACTTCGCTGACGGCATCAAGGTCGGCATCGGGCCGGGCTCGATCTGTACGACCCGCATCGTCTCGGGATCGGGGATGCCCCAGATCACGGCCGTCGCGCAGGTCGCAGACGTCGCGGCCCAGAACGACGTCCCCGTGATCGCTGACGGCGGCATCCGCTACTCGGGCGACGCGATCAAGGCGGTCGCCGCCGGCGCGGACGCGGTCATGCTCGGCTCCTACTTCGCCGGCACCGACGAGGCCCCCGGCCGCGTGGTCACGATGAACGGCAAGAAGTACAAGCAGTACCGCGGTATGGGATCGGTCGGTGCCATGAAGTCCGGCGACAGCGACCGCTACCTCAAGGAAGAGCCCGACGAGGACGACGAGTACGTCCCCGAGGGCGTCGAGGCCGCGACGCCGTACAAGGGCACGCTCAAGTCCGAACTCCACCAGCTCGCGGGCGGCATGCAGTCGGGCATGGGCTACGTCGGCGCGGAGACGATCCCCGAGTTCAAGGAGCGCAGCGAGTTCGTCCGCGTCTCCTCGGCCGGCCAGGCCGAGAGCCACGCCCACGACGTCGTCATCACCGACGAGGCGCCGAACTACTCGCCCGACAGCGAGTAACGTCGCCAGTCCCCGACGAAACGCCGGTCGAGACCGCCGTCTCGAGCGCATCCGACGCCGCTCGCTCGCCGACTTAGACCAGTTCAGTCCGCCGGATCTTGCCGGTCGTCGTGGTCGGCAGTTCGTCGACGAACTCGATTTCGCGCGGATACTCGTACTCGGCTAACTTCTCGCGGACGCGGTTGCGAATCTCGTCCCGCAGTTCGTCCGAACCCGTCTCCCCCGAGACCGGCTGGACGACCGCCTTGATGATCTCTCCGCGGGTCTCGTCAGGGACGCCGACGACGCCGACCTGTTCGACCGCCTCGTGTGCGAGGATCGTCTCCTCGACCTCCCGCGGGGCGACCCGGTAGCCGCTCGTGATGATGAGGTCGTCGTCCCGCGAAGTGAACCACAGATACCCCTCTTCGTCGCGTTCGGCCAGATCGCTGGTCAGGTGCCAGGCGTCGCTCTCCGGGCCGTCCTCGAGCGTCACCCGCTCGGTCTTCTCCGGCTCGTTCCAGTATTCCTCGAAAATCACGGGGTCGTCGCCGCGGTGGACCGCGATCTCGCCGATATCGCCCTGCTCGACTCGCTCGCCCGTCTCCGGATCGAGGACGGCGACGTCGTGGCCCGGCACCGGCTTCCCCATGCTGCCCGGCTTCGCGGGGAACCACTCCCGGCAGTTCGTCACGAGCAGGTTCGCCTCCGTCTGGCCGTAGAGTTCGTTGACGGCCACGCCCGCGAGTTCCGCGTCGGCCCACTCGAGGATCTCGCGAGTCAGCGGTTCGCCGCCCGAGCAGATCGCTTCGAGCGAGAGGTCGTACCGCTCGGTCGGGTTGTCGACGCCCATCAGCATGCGAATCGCCGTCGGCGGGACGAACGCGTTCGTCACGTCGAACTCGGCCATGATCTCGTAGGCCCGCTCGGGGTCGAACGACCCCATCGGGTAGCCGACGACGGGCCGTCCGTAGTGCCAGGCGGGGAAGACGAGGTCGCCGAGCGCGCCGATCCAGGCCCAGTCGGCGGGCGTCCAGTAGACGCCCTCACGGACGTCGCGCTCGAAGTACATCTGAAACGCCGGACAGTGGCCGATCCAGACGCCGTGGGTGTGGAGCACGCCCTTCGGCTCGCCGGTACTTCCGCTGGTGTACATGATGATCGCGGGGGTGTCGACGTCGGTGTCGGCGCGGTCGAACGCCGTTTCACCCCAGTCGACGGCCTCGTCGAACCGTTCGACGGTTACGTCCTCGAGCGCTGCCTCATTCGCACCTCCGGCAACCGATTTTCCCCCGTCGACGACGAACACGTACTCGAGGGCAGGGCAGTCGGGCGCGACCTCGCGCACCGTCGGCCACTGGCTCGCGTCGACGACGGCGACGCGGGCCTCGCTGTCAGTCAGCCGATAGCGGAGCGCGTCGTCGCCGAACAGCACCGATAGCGGCAGCGAGATCGCGCCCAGTTTCCAGGCGGCCAGATGCGTCAGGACGTTCGCGGGCTTTTGCGGGACGACGACCGCGACTCGGTCTTCGCGCTCGAGACTGCGAGATGCGAGCGCGTTCGCGACGGCGTTCGAACGCTCGTCGAGGTCGTCGAACGTGTACTCCGCGTGCCCGCCGTCGTCGTCGACCTGGTACAGCGCGACCCGCTCGCCGTCATCGTGTTTCCCGACCAGATCCGCGGCCGCGTTGAAGTCGTCCGGCACGTCCCACGCGAACGATTCGGACGCCGCGTCGTACGTCTCGCCCTCGAGCGTGACGGTGTACGCCATATCGTGATGACTGCCCACACACGACAAGAAAGAACTGTCGCCCCGTTCGACTCGCCGGCTGCACGGGTCGCACGGACCACTCGATCGCGGCTCGACGAAAACGACTGAAAATCGCTACGGGTTCAGGTCCGGCGTCGAGAACGCCCCCTCGTCGACGTCGGGGTCGTACTCCTCGAGCGCGGTGCGGACGAGGTTGAAGACGCCCTCCTTCCCCCAGCGGGCCGTGTTGATGTTCAAGTCGTAGAACTCGCGGTCGTCGATGTCGATGTCGTAGTACGACTGGTAGCGACCGGCCTCGCTGACCTCGCGAACCCGCATCTCGGCCTCGGTTTCGACGCGCTCCTCGATGCGCTCTAAGCGGACGTCCTCGGGCGCGTCGAGCCAGATCCGCAGGTCAGCGCGCTCGCCGGCCAGCCAGCCCGCCAGCCGGGACTCGAGGATGAAGGGTTTGTTCGCCATCCCCCACTTCTCGGCGATCTGCTGGAGGCGCTGATCGATCGCGCGGTCGATCTCGTCGGACTCGTCTGCCTTCGCCGTCAGCTGGTTGAGGTTCATGTCCCGATCCTCGGCGAGTTCGCGGAAGACCTCGCCGCCCGAGACGTACGGACAGCCCATCGCGTCGGCGAGTTGCTCGCACAGCGTCGTCGCGCCACAGCCCGGCGGGCCGGAGACGGTGATGAACAGTGTCGTGTCGATCTCGACCGTCGTCGTCGCTCCCGTGGACATGTGTGCCCGCTCTCGGTTCAGGGTGAAAAATAATGCGACTCTCGCGACGGTCGTGAATCCGTCTCACGGCCGAAATCGGGCGGACGGTCAGAAGAGCGACCAGCGCGGCGACTCGACCGCGACCGCGACGCCCTCGAGTCGCGGCTCGTCACCGAGGGCGGCGACGCGATCGCGTTGGGGGTCGGCGTCGCTGGTGCTGACCAGCGTCATCGACCCATCGTAGCGCGTTCCGGCCCGATCGTCCCACTCGATCTCGAGCCTGGCGCGGCGAAACCGCGTCCCCTCGGTCAGGCGGATCGATTCGAGGCGCTCGAGGGGGACCGCGAAGTTCGCCTCGTCGAGGTCGAGGAGTTCCGCGAGCCGGCTGTCGTCGACGAGCGCGCGGTCGCGTTGCCCCATGTCGGCTCGCAGCAGCATCGAGCGGTAGGATTCGCCGACGAAACACCAGACGAGGCGCTCGTCGGTCACCACGAGCTCCCACAACTCGATCGAGTTCGGCCGCTGGCGAAGCCACTGGGTGAGCCGTGCGAGTTCCGTCTCGCCTCGGCCATCGGTCGCAGGTTCCGGATCCGAGTCTCCGTTCGGCTCCGGTTCGGAATCGGGATCGGTGCCGGCCATCATCGTTCGATCAGCGCGTGGAGGTCGCTCGGGACGGTGTGTCGGGTCTGGGTCACCAGCGAGACGCCGACGAACAGGACGATGGCGACGAGCAGCGCGACCGTTCCGACGGGGAACACGTCGGGGAAGACGTAGAACGCCATGATGGTCGACGCCCACCCCTCGAGTCCGGCTACCTCCAGGGCCATCGGAAGCGCGCTGAAGACGATGTTGACGAAGAGGCCACCGAGAACCGCGACGATCGCCCCCTCCTTCGTCGCGCCCTTCCAGTTCAGCCCGAAGACGGCGATGGGGACGAACGCGGCGGCGAAGAAGCCCCAGCCGATCGTTCCGAGAATACCGACGAGCGTGTCCGAGAAGTAGACGACGCCGGTCGAAAGGATCGTCAGCCCGGCCAGCGCGCCCTGCGTGACGCGCAGTTCCGTCCTGTCGTCCTCGATCGGGCGACCGAGCGCTCGCGGGATGTCCCGCGAGGCGGCCGCCGCGCCGATGTTGAGGAACGAGTCGCTGGTGGACATGATCGCCGCCAGCAGCGCCGCGAGGATCAACCCCGCGACGACGCTCGGCGTCTGCTCCAGGACGAACACCGGCCCGACCTCGCTGGCGCTGAACGTCTCCCCGATCTCGCCGGCCTCGACCATCGCGCGCATCGACAGCCCCGCGGAGAAGGCGATCAGGCTCGAGACCGCGTAGGAGATAGCGGCGATGGGGGCGCCCCACTTGAGGATCGTCATGTCGCGGCTCATGTAGAACTTCGTGATTAGGTGGGGCTGGCCGGCCGAGCCGACGGAGAAGAGGATCCACCACGCGACACCGACGAGGACGGCCGTCGTCGCACCGCCCATCGCGCCGAAGGGCGAAATCAGGTTCGGATCCGCGCTCGCCAGGTTCCGCGAGATGTTCTCCATCCCGCCGCCGAACGACAGCGCGTACGCGAAGACGAAGACGGCGCCAGTGATCATGGTGAGCGCCTGCAGGAAGTCCGTCCAGACGCCGGCGATCATCCCGCCGAGCATGCTATAGAGCAGCAGGATGAGGGCCCCGCCGAGCAGCCCCCAGATGACGGGGACGCCGAAGATGGCGCGCATGACGAACTGCAGCGCCGCGAGATTCGTCGCGAGGTAGGCGACGACGCCGACGATCACCGCGAGGCCGGTCAGCCCCCGGACGGTGTCGCTCTCGTAGCGGACGTACATCCCGTCGGCCAGCGTCAGCACGTTGCGGACGTCCGCCAGCAGTCGCATCCGCTTTGCGAGGACGATCCACGTCAGCAGGAACCCGAGCGGCGCGGTGAAGAAGATCCACAGCGCGGTCGTGCCGTACGCGTAGACCAGTTCGGGGCCGCCGACGAAGCCGAAGCCCGACTGGATCACCGAGAACGCGGTCATCGCGAGCACCCACGTCCCGATGCTCTTGCCGGTGATCAGGAAGTCGCTCGTCGACTCGGTCCGCATCCAGCCCCAGACGCCGATCAGGACGACGATGAGCAGGTACGCCGCGCCGAACCCGAGGATGACGGGGTCGTCGGCGACGGGGATCCCCTCCTGGAGGGGCGCGGGTGCGAGCGGACTACTCATCGACCTCACCTCCGTCCGTTACTTCGCCGCCGTCGGCCACTTCGGTGGTTCGGGACGGCTGCTCCGGCGCCAGCGGGAACGACTCGCGGCGCTGGCGTTCGCGGGCCGACTCGACGATGTCGTCGACGATCTCCTCGCCGGCGATGCGGTCGAAGATCAGCGAGTAGTAGATCGCCGCGGTCAGCGGGAGCAGCCAGATGAACCCGAAGTAGATCAGCGTGGCGGTCGGGACGCCGAGGACGTAGCTGTACTCGGTGGTCCCCGGCGCCCACGTCAGCCAGATGCCGGCCAGTCCGATCAGGAAGAACGCCGTTAGCGCTCCGATCAGCGCCGTGTACGGCTCCAGATCGGGATCGCCGGTCCCTCGCTCGATCGTCGCCGAGGCGATCACCGCGAGGATGAGCGCCGCCGCGACGACCGAGAACACCCTGTACAACCCGAGACTCGCCGTTGCCAGTGCACCCAGCGAGAGCACACCGATCGCAGCCATCGTGGTATTTCGTGCCATTGATCCGTGTCACCGTAGTTGCGGTCAACCCTACCGGGGACGAACCCCGGCCCGTAGCTGTCACCACAGCGGATCGTCGTCGACCAACGTATCGTCGTATGTCACCAACTGCCGTGATACATAATATCGCATCACAGACTCCCGAGAAAGTGCTCGTTAACATGTCAACAGCGGGCTCGAGGCCGCCCTCGAGAACCAGTCCAGTGCCTCGAGTCGCGAGAATCAGTCCGACGTGGCAACGATCGTCGAGACAGGCGACCGGCGATCAGTCGGCGACGAACGAGTGGCCGCACTCGGTACGGGTCACGCGAAAGGCTCCCTCGTCGGTGAGCTCGAGGCCGTGTCCGACCTCGGCTTCGCACTCCCGGCAGTAGAGCAGCGACTCGATCTGATCCCAGTCGTGTCTCGCTTTCGGTGCGCCGAAGGCGAAGCCGACGACCGACTCGTCCGAGTCGTTGTAGCCGTGTGGAACTCCTCCGGCGCGAAGCGGATCACCTCGCCGGCGTCGACGGTGACTTCCCGCCCGTCCGCCTCGTCGTTTGGCGAGCGCGTGTCGAATGTCACCGTCCCCGCCTGCACGTAGAAGACCTCCTCCTGGTCGTGGTGGGTGTGGAGCCCGCCCGAAAAGGACACGCCGGGCTCGAGTTCGAATACTGCCAGCCGTAAGTCAGTGCTGGAGATTCGCCGGACTGCCGCGGCGAATCCCCAAACCGTTACAGCCGGCAGTATAGTTCATCGCGAAGTCCGTGAAGCCGAGCGCCTGCGAGATCGGCCGTCTAACGGAAGTGGACCTCCATCGGATTGCGTTCGATCTCGACGTCGTCGATCGCGGTCTTCTCCATGACGGCACATTCAGCCGCAACGGCAGAAAATGTCCCGCGATACCCCACCACACAGTCACGGAGCGCGCCGGCGGTACGCGAAGAGAAACGCATACGGTCGTCCGCTCCCGAGCACCGAGTGTGAACCGCCGTACGGTACTCGGATTCGCCGCGACGTCGGCCCTCGCGGGGCTCGCGGGCTGTATCGAAGGCGTCCAGGAGCACTTCGGGTTCCAGGGCGTCATCCCCGTCGAGATCCAGAGCGAAGCCGAGGAAACGCAGAACATCCTCCTCGAGTCGCGCGAACGCGAGTCGGGCCGGCAGAGCTACGAGCAGAGTTACTCCGTCACCCCGGGGGAGACCGTCAGCGCGCCCCACCTCGACCAGACGGAACAGAGCTTTCGCGTCGCCAAGATCGAGAACGAAACGATGGTGACCGTGAGGACGGTATCGGTGACGCCCGACGCCGACCTCGTGAAGATTCAACTCTACGACGACAACCTCGTCGTCGAGGTCCGCCGGGACGACGGCGAAAACGAGATCGCCGACGGCGAGGACGGGGACGGCGACGGAAATGAGACGGCAGGCAACGGCAACGAGACCGACCCCGACGCGACCGGCAACGAGACGGCCGCGAACGAAACCGACGCAGACGCCGACGACGAGTAAGTGGCATTCTCCTCGCGCCGGCGCCGGCGCGGAATTTCTCGCCGTCCACGAGACCGTCGATCCTCGAGACGCAGAGACGCTTCTCGAGTACTCCTCCAAATACCGGATCCCGACGTCTACTCTCTTCCCGACCACTCACCGCTCCTACTGGCCGCTCACGGATAGGGATGGAACGCCCGCTCGAGGCGCGGTTCGAAGCCAAGCTCCGCCGGCACCGTCCGCGCCCGCTCGCCGAAGAACGGGTCGCCGGTAAACAGCGGCTGGGCGCCGGGAACGACGACCCTGACCGTCTCGAAGCCGGTCTCCGCGACGTCTCGCGTCGTCAGCCGCGCCGCGTACGGCGTCAGGTCGGCGTCGGTCGTCCGCTCGACGAGTTCCGTCAGCGCCGCCCGACCCTCGGGCGCGGTCTCCGGACCGACGCTTTCGGCCGAAACCGTCCGCTCGACGTCGACGAACTCGCGAACGACCTCGGGGAACGCCGCGTACTCCCCGATCGCGCCCGAGGCGTCGGAAACCCCCTCGGAGCCGAGATTCCGGATTTCCATCCAGTTCTGCAGCGCTTCCTCGAGCGCCGAGCGCGCGGCGGCCGTCGCGTCGAGGTCGGCCGCGGAGCCGACCGCGAAGGCCGGCCACTCGTCGGCCATCGGATCGACGGCGCCCTCGAGGGCATCCGGATCGCGGTGGACGGCGACGGCGACGACCGGGACGTCGACGTCCTGGGTGACCAGCAGCGGCGTCACCGATAGCCCCTCGCCGCGCGCGCGCCGGGCGAGGACGGCGAAGCCGTCGTCGTCGACGGTCAGCCCGAGGGGGTCGAACGTCGAGTACCACGCGAGCATCGTCGCGTCCCGCTCGATGACCTCCGTCAGGCCCGAAAGCAAGGCGTCGACGATCGACGAGCCGAGTCCGAGCCCCGTCGTGATGCCGGGGACGAGCCCCCGACCGTCTGCGGGTTGCGGGAACTGGACCGCGTCGGCCGGCAGGTGGACGTCGTCGCCGGTCGCGAGGTCCTCGCCCGGCACCCACCGGTGTTCGTCGCTCGCGTCGTAGGCTGGCGCGTCGTCCGGGCGCACGAGCGCCGTCGGCGAAACCGCGTTCTCGAGGTCGTCCTCGCTGGCGCGGACGAACTCGTCGTCCCGGTAGACGCCCGCGCAGTAGCGCTCGAGGCCCTCGCCGACGGCTTTCATCAGCGCGGCGTTCCAGTCGTCGGCGACGCCGGCCGCCTGCGTCGGCGCGCTCGCGTCGCTGAACCCCTGCGTGTCGGTCGTCGTCGCCAGGTAGTAGGGCGCGGGGAACGATTCGATCTCGCCGATGCTCCTGACGATGCCGACGCGATCGTCGATCGCCGCCTCGGCGTGCTCGACGGCCGCGTCGAGGGCGAGCGCGTCGTCATCGTCGCGGTCGAGGGTCCGATCCCGCGTGTCGGTCTGACACTCACAGCCGGGAACGGGGAGGACTCGCCGCCTCGCGTGGGGCAGTTCGACGACGTGGCCGATCACCGACCGGTCGTCGCCCGACAGGACGCGGACGCACTCCCGGCCCGCGAGCGCGCCGGCGAGACGAGCCGTGCTGCGGTCGGCCTGGGGCCGGTCGCTTCGCTCGCCCTCCGCTGTGTTCGCGGCGACGCGCTGGCGGAGACAGTCGAAACAGCCCGTCGCGGGCGCGAAGCCCGAGACGGCCGCGTCGACGGCGGCGAGGGGCTGGCCGCCGACGCCGCCGACCTCGACGGCGATCCACGGCGTGCCGCCGGCGCGCGCGGCGGCGTTCGCTCGGCGGAACGTGGCCGCGCCGGCCACGTCGCTGACGACTGCGAAGCGGGCGTCCTCGAGGTCGTCGGCTGTCGCGTCTTCGACGGTGACGTCGATGTCTCCGAGTGCGGTGACGACCGCCTCGCGGACCGGATCGTCACCGACGACGTGTACGTTCATACCGGATCACTCACAGGCCGGCATCAAAAGGGCCGCGCTCGGTCGCGAGATTCCGAGGGGATCAGTCGTCGTCGGAGTCGCCGTCGCCGTCCGTCTCCTGGCGGGTCTCGGCGATGTCGATCGTCTCGCCGGTCTCCGAGGGCATGTCCTCGCCCTCCTGGATCGCCTGGGCCTCCTGTTCCATCGCCTCGACGTCCATCTCGACGTCCTCGATCTCGCCGAGCATTTCGGAGATATCGTCCAGCCCGATCAGTTCGCGGGTCTCCTCGTCGAACTCGAGGCTCTCGAGCTGTTTTCCGTCCCGCTCGACGTCGCTCCCGGTGAGGTGGGACCCGTAGCGGCCGACGAGCGAGGTGAGTTCCTGGGGCATGACGAAGGTCGTCGACTCGCCCTGGCCGATGTCGGCGAGCGTCTCCATTCCCTTCTCGATGACAGCGCGCTCGCCCATCGACTCGGCGGACTTCGCTCGCAGCACGGTCGAGATCGCATCACCCTGGGCCTCGAGAATCTGGCTCTGCTTTTCCCCCTGGGCGCGGATGATGTTCGACTGCTTGTCACCCTCCGCCTGTTCGACGGCGCTGCGGCGTTCACCCTGGGCCTCGAGGATCATGGCGCGCCGGCGGCGCTCGGCAGAGGTCTGTTCCTCCATCGCGCCCTTGACGCCCTTCGAGGGCGTGACCTCGCGAACCTCGACGCTCTCGACGCGGATCCCCCACTCGTCGGTGGGTTCGTCCAGTTCCTGTCGGATCCGCTCGTTGATCATCTCGCGGCGGGAGAGCGTGTCGTCGAGTTCCATATCGCCGATGACCGCGCGGAGGGTCGTCTGGGCCAGGTTCGAGACGGCGCGCTCGTAGTCGTCGACCTCGAGGAACGCGCGCTTGGCGTCCATCACCCGGATGTAGACGACCGCGTCGGCCGTGACGGGGGAGTTGTCCCGCGTGATCGCCTCCTGGCTGGGCACGTCGATCGTCTGGGTCCGCATGTCGAAGGTGTAGACCCGCGAGACGAACGGCGGGACGATGTTCAGCCCCGGTTCGAGCAGTTTGCGATACTCGCCGAGGACGGTGAGCGCGCCCCTGTCGTAGGCGTCGACGATCTCGACCATCGACCAGACGGTGGCGACCACGACGACGAGAACGAGCGCGCCGACGACCAGCAGCGGTTCCTCGGCGACCGTTTGCGCGGGGTTGACTGAAAGCGGTGTCATATGTGACATACGGTACCGATCCGAATAACGCTTGGCCCAAACGAGATAACCCGACGCCCTCGAGCGACGACTCGACGCCGGCCACGGGAAAACGGAGTGCGACTCGAGAGCGAGTCTCGAACCGGTCGGTCTCAAGAACCGATCAGTCGCTCGAGACCGCGTCGACGTAGACGAGTTCGTCGGCCCGCTCGAGCAGGCGCACGCCCCAGGTGACGGTCACGGGGACGAGTGCGGTGGTGAAGATCGCGATGAAGACCAGAATCGAGAACATCTGCGTGTCGATGACGCCGGCCTCGAGGGCGACGGTGGCGATGATGATCTCGACGGTTCCCCGTCCGTTCATTCCGAACCCGACGACGAGCCCCTCTCTCGAGGTCAGCGACGTCGGCAGGGAGAACAGCCAGGAGCCGACGATCTTGCCGAGGAAGGCGATGGCGACGAGGGCGATCAGGACGCCCAGCGAATCGGAGAACACGCCGAACGTGATGTCGAATCCGACCGTCACGAAGAAGACGGGCGCGAACAGCCCCATCGCGAGGTCGTAGATGACGGTGTGCATGTGCTCGTAGAGGTCCGGCTCGACGTCGGCCTGCCGGAGGAACATGCCGGCCATGAAGCCGCCGATGATCATGTGCAGTTCCGCGAGCGTCGCCAGATAGGCGAACAGCATCGAAACGAGCAGGGCGAAGGTGAAGGCGGTCGTCCGGTCGACGAAGCCGTACCGCTCGCGCTGGCGCTCGATGTGGTGCCACGCGACGGGCAGGAAGCGATAGCCAAGCAGGAGCGTGATCACGAAGAAGGCGAGCGCCTTGCCGAGGATCAGTCCGATCTCGGTCGCGTCGAACGCGCCGGCGGTGACGTAGCTGTCGACGCCGGCGAACGCGACGAGCACCCCCACGTCGGAGGCCAGCGCCCCCCCGAGCAACACGTTCGCGATCCGCGTGTCCAGTAGCTCGAGGTCCGCGAGGATGCGGGACTTCGTGGCCAGCGACGTGGCGGCCATCGCGAGCCCGAGGAACAGGGCCGCGCCGACGGAAACGTCGAGCGCGATCCCCGCGCCGTAGCCCAGCCCGAACGGGATGACGAAGGCGCCGAAGGCGATCAGCAGCGACTGGGGCCCGAGCCGGAACAGTTCCCGGAGGTCGACCTCCATCCCGACGAACACCATCAGGAGGAACACGCCGAGCTCGGCGAGGACGGTCAGCAGCTCCGACGGGTGTAACAGCCCCAGCAACGGCGGGCCGAACACGATGCCGGCGAACAGCTCACCCATCATCGTCGGGTAACCGAAGCGCTCGGCGACCCCGCCGAAGATCCACGCGACCGTCAGGACGAGCAGGAGGCTTAGAATATCGATGTTAACGGCTTCGACCATCGATTACCACCTCGAGCGACGAGTCGAGCGGTTGCGTCGCTGTTCCCCTCGAGCGAACCGGCGGCGGCTGTGGGCGGGGTAGTCCATGAAGAGGCAGCTCGATCGAATACGTCGGGTCACGACCACTTCACTCGTGGGGATGTCCAACGAAATCGGAACGTATCCCTCAGTCATCGGTACTCACTTCTTCGACCTCGAGGTCGTCGCCGACACCCTGGGCGGCGCCGGGTTCGGCATCGCGCACGCCGGCGTCCCGCCAGGTGCCCCGGCGGTACCAGCCGTAGGCGAGGGCGGCGCCGACGACGTTCGAGACGGCGAAGGCGATCCAGATCCCCTCGTAGCCGATCGCCCTCGAGAGGCCGTAGGCGGTCGGGAGGCGGATGCCGGCGTATATCACGAGGACGATCGCCGCCGCCGTGAGGGTCTTGCCGGTGCCCCGGAAACTCCCGTTGTACGCCCGCATCACGCCGATGAAGCCGAACGACGGCGCGACGTACCGCAGGAAAGTGACGCCGATGTCGACGACCTCTGGATCAGTGGTGAACACGGCGATGATCGGCCGCGCCCCGAGCCACGCAACGACGCCGAGGGCGCCCAGCACGACGAACATCACTCGAGCGGCGAAGTTAGCGGCGTCGGCCGCGCGGTCCGGTTTGCCGGCACCGACGTTCTGGCCGGTCATCGTCTCGACGCCGCGGGCGACCGCCACCGCCGGCAGGAAGATGACCGAGAACACGCGCGTCCCGACGCCGTAGGCGGCGACGACCGTGTCCGGGAAGAACGCGACGATGACCAGCAGCAGGTTGATCGACAGCGCCCGGCCCATCCCCTCGACCGACGCCGGAACGCCGATCCCGACGAGTTTCCGCGCGTACGAGAGATCCGGCCGCATCTGCCCCAGTCGAATCTTGACGCCCCTCGCGCCGCGAAACATGATCGCGAGACCGACGGCGAGGGCGAGCCCTCGGGAGAAGACGGTCGCGATCGCCGCGCCCTGAATGCCGAGTTCGGGGAACGGTCCCCAGCCGAAGATCAGGAACGGGTCGATGACGACGTTGAGCAACACCGAGCCGAACATGACGAGCATCGGCGTGATCGTGTCCCCGTAGCCCCGCATGAGCGCGATGAAGACGAAGAAGCCGAACATGAAGGGCATGCCGAGCGAGATGACCTGCATGTAGTCGGTCGCCAGCGGCAACACGTCCCGGGAGGCGCCCAGCAGCCCCAGAAGTTCTCTGACGAAGCCGTAGCCGACGACCCCGATGAGGGTGGCGCCCAGCAGCGACAGCGCGACGGTCTGGGAGGCGGCGTACTCCGCTTCGCTCTCCTCGTCCGCGCCGATGTGCTGGGCGACGAGGACGCTTCCGGCGACCGACAGCCCCATCCCGACCGAGATCAGCAGGAAGACCATCGGGAACGCGAAGCTGATCGCCGCCAGCGCGTCCGTGCTGTACTGGCCGAGCCAGAACGTGTCGAAGAGGTTGTAGGCGGTCTGCAAGAGGTTCGTGACGATGATCGGCAAGGAGAGGTAGAACAGCGGCCGCGCGATGCCGCCCTCGGTCAGGTCGAACTCCTCGCGGCCCTTGAAGAGGTTCGAGAGGCGATCCGTGAGGCTCATCTAGTCTCCCTCCGTCTCGTCCCCTCCCGTGTCCTCCCCTGCGGCCGCCGAGTCGTCCGCTGCCGTCGCTTCCGTCTCGGCGGCCGAGGAGGCGTTCGCCGTCCCGTCGGTCGAGGACGGGTCACCGTCGTCGGGACTCGAGTCGTCGGTCCGCAGGTCGTCGATGTACTCGTGGACGTACCGCCTGGTCTGCTCGAGGGACTGATCGACGGCCGCTGCGCGCGTCTGGGCACCGTGGAAGACGGTGACGAGGAACTCGGCGGTCTCGTCGGGATCGACGTCCTCGCGGAACTGCCCGGCTTCGATCCCGGCCTCGACGAAGTTCGCGATCCGGTCGTGCATCGCCCGGTCGAACTCGGTCAGTCGCTCCTGGTAGGCGTCGTTGTACGGCGACTGGGACTTGATCTCGAGGATCGCCGTCCGGAACTCCTCGGCGGCGTCGTCGTCGCCCTCCGTGAGCAACTCGTCGAACAGCGCGTGGAGCCGTTCGGCCGGCGTCTCGCCGGCGAGCGTCTCGAGTCGGTCCTCGAACCGATCGAGCAGGAAGCCGAGGAACGACTCGAGGAGGTCGCCCTTGCCGTCGAAGTGGTAGTGCAGGGTGCCCTTGCTCTTGTCCGACTCCGCGGCGATGTCTTGCATCGTCAACTCCGCGTAGCANGAGGAACGACTCGAGGAGGTCGCCCTTGCCGTCGAAGTGGTAGTGCAGGGTGCCCTTGCTCTTGTCCGACTCCGCGGCGATGTCTTGCATCGTCAACTCCGCGTAGCCGTGTTTGCAGAGCGCCCGGTACGTCGCCTCCATAAGATCGTCAACAGTGTCTTCGGACATTCGAAATTTCGTTACCTGACTTACTGACCGACCAGTCAAAAGGGCTTTGCAACCGGACGGTCGCGATCGACTGGATCGCAAGACGAGCGATCAAAGAGATGGGAAGACGGACGATAACAGTAGATAGTATCTCGATTTCGTTACTAATAGAGAGCCCACATCTGAGCGGGTTTTCAGAAATATGCCTCTCTGATCACAAACAGTAGCCAGACTATCGGTGCAAGAGCGAGTACCAAGCCTAACACGCCTATCGAATAGTTCCCTTCCACGAGTCCCCGCGCCCATCCCCTTCCGAGATAAAAAATGAACAGGGAAAGGATAACCAAAATCACATTGCGGAGTGAAAAGCCCAATCCTTCCGCATTGGAATCAGGCGATGGCATTTCGTAATAATTCATCTCGTCTTGTGATAAGCGTTCTCCCGTTACGTTCGCACACGAACTTGACGAAACCAGCCATCCAGTTTCAGGCGTAGTTCTAAATAAAGAAATCGTAGTACTAACTACTGATAACGGGACATCAGGACAGATACTCGCCGTCCGACGCGTCGAGACGACGAAACTCAGTCCTGCTCGCGCAGTCGCTCGAGGACCTCCTCGGCGTTGGCGACTGCTTTCTCCTTCTTCGCGGGGTAGGCTTCGACCTTCCCGCGGAAGGTGATGCCGTCGCCGAGTCGAACGTCTCCTTCGAAGGCGGCCTGCTTGTCGAGTCGCAAGAAGAGTTCGGTGTTCTCGGTGACCCGCTCGTCGAGCTCCTCGATCAGGTCGTCGAACGACTCGAGGTCGGCCAGCCGCGAGAGGACGTGACGGACGTCGTCGGCCGTCTCGACGCGAGCCGAGAGGACCAGAATGCGATCGCCGTAGTGGCCCTCGCTCTCGACGCGTTCGATCTCGAACGGTTCGTCGTCGTCGCCGTCGGGAAGAAACGTGCGCAGGGCCTCCTCGACGCGTTTCTCGTCCTCGGTGGCGTAGCAGAACGTGCGTAAGTCGACGTAGTGAAGCGGGATCTGTGGCATCTGAACCTATCCGTGTCCGTGAAACGGTCGCGAATCGAATCCTCGCGACCAGCGGTCGTTAGTCCTCGTCTTCGTCTTCGTCGCCGTCGTCGGCCGCCTCGAGGTCGTCCTCGGGGACGCCGGTCTCCTGTCCGTCCTCGAAGCTGACGGTGTAGGTGACGTCACCGAACATCGACTCCATCGTCTGGGTGACGGTGCCGGTCTCTCCGTCGAACTCGCTGTGCTCGTCGTTCAGGACGACGCGATCGTCTTCCTCGAAGCTCATACCCGATGGTTCCCCGCGGTCGCGTAAAAAGGGACTGATTCAGTCGTTCGCCGCCGTCGCCCGGTCGCGCAACCGCTCGTATCCGTAGCCGACGGCGACCGCGATCGAATAGCTCGCGCCGAGGAACGGCACCCAGTAGACCCAGAACTCGAAGCGCGGCGCGACGGCGTTTCCGATCGCCGTTCCGACGCTGTAGAGCAGATATCCCGGGAGCGCGAGCGGCGAGAAGAACCGCGAGTCGAGCCAGCCGAGGGCGAACGGGACGACGACCGCCGCGAAGGCGGCGACCGTCGCGGGACTCGCGACGGCCCGGCGGAGCGACGCCGGCAGGTACCGCTCGAGCGCGGGGCTCGCACCGTCACCCGGACGCTCGCGTTCGGCGGTCATTCGGCACCTCCGGCCTCGACCTCGAGCAGGCCGTGCATCGCGAGGACGCGCGCCGTCGCCAGCCGCGTCAGTTCGACCCTCGTCTCCCGATCCAGCAGGAACTCGGTCGTCTCGAAGAGATAGGCCGTCGACTCGAGTTCGCGGGCGGCCTTCTGGAAGAGCAGGGGACTCGAGAGATCGGTCTCCCGGGCCGTGAACCGGTGGAAGGGGATATACCAGGAAACGCCGTCCGCGTCGAGCGCGTCGGCGAGTTCGTCGCCGCGGGCGTCCGGCGAGTGAAAGATCGCCTGCCCGACGTACTCCCGGTGAAGTCCGTAGATGCCGAGCGACCGGTGGAGGTCGAGGACGACGTCCGGTTCGCGGCGGTCGACGGCGTCCCAGATTCCGCGCGCGAGTTCGGTCGTCGGCTCCTGGCCGACCGGAAACATGCGGTTCAGATCGCCGTCGGGGCCCTCCCGCTCGTTGTTCTCGACAGCCACGCGGTTCGTCTCGGGGACGACGACGAGCGTGCCCGCGTCGGGGCGCCAGTCGACGGCCTCGCGAGCGACCGCGACGCCGCTTCGCTCGTCGCCGTGGACGCCGCCGAACACCATCGCCGTCGGACCGTCCCGCGGCGAGTCGATCTCGTACAGCGGCGTCTCGTGATCGGTGTCCGGAAGGAGTCGTTCCGTCTGCGTTTCGGCCTCGCCCGCGTCGCTCGGGGTTCGAGCGGCCGCGAGCAGCCGGTCGTTACTCGGCGGCTGACTCGCGACACCGGCGGTAACCGTTCCCGCGAGAACGCTGCCGGCGGCCAACAGGGTCCGACGATTCATCGGATCGGAGAACGGCGTCCCGCCTGAAGCGCTTTCCTATCGACGACGCGCGACGTCGCAACTGAGTGAGATGAAACTCGAGGAGGCCCGACGCGGCCGTTGGTCGGTCGCGGTCGAACTATCGCATGTTCTCGAGGGCGACGACGGTGTCCGACATGAGCCACGCGTCCTCGTTGGCGGCGTCTTCGATGCTGAGCGCGAAGAACGACTCGCGGCCGTCGTCGACCGTAATTCGGTAGCTACGGCTCTCTAAGCGGACTTCTGCGGACGGGTTCGATTCAGCGGGGACCACAGTCGTGCTCGGGAACCAGCGGGGATAACTCGCTCGGTCGGCGGTCGATCCGGGACGAACGGAGCCGCGAACGGTCACACGAGAGCCGTCCGAACGGGGACGGATTAGCAATATCGACGGACGCTATCGGGGTGTCGAGTGCACGCCCGGAGGCGTTACTCGCCGAGTTCCTCGAGCAGCGTCTCGGCCGCGGCGCTCGAGGATTCGGGACCGCGGGCGGTCAGCAGGTCGCCGTCGACGGTGACGCTGGTGTCCGCGTCGAGTTCGGCGTCCCAGTTGGCGCCAGCCGCCTTGACCTCGTCTTCGACCCAGTAGGGCAGTTTCCGGCCGCTTGGCATCAGGTCGTTCTCGTCGACGATGCCCTCCTCCCACTCGTTGGGGAAGCCGGTGATGTTGCGACCGTTGACGATGAACGCGCCCTGTCGGTCGCGGGCGAACGCGAGGATGCCGACGGCGTGGCAGACGACCAGCGCCTTGCCGTCGTCGCCGGCGACGGCCTCGCGGAGGAGGCGCCGCGCGTCGCTGTCCTGGTTGACGTCCCACGCGGTGCCGTGACCGCCGGGGAAGACGACCGCGTCGTAGCCCTCGGCCTCGGCCTGGGCCGTTGGGATCGGATCGTTCAGTCGCTCGTCGTTCTCGTGGACCTCACGGACGTGCTCGGCGGTCTCCTCGCCGACCTCGTCGGGATCGATCGAGCGCTCGTCGACCTTCGGCGGCTTCCCGGAGGGCGTCGAGACCGTGATCTCGAGGCCCGCTTCCGAGAGCGCCTCGAGCGGCTCGACGCATTCTTCTCCCCAATACCCCTCTTCGCTGACGACAAACAGTGCAGAACTCACACCCGTCCGTACGGGACGGAGCCTAAAAACGACCAGCCCTCCCCTCGGTTCTGCCGCAATGTCTCGCTTCGATACGTTTCCTTGCGTGACAATCCGCGACGACGAGAGTGGCCTTTTTCGCCGTTCGAGTTTTATGGTATACCATACCATGTCAGATAGACCCACTCCGTTCGACGGACTCGACGAGCTGTTCGACCAACTGAATCGTCGGCTCGAGACGGCCGCCCGAACCTGGCAGTCGGAGGTCGACGACCGGAGTCGACTCGACCTCTCGATGAGCGGGGCGGCGACCCGGCTGGACCTGACCGATCGGGGCGACGAGTTCGTCGCCACCGTCGACGTCCCCGGCTACGAGAGCGACGACCTCGAGATTCGCGTCCGCGACGAGACGCTCGCCATCAGGGGCGAACGACAGCACGCGGTCACGGAGAGCAGCGGACTCGACGAGCGCGGCGATCTCGAGGAACGCGAGCGCGAGGAGACGCGCGGGACGGGCGAACGCGACCGGGCGGGCGAGACGGGCGAGCAGGAGGGAACCTACATTCGCCGCGAGCGCGAGTTGCAGTCGTTCAGCCGGCAGGTTCAGCTTCCCGAGCGCGTCGACGCCGACGCCGCGACCGCGACCGTCAACAACGGCGTCCTGACGGTTCGGCTTCCGAAACTGGAGCCCGGCGGCGAGACGCGGACGATCGACATCGACTGACCGGCGATGGCGCAGCCAACACTCATCGACCGATCGCGACGGCCCCGCCACCAGGTGTGTGCCCGGATCGACTGGCGCGCGCTCACTGGATGTCGTCGAGGTTCAGGGCGTCGAAGAACCGACGCGTGAGGCGGCCGTCGACGAACTCGAGCAGTGCGTCCGTGTCGTCGGCCTCGTCGGCGAAGAGGCCGAGCTCGATCCGTCCGCCGGCCATGTCGTGGTGGCCGCCGACCTGTCCGAGGTCGTCGAAGGCGGTCTGGAGCGTCTCGCCGATGTGGATCCGCGGATCGATCGACCGCGCGCTCAACCGGATCGAGCCGCCGACGACCCCGTAGACGAGCACCGTGTCGACGCCCTCGAGGTTCAGCAGGTAGTCCGCGGCCTGGGGTAAGGCGTCGGTCTCGGTCGTCTTGCCGACGCTCGCGACCAGCGAGGAGCCCCGGCGCTCGCGGCTCGCGATCGCCTTCCCGATCGCGTCGAGCGTGCCCGGCGAGAACGCGCTGCTGTAGAGTTGCTCGAGGGTCTCTAGGTCCGCGTGCGGGTAGACCGCCAGCGCCGCCTCGTACTCCCGGCGGGTCGGCTCGCGGACGAAATCGAGCCGTTCGCGGTGGAGCGCGAACAGCAGCGCCGAGGCGAGCCGCGTCGTCAACTCGATCTCGAGCTCGCAGAGGTACTCGACGAAGATGGTCGCGGTCGCGCCGATCCGGGTCCGGACGTCCTCGAAGGGCGCGCCGACCGACTCGCCGGGGTGGTGATCGACGACGATCCCGGGCTCGATCTCCGTCGGGAGTTCGGTGTTGGCCCCCGGCTGTGAGTGATCGACAAAGCCGATGCAGTCGTAGTCGTCGACGGCCGTGTCCTCGAGCGCCTGCAGAGAGATGTCGAGCATGTTGACCAGCGCCCGGTTTTGCTGGTGGGAAATCTCGCCGCCGTAGGCGATCGTCACCTCCTCGACGTCGTGGTCGATCGCGATCGCCTCGAGGGCCAGAGCGCTGGCCAGGCAGTCCGGATCCGGGTTGTCGTGGCAGACGATCGCCAGCGACTCCACCGTCTCGAGGACGGCCACGAGTTCGTCTGCGCGGGACATACTTGATGTACGACGACGAGACGTTTGAATCCCGCGTCGCGTCTCACGAACAGTATTGGCGGTCCCAGCACCATCGCGCGGTTCGCTCGAAGGAACGCCGGCTCGGGCCGAGACCGAACTCGGACGGTCGCTCTCGAGGCGCCGTCGAACACGCTTATACCGAAATCAGAACATCTTCGGGTCCGTTCTCGAGCGGAGGTAACGCGACTGTACCCCTACAGTAGGCTTCCCATCCCGGAGAAACGCGCCTCGTGGTTCAATAATCGAACGGATCGATACCCAGGTGTCACGTCATGACCCCGACCACCAACTCCCGACGACGGTTCCTGCAAACGGCCGGTGGGGCGACCGCGCTGGCGATCGCCGGTTGTCTCGACGGACTGTCTAACGACGGCGAGCAGAACGCACAGGGCACCGATACCGAGACGGACGAGGAGGGGGAGCCGGCGGCGGTCGAGTCCGTCGACGTCGACAGGATCGCTCGCGATCCGACGGCTATCCCCGATCCGGTCGACTGGAACGAGCCTCGCGAGCACGACGTCACGGTTCGAACCGAGCGGGTGACCGCCGAGATCGAACCGGGGGTCACCTTCGACTACATGACCTTCGAGGGGCAGGTCCCCGGTCCGATGCTGCGGGTCCGCCGCGGCGACCGCGTCACCCTCACCTTCGAGGTCTCCGACGACCTGAACGTCACAAACCACAACATGGATTTCCACGCGGTTTACGGACCGGGCGGCGGTGCCGACGCGACGACGATTAGCCCCGGCGACGACCCCGCGCAGATCAGCTTCAGCGCCGAGTACCCGGGCGTGTTCATCTACCACTGTGCGATACCGAACATGGATCAGCACATCAGCGCCGGGATGTTCGGCTCGATCCTCGTCGAGCCCGAGGACGGCCTTCCGGAGGTCGATCGGGAGTTCTACCTCGGCCAGCACGAGATCTACACGGACGGGTCGGTCGGCGAGAAGGGACACCACGGTTTCGACTTCGACGCGATGCTGGCCGAGCAGCCCACGTACGTCGTCTTCAACGGGCAGGCCTACGGTTTCACCGAGGACGGCGTCGGGCCGATGCACGCCGACGTCGGCGAAACCGCCCGCGTCTACTTCGCCAACGGCGGGCCGAACCTGCTGAGTTCGTGGCACCCGATCGGCAACGTCTGGAGTCGGTTCTACCGCGACGGCGACCTCCTGACCGCCCCCGATCATAACATCGAGACCGCGCCCGTGGCCCCAGGGACGACCGCCGCGGCCGAGATGGAGTTCCCCGTCCCCGGACCGGTCAAGATCGTCGACCACGCACTGACCCGCGCGGCTCGGCGGGGCGCACTCGCGGTCATCGATATCGACGGCGAGGCGGATCCCGAAATCTACGATCCGAATCCGTGAGAATCGACCTTCGAAGACCGCCGTACGACGGGTAATCGACCCCCGTTTCCAGCGCAGTTAGAACGATGCAAATCGAAACAAACACCCCCGTCGCAGTGTCCGGTATCGGCGAGCAACCCGGGGCCGATCAACGCGCTGTCTGCCCATGAGGAACGATACCGACGGCAACCGGATCCGAGTCACGGTGACCGTGACCGAGGACGATTCGATCGAACAGCTCGTCGACTGTGTCGAAGACGTGGTCGACGCTCGCATCGTCGATGCACCCGACTCGAGTCGCCGCCCGACGACGCTCCGAATCGACGTCCGGGACGTGACGCCGAAACAGTGGGAAGCACTCGAAGTCGCCTTCGAGCAGGGATACTTCGACTGCCCTCGAGGGACGGATCTCGAGACGCTCGCGGCGAGGCTTTCGATCTCGAAGTCGGCGGTTTCCCAGCGCCTTCGCGCGGCCGAGGCGACGCTCCTCCGCGCGATCGTCGAGGCGACTCGAGCGTCCGGATCGCACGATGTCGATACCGGGGCCGAACCGGAACCCGAAACGCGATAACCGGCCGAGCGTTACTTCACGGTCACGGCGCTCGCTTGGACGACCAGCAGAACTCGCCGAGTCAACCGTCACGCGCTCGCACAGGTCGGGAACGTCCGTCGGTCGCTCGACGGTCGTCGTCTCCTCCCCGCGCTTGTCCGGCGCGTACTGGGCTACGTATCGGTGGCGCCAGCGTCCTCCGAGAGTATGTACATCTTTTATCCTGGGAGATCTCAGCCACGTGTATGCGAGACGCGTATCTCGTCGGTGCGGGGCAGTCGGACTACGGGGCGTTCCCCGAGGAGAGCTACCGGTCCCTGTTCCGGACGGCGTTCGAAGCGGCGACGGAGAGCGTACCGAACGGGATCGACGGCGAGGAGATCGACGAAGCCTTCGTCGGCCACCTAGGGGTCGGCGGTCGACAGCTCGGCCTCTCGGGGCCCGCGGTCACCGAACACGTCGGCCTCGGCGGCGTCCCCTGTACGCGCGTCGAGAACGCCTGCGCGGCCAGCGGCTTCGCCGTCCGCCAGGCCGTCCAGGCGGTCAAGTCGGGAATGGCCGACGTCGTGCTGGCCGGCGGCTTCGAGGTCATGTCCGACACGAGCTCCGACGCGACGAAGTACTGGCTCGGCGTCTCCGGAGAAACCGAGTGGGAACGACTCTCCGGCACGACCTTCTCGGGCGTCTACGCCCAGATGGCTTCCGTCCACATGGAGCGGTACGGCACCACCCGCGAGCAGCTCTCTCGAGTGGCCGTCAAGAACCACGCGAACGGCGCGAAGAACCCCCACGCCCAGTTGGGGTTCGAGTGCTCGCTCGAGGACGCCGAGTCCGCGCCGGTCGTCGCGGACCCCCTGAACCTCTATCACTGCTGTCCGACCTCCGACGGCGCGGCCTGCGCCCTCATCGTCAGCGAGGACGTCGTCGAGAAGTATACGTCGGACCCGATCCGAATCGCCGGCGTCGGCGCGGGCAGCGACAACGTCGGGCTCTTCCAGCGCGACACCTACACCGGCGTCCCGGCGAGCCAACGCGCCGGCGAGCAGGCCTACGAGATGGCCGGCGTCGAGCCGGACGACCTCGACTTCGCGGAGGTCCACGACTGCTTCGCCATCGCCGAACTGCTGGCCTACGAGGATCTGGGCTTCTGCGAGCGCGGCGAGGCCGGCGACCTGATCGAGTCCGGCGAGACCGAACTCGGCGGCGGGCTCCCCGTCAACACCTCCGGCGGGCTCAAGTCCAAGGGCCACCCCATCGGCGCGACCGGCGCCGGGCAGATCGTCGAGGCGTTCAAACAGCTCTCCGGGAAGGCGGGCGACCGACAGGTCGAGAACCCGACCCGCGGCCTGACTCACAACGTCGGCGGCAGCGGCGGTGCGGCCGTCGTTCACGTATTTGAAAAGGTGCAGGAGGTGAGCGCGTGATGACCGCGATCACCGGCGTCGGCGCCTACGCGCCGCGGTTCCGCATCACGGCTGAGGCCTTCGAGGAGGCCTGGGGCCAGTTCCACGCGGCCGGCATCTCCGAGAAGGCCGTTCCCGCGGCCGACGAGGACGCGCTGACGATGGGCTACGAGGCCGCCACGCGGGCCCTCGAGGCCGCCGCCGTCGCCCCTTCGAGCGTCGACTGGCTCGCCTTCGCCTCCTCGCGGCCGCCGGCGGCCGAGGAAGATCTGACCGCCCGGCTGGGCGCGATGCTCGCCCTCGACGAATCGACGACCCGGCAGCTGTTCACCGGCAGCACGCGCGCCGGGACGCGTGCGCTCTGGGCCTGCACGGACGCGATCGGCGCCGACGCCACCGCCGGCCTCGTCGTCGCGGCCGACGCGCCGAAGGGCGACCCCGACGACGGCGTGGATCACGCCGCAGGCGCCGGCGCCGCCGCGTTCGTCCTCGAGCGCGACGGGCCCGCCGAGATCGTCGACCGCGCCGAGTACGCGACGCCCTACCCCGGCACGCGATTCCGTAACACCGGCGAGGACGAGACGCAGGGACTGGGCGTCACCCAGTACGACCGCGCCGCGTTCACCGAGACGATCGGCGGCGCCGTCGACGGCCTCGAGACCGAACCCGACCCCGACGCCGTCGCGATTCAGGCGCCCGACGGCAAACTCCCCTACCGCGCCGCGGGCGCAGCGGGCGTCGGTACCGACGAGATTCAGGCCGCCGCGATGGTCCACGAACTCGGCGACCTTGGCGCCGCGAGCGTCCCCGTCTCGCTGGCGAGCGCGCTCGCCGACGGCTACGAGTCGATCCTCGCAGTCGCCCACGGGAGCGGCGCGGGCGCGGACGCGCTCATGGTCGATGCCGACGGTGCGGTTCCCGCGCAAACGGCTCTCGAGGGCGACGCCACCCTCTCCTACGCCGAGTACCTGCGCCAGCGCGGTGTCGTCACGACCGGCCCGCCGTCGGGCGGCGGCGCCTACGTCAGCGTCCCCTCGTGGCGCCGGTCGATCCCCCAGCGCTACCGGCTCGAGGCCGGCCGCTGTCCCGACTGCGGTGCGCTCTCGTTCCCACCGGAAGGGGCCTGTACCGACTGCGGGTCGCTCGTGGAGTACGAGCCGGTCGAGCTTCCCGGCACGGGGACCGTCGAGGCCGTCACGACCATCTCGCAGGGCGGCGCCCCACCGGAGTTCGCCGAGCAACAGGCCCGGACGGGCGACTACGCGGCGGCGATCGTGGCCCTCGAGGACGAGGCCGGAACCGAGTCGGTGAGCATCTCCGCGATGGGTACCGACGCGGCCCCTGAGGAGTTCGCGGTCGGCGAACGGATCGAGACGACGATCCGCCGCGTCTATACGCAGGAGGGCGTGACCCGCTACGGGTTCAAGGTCCGGCCCGCGGAGTGAGCCGTCGTCAGTTCGCGACCGGCCGAAAAGCGGCTTCATCCGTGGTGCGTTCTGACTCAAGCAGACTACTTAATCGGTCAGACGGCCTATCGTGGGTGATCGGAGGGCACCGAATGCGCGAACTCAGAGATATCGAGGGGTTGCATCCGCGCGATCTCACGAAACGCCAGCGATTACTGGTGTTCTTCGTGGTCGGTCTCGTCTCGGTCGTCCTCTTCTACACCGGTATCTACAACTGGGGGATGAGAGCGCTCGAAAACCGTCCCCAGTCCGTTTTCCGATCGTTCCAGACCGTGGTCGAGACGATGACGACGACCGGATACGGCGCGGATTCGCCCTGGACGACGCCGGCGATGAACGTGCTGATGGTGACGATCCAGGTGACCGGCGTCGTCATCGGGTTCGTTACGCTGCGCGTCCTGGTCATCCCGCTGTTCGAGCGGACGCCGCTGAACCTCGACGACCGCCTCACGACTAAGAACGACCACGTCGTCATCGCTGAGTACCAGCGCGATACCGACCTGCTCCTCGACGAACTCGAAGAACTCGACATCGATTACGTTCTCATCGAATCGGACGACGAGGAAGCGAAACGCCTCTCGGATGACGGCTATCAGGCTATCAACGGCGACCCCGAGGATCGGGACGACCTCGAGCGTGCCGATATCGAGCGAGCGTCGCTGCTCATCACCGACGCCGCCGATAGGACCGCGAGCATCGTCCTGACCGCGCTGGAGGCCAACGAGGAGCTGCGGGTGGTCAGTTTCACGGAGTCGACGCGCAGAGAAGCAGCGCTCGCGAAAGTCGGGGTGGATCGGAGCGTCGCCCCGCACGCACTGATCGGCCAGCGACTGGCTGAGAAGGCGACGATCCCCCTCTCGAGGGACTGGTCCGACGAGGACGAGGTCGACGTCAGCGAGATACTCGTCAGGCGAGACAGTCCGCTTCACGGCGTTCGGGTGCGCGATTCACCGATCGCGAACCATCCGAACCTGACGCTGGTCGCCGGTTGGTTCCACGGGGAACTGCGTCTGCCGCCGTCGCCCGACGACGAACTCGCCCCCGATACCGTTCTGGTCGTCGCGGGTCCGGAGAGCGAACTCGACGAAATAACGGACGAAATCGCGGGCGTCCGGTCGCGCCGCATCCGATCCCTCTCACAGATCATCGTCGCCGGGTACGGAGAGGGCGGAACCGCGGCGGTCGAAGCGCTTCCGGAGGACGTTTCGGTGACGACTATCGACGAATCGGCGGACCCGAATCCAGACATCGTCGGAGACGTCACCGAACCCGAAACGCTCCGCGAAGCCGACATCGATGACGCCTCGGCGCTGATCGTCACCGTCGATGACGATTCGGTCGCGTTGTTGACGATCGCTATCGCCCGTTCGCTCTCTAGCGGAACGGAGATTCTCGCGCGGGTGACCGATAGGGAGAAGACGAAGCCGGCGTTCAGAGCGGGTGCCGACTACGTTCTCTCCACCCAGCAGATATCCGCTCGACTGGTCGCGGCAGAGGTGTACGGTGAACGAGTGATGGCTCCGACGAGTCAAATCCGTCTGATTCAGGCCGACGCGGACCCGTTCGCCGGCGAGTCGCTGGCGGACGCTCGTCGCAACACCGAGCGCGGATGGACCGTGGTCGGCGTCGAGCGCGACGGTACCGTCCGTACCGACGAACGCATCACTATCGAGGCCGACGACGAAGTGATCGTCGCGGGGAGCGACCGCGCGATCCAACAGTTCGAGCGAACGGTCGCCACGTCATGACCGCGGAGTGGACCCTCGGTTCGACGGAAGTGAGTCTGCTCTCGTACAACGAAGAGGTGCCCGACCAGCCGTTCAGTCCCCGGTCAGCGCCTCGCTCGCGGGCGCGAACTCGATCGTCTGCCCGCGGCCCTCTCGCTCGGCGCGCTCGTAGAGCATGTGCGCCGCGGCGACGGTCTCGATGCCCGTCCCGCCGCTATCGAAGAGCGTGATCTCGTCGTCGCCAGTCCGCCCAGGCTCGTTCCCGGCGACGATCTCGCCTAGTTCCGCGTGGATGTCCTCCTCCGTCACGGCGCCCTCCTGGACAGCCAGCATGAACTCGCCGGAGTCGAAGGTCGCGCGTTCTCGCAGGTCGGGGACGTAGGTCGCGCGTTCGACCGTCCGCGCGTCTACTTCCCGCTTGTCTGGCGAGTACTGGCCCATCGCCGTCACGTGGGTGCCCGGCTCGAGGTCGTCGCCGTCGAAGACCGGCTCACCGGCTTTCGTCGCCGTGATGACGACGTCCGCACCGGAGACCGCGGCCTCGCTCGAGTCGACGGCGCGGACGTCCGCCTCGAGGTCCGCGTCGAAGTCGGCGGCGAAGGACTCGCGGCTCTCAGGGGTCGGGGAGTAGACGCGGACCTCGGCGAAGTCGCGGACGGTCGCCGTCGCGCGCAGTTGGCCCCGCGCCTGCGCGCCGCTGCCGATGACGGCGAGGACGGTCGCGTCCTCGCGTGCGAGTTCGTCGACCGCAACGGCGCCCGCCGCGCCGGTCTTGTGGGGGTTCATGCTGGCGCCGTCGAGCAGGGCGAGCGGCGCGCCGCTGTCGGCGTCGAACAGCGGCGTCATGAACCACGCGTCTCCGGCGCCGAAGCCGGCGCTGTACATGTAGCCGCCCATCGCTCCGGTCTCGGGGAGGACGGCGGCGTAGCTCGTCAGCATCCCCTCGGGATCGGCGCGGAAGAACTTCGACCGCGGCTGGGCCGGCGCGCCCTCGCCGCGCTGGCGGTACCCCTCGCGAACGGTGTCGACGTAGTCAGCTGGTGATGCAAGGTCACTGACGTCCTCACTGGAGAGAAACAGGGTCGAAGTCATAGCAGAAAACGGGACGCGAGCGGAGATAAAAACCGGGGAGACGAGAACGACCTCAGTCGGCGTTCATCGGCGGCCGCGTGGACTTGGGTTCGTCCGCACCGTCTGCAGGCGTGTTGACGAACATCGCGTGCCCGATGATCGCCATCGCGACGAACGCGCCGACAGGCACCGCAGCCGTCAACGAGAGTCCCACGAGCGTGAGGGCTGCGGTGATGCCGAGCAGTGCGACTGGGATGAGGCCGAGAACAATGTCGTAATATCCAGTCATAATCTGTACTATCATATGAGGAATAGCCATATAAGCGTTTTCCATAATTAGCCGATACTGGATTCATTTCTCATCTGTATATAGCGTGGTGAATTTGCATAACTTATGAGATCGTTATCTGCGCTCTCGAGATTGGTGGTTTGGCCGCGTTCGCGACTAGTTACGATAATACAGATTATATGATTTCAACATTCAACGTTGCTAATCGCAGGACGTAATCGGGGCTCTGAACTAATCGAAGTGGATCACACCACGAATAGTATATGATTATCGTCCCTTATGTTATTCTCCACCTCGAGATAGTTTATCCCGTTTGTGATAAGTCACGGGACCGACCAACCGGAACGAAACCTGCAGACGGGGGCCAGTTGGCGCTAGTTGGCGGTACTCAAAGACGATCGTCGTATTCGATACGCTCGACCGAACGGTCGACGACGGCCGGTTCGCGGTACGACGAAAACACGGAGTACACGGTCTGCAGTGATCCGATGCCAGCGAAATGGCGTCGGAGACCGAACGAACAGCCCTGGTCACCGAGCAGGAGAATAACTCGTCTCGTCGTCGTCAGGCTTCGGACGGTCACGAATCCTCGAAACGAAGCGAATCGACGCGACCGACTCGTCAGGACCGCACCAGTTGTGTCACGCGTTGTTCATCCGCTTGCTCTCGCGGTTGCCACAGCGCGAGCACTCGCGGACGCGGTAGGGTTCGCGGGAGTACTGCGCGGTTTCGTCGTCGTCGCCCTCGGTTATCAGTTGGATCGAAATCTCGTGAAGCGTATCGGTTCCGCAGACCGCACACGGTTCGGTCATCCCGTCTGATACGCCGTTCGTCGTTGCCATATTCGGACCTTACACTGCACCACCATATATCGTCGACAGCGACTGCGGATCGGGAGAAGGGGTATATATAGGTATTTTCGCAAATTGAAGACGCGACGTGACAATCGAAGTTACAATTCGAGACGAACCGGGCTCGATCGCTTTGTCAGCGATAGCGGCGCTTTTGTAGCCGTCTCACGCCGTTCTCGAGCGGTGACGATGACCGGATAACACCATATATCAGTATCAAAGACACTCTCTACTACTCGGAAAACATTTAGCGATGAATCTCCAAAGCGGTCACGTATGGACGACGAATCCTCCATCGAGGAGATTCTCAATACGATCGGGGACGAGCACGCCCGGACCGTCCTCGCCTCGATCAGCCGCGAACCCGGCTCCGCGAAGGAGTTGGCCGAGCGGCTCGATCTCTCCCAACCGACGATCTATCGCCGTCTCGAGCTCCTCGAAGCGAACGATCTCATCGAGTACCGCACCCTCGTCGCGGACGACGGGAACCACTTCAAGGAGTACACGTGTAACTTCAACAGCACGGTCATCTCGCTCGACGACGACGAGTACGACGTTCGTATCTTCCGGGAAGAGAACCTCCCCGACCGGTTTTCCCAGCTCTGGGACGAGCTCGGCGTGAAATAGCGACTCGAGACAGCATGACAGGAGACACAGCGACACCCGCACGGCGCGCCGGTGAGACCCGATGACCGTCGCCGGGCTCAGTCAGGCGCTGCTCATGGTGATGCAGATGGCCGTCTTCGCGCTCTCGCTCGGGCTGACGCTCATCAGCTTCCAGTCCTACCGCCAACGCCAGTCCAAGCGTCTGGAGTCCGCGTTCATCGGCTTCGCGTTTCTCAGTATGGGCGTCGGACTCACGACGATCGTTTCGCAACTCCCCGACCCGATGACGCTGTTTCGCGTCGTCGAGACGGTGCCGTTTATCGTCGGTTTCGGCATGCTCTACGTCTCGCTGTACCGGTAACGCCGACTACTCGGCCGACGGCGGCGCGGTCGTCTCGACGCGGTCCTCGAGCCAGGCGATCGCGTCCTCGACGGCCGCCTCGTCGGTTCCTCGCACGCGGATCCGTCCCGGCCGATTCTCGCCCCGCGGATAGCTGCCGACGCTGACGTCGAACGTTTCGGTGACCGCCTCGAGCACCTCGTGCAGCGATCCCTCGGGAGCGGGCGTGTAGATCGTCTCGGCGACGGCGTCGCCCCGGAACTCGTCTTCGACCGCGCGGAACATGGCCTGCATCTCGTCGGGGATACCCGCGAAGACGTAGACGTTCTCGACGATACAGCCCGGCGCCCAGCCCGCGTCGGTCACGATCGGTGTCGCGCCTTCGGGCAGCGACGCCGCGGCGTCGAGATCGAGTTCGAGGTCGTACTCCTCGACTAAGTCCGGATTCTCGTCGCGGAACTCGGCCGCCTTCTCGAGCAACTGCTCTCGAATGCGATCGAAGACGACGAACTCGCGGTCGAGACCGTCCGCGACGGCTTCGACGGTCACGTCGTCGGGCGTGCCGCCGATCCCGCCGGTGACGATCACGGCGTCGAACTCGTCGTTCCAGCGGGCGGCGTAGTCGGCGATCAGCGCTCGGTCGTCGGGAATCGTCAGGATGCGATCGACGGTACTCCCGCGCTCGGTGATCCGCTCGGCCAGCCAGGCGGCGTTCGTGTTCGTCGTCGTTCCGGCCAGCAACTCGTCGCCGACGGTGACGATCGCGACGTGCATAGCCGCCGTTCGGCCTCGAGTCAGTTAGCCGCTCCGTTCGCTCGAGTCGGTCTCAGTCACGGTCTCGGTCTCGCGGAGTCGCTCGATCCGCGCTGCGATCGACGGGGTCGTCGAGAGCCAGCGTCGACTACCGTCGCCCTCGAGTTCGAAGCCGGCGGTTTCGTAAGCGCGTTCGAAGGCGTTCGCGAGGGCGTCCGCGCCGAACGCGTCGGCGGCGTGGTCGTCGGCCCGATATCGGAGTCGGCGCACGAGGGCGAAGCCGCCGAGGACGACGGCAGTGGTCACTCCGAGACCGGCCGCTGCCGGCAGATCGCCGCCGAGCCACGCGCTCAGCGGGACGACGGTTGCAACGAGGACCGCGACCGACGCCAGCCGTTCGTACTGGTTCGCTTGTTCGCGGCGGGCGATCAGCATCGCCGTCAGCGTCTCGTCGTCGAGCCCTGCCAGCGCGCCCGTCGAGACGAACAGCGTCCGAGCGCCGGGCGCGCCCAACAGTTCGACGCTCACGCGGCTGTCGCTGTCGTCGATTACTCGGACGGCGCGCGCCTCGATCTCGGTGGCCTTTCGAACGGCCTCGAGACGGTCGCGTTCGTCGTCGGTCGGCTCGCGGGTAGCGGCGGTCAGCGATCGGAGTAACGGGCCGCCGGCCCAGAAGCATCCCCCGATGACAGCGACGATGGCGGCGGTGCCGGCGGCGTCCCGAGTCGCCAGTTCGATGGCGGGAACGAAGAGGAGGACGACGAATACGACTCCCGCCAGATAGCGCGCGTATCGTCGCCGAACGGTGGCGATGTCGTCGACGCCGGGGAGGGTCGGGCGGGCGGTGGCGATCCCGGTGATCGTCGCCGCACTGACGGCGCCAGCCGCGAGACCGCCGGCGACGGCCGTGAAGAGTCCGACAAGTATCGCTTCGAGGGCGGTCGCGCCGTCGACCCCGGCGTTCCGAACGACGATTCCGACGACGGCCCCGACGAGGACCGCCGGTCCGAGCGTGAGGACGTTGGTCCCCCGACTGGCGCGCTCGTCGCTTCGCCCTCGAGTGAAGCGGGCGTAGAGATAACCGATGCCGGCGGTGACGACCGAGACCACACTAACGCCGATCGCGAGGAAGAGCAGGAGGTCGGCGGGGACTGGGAGCATCATATCTCGACTTGACTGTCTGGTGAGTATATATCTTTTCCAATGACTTCTGGTTGTATCCGATCATCGAGAACGATCCTCGAAACGGGAGTGCGTCGGGATTTGGCTGCCGCATCCACGGGACCGCGAGTGCCGTTCAGGACCACTGCGTTATCGGGTCGCCGGCTCCCGCTCGACGAACGTACGCGGCCTGCATCTCGTGGACCGCATCGGCGAACCGCTCGCCTGCATCGAGCGCGTCCCGTACGCGCTCGAGCTTCCACCGACTGGGAGTGGTTCGCTCGCGCCAGCGGGCCTCCAGCGGCTCGAGGGACGTCTCGATCGTCTCGTCGGACACGCCCTGCTCCCGGAGGCCGCGGCGGGCGAACGCGAAGAGTTCGTCGTAGATCGCGTCCCGATCGGTCGTCCGGTCGCCGTCGGCGGTGATCCACGCGAGGTCGGCCTCGAGACCGTTCGCGACCGCGTCGTAGAAACTCTCCACGGCGGCCTCGTACTCGAGCGTCGCGAGCGGGTGGTCGGCGCCGACGAGTCCGCGGAGGAGGCCGCCGACGAGACACTGGAGGCCGACGGTCTCGGCGACCGTCGGCTGGGTCGGCAGCGGTCGGTACTCGAGTCGGATCGACCAGCGATCACCCTCCGCGACCGGCTGGCCGCCGACGACGGTGCGGAGCCACCGCCAGTAGGTCCCGCGCTTGTGGTCGAGTTCCCAGAACCGATCGGCGAACTCCTCTCGGTCACCGTCGGCGAGCCACTCGCGGAGGAACGGTGCACAGGTCTGGTCGGCGACGAGCCTGTCGACGGCGTCTGTCGTGCGCTCGATCCGCCGGGGGACGCGAACCTTCTCCCAGGCCCGATTGACGGACTGTTCGAACACCGGGATCCGGAGTTCGTGGTGGGTCGCCTCGAGGAGCGCGTACGGATCAGTGGGACCGGCGGACTCGTCCCGTTTCTCACAATCGTATAGATCGGGCGGCAACAGCGGCGAGTTCGTCGCGATCGCCAGCACCGGACCGAGGGTCCCGAGCGCGGTGTTGTAGTACCGTGGAAACGCCTCGACGTCGGGGATCTGGACGTGAGGCTGGACGGAACTCGTCAGCGACTCGAACAGGAGCGACGAGAACGTCTCCTCGACGCCCGGCACCGAGAGCGCGATTTCGCCCCCCGTTCGCGCCAGCACGTCGTTGTCGATCGCGTAGTATCGCGCCGATTTCGTCATGTTCTCGGCGAGCGCCACGCCCTCGCGCTCCGTCGTGGCCGCGAGGTACTCGCGAGCGCCCTCCGGCGGCGGTCGCGTCCACATCGCATCCAGCACGATCTCGAGGCCGTCCGCTTCGGCGTCCGATTGCGCCTTCCGGACGCGACGCTCGAGTTGGGCCGCCTGCGCGGCGATACCCGCCCCGTCGAACGGCGTCGGTTCGGTGTTAAATTCGACGTTGTGTCGCCCGAGTTCGCGCTCGCAGCGGCCCTCGAAGACGGTGTCCGGGACGCGGGCGAGGCGCCCCGCCTCGTCGACGGCGTAGGCCTCGAGTTCGAGCCCCAGTCCGAGTCCGGGGCTGTCGAGTCGGCCGGCGCGGAGGGCGTCGGTGATCCGCGCGGCCTGCTCGTCGACACGTCGGTCGAACTCGCGGCGCGTCTCGTCGGTCAGCGACCGCGTGACGAGGGCGACGGGATCTGCCATTACGGAACCGACTCGAGCCAGTCGCATCAAACCGGGGTGTGGCCGTCCGCCGGAACCCGCGCCGTGCACCCGTCGTTATCGTCGCGACGGCGACCGCCCGTCCGGCGCACCGAACCGGCGCTACGGATCGACGCGAACGTCGAACTGTGCCGTGATCAGGGTCCCCTCCGGCTTGGTCTGGAAGAACAGCCGATACCGACCCGGGGTCGGGAATCGGGCCCCGAATTCGACGCGGCCGCTGTCGGGGGCCGTCGCTTCGGGATGGACGTGCAGGTACGCGAGGTCGCCCTCACGGAGGGCGACGAGGTGCCCGAGCGCACCGAGGTACGACTCGAGTTCCGAGACGGGCTCTCCGCCCCGGCGAACCGCGAACGACAGTCGCGTGCGTTCGCCGGCGGCGACGTCGTCGGTGAGCAGTTCGAGCTCGTAGTTCCCCGTGGTCGCGCGACGCGAGGCGTCCGGGCGCTCGTCGTGGGTCACCGTCCCGGGTGCGAGCAGATCGAAGCCCAACGTGGTCGGGTGCCCGTCGACGACGACATCCACGAACGCGCGGTAGACGCCCGGATCCGGCACCGCGAAATCCTCGACGAGCCACGTCCCGTCCGCCTGCAGTTCCGGGTGGCGGTGCTGGAATCGAGTCAGATCCCGCCGCACGACGACGAGGTGGCTCGGCCGGCCGTGCGCCTCCTCGAAGTCGGTCACGACCGCCCCGTCCTCGTCGAGGATTCGGAACGTCCAGTGGACGGGTACCTCGGGCTCGAACCGCGTCTCCGACGGCTCGAGGCGGAGCCCGTTCGCCGCGAGCGACAGTCCGCCCGGTGCGGCGTGTCCCCCGGATGCGTGCCCCCGATTCGCGTCGGTCGATCCGTGGCCGTGACTCGAGTGCTCTCCCATACCGAGCGGCTCGCTCTCGCGGGCCATACTGCTTGGCGTCGGGATTACCCACGCGATACGGATGTACTCATGCGCGTTTGAGATGCTGAATATTCACTCGTAGAGGGGTTCAGTCGGCAGCGTTAAATCCCTCTGCTACAGACCTCGTGGAATGTTATCACTATCTCGACAATGCCGATCTTTAACCGTCTGAATCGAATATCCCGATCTAATGAATCAAGCCGCCGGCCGCTATGACCAGCCGGAGGTACTGGGCCTCGAGAACGGTCTCGAGGCGTTTCAGTCCAGTTCCGAGTTCCGTGGCCCGGTCGAACCGCTCGACGAGCACACCTGCAACGATCACTTCGCACACATCTACGAGACGCCTGAGGAGAAGTTCGGGGCCGCCATCCCGTTTGTTCGGCACGGGCTCGAGCGCGGCGAGCGCGTCATGTATGTCATCGACGAGAGTACCGAAGCCGAGGTGCGGGACGCGATGCGTGACGCCGGACTCGACGTCGATCCCGCGCTCGCCGCGGGCGCACTGACGTTCCACACCGCACAGGAGACCTATCTCCGAGACGGATCGTTCGAGCCCGACGAGATGATCGACTTCTACGACGAGATGGTCACCGAGGCTACGGCGGACTACGAGGCGCTCCGGGTCGTCGCCGAGATGACGTGGCTCGACGACGACGAGACGCCAGTCGAGCAGTTCATCGAGTACGAGCAGAAAATCAACGATCTCTTCGACCAGACGGATTCGCTCGCGATCTGTCAGTACAACCGCGACTTATTCGAACCGGAGGTCATCCGGAACGTCGTCCAGACGCACCCGCATCTCATCTACGACGGCGCCGCGTGCCACAACGTCTACTACACGCCACCGGAGGAGTTCTTCGGTACCGACGCGCCGGCCCGCGAAAACGAGCGCATGCTCCGGACGCTCCGGGATCGGACCATGGCGAAGGCTCAACTCCACCGCCGCGAACGATTCCTGCAGAATCTGTACGAGGTCTCGTCCGATCCCACGCGCTCGTTCGAGGAGAAATTGCAGGCGCTGTTCGATCTCGGATGCGGGCAGTTCGGCCTCGAACTCGGAGCGATGGCCACGGTCGACCCCGACGCCGATCGGTTCGAGGTCGAATTTGTGAGTGACGATCACGAGTACTTCGAGGCGGGTCTCGAACTCCCGCTGTCGGAAACGTACTGCACCGCGGCGACCGATACCGGCGGGATCGGGAGCGTGGCCGACCCCGTTGCGGCCGGGTACGACGATATCTACGTTCACAACGAGTTCGGCATCAAAACGTATCTCGGCACCTATATCGAGGTCGAGGGCGACGATAACCGAACGTTCTTCTTCGTGTCCGAGAAGCCGCGCGACGAGGACTTCTCGGCTAACGAGCGTACGTTCCAGCGGTTGCTGGGACAGTGGGTCAAGTACGAACTCGAACGCCAGCAGCGCGAACGGTTCCTCCACGAGTGCTACGAGATCACGTCCGATCCCGCCCTCGGCTTCGAGGAGAAACTCGAGCAGTTACTCGAACTCGGATGCGACCGGTTCGGCCTCGAGATCGCCGGCCTGAACCACTTGCCCTCGTGGGACGGCAAATTCCGACTCGAGAAGGGCATCGGACTCGGCTTAGATGCCGACGAGGAGCTGTGGACCGACCCGGACAACGACTGTTACTGCCGTCGGACCGTGACCGAGGATAGTCCGGTCGAGATGCTCGACGTTCGCGGCACTCATTGGGCCGAGGACGCGATCTACCAGGAGTTCGGCCTAACGAGTTACCTCGGGACGAAAGTGTCGACCGGAGCCGCACCGTACGGCACGCTCTGGTTCGGGAGCACCGAACCGCGGGAGCGACCGTTTTCGGAGACCGAACGCTCGTTTATCGAGTTGATGGGGCAGTGGGTCAGCTACGAGATCGAGCGCCGCGAAAACAACGACTCCCAGCGGAAACTCTACGAAATCACCGCCGATCCCGATCTCGATCCGGACGAGAAGATCGATCGATTGCTAACAGTCGGCTGCAAGCGGCTGAACCTCCCCATCGGGATGCTCACTCGCAAACGCGAGCGGGCGTTCGAGATCGAGCATATGCACGGTACGCATCCCGAACTCGACGAAGGGACGCTCACCCCGCCGTTGACGGACAACTACTGCCGTCGCGTCGTCAACACCGGGGACTCGATTAGCGTCGGCGACGCCGGGGCGGCCGGGTGGGACGGCGACGCGCTCTACCACGAATTCGATCTCAAGTGTTACGCCGGGACGCAGGTGTTCGTCCGCGGCGAGAACTACGGCACCGTCTGTTTCACCGATACGGGAACCCGAGAAGAATTCACCGAGGCGGAGCAGGTGTTTCTCGATATCCTCGGCCAGTGCGTGAGCTACGAAATCGAACGCCAACACCACGAGGCCGACCTCAAGGATACGATCGATCAACTAGAACAGTCCAACGACCGGCTACGGCAGTTCGCCTACGCCGCCTCGCACGACCTGCAGGAACCGCTCCGGATGGTTTCGACGTATCTACAGCTGCTGGAAAACCGGTACAAGGAGGACCTTGACGGGGACGCACAGGAATTCATCGATTTCGCAGTCAACGGAGCCGACCGGATGCGGGAGATGGTCGACGATCTGCTCGCGTTCTCGCGGGTCGAACACGCCGACGACGAGTTCGATTCGGTCGACTGCGATGCGGTCCTCGACCACGTCACCGACGATCTCCGGATGCAGATCGAGGAGAACGACGCGGTGATCAGCAGCGAGTCGCTTCCGACGGTGAGCGGCGACCACGAGCAACTCGAACACCTGTTCAGGAATCTCGTCTCGAACGCCATCAAGTATAACGAAAGTAATCCCCCGCGCGTCGAAATCTCGGCCGAGAAGCGGGCTAACAGCTGGGAATTCTCGGTTACCGATAACGGAATCGGGATCGCTCCGGACGAAGCGGACAAGATCTTCGACGTTTTCAAGCGGCTCCACCACGACGACGAGTACTCGGGGACGGGAGTCGGACTCTCGCTCTGCCAGAAGATCGTCAATAATCACGGCGGCGAAATCCGGGTCGAGTCCGAACCCGGCGAGGGGTCGACGTTCTCGTTTACGCTTCCCGCGACACGGAATCCGACGCAGTGAGTCCGCGGACGTACGGTCCGCTGCGGCCCTGAACTACCGTCGACTCCGACGGCCGATCCGGTGCTTTCGAACGCGCGCTCCGCAACCACTAAACGCCGAACGGCCTAACGACGTCACAATGACCGACTGGACCGAGAAGTACCGTCCGACGACGCTGTCGGAGGTACGCGGAAACAACAAGGCCCGCGACAAACTCGAGGAGTGGGCCGAGAGCTGGGACGACCACCGGGACGCGGTGATCGTCCACGGGAGCCCGGGCGTGGGGAAGACCTCCGCGGCCCACGCGCTGGCCGGCGACATGGGGTGGCCGGTGATGGAGCTCAACGCCAGCGACAGCCGAGGGGCCGACGTCATCGAGCGCGTCGCGGGCGAGGCCTCGAAGAGCGGGACGCTCACGGGCGGCGAGGCCGGCCGGCGGCTGGTGATCTTGGACGAGGCGGACAACTTCCACGGCAACGCCGACTACGGCGGCTCGGCCGAGGTCACGCGGGTCGTCAAGGACGCCAACCAGCCGATCGTCCTCGTGGCCAACGAGTTCTACGACATGAGCCAGTCGCTGCGCAACAGCTGCGAGACCATCGAGTTCCGCGACGTCTCGAAGCGCTCGATCGTCCCCGTGTTGCGCGATATCTGCCGGCGCGAGGACATCGAGTTCGAGGAGGAGGCCTTAGAGAAGATCGCCGAGGACACCAGCGGCGACCTCCGGTCGGCGGTCAACGACCTGCAGGCGGTCGCCGAGGAGGCAGAACGACTGACCGTCGAGGACGTCGTCACCGGCCAGCGCGACACCACGGAGGGGATCTTCGACTTCCTCGACGCGCTCATCAAGGAGGAAGACGCCGAGGGCGCCCTTCGTGCCTCCTATGACGTCGACGAGAACCCCGACGAGATGCTGAACTGGATCGAGGACAACGTCCCCAAGGACTACGCGGGCGCCGAACTCGCGGACGCCTACGAGTTCCTCGCGAACGCCGACCGCTGGCTGGGCCGCGTGCGGGCGACTCAGGACTACTCCTACTGGCGCTACGCGACGGACAACATGACCGCCGGCGTGGCCGCCTCGCGCCGCGAGCCGAAGGGCGGCTGGACCCGCTACGGGCCGCCGAGCTACTGGTCGAAACTCGGCCGGACCAAAGGTACCCGGAACACCCGCGACGCCATCGCGGAGCGCATCGCCGAACGCGAGGGCACCAGCGTCGCGACTGCCCGGCGGGAGATCCTCCCGTTCCTCTCGGCGATGACCCACCACTGCAAGAACCGCGATCTGACGGTCCGAATGGCCGCGGTGTACGAACTCGACGAGAAGGAAGTCTCGTTCGTCACCGGCAGCGGGAAGGACACCAACAAGGTCGAGTCCATCGTCGAGGAAGCCGAGGAGCTGCGGACCGAGGAGACCGTCGAACACTCCGGAAGCGCCTTCTTCGACGCCGGAGACGGTGCGGAGGACGCGACCGACGGCGACGAGCCCGACGCCACGGACTCGAGCGGCGACAACGGTCAGGAGACCCTCGCGGCGGCCGGTTCTACCGACGACGCGACGACCGCCGAGTCGGAGCCGGACGCCGACGACGCCGAACCCGACGACGATCAGTCGGGGCTCAGCGACTTCATGTGACGCCGCCGTTCTGGCTCTCGGAACGATCCTCGAGCGCGACATATCAATACATAGTACGACCGACACTATTACTTCGGAGAACGACGACAGTTACTTTCGGTGACCGAGCGAATGACTGGCCAACACCCCTGTCCCCTCTGTACGGAGACGTACGCCGATCGAACGAGCCTTCGGGTTCACCTCGAGGTCGAACACCGGAAGTCGGAGATCGTCGCCGAGTTCGTCGACCAGTGCGACGCCGGCGCCGGGAGCCGGGTCGACGGCGATCCGGCGGTCGTCGGAGAGGACCGACAGGCGCCGTCGGCCGACTGAGGGTCTCGTTCTGTTCTACCCGCGTTAGCTGCCTCCAGCCGAAGCGTCAGCCGTCCACGGTCGGAAGTCCCTCGAGGAACGACGTAGAGAGCGCGTCACTGACACCGGCGGCCAGCGTCGCCGGCGACTCGCCGTCGAGCGGCGGCACCGTCTCGACACCGTGGCCGGTAATGCGCTCGAGTTCGGCGGGATTCGTCCGCTCGGCGACCGTCGCACCGGCGTACTCGTTGCAGACGATCCCCGCGATGTCGACGCCGCGGCGCTCTAAGGCCTCGATCGAGAGCGCAGTGTGGTTCAGCGTGCCCAGCCCCGACCGGGTGACGACGACGGCCGTCGCCTCGAGGTCGGCGACGAGATCGATCACCTCGCGGTCGCCGGCCAGCGGGACGCGGAGGCCGCCAATCCCCTCGACGATCGGCGCGGGCGTCTCGGCGACGGCGTCCTCACAGGCCGTTCGAATTTCGTCGTAGGAGAGTTCCGCATCGGCCACCTCGGCCGCGACTCGCGGCGCCAGCGCGGGCCCGAGATAGCGGGGACAGGTCGCCGCCTCCGAGTCCCCACAGGCGTCGGCGACGAACGCAGCGTCGTCGTCCGGCGGAGACCCCGTCTGGGCGGGTTTGATCGCTCGGGCGTCGACGCCCCGCTCGCGAAACCAGCGGGTGATCCCCGCGGTGACGACGGTCTTTCCGATTCCGGTTCCGGTGCCGACGACTGCGATGGGGTCGGTCATAGGAGTCCGAGTTCGTCCCCGGTCGCCCGAAACGCCTCGAGGCAGGCGACGATGTCGTCGCGATCGTGGGTCGCCATCGGAGCGACACGGATGCGGCTGGTCCCCTCGGGGACGGTGGGGGGCCTGATCGCGGGCGCGACGACGTCTCGTTCTCGCACGCCCTCCGCGAGCGCGAGCGCGTCGGTTCGGTCGCCGACGATGACGGGGAGGATCTGCGAGTCGCCCAGCACCTCCAGACCCATCGACTCGAGGCCGTCTCGGAGGTGCGCGACGTTCTCCCAGAGGCGCTCGCGGACGTCGCTATGGCGAGCGATGTGTAGCGCCTCGCTGGCGGCGGCGGCGGCCGGCGGCGCGAGGCCGGTCGAGAAGACAAACGAGCGGGCGTCGTTGACGAGACACTCGATCAGATCCTCGCTGCCCGCGACGTAGCCGCCCTGACTCGCCAGCGCCTTCGAGAGCGTCCCCAGCTGGATGTGGACGCGATCCGCGAGGCCCTCCGCCTGGACGACCCCGCCGCCGTTGGCGTAGAGTCCGGTCGCGTGGGCCTCGTCGACCATCACCCACGCGCCGTGGGCCTCGGCGGCGTCGCAGATCGCTTCGAGGGGCGCGACGGTGCCGTCCATGCTGAACACGGAGTCGGTGACGAGCAGCCAGGACTCCTCGCTCGCGTCGTCGCGGTCGGCCCGCTCCTCGAGTTTCGATCGCAGGTCCGCGGCGTCGCAGTGGTCGTAGACGACCGTCTCGGCGTCCGCGAGCCGACAGCCGTCGATGATGCTCGCGTGGTTGTACTCGTCGGAGAAGATCACGTCCGGCTCGAGGGCCGTGATCGTCCCGACGTTGGCGGCGTACCCCGAGGAGAAGGCGAGCGCGCGCTCGGCGCCTTTCGTCTCGGCGAGCTGGCGCTCGAGGTCCCGGTGGACCATCGTATCGCCGGTCACCAGTCGACTCGCGCCGGCGCCCGTACCGACGGTCGCGGCGGCCTGTCGGGCGGCGTTCTCGACGCGCTGATCGTCGGTCAGCCCCAGGTAGTTGTTCGAGGCGAAGACCAGCGCCTCGGTCGAGTCGAGAACCGGGAGCTCGCTCCCCGACGGCGGAGCGAAATAGCCCCGCTCGGCGACCCGGTCGACGGGCGACAGCGTGCGTTTCAGATCGGCGTCCTCGAGGTCGTCGAGTCGGCTCTCGAGGTCGAACCCGCGATCTTCCATTCGGCTAAAGGGTGACAGTGCCATGGTATGACTCTCACGGTTCCGTTCAGCGCGATCGTTCCCGCGCGTTCGTGCCCGAGACAGCGGATATACCGGCGGTATCGGGTTCAGAACCCGGGCATCAGTTCGGCAGGGCCGAAGACGCCGTACTCGCCCGCACGGTTTCGGCGAACGCCGGCCTTCAGGTAGCCCAGCGCCGGCCCGTTGACGTTGGCCTCCATGCTGGTCTCGTCGCCGAGCTGGAACGTGTTCGTCGCCGTCTCGCCGTCGAACGTCTGGCCAGTTACTCGGACGGTCGTGGTCGTCGGCTTCTCGTCGCTGCGCACGTCGAGAATTCCGCCCACAGTGACGTCCTCGGCGTCGCAGACGCCCGCGCGCTCGAGCAGGACGTCGTCGGCGTGTTCCATGTCCTCGAACTCGATGACGCCGTCGTGCTCGTCGATGATCGACTCGATCTCCGCGTCGGAGAGGTCGCGGGCGGTCTCGATGTCGTACTCGGGGAGGTGGGCGACGTCCTCGCGGACGGTGCCGCGGTTGTCCTCGTAGCCCGACTTGAGGCCGACGCCCCACCAGATGTCGACGTCCGTGACCTCGACGAACGACTGGGCCGCGAGCGCGGCGGCGCCCGTCAACAGGCCGGGCGTCGCGCCGGCGCCGCAGATGAAGGTGATGCCGGCGTCCTCGAACTCGTCGCCGCGCTCGTCGAGCATGTCGATCACGCGCGAACGCTTGAGGACGTCGATCAGCACGCCCGCGTAGCCGCCCTCGAGGAAGCGGTCGGCGACCCGCGGGATGAAGTCGTGCTCGTAGTTCGGCAGCGCGAGCAGGACGGCGTCGATCCCGTCGCCGTGGTCGATGACGTCCTGGATGGGATCGTCGCTGGCCCGAGCCTGTTCGGAAGCGACGACGCCCCTGTCCTCGCCGTGTTGTTTGACGCCGCCCTCGCTGTCGACGGCGGCAGCGCTCCCGCCGTCGGAAGCGACTTCATTATCAATATTGCCCTCCGTTGCCGCCAGCAGTTCGTCGACGTCCAGCCCGTCGAAGTCGATCGCGGTGCCGTGGCGATCGCAGGCCGCGACCGGCGTCAGACTGTCCTTGTGCTGGCTGACCTCGAGCGCTCGTCGGCCGATACCTCCCGTGCCAAGTACTGCAAACGTGACTTCGTCCATAGTTGTCTGAATTCGCAATCGTCAGTCGTCGCTCGGTTCAGTGCCCGCGTTCGTGCCCGCTGCCGTCTCGGTCGACGACTCCGCCGCGTCACTGTGGCGCGCTTTGACCGCCTCGGGATCGAACTCGTTGGCCTCCATGTTGGGCTCGAGTCCGGCCCGCTCGACGATTGCGAGGTCGTCGCCGGGCGACTGTCCCTCCGTGGTCAGGTAATCGCCCGTCAGCAGGCCGTCGGCGCCGGCCTCGAGGGGCAGGTGTTGCTCCTCGGGCGAGAGGTTCGCCTCGCGCCCGCCGGTCAGGCGCACCCGTGACTCGGGATGGAGCAGTTTGTAGACCGCGACCGTCTTCACGATCTCCTCTGTCGTGATGTCGGCGCCCTGCTCGTACAGCGGCGTCCCCTCGACCGGGTTCAACACGTTCACCGGTAGCGAGGAGATCCCGATGTCCTGGAGCGCGATCGCGGCCTCGACACGGTCGGTGGGCGTCTCGCCCATCCCGAGGATGACGCCGGCACAGAGGTCCATCCCCGCTTCTTTCGCCACCTCGAGGGTCGCCACCCGGTCCTCGAAGCTGTGGGTGTCGACGATCTCGGGGAAGTACCGCGGCGAGGTCTCGATGTTGTGATTGTAGTGGTTGATCCCCTCCTCGGCGAGGATCGCGGCCTCCTCTTCGGTCAGAATTCCGAGGGAGGCGTCGACCTCGAGATCGCACTCGTCGCGAACGAGCCGGATGGACTCGATGACTTCGTCCCACTCCTCGGGACGACGCTCCTTCGAGACGCCCTTCTCGGCGACGACGATGCCGAAGCGCTGTGCGCCGTCGGCCTCGGCTCGCTTGGCCGCCTCGAGGATCTTCTCGGGGCCGAGGAAGCCGTAGGTGTCGATGCCAGTGTCGAAGTGGACCGACTGGGCGCAGAAGCCGCAGTCCTCGGCGCAGTTGCCGGCCTTCGCGTTGACGATCGAGCAGGCGTCGACCGTGCCGTCGCCGAAGCGGTCGCGCACGACGGCGCCGGCCTCGGCGAGCGGTTCGACCGGTTGCGCCATCAGCGCCAGCCCGTCGGTGCGATCGAGCCGCTCGCCGGCCAGAACCCGCTCGAGCGCGTCGTCGACCGTCCGGTTGTTCGTCTCGTAAACCACACTCCTAGAGGTGGTTAACGAAAATATAACGTTTTTGGATGTTCGCTTCGAGAGAAAACGGACGGAGCGAGCGTCTGAAAGCGTCGGTTGCGTCCCATAGAGCGCCGTATGAACGGTTTTCGTTTCGAGATTCGGGGGCTCGAGCGCTGACAACGCGCGGTCCGTTCACGTCGGTTCCCTAACCGTTTAATATCACTGTGTGGTCACACGGCTCATGGTAGTACGCATCTCGGAGGAACGGTTCGCCGACGTGCCCGATTTCGACTACGAGCCGAAGTACGTCGACGTCGGCGAGTTGCGAATGGCGTACGTCGAAACCGGCGGAAGCGGGGGTGACGGGGGAGACGAGGAGACGTTCCTCTGTCTCCACGGCGAACCGACGTGGTCGTTTCTCTACCGGGAGATGATGTCGACCCTGGCCGAGCGCGGTCGTGTCGTTGTCCCCGATCTGATCGGCTGCGGGCGCTCCGACAGGTACGAGGACCGCGACGCCTACTCCCTCGAGATGCACTACGACGCGCTCGAGACGTTCGTCGAGGAACTCGATCTAACGAACGTCACGCTCGTCTGTCAGGACTGGGGCGGCGTCCTCGGACTCCCGCTCGCAGTCCATCGGCCCGAGCGGTTCGCGCGTCTCGTCCCGATGAACACCGGCGTTCCGGACGGGACCCAGGAGATGAGCGACCGGTGGCACGAGTTCGCCGAGATGGTAGCGACCGCCGACGACCTCGACATCGGCAGACTCGTCCGGAACGGCTGTTACCGGGACCTCTCTGCGGAGGTTGTCGACGCCTATCGCGCGCCGTTCCCGGACGAGCGATACATGGCTGCCGCGCGAACATTCCCCGGCCTCGTCCCAACATCGCCCGACGACCCCGGGGCGGAGCTGATGGCCGAAACGCAGGAGCGTCTCGGCGAGTGGGAGAAACCGGCGTTCGTGCTGTTCGGAAGGGAGGATCCGATCACGTCTCACGACCGCGATCCGCTCCGACACCACATCCCGACCGCGACCGAGCAGCCCGACGTCTGGATCGACGAGGCGGCACACTTCCTACAGGAGGACGCCGGCGAGGAGATCGCCGAACGCATCGTCGAGTTCGTCGATCGGACCTGACTCGAGCCGGGCGAGGTGAGCTCCGGGCGACCCCAACGACCGCTATCCGGGCCGCTCCTCCCGGCGAACGAAGCCGATCGTCGCCGGATCGAAGTAGTACGTCGATCGACAGTCCGCACACGAGGCCGTCAACAGCTTCCCGTGTTTGTACTGTTTCCACAGCTTCGTCTGGTCCCGTTCGATATCCAGCGTGACCGGGTGGCCGCAGTCGGGAATCGTACAGGGAAACCGGATGTACCAGTTGGGAACCGAGAGCGCCCCGAGGGGTGCGAGTTCGCTCCGGAGGCGACTGAGCAGATTGAAGATCGTAAACGACGGGTTCTCCCGATCGATCGCCACGCCGTCGACGTCGCTTACGTACCCGTCCCGCTGGCGTTCGTCCTCGTGGAGCGGGAGCACCGGAATTCCCTTGGCCCGCGCGTAGCCGATCTCCTGGTTGATCCACCGGTTGGTCGCCGCGTCGTCGGTTATCACCGCGACGACGACGTCGCTGTTCGCGAGTCGTCCCTCGAGTCGCTTCCGCGAGCGGCCGGATTCAACCTCCTCGAGGGCGATGTGGACGCCGAAGGGGAAGTTCTTGACCGTCGAGAACAGTTCCTGGACGAGATCGAAGTCGCCGGGGGCGTGCGAGACGTAGATCTGTTCTCCGGTCATCTGTGAATCTACAACGACTGGTGTGTGAGACAACATTAATCTATCTACTCGGTACCAGTCACCTGGCGCCGCGTCTCGAGCACGCGCTGGGAGAACTCGAGGTCGTCCAACTCGATGCCGAGCCCGTCGAACCACTCCCGTTCGACGTGCCAGCGGCCGCGGACGTCCCCGTCTGTCGTCAGCGACGTCGCCTCGAGGCGGCCCGGCGACCACTCGCGCTCGGCGGCGATATCGAGTACTGTTCGGACGACGGTCCCCACTTCATTGCTGTCGACGGCGGGTGTCTCGGAGACGGTCTCGTACTCGAGGACGATTCCGGCCCCGTCCGGAGCCGCAGCTGCAGTCTCGCCGTCAGTGACATCATCCGCGGCCGAGTCCAAGCCGTCGCGCTCGTCGTCCGGCAGTTGCAACTCACAGCTCGTGATGTAGATCCCCTGTCCCATCAGGCGGTTCTCGAGCGTCACCGGGATGGGGTAGTCATCGGTCATGCGATACGCTACCGTAACCGAGGGGAAAAGTCCAGTGGCGCGGCCCTGCCGCACCTCGTGATGTGATCGATTCTCCGTGATCTCTCAACTCCGAATCAGAGCGGCTCGACGAGGTCCTCCAGGGCCGCCTGCGGGTCGTCGGCCTTCGCGACGCCGCTGGCCAGCAGGACGCCCTCGGCGCCGAGATCACCGGCCGCGACGACGTCGTCGCCGGTGCTGATGCCGGCACCACAGAGGACCGACACCTCGCTATCGACGTTGTCGGCCGCCTCGACGGCGTCCTCGACGATATCGGGATCTGCCTGGCTGACCGGCGTTCCGGTGCCGATCAGTTCCGGCGGCTCGACGGCGACCGCGTCCGGACCCAGCGCCGCCGCCGCGCCGATCTGTTCGGGATTGTTCGCACAGACGACCGTCTCGAGGCCCGCGCGCTCGGCGGCTTGGACAGAGCCGTCGATATCGGCCAGTTTCAGCCGCTTCTCGGAGTGGTTGATCAGCGTCCCGACCGCGCCCGCGTCGGCGACCGATTCGGCGAGCGTGTGGCCGGTGTTGCTCCCGTGTTCGATCGGGTCGACGTGCTGGGCCCACGTCTCGACGCCCGTCTCGGCGACGCGGGCGAGGTCGGCCGCCTGCGGCGCGACCGCGAGGCGCGCGTCGGTCGATTCGTCGACGTCGCGGACGGCTTCGGCGACTGCGACGGGGTCGCAGGGATACGTCTTCAGGTTAACGAGAACGAACATACGAGCACAGCCATCCGCACGAAAGAAATAGCTTGCGAGTCGCCGGCGCGAATCGGCGTCGGCGCCCGGACCGGTCGCCCGTCAGTCCTTTCGCTTGACGACGTCACCGAGCGTGTAACTGCCCGAGGCCGACCCGCCCGACCACTCCGAATCGTCGCCGGAGCTCCCCTCGGCGCTCAGGTCGATCTCGAGGAAGCTCTCGAGTTCCGACTGGACGCGGTCGCTGGGGAGCGTGTCCCCGCGTTCGATCTTGCGGATCAGGCTCGCCTTCTCGTTGAGTTCGTTGGCCAGGTCCGACTGGCTGAGCCCCTTCTGCTCGCGGGCGTTGCGGACGCGGTCGTCGTAGTCGGTCGCGAGTTCGTCCATGTCGTCGAACATGTCCGACCGACGCTGGGAACTCGAGCCGCCCGAACGAGACGACGAGCTCGATGCAGAGCCACCCGAACTACCCCCGGAGCTGGACGACGAACTCGATCCGGTCGAGTACTTCGTCGAGGAGCTCGAGCTGGAGGTCTGCTTGACCTCGGTACCGAAATCGGTACAGTCTGAACACACGTCGAGCTTCGCGCCCTCGACCTTGATTGTCTTCGGAGACGACGTCTCGGCGCCACACATCTCGCACTGGACCATAGGGGTACGTATATTCCGGCGAGCCATAAACCATGCGGCGCGGTCTCGATGGCTCGGATTTGCCGCTGGCGTCTCAGTATTCGGTGACGCGTCGGTCGCCACTTGCGACTCGAGAGCGACTACAAACCCGATCGAGACGGCGCGAAAACGAGACACCGGAAAACGAAACGCGACCTCGAGAGCGCGAGACTCAGTCCAGCGCCGCCCAGGAGTAGGCGAACCGCTGGAGCGCGGTCAGGTGGCCGACGACCGCGAGGAAGACGAGCAGCCAGCCGATCACCGTGACTCCGCCCGGTTCGAGGTCGGCCAGCGGGTAGGCGACGAAGCCGACGATTCCGATGATCGCCAGCCGGTCCGCGCGGCCGACGAGGCCGCCGTAGACGCGGTCGAGGCCGACGGCCTGGGCCTGCGTGCCGAGGTAGGAGGTCATCACGACGCCCGTCACGGCCAGGAAGCCGAGCAGATAGTCGTCGATACCCGCGGCGAGGCCGGCGATGACGACGATGTCGGCGTAGCGGTCGAGGACGTGATCGAGGAGGTCGCCACCCGCGGAGGCGACCTGTTGTTCGCGTGCGAGCGCGCCGTCGATGATGTCCAGCCAGCCGTTGAGGAAGACCAGCGTCGCGGCCGCGACGTACCAGATCGGATCGGCGCGACCGCCCAGCGCGAACGCGGCCGCCGCGAGGACCGCCATGCCGAAGGCCAGCACGCTCACGCCGTCGGGGGTCAGCCCGACGCGGTCGAAGCCTCTGACGAACGGATCCAAGAATCGGGAGACGTACGGCCTGAGTTTGTCCAGCGTCATGCCAGGTACCCCACGTAGTCGACGTCGCCGGCGCTCGGCTCTCGTTCGCCCGTTACGACCGCCTCGAGGGCGTCCGCGACGGCCTCGGGGTCGCGGTCAGTGGTATCGATCTCGTAGACCGATTCGAGGCCGTGTTCGTCGACCGCTTCGGAGAGGATGACGTCTAAGGCCTCGCTCTCGGCGTTCTCGCGAGCCTTGGCCTCGGTTTCACCGCGCTCGCGGAGTCGCGCCTCGAGTTGCTCCGGCGCACACCGCAGGACGGCGACTCGGTCGGCCGCGAAGTGGTGGGCGAGGTGGGACTCGATCACGACGTCGTCCCGGCCCTCGAGCCACTCGCTCATGGCCTCGAGGTCGGCGATCTTGCTCTCGCGGTCGGCGTCGACCTCGGTGTAGAGGCCCTCGTCCTCGAGGACGCGGTTGAGGTGAACGACCTCGAAGTCGGGCGCCGCGTCGTCGTCCGCGAACCGCGACTCGAGCAGTTCGGTCGCGGTGGTCTTCCCGGTGCCCGGGGTCCCGGTGACGGCGATCTTCACGTGTCGGACACCTCCGCTTCCGGGTCCGGGTCGACCGCGGTCTCGCCGTCGGCGTCCGCGTCGTCGTCGGGTTCGGACTCGAGGTCGAGCTCCGCGAGCACGTCGTTTACCGTCTCGACCGCGCGCTCGGTCTCCTCGTCGGTGCCGCAGGTGATGCGGATGCAGGCCGGGAGGCCGAAACTCGAGCAGTCGCGGACGATGACGCCCCGCCGTTGCATCTCCTCGGCGACCGCGGTGGCGTTGCCGACGTCGACGAGGACGAAGTTACCCTCGCTCTCCCAGACGTGCGCGTCGATCGCGTCGCGCATGTGCTCACGTGATTCGCGGGCCGTCTCGACGGTGCGCTCGACGTGTTCCTCGTCGTCCATCGCGGCGAGGCCGGCCCGGCAGGCGAGTTCGCTGGCCGCGAAGGGGGTGTTCACCCGGGCGTAGGCCTCGCCCCACTCCGCGGGGACGATGGCGTAGCCGAGGCGGACGCCGGCCAGCCCGTAGGCCTTCGAGAACGTCCGCAGGACGGCGACGTCATCGCGAGCGTCGTAGCCGTCCCGACCCTCGATCAGGGCGACGGCGCTGTCGCGGTCGGCGAATTCGCCGTAGGCCTCGTCGACGACGATCAGCGTCTCGTCGTCGGTCTCGTCGGCGAGTCGCTCGATTTCGGCCAGCGGCATCGTCGACCCCGTCGGGTTGTGCGGGCTGGTAACCCAGACGACGCGGTCGTCGTCGTAGGAGTCGAGGACCGTCTCGGCGGTCTGTGCGAAGTCGTCCTCGCGCTCGATGGCGTACTCCCGGACCTCGCCGTGGTGGTAGCGGGCGCTCATCCCGTAGTAGGCGAAGCCTGGCGTCGGGACGCGGACGGTGTCGCCGGGCTCGAGGGTCGCCCGGTGGAGGTAGTCGATCGCCCCGTCGCCGCCGTTGGCCAGCCAGACCTGCTGGTCGTCGACGGACCAGCGGTCGGCGACGGCGGCGGTCAGGTCGGCGTGGGCGGCTTTCGGGTAGGAACTGACGCTCGAGGCGGCGTCGCGAAGCGCCACGGCGGCCGCGGGGGAGGGGCCGTGCGGGTTCTCGTTGGAGGCGAGTTTGACGAATTCCGAGGGGTCGCGCCCGAGTTCGCGGGCGACTTCCTCGATGCCTCGACCCGCCTCGTAGGCGACGTGGTCGGACAGGTCGCGCGGTTGCATACGAGCATCCTGTCGGGCGTGGGTCTTAAGGGTGCTTACCTGTCTTCGACGCGGGGAGTTTCCCGTCACAACAGCCGACCCCCCGAACGGCGCCGGTTCAGTTCGGGAGCCGCCCGATTCGCTCGAGTCCCAGGAGGACGACGGCCGAGACTCCGAGGAGGAGCGCGGCGCCGGCGAACACGCCGTCGTAGGTGTAGCCTCGCTCGAGGACCCACCCCAGGGCGGACGAGCCCAGCGCCTGCGCGAGCATCCAGGCGGAGCTGAACACGGCGTAGGCGCTGCTCCGCGTCGAGTCCGGGAGCGTATCGAGGAGATACGCGTCGGTGGCCGGGAACAGCGCGTGGATGACGAGCCCGACAACCGCGCTGAGAACGGCCAACGCGAGGAAGCCCTCGACGGCCGTCAACAGGAGTAGCGTCGCGGCGAACGTTCCGACGACGCCGAGCAGGTACGGAACGTAGGGGAACCGATCGGCCAGATTCCCGCTGAAGAAGAACGCGGGGACGCCGGCCGCGAAGACGATCGTGAGCAGCGTGCCCGCCGCGCCGTCCGAGAGCCCCTTCGACTGCATGTACAGTTCGTAGAAGTTGAACAGCCCCTGCCAGACGAACGAGGTCGCGCCGACGATCGCCAGCGCCGTCACGATGAGTTTCCACTCCGAGAGCGCGCCGGCGACGAAGTCCCGGTCGGCATCGCCCGCCGTCGGCATCTCGGTTCGTCGCGCGGTGGCCCACGTGATGGCCGTCAGCAGCGCCGCGCCGGCGGCGATCGTCCACAGCGAGAGCCGCCAGTCGACGAGCAGCGTGAGCGCGACGAACGGGGCGGCGGCCACCGCGCCGATCTGGGCGGCGGCGCCGTGGATCCCCATCGCGCGGCCGACCCGCGACGGGAAGAGTTCGCTCAGCAGCGGGTTCGCCGCGACGAAGTAGACGCCGGAGGCGATGCCCATGAGGAAGGCGCCGATCAGCAGGTGCCGAACGGTCGTCGCGTTCGCGGCGAGCGCCGCGGAGATCGCGAGAATCGTCCCGGAGCCGATCGCGACGTGGTGTCTCGGAACTCTCGTGAGCAGCCACCCCGTCGGCAGTCGCGGGGAGGCGCTCCCGACCCACACGAGGGTCACGATGAGTCCGGCGGTCGCCTCGCCGATCGCGAACTCGGCGATGAAGACGTCCAGCAGCGGCGCGAAGATGATTCTGGCGAGATTGAGGAGGAAGACGAGACCGCAGAGGGAGGCGAAGAGTCGGGTACGGGACACAGTCACGCTTTTCGACAGTCGCTCTCAAGCGTTCCGAAAGCGGAAGTGTCAGTACACTAGTCGCTGAGTCGTCCTCGAGATACCTCCCTCGTCGCTCGCTACGCTCGCAGCCGTTCGACGCGCTCGAGCGTGTCCGCGTCCTCGGGGTCCTTGTCGGAGCGAACGCCGAGGAACCGCGGAAACCGCAGCGCGTAGCCCGACGAGTAGGTCGGCGAGCTCTGGATCTCCTCGTAGCCGACCTCGAAGACGACTTCGGGCTCTATGTCCACCGCCTGGCCCTCCTCGGCGGCGATGTGGGGCTCGAGGAGTTCCGTGAGTTCCTCGAGTTTCTCGTCGGTGATGCCCGTCGCGACCTTGCCGACGGTCTCCAAGTCGTCGCCCGCGCGCACTGAGAGTTCGAAGGTGCCGAGGAACGTCGCGCGCCGACCCTCGCCCCACTCCGCGCCGGTCACCACGCAGTCCAGCGTCTCCACGTCGGGTTTGCGCTTGCGCCAGTGTTTGCCCCGCCGGCCCGGCGAGTACGCCGAGTCGGGGTCCTTGAGCATGATCCCCTCGTGGCCCGCCTCGAGGGCCTCGGCGTCGATCGCCTCGATCTCGTCGGGGTCGTCGGTCGTCCAGAGCAACGAGAGGCCCTCGATCTCGTCCTCGTCCTGCTCCGGCGCCTCGCCGTCCGCCAGCACCGCCCGCAGCCGCTCGTGGCGCGTCGTCAGCGGCTCCTCGAGCAGGTCCTCGCCGCCGGCGTGCAGGCAGTCGAAGAAGACCGGCCGAACCATCACGTCCTCGCGGGCCTTCGCGACGTCGTGTTTCCGGCGGAAGCGCTTGAGCACCTCTTGGAACGGGAGCGGATCGTCGTTCTCGTCGATCGCGACGACCTCGCCGTCCAGAATCGCGGGTTCCTCGAGGGTCGCCTCGGCGAACTCGACGACTTCGGGGAGGGCGTCGGTGACTTCCTCCATGTTTCTCGAGAAGACGCGGGTCTCGGCGTCCGCCTCGGCGGCCTCGGGATCGGAGTGCAACTGGATGCGCGCCCCGTCGTACTTCCATTCCACGGCGGCCTCGTCCCACTCCTCGAGCGCGTCGGTCACCGTCCCCGCCTGGGCGAGCATCGCCTGGACGGGCCGGCCGACCTCGAGGTCCAGTTCGTCGAGTCCCTCGCGGCCCTCGTCGCGGGCGACGCGGGCGACCTGCCCGTAGTCGTTCGAGACCTGCAGGGCGCGCTCGACGCGCTCGACGGGGACGTCGAAGGCCTCGCTGATCGCGTCCCGGACGGTGCCCTCGCCGACGCCGATGCGCATCTCCGAGAGGACGAGCCGCGCGAGGTAGCGGGCCTCTTCGCTCGAGCAGCGGTTGAAGAGGCCGAACAGCAGATCGATCTTTCGGTCCTGACTGCCCGAGCCCTCCGCGGCGGCGAGGTCGGCGAGCGTCTCGGAGACCTCGCGAACGGTGAGATCGTTCCCGCCGGCGCTGCCGGCACCGTTTCCGCCACCGCCGCCCGTAAACGCGCCGAGTCCCTGCTGGCCGCCAAACTCGTAGCCGGCGGCCACAGCGCCGATCTCGCCGACCTCGGCCAGTCGCTCCTCGACGTCGTCGCTTCCCACGTTCGTCCCCGCCGCGCGGGCGATCGCCTCGTAGCACGTCGTCGGACCGATGTCGAGTTTCGTCGAGTCCCAGGCCGGGAAGACGCGTCCCTGAACGAACCGGGCGACGATCTCGACGGTCTGTGGCTCCACCGCAGAGTCAGCGGAACCTCGTTCCTCGCTATCATCGCCCGCGTCCGCGAGCAACTCGCTGGTTCGAGCGACGATCTCGAGGTCGGCCGGCTCGGCTTCGATCGCGGCGGCGCGGTCGGCGAACGTGGCGAACTCCATCGGCGGAGTGTACCGGCGGCGGGAGTAAAACGGTTCTGAGACCGCTCGAGTGACGGGCCTCGAGCGCCGCGCCGCGGGCGCGAGGCTGTGCTTTAAAGGCGATCGCGCTCGCACTCGGAGGTATGCCAGAGGAGGAGCTCGCCGAGCGAGTCGCCGACGTGCTGGCCGTCGACGCCGCGGGGTTTCGCGAGCAGGCGCAGGCGGACGCCGAGGTGATCAAAGACGCCGTCGACGAGGGTGTCTTCGACAACCCGCAGGCGATCGTCGGCCTCGAGTACGAGTTCTACGCGGTCAAGAACGACGACTGCGCGCTGCGGCGGGTTCCCCGCCGGTTGCTCGAGCTGATCGGGTTCGAGAAGGAACTCGGGCTGCACAACGCGGAGATGACGACCAGTCCGCAGCCGATGAACGCCCACGGGCTGGCGGCCCAGGAGTCGGAAGTGAAGGCGCGACTGCAGACGGCGCTGAACGTCACCCAGTCCGAGCGGATGCGGCTGGTCAGCGACGCGCTCTGGACGCTGCCGCCGGAGGGCGAGGACGCGACGACGTACCTCACCGACAGCGTCGAGCGGACGACGACCGACGACGACGGCAGCGAGCGGTCGTTCCGGATCGCGACCAACATGAGCGGTTCCGCGCGCTACCATGCGATGGCCAACACGGACCAGGCCGAGTCCGCCGGCATGTGCATCCAGGCCCCCCACGTGTCGCTCCAGGCCGACACGGTCATGCCCGAGAGCCTCATCACGTCGATCCAGCCCCACTATCAGGTGGCCCACGCGCCGGATCTCCCCGAGTACTTCAACTACGCGCTGCGCATCGCGGGGCCGCTGCTCGCGCTCGGCGTCAACTCGCCGTTCTTCCCGGCCGACCTCTACGACGACGAGGCGACCCCCGAGGAGATCCTCCGGGACGGCTGGATGGAACACCGGATCAGCGTCTTCGAGACCGTGCTCAACGATCCCACGACCGGTGAAGGGAAGGTCCGCTTTCCCCGCGATCTGGGGACCGTCGAGGATGCGATCGACCGGATTGCCGACGACGACACCATCGTCCCGATGCCCGTCGAATCCGGCGAGCGCTTCGACGACCAGTTTCCCCACTTCAGCCGCAAACACGGCACCTACTGGCGGTGGATCCGCCCGGTGTTCGGCGGACCGACGCGCTCGGCCGCCAACGCTCGCATCGAGTTCCGCCCCATCCCCGCCCAGCCGACCGTCCGCGACTCCACGGCCTTCCTCGCCGCCTTCGCCGGGCTGATGGAGAGTCTGACCCGCCTCGAGCACCCCGTTCTCGAGCTCGACTGGCAGCTCGCCCGGGAGAACTTCTACGCGGCGATGGTCGACGGCCTCGAGGCCGAGTTGAACTGGATCACCAACGACGGCAAGGAGACCGCCGACAAGCTCGCGCTCTACGAGGACCTGCTGGCCCACGCCGAGGACGGGCTGACGAACCGCGGACTGAGCGGGGAAGAGGCCGCGAAGTACCTCTATCCGCTCCGGCGGCGGGTCCGCCAGGAGGTGACACCCGCCAGCTGGAAACGCGAGCAGGTCCGGTCGGCGCTCGCGGACGGCGCCGACCTCGACGCGGCGATCGAGGCGATGCAGCAGGCGTACATTCACCGACAGTCGGAGACGCTTCTCGACGGGAGTTTCGCCGACTGGATCGGCGACTAGTCGAATCTCGAGAGCGGCCCGCGTCCGGCGGTTCCTCGAGAACATCCTTTGATTCGATCGCGTGACTCGGCTCGAGCGATCCGGCGACGCCGAACGCTTACTGGCCCGCTTCCAGATCGGCGAATCAGCCGTGTGAAGAGGTCTCAGCCCGCTCGGTGGGCGAATTCGAACCCCAAGATACTTCCCTAACTGGCCGGTCAGTTACGACGAGAACGACCGCCTTCGGACCCAGGACCCTAATGACTGAGACGACAGCAACTACCGACGAACTCATGGAGGCGACCTACGCCGCGCTCTGCAAGCACGGCTACGCGTCGCTCCGGATGCGAGACATCGCCGCCGAATCGTCCAAGAGCAAGGCCACGCTCCACTACCACTACGAGAGCAAGCAGAACCTCCTCTACGCGCTGCTGGACTATCTCACCGACTCCTTCGCGGAGCAGGTCGAGACCCTCGAGGGCGAGACGCCGGCCGAACAGATTCTGGCGCTCGTCGATATCTACCTCGAGCCCGCTGCGGACGATTCGCTGCCCGAATTTCGGACCGCGCTGCTCGAGATCAAAGCCCAGGGGCCGTACGACGACCGATTCCGAGCCGAACTCGCCGAGTTCGACCGGATGCTTCGCGGACGGATCCGATCGCTGATCGAGGACGGACAGGACGAGGGCGTCTTCCGGCCGGACGTCGACCCCGATGAAACCGCCGAGTTCATCGTCACCGCGCTCAACGGCGCCCAGACGCGACACGTGGCCGTCGATCACCCCCTCGAGCGGACTCGGGGCGCGCTCGAGACCTACGTCCGCCGCGAACTGCTCGTAGCCGACGCCGACGAGACGGGGGAGCGATTCGAGTGACGGTGCGCGATCACCTCGAGGCGATCTTCAAATCGGCCGACGAGCTCGACCTGACCGAGGGCGGGATCGCGCGGCCGCTGATCTACCTCTCAATTCCATTGATCATCACGAACGTGTTGCAGGTCACCTACAACCTCGCGGACACGTTCTGGCTCGGCCAGTACAGCACGACGTCGCTGGCGGCGATCAGCTTCGCGTTCCCGATGGTCTTTTTCCTCATCGCACTGGCGCTCGGCGTCTCCGTCGCCGGGAGCGTCCTCGTCGCCCAGCACACCGGCGCGGATAACCCCGAACGAGCGGAGTACGCCGCCTCGCAGACGGTCATGTACGCGATCCTCGCGTCGCTCGTGCTCGGCGCCGTCGGCTACCGCTTCGCCGGCGACATCCTCGCGTTGTTCGGCGCCGAGGCCGACATCGAGCCGCTGGTCACTGCCTACATGGAGGTTTTCTCCGTGGGGCTGGTGGCCGTCTTCGGCTTCCTCGTCTTCCTCNTCACGCCGATGCTCGTCATGTTCGGCTCGGTCGTGCTCAACATCGTCCTCGACCCGTTCCTCATCTTCGGGTTCGAGGGGAACCCGCTGTTCGGCTACCTCGGTCTCCGCGGCCTCGAGGCCGATCTGTTCGCCGCCACCGGCTACGCCGGGTCGGGGATCGAGGGCGCCGCGATCGCGACCGTCTTCTCGCGGGCGCTGGCGTTCGCCGTCGGCCTCGCGATCATGTTCCGGGGCACGCACGGCGTCCGGATCCGTCTCTCGCAGATGAAACCCGACCTCGAGTACGCGCGGAAACTCGTCGAGATCGGGACGCCGGCGTCGATCGAGGGGACCGCGCGGGCCCTCTCGATCAACCTGCTGTTGGTCATCATCGCGATGTTCCCCGAGACGGTCGTCGCCGCCTTCGGGATCGGAACCCGCGTGTTCTCGGTGATCTTCCTCCCCGCGATCGCCTTCTCCCAGGGGATCGAGACGATGACCGGCCAGAACATCGGCGCCGGGAAGCGCGGGCGCGCCGAACGGACGAACCACTTCGGCGCGAAGGTCATGCTGATCACGCTCACCGGCCTCGGCGTGGTGGTCTTCCTGGCCGCCGCGCCGATCGTCTCGGTGTTCACGACCGACGCCGCGGTCGTCGCCGAGGGCGCGACCTTCCTCCGGTATACGTCCCTGACGTTCGGGTTCATGGGCGTGATGCGGGCCTACAGCGGCGGGTTCCGCGGGGCCGGCAAGACGCTGATCGCCGCGGCGATCTCCGTGCTCACCCTCGGCGTGATCCGCTTCCCGCTCGCGTGGTTCGGCGCCCAAAGCGTCGGCTCGAACGGCGTCTGGGCCGCCTTCGCCGTTTCGACCGTCATCGGCGGCGGGATCGCCTACGCCTGGTTCAACTGGGGCGACTGGCTCGATTCGGCGTCGGTCGAAACCGGCGCCGCGGTCGGCGCCGAGAGCAGCGGGAGCGTCGGCGACGACTGACGCGATTTCGGCGGAACGCCCCAGTCTGGCGCCGGATCGCTTCGCCTCGGAACCAGCCACAAGTGATTAAGTATTCACGCTCGAGAGTGTTGCGTATGGTAACTTTCCTCTCCGGAGGCACCGGAACGCCGAAGCTGTTAGACGGTGCCGCCGCCGCGTTCTCGCCGGAGGAGACCACCGTCGTCGCCAACACGGGCGACGACATCGAAATCGGTGGGCTGTTCGTCTCGCCGGACGTCGATACGCTGCTGTTCCAGGGCGGCGGCGTGCTCGACCGCGAGACGTGGTGGGGAATCGACGGGGACACGCACCGGACCAACGCCGCGCTGTCGGATATCGCGTCGGCCGCGGGACTGCCCGACGGCCCGCAGTACCTCTCGGAGGAGCGACAGACCGAGGGGCGCGACCTCGCGGACTGGCGGCGCTTCTCGGGCGTCGCCGAGTTCATGACGATCGGCGACCGCGACCGGGCCGTCCACATCACGCGGACGAGCCTGCTGGACGAGGGCCACACGCTGAGCGAGGCGACCCAACGGCTCGCGGACGCCTTCGGGCTGACGATCGATCTCCTTCCGATGAGCGACGACCCCGTCGCGAGCCTCGTCCACACCGAACAGGGAATGATGCACTTCCAGGAGTACTGGGTGGCCCACCGCGGCGAACCGACCGTCGAGACCGTCGAGTTCCGCGGGTCCTCGAACGCCGAACCCGCCCCGGGCGTCATCGACGCGCTTGAGGACACCGTCGTCATCGGTCCCTCGAACCCCGTCACGAGCATCGGGCCGATGCTGACGCTGCCGGGCGTGGCCGACGCGCTCAGCCAGTCGACGGTCGTCGCGGTCTCGCCGTTCCTCGGCGACGACGCCTTCTCTGGGCCGGCGGGCGATCTCATGTCGGCGGTCAACGCCGACCCCAGCACCGAGGGGCTCGCGACGGCCTATCCGTTCGCCGACGCCTTCGTCATCGACGAGGGCGACGATGCCGAGTTCGACCGGCCGACGCTCCGGACCGACATCGAGATCGACTCCTCCGACGACGCCGCGCGCGTCGCCCGGACGGTCGAGGAAGCGATCGACATCGTCGACTGAGCGTCGGGCTCCGTCTCGTCGCCGTCCGATTCTCGACCGGGCGCAGTCGACCGTCAGCCGTGAACGACTACGTTCAAGGCCCCCCGGCGCCGACACTCGAGTATGTTCACGCCGCCGCTCGCCCTGGCCAGCCTCAGCGGGGAAGCCAACGCCGAGTGGGCTCGAGCGGGCGCCGACTACGCGGGCGCCGCCGTGCTCGGCGGCATCGCCATCGACGCGGGGTCCCGGGCAGCGGCTCGGGAACTCGTCGAGCGCGACCGAACCGAGTTCCTCCCCGACGATCCCATCGCCTTCATCGACCGGCAACTCGCTGCCCTCGAGGACGCGCCGATCCAGCCGGCGTTCAACGTTCGGAGCGCGACGCCCGATCCGATTCCCGACGCCGCCCGCGTCTGCCGGGACCGGGACGCGTTCCTCGAGATCAACGCCCACTGCCGACAGGACGAACTCTGCGCGGCCGGCTGCGGCGAGACGCTCCTACGGGACTGCGAGCGCCTCCGCGACTACGTCCGGCGGGCCGCCGACACCGGCGCCACCGTCGGCGTGAAGGTCCGCGCCGAGGTCCCCGACGTCGACCTCCCCGCGCTCGCGGCCGCGCTCGAAACCGCGGGCGCCGACTACGTCCACGTCGACGCGATGGACACTGAGTCGGTCGTCCGCGATATCGCCGACGCCACCGACCTGTTCATTATCGCCAACAACGGCGTCCGCGACGACGCGACCGTCCGCGAGTACGTCGAGTACGGCGCCGACGCGGTCAGCGTCGGCCGCCCCAGCGACAACCCGGTCGTCCTCGAGCGCGTCCGCGAGGCAGTAGAGCGGCGACTCGGCGCGGAAGCGTGCCCGTAACTCCGGTCACTCGTTCGCTCTCCGGTCGGCCGAACAGTTATTTTCGTCGCATCAGTCAGTGATCGCATGGGCTACCACGTGATCGATCCGAACGACCTCGAACCGGAACCGAACCGCCCGTCGGAGATGCGTTACGTCAGCGAGGCGGCGGCGATGGATCGGATGGGACTGCGCGTCTACCGCGTCGAACCCGGCGAAGAGATTCCGCTCTCGGGGCTACACTACCACGACGAACAGGAGGAGGCGTTCTACGTCCTCGAGGGCGCGCTCAGCGTCGAGACGTCCGATCGAACGTACCGGGTCGAAGCGGGCCAGTTCTTCGTCGCCGAACCGGAGAGTCCACACCGCGCGCACAACGCGGCCGACGCCGCCGGCGACGTGCGGGTGATCGGAGTAGGCGCCCCGCCGCTCAGCGACGGTCACAGCTACGAGCGGTGACGCGTCTCGGCTCGCGATCCTTCGTAATCGCCACGCCGCCGACGGCGTCCGCGAGGCCGTCGACTGACGCCTCGCTTTCGAGGAACCCCGGCGCGATAGCGCGACCGCGACGCCTCGGCGTCGCCTCGAGCCCTGCCGACGTAATAAAGCGCCACTATGTTCGGACGGAGACTTTTCAGTTCGACGTACAACTCCGACGTAGAACCAGCATGGGCCGTCCCAACGAGTACGCCGGCGATATGCGCTGGGGATGGGAGTGTCCCCGCTGCGACGCGGACGTATCGGTCGCCAGAGACCCCGGGTCGGAGACGTTTCACTGGGTGTGCCCCACCGAGGACTGTCCGTCGATCGGATTCGGCTTCGCCTCCCGGCGTCGGGCGCGCCTCGCCCTTCGCGAGTACCGCGAGGCCTACCAGAACATCTACCGCTGAACCCGTTTCTCCGGGTGTCCGTCTCCGGTCGCGTTCTTTCGCTTTGCCTTCTCGAAACCAATTGAAACCGAAGGTTCACTCCGAATTCGTCTTCCAGTGGACGGGCGAGCGACACCGCGAACCGAGAGAGCGAGAGAGACGGCCGTACGGACTCTCGAGGGCGAGCAGTCGCGGGACGCCCCGTCCGAAGACGCACATCCATAAACCCTCCCCGTGCGTACCGAGATGCATGCGAACGCCAGCCGCAAACGCACAACTGGCTCTCCTCCTCGAAGTCGCGGGCACGCCCAAACCGGGCAACGTCGATCGGCGCCGCGACCTCGAGGACCTGCGATTCGAACACTTCCTCGCGGGGGCCGTCGGCGCCCGCGACGGCCTCGAGATGGCGGCGAACGGCGGCGCGGTCGGCGCGGCCTTCGAACGCGCCGTGGCGGGGATGGCCGGCCAGCGCGGCGGCAACACCCAGTTCGGCTCGCTGCTATTGCTCGTGCCGCTCGTCCGCGCGGCCCGCGAGGAACTCTCCGCGCCCGTCGTCGAGGCCGTCTGCGAGGACACCACCGTCGCCGACGCGGCGAACTTCTACCGGGCGTTCGACCACGTCGACGTCTTCGTCGACGATCCGCCCGCAGATATGGAGCCCCTGGACGTCCGTCGCGGGAGCGACGCCGTCCCGGCCGTCGAGGACCGAGGGCTGACGCTACTGGATATCATGAGCCGGAGCGTCCCGGGCGACGACGTCGCGCGCGAGTGGATCGAAGGCTTCGAGCGCTCCTTCCGGGCCGCCGAACGCCTCGCCGCGGCCGACGGCCCGCTGGGCGACCGCACCGCGGCCGTCTTCCTCGCCGAACTCGCCGAGCGGCCGGACACGCTCGTCGCGAACCGCAGCGGCGAAGCCGTCGCGCAGGAGGTCGCGGACCGCGCGGCCGAGTTGGTCGAGCGCGACGCGCTCGAGACCGACCCCGACGCGGTCGAAGCCTTCGCTGAGGAGCTCGTCGCCCGCGGCGTCAACCCGGGGACGACCGCCGACATCGCGGCCGCGGGGCTGTTCGTCGCCCTCGAGCGCGAGGCGATCGACGTATGACCGGCGACGAGTCGGGATCCGGCGCCCTCGAGACGAACGGCGGGGACGCCGACCCCATCGCGTGGCCTGTCTCGCTGTCGGGGGTCACCGAGACCGTCGTCGCCACGCGCGGGCCGAACGGGCTGTGGAACCTCGCCGTGCTCGGCCTGTTCGCGCCGGAGCGGAGCGACGCCTCGAGCGAGGATCGCGAGGGCAACTCGAGCGAACCCCCTGATCCCGTCACCGCGCGCACGTGGGGGTCCACCCGCACCCGCGGGAACTTTCGCCGGCAGGGCGAGGGGTACGTGCTGTTCGTCGACGATCCCGTCCTCTTCGCCGACGCCGCGCTCTCGATCGCCGAGCGCGAGGACCCGATCCCGGACGCCGCGAGCGCGTGGGCCCGCGTCGCCGTCGAGTCGCTCGAGACGGGCGTCGACGAGGGAACCGAGTGGGAACGGTGGGCCCTCCGGCCCGTCGAGGCCGCCGTCGAATCGACGGCGGTGCCGACGATCGACCGCGGGTTCGGCGCCGTCGTCGAGGCTACCGTCGCCGCCTCGCGGCTGGACGTCGCTGGCTACGACGACGCGGAACTCCGTCGACGCCTCGAGTACTACGCCTCGGTCGTCGACCGCGCGGGTGGCCCGCGCGAGCGCGAGGCGCTCGAGCGCGTGCGCGAGCACTATCGTAGTGACCGACGGCGCAACGAGTCGCGGTAGTTCCGACAGCTTTCCGACGGCGCGATGAGTTGCTGTGGCTGGGGGACCTACGCCGTGGCGTCACCCAGTGTCTCGGCCGTTCCACTGCTCCCTTGCCGGCCCTCATCGATCGGGTCGTCATTCTCGGCTTTCACGACGATCTCGCGGAACTTCTCGGAGCGGTCCGCGAGTGCGTTCTCCATCCCCTCGTCGGGTGTCCGCTCGCGCTGCTCGACGAGGAACGTCGTGATCACGACCGTCTTCACCCACGGTTTGACCACTCCGGTGTGAACGATCGCGACCAGTCCAGCGACGATCAGCCACGAGATCGCCTCGAGCGCCGTCGGCAGGACGTCCAGCGCCGCCGAGACCGGCGCTAGTAGCGTCAGCAGCACGAACGACAGAGCGTACATCCCGCCGACGATACCCAGCGTCGAGCCGAGTACCGTCTTCCAGGTCCGGGCGTAGAGGACGAGCCCCTCCCGGGCTGACTGCCAGCGGTTCTCGTTCCCGTCGACGAACATGTAGGCGATGATCGCGTTGTCGAGGTATCGGACCGCCAGCACGATCGACTTCTGGACGATCGCGAGCAGGGTCTCGAGTTGCTGCGGGATCGGAACCGGAATCAGTTCCTCGAGTCGCGCCGTCGCGCGGGTGAACTGCTTGAGCACCGCGTCGACCAGCGTGCTGACCCCGAACAGCCCCGTCGCGGAGAGGAAGTACTCCCGGACCTGATTCATCCCGTATCTGATCTGGTTGTCCGGCGCTTCGCCCTCCTCAACGACGTGTGCGATCACGGCGACGTGACCGGCCTTGACCATGTACAGCAGATACCGCTGTACGAGCCGCCAGACCGCCGCGAACGTGACGAGCCCGACGATCATCACGCCCGCGACGACGAGCAGACTCAGACCGCCGTCGCCGGCGACGACTCTGAGCGCCAGCCAGCCGACGAGGCCGAGATAGAGCACGCCGAAGAGCGCGAACAAGACACCGATTCCGAACTGGAGGAGAACGTACGGGAGCGTTTTCCGGTATACGCCCGTCGCTTCTCTGAAGTGCAGTCCCATCGCCACCGTTTGCCGCCCCTTTTCTTTTAAACCCACCGTCGGATCGTCCCGGGAAGCGAGCCGCTCGAGCGGCCAGTGATCCGCTCCGGGATCGCGAGACCGCCGATCGCGCGTGACTGTTCACGCGATCACCCACTAGCGAAAATGGTGCGTTATAAGAGCCTCTAGACGGAAGGCCCAATATGGCAATCAAACCGGCCTACGTCAAGAAGACCGGGACCATCCTCCTGGAGCGGTACCCGGACGCGTTCACAACCGACTTCGAGCAGAACAAGGAAAGCGTCGAGAAGCTCACGAACGTCGAATCCAAGGGCGTTCGCAACCGCATCGCGGGCTACGTCACCCGCAAGAAGAGTTCGCAGGCAGCCGCAGCGTAATCGGAGCGTTTCCTCTCGAGTTTCGCGGCCGCGAGCCGTCGGTATCGCGACGATCCGGTAGTACTGGGTAACGTCAGCGGAGAGCGGGAGAGCCGTCGACGAACGGACGGCCCGTCGGGATCGGGGTCGAGTTCGAGTCGGCAGAACGGTCAGTGGTCGAAGCCGGAGTCCATGAACAGGGCGACGATGAGCGCGCCGATGGCGAAGAACATGGTCAGCATGAAGCCGATCGCGCCGGTGACGATGTTCATCTCCGTGCCGACGACGAACAGTGTCATCCCCTGAAATCCCGTCCAGGCGAAGACGACGGCGACGAGAAACAGGAGTACCGAGACGATCGCGGCCCCGGTCTGGAACAGGCCGTCGAACGGGCCGATGCCGCTCGAGTTCGCGGTCGAACTCGTCATCGGGACCACCCCGCGTCCGAGTCGAATCGAACGTATTGCGTGTGCATCGGTAAATCAATTTCACTCCGTTTTCTTAACGTCTTCTATGCGCCGCGTCGAGCGGGCGCCGCTCGTGCGACGAAAACCCAAACGGTTTTGCGGATACGCCACCGAGTGCGGGAAAATGGCAGTACGAGCAGGCGTCCTCGGCGCGACCGGTGCCGTCGGACAGCGACTAATCCAGCTTCTCGACCCTCACCCGGAGTTCGAGATCGCAGCACTGACCGCCAGCGACTCCAGCGCCGGCAAGAGCTACCGGCAGGCCGCGAAGTGGCGCGTTAACAGCCCCATCCCCGGCGATGTCGCCGACATGACCGTCACGGCGACCGACCCCGACGAGGTCCCCGACGACGTCGACCTGATCTTCTCGTCGCTCCCCTCGAGCGTCGGTGCGGAGGTCGAACCGCCGTTCTGCGAGGCGGGCTACGTCGTCTCCTCGAACTCCTCGAACGGCCGGATGGACGACGACATCCCGCTCGTGATCCCGGAGGTCAACCCCGGGCACATCGACCTACTCGAGGTCCAGCGCGACGAGCGCGGCTGGGACGGCGCGATGGTCAAGAACCCGAACTGCTCGACGATCACCTTCGTCCCCACGCTGGCCGCCCTCGCGGAGTTCGGCCTCGAGAAGGTCCACGTCTCGACGCTGCAGGCCGTCTCCGGCGCGGGCTACGACGGCGTCAGTTCGATGGAGATCATCGACAACGCCATCCCCTACATCGGCAGCGAGGAGGACAAACTCGAGACCGAGTCCCGCAAGCTCCTCGGCGAGTTCGACGGCGCCGAACTGAGCCACAACAGCATGGCGGTCTCGGCCTCCTGTAACCGCATCCCGACGATCGACGGCCACCTCGAGAACGTCTGGGTCGAGACCGAAGAGGAACTGACCGTCGACGCGGCCGCCGAGGCCATGCGCGAGTACCCCTCGCTCGACCTGCGCTCCTCGCCCGACCCGCTCATCCACGTCTTCGAGGAACCCGACCGGCCCCAGCCCCGGATGGACCGCACGCTCGGCGACGGGATGGCCATCGCCGCGGGCGGCCTCCAGGAGACGCCCTTCGGGCTCCAGTACAACTGCCTCGCGCACAACACCATCCGCGGCGCCGCGGGCGCCAGCGTCCTGAACGGCGAACTCCTGCTCGAGCAGGGCTACATCTAACTGCTGCGGGCGCTCGCCGCCGTCGACCGCCCATTTTCGATCAGTCCGTTCGCGAGAATACCTGACTGATTTGGCGGGGGGCACAAGTAGGGACGACCCCTACGACAGGTATGCTCCCAGTCATCTCCGATCCCGAGTCGCTGACCCCCGTTACCGGCGAGACCGCCGGCGACGGCTCGCAGTTCGACGCGCTCGCGGATCGGCGTCGCCGGGCCGTTCTCCGATATCTGGACGCCCGCGACGAAGAGTCCGTCTCGCTGTCCGACCTCGCAGATCACCTCGTGCTCGAGGACGACGCGGACGACGGCGGCGCGCTGGCCAGTTGCGGCGACGCCCTGTTCGGGACGCGGCGACGCGTTGCGATCACGCTCCGACACAGCCACGTGCCGAAGCTGGCGGACGTCGGAGCCGTCGCGTTCGATATCGATTCGAACACCGTCGCACTGACCGAGCGCGGCGAACGGTTGCTCGCTCGCGCGGACGATATCGACGCGGAGCCGGACGCCGAAAGCGAAGCCGATCGGAACGCGACCGGCGCAGCCCGCGGTCGTGCCGCCGGGACGTCGACGTCGTAATCTCGGAAGGGTCGCGAAAAACGCGATACGTATCCTCGAACCGCTGAGTACTGCAAGTTCGGGACGCGAACGGTCGGTACCCGCGCACTCACGACTCCTGCTGGGCCGACTCGAGTGGGAGCGCGACCACCGGAACTGACGCCTCCTTGACCAGCCGCCGCGCCACGTCGCCGGTCAGCAGTTCCGCCAGCCGGTTCCCCTTTCGAGCCGCGAAGACGACGGCGTCGACCTCGCGGTCCTCCGCTTCGGCGAAGATCCGCTCGACGACGTCGGTGCCGTAGAGGATCGCCGTCTCGACGGTCGCGTCGGTCGCCTCGAGCGGCCCGCGCGCGCGGTCGAAGATCTCCTCGGCGTACTCCTCGCGCTGTTCCACGCCGGCCTTGTCGGGCGCGCCGCCGGCCTTCTCGATCACGTTGACGACGATCGCCCGACTCGAGTCGGCGAGGTACGGGGCGAGCGCCGCGGCCGTTCGCTCGCCGTCTTCGGGGGTCGCGACGGGGACGAGGATCGGTCCGTCGAACGAGAGCGTCATCGGTCTCCCTCCGCTCGAGCCCGGTTCGTTCGGCACCAATCCGCTCGAGACAACGGTTTCGTTCGATTGCGAGCGCTCCAACCACGGGATCGACGGGCGACTGCTGGTTCCATACCGGGAATTGGTGCGGTGCCGTGAAAAAACTGCAGTCGAGTCTTCCGGTAAGAGCCGGACGGCGTTCAGGGGCGGACCTGATTCTCGAGGGCCGCGTCGGGGTCGTCGGCGAACCGGCGGGCGTTCTCGGCCACGATATCGGCGAGTCGCTCGTAGTACTCGGGGGTGTGGCCGGCGTTGTGGGGCGTGATCTGGACGTTTTCGAAGGTCCACAGCGGGTGGTCCTCCGGCAGCGGTTCGGGATCGGTGACGTCCAGCGACGCGCCGCGGATCCAGCTCGAACGCAGCGCCTCGACGAGCGCGTCGGTGTCGACGACCGGCCCGCGGGCGACGTTGACGAGGACCGCGCCGGGATCCATCGTCACGAACGCCTCGCGGTCGATCAGCCCGCGCGTGGTCTCCGTGAGCGGACACGCGAGCACCAGATAGTCGGTCCGCGCGAGCGCGTCCTCGAACCCGCCGCCCTCGAACCCGACCACCTCGTCGGTCGGGCCGCCCTTCTCGGGCGTGTATCGGACGCCGATCGTCTCGACGCCGAAGGGCTCGAGGCGGTCGGCGACCGACTCGCCGATCGCGCCCAGTCCGACGATCGTCACCGTCGATCCCTGCAGTTCCTCGGCCTGGTAGTGGCGCCACTTCCGACGGCGCTGCTGGCGCGCGCCGACGTGGAACCGGCGGGTGAAGCGGAGGATCGCGCCCAGCACGTGCTCGCCGATGTTGGGTCCGTGGACGCCCGAGGCGTTCGTCACGGCGACGCCGCGCTCCTCGAGTTCCTCGAGGGGAAGGTGGCCGGTCCCCGCGTAAGCACAGGCGAAGACCTCGAGGTTCTCGGCGGCCTCGAGCAGCCCGTCCTCGAGGGTCATCCCGGTGACGAAGCGGGCGTCTCGAATCCGGTCGCGCTCCGCCGTCGGCGTGCGGGCGAGTTCGACGGTGCCGTCGGGCAGCCGGTCGCGGAGCGCGCCCGCGTACCGTTCGACCGGCATGCCGTGAGTTCCCTTCCGGAGCACCAGAACGTCGGTCGGCGTGGACATATCGCTGTCGACGCGTGCGAGACACATCAATCATCCCGGTCGATAGCGAGGAACGGACGACGCCGCGCCCGTTCGGCGGTCGTCTCCGCCGGCGATCACTGCCGCCGGTAGATCCGCGAGGCCCTGTCGGCCGGCTCGAACGCGTTCTCGATGTTCCGCGTCAGCGACTCCGACTTGCCGATAACCAGATAGCCGCCCGGACGGATCGCGTCGGCGAGCTTCTCGAGCACGGTTCGGTGGTGGCGGTCGTCGACGTAGATGAAGAAGTTCCGACAGAGCACCAGATCGTAGGTCGATCCGATCGAATCGGTGATCAGATCGAACCGGTCGAAGTCGACCATCCGCTTGATCGAGGACCCCACTCGGTAGGATTCCACGTCCTCGTCTCGATCGTCCGGACAGTCGAGGTAGGAGCGGTACGCGTCGAGATACGACAGCTCCGTCTCGAGGTTGGATGTTCGTTGCTGTTCGTAGACGCCGTTTCGCGCCCGTTCGAGCGCGTTTTCGTCGATGTCGCTGGCGCGAATGGAGAGGCGATGGGACGAGATCCCCGCGCTTTCCCGAGCGAGCATCGCCAGCGAGTACGGCTCGCGACCGTCGGAGCAGGGGACGCTCCACGCCGAAAGCGGTCGGTCCCGCCGTTCCTGGAGCGTCTCGAGGACCCCCCGAAGCTCGTCCCAGACGGAGGTGTCACGGAAGAACGACGTGACGTTGACGCTCAGCGTATCGAGCAACGCCGTCCGCTCGGCACCGTCGTCGGCCTCGAGCAACGAGAGGTAGCTGCTGTAGGCGTCTCGCTCGAGACCGTTTCTCGACAGCCGGGATCGGATTCGGCGGCGGAGATACTGATCGGCGTAGTAACTCGTCGCGAACCCGTACCGGGATTCGATGTGCGAAAGGAGGCGGTCGAAATCGTCGGTGTGTGTCATGGAGTTAGCTCCGTCGTGAGAGTCGGTCTCGAATGCGCTCGGGTTCGCGTCAGATCCTGATCGCGGTCGGATCGACCCAGACGACGAACTCGTCTTCTCGTCGGATGACGCCGGCGATCCCGTCCCCGTCGACCGCGGTGTTGACGACGTCGGACGCCAGCGCCTGCACCTGGTGAACTTCGTCGGCGAACCAGCCGATCCGTTCGGGCGCCCCCCGTTTGCGTTTGAAGACGATGATTCGATCCCCGAATCCGTCGTCCTCGAGCCCGAGAAGCGTCTTGAGGTTCACGATCCTGGTCGTCTCGCCGCGGAGGTCCATGACGCCCTCGACGTGGGCCGGCGTGTTCGGGATCGCGGTCAGTTCGTCGGAGTTGACGATCTCGGCGATGTAGCCGATCTCGACGCAGTAGCGGTTCTCGCCGAGATCGAACTCGAGGACGTGCGTTCCGTCGGCGTCGGACTGGAGCGACTTCGTCGCCATGGTCACTGTTCGCCGCCGGCGGGTCGCCGTCGGTCGGTCGAAGTCTCGTCGCCCGTCGACGGCCGTCGGTCGGGCACTACGCTGGCGGCGTCGGTCGATAGTCCGCACTCTCGTATCATAGTAGCTAGGCTGATATACAACAAGTTAAATATTTTTGCTATACGAATATCAGTATTCGATCAGCGGCCGAAACGCTAATATACGCCCGTAATAGCCAGATTTATCAGACATATATCTATGACAGGAATCTGTTTGGAAATACGAAAGTGTGTATATATGCGGGCCGATTCTGGAGGTCGCGGACGTTACTTGATCCGCTCGATGATGCTGTCGATATCCAGCCACGAGATCAGGCTCGTGTGATCGCCGTTGGGTTTCTTGATGACCGAGTCGACGAACTCGTGGCCGTTGTCGTCGGCGCCCCGAGACTCGTCGATCTGGTCCTCGTGATACGTCGCGGCCTGACGGACGTCGGTCACCCTGATGCCGAGTTTCTGCTTGTCGTCGCCGCGGTTGAGCACGACGATGTACTGCTCGTCCGAGGGTTCGCTCCGCTCGACGTTCAACAGGGCCGTCGGATCGACGACCGCCGTGATCTCGCCGCGGAGGTCCGTGACGCCGTCGATCGCCTCCGGACCGCGCGGGAACCGGGTGATCTCTTTCATCTCCACGATCGCGCTGATGCGATCGATCGCGATCGCGTACCGGTCGTCGTTGAGCGAGAACTCGAGGACCTGAACGGTGCTCTCGTCGCTACGGGCCGAGTGGTTCAACGCGGTGTCGTCGGCGAACATCCCGTCTTCGGCGTCGACCGCACCCCGGAGGACCGACCCGTCCCCGGACGCCGTGTCGGTCTCCAGTGCCGTCGCGTCCACGATCGGTTCCATTCCGTCGGCCGCGTCGAACTGCTGGACGCGACCCGCCGCAGCTCCGTCGCCCGCGGCTGCCGATTCCGCGGCCGGAGTGAGTGGGTGGTTCGCGCGGGTCGCCGGATCGGCGCGGGCGGCCTGCCCGCCGCCGTACGCTTCTGGTTCGGCGCCTCGTCCCGGGGCGGACGCCGCGTGAGAACCCGTCCGTGCGGCCGGTTCGGCGGCCCGGGCTCGAGACTGCGTCGCCTGTCCGGTCGGCTCGGTCGCTCGCTCGGCCGAATCGCCGGAGTGCTCGGGGACGTCGCGGGAGTCCGGTTCGGAACCGTCGCGGGAACCGGACTCGGCGGCGGTCGTTTCGACGCCGTCGTCGGACCGATCGGCGCTGCCGGCGGCGTCGGTCGCGGTCGGTTCGGGATCCCTCGAGTCGGGGTCGTTCGTCCCAGAATCGTCCGTCTCGGGCGCGGCGTCCGCGTCGGCGGCGTCGTCCGCCGCCGATTCGTCTTCGTCGCCGTTGTTCGCGTTCGCAGTCGCCTGCGATCGGGATCGGTTCCGGATCCGTTTGATTCGTTCTGCTCGTTCGTCAGTCATACTGTCATCTCCGTGGTGGAAAACTCCTCGTCGAGCGACGCCGCGACCGCTCGGAACCGCTCGCACATGTCGATCTCCTCGTCGGCCGCGAAGATCGACCGGCCGCTCGAGAACGCCCGCTGGAGGGCGACGCGTTTCCGGACCTCGAACGTGGGGACGTCGGGGACGGCCTCCTCGAACCACTCGAGCATCTCGGTCGCCTCGCCGGTGTTTTCGATCCGGTTGACGACCAGCGATTTGGCGTCGATCTGCACGTCGTGTTCCATCTCGAACGCCCGCGTGTAGTCGAACAGTAACTCGAGGGAGCGCTTGCTCGTCGATTCGGCCAGCGCCGGAATGACGAGGTTGGGCGCGGCGTACAACGCGTTGTCGGTGAGCATCCCGAGGTGGGGCGGGCAGTCGACGATCACGTAGTCGTAGCCGTGATCCGCGGCGTCGAGCAGCTGTGCGAGCCGCTGTTCGCCGTCGTCCAGTTGCAACAGCGACGCTTCGGCGGCCGTCATGTCAATGTTGCTCGGGAGCACGTCCATCTCGTCGTGGTGCCAGACGAGCTCGTCGAACGAGACCGACGAGTCGTCGACGAGTGCGTCGAACAACGTCGGCGGAGCCGCGTTGTACGCGTCGGTGAGGCCGAGCCCCTCGGTGCCGTTACCTTGGGGATCGAGATCGACGAAGAGGACGTTCCTGTTTCGCTGACTGAGCGCGCCAGCGAGAGTGATCGCCACTGTCGTCTTTCCGACGCCCCCTTTCTGATTAGTTACACAAAGCCGCGCGAGTCGCGCCATTCGGTCACCAGTTCTGCCGCATACTACATAACTCCGATGGCTGTTGAAAGGCCGATAACTGGACAAACGCGTTCTAAGCAATCGTATATGGGGACGATATCAACTCAAACCTCGTATCGAGATTTGAGTCCAAACCTTTATGGTAAGAAATTATAGTAGTTAGCCGTATTCTTTATACGGGTGTCGTTAGAAGGCCACCACTATGACAGTGAAGGTACTGATCGTCGATAACTCCGAAGTGATGCGAGAAGTGTTGGAAGAAGCGATCAAGGAGGAGTTTTCCGTCGTCGCGGAGGCCGAAAACGGAGCGGAAGCGATCGAAGCGGTCGACACCTACGACGTCGACGTCATCATGATGGACATGGTGATGCCGGGCATCGACGGCGTCGAGGCGACGGCCACGATCAAGGAGAAAGCTCCCGATATCAAGGTCATCTTCTGTACGAGCGTGACCCAACAGGAGCGGATGAAGCCGGCGATCGAGGCCGGGGCCGACGGCTACATCATGAAGCCGTTCGAGAACAGCACGATCCGAGAAGCGATTCACGACGTCGTCTCCTGATGGTTCGCGCCGTTATCGCGGACGATTCCGGCGTTATGCGCGAGATTCTCTCCGAGATTCTCACGGCGGCCGGAATCGACGTCGTCGAGGCGGTCGAGGACGGCACGAGCGCCGTCCGCGCGATCCTAGAGCGGGATCCCGACGTCGCGACGATCGACATCAGCATGCCGGACAAGAACGGCCTGGAAGTGATCGAGGAGGTCATGGCCGAGCGGCCGACGCCGATGCTGGTGATCAGCGCCCGAGCGAACGACGGAGCGTCGGAGACGTTCGAGGCCCTCGACCGGGGGGCCGTCGACTTCATCGCGAAGCCGAGCGGGCAGCTCTCGGTCGACATCTGGTCCCAGCGTGACGAGATCGTCGAGAAGGTTCGGGCCGCGGCCGCGGTCGATCCGACGACGCTTACCCAGGACGCCGGCGCGGAGCCGGTTCAGTCGACGGTTCCGGCCGACCGGGTCCCGGACGGATCGACGGTCGTCATCGGGTCGTCGACCGGCGGACCGCAGGTCCTCGAACGGGTGCTCGCAGAACTGCCGCGAGAAGCGAAGTTACGGATTCTCATCGTCCAACACATGACAGACCACTACACCGGACGTTTTGCAATGCGTCTGAACGAGCGAACAGCATACGAGTGTCGAGAAGCATCGGACGGCGATACGGTCGGGGCGGGCGACGCGGTCGTCGCAAAGGGCGGTCGCCACCTCGAGGTGACGGCCGATCGCGACGGCGAGCTCGCGGTCGCCCACGACGACGGGCCCAAGATCCACAACGTCAAACCCGCGATCGACGTCACGATGCGGTCGGCCGCCGAGGCGGTCTCCGGCCCCCTCGTCGGGGCGGTGTTTACCGGCATGGGCGCCGACGGCGCGGCCGGCCTCTCCGCGATCAAGGCCGCCGGCGGAAAGACTATCGCGCAGGACGAGGAGACCTCCAGAGTCTTCGGTATGCCCGGCCGTGCGGTCGAAACCGGCGACGTCGACATGGTGTTGCCGGAGGAACGGCTCGCCGAAGGAATCGTTAACGCGCTCGACGGGTGGTCCGGGTGAGCGACGCCATCACCACGTTCGTCCACGAGAGCGAAGAAGACATCCAGAAGCTGAACAACGCCCTGCTCGACCTCGAGAACGATCCCGACGGTAACGAGGCGATCGAGACCGTCTTCCGGGTCGCCCACAATCTCAAGGGGAACTTCGGCATCATGGGCTTTGCCACAGCCAGCGAGCTATCACACGCCGTCGAAGACCTCCTCGACCAGATCCGGGACGGCCGGCTCGAGGTAACCTCCGAGCGGATGGATCTCGTCTTCGAGGCGGTCGACCAGATCGAGCTGATGGTCGACGAGATCGCCGAGAACGGCGAGCCGACGACCGATCCCGCGGAGACGATCGAATCGATTCGCGCTTCGATCGACGGCGAGAGCGCTCAGGCGGCGACCGAACAGCCAGCTGCGAACTCCGCCACCGCGGTCGACGACGCGGCGGACGACGACGACGGCCGATCTCGCTACCGTGCGACCGTCGACGTGGGCGAGACCGACGCCAAACGCGTCGACGCGATGTTCGTCCTCGACGCGACGGGCGACGCCGACGCGTTCGAGCTGGTCCGCACCGTTCCCGATCGGGACGCGATCGAGGACGGCGAGTTCGACGGCACGTTCGACGTCGAGCTGGCAGTCGACGCCGACGACGACGGCGACGAGATCGCGTCGTTCTACGAGGAGAGTCGCTACGTCGAATCGGTGGCCGTCGATTCGGTCGCCGACGCGACCGAGACGGAGACGGCCGACGAGATGCCCGCGCAGACGGACGATAGCGGAGTCGAGACCGCTCCCGACGCGTCCGGCGACGACGGAGACGACGACACCGACGAGTCGAAGTCGGAGGACGCGTCGATCGCCTCGCGGCGCAACAAGGAGGTCGAATCGATCCGCGTCGACGTCGAACAGGTCGACCGCCTCTACAACCAGGTCGAGGAGATGGTCACGAGTCGGATCAAGCTCCGCAAGATCATCAAGGGGAGCGGGCTCGTCTCCGCCGAGGAGGAACTCGAGGAACACGGCAAGATCACCTCGAGCCTGCAGGATACGGTCCTCGAGATCCGCCTCGTTCCCCTAGAGAAGATCGTCGGCAACTTCCCGCGGGTCGTCCGCGATCTCGCGCGCGATCAGGGCAAGGAGATCGACTTCGAGATGGAGGGCGTCGACAACGAGATGGACCGCTCGATCCTCAACGAACTGAGCGACCCGCTGATGCACATCATTCGGAACGCGGTCGACCACGGGATCGAGCCGCCGGCGGTCCGCGAGGAGAAGGGCAAGCCCCGCGAGGGGACGATCCGCCTCACCGGCGAGCGCGAACGCGACCGCGTGTCGATCACCGTCGAGGACGACGGCGCCGGCCTCGACGTCGAGCGGATCAAGGAGAAGGCCGTCGAGAAGGGGATCATGACCCAGGAGGAGATCGACGTCCTCGACGAGTCCGAAGTCTACGACCTGATCTTCCACCCGGGGTTCTCGACGCGCGACGAGGTGACCGAAGTCAGCGGTCGCGGCGTCGGGATGGACGTCGTCAACGAGGTCGTTCGCGGCGTCGACGGGACGATCAACGTCGAGAGCGAACCCGACGAGGGCACGAGCGTCACGCTCACGCTCCCCGTCAGCGTGGCGATCGTCCGAGTGCTCTTCGTGACGATCGGGGACGAAACGTACGGCATTCCGATCAAGAACATCGACGAGATCTCCGAACTCGAGGACCTCACCATCGAGACGATCGAGGGCCAGGAGATCATCACGCACGACGACCGCGTGTACCCCCTGATCGCGCTCGACGACACCCTCGACGTCGGCGACGCCGAGCGCGACGACGACGACATGGTGATCCGGATCAAGACGGACGTCCGTCAGGTCTGCATCCGCTGTTCGGACGTTGTCGGACAAGAGGAGGTCGTCATCAAACCGTTCGAGGGGATCCTGAGCGGTGCGCCCGGCATCAGCGGGGCGTCCGTCCTCGGCGAGGGCGAGGTCGTGATGATCCTCGACGTGGAGACACTGTAACCATGAGTATGAAACTCGACTTACGAAAGCTAGAAGAATTCGACCAGATGGCAATCGACGGCGCCGACGGGGCGAGTGACCGACTCTCCGGGCTGACCGGGGTCGACACCTCGGTCGACTGCAGTCGCTTACACGTCGTCGCCGCGACGGCGGTGATCGACGAGTTCGAGCGCGACGACGTGCTCGCCATCTCCATCTCCCTCGAGGGCTATCTCGAGGGGGAGGTCGTCACCGTCCTCGACAGCGCCAGCGCCCGCGAACTCGCCGAGGCGTTCATGCCGATGCTGCCCTCGGACGACGGCTACACGTCGAAACACGAGTCGGCCGTCGAGGAGATCTGTAACGTGATGGTCAGCGGCTACGTCGACGGCTGGGCGAACGTCCAGGGCGAGTCGATCGTCATGTCGCCGCCGTCAGTCGTCTCGAGCGCGTTCGACGCCGAGGAGGGCGTTCGATCCGAACTCCTCGAGGAGACCGAGCACGTGCTCTCCCAGCGCAGTTCGATCGTGACGCCCGACGACGAGATCGAGTTCCAGATGTTCCTCTTCCTCGACGAGGCGACGTCCCGTACCCAGTTCGGCGCGGACCCCGACGCCAGCGCGATCGATTACGAACTCCTCGAGGTGCTGACGGCGCTGGACGGGATGGAACCGCGATCGATCGGCGACCATCTCCTCGAGACGACCGAGTTCGACGCCGACGTCGCGATCGACACGCTGGATATCGTTCCGGCCGAGCGGCTGTCGGAGACGGTTTCCGACGAGGAGAGCTTCGGCGCGGTGGTCGAACTCCTCGATCCGCCGATCGGCTCCGCGATCACCTTCTTCGACGACCGCGACGGATCGACCGACGAAATCGGCGCCGCGGTGACGACGAGTCTCGTCGACGAGATCGCCGACCGGCTCGAGGTAGCAGTTCGGGCCGGCGAGCCGACGATCGTCGACGACATGCGGTCGTCGATCGTCAACGACGTGGTCGCGAACCTCGGGCCGGGCGAACGGTTCGTCCTCAGCCTCGAGGGGCTGCTCGAATCGACGGCGGGCGATCTCAGCTGCGACGTCTACCTGCTGCTCAGCCCGAAGGAGATCGCGGACTACTGGGCCCAACGATGAGCGACGACGCGAACGACGAGGACGGCGGGATCACCATCTACGGCGCCGACGACGGGGCTGACGACGAGGGCGACGACGACGACCTCGGAATCAGCGTCTACACGCCGGCGACCGACGGCGACGAGGACGACGGCGATGACGACGACGAGGTCGAGGTCCCCGTCTACGGCGAGTCTGCGGACGACTCGAGCGCGGACGAGGACGGCGACGCCGATGGCGGCAACGGCGGCGGTGATGACGACGACTTCGAAATTCCGGTCTTCGGCGACTCCGACGACCCGGAGCCGACGGCAGACCCCATCTCGGTCGGCGTCGCGGAGTACGCGATCACCGACGAGGGGCGACCGCTGCGGACGAGCGGACTCGGCTCCTGTCTCGGTCTCGTCGTCCACGACGACGTCCGGGGCGTCAGCGGCCTCTTGCACTTCATGCTCCCGCGGGCCGCGGAATCGAACGGGCAGAACCACAGCGACGCGAAGTTCGCCGACACGGGGATCGCCGCGATGCTCTCGGCGTTCGTCGCGACCGGCGGCGACCTCTCGTCGGCCTCGGCCAAGCTCGCCGGCGGCGCGACGATGGTCGACTTCGATCGGGTCGACACCCCGATCGGCAGCCGAAATGTTGAGGCGGCCCGGCGCGAACTGTCCGACAACGGCGTCGAGATCGTCGCCGAGGATACCGGCGGCGACGCGGGACGATCGCTGCGGTACGATCCGCAGACCGACGAACTCCGCGTGACCGGCGCGAACGGCACCGAGCGAACACTGTGACGCCACCCGACCCGATCACCGCGGACCGCCGACCGGCGTCCCGTCGGCACCTCCGTCCGCGGCCTCGAGGGCCGACTCGCAGTTCGACGCGGGGCGTCGCTCGAACCGGACGGCAGACGAACGACACCTAGCATCGATGGCCTGGCAAATCGATCCCGGCGACTTCGACGAAACGAGTCTCTCGAGCGACCTCGAGGAGCAGATGGATCGCCATCCGCACCTCGAGGAACACGTCACCGCGTTCCACGACCGAACGAACGTCTACCCGCGGTACATCGACGAACCGGAGGACCACCACAACACGACGGTCGACCACCCCAACTACTGCTGGCAGATCGACGACCTCGTCTTCGCCCACGTGTACGGGTCGACCGATCAGGACCCGATCTACTACGCGATCGAACCCTCCCTGAGTTACGACGAGGTCACGCTGTTCCGGGAGGTGAAAAACCGGGTGCTAAACGAGAACGTGACCGATCCCGGCGACGTGGACCGCGAGGACATCGACGAGATCCTCGAGCCGGTGGTTTCGGTGACGACGGAGGCGCCGCCGGAGGAACGGTCGGCCGTCGACGGCCTCCTCGGTCGGCTCCGCGGCGCGCTCTCCCGGCGACCGATCTCGGTCGACCAGCGGACCTACGAGCGACTGCGGTATCAGTTCCGGCGGGACGTGCTCGGTCTGGGACCGCTCGAGCCGGTCTTGCTCGACGATAGCAACGAGGACATCCACGTGCTCGCCCACGACAACCTCCACGTCTACAACGACGTCTTCGGCCTGGTTCGGACGGATATCGACTTCGGATCGGAGTACGAGTACGAGCACTTCCTGCGGTCGATGGGCGAACGGATCGGCGACCCGCTCTCCGACGCCGACCCGATCACGGACGGAACCCTCCCCGACGGCTCCCGATTCAACGTCGTGTTCAGCAACGACGTCTCGGTGAAGGGGCCGTCGATGACGATCCGCCAGCAGGACGAAATCCCGTTGACGATGACGGCGATCACCCGCGGCGGAACCTTTTCGCCGACGGCCGCGGCGTACCTCTGGCTGGCGATGGAAAACGAGACCAGCGCCATCGTCGCCGGGGAGACCGCGTCGGGGAAGACGACGACGCTCAACGCGTTGACGTCGTTCATCCCGGACGACGCGAAGATTTTCACGGCCGAGGACACCGCCGAGGTCATCCCGCCCCACGACACCTGGCAACAGCTCCTCACGCGGGAGGGGACCAGCAACGAGGTCGACCTCTTCGACCTCGTCGCCGCCGCGCTTCGCTCGCGGCCCGACTGCATCATCATCGGCGAGGCCCGCGGCGAGGAGGTCCGAATGGCCTTCCAGGCGATCCAGACGGGCCACCCCGTGATGATGACCTTCCACGCCGGCGACATCAAGAGCTTAGTCCAGCGGCTGAAGGGCAACCCGATCAACGTCCCCTACTCCCACCTGGACAACCTCGACCTCGTGATCTTTCAGAACTTCATCCAGAGCGACGACTACCGGCGCTGTACGAGCATTTACGAAATCGACAAGTTCTCGAGCGAACTCGGCGGACTGGTCACGAACAAGGTCTTCGAGTGGGATCCCGTCGACGACCAACTGGAGTTTACCGGCATGAACAACTCGGTGCTCTTAGAGGACAAGATCGCGACGCTGCACGGCTACGAGGACACGCGCGACATCTACGACGACCTCGAGTATCGGCGCCGGATCATCGAGAAGATGGTCTACAAGAACGTCGTCGACTACGAGGAGTTCAACCGGATCATCTCCGGGTTTCAACAGGACGGTCACGCCAGTCTCCCCTTCCACGTCGAGAAACCGGAATCGATCACGTGATCTCCGGTTCGGCGCGGCTACCGCTCGTTTCCGTTCAGTTCAGTCGCCGTCTGTTTCAAGCATTTTAATACGGGAGGCTGAGACCTCTACGGAGTATGGAACGCGTAGATGTCGCGATCGTCGGTGGCGGACCCGCGGGGGCGTCCGCGGCCGAGCGGGCCGCCGCCCACGGCGCCGAGACCGTTCTCTTCGAACAAGGCGTCCCGCGGGAGGACCGCGACGGCCTCGGGCCCGACTCGACCGACGCCGCCGGGATGCTCGACTACTGGATCGATATCATGGAGTTCGACTACCGGGAGATTCCCGACGACGTCATCTTACGGGAACTCGAGGCGACCGAGTTCGTCGGCCCCTCGACGTCGGTCGAACTGACGAGTACGGGGATGGACGCCAGCTACCCCAACTTCGGCTACACCTTCAACCGCGCGCGCATGGACGACTGGCTCTACGAGCGCGCCGAAGACGCCGGCGCCGACCTCCGCGTCGGGACGGGCGTCAAGGACCTCGAGACCGACCTCCGCGCCTCGAGCCCGAAGGGGCCGACCCACACGCTGACCCTCTCGAACGGGGACGAACTCGAGGCCCAGTACGTCGTCCTCGCGGACGGCCCCCAGCGCCGGATCACCCTCGACGCGCTCGACCAGTTCACCGCGCCCGGTCGCAGCGTCTCCGACTACCTCTCGCCGCCGGAGGCGAATCACATCGCCTACCAGGAGTATCGGGACTTCCCCGCCGAGCTGTTCGAGGAGTTCGAGGACACCCTCAAGTTCTGGTGGGGGTACATGCCCGGCGAGACCGCTTACCCGTGGGTCTTCCCCAACGACGGCACGGTCGCCCGCGTCGGGCTGACCATGCCCATCGGGATGGAACTCGAGGACGTCGAAAACCCCGCCGCCTACGCCCTGCTCGAGCACGACGACGACAAGCTCCCCTCGGGCGCGGAGTACATCCGGCGCCTGCTCGAGCGCGAGTACGGCGACGAGTACGACATCGAGGCGGACATCCCGCGCGTCGAGGACCGCGGGAAGTCGAAGGGGACCGAGACGTACCCCATCTCCTCGACGCGACCGATCGAGTCGCCCGTCGGCGCCAACATCGCCGTCGCCGGCGGCGCGATGGGCACCACCTCGGCCTTCCACGAAGGCGGCTACCACGTCGCCGTCCGCACCGGGAAGATCGCCGGCCGACTCGCCGGAACCGACTCGCTTGCGAACTACAACGACGTCTGGAAGCAGGCCATTGGCGACGAGATCCTTCGCAACGTCTCCTTCGCCGACATCGTCGAGGAGTACGAACCCGCCGACTGGGACCGCACATTCGAGATCGTCAACCGGATGCAAGGCGACGACAGCGAGGGCCTGGTCAGCCGCGGCTACTCCGCCGGAATCGGCGCTTCGAAGGTTCTTCTCGAGTACAAGCGCCGGAAGTTCGCCTACCGCGACGGCGGCTACGTCCAGTTGCGCGAGGACGAGTACTTCTACTGAGTCTCGCGTTCCGCTCGCCTCGGTTCGCCCGCGACTTCGTGTTCCCGGCCAGTTGTACGGAAACCAGCACCGAGGGGAAGTCGGATCGTACGGGGACACGTGCCAGCTATCGACAGCGACCGCGCTCGTCGATACCTCTCCGGCGCCTGCGTCGTCTGACTCGGCCACCTCATCCTGCTCGTTCCCCGCTACGACGTCTGGACGACCTCCGGAGCCTCTCGTGGGGACTGCTCGGGACCTGCTCGAGAACTGCAGCGCGATCCCCGCGATCCGGTAGCCACGCGAGGCGCGCCCGCGGACGCCGCGGGACCGAGCGCCGACGCCGCGGCGGACGAACGCGAAGCGACGGACCGGGTATCGCGATCCGACGCCGGCTGACAGTCGCAGAACGGACGGTATCGACACCGATACTCGAGGCCCCGACGGCGACGGACGCGCGGGAGATCGTACGAACGCCCTACCGGCGCGTAAGCGGCGATCCTTTTTCCGGCTCGACGTTGGACTGCGGATATGGATCGACGCACCGACGCGAGCGGTTCGAGCGACGACACGGCGTTCGAGACGGCTCCGGTTCGAACCGACGGCGGCGGCGGCCACGGCGTCTCGAGCGACGGCGCGACGGCCGGGCACGATCCGGACGGGCCCGTTGGCCCCGATAGCCCCCATCAACCCGACGTCGATCACGACGAGCACGAACACCGCAGCCGCTGGCCGCTCGTCGCCGCCGTCGGCGCCGGCGGGCTCTACGGCGGCGCCGCGATCGCCATCCTCGGGAACGAAACGGGCCTGCTACCGCCGCTCGTGGGCGTCGGCCTCGCCGTCGTCGGGACGATCGTCCTGCTGGCCGGCATCGCCGGCTGGGTCGACGAGGTCTTTCTCGCGCCCGCGCGTGAGGGAGCCGTCGGTGGGTCGTCTCGAGAGTCGTACGTCTGGACGACGCTGCTCTTTCTGACAACCGACGTCTCGACGTTCGGCGCGCTGTTCATCTACTACTTCTTCGTCAGAGTCGGCGCGTGGCCGCCCGAGGAGTTACCGCCGCTGCTGGGATCGCTCGTGATCGTCAACACCGCGATCCTGCTCGCCAGCAGCGTCACGTTCCACTACGCGCACGAAGCGCTCGAGGACGGGAACCACCGCCGTTTCCTCGGACTGCTCGGGACGACGCTGGTCCTCGGGATCGTCTTCCTCGGCGGCCAGGTCTACGAGTACTACGAGTTCGTCGCCCACGAGGGGTTCTCGATCACCAGCGGCGTCTTCGGGACCGCCTTCTACGGGCTGACCGGACTCCACGGCTTTCACGTCGCGCTCGGCGTCGGCGGGATCGCCGTGCTGTGCTGGCGCGCGCTCCGCGGCCACTACGGCCCCGATCGGGACACCTCCGTCGCGACCGTTTCGCTGTACTGGCACTTCGTCGACTTCGTCTGGGTGTTCCTCGTGCTCGTCCTCTACGTGGGCGCGACCGTTTGACCGGGCGAACTCGGTCGCGCGAGGACGCACTCGCTACCGCCGTCGCGCTACGTCGTGGCCCTATCGGCGTCTCCGTCGCTACGGGAGATCGTCGCCCGCCTCGCGCTCTTCCTCGAGGAGTCGGAGCGTCGGATCGGAACACTCACAGAAGTTCGTCTGCCCGAGCGGTTTGCGCGTCCCGTCGGGCCAGACGTGAACGATACCGATCCGGCCACAGCCGGCGCACTTCGCCGCGGCACGCCGTCGCTTCTCGTGTTCGGCCACTGATATCACCTCGAGTCCGGGGTACGAGAGCCAGCGGGGAAAAACCCCGGTGGGCCGGCCGCCGCGGGTGTGGAGCCGAATCGGCGGTCGTCGACTAGTCGGCGCTCGGCGCGGCCGTTTCGTCGACCCCGAGGTCGACGGTGACGTACTGCGAATTCGCCGTCTCCGGTGATCCGCGAACGGCACCCAGCGAGAGCGAATCGCCCGGCTGGAGGGGATCGGAACCGGATCCGCCGCTGTCGCCATCGCCGTCGCCGCCGTCGCCGGTACCGCCGGCGGTCGTAAACAGGAGCGCGCGGAAGGAGGGCGCAGCGTCGTACGAGACCACGCGGCCGGTCGCCTCGTCGAGCCCTCGGGGTTGCCAGTCGACGGGTTCCCCGACCGTGATCGCACTGTCGGGCACGTGCTGGTAGGAACGCATCACGCCCTGCTCGATCGGTTGCTCCGCGCTCTCGGTCGACTCGGGCCGCGACCCGTCGGCTACCCCCGTACTCGAGGTGCCGACGAGCGCTCCGGTCGACAGGAGGCTGCACTTGACAAATGTTCGTCGCGTCGTCGATCCTGACGTATCCTGGCGCATGGGTACGCTCCGTGTTCTCGACCACCGACGATGGGATAACGGTTTTCCATGCTGACACAACGACGCACTAGCAAGTGACAGCATTATTTCGGTGGCTCTGGCCAGTGATCCCCGGATGTTCTTCCAAGAACCGGAGCTCCAGTACGAGGTCACCGTCGAAGAACCGGATCCGCACTTCGCGAAGCTTCTCCAGCAGGCGATCGGCGGACAGGAAGGGGAGATGCGCGTCGCGATGCAGTACATGTTCCAAGCCTGGGCGCTCCCCGAAGGCTACGAGGAGTATCGGAACCTCCTGATGGAGACCGCGGCGGAGGAACTCGGTCACATCGAGATGCTCGCCACCGCGGTCACCAAGAACCTCCGCGGCTCGGCAAAGCAGATGAGCGATGAGGCCGAGGAGACCGCGGCGACGGCCGCGGCGATGACCGGACAGAACCCCCGCCAGTTCCTCTCGGCCGGCGAGTCGGCGATGCCCGTCGACAGCAACGGCGTTCCCTTCACCGGCAACTACATCGTCGCGTCGGGTAACCTCGCGGGCGACCTCTACGCGAACGTGATGTCCGAGGCGACCGGGCGCACGCTCGCGACCCGACTCTACGAGTACACCGACGATCCCGGCATGAAGGACATGCTCGCCTATCTCATCGCCCGGGACACCATGCACCAGAACCAGTGGCTCGAGGCCCTCGAGTCCCTCGACGATCCGGTGCCGGTACCCGCGAGTTTCCCGCAGGAACAGGAAAACCAGGAGTACAACTACGCGTTCATGTCGACCCGACGCGAACAGCAGCCCGACCCCGGCTACCCGTGGACCCAGGGCGAGGCGCCGGACGGGAAGGGCCAGTTCTCCTATCTCCCCGAACAGCCGGGCGACGGAGAGGTCATCGCCCCGCAGCCGAGTCCGATGACGAACGACACGCCGAACCGGCCCGACGAGTCCGCCGCCGGCGATTCGAACGCGACCGGCATCTCGGAGACGACCGACTCGAAGTCCTCCGACGGGAACGCGACCGACTCGAACCAGTAAGTCGAACGCTCGGCGACCGTCGCGTGCTCTCGAAGAAGACGGCTCTGCGACCGTGGCGACGAAAGCCGTCGATCGCCTTATCGCCGCATCCGTTCTTCGAAGCCCGCCAGTTTTCGGTAGATCGGCGGCGTCAACACCCCGCCGATCCCCATGAAGATCGCCACCGCGCCGATCGGGAACAACAACGGCTGCACCTCGAGACAGGAGTTCTGGGACGTGATCTGCACGTAGTACCGCGTCCCCTCGTACTCGACGACGACGCCCTCGAGCAACGCCGCCCGGTTCTCGAGCTCGCCCGAAACCACCCCCTCCTGTAGGGGACTATCGATCGCTTCCTCGAGGGCCTTCCGTTCGGCCGCCGAGAGCTGTTCGGCGGGAATTTCGTCGATGGTCGCCAGCGATTCGTCGTACTCGTCGGCGGGTGTCGCCGCGATCGTCGGCTCGCCGCACAGCCCGAGGCCGTCCTGGACGACTACGTAGCCGCCGACGATCGAGAGGGGGAGGCCGACGGCGATCAGCAGAACGCCGAGAAAAGGGGCGGCGTAGGTTAACATGAGCGACTCCGACGACGCGGTCGGCTCGACGGGGCCGGTGCTGTCCATGGCGGGCGGTTCGTCCGCGTCGGACGGCGTGGCGTCGTCGTCGCTCATCGTGGCCCCTCCGGCGACGTCGGGCGGCGACCGCCGAGGTACGTGATCATCCCGGCGAGCCCCAGCCCGTAGATCCAGTGGGCGAGCAGTGTGAAGACGAGGTAGGTCACCAGCTCGAGGCCGGTCTGCCCGGTGTAGAAGGCGATGCCGAACCCCGAGGCGATGACCGTCGCGTACCACAGGCCCGTGATGAACGTGAGTTCGCCCGGCAGGTACTCACCGAGCGAGAGGAACAGCAGGGGCCAGACTGTCATGCCCGCGAAGAGGAAGAGCCCATAGCCGAGCGCGAGGTTCGCCGGCAACCCTACTAGTGTCGCGAGGTTCGCGAAGGACTCGAGGTCGAAGACGCCCAACGCGACCGCGACGAGGAGGACGCCCGTCAACAGTAGCGTGCCGACGAAACCGCCGGCCGCGCCCGCGCCAGCGTCGCTCAGGGCGCGTCGGGCGACCGGCACGATGCGACCGTACAGCGACGGCGGCCGCTCCTCCTGGGCGGGTACGTACGACGGCCGGACCTCCTCGGGCTCGCTCGGCGGAATGCCGTGCTTGCGCTCGAGTCGGTCCTCGAACCACTGCCACTCGGGCGTGAACTGCTGGGTCGCCTTCAGCTCCCACGGGTCCGCGGTTTCGACCCGCGACCCCTGGAAGTACGACCAGAGCATGTTGTAGAGCCACATGAGCACGCTGATCCCGATGATGAACGAGCCGACGGTCGCGACGACGTGCAGCCCCGAGTACTCCGCCGGATAGGTCGCGTACCGACGGGGCTGCTCGAGGAAGCCGAGCGCCATCAGCGTCATGAACGTGAGTCCGGAACCGATGACCAGCAGCGACGACTGGAAGATCGCGAGCCGACGGTCGTACATCCGCCCGGTAATCAGGGGGTACCAGTAGTAACTGGCCGCGAACATCATGAACGGGATAATCCCCATGAGAATCAGGTGGAAGTGACCGACGACGTAGTAGGTGCCGTGGTAGATGATGTCGACGGGGATGACCGCGAGGAAGATGCCGGTCACGCCGCCGACGATGAACAGCCCGACCGAGCCGACACAGAGGATCGTCGGCGCGGCCAGCCGGACGTCGCCGTTCCACATCGTCGTGATCCAGTTGAATACCTTGATCGCGCTGGGAACGGCGATCGCGATCGACGTCGCCATGAAACTCGCCCGGATGCGGGGGTCGACGCCGGTCACGAACATGTGGTGGGCCCAGACGCCGAAAGAGAGGACGCCGATCGCGATCGTCGAGTAGACGATGAACTTGAACCCGAACAGCTTCCGGCCGACGAATTTCGGGAGTATGAGGCTCATCAGGCCGGTCGCCGGGAGGAAGATGATGTACACCTCGGGATGGCCCCAGAACCACAGCAGGTGCTGCCAGAGGATGGGCCCGCCGCCCTCGACCGCGAAGAACGTCGTTCCGAAATTGCGGTCGAGCAGCAACATGAGCAACGCGGTGCCGAGCAACGGGAACGCGAAGATGATGATCGCGCTCGTGATGAGCATGTTCCACGAGAAGATGTCGAGGTTCGCCCACCCGATCGACTCGTCGCGCTCGTAGACGACCGTCGCGATGAAGTTGATCCCGCCGATCGTGGTCGCGATGCCGCTCAAGTGGAGACCCAACAGCAGGAAGTTCGTCTGGGGGTTCGGCGCCAGCGACAGGGGCGGATACATCGTCCACCCGATTGCCGGCTCCTGAAACGCCAGCAGAACCGATAGCCACTCGCCCGGAACGACGACCGCGAGCACCGCACCCGTCACTTCGGCGACGATTCCCAGCCGAGCGAGCAACAGCGACGGCGGGAGGAGCCAGAATCCGATAGCGTTGAGCCGCGGAAACGCCATGTCGTCGGCACCGATCAGCAGCGGCAGGAAGTAGTTCCCGATCCCGAAGAACACCGGCGTGACGAAGAAGATCAGCATCGTCAGCCCGTGCATCGTAAACAGTTCGTTGTACGTCTGTTCCGTCCAGAGGTTCGCCTCCGGCGTCAGCAGATGCGTCCGAATCATCATCGCGTCGATCCCGCCCCAGATCGCCGCGACGGTGCCAAAGGCGATATACAGCAGTCCGATTTCGCGGTGATTGGTCGTCGTCGTCCAGCGAATCGCGGCTGCCTTCGCCTCGGCCAGACTCAGTTCGCGACGGTGGCCCGTCGCGTACCCTCCGTCCGGCGACGGCTCGCCCCGAGCTCGCCGCGCCAAGACGATCGTCAGGAGACAGCCGACGACGACGACAACGAACAACGAGACCTCCGTGAGCGCGCGATTCATCGGCGCCCACCACCGCCGATCCGACCGCACCGCTCGTCGTCGTACATAGCGGTAGGCTCACCACCGACCCCAATAAATATGAACTGACGAGAGAGTGACTGTCACCAGTTTTGATAGGCGTTCGAACCCCAGACTCCGTTTAAAACGGTTCGAAATGATGACTGTTCACCGAACGATGAACGACGTATAACACGCCGGTCGTTGAACCGCCGTCAATGAGTAGCCGCCGTCGCACGACCGTCGCGTTCGTCGCCGCAGCGCTCTCCACGCTCGTCGCGCTGACCAGCACGGTTGCGGCGCAGTCGCCCAACCGCGAACTCATCGACGGCCTCGAGTATCAGTTGCTCTACGCGGCCCTGCCGCTGACGCTGTTCGTCCTGATGATCCTGATCTACGCGGCCGTCAAGTTCCACGACAACGACGATCCGCAGCCGACGACCGAGGACCCCGCGCTCGAGATCACCTGGACCGCCGCGACAGCGATTATCCTGCTGTTCGTCGGCCTCTCCGGTTACTCCGTCCTCGTCAACCCCTATATCTCGCCGTCGCAGGCAATCGATACCGACGATCGAAGCCAAGAGGGGTTCGACTCGTTCGAAGACCTCCCCGACACCGGCGACGAGGAGGTCCACGTCCGCGGCTATCAGTGGGAGTGGCAGGCAACCTATCCGGACGCCAACGTCACAACTGAAAACCAGATCGTGATTCCCGCCGGCGAGGACGTGACGTTCTGGCTGACCAGTGACGACGTTATCCACTCGCTTTTCATTCCGGATCTGGGCGTCAAACAGGACGCGTTCCCCGGCGACTACACTCGCGCACGGACCGTCGTCGACGAACCCGGCCGCTACGACGTGGTCTGTGCGGAGTTCTGCGGCGCCGGCCACTCGCGGATGCAAGGCGAGATCGTGGTTGTCGACGCCGAAACCTACGACCAGTGGCTTTCGGAAAACGAGGGGACCGTCGCCGAAGCGCCGAACCCCGACTGAGAGGGACCCGATACCGATCGGACGATGGAAGAGTTAAACCGGACGACCTCCTAGGGCCAGTGCGTGCCTTTAGTCCCCGTCCGAGTCTACCCATCCGGGTGCGATGACAGTACGGCGAACCCGGGCACGCGATATCCGGTGGGCCTTGCCCACCCGTTCGAGGAGCACGACCGCTCCTCCGCCCGGCACGAGGGTTAGCCAGCCGACGCGGCACGCCGCCACGGGATGAGGCTGGACGTTAGTGTTCCGGGCGATACCGATTTCCGAGCGGCAGCTCCGCTTTCATCCGCTGCAAGTCGAGCAAACGTGTAATACCCTGTGCGTTAGCATTCATCACCGTGGGTATCTCACCCACACGCTCCATTCCCCTTGGGTGATCGTCTCCGCAGCGTCGACTCGTGGTAGAGACTCGCGATTTCCGAACGCGAGCCGAGTCGCTCGTGCTCTACTACTGCTCCCTGTTCGAGGAGGGCACCGGTTCGCTGTACAGGAACGACTCCATGGATGACCCTGTTATCGTGACTTCGTCTTCGCTCGCGCGCGCCTGACGAACGGTTTCGCTGATCTCGTCGAACCCGTCGCTAACGATCAGGTCGCCCGTCCGATTGTCGTGTTCGATGAGACTGTGATCCTCGAGCTTCGGAAGATGGCTGTGGACCAGCGATGTCGTCACACGTTGTTTTTGCGCCTCGGTGACGACCTCGATCGATTCGCCTTGTTCCCAAGCGGCGATCTGTAAGGAAACGCTCTCGATGTTCGCGTGGTCGTTCTTTAAAAAGTAGTAGAGGAGGTACCGACAGCGCGACTCGGAAAGAAGTCCGTATACGACGTCCAAGGAGAGACGTTCTGATTCCATATTATACAGTTCTCCACACACCCGAATAAGCCCCGCCCCAAAAATATTTGGTCCGATTGGAACGGAACCACTGTGTCGAGGACTAAAGATAAACACGGCTGATAGCGATGTCACTACGGAATAAATACGAGTAGCCCCGCACAGCCGGTGCTGTGCGGGGCGTGATGGTGAAGTATGAGTGGATGGCGGCGAATCGGCTCTCCCAGAGGCTCGCGCACTCCAGTACTCACCGAAACGCAGGCGGGCTTAACGTCCGTGTTCGGGATGGGTACGGGTGGAACCCCGCCGCTGTGGCCGCCGTAACGCCGATCAGCGGAATCGAACCGCCGTCATGCCAATATCGGTGGTGTGACCGTATGTATGTGTAGTCCAGTTAGCGCCCGGACCCGTTCACCGCGTCACGGATCCAATGCGATATGAGTGTGTGGCTCGATCGGTTAGTGCTCGCGGACTCAACACCTCGTTGCCTTGGTGCGTACATCCCGAGTCTATCGAACTCGTCTTCTACGAGTGATCTCAGTGGTAT
>NZ_AOIS01000048.1 GCF_000337495.1 Haloterrigena salina JCM 13891
GTGACCACAGTGATCGTCGACCGATCGGGCGTCACCGAACTACCAAGGCTAACATCAGATCCCATCTGTACGGCGGACCGCAGGGGTGGAATCCTCATCTCCTTCGGACCTACTCGTAAGCCACGAAGGGTACTTAACCCCTTCGGACTCGAGTGGTCCGAGATGACGAGACGAGTTGAACGTCCCGTCGATCACGCATTTACGTTCATATCCCAACGCCCTCGTACACTTAAGGGCATCGGATCAACCTGACAGCCGGAAACCACATCCGGCATCGGGTTTCGCGTACTACAATGTACGACGCCAGCCCATATAAGGCCGTCGTCTCACGACGCCGGTTGGCGTCGATCGCGAGGTGATCCGCGTGCCCTCGATCGAACCGGTCGATCGAATCGACGGTTCGCAACGAGAGAGGGGATATTGTGCCTACCTCCGCGCCGGAATGCGGCCGGAGGGGACGTGGCGGCGTTGGCCACGTCGTTCGCATTAGTGACGGAAGCCGGGGATATATATAAGGCCGTCGTCTCGAAAGGCGTCTGCCGTACGTTGATCAGCACCGGGGGACTGTTAGGAAGACGAAACTGTCAGGAACGAATCGAAGTCCGGAATCGCTAGCGGCGGCCAGTGGACTCGTCGAATCGGCGATTCCCGACTACGCCAAGGAGGAGGCGGCGAGAGCCACGGAGGAGGTTCCGAAGCACGGGTGCGCCGTCGTAGAGCCACAGGAGGGCGGTAAAGACGGCGAGTCCGATCTGGAGCCAGCGGTACGTCGTGAGGTCCCCCGCGAGCAGTTCGTCTCGGTACCGAGCGAAAAACAGCAGGAACTGCTCGACGAATCCCTGGTTCACACCGTGGTCTTGAACGACGACGACGGGCCAGAGCATCAGTTCCGGCTGAAAGATCCCCTCGCGGACGTAGGAGTCGAAGACGTCCGCGGGCAGGTGCAGGAGGTAGCCGAGCGCGAACGCGATCCCGGCTCGAGAGCGACCTATCGAGCGAGCCGCGAGGCCGATACCGATCGAGATCGGAACGGCGGCGAAAACCGAGTGACCGAGCGCGTAGCCGGCGTCGAAGACGCCGAACTCCCAGGCCAGCAGTTTATCGACGAGATCCGGGAAGACCGACGCGAAGACGACGGCGATCGCCTCGAGTCCGGAGGGTGGGTCCCGATAGATCGCGTGACAAAACGTCGAGTAGGCGAGGTAGGCGACGATCGCGTGTTCCCACGGCCACATACGAGGGCGGTGCGGTGGGGAGTGGATAGTTATGCAGCGCCTGTTGACCGCGCGGGTGACGGTCCGCGCGGCGCCGGCCGGAAGACACGTATCGCTGATCGGGGCGGCCACGGTACCGAACTGCCGTTCGAAACGATCGATTTACCGCGCTCAGTGCAACGATTCGAACTGTACGGAACGGCTGAAAGCATCACGGGTGAGAGGTGAAACGCGGAGCAGTCGGGTCGGACTCCGGCTAATCGATACGATTTACCGATCGGCGTCGCATGCTCGCGTATGGATCGATCGGGATTCGTCAAGCTCGCGGTCGTCGGGATCGGGCTGGTCGTGCTGAGTTTCTTCGTCCGCGGGTTCGGTCAGCTGGCCCTCGGCCACGACGTCGCGGAGATGCTTCAGGCGCCGTTCGCGGTCGTCGGCTTTCTCATCGTCGTCTACCTGTTCGTCCGGGCGACGCTGGACGCGGTCGGCGTCTGGACGGTCGAGAACGACGAGGCCTGAGGCGGGACTAAGGAAACCGTTTTTCCGCCACCCCACGAATCGGATGGTATGACTGTGGACGTACGGGAACTCGCCGACCTCGGACCGGCCGATCGGACCGCGTTCTTCGACCGCGACGCCGGTATCGACGCGATCAGCGACGACGTTCGAGAGATCGTCGACCGCGTACACGAGGAGGGCGACGTCGCCGTTCGCGAGTTCACGAGCGAGTTCGACGGCGTCGAGCTGGGGAACATCGATATCACTGACGCGTGCGGGCGCGCGTACGAGGATCTCGAGGACGACGTCCGAGAGGCGATCGAGACGGCCGCGGACAACGTCAGGGAGTTCCACGAGGCCCAACTCCCCGAGGACTGGCGCCGCGAGTTCGGCCCTGGACGGGAGCTCGGCCGACGGTTTCGACCGATCGAGCGGGTCGGCGTCTACGTGCCCGGCGGTTCGGCGGCCTATCCCTCGAGTGCGATCATGGGCGTCGTTCCGGCGGTCGTCGCGGGCGTCGATCACGTCGCGGTCGTCACGCCGCCGGCCGACGAGCTGAATCCCGTGACGCTGGCGGCGATCCACGTCGCGGGCGCGGACGCGGTCTACAGCGTCGGCGGCGCGCAGGCGATCGCCGGACTGGCCTACGGCACCGAGACGATCACGCGGGTCCAGAAGATCGTCGGGCCGGGCAACAAGTGGGTGACGGCCGCGAAAGCGGCCGTTCGGGGCGACGTCGAGATCGACTTCCTCGCGGGGCCCAGCGAAGTGGTCGTCGTCGCCGACGAAACCGCCGATCCCGACCTCGTTGCGGCGGAACTGGTCGCACAGGCCGAGCACGACCCGAACGCGTCCGTGGTCGCCGTCACGGACGACGCGGACACCGCCGACGCCGTCGCCGCGGCCGTCAACGAGCAGACCGCGGTGCGCGAGCGCGAGGACGTGATACGCGGTGCGCTCGAGAACGATGCGAGCGGCGTCCTGCTCGCCCGGTCGATGAGCGAGGCGATCCTGTTCACCGAGGAGTACGCCCCCGAACACCTCTCGATCATCGCCGGCGACGAGGAGTCGATCCTCGAGCGGATCGACAGCGCGGGCAGCGTCTTCCTCGGGCCGAACACGCCGGTGGCTGCGGGCGATTACGCCAGTGGAACGAACCACGTGCTGCCGACGAACGGCGGCGCGCGCGTGACCGGGGGGCTCTCGATCGAGACGTTCCTCCGGTCGACGACGGTTCAGCGTCTGTCTGCCGAGGGACTGACCGACATCGGGGACACGATTACGACACTGGCCGACGCCGAAGGGCTCGAGGCCCACGCCGAAAGCGTTCGGCGCCGGATCGAGGACCGTGAGGACGACCTGTAAGCAGTAGTTACGGCGGCCGACCGAGTTCCGGATACGACCAACCGAGTTTTTACGGTGCTGGATCCGCAAGTACGAATTAAGATGTCACGGCGTGAATGCGACCGTGAGCCCGATCGTGAGTCGGTGGTTGATCCGACCGACGGACGCGTACTCGAGCGAAACTACGACTACGCCCAGAAGAACGTCCGGCTCCTGTCGATGTGGTACGACTGCGAGCCCAAGCGAATGCTCGAGCTACTGGCGGAACACGACATCGAACTGTCGCGCAACGACGAACGGCAGTTCGGGACGTACTATCGCACGGTGCAACAACACGTGAACAGCTACGGCGAATAGCCCCGCGGCGTCCGTCACCGACCCCGGCGAACGGCGTTCGAGGCGGGCTTGCTATCGAACGTATCTCCGGACGATCACAGGTCGAGGAGCGGTGCCGGTGGCGTCACAGTTAACATCGTAGCGCCGGTACGGAATACACATGAGCACGGACAGCATGGATGGCGGGGAAGCGGAGACGCGTCCCGAGATCGAAGTAACCGAAGACGCGGCCGAGCAGGCACTGTCGCTGCTCGAGGGAGAAGGGCTCGACGACGGCGAAGCCGGGCTGCGCCTGTTCGTCCAACAGGGCGGCTGTGCGGGACTGTCCTACGGGATGCGCTTCGACGACGCGCCCGACGAGGACGACACGATCTACGAACACCACGACCTGCGGGTGTTCGTCGATCCGGCCAGCCTGAAGTACATCGAGGGCAGCGTTCTCGATTACGAAGACGGGCTGCAGGCCGAGGGGTTCCACGTGGACAACCCCAACGTCGTCAGCGAGTGCGGCTGCGGCGAATCGTTCCGAACGTAACGCCGACCGACGCTTCTCGCCGTCCGTTCGCTTTGGTCTCGCAATTTCGACCAGCAGCGGGACCGCCGTCGAAGAACGTCGGTTGACAGCGGCCGTCCGTCAGCGGCCGGTCGTCGGTCGACCGGATCGCGCCGGCCGACGTTCCGGTGGCCGACCGGGTGCGATTCCGCGTAGGCCCCGGCGAGTCGACTATTCCTCGAGTTCGAAGGCGACGGTCACTTCCGCCTGGTACTGTCGCTCCTCGACGCTGGCGAGTTCGACGCCGAGCTCGTCGACTTCGATCCAGTAGAGGTTCTGGAGGGTGTCTTCCGCGCGGTCGATCGCGTCGTCGGCGGCGTCGTCGAAGCTCTCCGTACTCGTGCCGATCAGGGTGATCTTCTTGAAGACCATGGCCCGGATCGCTACACCGTACGCGGACGTAAAGCTGGTCGTCAGTTTCGCCTCGTGAATCGGTACTAGAGTGTCGGCCCGGCGTCAATCGGCCCGGGCCTCGAGTCGCTTCCGGATCGCCCCGGAGACGTCCGAGAGGTAGGCGCCGCCCCACAGCGCGACGACGATCGCGCCGATCGAGTTGAAGACGAAGTCGAGCATCGTGTCCTCGAGGCCGTACTGGGTGAGCACGGCCCTGGTCCCCAGCGCCTGGGCCGCGAGCGCGATGGCGAACTCGAGGATCTCCCAGAGAACGCCGAACGCGAGGACGAACAGCAGGATGAACACGGCGACGAATCGCTGCGGGAAGTGGATGCCGTCGGCGTGTTCGTGGAGCGCGCGGACAGTGGCGTAGCCCGCGCCGGCGACCAGCGAGGCCGACAGCGCGTGGGTCATGTGGTCCCACCACCAGATCTGGCTGTAGAGGGTGACGGTAGCGCCCGGCAGCCCGACGGTCCCGAAGGCGTGGAGGAAGACGGCGGCGGTGATCCACAGCGTAAGTCGTGGATCCATCGGAATCTCGTAGTCGCGCTCGAGCAGCGGGGGAAGTTGGGTGACGATCAGTGCCACGCCGGTGTTGATCACGATGCCGCCGTTACCGCGCTCGATACCGACGAACAGCATGCCGATCAGCCCGATCTCCATGAGGTAGGTGAGCTGTCGCTGCCGGCGCTGCGATCGCAGCCCGCGAACGAGACTACGCATCGTCGACCTCCGCGGCCGGCTGGACCGTCGCCGGAACGCGCCGTTCCGGACGGGCGTACCGCCTGAAGTACAGTTCGAAGACGACGCCGGCGCCGAGTCCGGCGACGGCGGAGTAGACGAACTCCCACATGACCGCGTCGTGGTCGGCCGTAAACGGGATGCCGAGCGTCTGGGCGGCGCTCCACCGGAGCAGCGCCCACAGCCCCGCCGCGGCCATCGTCGTCACGACGACGAAGACGACGGCGAAGCCGGAGGTCATCCGGACGGTCGTAAACGACTGCAGTTCGACGGCGAGAACGAGCGCGATAGCCGCGACCGAGAGGTAGGATGCGAAGTGCCCCGTTAACCGCTCCGCGCCGACGGCCATTCCGAGCACCGGCAGCGCCGCCATGAGCAACACCTCCCAGGGAACCATCACGACCGCTGATCGGTAGGCGATCGAAGGGAGTACCGCAAGCGCGACGAGCACCGCAGCGAACGTCGCCCACAGGAACCCGCCGGTCACCAGTTCGCTGATGCCGACGACCGCGATCGCGACGACCAACGCCCACGCGATCGCCGCGTTGGTGCGGCCGTCAGCGAGCAGTTCCTCGAGTGAAGTTTGAGACACAGTGACTGGTACTGACCGTTCTCACAAAAGCGTATTTCGTCTTGCATCGAAAGGAGCGGACGGCGCGGGGGACGTCCGTCGCTACCCGACCGGAGCGACGAAGAGGTACACTGCGGCGTACGCCGCGAGCGCGACGGTCACGGCGGCCAGAGCCGTGAGCGCGACCTCGAGGGTCGACTCCGCCCGAGGCAGCGGCAGTCGTCGGCGTCGCGAGCGGCGGACGGGCATCGAGCGCGTCCCTCGAACGGCGCCACAGAGCAGGCCGACGCCGAGAATCGAGAAGACGAAGTGATAAGAGACGTCGAGGGTCGGCGGCGTGACCGCGAGCGCGGCGAGGCCGTAGGCCGTACCGACGCCGGCGCGGCGGTCGACGGACGCGAGGATCGATCGGTCGGTGAGCTGGCAGACGACCGCGACGGCGAGCCAGATCGCCGCGAGTTCGATCGCGAACGCGCCGAGCAGGTGCAGCGTCGGGTCCGGGTGGAGGACCACCCGCGACTCGAGCACGGGAGAATCGAAGGGAAAGAACCAGTCGGGCGGCGAGCCGGTGACGAGGTCTCCCCACGGGTGCGACCAGAGACCCCAGAGCGCGGCGACGGCGACCGTCGACGGCGAGAGCGTCGTCCGTCGAGCGACGCCGCGGGCGACGAGAACGCCGCTCGCCGCGAACAGGACCACGACGACCGCAGTCAGGGCCCCGTCGGCGAGAAACGCGATCGCAACGAGCGCCGCGAGGGTCGCGAGCGCACCCGTACGCGCGATTCGAGCGCGATCGGAACGGCCGCGAACGGCGAGCAGTCCGAACGCCGGCGCGGCGACGGCGCCGACGACCAGCGAGTGGGTAGCCGAGCGGTGGACGGCCCGGCTCGCGTCCCAGAAGGCCGTCGACGCGCCGAGGACGCCGTCGGCGACCTGCCACCGGAGGAGCCCGACGAGGGCGTAGGCGACGTCGATGTCGGGAATCGCGGCGAACGCGCCGGCGACGGCCCCGACGATCAGCGCCGGGCGGCGCTCCCAGCCTCGCCAGTCGGCGACCAGCGCCGCGACGGCGAACGCGAGGAGGGCGTGACCGACGAACACAATGCCTCGATTATGTGTTGGGGAGGCTTAAACGGCTCGCAGCCGCGGGGAATGCTAGCGACTCGCAGGATTCGGGTCGCTCGGCGCTCGTTCGATCGGGGATACAGCCGGGACCGGACGGACCTTCCGTCCGGCGTCCAGTACTTCCGATGCCGGTAGGCCTTTGCAAGTGGCACTCGAGCACACGTTCATATGGCTCAGACTCCGTTGAACGAGTCGGCTCGCGCGCCGTCGGTCGGCGAACTCACCCCTCCGGATCGCACGCTGATGGGTCCCGGACCGAGCGACGTAAACCCGCGTGTGCTCCGGGCGATGAGCACGCCGCTGGTGGGCCACCTCGATCCGTCGTTCGTCGAGATCATGGACGAGGTTCAGGAACTGTTGCGCTACACGTTCCGAACCGACAACCAGTGGACGATCCCGATCTCGGGGACCGGGTCGGCGGCCATGGAGGCCGCGATCGGCAACGTCGTCGAGCCGGGGGACACCATGCTGGTGCCCACGAACGGCTACTTCGGCGGCCGAATGGCCTCGATGGCCCGCCGAGCCGGCGGCGAGGTCGTCGAGGTCGACGCGCCGTGGGGAGAGCCCCTCGATACCGACGACGTCACGGACGCGCTGGCCGAGCACGATCCCGACGTCTTCGGGTTCGTCCACGCGGAGACGAGCACGGGCGTCGTTCAGCCCGACGTTCCCGAACTGACGGCGGCGGCCCACGATCACGACGCGCTCGTCATCGCCGACACCGTCACCTCCCTCGGTGGCGTGGAGCTACGGGTCGACGAGTGGGGTATCGACGTCGCCTACTCGGGACCACAAAAGTGTCTCTCCTGTCCGCCCGGCGCCAGCCCCCTCACGCTCTCGGACGAGACCATGGACAAGGTTCTCGCGCGCGACGAAGAGCCCCGCTCGTGGTACCTCGATCTCTCCCTGCTCGAGGGCTACTGGGGTGACGAGCGATCCTACCACCACACGGCGCCGGTCACGAACGTCTACGCGCTCCGGGAGGCGCTCCGGCTGGTCGCCGAGGAGGGAATCGAAGAGCGCTGGGCGCGCCACGAGCGACTGGCCGGCGCGCTGAAAGCCGGCGTCGAGGGGATGGGCCTGGAGATGAACGCCCCCGACGAGTACTGGCTGCCCAGCTTAAACGCCGTCCGCGTCCCCGACGGCATCGATGACGGCGCGGTCTGTGACGCCTTGCTCGAGCAGTACGATCTCGAGATCGCCGGCGGGCTGGGCGATCTGGACGGCGAGATCTTCCGGATCGGCTGTATGGGACACTCCGCGCGTCCGGAGAACGTCATCTACGTCGTGACGGCGCTGGGTGACGTTCTCGAGTCGATGGGTGCGGACGTCGATCCCGGCGCCGGCGTGTCGGCGACTCGAGACGCGCTGTAGCGGCGAAAAAAGCGGTTCGGATTCTCGTCTGATTTCGTTACGCGGAGACGCGCGGTCCTGGCGGGGCTCGTTCGACCTGATAGTCTTCCCCGTCGACGACGATGATGGCCCACTCGTAGTCCGGATTCTGGCTCCGGAGCTTGTTCTCGAGGTCGTCCGCGTCCTCGGGTTCGGCGACGAAACAGTGGAACTGCCCCGATTCGGACGGCAACTCTCCCGTCTCGAGGACGGTGTTTACGTGGACGACTTTCCACTCGCGTTCGGCGCGGAACGTCGGGCCGGTTCCTTCGACGGTGTAACCGAGCTCTGCGAAGATCGACCTGGCCTGCTCGACGAGTCGCATGTTAACAGGACCCATTCAGTACTCCCTACGACGGCCCCCACCATAAATGTTAGTCCGTAACAAGGGCCACGGGATTCTCCGACGAACGACACTCCGTGGCCTGTTTAGAGACGGGTAGGGACCTATCGACTCGATTAGTGGCGGGAAATCGACCGTCTCTCCAGAAACGTGACGAATCGACGGTTCGCGGGGCACCAGGTTCGGTACCCGTCGCTCGCCGTCGTCCGCGCCGTTCGCGTTCAAGTGGTGCTCCCGCACGGCTGCGGGCGCGAGACGGCGGTTACTCGTGTGCGGCGTCCCACTCGGTCGGCTTCCGGAAGTTGCCACACTGGTTGCACTTGATGCGGCCCATCGAATCCATCGCGTTGTCGAAACTCTCGCAGTTGGTACAGAACCAGCCGTACCGCCGGTCGGCGTCGGAAGACTCGTAGGCGACGAGGAACGGTCCCTTCGAGCCGCGGTCGCCCTCGGTCTCCGTCACGTAGACGGTCGTCCCGTCCGCAGTGGACCGTGATTGCATACCACCTGCTATCGTCGCTCGAGATAAATGACTGTCCTTCCGTCTTCCCCGCTCGGAACTCCGAGAGCGGTTACGAGCCGGTCATGATACACATTCACAGTCGTGATTGTCCTAACTGAAAGGTTTACCCGGACGGGAGTCGTTCGCTTGGGTAATGTCGCTGGTCGTCGTCCCCGTTCGGTATCCCCTGTCGAAACGCTCCAAACGCACGCTCGAGCGAGCTATCGAGATCGCTCGCGAGCGGGAGGCGGCGCTGACGGTCCTCCACGTCGATCTCTATCAGAACGGGCGGAAAGTGACGCGGGTCGACCTGAAAACCGCCGTCGAGCGGACGTTCGGACACCTCGAGAACGCCCGCTACGTCGTGCGGACGGGCTTTCTCGTCGAGGAGAGCATCCTCGACGAGGTGGCGGCGGAGGAAGCCGACGCGGTCGTCATCGGCAGCCAGCAGGCGAGCCGACTGCGCCGGCTCTTCCGGCGCTTTACCGACAACCCGGATATCGACCAGTACCTGCGGAGTCACCTCGAGTGCGAGGTTATTACGGTCGAAGGCGCCCGCGCGTAAGACGGCGACTCGATCGCGCCGCGATTCTTCTCCGTCGGCGCACGCGTTACTGCCGTCGTCCGAACGCGCCTTAGTCGGCGCCGCCCGCATCGCGAACGACGAACACCGGAATCTCGGCGTTATCGACGACCCGCTCCGAGACGCTGCCCAGCGAGGCGATCTTCTCCCGGGGACTCTTCCCTCGCGTCCCGATAACGATGAGGTCGATGCCGTGCTCGTCGGCGTACTCGAGGATCGCCTTCGAGGGCGTCCCCTTCCGGACGTCGGTGACGGCCTCGAGCCCCCGTCGGTCGGCCCGGTCGGCGACGTCCGCGACGGCCTCGCGACCCTCGTCCTCGAGGGAGGCCTCGAGCTCGGGACCCGTCTCGTCGGTCGCCGCGGCGGTGACGCGGCTGTCGACCACGTACAGCGAGTGGACCGTCGCGTCGTTGTGCTCGGCGATCGGCAGGCCGTGGGCCAGCGTCTCGGCGATCGTCTCGCTCCCGTCGGTCGGAATGAGGATGTCGTCGTACATCGTCGGCTACCGCAGACTTGGACGGGAACCCGGATAAAAGACGGTCACAGTTCTCCCGCGGCGGTAGCGTGTCCGACGGAGCGGCGACGACGCGACCGGTCGGTCCGGCGTCACTGATCGGCCGGTTCGCCGATGTCGGTCCCGTCGCCCTCTTCGCCCTCGCCCTCGGACCGCGGGTCCCGTTCGACCGGCGACTCGGGCGCCGGTCGCTCGGCGCCCCGCTCCTCGATGGACATGCGGGCGACGCCGCTCGTCTCGTCGAAGACGTGATGGCGCCGCGGGTAGGCGAACTCGACGTCGATGTCGGCGAACCGGTCGCGCAACTCCGTTTGCACCTCCGAACGGGCGACGTTCAGCTTGTAGGGGTTTTTCACCCAGAAGAAGAGCTCGAGGGCGACACCGTGGTCGGCGAACTCGGCGATGTTACAGAGGGGCGCCGCGCCGTACCGCGCGCTGCCGATCCGGATGTCCGGACCGCCGGAGATGACCGTGCCGACGGCTCTGGCGGCCCGTTCGGCCTGTCGGCGCGCGGCCTCGACGTCGCTCCCGTAGGTGACCTCGAACGAGAGCGAAATCCGCGTGCGCTCGTCTTCGGCGGAGTAGTTGATCACGTCCCGTTCCTGAATCGCGGAGTTCGGGATCACGATGAACGTATTCTGGAGGGTGAAGATCTTGGTGTACCGAATGGTGATATCCTCGACGAACCCGCGGTGGCCCTGATCGGGGACCTCGATCATGTCGCCGATTTCGTAGGGCCGGTCAGCGAGCACGAAGAAGCCGTTGATCAGGCTACCGACCAGGGGCGCGAGGACGACGGCGATGACCGCCGAGATGACGGTCACCGAGAGGAGGATCTGCGTGTCGCCGACGCCGAGGATGCCCGCGGCGACGAACAGGGACAACAACAACACGGAGAGTCTGACGCCGCGAAGGACGGTCCGGGTGACGCTGGGGCGTTCGATCCGGCGAGCGACCGTCCGTCCGGCGATCCGAACGACGTACTTCGAGAGGTACCAGCCGACGACGACGACGAGAATCGAGAGGGTGATGTTAACCGTGGTCTGCGAAACGTCGAACGGCAACACGCTCCGAACGCCCTTGGCCGCTTCACTGGCCTCGCTCTCGTTTCCCTGTAACACCCCGCGCATAGCAGCACACTCTGGACCGCTGTGGTTAAGAGTTCTGACTGTCACGTCCGTCGTGCTAACTGGGAACCACTCTCACTGACCGGAACTACCCGATTTCGAAAACAGGTGCTACTCGGGTTATAATAAATCATATATCCGTCGGGATCGTAGGGGCTCGTATGGCACCAGACGAGCTCCGCACGACCGTCGAAGGGGTCGGCGAGCGATTCAATCTCGGCGAGTACGAGATCGACGCCTATCTCACCGTTCTCGAGCAAGGACAGCTCACCGCGAGCGAAATCGCGGATCGGACCGACATCCCGCAGCCGCGGGTCTACGACACCGTCCGCAGTCTCAGCGACCGCGGACTCGTCGAACTCCGCGAGTCCCGCCCGATGAAAGTCGTCGCGATCGATCCCGAGGAGGCCTTCGAGAACGTCCAGCAGTCCCTCTCGGAGATGATCAACGAACTCGAGGCCCGATACACCGCGCCCGCCCGCGACACGGAGGCCGTCTCGCTGGTCAAATCGCGCTCGACGATCCTGCGCTACCTCGAGGAGGTCATCGACGCCGCCGACTACGAGCTCTCCCTGTCGCTGACGCCGGACCTGCTGACTCGCTTCGAGGACGAGCTGAAAGCCGCCGTCGACGCCGGCGTCAGCGTCGACCTGATCGTGACGCCGGCCGGCGAGGCGCCCGATCCGTCCGAGTTCGACTACCGCGAGATCGCGACGACCGCCCGCGCGCGACGCGGGATCACGACGCCGGTGATCGCCGTCGCCGACGGCAACTACTCGATCTACGCGACCCAGGACGCCCTGCGCGACGATCAGGACCGCTACGGCGTCATCTTCAACCGCTCGGCGCTTGGCTTTCTCGTCTCCGGCTTCTTCGGGACCGTCCTCTGGACGACCGCCGAACGGACGCTGGGCGAGGACGGCAGCACGCGGACGTATCCGCGCAAGTACGCCACGATCCGCCGCTGCGTGAAGGACATCATGGAGGCGGGCGGCGAGTTCTACGCGACGATCGAGGGTCGAGACGTCGACGTCGGCGGACCGCGCGTCGTCCGCGGGCGCATCCTCGACGTCTCCTTCGAGGTCAGCGAGGAAGTCGCCAGCCTCACCATGGAGACCGAGGAGGGCGAGAAGATCACCGTCGGCGGCCGCGTCGCCGCCTTAGAGGACGTCGAAGCCCACGAGATCCACATCGGCCGCAACGAGCCGCCGACGCTCGAGGACTGAGCGGTCGACGGTCGATCTCTCCTGACTTAGCACGGAGCCGGCCCACATCGGTCGTCGGCCGGCAGGTGCCGACCGACTGTCGGCAATGATCGATTGAAACCGCGACATGACGAGCGACTCGGGAATCCCGCTCTTCTCCACCCTCCCCCGTAATACTGCAAAGGCGTCGTAATAGCACCGGGTTCCGTACGTTCACGCCTTATTACACCATTTATTGCCAACAGCTAAGTCCCAGAACGTGGACGGCCCACAGGTCATGGGACGTGATACCGCCGGTCGTGACGACCGGGGTCGCCTCGGACGGCGATCGTTCCTGAAGGCCGCATCGGCCTCGTCAGCGGCCGGAACGATCGCCGTTGCCGGCTGTCTCGGGAGGGGTCCCGGATCGAACACAGTGGTGATGACCGCAGATTCGGGTGTCGAGGGGATCATACACACCGACGGAGACCAACCCTCTGTCCAGCAGGCGCTCTGGGACGCCGGTCTCGACGAGGACATCCGTATCGAGATTCAGACCGTCGTCAGCGACTCCGCATCGCGGATGCAGACGGCGCAATCAGCGCTCGAGGCTGGTCGCGCCCCGCCGGACATCCACATGATGGACAGCGGATGGACGGTCCCGTTCGTCCTGCGCAATCAGACGGTCAACCTGACCGAAGAGCTTCCCGAGGAGACGCTCTCGTACGTCAACGAGAACTACCTCGACGCGATCCTCGAGACGGCTCGCCATCCCGAGTCCGGAGACCTTCACGGGCTGCCGCTGTTCCCTGACCTCGGGTTTACCCTCTACAGACAGGACCTGATCGAGGACGCCGGCTACGACACCAGTGGCTGGGGAACGAATCCGCCGCGGTGGGAAGAGTTCGCGAACGCGGTCAGTGACGCGAGGGACCAGGCCGGACTCAACTACGGGTACACGACGCAGGCGGCCGCCTATGAGGGGCTGTCCTGCTGTACGTTCAACGAGGTGATGACGAGCTGGGGCGGGGCGTACTTCGGCGGCGTGGACAACCTCTTCACCGCCGGCGACCGGCCGATCACCGTCGACGAACAGCCGGTCGTCGACGCGATTCGGATGATGCGCTCGTTCATCGAGGGAGAGAATCAGAACACCCTCGACGGGTACTCCCAGATCTGTCCGTCGCCGATCGTCCAGTGGACCGAACAGGAATCGCTCAGCCCGTTCGATGCCGGCAACGCCGTCTCGAACCGGAATTGGTCGTTCGCGATCGCCCAGACCGGCGCGGAGGAGGTCTTCGGCGAGGACCTCGGGGTCACGACGAGTCCGGTCGGGGTCCCCGAGGGCGAGGCCGAGTTCGAAGGTACCGGCGGCACCGCCGCGGCGCTCGGCGGCTGGAATCTGGTCGTGAGCCCGTTCTCGGAGCGCAAGGAGGAAGCGCTGCAGGTCCTCGAGGCGTTCGCCAACGAGGAGGTCATGCTCACGGTCTTCGAACTCGGCGGATACCTCCCGCCGAATCTCGATCTGGTCGCGGAGGCCAACCCGGACGACGTCGGCCCGGTCGCCCGCTACGGCGAGGTCGTGCAGGCGGCCAGCGACAACGCGATTCCGCGGCCCGCGACCGATCTCTGGCCGGAGCAGTCGGCGCTAATCTATCAGTCGGTCAATTCGGCCTACCGCGGCGCGAATGCGCCCCAGGCGGCGATGAACGACCTCGCGCAAGAACTCGAACAGAGCGAATCGGAGGTGCAAACGAATGGCAACTGATACCGATACGGATGGATTGACCGGCGGTGAGACCGGACGGACCAAGGACCGAGAACGGACCGGTAATGCGGTCATCAATTGGATGGAGGGCCTGAGCGAGGCGGCCTACGCGTATCTGTTGTTGCTGCCGGCGTTCGCGTTGTTGACGCTCGTCGCGTTCTATCCGATGATTCGGACGTTCGTGATGTCACTCCAGGCCGATCAGACGCGGGGCATGGACCCGCTCGGCGGATTCGTCGGCATCGAGAACTACGTCGACATCCTCACCGGGAACGCGCGGCTGGCCCGGCAGTTCCTCGACGTGGGGCTGACGTCGTCGTTCCCCTTTATCGAACTCGGTACGCCGTTCTTCCAGCAGGCGCTGTTCGTCACGCTCGCGTTCGCGATCATCAGCGTCATCATGGAGACGCTGATCGGGTTCGGACAGGCCTACGTGCTCGATCAGGACTTCCGAGGCCGCCGCTGGGTCCGCGTCGCGATCATCCTCCCGTGGGCGGTTCCGATCGTCATCCAGGGAATGATCTTCTTCCTGATGTTCCAGCCGACGGTCGGGTTCGGCTCCGACCTCATGCAGAGCATCGGGCTCTTCAGTTCGACGCCGCTGGCCAACAGCCGGGACGCCTTCATCATCATCCTCGTGGCCGACATCTGGAAGTCGTCGGCGTTCATGGCCCTGCTGATCCTCGCGGGGCTCCAGAGCGTCGACCGGAGCCTCTACGACGTCGCTCGCGTGGCCGGGGCCTCGCCGTGGCAGCGGTTCAAACTGATCACGCTGCCACTGGTGATGCCGGCGCTGCTGGTCGCGATGCTGTTCCGAACCATGGACGCGATGCGCGTCTTCGGGCTGATCGAGTCGACGGCCGGCTGTACGACCGTGCCGTCGCTGACCTGCCTCGTCGTCGAGGCGATGTTCGGCGGCACGCGAATCTACGCGACGGCCGCCGCCGTCGCCTTCTCGACGGCGCTGGTCATCGGCCTGATCATCGGCGGCTACGTCGTGCTCTTCCGCGACACCGAAGGAGGGATGTACTGATGTCCGATCCGAACGCACCCACCGATCCGAACGATACGAGAGGTACCGACGACGGTGACCGACCGAGAGACCCGACGCTCCACCGACCTGACGGGGGCACGAACGTCCTTAAGGAGGGGCGCGACGCGGAACTCGACCGCGGCCCGCTCCAGCAGTGGGCTGCCGACTCGATCCAGAACCCCGAACGGGTCTACCGGGCGCTGTTCTACGTCGCAGCGATCTTCTTTCTCTTTACGACGCTGTTCCCGTTCTACTGGCTGCTCATGGTCGCGCTGACGCCCGAAGGACAGCTTCAGGATATCGTCTTCACGCCGAACGGGTTCAACCCCGGCGCCTTCGTCGAGGTCTTCGAGGTCATCCCGTTCCACGTCTACATGTTCAACAGCTTCGTGATCGCGCTGGCCTCGACGGCCGTCGTCCTCGTCATCGCCAGCCTCGCGGGGTACGCCTTCGGTCGCCTCGAGTTCCCCGGCCGGACGCCGCTCATGCTGCTGGTGCTGATCATTTCCTTCTTCCCGCCAGCGGCGTTCTTCATCCCGCTGAACGACCTGTTTAACACCTCGTTCTTCTTCCTCAGGCCGATCACCGGCGACGGGACCCTCTACAACACGCCCTTCGCGCTGGTGACGCCGCTGTCGGCGATCTTCATGCCGCTGGCGATCTTCATTCTGACGACGTTCTACTCGCAGATTCCGGACGGGCTCGAGGACGCGGCCCGCGTGGAGGGGACGACCCGACTCGGCGCGCTGTTCCGGGTCATCATCCCGCTGTCGGCCCCCGGCGTCGCGACCGCCGGTGTGCTGACGTTCATCGCCGTCTACAACGAGTTCTTCTTCTCGTTCCTGATGACCGACGGGCAGCCCCAGAACTGGGCGCCGATCCTCGACGGGATCCTCGCCTATCAGGGCCAGTACGAGGTGCTTTACCATCTGATGGCCGCCGCGAGTATCATCGGAGTGATTCCCGTCGCGATACTCGTGGTGGTGGCACAAGAAAAGATCGTGAGCGGACTGACCGCAGGCGCACTCAAAGAGTAACACAATGGCACGAGTACGACTCGAGAACATCACGAAACGGTACGGAGACGAAACGGCAGTCGACGACATCAGCCTCGAGGTCGAGGACGGCGAGTTCGTCACCTTCGTCGGCCCCTCGGGCTGTGGGAAGTCGACGACGATGGAGACGGTCGCGGGGCTGACGGAGCCCACGGAGGGGCGGGTCTACATCGGGGACGACGACGTCACCGGCCTCGCCCCCAAGGATCGCGGGGTCGCGATGGTCTTCCAGAACATCGCGCTGTTCCCGCACATGGACGTCTACGAGAACATCTCGTTCGGGTTGCGCCTCCGGAAGTACGACGACGAGGAGGTCCGGCGCCGCGTCGAAGAGGCAGCCGATATCGTCCAACTGGAGGGGATGTTAGACCGGATGCCGGCGGAGATGTCCGGCGGCCAGCAACAGCGGGTCGGCATCGCCCGCGCGATCGTTCGCAACCCGGACGTGTTCCTGATGGACGAGCCGCTGGCGAACTTAGACGCGAAGCTCCGAGTGCACATGCGGACGGAACTCCAGCGGCTCCACCGGGAGCTGGACGCGACGGTCATCTACGTCACCCACGACCAGGCCGAAGCGATGACGATGTCCAACCGGATCGCCGTCCTGAACGACGGGAAACTCCAGCAGATCGCCCCGCCGCTGGTCTGTTACAACGAACCCACGAACCTCTTCGTCGCGGGCTTCATCGGTTCGCCGTCGATGAACTTCGTCGAGGGGACCCTCGTCGAGGGCGGCCTCGAGACGAACAACTTCACCATCGGTCTCGATCCGGGCCGGCTCTCTGGCGTCTCGATCGGCGACGACGTCACACTCGGGGTCAGGCCGGAGGACGTCCACCTGACCCAGTACGCGGACTCGCTGGCCGCGCCGACGGATCCGATCGACGCCCGAACCGACGTCTTGGAGCCGATGGGCGACGAGGTCTTCGTCTACCTCCTGCTCTCCGAAGCGGCGGAGGGGTCGATGGATCAGGACCCCGCCACGTCGCCGAACCAGTTGCTGATGAGCGTCACCCCCGATACGGAGATCGAGGCGAACGAGGACGTCGACGTCGTGCTCGATCGATCGAAAATTCACCTCTTCGACACGGCGACCGGCGACGCCTTGCTCCATGGCCTGACCGACCGCTCGGAGCGAGAACCCGGAACGACGCCGACGGAAGCCGATAGCTGACACGTCTCGACCGCCGGCGGCGGGCGGCCACCAACCCGCTGATCGGCTTATCAGCCGCTGCCGTTTGGCAACGGACAGAAGACGTTCGAGTACGAAGGTTCGATATCGCGGTACCGGGTGTATCAGTACGAGAACAGACTGCAGCTATCGACACTCCGATGACAACAGATCGAAGCGACATCAGAACGGGAATCGTCGGCTTGGGGAACATCGGGCAGTACCACGCGGAACGCCTCATCGAACTGGGCGTGTCGCTCGTGGGTGGGATGGACGTCGCCGCCGAGGCGCGATCGCGGTTCGCCCGCCGCTACGACGTCGACGTCTACGAGGACCACCACGAACTGTACGACACCGTCGACGCCGTCGTCATCACGACGCCGAACAAGTACCACGAGGAGTACGCCGTCGACGCCTTCGAGCGCGATCTGCACGTCCTGCTCGAGAAACCCCTCGCACACTCCCTCGAGAGCGCCCAACGGATCGCCGACGCCGCCGCGGACTCGGACGGCCACGCGATGGTCGGATTCAACAACCGGTTTTCGAACACGGTCCAGATCGTCCGCAACCGGATCGAACGCGGCGATCTGGGCGAGGTAACCCACGTCGAAGCCAACTACGTTCGCCGCCGAGGCATCCCGGGGCGGGGCTCGTGGTTCACCCGCCGACAGATCGCCGGCGGCGGGTCGCTCATCGATCTCGGCGTCCACGCTATCGATCTAGCGCTCTACCTGCTGGGGTATCCACCCGTCTCAGAAGTAAACGGCGTCGCCCGCGGCGAGTTCGGGTCCGAAGAGGAGTACGCCTACCTCGACATGTGGGGCGAGGACGCCGGCCCGGCCGGCTTCGACGTCGACGACTCCGCCAGCGCGTTCATCCGGTGTGAGGGCGACCGGACCATCTCGCTGGAAGTCGCGTGGGCGACCAACCGGCCGGCGAACCACGAGTTCGTCGTTCGAGGCACCGAGGCGGCCGCGCGGTTCGACCTGCTCGAGGGCGATCTGACCATCCACTCGGCGAGCGCCNGGCGAGCGCCGCCGGACCCGACCACCTCGAGAACACGTCCGTCGAGACGCGCCAGAACGACACGCACTCGGCGGAACAGGAGGAGTTCTACGATCGGATTCTCCGTGACGACCCCGACGACAGGAGCGTCGAGCACGGGCTCACCGTCCAGCGGATCATCGACGCGATCTACCGGTCCAGCGACGACGGCCACACGATCACGATCGAGGAGTGAGCCGGGACTCCGCCGCCGGTGCCTGCGATTGCAGATACGCCGTTTTCTCCGCAGTAGTGGTAGTTACTCGCATGCAGATCGAACGATCCCTCGTGCTCGAGATCAGTCGCCACGAGGTGCCCGTCGGACGGTCGATTACCGTCCGGGTCCGCGACAAGGGGAACAACCCGATCGAGGGGGCACTCATCGAGGCCGGCTCGAAGCGAAAGCGAACCGACAGCCGCGGCCGGTGTGAGATCGCGTTTCGCTCGCCCGGCTTCTGGAAACTCGTCGCGACCAAGTCGCCGACCGAACGGGTCCGCTACCGGTCGACGTCGACGCTCGTCCGAGCGATCCCGCGATCGACGACGGACCGGCGGCAGCGGCGGGTCGGTCCGCCGACGAGATAGCGCGCCATCCAGTAGCGCCGCTGAACGGCGAGCGGAACCGAGTCGCGAGTCTCGCTCCGCCGGAGAAGGATCGAACCACCTGCCGGAGATCGCGGGAATCCAGACCCCGCGTTGCCGGCCCGCGTTTTATTTCTCCCGCCGTGGTTGATGGTCGATATGGACATCGGCGTACACACCCCGCCGCTGGCGGACGAATCGCTCGAGGGGGCCCTCTCGTACCTCGACGAACTCGGCGTGAGCGCGATCGAACCGGGCGTCGGCGGCCATCCGGGACAGGACCACCTCCCGCGGGCCGAATACCTCGACAACGACGTCGGACAACAGGAGGTTCGAAACCTCCTCGACGAGCACGACATGCGGATCAGCGCGCTCGCGACGCACAACAACCCGCTGCACCCGGACGACGAGCGGGCCGAGCGGGCGGACACGGAACTGCGCGAGGCGATCGAACTGGCCGATCAGCTCGACGTCGACGCAGTCACCTGTTTCTCCGGCCTCCCCGCCGGGGGGCCGAACGACGAGGTCCCCAACTGGATCACGGCCCCCTGGCCGCCGGAACACGATGAGGCGCTCGAGTACCAGTGGGAGCAAGCGGTGGCCTACTGGAGCGACCTCAACGGGTACGCCGACGAGCACGGCGTCGACGTCGCGATCGAGATGCACCCGAACATGCTGGTCTACGAACCCCACGGGATGGCCCGATTGNCAACGCGCCCACGAGCAACGGCGCTCCGTAGATGTAGTTTCGCAGCCAGACCAATCCGAGCGCAACCAGGGGGCCGATGACGCCGACGAGCACGGCGTCGACGTCGCGATCGAGATGCACCCGAACATGCTGGTCTACGAACCCCACGGGATGGCCCGATTGCGCGAGGAGACGGGCGAGCGCATCGGGGCGAACTTCGATCCGTCCCACCTCTACTGGCAGGGGATCACGATCACCGACGCGATCCGCTACCTCGGCGAGCGCGACGCGATCCACCACGTCCACGCCAAGGACACCAAGATCTACGACGCCCAGGCCCGCGAGAAGGGCGTCCTCGATACGACCGCCTACGACGACGAGCCGAACCGCTCGTGGCTCTTCCGCTCGGTCGGCTACGGCCACGGCGAGGGCCACTGGAAGGACATCGTCTCGACGCTACGGATGGTCGGCTACGACGGCGCGCTGAGCATCGAACACGAGGATTCGCTGACCAGTTCTCGGGAGGGCCTCGAGAAGGCGGTCGACCTGCTCGAGCGAGCGGTCTTCGAGACGGAACCGGGCGAAGCCTACTGGGCCGAATAGGAGGGCGGTTCTCGCGCCTCGAGTGCGCGCCTAGTCCTCAAGCGAGAACTCGATGGAGCCGTCGGCGACCGATCGGTCGTTGACGTCGACGCGACCGTCGCTGCAGACCGTGATCTCGTACCCCTCGTACTCGAGGACGACCCGTGCGGTCGTCGAACCGGCTGCGGGCTGGAACAGTCGGTCTAGCGCCTCGGGGTTGACCACGGCGTACAGCGGCTCGTATGCCGGCGGTTCGACGTCGGTGACGTCGATGCCCTCGTGGGCGGCGATCGCCTCGATGACGGCCTGGCTGGGTGCCACCGCATCGGACGACGGGTCGGACGAAGCGGACATAGCCGTCGCTACACCGAACGGCCCGATAAGCGTAGCGGCTCTCAAACCCTCGTGACAAAGCGCCCGTACAATCCGTTAGGCGACGGTATTTCGCCGTTCTGAAATCCGTCGTCGGATATCGTCTGACGAGATCGGCGGTCCGAACGGACGTCGCCGGAGCGACGCCGGGCGACTACTCGGCGGCCTCCGGACGAATGAACCGATCGACCGCGGTCCGGAACTGCGGGCTCACCTGATACCAGAGCCAGCAGCTGACGCCAGCGGAGATCAGCGACGTGGCGACGATCCCGAACGTCGCCACCAGATAGGCCGTCGAGCCCTCGCCGCCGACCGCGAACACGTTCGCCGGGTTGTCGTGGACGAAGAAGAAGTAGCAGACGAACCACGCGGTCGGCAACAACGCGCCCACGAGCAACGGCGCTCCGTAGATGTAGTTTCGCAGCCAGACCAATCCGAGCGCAACCAGGGGGCCGATGACGCCGACGANCAACGCGCCCACGAGCAACGGCGCTCCGTAGATGTAGTTTCGCAGCCAGACCAATCCGAGCGCAACCAGGGGGCCGATGACGCCGACGACCAGCAGAAAAGCGGGCTGGCCCTGCGTAAACGTCGCGCCCACCGTCGACTGGGCGAGGGCGAACAACCCCATGATGACGTAGTACGTCAGTACTGGGACCGTGACGATGAGTCGGGGATCCACGTACTACGATGGCGACTTATTCGTCTTAACCGTTATTACCATCGTTCCGATAGGTTCGTCGGCGTCCGGCGACGGTACACAGTCGAGAATTTCGTCTCCTTCCGAGCGCTCCGTCGGTCGAACGGTGCGACTCGAGATGGATCGACGTCGTTCGGAGGCGTTCGACCGCGGTAAGCGCCGCATTACGCCGCGGCCGACCGTGGGTATTGGGACCGCATTCCTATCATATTTTATATTATTCACAATAACGAGACCATAACGAAACCGAATACGATGGGGGCGCTACGTATGCGAGGTCAGGGGAGGCCGAACCGGGAGTCGGCATCGGTGGGACTACGAATCGTCCTCGAGACTGTCTTCGGCCGCGACGACAGTGGGACGATCGTCGAGGAGTGTCGGCGCTGCGGGACGAGCCGCGAGCCAGACGGCGTGTCCTGCCCGACCTGTGGCTGCGACGGCGTCGCGCGGTACCGCATCGAGTGACGGATGCGCCCGGCTGTACGCACTCGCCCGTCGGCCGTTGGCGACCGAACGACTGCCAGTAAGCGCTGTCCAGCCAGTTCGATATCCGCCGTCGTTCGAACGGGCCGTCACTCGACGGGCAGGGCGCTCGTCTCGATCGCGTCCCGCCGGCCGTCCAGCACCGAGAAGCGCTCGCCGCGTCGCGACTCGAGCCAGTAGAGCAGTCGCTCGGCCCATTCGAGTTTGCTCGCTTTGGGCGGGTCGACGGCGGGGTCCTCGAGGTCCCACCCGACGAAGGCGAGTTCCGCGGCGCCGAGGTGATCAGCGAGGAAGGCGGCTCGATCGCCGTCGGTGAACCCCCCGAAGTTTCGGACCGGCCCGCGCGGCGCGGCCTGCGTCGTCGGGAGGACGAACTCGCTCGCGCAGTCGGGGACGACGTCGCGAACGAGGGAAACGTTGTCGCCGTGGGCGTGGACCGCGACCGGCGTCCCCACGTCGGTCAACCGGCGGACGGTCTCGGGGTTCTTGTCCAGATCCGTCACCATGCAGTCGGCGTCGATCCCGTTCGCTGCCAGCGTGTCGACCGCCGTCGAGGCCGCGACGACGGCGTCGGCCGCCCGCGCCCGCTCGAGGGCCGATTCCGACTCGAGGGACGGGCCGGCGCCGGCGACCGCCACCGTGGCGTCCCGAAGGCTCGAGAGCTGGTCGAGATCGAAGTCGTCGGTCAGCGAGGCCAGGACGTCGCGGGCTCGTTCGTCGCCGGTTCGATCGTAACCGAAGTCGCGACAGATCGCCTCGTAGACGGGCTCCCACTCGTCGAACTCCATGGTCGTACTGGCGGCCGGAGTCCTATCGGTGTTCGGACTCGTCGCTGGCCGAGACGAGGACCGTCGGCCCGGTCGAGTCGTCACTGGTCGACGTAAGGCCACAATAATTCCGTGTTGTGGGCCGGGAGTCGCCTCCAAAGTACCCCTACCCGAGAGGCCGCCCGGCGTCCACTCCCTCTTTTTGAAGCCTCCGGTATAAGTTTTCTCTTACTCAAGCATTTGCGCGAGCGACTCCCCGACCGAAGAAAGAGCTCCATCTTCGTCGCGAAGACACGTTTTGACGGCGGAAATTCCGGTTACCGAACCGACGATCAATGCATGGTTATTGGTGCCACAGTACATGGATGCGTCGGCACCGTCGACGATTGACCGAACGCGGTCCCGATCCTCGCTCCGGAGCCCGTCGACCTCGATCGCGAGCGAGTACCAGTCGTCGGCGACGGCGGGATCGACGCCGCGTTCGTCGAGGTACGCGCGCAGTTCCCGACTCGAGTGCACGTCGAGGCGAGTCACCGAGAGGTCGTCGTCGACGGTCCGCGAGCGCTCGGTGAACGCGTCGCCGATCAGGGCCGCGTCTCGCGTCTCGGCGACGTCGTGGGTCCGGATCACGTGCGCGCCGCGCTCGACGGCCATCGACGTGGCCGCGAGGCTGACCGGGAGCCGCTCGTCGGTCTCGCGGCCGGCGATCTCGCCGAGGAAGTTCTTCCGGTTGATCGAGACCAGCATCGGCCGGTCGAGCGCGCGGAACTCGCGCAGTCGGCGGAAGGTCTCGCGGTCGTCCTCGAGGGTCTGGGCCTCGCTCCAACCGCCGAAAGCGGGGTCGACGATCGTCTTGTCGGTCAGGCCGTTCTGCTTGAGGGCCTCGTAGATCCGGTCGACGTAGTCGGCCCGCTCGGCCCAGTCCGCTGACTTGCGCGCGGCCCAGTCCGTTTCCTCCACGGCCCCCGGCCGCTCGAGGTTCGGCGGGCTCGCCATCTTCGCGACGGCGACGTCGTACTCCTCGCAGACGGCTGGCATCTCCGGATCCGCGAAGCCGGCGATGTCGTTGACCATGTCGAACCCCTTCGAGAGGGCCGCGTCGGCCACCTCGGCGTAGCGGGTCTCGATGGAGAAGACGGCGTCCCCGGAGACGCTCTCGATCGTCTCGAGGGCGATGTGGAGTCGCTCGAGTTCCTCGTCGGCGGAGAGCACGTCGAACCGTTTGTTCGCCGACTCGAGGCCGATGTCGACGATATCGGCGCCGTTGCCGATGAGTTCCTCGTCGACGTACCGGGCGGCCTCGCCGGGGTCGTCGTAGACGCTGGGATCGTAGGGGGACTCCTCGCTGACGTTCAACACGCCCATAATGCGGGGCGGGTGGTCGTCACCGATCCCCAGCCCCGCAGCGTCGACGTTGTGCATACCCGACCTGAGGTGAGGAAACGGAAATGACCCCCGGTTCCGGCGTATTCGGCGACCGGGCGATACGGTGTCGTTTTCGGCGTCTCGATCGCAGAATCGCTTTCGGCGAGCGACTACGCAGCGTCGTCGCCGTCGTCCTCGAGGACGGCGAGCCGCGAGTCCCGCAAGAGCACCTTCTTGACGATCGAGGGGTTCTCGAGCAGTCGGTGTTTGGCGTGGGCGCCGCGGCCGCGCCCGCGACCCTCGCGTTCGGACTGGATCACGTTGAGGAAGTTCTGTTCCTGGAGGATCTCCTGGACGCGTCGTTCGGAGAGCACGTCGAAGTCGAGTTGCCGGGCGACCTCCTTGTACTGGTTGTAGATGATCTTCGTCGGAAACTCCTTCTCCGTGCTGTTCTCGGTCAGCAGCGTCAGCGAGTAGAGAATGGCCTTGGCCTGCTGGGGCGAGCCCTCGATGAGTTCGTTGAAGCGGTCGGCCTCGGTCTTCTCCTTGGCGTCGCGGACGTGATCGGCGGTGACCCGCGTCGCGTTCTGTTTCTTCGCGATGCGACCGGCGTTGCGGAGGATGTCGATCGCCTTGCGCGCGTCGCCGTGTTCCTGGGCCGCCAGCGCCGCCGTGAGGGGGATGACGTCGTCCGAGAGCACGCCGTCGTGGAAGGCGTCGCGCCGCTTCTCCAAGATTTCGACCAGCTGGTTGGCGTCGTACGGCGAGAAGACGAGTTCGTCACGAGAGAGACTGGATTTGACGCGTTCCGAGAGGTGATCGGGGAAGTCGATCTTATTCGAGATACCGATGATGCCGATACTCGAGTCCGAGATCCGCCGGTTTTCTCCCGCACGGGAGAGTTTTCGGAGGACTTCGTCGTCCTCGAGCATATCGATCTCGTCTAAGATGACGATGGTGACGTCGGTGCAGTGATCGATCGCCTGCCAAAGTCGCTTGTAGTAGTCGCCGGTGCCGAGGCCGCGATCGGGGACGGAGACGCCGCTCCGATCGGGTTCGTTGACGATCTGGGCGATCGTCTTCACGATCGACGCCTCGGTGTTTTGCTCGCCGCAGTCGATGAAGGCGTACTTGACGGTAATGTCGTCGCGCTGTGCTTCGGAAATTACCCGCTGGGTGATCGAACGGGAGATGAGTGACTTGCCGGTTCCGGTCTTGCCGAAGATGAACAGGTGGTTGGGTTCGCTCCCGAAAATAGCCGGGTTCAGGGCGTCCGCAACCCGTTGCATCTGCTCGTCGCGCCCGACGATCCGATCCGGACCGGGCAGGTGCGTAATCTCGAGCAGGCGCTCGTCGGCGAAGACCGGATCGTCGTACCGAAAGAGCGGGTCTCGATCGTCGTTTGCGGACATTGCGGTACCCCGTGGCTTCCCGCTGGATTGAAATAAAGGTATGGAGATCGCTCGCGGATGTAAATACCGGCTGAATAGGCCTATGACGGCCGCGAGTGCCCGTATCGCTTGCGGTGACAGGAGACGGCGGCCTCGCGCTTCTAACCGCGGCGGCGACTCGGGCGTGTCAAACACAGACACCCCCGTCGCGGATGTAACGCTGACATCGGTCAACCGCCGAACTTCGATCCGCCGCCGAAGTCGGCAGAACCGAGGGCAGACGTCACGGAAATGAGAAGAACCCGTCCGAGAGCCGGGAAAGCGGGTGATTTTGCCTCCTGTGCGACGCGCGTCTGACACAGAGGGGACACACACCCCCGTCGCGTTTGTAACGGGAACGGCGGGGAGGGGGTTGCAGAATTATCCCGGATTTCGGCGAGACTCGAGGCACTGACTCGCCGAATTTACATCCGCGACACAGGTGTGTTCCACGAAGAGACCCCCACACCTAGATGGCGTTACAAACGCGATGGGGGTGTGTGTCCCCTCAGCAATTCAGGCGAGCACGATCGCCCGAAGAGGTATCAGTTCGAAACTGCACAGAGAGTCCGCAGCGTCGAGAAACACGGATTCAACAAACTTCAGTGAGCCAACTCATTTCAGGAAACGTGGATCCGACGGCACCACCGATCGTCTTCGAACCCGTCTAAACCAGTTCTAGACCGTCTAGACTAGTTCTAGATCTAGTTCTAGCTAGTCTAAAACAAAGTTAGTTAGATACAGTAGGGTAGAGCTCGTTGTTGAAACCTCCAAAGGAAGAGAAAACGCTGTTCCGAACGAGTCTATCGAGCCTCCCGAACGCGTCCCTTTTGCCACCGCAGCAGATAGTCGACGTATGATCGACGCGTCTCTCGAGTCGCCGCCCTCTCAGTCCGTCGACTCGAGCTGTGGACTCCCGTGGCGACGTGTGCGAACGGACGGAACCGAAACGGATACACGGTTCCTCGAGCCGATATCCGCCATCGAACGATGACTCCCGAGCCGTCAGCGACCGAGCCGCCGTCTGATCGGACCCCGCCAGCCGTCGCCGTCGTCGACGCCCAGTTCCCGGGCAACGTCGGTACCATCGCTCGAGCGATGAAGAACTTCGGATTCGAGGACCTCCTGCTGGTCGATCCGCCGGAGCTCGATCCCGACGGAGAGGCCTACGGATTCGCGGGCCACGCCCGAGAGGACGTGCTTCCGAACGCGACGGAGATCTCGTTCGATCGGCTCGTCGTGGAGTATCACACGATCGGTTGTACGGCGGTCACCAACGAGGACGACCGGAGTCACGTCCGGTTCCCGTTTTCGACGCCCGCGGACCTCGCGGAGCGACTGCCGACCGTCGAGGCGCCGACGGCGCTGGTCTTCGGCCGCGAACGCGTCGGGCTGACGAACGAGGAACTCGCCCGCATCGACGAGATCTGTTCGATCCCGGCCAGCGCCGAGTACCCCGTCCTCAACCTCGGTCAGGCCGCGACGATCACGCTGTACGAACTGCGCTCGCTGGCCCTCGACGACGACGAGACCCAGCTGCCGGACGTCGAACGCGTCCGCGCCCCAGAACCGACGGTCGATCGTCTCTACGATCAGTGGGCAGACCTCCTCGGCGAGATCAACCATCCCGGAGAGAAACGCGATAAGACGATGCGGATGCTCCGGCGCGTGTTCGGCCGCGCGGATCTGACCGAACGCGAGGCGAACACGCTGCTCGGCATTCTTCGGCGGGCGACCGAACGACCCGCCGAGAACCGAGGACGCGAGTAACGACCTCGAGACGAGCTTCGAGAAGAGAAATTCGGACTCGAATCCGGCTGATCGCCGGGTCGGACGCTTTACCGGGATTCGGCCGCCGCGGTCTCGCGTTCGGTCGTTCGAGACGCTTCTTCCCTGGCGACTAACTGCCCCGTCTCGGTGACGGTCCCGAGCCAGCCGCACTCGTGGCAGGCGAACAGCCCCTGGCCGTCGATCAGCGAGGCGCCGCAGTCCGGACAGTCTCCGGTCCCCGAATCCGCGGCCGCCGTCTCTTCGGATTCGCCGCCGAGCGGCGTGGGAAGCTCTCCGGTTCGGAGCGCGGCGATAGCCTCGTCAGTCGTGTACGTCTCGTCGGCGTTCTCGTCGGTGTGCGGGAACACGCCGACCAGTTTGTCGTCCGCGTAGAGCTCGAGACAGAGCATCGGCATGATCAGCACGTCGGTCGTCTCGCCGCTGATCTGGTTGGTCGCGGTGCGCTCCCGAAACGGCGGTCGGATGCTCACGCCTCGGCGGTCCGCCCACCCCTCGAAGCGCTCAACACTCTCGAGGGCTTCCTGATAGGGCGTGTCGTCGGTCAGCGTGACCTCCTTGGGCCAACTGCGCAACAGTAGGTCGTCGACAGCGCCCTCGGACTCGCAGGCGCGGAGGGTCTCGACCTGTCTGTCGACCGGCTCGAGCAACAGCGGTGCGCGAACGTGGCAGACGGCCGTGATCTCGGTCGGTTGTGTGTCTGGCGTCATTGGGTCAGTATTTGTTCGACCAACGTGTGTCCTGATAAAGATTATCGACGCCACAGATATCCGACACTAGCCATCCAACGAGACAGTCCGTCTCGATCGAAATTCGGTAGTTGTCGGAATCTGACGGTCTCTCCCTTCCTCACGTCGGCGACACGTTCCTACTTCGAGGTCGTAGTCGAGCGCGTTTCGAGCACCGACCGCAGCAGCGTCCGGAGCGCGCCGCGCTTGACGATGGCGAAGCCCGCGAGGATCGTCACCAACCCGAGGAGCATCACCGAGTCGACGACGTAGCCGAGCGCGATCCAGCTGACGCCCATCGCGACGACCGGTTCCGCGTAGCTGACCAGACTGACCTGCGTCGCCCCGCTTCGGTCGAGCAGTTCGAAATAGAGGAGGAACGCGAACACGCCGGAGACGAGCGTCAGATAGCCGTAGGAGACCAGCGCCGAGAGGGTCGGATCGATCGCCGCGACCGATTCGCCCCGGAGGGCCGCCCAGCCCAACAGCACCGCACCGCCGACGAGCATCGCCCACGCCTCGAGCGTCTCGAGCGGGAGTTCCGAATCGATCGGTCGCACGAACACGCTGCCGAGGGCGAACGCGACGGCCGAGGCGAACACCAAGGCGGCCCCGACGGTGACGTCGTCGCCGAGCGACCCGGGGGACGGCTGGACCACGGCGATGACGCCGATTAGTCCGAGCACGAAGCCGACGACGCCGCCGAACGAGAGCCGTTCCTCCGGAAGGACGACGCCGGCGAACGCCGCCGTGAGGATCGGGGCCGTACTGACGAGCGTCGCCGCGACCGCTCCCGAGACGTACAGTTCGCCGAGGTACAGCAGTCCGTGATAGAGCGCGATGACGAAGACGCCGGCCACGGTCACTGCCAGCCACTCCGCCCGCCCTCGCGGCCGCGTGCGATCGGTCACGACGGTTGCGTATCCGAAGACGATCGCGCCGGCGACCGCGTAGCGGAGCCCGGCGAACAGCAGCGGCGGCACGTGCTCGAGTCCGATCTCGATCGCCACGAACGACGTTCCCCAGCACAGCGCTAGCATCGAAAAGAGCACCGCTTCGCGGTACCCGCTCGGCACTGAATCGAACAGTTTCATATCCGCTTCGGAAATCGTCGCTATATTTAGACCCTTCTACAAGCGAGCGGATTTTCCTGGATTGAAAACCACACATATGGATGTCTTCCGAGTAGCCATCCATATCTGGCACCGATGTTGTAGATAACTCCAATTACTTCGGTCGGAAGACACATCCCACTACCCGACCAACCTCCGTTCATGGCCATCGACGAACGCGACGTGCGCCTGCTGAAGGCGATCGCCGAACTCGAGACGGGGAGCCCGGAACGGCTCCACGAGGCGACCGGAATTCCGGTCTCGACGATCCACTACCGGCTCAACAACCTCCGGGAAGAGGGGATCATCGCGAACGATCGCTACGAAATCGACCTCGAGGAACTCGGGCTCGGCGTCACCGTCTTAGTCGAGGTTCACGCCGACTACCAGGGCTCCTACGAAGAGTTCGCGGACCGACTGCTGACCGTCGAGGGGGTCACGAACGTCTACTTCACGATGGGCGAGACGGACTTCATCGTGATCGCGCGACTGAGCGACAGCGAGATGGTCGAACGGTTGATCGCCGAGTTCGAGCAGCTCGAGGGCGTCGAGCGGACCGACTCGACGTTCGTCATCTCGGCGATCGAGGAACGGGACGCGCTCCAGAGCTACGAGTTGGAGACGCTGCTCGAGGAACTGACTGACAAGTGAGAATCGACCGGACTCGATCGAAGTACGGAACCCGAGTTGAGACGGACTCGAGGCGGGGTCGGGGTTCCTACGCGCGCTTCTGAATCTCCTCGCGGAGCAGTTCGCTCACGAGGTCGCCGTCCGCCTTGCCGCGCAGGGCGCCCATACACTCGCCCATGAGGCCCGAAAACGCCTGCATCCCTTCTTCTTCGACCTGCTCCTCGTTGCGCTCGACGACCTCGGCGATGGCGTCGCGAACCTCCTCCTCGTCGGCGCCGCCGAGGCCGGCTTCGTCGGCCGCCTCTTCGGCGGTCCGGTCCGGATCTTCGGCCAACGCGGTCAGCAAGTCCGGCACGCCCTCGTTGGGGAGGTCGCCACTCTCGGCCATCGCGAAGACGCCCTCGAGGTGCTCCCGCTCGAGGTTCTCGACGGGGACGTCGTCCCGGCGGAGTTCGGTCAGCGTCGACTCGAGGGTCGACGCCGCGAGCGTCGGATCGACACCGTCGGCGACGACGTCCTCGAACAGCGGCATGTACTCGCCGTAGGCGACCTGCTCGGCCAGCCCCTCACCGAGATCGTACTCCTCCTGGTAGCGCTCGACTTTCTCGGTCAGCAGTTCGGGTTCGGGCACCTCGCTCGGATCCGGTTCGACCGGCGGCACGTCCGTTTCGGGGTACATCCGCGCCGCACCCGGGAGGGGACGGAGGTAGCGGGTCGTCCCGTCGTCGTTCGCGTCGCGGGTCTCCTCGGGGACGCCCTCGAGGGCGGTCCCGGCGCGCTCGGCGGCGGCGTCGATGGCCGCCTCGGCGACGTCGGTGTCCGCGGCGACGATGGCGACGGCGTCCTCGGGACCGGCGCCGACCGCGTCACGCAGGTCGTCGACCTCGTCCTCCGTCACGCCGTAGGCCGGCAGTTCGTCCGTGTGGAAGATCCCGCCGGCGCCGTGGCGCTTGGCGTGATCGGAGAGTTCCGTCCCCAGCCGGCGGTCGGGCGCGATCTCGCGGCCGACGATCCCGTCGAAGCCGTAGAGCGGCACCGCCATCACGGACCCGCCCGAGTTCAGCGCCCCCGCGATCACGCCGCTGTCGGTGTCCTCGAAGACGCTCGTCACGTCCTGTACCTCGCCCACGGAGGCCTCGCGCTCTGTTAATTCCGCGGCGATGTCGACGAGTTCGGCCTGCCGGCCGACCTCATTGCGGACGATGTCGTCGATGTCGTCGAGACTCTGGACGCCCTTGATCTCGACGCGGGCGCCCTCCTCGATGGAGACGTTGACGTCCTGGCGGATCGTCCCCAGCCCGCGCTTGACCTTCCCCGTCGAGCGCAGGAGCATCCCGATCCGCTCGGCGGCCTCGAGGGCCTGCTCGGGCGTCGAGATGTCCGGACTCGTGCCGATCTCGACCAGCGGAATCCCTAGTCGATCGAGGCTGTAGCGCACCCCGTCGTCGGTCTCCTCGACGCGCTGGGCGCTCTCCTCTTCGAGCAGCATATCCTCGATTCCCACGGCACCTTCGCTGGTCTCGATCTCGCCCTCGGTGGCGATCAGCGTCGAGCGCTGGAACCCCGTCGTGTTCGAGCCGTCGACGACGATCTTGCGCATCACGTGGGCCTGATCGACCGGTTTCATCTCCATGAGCTGGGCGATCTCGAGGGCCGTCTCGAGGGCCTCGGCGTCCAGTTCGTGGGGCGGTTCGTCGTCCTCCTCGACGAGGCAGGTCGTATCGTACGCGAGGTACTCGAACTCGCGGTCGACCTTGCTCTCTTCGAGGGCGGCCTGGTCGATCTCGCCCAGTTCGCTCCGCGTCGGGTGGAGGTAGCGCGTGAAGCTGCGCGTCGACTCCTCCGGTTCGCGGAGCTCGGTCGGACACTGGCAGAACAGCTTCGTCGCCGTGTCGAGTTGCTGGTGGATCTCCAGCCCGGCGACGAGTCCGAGCTCGTCGTAATCGTACTCGCTCATTGGCGGCCACTCGGAGGCGGAGGGGTAAAAAACCGTCCAGTTACGGCCGGACCGACGACAGCCCCGTTCCGCCAGGATTCGGTTTCGCGGCGTCGGTCGCGTGTTCGTTCTCCCGGGAGGCTCGCGCGTGCCGATCGACTTAATAGCGCGTTTCGACGTATGCTTCCGTACGATGGGGAAACGGGACCGATTCAACGGGGACGCGGAGGTACTGCATCATCGCGCGGTGAGAACGCCGTTGCCGAACCTCGAGGCCGAGCGGGTATTCCACGAGAACATGATGACCGTCGCGGCGGCCCGCGAGCGGAAGGCGGACCTGCTCGCCGATCCCGACGTCCCGCTCCTGGACGCCTACGAGGCGGAACTCGAGCGCGTCGCCGAGAGTTTCGAGCGGCGGCTTCGCCGGATCGTCGGCGACGACTACCGAGCGGTCGCCAGGGCGTACCACCGCGGCGAGCGCGACGATCGACTCGGGGCGATCGCCGCCTACTACATCGAGGGGCTGTGGCGCATCCAACAGCGGACGACCGTGACGGACATGCTGTTCTCGCCGCTCATCCTCCGCTACCCCGACAGCTTCACGACGAACATCCGATTCGCCGGCGGGTACACCACGCCGAAGTCGATCCGCTACGAGTCACCGGAGCACTCGTCGGACGAACTGCCCGACGACTACGCCGAGACCTACTACGAGGAGAGCCGCTACTCCCAGCGGCGGGCGGCGACGTACCTCAAGGAAACCGCCGAAATCATCCGCGAGGAGTTCCCCGACCCCGACGAAACGACGTTCGAGGAGCGCAAGTACGGCGGCATCGTCTCGGCGGGCGGTCGTCGCGGATCGGTGTTCTCCGCGATGCTCGAGCGCGTCGAGCCCGAGCCGGATCGCTTCTCGGAGCCGATCGACGGGCCGACGCTCGTCGAAGCGGGACCGGAAGCGAGGCGGACGGAACGAGCGCTCCGTCTCGAAGGGGAGATCGTCGGCTGATCGTCGCGTTGCAGTCGCACGAGCAAGCCCAACGGCTACGCCCCGCTGTCCGCTCACTCGAGTATGGTCAGACTCTCCACGATCGTACTCGTGCTCGCGATCGTCCTCGGTATCGGTCTCATCCCGATCCCGGTCATCCCCGGCGTCGGCATCGTCGTCGGGATCTCGGGGATCGTGATCGGAATCATCCTCCGAGTCCTCGGGCACTGAGCGCAGTCGCTCGAGGACCCCGCCGAAACGCCCTCACCCGATACGCGAGGGAGATCACGTCGAACGAGCGGAGACCCAGTCTCCACCGTTCGATCACTCGCTCGAGTTCTCGGCCGCCGACTCGTTGCCCACCATTCCGTGACCGTGTTCCCCGTGTTCGTGGGGCGCTAAGTCGAACCCGTCGCCCAGTTCGACGTCGCCGCGCATCGCCTCGGGGTGGTACTCGCAGTAGTACTCCGCGGCGTCCTCGCTGGCCTCGAACGTCATCGAGACCGCCTCGCCCGCTTCCTCCGAGGAGTCGGACTCCTCGAGTTCCTCGCCGTCCGCGGTCTCGATGATCAGTTCGTGTTCGGCGCCGTCGGCGTTGATCCAGACCAGTTCGTACTCCGTCCCCGCCGCGAGGTCCAGCGTCGGGTTCTCTTCGCCTTCGATCTCCTCAGGTGCGATGCCGTACCAGTACTCGCTCCGGCCGGCGAGGATGATCGGTCTCTGGTCGGCGTCGTCACCCATACCCTCGTGAGCGTCCCCGCTGCTCTCGTTACTCTCGTTACTCCCGTTCTCTTGGGCGGTCGCCGCAGTCGCCAGTCCGCTCGCGGCGGCCGTCGCACCGATGAGCCGCAACGCCGTCCGTCGGGTCGGATCGTCATCGCTCATGTGGTTGCGAGATCCGGCGGCCGGAGAAAAAGCCACGTACCCGTCTCTCGAGAAACGACGTTCTGTGTCCGGTTAGAGCGCGGTTTGTGTGCGAAACTGTGCTAAACTATCTCTAGCTCGGAACAACGGCCGCGGTTTCCGCTCGAGCGCGTGCGCGTTGCAAGCGTTCTCGACGGCAGCCCTCGGTCGACTGCAGGATCAATCGGCGTCTCCCCGCGATCGCCTTCGGGCAGACTGCGAGTCGACGATCGCTCGTCTTCCGTCCGAAACTTATGTCACTAGCAAATCAGATGATGGGCGATATTGATGATTGTATTGAACGGTGCGGCTTTACACCGACTTCAAGTCAAATAAATTAGGTAGTGGGACGAGTCGTCTCACGAAATATGTTATCGAGTCTGGATATCTTCTAATTGAGGCCCAAAAGCGATATATAAGGGTAGAATTTGCCCGGACAATGTCCGATCGCATCTACAGCATAGATGCAATGCGCATCATTGCGATGGCGTTTATTATCACAATACACACAGACCCGTTCAGAGGGGTCGGTGCATACGGCAATATCCTCAACTTCGTTATAGATTCGTCGGCGCGGTTCGCGGTTCCGTTCTTTTTCGTGACGTCCGGATACTTTTTCGCCCGCAAGATCGCTCACTGCGATCCGGTCGCGTACTTCGCTGAGCGAGCGGCGACGATCTCGTCAATCTACGTGTTCGGACTGTTACTCTCTGCGCCGGTGTTCCTCGTGGGGTGGGTCGTCCGCGCCGGTGCCGAGAACCGAGACATCGCGAGCACCGTCGCGCTCAAACTGACCGAGTTCGTCTCGCCGCTCGCGCTCCTGTACTACGGCAATTCGGTGAGCGAGATCCTCTGGTTCCTGCCGGCGCTGCTCTTCTCGCTCGCGATCATCTGTTCGTTCGCCGTCTTCGACGCCACGAAATACCTGATTCCGATTTCGCTCGGCCTCCACGTCGTCGGCCTCCTCGGATCGAGCTACACGATGTTCGTGGACGTGCCGTTCGAAGTCAGAGACGCGCTGTTCTTCGGACTCTTTTACACCAGCCTCGGGTACGCGCTCCACTCGAGCGAGTGGCGACCGGGTCCCGATCGAAGCGCGCTCTTTCTCGGCGCGACCGTCCTCTTCGGCGCGCTCCACCTGGGCGAACGATACGTTCTGGGATACGTCGTGACGGACGAGACGTTGGGTCACGGCATCTATACGTCGAGTTACACGATCGCGACAGCGCTGGTCACGCTCTCGCTGTTCCTGTTTCTCCTGTCGCGCCCGACGCTCGGTGCGCGGACGCCGCTCCCCGACTTGGGGAAGTACGCCGTCGGCGTTTACGTCGCGCATCCCGCCGTTCTGTTCGCGCTCGAGACCGCGGCCGAGGTGCTCGAGGGAATGGGGTACGAGATTCAAACCACGCTCCTGTGGCACGTCGCGTTGACTCCGGCGACCTTCTTCGGAGCCTTGCTCGTCTATATCGGGGCACACCGCGTCGGCGCGATCGAGATCGGCGGCTCCCACCTCCCGGGCGTTCGATCGATCGGGAAGTACGTACAGCGTCAGTAGGCGTCGATGTCGTCGCGGTCGGCGTCACCGGCTGGTTCAGTCGTTCGAGGACTCGGCCGACACGCCCGAACTCGAGTCGCCGTCCGACGAACTCGAGCCGGTATCCGACGAACTCGAGCCGAAATCGACGAGCGGGCGAGCCGATTCCCGTCCGCGTTCGAGCGCGCACCGGATCGCCTCGAGGATCGTCTCCGGGGTCGCTACGAGCCCTCGCTCCCGTTCCGGAGACGTAGTCGATCCCGCTCGAGACGAGTCATCTTCCGCCCGCGTCGCGATGACGACCGCGCCGGCCACCGTCTCGACCGCTTCGAGGAGCCGCCGCGTCCCCGCGCCGTCGGAGTCGATCACGCTCTCGGTCACGACCGTCGCGTCGGCGTTCCGAATGCGGTCCTCGAACGCCGTCAGGTCGGCCGGTGAGAGCGACTCGAACGGCGCCACCTCGAGTCGATCGACCTCGAGCGAACGGGCGGTTTCGGCCGCCGTATCGCCGCTCGTAACGGGGCCGACGGAAACGTCGAACCGCTCTCCCGCCGTCGCGAGTCGAGCGACGACGCCCGCGGCGGTCTGTCCGCTTCCGAGGACGTGGACGCGAACCCGACGGTCGCTTTCGTCCTCGCTGCGGACCCCGACGCCGGCGTCGTTCGGGAACGCCGTCACCGTCTCCGTCCCCGTGATCGGATTCCGCGTGACCGTCGCGGTCGCGTCGAAGACGTCCGAAAGCGACTCTCCGGTCAGGACGTCTGCCGGCCGTCCGTTCCGATAGATCTCGCCGTCGGCGAGCATCACCAACCGGTCGCAGTAGCGCGCGGCCAGCTCGAGGTCGTGGATCGCCGCGCAGACGGTCCGGCCCTCCGCGACCAGCTCGCGGACCAGCTCGAGGGTCTCGAGCTGGTGGTTGACGTCGAGGCTCGCCGTCGGTTCGTCGAGCAGCATGACCGGCGTCGCCTGCGCGATGGCTCGCGCGAGCACGACGCGCTGGCGCTGGCCGCCGCTGACCTCGTCGATCGGCCGGGCAGCCAACTCGGCGGTGCGGGTGCGCTCGAGGGCCCGTTCGACTACCGCGCGGTCCTCGGGCGTCGGTCCCGAGAACCGCGAGCGGTGGGGATGGCGCCCCATCTCGACGACGTCGCGAACGGGGAAGGAAAACGACAGCGTCGTGTCCTGCGGGACGACCGAGACCAACTGACTCGAGCGCTTCGAGGGGACGTCGTGGACGTCGACGCCGTCGACGGTGACCGTTCCCGAATCGGGCTCGAGCGCGCCGCTGATCAGCCGCAGGAGCGTCGTCTTCCCGGCGCCGTTGGGGCCGACGAAGCCGACGAACTCACCGGGGTCGACGGTCAGCGAGACGTCCTCGAGTACCGGGAGGTCGCCGAAGGAACGCGAGACGCCGTCGACGGCGATCGACGCCGGTTCGACGGACGATTCGGGTTCGGGATCGACGGGTGGGTCCCGGTTGGTGCCGTCGTCGCCGCGTTCGTCGTTTTCGAAGCCCCTCACACCGAATGCACCTCCCGGCGGGTCAGCAGGAACAGGAAGAAGGGCGCGCCGAGCGCGGCCGTGATGATGCCCACGGGAACGATCGGGGTGTCGATTGCGGGGCCGACGGGCAACGGAAGCCTCCCGAGTCGCGCGATCGTGTCGGTCGCGACCAGAAACGACGCGCCGGCGAGGGCGCTGGTGGGCAACAGAATCCGGTGGTCGGGACCGACGAGCAGCCGCATGATGTGTGGGACGACGAGGCCGACGAAGCCGATGACGCCGGCGACGGCGACGCCGGCCGCCGTGACGAGACTCGCGAGCGCGAGCAGGAGGAGTTTGGTCCGCTCGACGTCGACCCCGAGGTGGTGGGCGTCCTCCTCGCCGAGCAGGAGGACGTTCAAGTCCCGGGCGTAGGCTAACAGGATCGTCACGCCGACGACCGTCACCGGGAGCGCGAACTTCACGTCGCCCCACGTGCTGTTGCTGAGGTGGCCCATCATCCAGACGACGGCCTGTCGGAGGTCGTCGCCGCTCTGGACGAGCATGTACGAGATCATCGCGCCGAGAAACGCCTGGACGGCGACGCCGGCCAACAGGAGCGTCGCGACCGGCGTCCGTCCGCCCTCGGTCGCGATCGCGTAGACGAGAAACGCCGTCCCCAGCGCGCCGACGAACGCCGAGAGGTGGAGGCTTCCGAACGGGACCAGCGCCGGAAACGCGATCGCCGCGACCGCGCCCGCCGCGGCCCCCGACGAGACGCCGATGATCGACGGATCGGCCAGCGGATTTCTGAAGAAGCCCTGCATCACCGTTCCCGCGGCCGCCAGGGAAGACCCGACCGTCGCCGCGAGGGCGATTCGGGGCAGGCGAATATCCTCGACGATGATCTGGTGGGTCGACTCGACCTCGAACGAGAAGAGCGGCGTATACTCGAGGCCGGGGGCCGGCAGTCCGACTCCGATACCCGGAACGATCACCTCCCTGACCACTACGCCCGAAGGAACGACGACGGCGTTCAGCATCGCCGCGGCGACCGTCACCGGATCGATACTGACCGCGCCGAGAGCGGCGCTCCCGACGACGACAGCGACGAGCAGCGCCGCGAGGCCCGCCGACCACGCGACGGTCCGGATCGGGCGCGTCATACATCGCAACCTCGGTTGGGTTAGACAAATATTTGTTGAAGAGCCCCGATTTATCGGCTAATGCGACAAAAAATCGCCGTTCTCGCCGCAGCCGTCCTCGTTCTCTCTCTGTTCGCTCCCGCAGCGGCCGGGAGCAGTGGAAGTGGAACCGCGACGACGACCGCCGCGGACGCGACTCAGGTAGAGTGCGAGTACCCGATCGAAGTAACCGACGCGACGGGCGAAACGATCACGCTCGAGGAACCGCCCGAATCCGTCGTCGCGTTGCAGCCGAGCGACGCGCGGACCGTCTTCGAAATCGGCGCCGAGGATCGCCTCGTCGGCGTTCCGGACAACCCGGGGGTCGCCGACCTCGAGACGGACGGCATCGAGTCGGTCACCGACGGGTACGAGATCCAACACGAGACGGTGATCGATCTCGATCCGGACGTCGTTCTGGCCGCGAACACCACGTTCGATTCGGATATCCAGACGCTCCGCGACGCGGGTCTCACCGTCTATCAGTTCGACGAGGCCCGGTCGATCGACGACGTCCGCGAAAATACGAACCGGACCGGCGAACTCACCGGCGAGTGCGCCGGCGCCGCGGAGTCCGTCCAGTGGATGGACGACCGCCTCGAGATCGTTACCGAGACGCTCGAGGGGACGGACCGACCGCTCGCGTACTACCCGATGGGAGCCGACGGGACGACGCCCGGAACCGACTCCTTCATACACGATGTGCTGACGACGGCCGGCGTCGAGGACCTCTCCGAGGCAGCCTCGGGAACGTTCTACCCGAAACTCAGCGAAGAGACGATCGTCGAGGAGGATCCGGAGTGGATCGTCTACCCCGACGACGCGGACGAACCGCGGATGCCCGACGTCGCCGAGGCGACGAGCGCCTATCAGTCCGGCAACCTCGTCGCCGTCGATTCGAATCAGATCAACCAGCCCACGCCGCAGGTGATCTATCCCCTCCTCGAGATCGTGGGCGAAGTTCACGCGGAGGCGAGTGCTGATATGGACGGCGCGAACGAAACCGACGACGAGAACGAGACGAACGACGGCGAGAGCGAAAACGAGGACACGATTCCCGGCTTCGGGGTCCCTATCGCGGTCGCCGCAGCGCTCGCCGCCGTCGGCATCCTCGCGCGCCGGCGGTAAGCGTCGTCTCACCCCGCCCCGTTTTGAAAAGCATTTACCCGTCGGACTGTCGAGATGAGTGTATGGTCGAAAACGTCATCTGGCCCGCCTATCTCGACGCGAACCGCACCCGCTCGGAGGGGCGGCGCGTCTCGCAGGATCTCGCGGTCGAAGAGCCGACGGTCGACGAAATCGCGAAAGCCGTCCAGCAGATCGGCTACGACGCCACGATCGAGCGGGACAAGGCCTACTCTCGAGAGCACTGGGCCGACCGCGGCCGGGTCGTCGTCCGCGGCGCCGACGACTCGACGAAAAACGACCTCGTTCAGGCCGTCGCGGCGTACGTCGTCGCGATGCGCGACTGACGTGCGCCGGATCGGCTCCGTCGTCCGCACCGCACAGGGACTGGCCGTCCTGCGGGCGGAGGACACCGACGACGGATCGAACGGCGACTCGAGCGGCGGCGACCGGTTCCGCGACGAGATCGGGACGTCGGTCCTCGACGATAACCTCGAGTCCGTCGGACGCGTCGTCGACGTCTTCGGCCCGGTCGGCCGCCCGTACCTCGCGGTGACGCCGGACGACGACGTCCACCTGCCGTCGCTCGTCGGGTCGACGCTGTACGCGCGGTAACGCTACCGCCGTCTCGGCCCCGAGTCGGCGATTCTTCGAGCCGCCTCGAGGGGAGAGGAAAACACCCATAGGAGGCGGGTGCGAACCGCGGGCTATGAACGATCGGACGCGGGTCCTTCTCGCCGTCGGATTCACGGTCGCGCTCTTCCTGAGCGTCCAACTCGGCGCGCTGGCGCTGGTCGAACCCTTCTACGAGGGCGGCCACCAGTCCGTCGAGAACCCCGACGATCCGACCAACAGTCTCGTCTACTTCGGCATCATTCTCGTCGCGACCGCGCTCATGCTCGTCACCATCAAGTACGACGTCGAGTGGCTCATCAAGGCCATGATCATCGGCGTCAGCGTGATGATCTCGTGGTACGTCTTCGCCGAACTCGTCCCGTCCGTCGTCACGGTGGGCTCGGTCAACGTCGTCGCCGCGGCCGCAGCCGTGGCCGTCGGCGGTGCTCTCCTCCTCTATCCCGAGTGGTACGTCATCGACATCACGGGCGTCGTGATGGGCGCCGGCGCGGCCGCGCTGTTCGGCATCAGCTTCGGGCTCCTCCCCGCGCTGCTGTTGCTCTCCGTCCTCGCGGTCTACGACGCGATCAGCGTCTACGGCACCGAACACATGCTCGACCTCGCCGAGGGCGTGATGGCCCTCAAGATCCCCGTCGTCCTCGTCGTCCCGACGACGCTCTCCTTTTCTTACCTCGAGCCCGAGAGTACCGAGGGCGTCGTCGACGGCCACGACGCGGCCGACGCCGAGAGCGGCGACGACTCGAACCCGAACGCCGCCTCGAGCACCAACGGCGGGCCGCGTCCCGACGGCGCGTCGATGGCGGACGAGACCGACGCCGACTCGGCGGCCGACGGCGACGACGCCCTCGAGCGTGACGCCCTCTTCATCGGGCTCGGCGACGCCGTCATTCCGACGGTCCTCGTCGCGAGCGCGGCGTACTTCCTCGAGGCCGGGACACTCGACGTCCCCGTGATCTCGTTGAACGTCCCGGCGCTGGGCGCGCTGATCGGCACGATCGCCGGCCTGCTCGTGCTCATGTACATGGTCCTCAAGGGCCGACCCCACGCGGGGCTGCCGCTGCTCAACGGCGGCGCGATCGCCGGCTACCTCGTCGGCGCGCTCGCGAGCGGCCTCTCGCTGGCGGCGGCGCTGGGCCTCTGATCGCGTCGACGGAAGCGCCGGTCACGAGGCTTCTATTCCGCGGAAAAACGAATCGCGCTGCATCGCATCGTCGCGGATCGATTACGTGGTCCGCTCGAGTTACTCGTCGCCGTTCTTGAGTTCGACGTCCACGTCGTCGCCGTGTTGGATCCCGGCGGTCATGGTATCGGCGCGGTCCTGCTCGGACTCCATCGGAATGTTCTCGTCGTCGGGATAGACGGCGACGACGACGAGGTGGTCGCCGCCATCTTCGGCCTGGGCGACGTCGACGTAGACGTCGACTTCGGTTTCGCCCTGCAGCGTCGCCGATCCCTCCCACGTGTCGAACCGCACCGCCGCGTCGAGTCCGTCGATCTCGTCTTTGGTGATGGCCCGGCCGCCGATGTTATCGCCGACCTCGAGGCCCTCGTACTGTCCCTGCAGGTATTCGACGAGTTCGGCCTTGGACATCTCTCCGACGGGGTTGAACTCCTCGCCGGCGACGGAGACCTGCGGCGTCGAGACGAGCGCGAAGACGCCCGCTTCCTGCTCGGAGCCGAGGCCCGGCAGTTCGATCATCCGCGTGTAGTCGGTGAGGTAGTTCGTGACTTCGACCGACTCGCCGGCGAACTCCCGCTCTTCGACGAGCTCTTCGGTTCCCTGGTACTCGTAGCCGGCCTCCCCGGCCGTGTCCTCGCTGACGCGGATCGGCGAGGCTTCGAACGTCGTAGCGTCGTCGATGAAATCGCTGAGACAGCCCGCTGAGACACCGACAGCGCCGGCTGCGGCCGCGGCAACGAATCGTCGTCGATTCATACTATTCTGGTCGACCGTGTTCTGAAGTATAAATTTCGTGGTCTTCGTCACGTCGTGGAACGGAGAGACGGACGCCGGCGTCGGAATCGATGGTTCGCGGACCGTCGGCCGACCGCTACTCCCCGGACGGGAGCCGATAGGTCGCGCCGTCGTCAGTATCCTGGACCTCGATACCCAGCGCCTGCAGTTCGTCGCGCAGGTCGTCGGCGCGCTCGTAGTTGCCCGCCTCGCGTTCGCGCTCGCGGACCTCGAGGACGAGGTCGACGACGTCGCCAGCGAGGTCGGCCGTCCCGGTCGTCTCCCCGGCGAAGGAGAGCCCGAGCACGTCGCCGAGTTCCTCGAGCGCCTCGACGGCGTCCCGAAGGCCCCGATAGTCGTACTCCGCGCGGTCCTCGAGGTGAGCGTTGATCGCCGTCGCGACCGACAGCAGCGCGGACTGGGCCTCGCGCGTGTTGAAGTCGTCGTTCATCGCCGCGACGAACGCGTCGCGGGCCGTCTCGATCTCCTCGCGGAACGACGCGTCCTCGACTTTCGTCCGCGCGTCGGGGGAGTCGACCGCCTCGACCGCGGCCTCGTAGGCGCGCTCGAGGCGATCCCAGCGCTCCTCGGCCTCGGCGATCGTCTCGTCGGAGTAGAGCTGTTTGCTGTTGTACGAGCCCGCGGTCAGGAACGTCCGCAGGACGTTCGTCCCCCACTGGTCGACCGCGTCGTCGACGGTGACGAAGTTGCCCAGACTCGAGGACATCTTCTCGTCGTCCATCTGGAACAGTTCGCAGTGGAGCCAGTAGTTCGCGAACGCCTGGCCCGTGGCGGCCTCTGACTGGGCGACCTCGTTCTCGTGGTGGGGGAAGACGAGGTCCCGTCCCCCGACGTGGATATCCAGCGTCTCGTCTAGGTGGGTCATGCTCATCGCCGAGCACTCGATGTGCCAGCCGGGTCGGCCCTCTCCCCACGGCGACTCCCACGTCTCGCCCGCGGGCGGATCGCCGCCGTGATCGACGCCCTCGTGGCGGTGCTCTTCGACCGCGCTCTCGTCGACGGCGCCGGCCTTCCAGAGCGCGAAGTCCGCGGGGTGGCGCTTCTCCGAGCGCTCGTCCGGGTCGCCCTGGGACTCGATCTCGTCGAGTTCCTGGTTCGAGAGCTTGCCGTACTCCTCGAAGCTCGTCACGTCGAAGTAGACCGAACCGTTGGACTCGTAGGCGTAGCCCTCCTCGACCAAGGTCTCGACGAGGTCGATGATCTCGGGGACGTGCTCGGAGACGCGGGGGTAGACCTCGGCCCGCAGGAGGTTCAGCGAGCGCATGTCCGCGAGGGTGCGCTCGATGTAGGTCTCGGCGACGTCGAGTTCGTCCTCGCCCAGGTCGTCCTCGCCGACGCGGGCGACGATCTTCTCGTTGATGTCGGTGAAGTTCTCGACGTGACGCACGTCGTAGCCGAGATACTCGAGCCAGCGGTGCATGACGTCGACGTGGACCCACGACCGCGCGTGGCCCAGGTGGGGCGGGTCGGAAACCGTCAGGCCACAGTAGTACAGCAGGACGCTCTCGGGATCCCGTGGCTCGAACGGCTCCTTCTCGCCCGTCAACGTGTTCGTCACGTGCAGGGTCATTAGCGATACTTCCCGTGGCCGGTAGTTAAAGCGTTTGACCTCCTTCGCGAGCGTGACGGCCGAAACGCCGGGGTGCACGCGACGTCAATCGCCGGCGGCGGGCTTAGTTCCGATCGGCGAGGAACGCCGCGGCCCGCTGCTCCCCCAGCGCCATCAGTTCCTCGAGGAAATCGGGATCGCGGTCGAGTTTGGTCGCGTGGTGATACCCAGTGAGTTCGATCCGATGTCGCGTGGTGATACCCAGTGAGTTCGATCCGATGGATCGTCGTCACCGTGTAGTCGGGATGGTCGAAGTGGCCCGCCTCGATCCACTCGTTGATCCGTTCGATGAACCGAAGCTCCTGATTCAGCGAGATGTTCCCGCCGAGTTCGTTGCGCCGGTCGGCGATCTCCGCGAGCGTCGTCGGCGTCTCCGACCGTCGCTGGGGGTTGATCTGAACGACCCAGAGTTCGTCGGGCGTCCGCTCGCCGGGGACCGACATCAGGTCGTGCACCGGCGGATTCTGCGAGAAGAGGCCGTCCCAGTAGCGCTGCCCGTCGACTTCGACGGCTTCGAACAACGTCGGCAGCGCCGCGGAGGCGAGCACCGCGTCCACGGTGACGTCCTCGGCGGTGAACGTCTCGAAGTCGCCCCGCTCGAGGTTGACGGCGCCGACGACCAGTTCCGGTCGCTCGGCGCCGCCGAGTTCGGGAATCGCGTCGAAGTCGATGTACCGCTCGAGGATCTCGGCCAGTCGCCGCTGTGCCGCGTCGTCGTAGGGGTTGCAGTACGGACTCACGCTCGGCAGCCCGACGCCCATACTGTCGAGACGGGTATAGGTCAGGACCCACTCGTTGAGGAGTCGATCGAACGCGTCGGTCGCCGCGAGATCGCTCCAGATTCCATCGAGAATCTCGACCGCCGTCGACGGGCCGCCGGTGAGCAGTCCGTACCAGACGCCCAGCGCGTTGACGGCGCCGCCGGAGGTGCCGCTGATGCCGACCAGTTCGAACCGTTCCTCGTCCGCTGTCCAGTTCGCGAGGAGTTCGCGGAGCACGCCTGCCGTGAACGCGGTGTGGCTCCCGCCGCCCTGACAGGCGATCGCGATTTGTCGCGGCCCGTTCGAGTCCGCCGTCGTCGATTCGGGCGTCGCGTCCGACCGACTCGCATCGCCGTTTCCGTCGCTCATCCGCCATCACGCCCGCTCGGTCGTCGAGTGAGGCCCCCCGCACCGCCGTTTCGCTCGGCCCGTCGACCCAGTGATCGGATCAGTACTCGGTTCGTGCGCGTCGCCGCGGTTCGAGAAGTCATCCGACAACCACGATAGCCAACGCCCACCTGTAAATATATTAATGGTAACGCGAGCGGCTATTCGGTCGGCACGGCTGCGAGCGCGTCTTCGACGGCCCGTAACGCGTTCGCACCCGCCAGCCGATCAACGACGACCAGCAGCGACCCCTCGCCGACGCCGGCCGCGATCGGTGCGATCTCCTCGAGTGACAACCGTCGGAGGACTGCGGCGAGCGCGGCCGCATCGACGGCCCCGACCGCGACGATCGCCGTGTGGTCGCCGTCGCCGCCGTCGGGGGCGAAGGCCGCTTCGCCGACGGTGAGCAGCGCTTCCGTCTCCGCGTCGCCGTCGACAGATCCGATTCCGCTTTCCATGCGCACGCGAACGTCGCGCGAGTCCGTTTCGTAGGCCGACAACTCCTCGGCGTAGCGGCGCAGCGCCGTCGCGATCGCGTCGGTCTCGCCGTCCACCTCGAGGAACCGGGCGGCGGCGGTGTAGTTGACGATTCCCGCGCGCAGCGCCGTCACGAGAAACGGATGCTCCTCGGCCGTGCGCCGGGTCTCGGCGGCCAGTGACATACCGCCCATCGGGGCGGCCGACACCATAAATACGACGCCGCTCGCCGATCGCGGGTCGTTCGATCGTCGGCTCCCTCGCTCGGACGCACCGGGACCGCCGTGTTTTTGCCTCGAGCGCCCGTCGTTTCGACTATGCAACCGGCAGACGTCGAGGAACTCATCGAATCGAACCTCGAGGACGCGACAGCGACGGTCACGCACGCGCGAGACGAACACGACGACGACCACCTCGCGGCGACGGTCGTTTCGCCCGCGTTCGAGGGCCAGCCGCTGGTCCAACAACACCAGCAGGTCTACGACGCCCTCGACGACCACATGACGACCGACATCCACGCCCTCGAGCTGTCGACCTACACGCCCGAGGAATACGAGGAGTACGAGGGTTAACCGACGGATTATCATGGCTGGCGCTCCCCCGACCGTCGGTCGCGCCGTCGAACCGCCGAACCCCAGTTTTATCCACCGTTCCTGAAAGATACCCGTATGGAATCGCTACATCCCCGCGTTCGACTCCTCTGGATCGCCCAGGAGGCGCTCGCGGCAATCGCTCTCGGCGTCGGCCTCGCGGCCGTCGACCGGTGGCTCGTCGACGTTCCGACGGTCGCCCTCGGCGTCGTCGTCGCGCTCGGTTTCGTCCTCGGCGTCGCCTACGCCGTCCGGCGCTACGGCGTCTGGCGGTTCGAGATCGAGTCGGACGCGCTCTACCTCGAACGGGGCGTCGTCACCTTCGTCGAGACCGCGGTCCCGTTCGTCCGCGTCCAGCACGTCGACACGCAGTTCGGTCCCGTCGAACGCGTCTTCGGCCTCTCGAGCGTGGTCGTCTACACCGCGGGCTCGCGGAACGCCGACGTTCGCATTCCGGGGCTGACGCCGGAGCGCGCCGAGAGAATCCAGGATACACTCCGTCAACTCGCCACCGAGAGCGACGCCACCGACGCCGTCTGATCGCGATGAACCGTCTGCATCCACTCAGCGCGGCCGCGTACGCTCTCCAGTACGGATTCCTCTGGCTATCAGTCGCGTCGATCCTCACGCTCCTCCTCGGCGGGATCTTCGACGCGATCGAGTCGGCCTGGGTCTCCCTCGCCGCGCCGGTGGGACTCGTCGCCGGAGCGGCCTACGGCATCGCCTACTACTACCGGTTCGAGTACGGCATCACCCCGGACACGTTCGACGTCGCCTCGGGGGTGCTCGCCCGCCGATCGCGCGAAATCCCGTACGAACGCATCCAGAACGTCGACGTCCGACAGGGCGTCTTTCAGCGCCTGCTCGGTCTCGCCGTCGTCTCGATCGAGACCGCCGGCGGCGGCAGCACCGAGGCCGCGCTGAACTTCGTCAGCGAATCGGAGGCCACCCGGCTGCAACACCAGATCCGCACGCGAACCGCCGAGGTGAAAGACCGCCGCCGCGGACGCGGACGGCCCGATGCGTCGGCGGCCGACGAGCGGAGCCCTGCGACAGACGAGGCCTCGAGCGACGCCGAGACCGAACGGACGAGCGCCGCGACCGACCCCGACGAACCGGCGCCCGACGACGACGGACCGACGGCGGAACCCGACTCGACGGACGGGACGACAACGAGCGACTCGGACCCGGTCTCGGACGGCCGCGACCGCGTCGCCGGACCCGACTCGCGGGGACCGCGTCGAGAGCAACTGTTCGCACTCGAGGCGCGGGAACTCCTGCTCTACTCGTTTACGTCGTTCCGTCCCGCCGCCGCCGCGGCCCTCCTGGGGCTGTTCTTCTTCGCGACCGACCTCGCCATCGACCTGCTCGTGAGCGCCGCGCGGCCGTTCGGCGGCCCCGCGAATCTGGGCGAGGGATCGCCGACCAGTTACGGCATCCTCACGGTCGTGTCAGTCGTCAACGGCGTCGTGACCGCGTACGTGCTGAGCGTCGTCTACACGTTCGCCGCCTACTACGACTTCCGGCTCGGTCGGGCCGGCGGGGATTTCGTCTACGAGCGCGGGCTGCTCCAGCGCTACAGCGGCTCGATCCCCGTCGAGAAGGTGCAGTCGGTGACGGTGACCGCCAACCCGCTCCAGCGACTGATCGGCTACGCCGGGCTCTGGGTCGAGACGGCGGGCTACGGGCCCGAGAGCGACAGCGGCGGCAGCCAGTCGGCCGTGCCCCTGGCGGACCAGGGTCGCGTCCACCGGTTCACCGAGACGCTCACGGGCGTCGAATCGCCGCGGTTCAGAAGCCCGCCGACGACGGCGCTCCGACGGTATCTCGCCCGGTACGCCATCGTCGCAGCCCTCGTCGTCGCGGCCGCGTTCGCCGTCGCGCAGTTTACTCCCCTCGAGCGCTGGTATCTCGCCGCCGTCGTCTTCGTCGCGGTCCCGCCCGCGGCCTACCTGAAGTACGTCAACCTGGGCTACTACGTCGGCGAGGGCCACCTCGTCGTCCGGCGGGGCTTCTGGAAGCGAAAAACGACCGTGATCCCCTACTACCGAATCCAGACGGTCTCGACGCGCCGAACGGTCTTCCAGCGTCGTCTCGGTCTCGCGTCCCTGGTCGTCGACACGGCGAGTTCGCGCAGTTTCTTCTGGACGTCGCCGACGATCTACGACGTCGACCTCAAGGACGCGCGCGACGTTCACGGCACCGGCCGAAAACGCCTCCAGACGGCCCTTCGCGAGCGCGCCCGGGCCGACGACAGCGGGCTGACGATCGACTTTACGTGAGTCACGACGATCCCGAAATTTTATTGAACGGTACTAACATTTTTCAGCTATGGAAGCCCTCCATCCCCGAATCAGACTCTTCTGGATCGCAAAGGGAGCGATCGGCGCGATCGCTCTCGGCGTCGTACTCGCGGCCGTCGATCAGTGGGTGACCGACGTTCCGACCGCCGCGATCGCCGCCGTCGTGCTCCTCGGCCTCGGCCTCGGAATCGCGTACGCGGTACAGCTCTACCGGGTCTGGCAGTACGAAGTTCAGTCCGACGCGCTCTACCTCGAACGGGGGGTCCTCACGTTCGTCGAGACCTCGGTGCCGTTCGTTCGCGTCCAGCACGTCGACACGCAGTTCGGGCCGATCGAGCGCGCCCTCGGACTCTCGAGCGTGGTCGTCTACACGGCGGGCTCCCGGAACGCCGACGTCCGCATTCCGGGGCTGACCCCCGACCGAGCGCGCGACCTGCAGGATACGCTTCGCAAACTGGCCGTCGAAAGCGAGGCCGACGATGGCGTCTGAGACGAACCGCCTCCACCCCCTCAGCGGGGCGATGATGGCCCTTCGGCGAGGGTTCACGGGATTCTCGATCCCGTTTTTCCTCACGGGGGTGGGATCGGGTATCCTCGGTATCGACGCCGACCTCACCATCGACCTCCTGTTCGTCCTCTCTCCGCTCGGCTTCGTCGTCGGCGTCGGCTACGGCCTCGCCTACTACTACCGCTTTACGTACGCGCTCACGGCGGACACGTTCGACGTGACGTCGGGCGTGCTCTCCCGGCGCGCCCGCGAGATTCCGTACCGCCGCGTCCAGAACGTCGACGTCTCGCAGGGAATCGTCCAGCGCCTGCTCGGCCTCGCCGTCGTCTCGATCGAGACCGCCGGCGGCGGCAGCACCGAAGCGACGCTGCGGTTCGTAGGCAGCGACGAGGCCGACCGCATCCGCTCGGAAATCCGTCGGCGGACGGCCGCGGTCGACGACGCGAGCGATGCAACCGAGCGGTCCGCGGCGACCGATTCGCTCTCCGAGACCGCCGACGAGGACGTCGTAGAGCCCCAGCGCGACAATGACGCCGCGCGAGGCGACCGGTCGACGACGCTCCTGTTCGAACTCGAGGTCGGCGAACTGCTGGTTTACGCCGCGACGGCGTTCCGGTGGGGCGCGGCGGTCTTCCCGATTCTGCTGGTGACCCTGTTTCTGGACCCCGATTCGGGTGCGGGTTTCCTTCCCGACTTCGTCTTCGAGACCGCCCGTTCCGTCGGCGGTCCCGAATCGATCGACGGAGCCCCGGTCGACGCGCTCCTCATTCTGGCCGCGGTCGCCGCGCTGCAGTGGTTCGTCGCCACGTACGTCGCCAGCGCGCTCTACACGATCGTGAACTACTACGGGTTCCAGCTCGGTCGGCAGGGGAACGATCTGCTCTACGAGCGCGGGCTGCTCCAGCGCTACAGCGGCTCGATCCCGACCGACAAGATCCAGTCGGTGACGATCACCGACAACCCGCTCCAGCGGCTGGTCGGTTACGCCGGCCTCTGGATCGAGACGGCGGGCTACGGACCGGAGAGCACCGGCGGGAATCAGTCGGCCGTTCCGATGGCCGCCGAATCGCGGATCTATCGCTTCGCGACGGCGCTGACCGGCGTCGACCGCCCCGACTTTCGCGGCGCGTCGCCGCTGGCCCGGCGTCGGTACCTCGTGCGCTATTCGCTGCTGGCCGTCGGCGTCGTCGCTCTCGCCTTCGGGGCCAGTCGAGTGACGGGCCTCGAGCGGTGGTATCTCGCCGCGGTCGTCGTCGCCGCGGCGCCGCTCGCCGCGCACCTGAAATACGTCAACATCGGCTATCACGTTGGGGACGATCACATCGTGATCCGGCGCGGGTTCTGGCGACGGCGGACGACCGTCATTCCCTATTACCGCGTGCAGACGCTCTCGACCCGGCGGTCGATCTTCCAGCGCCGCCTCGGCCTCGCGTCGCTAGTCGTCGATACGGCCAGCTCCCAGACGTTCACCTGGTCGGAGCCGACGATCGAGGACATCGATCTCGAGACAGCGCGGACGCTCCACGAAACCTGCGGCGAACGACTGCAGACGGCCTTGCGCGAGCGGGCCGGAGACGACGTCGGGCTCTCGGTGGAGCCCGGCAACCGGCCGTGAGTCCCCGCGCCGACACCGCGTTCGAGTCGGCGTCCGACGGCACTGCGGTGCCACGGGAGACCACGACGTTTTTGCCCCGACCGTTCGACTCGCAGAGTATGGCTTCAGCCGGCATCGACCGATCAATCGGGAACCGTCACCGGGGACGGTCATGATCAGCGACGCGCTTCGGTACCCGGTCAGCGACGCCCTCGGACGAGCGGCGCTGCTCAGGTGCGGCGTCAGCGTCGTCGCGCTCGCGGTCGGGGTGCGGTACGCGGTCGCGGTCGCGCCGTCGATCGTCGCGCTCGTTCCCGCGGCCGTCGCGTTCGTCGGCGCCGTCGTCCTCTTCGGAACGGCGGCCGTCATCCTCGGATCGGACGAGCGACGACCGCTGCCGTCCGTTCGGGCGGTCGTCCGCCCCGGCCTCGAGGCGCTCGCCTTGTCGGTCGTCGTCCTCGTCCCGGCGATTGTCCTGCTGACGCGGTCGCTGATCGAGACGCCGGCAGCGCTCGCACAAGAGAACGGCGCGGGGCTGGGACTGTTCTCGCTCGTCTCTTCGACGATCGCGATCTTCTTCTTCGCCGCGTGTGCGTACGTGTACCCGGCCGCCGTAGCCGCGAGCGTCTCGACCGGACGACTGCGAGCGGCCGCCGAGGCGGAGACGGTACTGCCCGCGTTGACCGATCCGACGTACTTCCTACGGTGGACCGTCGGGTTTTCGTTCGTCGTGTTCGCGGCGTGGCTAGCCGCGACGGCTGTCCGCCGCGGCGACGTACTCGGGTTGCTCGCCGCGGGGGTCGCCGCCTACGCCGTCGTCGCGGGCGCCCGCACCGTCGGCGTCGGCTACGCTCGAGCGTCGGGCGGCGGGCCGAGATAGGAACGGCCGATCGAACGTCGAGCCGTCTCGAGAGAAGGAGTTGCTATCGCCGGTCTCGAGAACCAGCGGGTCGGTCGTCGTCGATCAGATGTTCGGCGCTCGAGGCTCGCTGCTCTCGACGCGGCGGTTGTGCAGCGCCTCGTTGGTTTTCCCGTCGAAGACGTGAATCGCGTCCTCGGGGATGTGCGCGACCACGCTGTCGCCGGCCTCGATCCGGCTCATTCCGTCGATCGTCACGATGGCCGTCTCGCTTCCGTCCTCGCCGAGATCGAGGTAGACGATGTTCTCGTCGCCGGTCGGTTCGACGACGGTGACCGTCGCGGGGACGGTGTGGCCGTCCGCGCGCCGGGGGTTGCCGTCGCTGTGTTGGATGTCGATATCCTCCGGCCGCACGCCGAGGACGAGCTCGTTCCGATCGCCGATCGCCGTCGTAATGTCGTTCGAGACGGCGTACTCGAGGGTCTCACCGACGAGGACGGCTCCGTCGCCGTCCGCGTTGCGGCGCGTGACGTCGAAGAAGTTCATCGCCGGCTCGCCAATGAAGTCCGCCACGAACGCGTTCGCGGGTTCGTGGTAGCACTCGAGGGGCGTGCCGACCTGCTGCAGTTCGCCGTCGTTGAGGATGGCGATCCGGTCGCCCATCGTCATCGCCTCCGTCTGGTCGTGCGTGACGTAGACCGTCGTCGTCTCGAGTTGCTCCTGGAGCTGCTGGAGCTCGGTCCGCATCTGCGCGCGGAGCTTGGCGTCTAAGTTCGAGAGGGGTTCGTCCATCAGGAAGACGGCCGGCTCCCGGACGATCGCGCGGCCGAGCGCGACCCGCTGTTGCTGGCCGCCGGAGAGCTCTTCCGGCTTCCGGTCCAGCAGGGGATCGATCCCCATCATCTCGGCGGTCTCTTCGACTCGGGTGGCGATCTCGTCGTCCGAGAGGTCGGTGGACTCCTCGAGTCCGAACGCCATGTTCTCCCGTACGGTCATGTGCGGGTACAGCGCGTAGGACTGGAACACCATCGCGATGTTTCGCTCCTTCGCCGGCAAGTCGTTGATCACTCGGTCGTCGAGTCGAATCTCGCCGTCCGTGATCGACTCGAGTCCCGCGATCATCCGCAATGTCGTCGACTTGCCACAGCCCGAGGGGCCGACGAGGACGAGGAACTCCCCGTCCTCGATATCGATCGATACGTCGTTGACGGCGACGATCTCGTTGCCGTCGTCTTCCGTGAATACTTTTCGTACGTCGTCGAGTTGGGTTTCTGCCATCGTCAGAGCCTCCGGTTGCGTATCGTTAGTTGTCGGTCGGTCATGTCTGTACTCCCTCCGCGAACTTGTCGGCGAACAGCACGTAGACGAGCAGCGTCGGGAGCGCCGTGATGAACGCGCCCGCCATCCGGAGCGGGTAATCCGTTCCCTCGAGGGACTGGCCGAGCCCGGACAGGATGAGGGTCGCGGACGCGGCCGGATCGTTGGTGCTCCCGATGATCGTCAGCGAGAACAGGAACTCGTTCCAGATCTGGGTGAACTGGAAGATGAACACGACCGCGAACATCGGGATCGACAGCGGCAGGACGATCCGTCGGTAGACCCGCCAGACCGACGCGCCGTCGAGTCGCGCGGCCTCGATCATCTCCTCGGACATCGTCTTGTACTGCGAGCGGAACAGCAGCGTCACGATCGGAATCCCGTAGGCCGTGTGCGTGATGATCAACTCGAGGATCGTCGCGTAATGCGGCTCGAGCAGCGGGAGACCCCACAGGAACGAGAGCCGCGTGCCCAGTTGCATGTACTGACTCCAGAACTGGAAGAGCGGGACGATCACCGCCTGGTACGGGACGAAGATGCCCGCGATGAACAGCGCCAGCACGGCGATCTGCCCGCGCCAATCGACGAGCGTCAGCCCGTAGGCGGCCATGCTGCCGAGGAGCGCACACAGGATCGTCGACGGGATGGTAAACAGCATGCTGTTGACCATCCCGGGCGCGAGGTAATCGAACGCGATCTGCCACTTCTCGACCGTAATCCCGCTTCCAGCGGGTGGAAGGAACGGGAATGTCTCCTGAAGTGCGGTCGGCGTTTTGATCGATGTCACGAGTCCGGACTCGATCGGGATCAGATAGAACCCGACGAGACCGACCAGCGTGGCGTACAGTCCGACGCGGCCGATCGAAATCCCGCCGGTCTCGTGCTCCGTCGCCGCCTCCTCAGTGGTAATTGTTTGTTCGCTCATAGGTTCCCTCGCTTGTACTGGTTGTACAGATACGGTGCGATGACTCCCAGCGACAGGACGAACAACATGAGTGCGATCGACGACCCGTAGGCCCACTCGGATCGGCCGAACGACTCACGGACCATCTTGGTCGCCAGGATGTCGGCCCCGCGGCGGGGTCGGTAGCCGTCGAAGGTCGCGTACAGGAAGTCGAACGCCTTCAACGCGAACAGCACTAACGTGACGGTCGCGCTGACCATCGCCGGTCGTAACTGCGGAACGATTACGCGCCAGTACATTCGAACCGTGCTCGCACCGTCGACTCGTGCGGCCTCGTACTGGTCGTTCGGGATCGACCGGAGCGCGGCGAGATAGATGATCATCGTGTACCCGCTGAACTGCCAGACGAGCGCGAAGATCACCGACCCCAATACGAGTTTTGGACTCCCCAGCCAGTTGTAGGGACCGATGCCGAAGAGCCCGATGAACTGGTTGACGATGCCGTTGTTCACGTTGTACATCCACCGCCAGAACTGGGCCGTGACGATGAACGAGAGGGCGAACGGCAGGAGGTAGATCGTCCGAAACGACCTGCTGAACCGAATCTCCCGATCGAGCAGCAGCGCCAGGAGGAGGCCGACGATCAGACAGACGACCGTGAAGCCGACGAGCAGAACGAACGTGTTCCGCGTCGCCGCCCACATTCCCGGATCGTCCAGCATCGCCCGGTAGTTGTGCAGACCGAGGTTGCTGTAGTCCGGATCTCCGAATCCGGAGTACTCCGTCAGCGAGAGCAGGAGGTTCCAGCCGATCGCGGCGTAGACGAAAAAGCCCATCAGCAGGAACGGCGGCAGCCAGAACGGCGACGACTGCACGATGTCGCTGTCGAGCCAGCGTCGGAGCGTGGAACGTTCCTCGGTGGTTCCGCCGTCCGTCATGACGCGTCGCTCACGACTCGTCCGTTCGCTTTCGGGGTCCTTGCCTCGGACACGCCGGACGCTACGCAGTAATGCTAAAAAACGTTTCATGTTTGTGGGACGAGTTAGACGTTGTCCATGAACCCGCTCGTCGCACCGTCGACGTCGTAGGGGTCCGCGAAGTTGTTGTTGAGCACGTCCTCGAGGTCGGCCTGCGTGCTCGTGTCCACGGCGAGGCCGTGTGCGAGCGTCGGCGGCTTTTCCGAGGCGTTGTCGAAGTCGTCGATCGTGTCCGTGAGGTAGGGGTTGAACTCGTCGGTAGACACGTCCGTCAGCGTCGGGATCGATCCCTTGTACTGGTTGAACGCGACCTGCGCTTCTTCGGAGCCGACGAACTGGAGCCAGGTCGCGGTGTCGTCCGGCGTCGGGTTGTCGCTCGGGTAGATGAACGAGTCGATGTGGAGGGTGTAGTAGTCCTCCGTTCCGGGGTACTGGATCGCGTCCCAGTCTTCGCCGTACGTGAGATCCTTGTCATCCGCGATGTACGCGCCGGCGGCCCAGTTGCCCTGGTGGATGAACGCGGCGTCGCCGCTCATGATGTCCTGGTTGACCTCGGTGAAGTCGACGGAGGCCGCGTCGGCGTTGATGTAGCCGAGGATCTGCTCGAGCTTCTCGAACGTGTCGCGGACGGCGCTCTCGTCGCCGTTGCCTTCGATGAAGTTCATGTAGGCCTCGTAGCCGTGTTCGCCGAGCATCGTCTGGGCCCACGTCTGGAGGATACACCACGGCGCGAGCGAGAACGCGAACGGCGTCGCGTCGGTCTCCGACTCGACGGCGTCAAGCGCGTCGATCAGCGCGTCGGCGCTATCGATCGAACTCGGATCGACGCCGGCGCTCTCGAGGACACTGACGTTGTAAAAGAGGTCGTTCAGACGGTGGGAGCCGAGCGGGACCGCCGAGAAGCCGCCGTTGTGCTGGCAGAGTTCGACCGCTTCCTCGACGTGGGCGTCCTTCAGGTCGGCCTCGTCCCAGACCTCCGACTCGATGTCGCCGACGGCGTCCTCGTACTGCTCCAAGTTTGCACCCGGCCAGCCGGCGAACGAACTCGGCGGATTGCCGCCTTGGAGGCGGTTCGCGACCGTCTGGTCGAGGTTTTCGTTGCCGCCGCCACCGATCGGGTTCTCGTCGTACTCGAGGTCCGAGTGCTCTTCCTCGAACGCCGAGAAGAGCGCGTCCGCGGCATCAGCGCCGTCGCCGCCGGTCCATCCGTGGAGGACCTCGAGCGTACTGCCGCCACCGCCGGTACAGCCCGCGAGGGCGGTTACACTCGCCGTTCCTGCTATACCCGCACCCTTGAGAATCGTTCGACGTGATAGGTTGTTACCGTCGACCACAGTGAATCACACATAATTAATAGTCCATACCCCCCTTAATAGTTTCCATAATTAATTACATTCTGAGTGAATCTGCTAAACCGGCTGACGAATGCCCTGCGGGCTGGCGATACCACGCTCAGAGAGGGGCGATCCGATTCCCCGGTATTCAGCACCGCGTCTCGGACGTATACCGGTGGATTTTACGCACCCGCCGGTCAATCTCCGCACATGAGTGACGACTACAGAGTCGAACGCGACAGCCTCGGCGAGATGCAGGTACCCGCGGACGCCTACTGGGGCGCCCAGACCCAACGCGCCATCCAGAACTTCCCGATCTCGGGAATCTCGTTCAGCCGTCGATTTATCCGTGGGCTCGGCGTCGTCAAGAAGGCCGCCGCGCAGGCCAACCGCGATCTGGACCTGATCGACGACGACGTCGCCGAGGCGATCGTCGAGGCGGCCGACGAGGTCATCGCCGGCGAGCACGACGACCAGTTCCCGGTCGACGTCTTCCAGACCGGCTCCGGAACCTCCTCGAACATGAACGCCAACGAGGTCATCGCCAACCGCGCCGCCGAGATCATGGGCAGCGAAATCGGCGACCGCGTCGTCCACCCCAACGACCACGTCAACTACGGTCAGTCCTCCAACGACGTCATCCCGACCGCGATGCACGTCGCCTCCCTCGAGGCCGTCGAGAAGGACGTCATCCCGGCACTCGACACCCTTCGGGAGGCCCTCGAGGCGAAAGAGGAAGAGTTCGACGACGTCGTGAAAACGGGTCGGACCCACCTGCAGGACGCGACGCCAGTCACGCTCGGCCAGGAGTTCTCGGGCTACCGCACGCAGGTCGAGAAGGGACTCTCGCGCGTCGACAAGGTTCGCGAACACCTCGCGGAACTCGCGCTGGGCGGCACCGCGACCGGTACCGGGCTGAACACCCACGAGGAGTTCCCCGGCCGCGCCGCCGAGTACATCACCAAGGAGACCGGCGTCCAGTTCCGCGAGGCCGACAACCACTTCGAAGCCCAGGCCGCCCACGACGCGATGTCCGAGGCCCACGGTGCGCTCCGCGTCGTCGCCGGTTCGCTGAACAAGATCGCCAACGACCTGCGGCTGCTCGCCTCCGGTCCCCGGAACGGTCTCGGCGAGATCGAACAGCCCGAGAACCAGCCCGGCTCCTCGATCATGCCCGGCAAGATCAACCCGGTCGTCGCCGAGGCCGTCAACCAGGTCCACAAGCAGGTCGTCGGCAACGACGCCGCCGTCTCCGCCGGCGCCGCCGAGGGCCAGATCGATCTGAACCTCTACAAGCCCGTGCTGGCCCACAACTTCCTCGAGTCGGCCGAACTCATCTCGAACGCCAGCCAGGTCTTCGCCGAGCGCTTCGTCGCGGAGCTCGAGGCCAACGAGGAATACTGCGAGGACCGCGTCGAGCAGTCGATGGCGATGGCCACCTCGCTGAACGTCCACATCGGCTACGACAAGGCCAGCGAGGTCGCCAAGACTGCGCTCAAGGAGGACAAGACCGTCCGCGAGGTCGTCCTCGAGAAGGGCTACTTAGACGAGGAGGAGGCCGACGAGGTGCTCGATCCCCGGAAGATGACCGAGCGCGGCATCCTCGGGCAGGACGACTGAGGCGATCCGGTACGCTCTTTCGATCGAATCGACTCGAATTCGGACGGTTCAGGGGCGAGCGATCAGTACCGACGTATCGACGGATCGAACGACGCGATCGGTCGTACTTCCGAGGAGGCGTTCTTTCACACCCGACTGGCCGCTTGCGCCCATAACTACGATATCGATCCCGTTTTCAGCGGTGTACTCCGCGATCACCTCGTGGGGATCGCCCTCCCGTGTGACGCGCTCGTGACTCACTCCCGCCCGTTCGGCCCGGCTCGTGGCCTCGTCGAGCGCCGATTCAGCCTCGTCCTCGAGCGTCTCGGTGAGCTGGGGAGCGATGCTTCCGGATGCACCCGCGGACATTTCCGTGCTCACGTCGATGACGTGGAGGAAGTGAACCGTCGCCGCGTCACCCTCGGCGATCGCGACGGCCTGCTCGACCGCCGCCGTGCTCGAGTCGCTCCCGTCGGTCGGAACCAGAATAGCGCCGTACATGGCTGTCGCGTTCACGGCCGCGAGGAAAAAGCGAACGCGCGCAGTCGCGTGGCAGAAAGCTGCGATCCGGAACGGGATCGACGGACGATCAGCGATCGACCGGCTCGAGCTCTGCCTCGTCGATCGGGTCCTCGATATCACCCATCACCGCCTCGAGCAGGTCGGTCACGGTCACCAGTCCGACGACCTCACCGTCTTCGATCACCAGCGCGAGTTCCTGATTCTCGGCCTGGAACTGGTCGACCGCGTCGCTGACGTCCGCGTCGGGTGAGAGCGTCATCGGTGGCGCCGCTAGCTCGGTGAAGTCGATATCGCCCTCGGCCAACTCCTCGCGGTGTCTGAGGAAAATCGGTGTGTAGACGATCCCGCGGAAGTCAGTCAGTTCATCGCCGACCAGCGGATACCGCGTCTGCGGTCGCTCCTCCATCTTCCGGAAGTTCTCCGCGGTATCGTCTTCGGTCGACAGTGCGACGATTTCCTCGGGCGGCACCATCAGTTCGCTGATGGACTGTTCGCCGATCTGAAACGCGTTCATCACCTCCTCGCGGCGTTCCTCGGAGAGATCGCCCTCTTGGAGGACCGAACCGAGCCGGTTCCGGAGATCTGCCCGGGACTCGATGACGTCCTCTTCGGTCTCGAGCCACGCGCCGGTCATCTCGATCCCGAAGAGTTTCAGCGTCAGTTTCGCGATGCCGTCGCCGAGCGTGATGACCGGAGAAATCAGCCAGTGGAACCAGTACAGCGGTGTGGCACCGTACCGACAGACCATCCGCGAGCGTTCGACGCCCAGATACGTCGGCGTCTGTTCGCCGTGAGTCAGGTGGACGAGGTTGATGATCAGAAAGGCGATGATCGCCCCGCTCCCGACCGAGGCCAGTACCGTGTTCTCGAACAACGGTTCGAAGATGGCCGCCAGCGCGGGTTCGGCGACGATCCCGACGGCGATGCTCGAGGCCGTGATACCCACCTGACACGTCGTCAAGTAGAGCTCGAGGTCGTCGGTCATCGCCCACGCCCGCTCCAGTTTGGGGTTGCCGCCGACGAATTCCTCCTCCGTGAACTGTCGCGCACGGGTCAGCGCGAACTCGATGGCGACGAAGAAGGCGTTCGCCAGAATGAGCAAGACACCTGCGAACAGTCGCCCACCGATGACGAGCGAATTCATTACTTCGTCTTTGACTCTCCGCACACAAATCGCTCGGGGAAATTATGGCCGAGCGAAATCAGAACTACCGATCGTACTACCAGTGATGTGACACCATTTCAGTGGCCGCGTTCAAAGGGAACACTGTTCGGTCGATTTACCAACCGACGGAATACTCGAGACCGAGTAATCACCCCGTTCGGTCTGTCTTTTTTCCCGATCATTCGCCGGCAAATCGGGGTATCGAAGCCGTATCAGGCCGTTATCTGGCGGAATAAAAAACCCAAGCAGTTTTGGCGAATGCTCGCGTCTGACGAAATATGCACACTTGTCGCAACTGCAACCAGTCGTTCCAAACCGAGCTCGCCCTCGAACTCCACCGCGATACGTGTCGAAAGGGACAACTCCTCTGTCAGGTATGCGGCGAACGATTCCGGGAGGGCGACGCCACGCAGGACGGATGGCACTACGAGTGCCCGAACGAGGACTGTGACGGAGAGGGGCTCACGTCCGACCTGTATCGCGTCGAAGACGTTCGAACGACGACGCACTGAGACCGGGCGGCGAACTCGGTTCACTCTCGTTTTCCGACTGGATACCGGCTGCGACTCGTGTTCCGTGTGTGCGACCGGGGTGTCACGTGTGTTCGTGCGACGGTCGGCTCGCGGCCCCTCGATTTTGCGCATCGATTTCGTCATACCGGTGGTACGGCCTGGGGATCGGGGCCGCTCCTCGACACGGCCTGGTAATCGACTGAGCTACCCTCGAGTTACTTCGTCGACTGGATGTCGAGCGCGTTCCGGAGTTCGATGTTCGATTCGAGCAGAGAACTCCCGTATCCGGTTGGTGCGATCTCACCGGTTCCATCGAATCAACGAGGACGTTCGAAACCGGCTGTAGCCGTTGCTACCCTCGAGACGGGTTGTCTCGCCGTCCGTGTTCGGGAGGCGTCTCTCGGACATTCAGTATAGCGATATAGAATTTATTCGTCGCCCCTCGACCATACTGTGGGGTGAGATAACATACTGCAACCATCCGTTCATCGAATCCCACAACTGCTTCAGCGTCACCATTCGATCGCGATCGCTCGACCGACTCGAGACCGACTGCGAATCGTTGTCCGTCCATTCGCGTGCGGACTCGAAGTCTACTGTTGTCGTCGGAGAATTCAGTTCGTCGATCGCAGTCGCTCCTCGAGTGTCGCGAGCACGGTTCCCCGCTCGACGGGCCGGTTGCTGTTCGTGAACGCATTGACGTCACGTGGGACGAGTGGGCGGTCGACTGCTGGGTTCGAGATAGTTGAGCACGGGCAGCCGGACCCGGTATCGCAGTCGAGCAGTCTAACCTCGAGAACGCGTGCAGCGGTTCACACCGCGGGTTTACGCTGTCCGATAGCCGCAGTATGAGACTCGAGTGCGTGCACTGCGGCCACGGACATCACGCTGACGACGACACAAATAGCTGGGTGCGGAAATTCTAGCCGCCGGACGGCGTCTGGCGGCCGGAAGAATACGGGCTGCAGATAACTCGCTGCTATCCCAGTTCTTCGATCCCGCTAGGCTCAAGGTCGCATCGCGATTTCCGAACGCAACCAGAACGGAATCGACGGCCGTGCTTCCAGATGCTTGAAGAGTCCGGCAACGACGACCTCGAGAGCAGGCGAACGAGCGTATCGCGCTCGTGAGCGGACAAGCGGGGCAGGCTCGACAGTGGATCCCCGTTTCATGGCGGTCTGAGCGGGGGCCACGCTACCCCTCCCGAACAGTCTAGGTCGATCCGGCGACCTGTTGGTGCGGGAAGTAGCAGCAACCTCCATTCACCGATCGACCGATACGACCCGCCCGCGGGCCGGTGGGTTCGGTTGGATCTACGAGCAATCGTCACGCGGTTCGGAACGGTCTCGTACCCAGTAAAGCGGACCCACCGTCTCAGGTTCGTTCTGCTCACGTCGTTCACCCTGACGACGGTTCTCGGCCCACCCATCCGTGCATTCGTCCTGAGCTGCCGCTGAGTCCGTTTTCTCGAGACACTAGGGCAACTTCAAATCCGATTCTCACGTCGGATGCGACAGCGGCGGCGGCCGAATACCGACTTCTGGGTGCCACCCAGGACCCACGTTCCACAGGAGGCGTAGGCGGGACTATTCGGTACGCGGATGTTGCACAGTTGGGGACTCCACCATCTGCCGTTCGACGCGAGCCCCTCCTCAAATTACGGAGGCCGGTCGCGACCGAGAACGACCTACGACCTCGTTCGGTTGTTTCGGAACGGGTGGCCTCGAGTGAAATTGAGCACCGTCTCTCGGACTCGAGTAGCCCTACCCCGTACGAGTTTCCGTTCGTTTTCTCTCGGTCACCGTTCCGGATCCCCGTTCACGGGGGAACGGGTCGCCGTGACAAGGGAACCCGATCGAGTCTCCTCGCTCGGTCCGACCGATGCCTCGAGTCGAGTCCGACCAGGGATCGACGGTAGTTGGTGGCCGTCACCAACCGGTAGCCATTCATCCGATGATGACATATCGCGTTACTCACTCACGCTCCACTATCGTATTAAAAATCCAATTATTATTTAGCAGAAGAAATACGTTCTGGAACCGTGTTTTCGATCCGTAACCCCAAGGGTCTGACCCGAGAGAATGCCATTCAAATTTTGCCGGTTCTAGTCCAGATCCAGAACCGAACGAACTCTGATTCGGACCAGTTCGTCGAACCCCTCTATACGAGCCGCCCGTTCGTGTTACTCTTCTATCTTTTCTTTCTCTCTGCTCCTCGGCACCCCATTCGGACTATTTCTTTATTCTCGTTAGTGGGACTACAACAGGTGATTTTGAAGGCCTACTTGTACAAATAATACTATTGAACGGCCGGTATCGAAGTCCCTCGAGTACAAATAAATGCCCTTATTTGTGAATGTGGGATAGATTGATGTGGTTCCGCTGAGAGCCACCCCGTATGGCCGACGACGAACGAGTCGCCGTCAAGACCTACGTGCCGCGGTACCAGAAAGAGCTCTGGGAAGCCCAGGCCGAGGAACTCGAGATGAGTCAAAGCGAGTTCGTCCGAACGATGGTACAGGCGGGACGCACGTCTTACGAGATACCGACCGACGGAACGACCGAGCAGGGTGGCTCCGACGCCGGCGCCGCCGGTGGCGACGACTTCGCGGATCGAATTCTCGAGGTGCTCCAGCGCCGCGGCGTCCTCGACTGGGACGAACTCGTCGACGCCTTAGTCGACGACGTCGAGGCCGACCTCGACGCGGAACTCCAGCGGTTGCAGGACGAAAACCGGATTCGCTACAGCGGCCGCAACGGCGGCTACGTGGTGACCGACGATGAGTGAGGGCCGTCAGGAACCGAACACGGTCGAATACTTCCTGCAGGACATCGAGCACCACGGTCGAAACGAACGGACCGCAGCGGCCTACGAACGGGTCCTCTCGGACTACGAGGAGTTCCTCGCCGATCGATTCGAGAAGACGCCGCCGGAGGCGAGCTACCGGGACTGCATGGCCTGGGTTCACGAACTCCGGGCCACGCACTCCGAAAGCACCGTCGCGACGTACGCCTCGTATCTCAACCGGTTCTACAGCTACCTCGAGCGGGTCGGACACACCGACGAGAACCCGATGACCGTCGTCTTAGAGGAGATGAACGAGTCGATCGAGTCGAACCCGACCCGACGCGACGTGACACTGCCCGAGATGCGGTCGTTCGTCGGAGAGATTCGCCATCCACTGCATCGGGCGATCGTGACGACGCTGCTGAAGACCGGGATCAGGGCCGGAGAGCTCTGCAACCTGGACCTGATCGACCTCCACATCGACCACGAGGCCCAGACCTGGCAGCCGCGGGCCCATATCGCTGGCCGCCCGGATTCGCTGTTTATCGCGACCGAACACACCTACGGACGCGAATCCGGCGGCGAACGCCGGACGGCATCGAACAAACGGAAACGCGAAACCGTCGTCCCGATCGACGAGGAATTGAAGGAGGTGTTGATCCGGTGGCTCGCCGTGCGTCCGGAGACGCCCGCGAGCGCTCCGTCAGCGCCTGCGACGGGACCACTGTTCGTCGGCACCGCCGACAGCTGGGGAGAGCGACTCACGCCGGATATCGTCCACCACGTGGTCGAAGGCTATGCGAGGGACCGCGGCTGGTACCGCACCGGCGGCGGCGCCGCGGAGAACGTGACGCCCCACTACTTCCGACACTTCTTCACGACCCACCTCCGCGATCGGACGGGCGACCGCGGGATCGTCCAGTACCTCCGGGGCGACGTCGCCAGCGACGTGATCGACACCTACACCCACAACTGGGGCGATCGCGTCCGGGAGACCTACCTCGAGCACATCTACTCCGTGACGCCCTGAAACCGCTCGTCTCACAGCGATGACTAGCTATCGTGTCGATGACCCGCTGACGGCTGCTACCGGCAAATCTCGTCATACTGCTCGAGATGCTGGTTGATATTTACTACTATAGTAGGCATCAGTATTGTCTGAGACCGATCTGCTAAACTGTATGTCGCTATATCTAATCGGCGCTATCGAAACCGAACCTTCGATCCCCACTATTCGGAAAATCGAACGCCAGACAGCAATACGCGGCCGTCCGCCTCGAGAAGCAGCCGTCGAGTCAGGTCTCGACCGCGAGTTCCGTCTTCAGGTCGGCTCCGTTCAACAGCGCTCGAACGGCCGCCGCGGTGTCGGTCACCTCCGGTTTCGTCTCGAGCAGGACGGTCTCGCTGGGGAACAGCTGTTCGCCCAGTAGGAGTCCGTGCTCCCGAGCCGTCGACCCCGTCACGGTCAGGTAGACCCCGAGTCCGGTGTCGGCGATCGCGGCTTCCTCCTCGCGGCCCTCCGCGGGATACTCGAAACCGACGTCGTCGAGGGTACGGGTGCCGAGGACGGCTTGGACGAGTCGCTCGTACCGCGGTTCGATACACAGCGGCCCCTCGTAGGACTCGAGGAACGACCGGTCGAGCGAGTCGCCCGACGGGGCGACGTCGGGCGTGGCCATCAGCGTGTGGTAGACGGTGTCGCCGAGGCCGGTGACCACGCGGACGTCCGTGTCCGCGGGATCGATCCGGGCGTTGATATCGGCGATCCGATCCAGCGGCTCCGGTCGGAGTTCGACGACCTCCTCGAGAATGAGATCGGCGCTGTCGAACCCGAGCGCGAACTCGTGGGTCCGCAGCGCTCGAAACGGTTCCTCGCGGCCGATCAACTGGATGGCCGCGTCGTCGGGGACGCCGTCGACGCCCTCGAGCGGGATCGTGACGCTGTCGAAGACGATCCGGCGGGGTTTCCCGGCGCGGTCGTCGCGCAACAGGGTGTACTCCGGTTCGGTGGGATCGTCGACGGCGCTGTAGTCGGCGAGACGATGGTAGACGTGTTCTTCGGCGCCGGGTTCAGAATCGACCGTTCCCTTCGTGACCGCCTTCTCGTGGCGGAGCGTCGACGTGATGTCGTCCGCGAGCTCCGGGACGTCGAGTCGACGCGCGAGTCGGTCCAGCACCGACTCGAGGGGTCGTCCTTTCCGTGGCACTGCGATCGGGATCGTCTCGCCCATCGCTCCGTTCTCGACCGCCGACGGATAAACGAGTTGCGTTTCCAGCAGAACGGCGAACGCGGGTTACTCGGAGAACATCGAGCCGAGCTGGTCGCGCCAGTCCTGAATGTCCGTGACCTCGGCGCGGACGTCCTCGATGTCGGCTTCGAGGTCGTCGACCTCGCCCTCGAGATCGTCGATGTCGTCGGCGACCTCGTCGAGATCGTCCGAAACGTCCTCGACGTCCGCTTCGACCGTTTCGACGTCCCCCTCGAGGTCGCTCACGTCGGTCGAGAGCTCGTCGACGTCTCCTTCGACGGCCGCAACGTCGTCCGCGACGTCTTCGACATCCGTCTCGACAGTCGTAACGTCCTCGGAGACCGCGTCGAGATCGGTCTCGACGTCGTCGAGCCGTCCCTCGTTGTCCTCGACTCGAGTTCCCATCGCGTCGAACTCGTCTTCGAGCGCCGCGAGATCCGACTGGAGCTCCTCGATGAGCTGCTCGCCGGTGCCGTTCTCCTCGAGGAACGATTCCAGGGCGTCGGCGTAGGCGAGAACCTCCTCAACGCGCGACTGGAGGTGGTCGACCTTCGCGATTTCCGGCCCCGACGGCTCGAGGTCGAGCGCGGAGCGAAGGGCCGCCAGATCGTCGTCCTCGAGTTCGTCCTCGCGAATCTCGGTTGCGAGGCGGGCGCCGATCGATCCCTCGACGGATGCGACGGACCCGGGTTCCGCGTCGGCGTCCGCTGTCGACGTCGGTGCGGGGGCCGGCTCGGTGTCGGATTCGCTCGCTTCCGCCTCGACGTCCTCGAGCGGGGTCGCCGCGTCGTCGGTTTCGCCAGACTCCGCCTCGACGTCCTCGAGCGGGGTCGCCGCGTCGTCGGTTTCGCCAGACTCCGCCTCGAGTGCGTCCTCGTCGTCAGCCTCGTCAGTAGTCTGGACGTCCGTTTCGTCGCCTTCGTCGTCGGTTACGTTCGGCTCGGGAGCGTCGGCGTCCGTGTCGGTCACGGCAGACTCGGGAGCGCCGTCATCCGTCTCGGCGTCGCCGTCGTCTTCGTCCGCCGCAGGCTCCTCGTCGGCCTCGTCGGCCCCGAGGTCGATCTCCGGCGCACCGTCGTCGTTATCTGCCTCATCGGCGCCGGCCGCGGCGGCCTCGAGATCGAGTTCGATCTCGGGTTCGTCGGCGTCGCCGTCGTCTTCGTCCGCCGCAGGCTCCTCGTCGGCCTCGTCGGCTCCGAGGTCGATTTCGACGCCCGCATCCTCGTCGCCCTCGTCGTCGGCGGCATCCACGGCCGTCTCTTCGCCGGGAATCTCCTCTTCCTCGAAGCCGAGGTCGATATCCGGCGCGTCCTCGGCGTCGTCCTCGTCGACGACCGAGTCGTCGGGTTCGGGATCGACGTCGTCGAGGTTCAGATCGAGGCCGGACGACTCGTCGACGGAGTCGTCTTCGGGGGTCTCGTCCTCGAGGCCGTCAGCACCGTCTTCCTCGGCCTCGGCGGCGTCGGCCTCGGTATCGTCGGTCTCAACGTCCGCGGCGTCGTCGTCCGTCTCGAGGCCGGGTACCGACTCCGAGTCGCCGGCGATCATGTCCTTGACGGGTTGGTTCCGGTCTTCGGAGACGATGTTGCCGATGACGTCGTCGTCGACTTCCTCGGCCTCGGAGTCGCTCTCGGCGTCGGAGCTGACCTCGACGAGTTCCGGCTTCGTCAGGAACTCGGCGGCCTCGCTCTCGTCTTCGATTCGGATGCCGTAGACCGTTACGAGCTGTTCGTTCGCGTCGAGACTGCCGGTGAACTCGACGTGGTTGTCCTGGAACGCGGTCCAGTCGTCGCTGTGATACTCGGGGTGGAACCCGACCTTGTCCATCGGGAACGATTCCGGGATCTCCTCGGAGAGACGAAACTCGACCTGATCCTCGCGCTCCGATTCGATCTCGAACCGGATGGCGGGGACGGGAAACTCGTCCGCCGCAAACGTCTTCCGAACGGACAACCCGTCGGCGCTGACTTCGACTTCGTCGTCCGTGTCGGCGGTGCTACTCATGAGGCCAACGTTACCACAGCATTACTATAAATGATACGGACAGTATCAGATCTGTTCATGAACTCCGCGGCCGGCGACGACGGTCTAGAGATCGATCCGATCGCCGATCTCGACGATCTCCAGTTCCCGCGGGTAGTCGAAACTCTTGGCGTGGTGATGGAGGACCTTCGGGTCGGAGGTGAGTCGCTTCCACATGTCCCAGTGACTCGGCAGCAGTCGCTCGAGTTCGAGCGCCTCGGCGGCCTCGACGATCTGGTTCTCGTCGTTGTACCAGCGCGTCCGCTCGGGCTCGCCGGTCTCCTTGTCGGGGATCATTCCGACGGTGCCGAACGCGAGGATCCCGAGGTCGATGTCGTACTCCTCGCCGAGTCGCTCGAACTCGTCGCTCGGCTTCGTATCACCGCCGTGGAAGATCGTTCCGGCCTCGTGCTCGAAGACGTAGCTGACCGGCTGGGTCGAGTCGGGGTCGTGGGCCGCCTCGACGTGGATCGTGAACTCGCCGATCTCGATCGTGTCGCCCTCGCTCACGTCGACGAACTGGTCGTCGTCGAGCTCCCACTCGTCGGTCCAGTTCTCCTCGCGAGTCACCGCGAGGCTGTCGTCGGGCGCGTAGAACGGCGAGTCAGTCGACTCGAGGATCGGCGCCTGGCTCTCGCCGTGGACGTGATCGGAGTGCTCGTGGGTCGCGAGCACGGCGTCGCCCTCGGTGACGTCTTCGGGATCGAACGGAACGGGAATCATCCGGATCGTCCGCGGCGGCGTGCCCAGCCCGAGATACGGATCGATGTAGATCGTCGTCCCCTCGCGTCCCTTGAGGACGAAGCCGTTGCAGCCGAGATACCAGATCCCGACGCTATCGGGCGAGGCGTCTTCGATGTCGCGGACGAGCCAGTCTCCCCAATCGCTTTGGACCATGTGCCAGGGTGGGAGGACCGACTGGGTAAGTGTTATTGTCTCGATGGACGCGAGCGGACTCGAGTCTAACGGGGAGCGGAAGCCGGACGAAGAGTAATCGATGGTGTCGCGATCGAGGCGGGACGATCGATGCGGGCCTTCAGGTCGCTGTGCGGCGTTGTCGACCGCCTCGAGGGTGCCGTCGATGGAGCAGATTCGCTACAGCGGAATTTCGAACGCGTCGGCCTCGTCGGTCGCGTTCCGGCCGTCGAGTCGCGAGCCCAGCAGCTGTCGCATGAGCACGACGAGCCCGTTCCCCGGTCCCTCGCCGAGGATCGCCGTCTCGTCGTACTCGTCGCCGCCGGCCGGCGTTCCGAAGGTTCCGAGCATCACCGCCTCGCGATCGGCGAACACGAGCCGACCGACCGATTCGCCGTTCGCCGGCAGGTCGAGCCAGTCGAGTTGGGGTTCCCAGAGGGTCGCCTCCGGCGCCCGTTCGCGAACGAGTTCGCGCACGCGCGGGTCTTGCGAGCCGACGTAGACGTCGACGCCCCGGTCGATCGCGTCCTCGACCCGACGGATGCAGCCCTCTTCGAGCAGCCCCGTCGTCGTGAACATCATGAACAGTTCGTCGTCGGCCCGCTCGCACAGCGACTGGCCGGTCGCGATGATCTGATCGCGACCCTCGAGCGTGCGAACGCCCTCGTCGGTCGTCGATCGGTCGTCCTCGGTGTCGCGGTCGTCCGCAGTCTCGCCGGCGCCGTCGTCTTGGGTCTCGAGCCACTCGATGCGGAGGTCCGGGTGGCCCTCGTAGGAGACGGTCTCGCTCTCGCCGTCGTAGCCGATCAGTCCGGCGTCGTTCAGCAGCGGGAGGTGGACGTGGCGCAGCGAGAGTCGAACCTCGTCAACGCGCTCTTGGGACACCTCGCGCTCGGCCGTCCCGTCCTCGCGGGCCGCGACGTCCCGAGCGAGCGTCTCGGCCGTGATCGGGTGGTACTGGTTGGCCAGCACGGTGAGGATCGTCCGTCGTCGCGCATCGGCGAGCGCGGCGAACAGCCCGTCGAGGTCGGTCTCGTAATCGGTCCTTTCGCGCCCGAGGAGGGCCACGAGTTCGGCGTCGTCGAACAGCGGGTGGTCGGCCGCGACGAGTCGGTCGTCGTCCGTCTCGACGAGGACGCCGGCCTCGAGCAGGGCGGGCAGGACGCGGTGGGTACAGTCGAGGCGCGCGCNGGTCGTCCTCGGAGACTTCCGCGAGCGGTTTATCGTCGGTTACCGCCGCGAGCTCGTAGGCAAGATCCGTTTTCGCGATTCCGTCCGGCGATCGCTCGCGGACGATCCGAAGGGCTTCGCGACGGGTTCCGTCCGCAAGCGCGTCGAAAACCTCGTCTCGAGACATCGATCGGCCGCTGACACCAGGATTACTCATCAACTACTGGTCTGTGTTAGTGGGGCTAAAGAACTGCTCCAAACCACTTTGGAATCAGTGCAGTATTACCCATATTTCGCTGACTATCACCGCTAGAAGTCTAAATTCCCGTTAATAGTAGTATAGTATTTCGATATCAGCTCCATAATATGATGTTTGATACTGTATGTCACCCTTTCGGGACTATCGTGACCGAACTGTTTCATCGGTAATTACTCGATCTCGCCTGCGACCGACTGCCACGTGAGACGCCGTCGAGTGCCGGGATAACGTTGACGACGCTTTCTCGCGGGAACATATACTGCATGTCAAACTGCCAATCGGATGCCGGATTCCGACGACGAAACGTCTTAGAAACGATCGGCGGCACGGCCGCTATCGCGTTGCTCGGTACGGGTGCGACGACGGTATCGGCGGCCGCGGACGACGATGAGGCAGCCGCAACTGGGCGTCATCCGCGATATCGACTGCCCGACCTCCCGTACGCGTACGACGCGCTCGAGCCGCACATCGACGAGCGGATCATGGAGCTCCACCACAGCGAACACCACCAGTCGTACGTCGACAGCGCGAACGCGGCACTCGAGGCGTTCGAATCGATGCGATCGGCCGGCGAGTTCGACGGAATCCGGGCCGCGAAGCGCGACTTCTCGTTTAACCTCTCCGGCCACGTCAACCATACGGTCTTCTGGGAGAGCATGAGCCCCGACGGCGGCGGCGCTCCCGAGGGCGATCTCGCGGCGGCGCTCGAGTCGCAGTTCGGCTCGTTCGAGGCGTTCCAGGCGGAGTTCGCCGCGACCGCGAACGCGGTCGAGGACGACGGCTGGGCGATGCTCTTCTACGAACCGCTGGCCGACGCGCTCGTCGTCGGACAGGTCGAAGACCAGAACGAACTCGCCCACCAGCGCGCGGTGCCGATCCTCGCGCTCGACGTCTGGGAACACGCCTATTACCTCCAGTACGAGAACGATCGCGAGGCCTACGTCGAGGCGTGGTGGAACGTCGTCGACTGGGGCGGCGTCGGGAAGCGATACGAACTGCTCGCGGAGACGTCCGGGGCCGAACTCGAGGCCGATGGGGTGTGATCTAGCTGAAGAGCGGAGAACCGAAAACCGGTACTGAGGCCGCCTACCAGGTTCCGTGGAACGTGTCGAAGGAGAGGTCCTCGAGGGACTTGTTGCCGACGGCGATCTCGTACTCGCCGGGCGTGAGCATCGGCTTGTGGAACTGCGGGCCGTCGTCGGTCGTGATCCGCGGACAGCCGGTGTTGACGAACGCGTCCATATCGAAGTTGCGCAGACGGTCCGGCGTCACCTCGTCCATCGTGATGAGGTAGGCGTCGTCGTTGTCCGCGAGGATCTCCTGGGCCTGCTCCCAGCGGCCCTGGCCGATCTTGGTACAGAAGATGACGCCCCACTTCTCGGCGTCCATCGCGCGGTGGACGGCACCGTACCGCTGTTTCATGAACTTCTCGGTGTCGGCGACGGTGACGACGTTGTTGACGGGGTCGGCGATGACGACGTGTTTCTCGGGGTATTCCATCGCCAGGCCGAGCGGGTGGAACTTTCCGCCGCCGACGTAGAGGACCTGATCCGCCGGCACGTCCGCGCTCGCGTAGTTACAGCCGAGCACCTGCCCCTCGTGGGTCAGCCGCTCGTCGCCGCGACGGCTGTGGACGTCGTAGCCGCGCTCTTCTAAGAACTCGCTCATCTCCTCGTAGCGGTTCATGTGCTGGGCCGTCGTCACGAGGCCGACGTCTTCGGTCTCCTCGGGCGACTCCAGGGTGTCGAGGGCCTCCTCCATGATCGGCGTGACCTCGACGTTCGAGAACAGCGGCACGTAGATCACCTTGTCCGTGTTCTTCATCGGCGAGTGGCCGAAGTGGACGAACACGTCGGTGCGCTTCATCAGATAGGTGTCGAGGTCGCAGGCGCCATAACAGGGCTGGCCCGAGAGCATGAACGTCACGTCGTCGTCGGACAGTTCGCGGAGGTCGTCGGCGACGGCCGGGCCGCGCCGTTTCAGTCCCTCCGGGAACTGCAGGCCGACCTTCTTGGCGTCTCGCTCCTCGATGGCGTCGACGATCTGCTCGAGTTCGTAGTCCCACTCGCGGTCGTGTTTGAGCTGCATTCCGGTGTTCCGGAGGTCCCCCTCGGTGTACTCCGACTCCTGACTCATTATCCGTCATAACGGCCACGGACGTAAAACGGCCGCGCTTTTCGACCCGTCGTCGAACGGCCCCGAGCGGAGTCCGTTGACGGCGATACTGAGATAGTGGTTATGGTGGTGCGTGCACGTTCCCGTGCGGGCGCGTGAAAGAGAAGATTCAGTTGCGATCGGTGGCGCCGATGTGCCCTCAGAACCCCGCCGAAACGGATTGGTTTCGCGACCCAACAGTCATAGTACTGGAGTATAAACGGGGTGCTAATGTCAGCGGAACAGTCTCCAGACGGATTTCTCTTCGACCTCTACCGTCGGTACATCGGCGAACCGGAGGATCGAACCGACGTCTATGTCGGCTTCGGTCTGTTTCTCGGCGGCATCGGCCTGGCAAGCATCGCGCTGTTGCTCTTCCTGTGGAGCAGTACGTTCGAAGCCCGCAGCGCGGCCCACATAACGTGGGCCGAACCCGCGTACGGTATCGTCATGATCGCGCTCCCGCTTCTCATGCTGGGGATCGTGGTCTTGCTTCCCTCCGAGCGCCGGGTGCTGTACACGTCGATAGCGGGCGTCGCCGTTACGCTCGTGGCCGTCGTCGGCTTCCTGTACGCCTATCCCGACGACTGGAACGGCTACGGAGCCGACTACACGGCGCAGGTCGTCGCGATCTACGCGATCGGTCTCGCCGGCCTGACGGCGTCGACCGGCGCAGCGCTGATCGCCCACTACCTCGATATGGCACAGCGCGTCCAGGCCGTCGAGACCGACGACGGGGACGAGGAAGACGAACTCACCGACGCCGACGTTCGGGGCGACATCGACGAGGCGATGGAGGACGTCGAACTCTCCTGGGGCGGTGTCCAGAAGACCGAACACAAGCGGCTGAGCTTCTCCGAGGACGAGTTGGACGAGGTCTCGATCGACGCCGATGCCGGGACGAAGACGACCCGTTCGACCGGCGTCGACGCGCAGGTCGCCGGGCTCAAGGGACTGAAAGGCGGCGAGACGAAGACGACCACCTCGCAATCGACGGTCGACGATCAGACGGCGAAACTGAAGGAACTCCGCGAGCAGCAGCGGGCCGAGGAGATGGCGACGGCCGACGACGACGGCTCGCCGCTGTCCGGCCTGCTCGACCGATTGCGTCAACTGCTGGGTCGAGAGTAATCCTTCGCTACCCAAAGTTAAAATATTCTTACTACCATGTAGTTTGAGATGTAAGGAATTCACATAGATTTATAATCCGTGGGCCACCTTGGCCAACTATGGCGAAAGGCCTAGACGTTGGAACGATGAACATCCTGTCAGCACAGCAGGATGGGAACGATACGGTATTCGTGCAGCAGCGTAACTCCTTCGTGGAAATCGAGTACTCGGATATGGCCGAGCAAATGTTATCGCGGAGCGAAGTTCTTCATATCCGGAAGGACGACAAGGTGTACGTCGTCGGCGACGACGCACTCAATTTCGCGAACATTTTCAACAAGGAAACCCGCCGACCGATGAAACACGGGATCCTCTCGAACGACGAGAAGAGCGCGATCCCGATGATGAAGCTCATCATCGAGCAGGTCGTCGGCGAGCCCGCGTATCCGGACGAGAAGCTCTACTTCTCTTCCCCGGCGGATCCGATCGATTCGGATCTCTCGACGCTGTACCACCAGAAGACGATCGAGTCGTTCCTCGACGACATGGGTTACGACTCCGAACCGATCAACGAAGGGATGTCCGTCATCTACAGCGAACTCGCGGACAACAACTTCACCGGGCTGGGCATCAGCTTCGGTGCCGGCATGACGAACGTCTGCCTGGCCTACTACGCGGTGCCCGTCATGAAGTTCTCCGTCGCCCGCGGCGGCGACTGGGTCGACGAGCAGGCTGCCCGCGCGACGGGCACGCCCGTCGACAAGGTCACCTCCATCAAGGAGGACGACTTCGAGCTCGACTTCACGACCGACGTCGGCGGCGTCGAGGGCGCGCTCTCGATCTACTACGAGAACCTGCTCGACTACGTCATCGAGAACATCGTCAAGGAAGTCGACGAGGAGGACGTCGAGGAAGGGCTGGACGTCCCCGTCGTCGTCACCGGCGGCACCTCGAGCCCCAGCGGCTTCGAGGCGCTGTTCCGTGACCACTTGGAGGACGCCAACATTCCGTTCTCGATCAGCGGTGTCACGCACGCGAACGAACCCCTCTACAGCGTCGCACGCGGTGGCCTCGTCGCCGCCCGATCCGACGAGGACGTCGACCACGAGGCCGACGACGACGTCGAAGCGGAAGCCGAAGCCGAATAACTCGTCCCCCCGTTCTTTCCGTTCGATTCTTCCCCCAGAGCCCGTCGTATCGACGCACTCGGCTCGAGTTCGACGGTCCCCTACCGGCGGTTAGCTCTCGTAAAACCGGTTGAACGCGTCGCGCCAGGATTCCGGCTCCTCCCCCTCGCGGATGTGTTCGACGGGAATATCCGCGAATCCACAGTGGGGACACATGGTCGTCGAGACGTCGCCCAACGAGAGTTCCTCGAGCGAGCCCTGACACCGTGGACAGTTCATATCCGACTCACTCACACGGACTCTCCTTAACTCTATTCGAAACTATCACGAAAAAGTACATTTCGGCCGCCGGTAACGCCTGCTCGTCGCCGAGCGGACGGACGCTATATTACTACTGAACATTTACAAAGGTTTTTGTATGCAACTAGTGTATCCCCTCGCAATGAGCACGTCATCGTCTCCCGAACTCGAATCGACGATCGACCGCTGTCGACCCGCCGACGCCACCCCCGTCACGCTCGAGGCCGAGTCGCTGGAGTCGACGGCGCCGGAGTACCTGCGCGATCTGAAACGCGAACTCACCGACGAGGCCCTGGTTCCGGCCCGCCTCTCCGTCGACGCCTGTTTCGACGAGGACTGCTCGCTGGCGACCCAGGACGAGATCGACCGCGTGCGCGGCTACGTGCGGGCCGGCTCGTTCCTCGGCGTCGGGAGCGTGACGGTCCGCGTCGACGACGTCGCCGATCCGGAGAAGGTCCGCCCCGCGCTCGCGGCGTGTGCCGAACGGGCCGAACGCGAGGGGCTCGCGCTCGAACTCGAGGGGCCTATTACGATCGACGCCTAACGCGTCGGCATGTCAGGGCCGTCGCGGCGCACGCTCGCCCGAGCGCTCGAAGCGCTCGCCGATTTCGCCGATCCGTCACCCGCCCTCGAGCAGTATCTCACGCCGCCGGAGATCGCCGCCCACATCGCCCACCAGGCGCGGATGCAGGGCGATCTCGAAGGGTGGACCGTCGATCTCGGGACCGGAACCGGGATGCTCGCGATCGCCGCCTCGCTGGCCGGCGCCGAGAGTGTCGTCGGGATCGACGTCGACCCCGAGGCCCTCGCGCTGGCCCGGACCAACGCCGCCCGGATCGACGAAGCGGGCAGCGACGGCCCACTCGAGTGGGTCCGCGGCGACGCTGTCGAACCGCCGCTGTCTCCGCCCGTCGACGGCGACGTCACCGTCCTCTCGAACCCGCCCTTCGGCGCCCAGCGCGGGAATCGCCACGCCGACCGCGAGTTCCTCGAGACCGCCCGCTCGATCGCAAGCGTCTCCTATACGATCCACAACGAAGGGAGCCAGGCGTTCGTCGAGTCGTACGCGGCCGACGCCGGCGCCGACGTGACCCACGCGTTCCGGGCCGAGTTCCCGATTGCGAACCGATTCGAGTTTCACACCGAGGCGGAGACGACGCTCGAGGCGGAAGTGTTCCGGATCGAGTGGTGAGTGGCTGATTCGCAACGGGAGATATTCGCGTCTGTACTGAAGCCGTATGTTCAGCAGAGAACACTGAAAGAAGCGTTCTGCTATCGTGGCAACAGGGAGTTGCCACGCTCTCCCCATCCGATTCGCTCGTTTCATCTGCTCACGGGCGCGAAGCGCCCGTTCGCATGGTCTGCGGGACCTTCGGTCCCGCACCACTCGCTCATCCACTGGAAGACGCTTCGCACCTTCCAAGCTGCTGAAAATCGGAGATTTTCGCATCACGAGACGGCTTCCCGTCTCGAACGACTTCGTTCGTTTCACTCACGAAGACCTCGCACGAGTTTCGACTGCGGTTCGCCGGTGGCTCACGGGTCGCTTCGCTCCCAGTTCGCTTTTCCGAGACCATCACTCCGTTCCGGTCTCGCCCTTCTCACCGCAGTCCAGCGCGTGCCACTGCACGTCGGATGATCGAATAGGAACGGTAACGCCTCTGTCTACCGTTAGGCCTCGAGGTGCTCGAGCCGGGCGTAGCGACCCGCCCGCCAGCCCGTCAGGAGCGCGACGACGGTCCCGACGACGATCGCCAGAACGAGGCCGACGGCGTACACCTCGACGGGCGTCCGCAGGAGCGACTCGAAGCCGACGACCGCCTCCGTGAGGCGGTTGAGCCCGCGGGTGAGCAGCGGCGTGGCGGCGAGTCCGACGACTCCGCCCAGCAGCCCGATGACCAGCCCCTGGACGCCGATCGTCCCCGCGAGGACCCACCGCGAGAGGCCGACCGCCCGGAGCGCGGCGAGTTCGTCCCGCTGCTGGTAGGCTACGAGGGCGAACAGGTTGACCGTCAGGACGACGCCGCCGACCAGCGAGAGCCCGACCAGCGTCGCGCCGCTGGCGAGGACGAGGGGCCGTTCCTCGACCATCGACCCGATCTGCTCGTCGCTCGTGCGGACGTCGTAGCCCGGATACGCTGCGTCCAGGTCCGCGGCGACGGCATCGCGGTCGGCCCCGTCCTCGACGCTGGCCGTGACGAACGTCGCCCGGTCGGTGCCGGTCGTTCCGGCGACCGCCTGCAGGTCGGTCAGCGGCACCGTCTCGACGTCCGTTCCGAGGAACTGCGAGTAGTAGGATGCGATGCCGACGACGGTGAACTCGTCGTCCCGGGCCGTCTGACGGCTGGTCCCGATGGAGACCGTATCGCCGACCGAGACGCCCAGCGACTCGGCCGTTCCGGGGTCGAGGACGATCTCCTCCGTCGTCGGTTCGCTCGGTCGGTCGGCGGCGGAGTAGTTGCCGTCCGAGTGGTTCATCTCGGTCTCGAACCCGCCGCCGGCCTCGAAGCCGAAGCCGTCGTGGGTCTCGTGGACCCCGACCGCCGTCGTCCGCACCACGTCGTCGTCCGTCGCGACGTAGAGTTCGTGCATCGCGATCGGCGAGGCGGAGCTGACGTCGTCGCGCTGGGTCATCTCGGCCGACATCCCATGGGCGCCGACGATCGGGTTCGCCGTGTCGCTGGATTCGGGATCGATCGATTCGCTCGTGACCCAGATGTCCCGTCCGGCGTTCTCGAGGCCGTTCTCTCCCGTTTCGACGACGCCGACGCCGAGACTCGCCAACAGCGTCACCGACAGCACGGCCAGCGTCACCGCGAGGACGGTCAGCGCGGTCCGACCGGGCGAGCGGCGAAGCTGTGCGAACGCGAGGCCGACGACGGCTCGCGTCCGGACCGCCGCACGGCGCAGTCGCGGGCTCATCGCCCCACCTCCGTCAGGACGGACGTGCGAGCCGCGACGACGAGCGGGTAGGGGACGGCCACCAGCCCCGCGACGAGCGCGACGCCGACGGCGTAGGGAACGAACAGCGGATGGAGTTCGGCGACGGCTCCGGGCGCGATGGTCGCGCTGGCGATCCTGTTGACGGCGTAGATTCCGCCCGCACCGAGCGCGACCCCTACGAGCGCGCCGCAGACGGTCGTCAACAGCGTCGAGACGGCGACGATCGCCAGCCGGCTGCGGGTCGTGAAGCCGACCGACTCGAGGACGGCCAGCGTCCGCCGGTCCTCGTTGACGGTCATCCCCATCGTCGTCGCGACGAACGAGGCACAGATCGCCACGCCGACGATCAGCGCGAGCAGGCTCGTCGCGAAGGCCAGTTCGTCCTCGAACAGCGAGGCGGGGTTGGTTCGATCGACCGACTGGACCGTCGCCTCGGGATAGGCGTCGGCGGCGGCCGACTCCGCGGCGGCGCCGTCGCCCCACACCAGCACCTGGTCGGCCAGTTCGCCGTCGGCCGCCCCGGACAGCGTCTGCAGTTCGCTCAGGTGGATCAGCGCGACCGGCGTCTCCGCCTCGCCGTCGCCGGCCGTCTCGACCGCAGCGACCGTCGACGACGGCGCCGCGCCGTCGGGTAGCCGCTCGCCGCCCGGCGTGAGTTCGTCCCCGGCCTCGACCTCGAGTCGATCCGCCGCGGCCGCCGAGAGCACGATCTCGCCCCGGCGCGGGCCGCCGTACGAGCCGTCGGCGTAGTGTGGATCGCCGGACTCGAGTTCGTCCGTGGGGAGCCCGGCGACGGTCCGCGATTCGTCGTCGGGAACGACGCCGACGAGCAGGATGCGCTTCGACTCGCCGTCGGCCGACTCGAGCGCGACCGGTTCGACGAGCACCGGCGAGGCGTGGTCGACGCCGTCCCCATTCCGGATCCGCTCGGCGCGCGCGTTGGCCTCGCCGAGCTGGGACTTCTCGACGCCGTCGACCGCCGCGAGCGAGTCGCTTTCCGCGGGAGCGACGCGAACGTCGGCGTCGTCCCGATCGACGGTGGCGCCGTCGGCGAGCCCCAGCGCGATTCCGGTGACGACGATCAGGAGAGCGATGGTCAGCGCGACGGCGGCCGTCGTCGCCGCGAGCCGCCGCGATTTGGTCCCCGTCGCGCGCTTCCAGAGGCGGACGACCGAGACGGTGAGGACTCCCCACCAGCGGGCGCGGCGACTGCCCGCGGTCGTCGTCTCGAACCGATCGTCACCTGCCATCGTCGACCACTCGCCCGTCGCGGAGCGTGACCACGCGGTCGGCGACGGCCAGCGTCGCGTCGTCGTGGGAGGCGACCAGCACGGTCCGATCGCGTCCGATGTCCGTGAGGAGGTCGAGCACGTCCGCGCCGGTCGCCGTGTCGAGTTCTCCCGTCGGTTCGTCGGCGACGATCACGTCCGGATCGGTCACGAGCGCCCGGGCGATCGCGACGCGCTGGCGTTCGCCGCCGCTGAGTTCGCCCGGTGAGTGGTCGGTCCGGTCGCCGAGACCGACCTGTTCGAGCAGCGACTCCGCCCGCTGGCGGCGCGTCGATCTGTCGATCCCGGCCTGCACGAGCGGGAGGGCGACGTTCGCGCGGGCCGACAGCGACGGCAGGAGGTGAAACCGCTGGAAGACGATGCCGACGTGGTGGCGTCGCAGGCGCGTTCGCTCGCGGTCCGAAAGCGACGTGAGGTCGGCGGTATCGAGCACCTGGATCCGTCCCGCGGTCGGCACCAACAGCCCGCTGACCGCGTGCAGGATCGTCGACTTGCCGCTGCCGCTCGGTCCCTCGAGACCGACGGTCTCGCCCGCGCCCACCTCGAGCGTCACGTCTCGAAGCGCCGTCACCGTCCGGTCCTCGCTCGAGCGACCGCGGCCGCCGCTCGAGCCGTACTCGTGGGTGACGTCCTCGAGGCGAACGGCCGTCGGCGATTCGCGCTCGTCGGTGGTCGTCGGGCCGGCCTGGGGGGTCGTCCGCCGGAGTGCATGGTCGCTCATCGGTCCGTAGGTCAACTCGATCGAACCGACCACGCAGCGGGTCATTGTTTCTCTCCGGCTTCCCGAGGCCACGCGGTCGTTAACGGACGTTGTGATCGGCGCAAGAACGTCTCCACGAACGCACCGTTATCGAGCCTTGACCGTTCGAGAACGCGAGCGATACGCGCTCGAGCTCCGGCGCTCGGGCGGTCGAAACGTGAACGTATTACTGACTGTCGTCCGTACGAACCGGTTTACGGGGCCGGTGTCGGCGCTACGAGGTGACGGGAGAAACGGCTGCTCCGCGCGATCCGTCGGACCTAGCTGTACGTCTCTCGGCTCGCGACCGCGACCCTGGTTCCGTCGGCGCTCGCGTAGATCGTGTCGTCGACTCGCTCGAGCGTGAGTCCGCCCGCGGTCTCCGACTCGCCGGCGGCGGGCACCGGCGTCGTCTCGACGGTCTCGCCATCCCGGAACTCGACCGCGAGGACGAACTCGCCGTCTCGGGACTCGATCGTGACGTTGCGATCGTCGATGCGGACGTCCGCCCGGGACCCCTCGGACTCGTGGGCGAGCCGGCGGTCCTCTCCTTCGGGCCAGATCTCGACCTGATAGACGGTGTCGTTGCCGACCGGCTCCCAGCCGGTCCGCTCGACGTGGACGGTCTCGCGCCAGCCCGGGCCGCCGACGACGACCTCGGCGTCGCCGGTGAAGGCGAGCCGGTTGGCCGGCACCACCTCCACCCAGAGCTGGCGCTCCGTGCTCGAGACGATCACCCCGCTGGACTCGAGCGAGACGGCCTCCGCGAGCGGTCCCACCTGGACCGGCGAGACCTTCTGGTTCTCGACTCCTTCGGCGTACTGGATCGTGTAGTCCTCGATCTCGACGGCCGACTCGGAGGAGACGGTCGCGTCGTCGAGCATGAAGAAGTTGACCGGGACCGCCGCGCCGGCGACGACGGCGAAGACGGCCAACACGGCGAACAGCGCCGTCTTGCGCCGCGTGACTGACGAGAGCCGCGTCGATCCCCGGTCGGTCGCCGCCGTCGCGATCTCGCCGATCCGCTCGAGGGGTGAGGTCGACGACCGATCGCCGCCGCGGGCGATCTCGAGCGGCCGAGCGACGGACGATCCGGAACTCGAGCCGCGGAGCCGAGCGAGGCGACGCTCGAGTCGGGCGGGGACGATCGGTCGCTCCGAGGCCGTTATCGCGACCGTCACCGCGAGCGCGAGGATTATGACGACGAGGACGCCGGGGCCCTGGAAGAGGTAGTAGACGTTCGCGCTGCCGAACCAGTAGATCTGCCACAGACCCTGGGCGAAGCCGAACAGCAAGATTGCGATCCAGACCCGGAGCGCGTCGGGACGCTGCCCCCGTCGCCGGAGGAGTCCGATCGCGAGGACGAGCCCGATGAAGAATCCCAGCGCGTGGCCCTGGATGGCGATGCCCGCCCACGAGGGCGCCGACGGGGCCCGCGGCTGGGCGACGTAGACGCCGATCGGCGTCTGGAGCGCGCGATAGAGCGTCAATAGCGCGCCCTGCACGCCGAGCACGCCGATGAGCGTCACGATCGGATAGTGGACGAGCGAGAAGGCCGCGAAGGCGAAGACGACTCCCGAGAAGCCGATGACCGGACCGAGCGCGAACAGACTCGAGCCGATCGTGATCGCGACGACGATCAGCGGGAAGACCACCAGCGCGCGGATCCAGGGGTCCGTCCGCCACGACGTCGCCGCCGTCTCGCCCCGTCCGTCGGGGTAGTGCCCCCAGGCGTACTCCGCGATCGGCGCGACGACGACGGCGCCGGCGAGGTTCCCGATGAGGTGTCCCGGGCCGGCGTGGGAGAACGACGCCGTCAGCATCCCCAGCGGGNATGTGTATAAGAGACAGGGCGTACTCCGCGATCGGCGCGACGACGACGGCGCCGGCGAGGTTCCCGATGAGGTGTCCCGGGCCGGCGTGGGAGAACGACGCCGTCAGCATCCCCAGCGGGTAGAAGTACGAATACGCGCGGTAGGGGAGCGTTACCGGGTTTCCGAACGCGGTGATTCCGTCCTGGACGAACAGGTAGACGCAGTAGACCAGCGCGATCACGAGCAACGATCCCCACGGGACGCCCAGGACGAGTCGCGAGCGGGCGACGTCGCCCCAGCGGCGGGCGGGGCTGTGGAGTCTGTGGACGACGGCGACGGAGGCGAGCACCGACGCCACCAGAAACAGCGGGACGACGACCGACAGCGCGATCGTCAGGAGGGCCTCCTGCGAGAGCATATCCAGTGGTTCGGCCGCGGCTGTATATTGGTTTAGGTTCTCCCTATCGCGGGTCGTGCGATCGCCGATCACGCACGCGCGGTCGACCCCCGTCGCCGACCGCCGTCCCTCGAGCCCGAACAGAAAGCTACAAGCGGCCGACGACCGGAACGGTGGACATGGAACTGCGGGTCACCGAGAGCACCGACACCGAACTCTCGATCGAGATCGCCGGCGAGGATCACACCTTCATGAACGTCCTCAAGGGCGCACTGCTCGAGCACGAGAACGTCAGCGCGGCCACCTACGACGTCAACCCCGAACAGTCGGGCGGCCAGACCGAACCCATCCTCACGATCAAGACCGAGGGCGGCGTCGATCCGCTCGAGGCCCTCGAGGATGCGGCAGTCAACGTCCGCGAGAAGGCCATCTCCTTCCGCGAGGCGTTCGAAGCGGCCGCCTGAACAGGAGCTTCGACACTCGATCTCGGGGGCTCGAGTCCTCGTCTTCTCGCCGGGAATTTTACTCGAGGGAGTTGCCACTCCGTCCGGACGAACACGGCGTAGTCGACGGAGCAGCGTGTTCTCGTCTCCCGTCGGGCGGACCGACTACCGTGCGGTGGCGCGCGCTGGGCCGCGATGAGTGAACAACGAATCGCGGCGTGAAGTCGTGCGAGGTCTCTGTGAGCGAAGCGAACAGAGGCTTGTCCGAGCTTGCTCTGACAGTGGATGAGTGAGTGAACGAAGTGAGCGAACGAATCGGCTGGGGAGGGCGTGGCGATCCCCTGTTGCCAGCGTGAGTAGATCTTGCAGCGTTTCCCTTCAGCAAAAAACTCCAACGGATTATTAAAGAGTCTAGCAGGCCGCGTAGTGGACGTAGACCGATCCCTCGACGACGTGCAGGTCAAGTCCCTCCCGCTCGAGTTCGGGATCCGTGACCGCGTCGCTGGTCTCGAGTCCGCCTGCGATGTCGTCGGCGAGGGCGGCCTCGTCGTCGTAGTCGTCGATCGATAGCGGGGGCGTCAACTGGCCGCTGGCGCCTGCGCTCCCGCAATCGACGCCGAAATCGCTCGGCCGGACGCCCTCCGAGTCCGTGCCGTCGTGCTGGCTCGCCACGTGCGCGCGGTTGTTGTACTCGGCGTAGGCCGCGAGCCCGTCGTCGTACGAGCGCGAGCTATCGCGTTCGGCCTCGAGTCGGTCGTGAACTTCCAGTTCGGTCGCCTCGAGGTCGATCCCCGCGGCCTGACTTCCCTCACCCGGCGCGTCGGGCGGCGACGGCTCGCCGACGCCCGGAACGATCGACAGCGGGACGACGCCGGTCGCGAACAGCGCGGCGACCACGACGATGACCGCCAGAATCGGCGCGTACGGCTTGGCCACCTCGAGCCAACTGGACGTCTCGAGTTCGCCGTCGACGTCGTCGTAGCGCTGCTCGATCTTCTCTAGGTCGTGGTTCCCACAGCGCGAACACGGCGGGTTGTACTTGACGTGGTCGCGACCGCAGTCCTGACACCGCCAGACGTAGGTGGTGCCGGTGTCGACCGTTTCCGTCTCGGTCACGCCGGTGTCGACGGCGGGGTCGCTCGAGGCCGCCCTCGAGGACTCGCTTCGCTCGGCCTCTGTCTCGCCTTCGCCCTCGCGAACGACCGCCTTCTCGAAGGTGTTGTGTCCGCAGTTATCACAGGGAGGGTCGTTTTCCGCGTGAGGTTTGCCACACCACGTGCACCGCCACTTCACTGGTCGTAACGCACAACTGTGTCGATATAAGCGTGTTGGAAGTCGAAACGAACGGCCTGAGTCGCCTCGCTCATTGGCTCACGGCCGATGGCCGTTCGCCGGTTCGTTCGCTCGCGGTTCAGAGTCGAACCGGAACGTCCCGCTCGTCCAGATACTCCGTTCCCACCTTTTTCCGCTCGGGTTCGTTCCACTCACCACTCGCGCAAAAATCTGGACCAAAAAGCCGCTCGCTCACTGGCTCACGGCCGACGGCCGTTCGCCAGTTCGTTCGCTCGCGGTTCAGAGTCGAACCGGAACGTCCCGCTCGTCCAGATACTCCTTGGTCTCCTCGATCGAGTACTCGTCGAAGTGGAAGATCGAGGCCGCGAGGCCAGCGTCGGCGCCGGCCTCGGTGAACACGTCGTACATGTCCTCGGGGCCGCCACAGCCCGAGGAGGCGATGACTGGCGTGTCGACGGTCTCGCAGACCGCCTTCGTCAGCGGCAGGTCGTAACCGTCCTTGGTGCCGTCCTTGTCGATCGAGTTGACGAATAGTTCGCCCGCACCGCGGCGTTCGGCCTCCTGTGCCCACTCGAGCACGTCGATACCGGTTCCCTCGCGGCCGCCCTTCTTGGTGCACTCGAACCAGCAGGACTCGCCGTCGATCTCGACGTAGTGTTCGCCCTCTCCATCGAACCGCCGTCTGGCGTCGACGCTAATGACGATACACTGGTTGCCGAAGGCTGTCGCGCCCTCGTTGATCAGTTCGGGGCGCTCGAGCGCGCCGGTCGTGATCGAGACCTTGTCGGCGCCGGCCCGCAGCGTCTCCTTGATGTCGTCGGTGGTGCGGATGCCGCCGCCGACCGTGAGGGGGATGAAGACCTCGTCGGCGACGCGCTCGACGACGTCGAGCATCGTCTCGCGGCCCTCCGCGGAGGCGGTGATGTCGAGGAAGACGAACTCGTCGGCGCCGGACTCGTTGTACGCCTTGGCCATCTCCACCGGATCGCCGGTGTACTTCAGGTCCTCGAAGTTGACGCCGGTGTAGACCGCCGGGTTCCCGTCCTCGTCTAAGTCCACGTCGATACACGGGATGATTCGCTTTGTCAGCATGTGGTCGTTGTGCGAGCCTTGGAACCCGGGATAGTAAAGTGGTCCCCATCGGTGTCCCGAGCGACGGACGGCTCGCTTCCTCGAGCGACACCTCGCTCGCACCGTCCGCCCGGCGAGTTGTCACCGCGACCGCCGCGGTACCGTCCTCAGGCCGACCGCAGTCGCTCCCGGAACGCCTCGACCGCGTCGGGAAGCACCTCGAGTTGGGCCCGGATGCGCGCGTAATTGCCGTACTCGGTGAACAATGAAACGACGACCTCGGGATCGTTGTCCGCGGCCCGGCGGACGCTGTCGTCGGTCCACTCGAGCGACCGGAGCGTCTCCGCGAGGACGTACGCGCCGATCGACGGCTCGGTCACCGACGCGCCGGCCGACGCGGCCGCTTCGATCGCGGCCGTTCGCTCCGCGCGGATCTCCGCGGTCGATTCGGGCGTCGCCAGCGTCCCCTCGTCGATTCGACCGCGCACGCGCTCGAAGGCCCGGTACAGCACTTCGAACCGGGCGGCCTCGTAGAGCGCGATACCCGTGTTGCCGTCCTCGATGGCCCGGTTCAGGCCGTCCCCCGCGCTCGAAACCGGATCCACCGTCCGCCAGAGCATCTGCTCCGTGTGCTGGTCGAGCGCTCCGTCGACGACGCCGTCGAGCCAGTCCTCGTCGGTTCGATCGGGGACCGTGACGCTCTCGACGCGCTCGGTCGACGCCTCGAGCGTCGCGTCGAAGACCGGCGTCAGATCCGTCGACTCGTCGGTTCGCTCGTCGAAGCGCCCCGCGAGGTGCTCCCAGGCGGTCCGCGTGGCCGTCGCGAACTCGACCGCGCCGGCGCCGTCGCCGATGTCGATGACGGTGGCGTCCCCGTCGACCTCCCACCGATTTCGACCGAGCCGATCCGCCGCACGTCGGAGGTCCGATTCCTGGCGCGCGTAGAACAGCGCCGCCCGAAGCAGTTCGTCCTCGGCGTCGCTCCGG
>NZ_AOIS01000049.1 GCF_000337495.1 Haloterrigena salina JCM 13891
TGATCGTCTCGTCTTCGATGGCGGCGAGCGTGGTCGTCGCCGCCCGCGCGGCGTCGCGCGCCTCGCGGGTCGTCCGCAGCGCGCGGTAGCGATCGTCGCCGGTCGCTTCGGCGGCCTCGTCGCGGTAGCCGCGGGCTTCGTCCCGTCGATCCGCGATCGACTGCCGAACGACGCCGTTGGGGACCGTCTCGGACTCGAGCGGGTCCGGAACGTCCGCCAGTAGCGTCTCGACGCGCTCGAGGCCGTCGTCGACGGCGTCCGACGCCGGACCCACCGGTACCGGCCACTCGATTTCCGGCGGTTCGGTCTCATCGGTGAGCACGTCGGCCGCGTCGGCCGCGGTGAACGACGATCCGTCGTCGTCGGTCCACGAGAGAGCGCTACAGCCGGCGAGCGCGGTGCTGCCGGCCGCGGCGACCCCCGCCAGGAACCGTCGGCGATGGCTACGGCCGCAGTCGTTCATCGCGGTTCCTCCGCGCTCGGAGCGTCAGTGTCGTTGGTTTCGGTTCCGTCAGTGTCGTTCGCGGTGTCGGTTCCGTCCATCTTGTTCGCCGCGGAGCCGTTCCCACCGCCGGCGTCGCTCGGACAGGTGGTGCGTTCGGAACTCCCTCGACTCGAGGGGGGATCGTCGTACGGGCGGTGGACGCGGACGAACACCGCTTCCGTGACGGACCTGTCCGCCTCGCACGGCTCCATCGGGGATTTCAGCGCTCGACAGTAGTTCGTCCGGAACTCGCCATCGGCCGCGCGGACGCTCAGCAGCCGTCGCCGATAGCAGTCGTCGATCGACCGCTGGTCGACGTAGATCGATTCGCCGTCGAAATCGGTCTCCTCGACGAACGCTCGAGCGGCGTCGACGTCGTCGTCCGCAGCGGCGCCGGTGAACCACAGCGCGGCGGCGTCGTCCTCGTCGGTGACGAAGAAATCGGCCAGATAGCGCGGCGCCCGTTTCTCTTCGTCGGCTTCCGCGGCGTCCTCGCTCGAGTAGGCGACGGGCGTGTCGTCCGCCGAGCGGATCGACAACGACTCGTACTCGTGGGTCGACTCGAGCGTGCCTCCCTCGGAGGTGGAGTGGCCGGAGACCGATTCGCCTTCGCTGAACTCGATGCAGCCGGCGAACGCGGCCGAAAGACAGCCGCTGCTCGCTGCGAGCAGCCGCCGGCGAGAGAGCGATGTGGAGGGCATCGACACCGAATTGGTAGTCTAACTGTAAATATATATTGATTGACTGTATTTGGAGGCGCGATTCTCCGATCGACGCTCTTCGTCGCGAGACGGCGAGTCGCGCCAAACGATCTTCGATGACCGCGAGGGATGAGCGAAGCGCCTGCTCGTCGACGAGAGAGGTGTCTTTAAGGCGGTGAGTCGGCAACAGCCGGGTATGGCAGACGACACGAACCAGACGGCAGACGGCGATA
>NZ_AOIS01000050.1 GCF_000337495.1 Haloterrigena salina JCM 13891
AGAGATGTGTATAAGAGACAGGAATCGGCCTCGTCGTCGCACTCCTCGGCCTGGCCGTCGCGTTCGGAATCCCGTTGCTCGCGGTCTGACTGAGTGGTCGAGAGCGAAAATCGGCGGCGTTAGAAGACGTACTCGTCGTCGTGACCCATCATACCGTCGTCTTCGAGGCCGGTTCCACCGCTCGTCCCCTCTTCCTCGTCCATCGGTCCGCTGGTCTTGTAGGCTTTGATCCCCGTCGAGAGGAGGTCTTCGATCGCCTCCTCGCGGTTGACGAACTCGCCGCGCTCGACCATCTGGGCGATCTGCATCTCGAGGTGTTCCGGGATGGTGATCTCTACTTTCGGCATCTGATTCGGCTTTCGGCGAGGGGGTATTTAGGTCTGACGGGGACACCACACGCCGCGGATCGTCCCCGATCGTCGCACGCGGCGCCGACCGCGAATTGGCGCTACCGCTCGCGAATCGAGGGTCGGTCGCCTCGAGTTCGCTGCGGCCGGTCCCGAGCCAGGAGGTCGGTAGTCTCAGCGCGACCGACTTCTCGACGAACCTCGCTATCGACGGTCGGTAGTATCCGTCTAGAAAGGACCGCTGACGGCGTCGCAGTCGCTTCGCAGCGATCGAATCGTGATCGTACCGCGGGTCTCGATCGCGTTCGATTTCGATCCGTTACCGGTTACCCATCATGGAGTCGAACGCGTTCTTCAGCGTCGTCCCCGGCTGGGTGATCGACTGCAGCTGGTTGAGCATCTTCCGCTGGTTGAAGTAGCTCGCGAACGCGAGGATGGTCGGCGGCCAGAGCCCGATGAACGTTCCCAACTCTCGCTCGCCTCGAAGGAAGAAGTAGTACAGCGAGAGTCCGACGGATGCGGCCGACGCGACGAACGCGGGACCCATGGCTTCTTCGCCGACTTCTTCTGCTGACTGTTCGGTGACTTCTTGTTCGGATATCTGCTGTCTACTTGCCATACAGGTAAGCGTGGTCGAGACTGTACTAAGGGATGGCGAGGGTTTCGCGAGGAAGCCCCTGAATTGTGACGTCGGACCGACTGTTACAGTTCGTTTCACCCCCGCCACCGGCCCGGAAATACGAGCTTACGTGTCGGCGATCGTTTCATTCGAGCGGTGTGTCTCGGTCACACGCGACCCGTCGATGGATGGGTTGTCGGCCCAGTCCGTCCGCCGGAGGCGTCACATCTACCCGTGTCGGGACGTACGCACGCGTATGACCAACGACGACGCGACCGACGTTACGGAACTCTACCGCGAGTTCGGCGACGAGCGGCTGCCGCCCGGACAGCGGGAAACTTCGGCGTTTCCGGTGCTCTCGAAGAGCGGGACGCCCGACTGGGATCCCGAGACGTGGGAGTTCACCGTTACCGGCGCCGTCGACGAGGAACTCTCGCTTTCGTGGGAGGAGTTCCGCGACCTGCCGACCGAGACCCAACAGCAGGACTTTCACTGCGTCACCGGCTGGAGCAAGTTCGACTGCCGGTTCACGGGCGTTTCCTTCCCCACCCTCGCCGAGCGCGCGGGCGTCCACGACGACGCGGTCCACGTCATGTTCTCGGCGCTGGACGGCTACACCACCGATCTCCCCCTCGAGGACTGCATGCGCGAGGAGGTCCTGTTCGCGTGGGCCTACGACGGCGAGCCCCTCCCCGAGGACCACGGCGGCCCGCTGCGGGTCGTCACGCCTCACAAGTACGCTTACAAGGGGGCGAAGTGGGTCGACGGCGTCGAGTTCCTCACCGAGACCCAGCGAGGCTACTGGGAGAAACGCGGCTACTCGGAGACGGCGAACCCGTGGGAGGAAGAACGGTACAGCTAGGCGCGAGCGGGGATCGATAGCGGGGAGCGCGGGCCGGCGCCCGGGATAGTTAGGCTGAAGGCGCGGCGGTCCTGAACTGCGTTCGATGGATCGAACGTCGGGTGAGCGTCGGCTCGCGAGTGATTCCGACTCGCTGCTAAGCGCCGACGCGACCCCCCTCGTCAGCGCCAGCCGGAAACTCGAGGACGTGTCGTTCGGCGCAGTCGTCGACGCCGACGACGAGTCGCGAGTGCTCTGGTCGACGCCCGCCGGACTGGAGATCGTCGGCCGAGGCATTGCCGCTCGCCTCACGGCCGACGGAACCGAGCGGTTCGACCGACTCCGGGCACGCGCGAACCGGGCGTTCGACGGCCTCGAACACGACGGCCCGCGCGTCGCCCGGCCGCGAGCCTTCGGCGGCCTCTCCTTTCACGACGGCCACGAGCCGACGCCGCCGTGGACCGGATTTCGGGCGGGTGAGTTCGTCGTTCCGCAGATATTGGTCGTTCGAAGCGACGCGGACACCTGGCTGACGGCCGTCGCGTCGGACCACGAGACGGCGGCGGATCGACTCGAGCGCTGGACCGACCGGCTCCGGGAGCTGCCGTCGATGCGACCGAGCGGCGACGGTCCCGGCGTCGAATCGACCCGGCGAACCACGTCGCGCGTGGACTGGACCGCCCAAGTCGAGACCGCCCTCGAGCGGATCGAACGGGGCGAACTCACCAAGGTCGTCCTCGCGCAGGCGCTGTCGGTCGACCTCGAGGGGCCGGTCGACGTCCCCGAGACGCTCGAGCGGCTGCGCCGCCGGTACCCGAACTGTTACCGGTTCCTGGTCGGTCGCGAAGACGGCGGCACGTTCTTCGGCGCGCCGCCGGAACGGCTCGTCGCCAAGCGCGGCGACCGCGTCGAGACGGAAGCACTCGCGGGATCGATGCCACGCGGCGAAACCCCCGAAGCCGACCGGGCCTACGCCGACGAAATGCGCGACAGCGAGAAGTTCCAGCGCGAACACGGCCTCGTCGCCGACGCGATCCGCGAGCAACTCGAGCCCCTCGCGAGCGACCTGACGATCGGCGACCAGACGATCAGACGGTTGGCGACCATTCAACACCTCCAGACGCCGATCGAAGCGACCCTCGAGGGCGATCGCCACGTTCTGGAAATCGTCGAGGCGCTGCACCCGACCCCGGCGGTCGGGGGCGTGCCGCCCGCGGCGGCCTGGGAGACGATCCGCGACACCGAAACGTTCGATCGCGGCTGGTACGCGGCGCCGATCGGCTGGTTCGACGCCGCCGGTGACGGCGAGTTCGCGGTCGGCCTCCGCTCGGGGATCGCGACCGACGAGACGGTCACGCTCTT
>NZ_AOIS01000051.1:0-138197 GCF_000337495.1 Haloterrigena salina JCM 13891
CTTGCCAGCCCGCTCAGAGATGTGTATAAGAGACAGCTGTGGGGCCGCGTGCTGGTCGACGAACTCGCGAAGGGCGGCCTCGAGGCGGTCTGCGTCGCTCCCGGCAGCCGGTCGACACCGCTGACGGTCGCCTTCGCCGCACACGAGGGGATCGACGTCTACTCCCACCTCGACGAGCGCTCGGCGGCGTACTTCGCGCTCGGCCGGGCGCGCCGGACCGGCGAGCCGACGGCGCTGGTTTCGACCTCCGGGACGGCGACCGCGAACTTTCATCCGGCCGTGATGGAGGCCGATCAGGCCCGCGTCCCGCTGCTCGTGCTCACGGCGGACCGCCCGCACGAACTCCGGGACAGCGGGGCGAACCAGACCGTCGATCAGGTCGAACTCTACGGCGACGCGGTCCGTTGGGACGCCGAACTCCCCGATCCCGAACCCGACGAGCGCAAGGTCCGGAGCCTCCGGACGACCGCCGCGCGGGCGCTGTCCGAGACGGGCGGCGTCGATCCCGGTCCCGTCCACTTGAACTGTCCGTTCCGCAAGCCCCTCGAGCCGATCGAGGTGCCCGACGCCGTCCCCGACGCGTTCGCGGAGACGCTCGCCGGACGCGGACGCGACGGCGCCTTCGTCGAAACCGAGTCGGGAACGCGAGCGCTCGCGGACGCGCAGTACGACGACCTCGTCCGAACGCTCGAGAACGCCGACCGACCGCTGATCGTCGCAGGGCCAGCGGATCCTGCCGATCTGTCCGTGCTCGATCCCGACCGCGTCGCGACCGTCGCCGAGCGCGTCGGCGCGCCGATCCTCGCGGATCCGCTCTCGAATCTGCGGTTCGGCCCGCACGTCGACCGGGAGTCCGCGACGGGGCCGGTGTACGGCGGCTACGACGCCTACGTCGATACGCTTCCGGAGCCCGACGCCGTCGTACGGTTCGGCGCATCGCCGACCTCGAAACCCCTGCGACACGCGCTGCGGGATTCGGACGCTCGGCAGTTCCTGATCGACCCCGCGGGCGACTGGCGCGAGGCGACGTTCACCGCGACGGATCTGCTAGCCGCGTCGCCGGGGCCCGTCTTCGAGGGGCTGTGCGAACGCCTCGAGGCTGATGCCGGGGCAAAGACGGGCTCCGAAAACGAGTGGCTGGCTGCGTTTGCCGACGCGGAGCGTCGCCACTGGGCGGTTCGCGACGCGGCCCTCGAGTCGTCGTCCCTCGAGGCCGAGCCGTTCGAGGGGGCCGTTCTCGCCGACGTCTTCGAGGAGGCGCCCGACCCCGCGACGATCTTCGTCTCCAACAGCATGCCGATCCGGGACGCCGACCGGTTCGGACGCCCCCGCGACGCCGACCTGACGGTGCTGTCAAATCGCGGCGCCAGCGGGATCGACGGGATCACGAGCACGGCGCTGGGCGCCGGAAGCGCGACCGGCGAGCCGCTGGTGCTCGTCACCGGCGATCTGGCCTTCTACCACGATTCCAACGGACTGCTCGCCGTCGACCGCTGCGGCGTCGACGCCACGATCGTCCTGCTGGACAACGACGGCGGCGGCATCTTCCACGAACTCCCGATCGAGGAGTTCGAGCCCCCCTTCACGGCCCAGTTCAAGACGCCCCACGGCCTCGAGTTCGACGCGCTGGCGGACTTTTACGACCTCGCGTTCGAGCGCGTCGCCCCCGTCGACTTCGCGAGCGCGTATCGATGGTCCCTCGAGTCTGCGGGGACGCAGGTGCTCGCGGTCGAATTCGACTCGGAGGCGAGTCACCGACGGCGGGACGCGCTCGCGGAGCGGATTCGCGAGGAGCTTCGAGGCGACGGCGAGTAGCGTCGCTACGGACTGTTCTGGGACGCGATGGCGCGCGCTGACGGCTGACCGAGCGGTAGCGAGGGCAGTCGTCGATACTGCGCGAGGTCGTCGTGAACGGAGTGAACGAAGGCGTGTCGGAACTCGTTCTGACAGTGGATGAGTGAGCGGTCCGCGGGATGAACGGCGAGAATCCCGCGGGCGCGAACGAATCGGTTGGGGAGGGCGTGGCGATTCCCCCTTGCCACTGTGAGCAGCACGCTCGAGTCCCCAGTTTCCACGAAAATAGATCGGCTATCATCACACCCGCAACCAACTGAGACGAACGAATCGACGATCAGGGGCGAAGCGCCCACCAGAGCGCGAGGGCGTAGCCGAAGGGGATCCAGGCGAAGCCGAGCGCGACCAGCCCGGCCGGCGAGAACTGCGATACGGGGGCCAGCCACTCGATTCCGATCGGGAACAGCACGCTCCAGGAACCGAACACTCCGGTCGCCACTCGCGGTCTGGTGAGCAGGTAGCCGACGAGGCCGAGCGTACAGGCGACGACGATCGCCTTGACCGGCATCGAGAACACCGGCGTCAACGCCACCGCGACGAACACCGGATAGAGCAGCCAGCAACAGCCGATCGTCACCGCAGTCGAGTACTCGAGGGACTGGCCCTCCCACTCGGGGTCGACGTCATCCGTCCAGTCGTGGACGGCGTACTGGAACTCCGAGGCCTCGGCGTCGTCGTCGGCTCCGGTAGCCGTCGCGGTCGGCTCGCCGCGGGTCGAAGTTGCCGACGCCGCCGTCTCGTCGCCGAACGACCACCCGCCCGTCGCCCGCTGTCGGGTCCGCTGTTGACGTCGTCGCTTGCGCTGTCGCGCGTGATGGCTCTCGGTTCGTGCGCCGCCTCGGGATCTCGAGCGTCCGGCGTCGGTCCGGCTCGAGCCGGCAGCGGTTCGGTCGGTGGTCCGACTCCGGCCGCTCTTCGATCCCGTTCTCGAGTTCGCCCGCTGCGTCGTTCTCGACCCCGTCGCGTTCGCGCTCGTATCGGCGCTCGAGTCGCCAGTCGTCGATGCGTTCGACGCCTTCTCTGCCGACGCGTTCGCCCCGTCGGTCGACGCGCTCGAGTCATCCGCTTTCCCTTCACCGGCAGAGTGGTCGGCGAGACGAACGTAGGACTCGTGGCCCAGCCGGTCGTACCTGGCCCGCTCGGTGCCGTCGGTCAGCACCGATTTCGCCGTCGAGACGCGCTTGAACTGCTCGGCGGCGTCGGGCGCGTCGTTGTGGTCCGGATGGGTCTCGAGGACGCGCTCGCGGTAGGCGGTTTGAATCTCCTCGCGAGTCGCGTCCGGATCGACCTCGAGGACGTCGTAGTACGTCTCGCCCATCGCCTTCGGAGTCGAACGGCCGGCTGAAAAATCAATCGGCGTAGACGATCGCCGTCAGAGTTCGGGTTGGAAACTGAAAGTGGCGTCTCGGTGCGTCGTTTCTCGGACAGATGTATCGTATGTCGCTATATCAAATAGCCCGTTGGATCGGGACGGAGTCGACTCTCTGGCGACGATAGCGGCCGCCTGGACGTCTGAAAGCGTCGAACTTGGTTGACGGACGGTGAACCGTACCGGAATCGGATCCAGCGTGCGATCGAAACGCGACTCGAGACCGGTGGCCCGAGCGATCGCTGCCACGTGATTCGGATCGGCGTGCGGCGCTCGGAGCGAAGCCACTAACCACCCGTCAGTACTGATACGTTCCGGACCGGATGTAGAGAAATTCAATAATAGACGTATTATAAGAAACTATGGCCGACACTCCGACAGTGATGGGCGATGTCCAACGACACCGACGTCACCAGCGGCCGGCGGTTCGGACAGTCGACGCGACGGACGTTCCTCGGCGGCCTCGGAGCGACCGCCGGAATCGGCGCGTTGACCGGACTCGGCGAGGCGCGAGGACGCGGCGGTGGCGCGCTCTCGAGTGCGAGCTACTACGTCGTCCGCAGCGACGGTTGCGGACCGAACGGTAACGGGACGACGGGCCGCGGCGGATGGTGGAACCGCGGTTCGGAACGCGATCACGACGAGGGCGGCGTCGGCTACCTCGTCCTCGAGGCCGGATCCGGTCGCGTCGCGTTCTCGACCGACGGCACCGCGGAGGCAGCGTTCCAGTACGCGTTCGACGAACTCGCCTCGAGCGGCGGCACCGTCGTCGCGGGCGGCAGCGACTTCCGCTTTGCCGGTCCGGCCACGATCGGCGACGACACCGCGCTGGTCGGCCAGCAGGGAACGCGGTTCGTCGTCGCCGGCGGGGAGGACAGCGCGACGAGTGACGAACCGTCGGGCCACGACCTGATCCGCACCCGCGGCGACGACGTGACGATCGCCGGTATCGAGTTCGACGCGAACGGAACGCAACTCGACAACCACGCGATTCAGGCCGACGACTGCGACGGTCTGCTGGTGGCGAACAACCGCACCGTCGACGGCTTCCAGATGGCGATCTCGTTTTCGCGCTGTACGAACGTACAGGTCGTCGGCAACGAGGTGCTCGACCCCAACTGGTACGGGATCACCGCCCGGGCCGCCGCCGACGAGCTGGACCTGCGCCGCTCCGAGAACGTCGTCGTCGCGCGCAACTACGTCGCCGGCGTGACCTACAACAACATCGCGACTTACAACGTCAGCAACTTCACCGTCTACGGCAACGTCGCCGAGGACGGCGGCCACAGCCTCATCGCCTGTTCGCCGGCCCAGCAGGGCGCGATCGTCGGGAACGTCTGTCGGGACCTCGAGGAGTACGCCCCCGACCCCGGCGGCGAGGCGGGCATCGAGATCGAGTACAAGGAGACCCACGTCCGCGAGGAGATCGCCGGCACCCCGCTGGCGCGCTCGTTCGATATCACTATCTCTGGCAATCAAGTCGACAACTGTCCGGTCGGGATCCTCTCCCGGACCGTCCCCGCCGACAGCGACGACGAGTCCGCCCGCGAGACGGAGCGTCCCTACAGCTTCACCGTGACCGGGAACGCGATCAGCGACGCCGCGGACGCCGGCATCCGGATCCGCTCGGGCGAGGCGGGTGTCGTCGCGACGAACACGGTCCGAAACAGCCCCGCGCCGATCGAGGTCGACGAGACCTACGCCGTCGACATCCAGCAGGGGCTGAACGCGACTCGAGAGTAAGGACGGGAACAAGGACGATCGGAATCGGTCCCGACTCGAGATTTCCCCTCACTCACTGCGTCACTCCGCCGTATCGGCTCGCCCGGCGAAGACGCCGCCGTCCCAGCCGCGGACGCGGGATCGAAGCACCCACTCGAGACACGCGAGGAGGGGCAGGGCGACCGAGAGGAAGAGGAACAGAACCTCCGGATGCGTGTGGTACTCCGGAGCGGGATGTGGCGGAAACACCGTGCTCTCGACAGTACCCGCCGTCCAGTAGGCGTAGAGGACCATCGGTGTGACCAGTCCCCTCGTCAGCAGCGCGGCGATGGCGATCGCCGTGACGATACACCCCGGGACGAGAATCGTAAGAACGGTCCAGATATCGGATTGGTAGTACGCACCGGTGGAACTCAGCAGCCCGATCCCGAGCCCGACAAGGAGTCCGCTTCCGAGGACGACCGCCCGGAGCTGCGATCGGGACAGCGGGAGCGTCGGGAGGTTCCGAAGCCGTTCGTCGCCGAGACCGTAGCCGCGCCGGAGCGCGAACTCGGCGACGCCGGCGACCAGCAGCAGCGAGAGCCACGCGTACCACGACTTCGCGTAGTTCGACGCGTAGAACGGCCCCTCGACCAGGGTCCCCCATGCCATGGGGGTTCCCTCGGGGAACGGCGCCGTCAGGACGGTGTGTACGACGCCGACGAGCAACGCGACGAACCCGCCGCCGGGCGCGAGCAGTCTCGTGGCGGTCGTCGCGAACAGCGGGACGAATCCGAGCGCGAACACGCCGAGCCAGACGTGGGGCGCGTCGGCGACCGAGCCGATCGTCCCCGGGTTGAGGGCCGTCTCTCGTCCCGGCTCGAAAAACGGAGAGTCCACGCGCTCGAGCAACTCACGGGTCACCATGACGTTCGCGAGGCCGCCGAGCACTCCCGCGGTGACCGACGCGACGAGCGAACGGTTCATACCGACCCGCGCGCCGTCCGGAGCCGGCGACCGGACCGTTCGATCGCTCCGTCGAATCGACCGATCACACCGTCCGCTGTCGTCCGCGTATCCGTGCTAGTCCGAGGGCGAGCGAGCATTCATTCTGACGAACTCATATTAGTAGAAAAACTCTATCGGTTATCGCCAACTGCGCGTTCCCGTCGATCGGCGAGCGCCACCGCGAGTCGCGGACTCGCGTTACTAACGGGACCTCTGCCTCGAGCGAGTCCCTCGAGCGCGACGCGAACCTATTTCACGGGCCGCGGACCAACGTCGAGCCAATGGTTTCGGAACTGTTCGACCCCGAACGCTGGGAGCCGGTCGCGGACCTGAACGACGAGTTCAGCGACATCACCTACCACCGAGCGGTCGACTCCGGCACGGTCCGGATCGCCTTCGACCGGCCCGACGTGCGCAACGCCTTCCGGCCGGGGACGGTCGACGAACTGTACGACGCGCTCGACCACGCCAAGCGCCAGACCGACGTCGGCTGCATCCTGCTGACCGGCAACGGCCCCTCCTCGAAGGACGGCGGCTGGGCGTTCTGTTCCGGCGGCGATCAGACGATCCGCGGCGATGACGGCTACCAGTACGAAGGCGACGAAGAACGAGCATCCGAACAGGGACGGCTGCACATTCTCGAGGTACAGCGTCTCATCCGCCACATCCCGAAGGTCGTCGTCGCCGTCGTCCCGGGGTGGGCCGTCGGCGGCGGCCACTCGCTGCACGTCGTCTGCGACCTCACGCTCGCGAGCGAAGAGCACGCGAAATTCCTCCAGACTGATCCCGACGTGGCGAGCTACGACGCGGGCTTCGGCTCGGCCTACCTCGCCAAACAGATCGGCCAGAAGAAGGCCCGCGAAGTCTTCTTCCTCGGAAAGACCTACGACGCCGAGGAGGCCGCGGAGATGGGCATGGTGAACGAAGCGGTCCCCCACGACGAGTTGGAGGAGACCGCCCTCGAGTGGGGCGAGCGCATCAACGCCAAGAGCCCGACGGCGATGCGGATGCTCAAGTACGCCTTCAATATGACCGACGACGGCATGATCGGCCAGCAGGTCTTCGCCGGCGAGGCGACGCGGCTGGGCTATATGACCGACGAGGCGAAGGAGGGTCGGGACGCCTTCGTCGAGGGCCGCGACCCCGATTTCGACGACTTCCCGTGGCACTACTGAGCGGCTGATCGATCCGCTCCGTCATCGGTGACCGTCTCGGATCGGATCGTAACTGTACGGGGACTCGACTCGGCTCGAGTGCGCGTTTCTTTCGTCGGTTTCAACGCCACTCAGCCCTCAGCCGTACTGCTACTGCTGGCAACGGGGAGTGCCACGTCCTCTCCAGCCGATTCGCTCGCTTCCGAGGGATTCACTCCGTTCATCCCTCGTACCGCTCACTCATCCCTCGCACGGCATCGCTGACCGCCCTCGAATTCGCTCAGGCGGTCACCAGCGCGCGCCACCTCACGCCGGATCCACCACTGGCGGGACGTCCCAGCTCGAGTGGGTGCGATTCCGTGTGCACCGATAACACTCCTCGAGCCAGTTGGTTCGACCCTGCGATCAGGGGAGAAAATCATTTGAGCGTCGGCGCCCGACTTCCGACCAGTGACACTTCCCGATCGGTCCGCGCTGTCACGCCGGGACTACCTCCGGGCGCTGGTGGCCGTCGGCGGCGCGTCGGCGCTCAGTGCTTGCCTCTCCGAGAACGACGACGAAGCGGTCGACGTCCCGTCCGGAACCGACGACCCCGACTCGCTGCCGTCGCGACAGCACGCCTGGAACGAGTTCCTCTCGAGGGACGACGACGGGAACGTCCAGTTGCCGGAACACCACGTGCTGGTGGCGCTGTCGCTCTCGACCGAGCCGTCCGACGACGCTCGAGCGCAGGTCGAGGACGCGCTTCGGGCCCTCGAGCGCGCCTACGAGTGGAGCAACGAGGGGCTGGTCTTCACGATCGGCTACACGCCGGCGTACTTCGACCGGTTCGACGGATCGCTGCCCGACTCGGTCGACCTTCCCGATCCGGAGCCGATCGTCGGCGACGCCGACAGGTTCGACGAGTTCGACGCCATCCTCCACCTCGCCAGCGATCACCCGGAGGTCACCCTCGAGGCCGAGCAGGGGCTGTTCGGCGAGCGCGACGAGTTCAACGGCCGCGGGATCGAGACGGACCTGACCGGCGTCTTCGAGCGCGTCGACGAGCGGCGCCGGACCGGCTTCGTCGGGGCGGGGCTGCCGGCTAACCACACCGATCTCGACGGCGTTCCGGAGTCGATTCCCGACGAGGCGCCGTCGCTGATGGGCTTTCGATCGGGATTCGCCGAGAGCCAGGCCCCCGAGGATCGCGTGACGATCGCGGAGGGGCCGTTTGCGGGGGCGACGACCCAGCACGTCTCTTCGATGGGGCTCAACCTCCGGCAGTGGTTCGAACAGGACAGCCAACACCAGCGCGTCCAGAAGATGTTCAGCCCGGAACACGCCGAGGAGAATGCGGTCGGCACGACCGGTGAGAAGCTGACGACGACCAACGGACTGACCGACGAGCGCATCGCGGCGACCGAAGCCGACGCCAGCGACCGTGGCGTCGTCGGCCACGCCCAGAAGGCCGCCCGCGGACGCGAAGACGGGAAGCCGCCGCTGTTGCGACGCGACTTCAGCACGGTCGACGACGATCGGCCGGGGATCCACTTCCTCGCCCTCCAGGAGGGTATCGAGGAGTTCGTCCGCGTGCGGCAGGCGATGGAGGGAACCGACCTCGACGTGACTAACCTCAACAACGGTATCACCGGTTACATCTTCGTCAACCGGCGCGGGAACTACTTGGTTCCGCCGCGGTCGCTGCGCGCGTTGCCGCCTACGAACCCGACGGAGACGGAGTGACGACTCGAGGACGAAACCGACAGACGACTCACGACCATCCACATGGACCACGAAATCGATCGACGGACGTTCGTCGGCTGGGGGGCAGCGACCGGCGCGCTCGCGCTGGCGGGCTGTTTCGGTGAGGGCGGCGACGAAAACGGCGGCGAACGAAACGACTCCGACGGCGAGGGAAACGAAACCGACGAGAACCGAGACGAAACCGTCGACGTCGCACCTCCGTTCCCCGAAATCGAGGACAAACCGGACGCGGTCTACGTGCCGACCCACCGCGAGTCGATGCGGGCCCTCGAGCCGATCGTGGCCGGCGACTACCGGCTCGCGCCGATGCTATCGTACCCCCACCCGTTCTGGCTCGTGACCGGCGACGGCGAGGACGACGTCCAGCACGTCACGCCGGACCAGATGCGGGGCGTCCACATGATGTTCACCCTCTGGGACGCCGAGACCGGCGTCGTCCTGCCGGTCGACAGCGGCAACGTCGTCAGGCTCTCTCGAGACGGCGAACGGGTCGGGTCCCCGCAGTCGATGTGGCCGATGCTCTCCCAGGAGATGGGCTTTCACTTCGGCGACAACGTCCCCCTCGAGGAGGACGGCACCTATACGGTCGAGGTCGAACTGCCACCGCTGTCGGCGCGAACGACCGGCGACCTCGCGGGCCGGTTCGCCGAGCGCGAGACCGCGACGTTCGAGTTCGACTACGATCAGGACTTTCGCGAGACGGTCTCGGACGTCGACTACTTCGACGAGGGGCGCTGGGGCGAACGCGGCGCCCTCGAGCCGATGGCTCACGATCACGTTCCCTACTCACGGCTCCCCGAGGTCGATGCGTTCCCTGGGACGTTCCTCGTCGGAACCGACGAGAGCGGCGAGATTCGCGAGGGACGTCCCGAATCGACGGCCGAACTGCCCCGAAGCGGCGACGCGGCGTTTCTCGCGACCGTCCTCGAGTCGGACTACCGACTGACCGGCGGTGACGGGCGCTCCCTGCTCGTCTCGCCGCGGACGCCGTACAACCGCGTCCCGCTTCCGAACATGAGCCTCGACGCGACGATCGAACGCGACGGGGAGTCGGTCACCGCCGAACCGGTTTCCCTCGAGCAGACTATCGACGGCGAGTACGGGCTCCACTACGGAGCGTCGCTCGAGGACGTCGATCTCCGTGCCGGCGATACGGTGACGCTGACGATTCGGTCGCTGCCGCAGGTCGCCCGCCACCAAGGGTACGACACGGCCTTCCTCGAAATGCCGCCGATCGAACTGCGGGTGCCGGAGGACAGTGACGATGCCGAGTGAACGACTCGCGGCCGTCTTCTCGGCCGCGCTGGCGGCCGCCATCGCCTGCGGGCTCCTCCTCGCCCCGCTCGCGGTCGTCCCCGCGCCGGCCGGCGCCATCGACAGCGCGACGCTGCTGTACTTCGACTCCGAGGGGTTCAACGACGACACGACCGAGATCGACGTCGCGCCCGGCGAGACCGTGACGCTCGATCTCGTGGCGAGTACGCACGGCAACCCCGCGGGCAACGGGATCAGCGGGCTCTCCTACGCGATCGAGTACGACCCCGACGTGCTCACCGTGACCGACGTCCAACAGGGTTCGATGCTGGCCGGCGGGGACGAGGGCGGGAACGCTACGGTCGACGGCGACGTCGAGATCGACGACGAAGCCGGCGTGATTACGGTCGAGCAGGAGCGAACCCCGCCGGGGAACGGTACGACGGGAACCGGACCGACGGCGACGATCACCCTCGAGGTCAGCGAGGACGCGCCGACGACCGACGAGACCCTCGCGATCGCGGACGACTCGGCGATGTTCCCGAGCGGCTATCCGGTCGACCCGGTCGAACGCAACGCGACGCTGGTCGTCGACGGCGCCGCGGGCGACGAGAGCGACGGCGGTCTCGAGGATCCCGTCCCCGGACTGACGCCGCTGGCCGGGGTGGCCGGGCTGGCCGGTCTCGGCGCGGCGCTCTGGCTGCGGGCCCGACAATAACAGCGGTCGAGACAATGATGGAAGGTTACTCATGGCCGCGGCGCCGGATCGGCCCGGCTCTCGATCGATCGCAATGCCAACGTTGACACTTCCGCGAGTGGGACACTCGAGCAATGAGTACGGCCGAGGTCGATATCTCACGGACGAAGGCGTGGTTGATGGCCGCACGCCCGCAAACGCTGCCCGCGGCCGCGGCGCCGGTGATCGTCGGGACGGGGGTCGCGCTCCACGAGGGCGTGTTCGCCCCGCTGCCGGCGCTGTTGGCGTTCGTCGGCGCGGCGCTGATTCAGATCGGGACCAACTTCGCGAACGACTACTACGACGCGATCAAGGGGGCCGACACCGACGACAGGGAGGGGTTCACGCGGGTGACCCAGGCGGGGATCATCTCCCCGGAGCAGGTGAAGCTGGCGACGTTCGTCACCTTCGCGCTGGCGATCCTGTCGGGAACCTACCTCGTCTACGTCGGCGGCCTGCCGATCCTCGTCGTCGGACTGGCAAGCGTCGTCTGCGGCTGGGCCTACACCGGCGGCCCCTATCCGCTGGGCTACCACGGCCTCGGGGACCCGTTCGTCTTCGTCTTCTTCGGACTCGTCGCCGTGATGGGGACGTTCTACGTCCAGGCCGCGGCGACGATCGCCGAACCGCTGACGACGACGATCCCCGAGGGAACCGTCACCCGCGAGGCGTTCCTCGCGAGCCTCCCGGTTGCCGGAATCTCGACGGCGATCATCGTGGTCAACAACATCCGCGACCTCGAGACCGACGCCGAGACCGGCAAACGGACGCTGGCGGTCCGGATCGGCTACCGCTGGAGCCGCGTCGAGTACGCCGCGCTGCTCGGACTCGCCTACCTCGTGCCGCCGTGGCTCTGGCTGGCCGAGGGGTTCGGCCCGCGCGTGTTGCTGCCCCTCGCCTCGCTGCCCTACGCGGCCGTCGTCGCCCGCACGGTCTGTACGCGGACCGACGGCGAGGCGCTGAACCCGGCGCTCGAGGGGACCGGCAAACTGCTGGCGATCTACGCGATCCTGTTCGCCGCGGGGGTGGCGACGTAGCATGTCCGACGACCGAGATCTCGACCTCGAGTACCGACCGTTTTCGCTCGATCTCGCGGATCCGCTCGAGACGGCCGACGGGACGATCGACTCGCGCAACGGCTTCCTCGTTCGAATCACAGATCGGGGGGCCGACGACAACCCCGTGGGCTACGGCGAGGCCACGCCGCTGCCGGGCTGGACGGAATCGCACGCCGACTGCGAGGCGGCGCTGGCGCGGGCCGCCGAAGAGATCGAGGCCGGCTCTGCCGCGGCGATCGAGGCGGTCGACGAGCAGGTCGCGGCCAGACACGCGGTCGGCCTCGCGCTGACGGATCTGACCGCGAGGCGCGAATCGACGCCGCTGTACCGGTACATCGGTCAGGGACCGATGGTCGGCCGGGTGCCGGTCAACGCGACGATCGGCGACGGCTCGACGGTCGAGACCGTCCGGGAGGCCACCGACGCCGTCGACCGCGGGTTCGATTGCTGCAAACTGAAAGCCGGCCGGCGAAGCGTCGAGGAAGATATCGAACGGATCCGGCGCGTCCGCGAGGCCGTCGGCCCCGACGTCGAACTGCGGATCGACGCCAACGAGGGCTGGACGTACGAGGAGGCGGCGACAGCCCTCGAGGCCGCCGCCGAGTTCGACGTATCATTGCTCGAGCAGCCGCTTCCCGCGGGGGCCCTCGAGGGGCACGCGGACCTCCGCGCGGACGATCGTGGAGCGGGCGTCGACATCGCGCTCGACGAGGGGCTACTCGAACACGGCGTCGACGCGATCTGCGACGCCGAGGCGGCCGACGCCCTCGTCCTGAAGCCGATGGCGCTGGGCGGCGTCGACGTCGCCCGAACGGTCGCAGCGTGGGTGAGCGAGCTCGACATCGACCCGATCGTGACGACGACGATCGACGCCGTCGTCGCCCGGACGGGGGCGGTCCACCTGGCCGCGTCGATCCCCGACGTGTCGGCCTGCGGGCTGGCCACCGCGGACCTGCTCGCGGACGATCTGGGCAAGGATCCCGTCCTCCTCGAGAAGGGCTCGGCGGTCGTCCCGCAGGCCAAGGGGCTGGGCGTCGAGGGGGTGTGGGAGTGATGGACGGGCCGGTCGAGTGGCCGACGCGGGACCTTCTCTCCCACCGCGCGTCGACGACGCCGGACGCGACGGCCGTGATCGACGCCGACGCGGACGAGTCGTGGACGTTCGGCGAGTTCGATCAGCGAGTCGACGCCGTCGCCGCCGGCCTCGAGTCGCTCCTCGCCGACTCCGACGGCCGATTCGACGACCCCGCCCGACTCGGCGTGTTGATGGAAACGCGCGTCGAGTTCGCCGACCTCTACTTCGCCGCGATGCGTCGGGGCGTCACGATCGTCCCGCTGAACGTCCGCGAGACGGCCGCCGAACTCGAGTCGAAGGTTCGACGAACCGATCTCGGCGCGCTCGTTTGCGAAGCCGGGACGGCGGAACTCGCCGCGGAAGTCGCGGACTGTCCGATCGCCTCGGTCGACGAGCCCGAACGCGGGGGCGTGGATTCGCTGCGCTCGAATACCGGTACGATACCGGAGTCGGATCTGGAGCCGGTCGTCCTCGAGTCCGACCGGACCCACCTGCTCATGTTCACTTCGGGGACCTCGGGCGAGCCGAAGATCGTTCGGCTGACTCTCGGAAACCTCGTCTCGAGCGCGAACGCGTCGGCCTTCCGACTCGGCGTCGCGCCCGACGATCGGTGGCTCTGCTGTCTCCCGATGTACCACATGGGCGGCCTGGCGCCGGTCGTCCGCTCGACGCTCTACGGGACGCCCGTGGTGATCCAGCGAGAGTTCGATCCGGCGGCAACCGCCCGCGTTCTCGACGAGTACGATATCACGGGCGTCTCGCTCGTCCCGACGATGTGCAAGCGGCTGCTCGATGTCGGCTGGTCGCCGCCCGACTCGCTGCGCTTCGTCCTGTTAGGCGGCGCACCCGCCTCGAGCGAGTTGCTCGAGCGCTGTCGCGAGTCCGGCGTTCCGGTCCACCCGACCTACGGGATGACCGAGACGGCCTCCCAGATCGCGACGGCGACGCCGGAGGAGGTGACGACCCGCGAGGGAACGGTCGGTCCTCCGCTCGTCTGTACGGACGTAACGGTCGTCGACGAGAGCGGTGAGCCGATCCCGGCCGGCGAGGCCGGCGAACTCGTCGTCGCCGGGCCGACGGTGACGCCGGGCTACCTCTCCGACGCGGAGACCGGGGCGGCCTTCGGCGAGCACGGCCTGCACACCGGCGATATCGGCTACCGCGACGAGGGCGGCCGGCTCTGGGTTCTCAACCGCCGAAGCGACCGGATCGTCACCGGCGGCGAGAACGTCGACCCCGGCGAAGTGATCGCGGCGCTGCGCTCCCACCCGGCGGTCGAGGCGGCGGCGGTGGTCGGCCTCGAGGATCCGGAGTGGGGCGAACGCGTAGCGGCGCTGGTCGTCCCCGCCGACGGCGTCGGAACCGGTGCCGGCGGGACCGATTCGATCGACCTTGAGTCGCTGCTCGCCCGCTGTGGCAAGCGGCTCGCCGGCTTCAAGCGGCCGAAGACGATCGGATTCGCCGACGAACTTCCTCGAACGGCGTCGGGAACCGTCGACCGCGAGGCGGTTCGTGAGCGCCTGCTTGAGGACGGCATCGACGTGACCGAATCGACGTAAGGTCGGTCACTGATCCGAACCCGGACCGCCCCGCGGCGTCGCTCAATCGTCGTCGGTGACGCTTCGGGTAACTGGCTGCCGATGGGGCGTCTGAGGGTCCGGTTTGGACGTTTCGTCGTCGTCCTCGCGGACGTAGTCCCGAGCGACGACGTAGCTCCCGTACAGGACGAGCAAGAGGAACAGCGAGAACGGGAGCGCCATCGTCACCGAGAGCGACTCGATAGCGCTGAACTCCTCGAGTCTGAGCGACATCATCCCGAACACTGCGAGCAGCCCGCCCCACCACGCGCGGTTTCGCGCGTTCGGATTCTCGTCGCCGAGCGTGATGGCCGAGATCATGAACACCGCCGAGTCGAGCGACGTGATGATGTAGCCGGCGATGATGAAGACGAACAGCACCGCGAGTACCGTTCCGAACGGAGTGATCTGGAGCGCTTTCGCGATAGCCGCGGGATTCCCCGCCGAGGCCATCGCTGCGGCGACCGGCTCCTGGTAGCCCGGCGCGAGCACCCAGCTGCCGATGAGGCCGTGTTGTATCCAGGTGAAGACCGTCGGGACCACGACGAGCACGGCGAACATCTCCCGGATGGTCCGCCCTTTCGAGACGCGGGCAACGAAGCTCCCGACGAAGATGCTCCAGGCGGCCCACCAGGCCCACCAGAAGCCGGTCCAGTTCGCCGCCCAGTTGCCGTCGGTCCCCGGCGCGGTGTACAGCGTCAGCCGGAATATATTGCTGAGCCAGACGCCCGTCGCATCCAGACTCAGTTCGACCATGTAGAGGCTCGGTCCGACCACCACGAGCAGGGCCATCGCGATGCCGATGAGCACCACCGTCGCGCGGGCCGCGTTGCGGATCCCCTGCTGCAGACCGAGCCAGACGTCGGCAAGGAAGACGAGGCCGATGAGAGCGAACACCACGTACGTCAGAACCGCCGCGTCGAGTCCGAACACTCGCCCGAGGATCGCCGACATCGTCTGGGCACTGAAGCCCAGCGTCGTCGAGATACCGCCGATCGTGGCGACGAGCGCCGCCAGGTCGACCAGCCAGTAGAGTCCGGGGATGCGATCCTCGTCGACGATGCCGGTGAGCATCGAACTGATCTTGTAGTCACCGACGCCTTCCGTGTAGATCACGATCCCGAAAGCGATCGCGACGGGGAGATACCACATCGCCAGCCCCGGGAACACCTCGTGGATGAACATGAAGGCCAACGCCATCGACTCTAGGGACGCACCCTGGACGGGGGCCGGGTCCGGCGGCGGATTCTGGGCGATCGACACCGGTTCCGCGACGCCCCAGATGAGAACCGAGGCGCCGAAGCCGACGGTAAACACCATCGAGAGCCACGAAAACCGGTCGAATTCCGGCTCGGCGTCGGGACCGCCGATACGGAGTCGACCGTACCTCGAGGCCGTGAAGGCGAAAACGGCGACGAGCAGGACGAATCCAAGGAGGATGAACCACCAGCCGAAGTAGGTGAGCACCCAGCCCTTCGCGCCGGTGAGCGCGCTACTCATCGCCGCCGGGCGCAGGAAGCCGACCGCGCCGAGCGAGAGCATCACGCCCATCGTCACGGCGAAGAGGGCTCGTTCCGGCCAGGACGCCTCCTCGAGTCCGAGGAGTTTCGTCGCGTTCATCGCTCGGTCCCCTCGATACGACCGTCTCTTGAGCGGTTATTCGACTGCGCGCTGTCGTCACTCGCAGGCTCGCGAGTCTCCATTAGGTGTGTCTCCAAACCCGCGGTTAGTTCTTCAAGTACTCTTCGTCTCAACCGCTGATGGGGAGGTGTTATCACAACTCCCGGATCGGGCCACGGCGGGGAAGCGCCGAAACGGATTGCCGCCGGAACGGAAGTTAAATCGCTGGCGTCCCTATCGCGAGTCGTGTGTACACTGACCCTCGCCTGGCAGGTCTTCGAGGACGCGCCGGTCGCGGTCGCCGCCAACCGCGACGAGGCGGTCGGCCGCGAGTCGCTCCCGCCTGACGTCTACCGCGAGGATCCGCTGGTGGTCGCGCCCAGAGACGCCGAGGCCGGCGGAACGTGGATCGGCTACAACGAGCACGGCGTCTTCGCGGGGATCACGAACAAGTGGACCGACGCCGACCTCGCGGGGGAGCGCTCGCGAGGCCTGCTCGTCGCCGACGTTCTCGAGGCGACGTCGGCCGCCGAAGCCGGTGCGATCGTCGAGGCCCAGACGGACGACTACGAGTACGATGGGTTCTATCTCGTCGTCGCCGACGAGACGGACGCGTACTGCTATTACTGGGACGGCTCCCTCGAGCGGATCGACTTCGAGCCCGGCGTCCACGTCGTGGTCAACGTCGCGGTCGACGAGACGGTCGACGTGCCCGAGTTCCGGGCGGACGCTGGGCGAACGCAGGCCGCGAACGCCCGCGGGGTCCGCGAGGCGCTGTCGGTCGGCGGCGATGGGGACCGCGGCGACGATGATGACGACGCCGACGAATCGGTCGACGAGTGGCTCGAGCGAGCCGGCGAGGTCTTGGGCGACCACGAGTACGGCGTCTGCATCCACCACAACGGGTTCGGGACGCGGTCGTCCTCGCTGATCGCGCTCGGTCCCGCGGGGCCTCGCTACGAGTTCGCACCGGGGTCGCCCTGCGAGACGGCGTACGAACCCATCTCTCTCGAAACCGATCTCGCCTCAGAGGTGCGGGAATAACGCACGCCGTCTCACCGGTTCTCGAGCGGCCGCCGGTGGACCGAACTGGGGAGCGGTAGATTCATGCGCCTCCGTCCATCTCATACGCACATGGACGCACTCCTGCCGCTAGCGACGAGTACGGAGAGGTGGTCACCGTGAGCATGTCGACGGCCGAAGCGGAGCTCTCCGAGGACGAGCGCGCCGGGCTCGAACTCGTTCGCGAGACCGGCGGCATCCACCAGAGCGACTTCTGGAAGGAACTGGGCGTCTCCTCGCGAAAGGGCAGCCGGATCGTCGAGTCGCTGGTCGAGAAGGACCTCGTCGACCGAGAGGACACGGTCTACGACGGACACAACACCTACTACATCGCGCCGACCGCTCGCGATCTGGATTTCACGCTGCTGATGGCCGGCGACATGCTCTCGCCGTTTATCGGCGAGGAGGAAGTCGATCCCAACAGCGACGCCTTCTCGCAGTGGATCATGAACCTCGCTTACGAGGACTAGCCGGCCTCGCGAGGGCGGCGGTCACGAGTCGCTCGTTCCGTCCGATGTTCGCGCGCCCCGTATCTGGACGATATGAGTGAACGTGACCAGGCCCAATCCCCCGACGAGATTCCCCGCAGTCGCGACCGTGATCGTCTCGAGCAGGATCCAGTAACCGATCACGGGATCGAAAAGCATCCCGAAGAAGACGTGAATCGCGGTGACGATCACGTGGTCGAAGGGGCCGAGCGCCAACAGGAAGCCGACGACGTAGGCGAGGGTGATTCGGCTTCCGACGGTGTTGACCGCCTCTAGTAGGTACGATAGCAGACTCACGAGCGCGCCGCCGACGATGGCGCTCGCAAATATCGCCGCCGTCGGTCGGTGAACGATTTCCTCCGCAGTTCGTCCGAGCACGTGAGCCGTCCCTTCGGGAAGGACCCCGTCCACGGCAAAGACCAGCGCGAAGAGGAATCCGCCGGCGAGGTTGAAGACGAAAGTAACGGTCCAGAGACGCCCGAGCGGTACGAGTAGCCACGACCCGTCCTGGTCGGCCGCCTTCGCGGTCGGATCGAAGAAGTTCTCGTTAAACAGTTCCGTTCGCCCGACGACGAGGAACACGACGCCGACGCCGAAGGCGAGCGCGCCCGCGATGTGCGCGACGGCGCCGAACTGCGGCTCGACGAGTGCGTCGACGACGCCCAGCGCGACGATACCGAAGACGATGGTAAACCCCGCGATGAAACTCGTCGAAACGAGTTCGAGCCACGACTGGTCGAGCCGCCGCTCTCCTTCTTCGGTCGCTCGCTCGAAAATCTCTCGTGGGTCAGGAGCGACGGGCACGACCCGAATATCTGTTCGCTGATAGAAAAGTGGCGGACATGAATACTCTACGGCGACCCGCGCCGCAGCAGCTCGCGGAGTGGTGGAACGGACCACCGTCTCTGACGTCGACGGATATTCGACGCGCTACTCGTAGGGATCGAACCGCTCGATGAGGACGAACGGATCCCGCTCGCGGTTGTAGTAGGGGACGTCGCCGTCGATGGCCTCGATGAGCCGACGGTGGACCTCGCGTGCGGCCCGGCCCTCGTCCGGCTCTAAGTGGTGTCGACCCCGCATGTCGTTCCAGAACCCGCCGTCGAGCCAGAGCAGCGTTTCGTCGTTTGACTGGTAGACGACCTCTCCCTCCTCGGTCAGCCCCTCGATTGCGAGCTGGCGTCCCGACAGCTGCGCTCGCGCGAGGACGGCCACAAGCTGGCGCCGCGAGACCGGCGCGTGCAGCGCGATATCGTCGATCGTCGCCCCGAAGTAGCCTTCGACGAGATCGCACGCCCGAGAGAACTCGTCGAACTCGACCTGTTGATCTTGTGTAATTTGCATTGAACGGTCACCGAGCGATCGGTTAGCTATGGATACTGTTAGCAAAATTAGTATAAAAAGCTATCCTCCGACTCGAGACGTGAGTCGCGGCTCAGGCCAACGCGCTCGCGGCGCGGATCAGCCGCCGCTCGCCGAACGCGGGGCCGACCAGCTGGAGCCCGACGGGGAGGCCGTCGGTCTCGCCGGCCGGCACCGAGATCGCGGGGAGGTCGGCCAGATTGACCGGAACCGTGTTCGCGTCGGCGAGGTACATCTGGAGCGGGTCGTCGAGGCTCTCGCCGAGTTCGAACGGCGGGACGGGCATCGTCGGGCTGGCGAGCACGTCGGCCTCCGACAGCGCCTCGTCGAAGTCCTGTTTGACCCACGCGCGGGCGTCCTGGGCCTTCTTGTAGTACTTGTCGTGGTAGCCCGCCGAGAGGGCGTAGGTGCCAAGCAGGATGCGACGCTTGACCTCGTCGCCGAACCCTTCCTCGCGGGTCCGGGCGAACGTCTCGTTCCAGTTGCCCTCGGCGTCGGCCGAGTGGCCGTAGCGGACGCCGTCGAACCGCGCCAGGTTGGAGGAGGCCTCGGACATCGCGATCACGTAGTAGGCCTCGACGGCGTGTTCGACGGAGGGCAGGGAGACCTCGTGGTACTCCGCACCGCGGTCCTCTAACTCGGCGATAGCGTCCCAGAAGGTCTCGACGACGCCCTCGTCGGCGCCCTCGAGCAACTCGGTGGGGACGCCGATCTGCAGGCCGTCGACGTCGCCCGTCGCGGCGTCGGCGTAGGTTTCGCCCTCCTCGAGGGGCGTTTCCCGCGTGGTTGCATCTCGGTCGTCGTCGCCGGCGATGACGTCGAGCAACTGCGCGGCGTCCTCGACGGTCTCGCCGAAGGGGCCGATCTGCTCTAAGCTGTTGGCGTAGGCGACGAGCCCGTACCGGGAGACCAGCCCGTAGGTGGGCTTGATCCCGACGACGCCACAGAAGGCGGCGGGACAGCGGACCGAGCCGCCGGTGTCCGAGCCCAGCGCGACGTCGGCCTCGCCGGCGGCGACCGCGGCCGCCGAACCGCCGGAGGAGCCGCCGGGGACGCGACCGGGCGCGGCGGGGTTGTCGACCGAGCCGAAGTGGGAGGTCTCGTTGGTCGTTCCCATCCCGAACTCGTCCATGTTGGCCTTCCCGACGATGGTCGCGCCCGCTTCCTTGAGGCGGGAGACGACCGTCGCGTCGTAAGGCGGGACGTACTCGGCGAGCATCTCCGAGCCGCAGGTCGTCCGGACGCCCTCGGTCGAGATGTTGTCCTTGACCGCGACGGTCGTTCCCGACAGCGGCCCGTCGTCGGCCCCCTCGATTCGCTCCTCGGTGATGTAGATGTTCTCCGACATAATTACGATACGTTGGGGCCTTTGAAGTAGCCGTCCTCGGCCTTCGAGGCGTTCTCGAGGGCCGCCTCGCGGTCCAGCGAGTCGCGTTCCTCGTCCGGGCGCATCACGTTCGTGAGGTCGGCCTCGCGGTCGACCTCGGGCACCTCGTCCAGCGTCTCGAAGTACTCGAGGATGTCCGCGAACTGTCGCGCGAACCGGTCGACCTCGTCGTCGTCGAGGTCGACGCGAGCGAGTCCCGCGACGTGGCGGACCTCCTCGGGGCTGACGGCGTCGTCGCTCATGGTTGCTCGAACCGGCGGGCGGAGAGTAAGGGTTTCGATACCGTCGTTGCGGATCGACGCCGGAGCGCCGGGCCCCGACCCGTTCGGGGCGCCGCCGGCCGTCGATCGCGGTCGGTCGTCAATACGGGCTTGATTCGAGTTATTACGCCGCTAACCGACACGAACCGAATATAGTAACCGTATACTGAAAGACATCGATGACGACCGATCGCGTATGAACTGCGACAACTGCCGATCCGAGGAGGTCGCCTACACGCTGACGACCCACGTCGCTGACGCGCCGGACGAGCGGGTCGAACTGCACTTCTGCTCGAGCGAGTGTCTCCGCGTCTGGACGTAGCGCGGCGCTACCGGATCGACCGTCGGAGCCCGATCTGACGCGCCGACTCGCGGCGGTCGCCCCCAAACCGGTATCACGCTCTCCGTCGTCGGTCGAGGTATGGCTACGATGCCGTCGACGCGGACCGGGACGGACGCGGAGCTACTGTCGACGGTCGACGCGGAATCGACCGTTCGGGAGGTCAACGGGGTCCGGTTGCACGTCGTCGCCGCAGGCGACGAGGACGATCCGTTGGTCGTCCTCCTTCACGGCTTCCCCGAGTTCTGGTACGGCTGGCGCCACCAACTCGAGCCGCTCGTCGATGCCGGCTATCGGGTGCTCGTGCCCGATCAGCGGGGCTACAACCTGAGCGAGAAACCGGGGGCGCTGCGGGCCTACCGAACCAGCGAGTGCTCGCGGGATATCGCCGCCCTAATCGAGACCGAGGGACGGGACAGCGCGCGCGTCGTCGGCCACGACTGGGGCGGCATGGTCGCCTGGGATCTCGCGCTTCGGCACCCTTCGGCGGTCGATCGGCTCGCGATCGTCAACGCGCCGCATCCGACGGTCTACCGCCAGCACCTGCTGGCGGATCCCGAGCAGTTGCGCCGCAGTTGGTACGCCGCCGCGATCCAGCTTCCGTGGTTGCCCGAACTGGCCTGTCGGACGGCCGACTTCCGATTACTCGAGCGCGCGCTCCGAGAGACGGCCGCTCCGGGGACGTTCACCGACGCGGAACTAGACCGGTATCGCCGCGCCTGGGCTCGGCCGGACGCGCTGACCGGGATGCTCGACTGGTACCGGGCGGCCGCTCGCGCTCCCTCGCCGCCGCCTCGAGAGCGGGTCGACGCCCCGACGACGATCGTCTGGGGCGAGGACGACGCCGCACTGACGCCGTCGCTCGCGGTCGACAGCGACCAGCGGTGTCGCCGGAGCCGCCTCGAACTCCTGTCGGGGACGAGCCACTGGGTGCAACACGAACGGCCGACCCGACTGACGGAGCTGTTGCTCGAGGCGTTCGAAAACGGCACGTAGTCGCGATCGCGCCCGTCGAATCAGTTACGGCCGCCAGATGACGGTCACGACCTCGTCGCCGGACTGCGTCCGGCCGCTCGAGGGACTTCGTCCCTCGCTGTCATCGGACGCCTCGCCGCCCTCGACGGTCTCGTACGCGTAGCCGCGGTCCTCGAGTTTGGGGAAGAGGAACTGCGGGACGCGGTCGTTGCGCTGGACGAGGACGGTCTCGTCGGGTAGTTCGACCAGTTTCTCGAGGGTGTTTTTGAGCGGCTCCGGCGGACCGAGCGACCGCACGTCGATCACCGTCCGCGGTCGGTCGCTCGGTGCATTGGTGCCGTCGACGACGGTCTCGGGCGATTGCATACGTGGTCGTTCGCGGCGACGATACCTCGCTTTCGCCCCGTACGTGTTCGGCTATCGAAGCTATGTAGACACGCGAGACAGCGCGAAACGTGACGCGAGGCGGCGCAAAAGGGTCAGTGAAGCAGGCGGTTCCGTGGCGATCGTGGCGGCCGGCACTGACGGGGATCGAGCCGGCCGAGTCGGGACGAGCGACGCGGGTTGGCGGCCGGCTACGCCTCGACCTTGGGGAACCGGGCGACGAACTCGTCGGACTCGACGCGTTCGACCTCGTAGCCGTCGGCGTCGAACGCGTCGACCTCCGCCTGGAACTCGTAGAACAACGGCTTCGGCTCGTGATCGTTGACGATCGTCAGCGTCTCGCCGGGCTCGAGCTCCTCGAAGGCGTCGTGAATCTTGGGGTGGCGGTTCATCGGCGGCACGTCCCTGACGTCGAGTCGTGTCATACGGATAGTGGTGGGTATCGCGATCGCATGGGTGTTCGTCCGAACGCGTTCGCCCGCGACCGGCGGATCGACGCGCCTAGGCGTGCTCGATAACGACGTGCCAGACGTCGTCGCGCCGTTCGGTTTCGCGGCTCGCGGCATCGCCGCTCGCTCCCTCCGAGGTCTCGCTGCGCTCGATTTCGTGCTCGAACCCGCGGGTCTCGAGGACCTCGTAGAGCGGCTCCGGTTCGAAGGGCGCGATCAGGTGGAGTCGGCCGTCCGCCGGGAGCTCCTCGAGGGCGGCCGCGATGTCGTCGAACGGCGGGCCGTCGATCTCGCGGACGTCGAGGATCGTCTCGGAAGCGGTGGAATCGGTTGCCATAGGTCGACTGTAGGGCGGAACGAGCGTGGCTATTCGGGCGAACGTGTTCGAGTCGACGGTGTTCCCACGGCTTGGGAACTACGGCGAATATATTCGACGGTACGGGGATATACCGTCGAACGGAACACGTTCGTATGGCTCAGGCGACACTCACTATCACGATGCCCGAACAGATCTGGATACAGCAGCTCTCGACGGCGTATCCGGGGGCGACCTTTCGGGTACTGGCGGCCGTTCCCGGCTCCGAGACGGGATTCGCGCTCGTCCGCATCGCCGGTCCCGACGTCGCGGACATCGTCGAGGACATGCGCGGCCACGATCAGATCACCGAACTCTCGCTCGCCCAGTACAGCGACAACGAGGTGACGGTCCACTTCGAGACGACGGACCCCCTGCTGCTGTTCTCCTCGCGGGACTCGGGGATGCCGATCGAACTCCCCGTCGAGATCGTCGACGGCGAGGCGACCATCGAGGTGACCGGATCGCGGGATCGACTGGCCGAACTCGCCGAACAGCTCGAGCACTTCGGGCTACAGTACCGGATCGAACACGTCCGCGAACGGCTCCACGAGAGCCAACTGCTCTCAGACCGCCAGCTCGAGGTGGTCGTCGCCGCCGTCGAGGAAGGCTACTACGACACCCCTCGAGAGTCCTCGCTGACGGAACTCGCCGAGCAGCTGGATATCGCGAAGTCGACCTGTAGCGAGACCCTCCACCGGGCCGAGGAGGCGATCATCAAGCGATTCGTCGAGGATCTGCCGGGTGTCGAGGGGGACTCCCTCGAGGAACAGCTCGCGACGCGTTAGTCGTCTCGGGGCGCCAACACGAGTAGCGCCGTCGCGTCGGTTCGGGCCTCGGGTGCGATCTCCTGTCGCCCGTCGAACCTGAGTATCTCTCCCGCCTCGAGCACGTACTCCTCGTCGCCGAGTCCCATCTCGAGGGTCCCCTCGAGGACGTGACAGACGATCGTGCGTTCGGAATGTCGATGCGCCGGCACGCTCTCGCCGGCGGCGAGTTCGAGTCGCACCGTCCGCGGCTCGCCGTCGAACACGTGCGCGTGGGGCGTCGCCACGAGGTCGTCGAGGCGTCGGCGTTCCGTCCGCGTCGTCAGTTGATCGGTGTCGGTCATACGGTCACCGTGTCGGGACGGACCTCCGTGAGACCTGCCGCGAACAGGTTCGGCGATCCATATACCGGTCGATGTCTCGACTCCGAACTGCGACGAACTCGATCGCGTTCGAAAAACTCCTGCGGAGTTTTCGGGGGAGTTTCACCCCCGTCATATCAGCCGTCTATACTACCTCGCGATTCGGAATGCAGGCCAGCACAAGTGAAAGCTATTAAGACGCGTATTATACTCACGAACATATTCGCGTCGATTCTCACGCGATGGAAATCGGCTCTATACTTCAACGTCGTCTAGTTGTGAGTCCGGGGTAGAGGATCCATATATGACCATATTGACGTGCGTGTCGGCGTGTAATCGCTTTGCATCGTACGGATTCTCGTCCAGAGGTGTTCTCACGGCATGAGCACGGACGACGAATCATTCCACCCGCTCGGTCAGGAGTGGGAGGGCGAGCTCGAGAATATGCTCGACGATACCGAGTACGATACGGATCTCGGTATGCAGATGGCCCAGGACGCGATGCGGGTCACGAAGGGCGAGCTCTCCGAAGCCGAGTTCCACGAGATGTATCACGACGACGTGATGGAGGAATTCGGCGAGGACCAGCGTCCTACCCAGGAAGCCTTCGAAGCGGCTCAGGAGGAAGCCAAGGGAACCGTCTCCCGCATGCTCTCCGCGTTCGACGGCGACGGCGAGGAGAGTCGCCGGGACGTCATGAAAAAGATGGGCGTCGGTGCGGCCACCGTCGGCATGGGTGCGTTCGGGAGCACCATCGACGGGAAACCCTCGCTCGCCGGGGAGGGGGAGGGCCATGGTGGCAGCCACTCCCAGGCCGAGCAGAACGAGGATCTGCAGTGGGGAATGACCATCGACCTCGAGCGCTGCGACGGCTGTCTCTCCTGTATGGAGGCCTGTGCCTCCGAGAACGACCTCGACCAGGGCGTCAACTGGATGTACGTCATGGCCTTCGAGGACGAACTCACGTCCGGCGGCTCTCCGGCACCCGACAACATCGTCGGCGGAACGAGCGACCACAATATGCTCGTGCGGCCGTGTCAGCACTGTACGGACGCCCCCTGTGAGAAGGTGTGTCCGACCACGGCCCGTCACACCCGCGACAAGGACGGGCTGGTGCTGACCGACTACGACGTCTGTATCGGTTGCCGGTACTGCCAGGTCGCCTGCCCGTACGGCGTCAACTACTTCCAGTGGGACGAACCCGACGTGGCCCACGAGGATATCAACGGCCACGACGGCGCGGAAGTCGACGATCCCGAAGAGATCACTCACGCCGAGTACGAGAACGGCACCGAACGATGGGTCGACAGCCGCTCGCCCCGGGGCACGATGAGCAAGTGTACGATGTGCCCGTCGATGCAGGACGGCCGACAGGGCGAAGAACGAGTCGGGACGACCGCCTGTGAACGCGCCTGTCCACCGGACGCGATCCAGTTCGGGAACGTCAAAGACGAGCGCAGCGACGCCTCGCAGCACGGCGAACACCCGAGCAAGAGCCGCGCGATCATCGAGATCAGCGGCGACGTGCCGGATCCCGAGACGATCGACGCACAGCTCAGCGAGGGCGACGACTTAGAGGCCGTGCTCGGAAACGAGGAGCTCGACCTCAACGCCGAAGTGGTCAGCATCATGAAGGCGGTCCAGATCGTCAGCGAGGAGGAGGGGCTCGAGCCCGGCGACGAGGAGAACAACACGATCCTCGAGGGCCAGGTAACGATCGTCGAGTCCGTCACCGCGCTCGAAGAGTACGTCGACCTCGAGAGCGAGGCGGCGCTGACGGAACTCCAACTGGGCGACGGCGAAGCGTCCGACGCCAACGCTCGACTCCGAGAGTTCGCCGGCAACCCGAGTTCGAAGTTCAAGCTGCTCGAGGACATCGGGACGCACCCGAACATCACGTACATCGGTCAGGAACCCGGTCCGGAAGCCGAGCAGGTCGAAGGGCCATCGGAGTACAGCGACATCTCCTACGAGCGCTCGGACGGCTCCGAAGTCGATCTGGTCGACAAGCGCCAGGAGATCCTTGACGAGGGGACCGTCGGTGACGTCGGGTGGTCGCTGTGAGCACGAAACTGCCCACTGAAGAGGACATCCTCCGACCGATCAACACCCTCACGAAGAAGTACTTCATCCTGTACGGAATCGCCGCGCTGGCGCTGCTGGCGTTCCTCGTGGGCTGGGCGTACCAGCTCCAGAAGGGGCTGATCGTCACCGGCCTCGGCGACTGGGGTTCGGGCGGCGGTTCGACCTGGGGCCTGTATATCGGCGCGTTCATCTGGTGGGTCGGTGTGGCACACGGCGGGATCATCCTCTCGGCCGCCGTTCGCCTGCTCGGCATGGATCGATACATGCCGATCGCCCGGCTCGCGGAGATGACCACGATCGGCGGTCTCTCGGCCGCCGGGTTCTACATCCTGGTCCACATGGGTCGTCCGGACCGGATGGTCACGAGCGTCCTGGGTCACTACCACATCACGGTCAACAACTCGCCGCTGGTGTGGGACGTGACCGTCATCACGGCGTACTTCGTGCTGTCCGCGACCTACCTCGGCCTGACGCTTCGCTACGACGTCAGCCGACTGCGTGACGACCTCCCCGACATGTTCGAGCCGGTCTACAAGCTGATGACGATCGGCTACACCGAGAAGGAGGACGAGGTCATCGACCGGATGGTCTGGTGGCTCGCAGCGGCGGTCATCATCATGGCGCCGCTCTTGCTTCACGGCGGCGTCATTCCGTGGCTGTTCGCGCTGCTCCCGGCGATGCCCGCCTGGTCCGGCGGCATTCAGGGACCGATGTTCCTCAGCATCGCGCTGATGTCGGCGATCAGCGGCGTGATGATCATCTCGTACGCGTTCCGCCGCGCCTACGACTGGGAGCACATCATCACCGACGACATCTTCCGCGGACTGCTCCTGTGGCTGGGCTTCTTCACCCTGCTGTTCCTGTGGTTCCAGCTCCAGTCCGTCCTCAACGGCGTCTTCATGGGGCCGCTCGCGAGCCAACACGCGGCCGAGGCGAAGATGGCGCACCCGGCCTATCAGGTCGCGATGACGCTGATGTTCGGTACGCTCGTGTTCATCTTCCTGCAGGGAATCCGCCCGGCGCTGTTCAGCAAGAAACGGGCGCTCCTCGCCAGCGGGATCATCCTGACGGGAACGCTGACCGAGAAGATCCTGTTCGTCGTCGAAGGATTCCTGCATCCGACGTTCGACATCTACGCGGCGACGCCCGGGACGTACTTCCCGAGCCTCATCGAGTGGCTGTCCCTCGCCGGGACGGCCGGTCTGGTCGCGCTGTTGTTCCTCAACCTCTCGAAGCTCGTTCCCGTGGTCGAACTCCACGCCGTCGAACACATGCGTGGCGAGCACGGTCACGACGAGGACGATGAACACGCTACGGAACCGGAGGTGAAGGCCTAATGTCACTGCTGAGTCTCTCGCAGCAACTCCTCTACCACGGCTACAACGGTACCGAAGGATGGACCGGGTTCGTCAACGAAGGGACCTGGGTCATCTTCGCGATCATCCTGGTCCCGGTCTACATCATGCTGGTCGCGTGGTTCACCGGCGAACCCCGTGACACGAAGAGCGGACTGCTTGGCGTCTCCTACCTCGTCGGGCTCACCTCGTCGATGTGGATCGGCATGTTCGTGCTGACCGTGATCATCGGGCTGGTCTTCTACGGCGGCGCGCCGGAACCGATCGGCGCCCCCGGTCCGTAACGGTCGCTCGACGCTCCGTTTCCGCGATTCGCTTTTTTGGTCCGGCCGTCATCGACGAACGAGAGCGACGGCCGCGTCGCTTGCTCCATGACAACCACGCACAAGCAAGGGAAACCACGACCCTGCCGAACGGAAAACCTATCCTATGACGTTCGTCGACGCGCTGGCGACGGTCCTCTATCACGGCTACGAGGGGACGCAGGGCTGGACCGGCTTCGCTAACGAGGGGACCTGGATCATCTTCGCGGTCATTCTGGTCCCGATCTACGTGATGCTCGTCGCGTGGTTCGTCGGCACCCCGCGCGACACCAGGACGGGGCTGCTCGGGGTCTCCTACCTCGTCGGTATCACCACGTCGATGTGGATTTCGATGCTCGTGTTGACGGTGATTCTCGGGGTCGTCTTCTTCGGCGAACTGCCGGGGCAGTAAGCGGCCGGCGACACCGTTCGACGGTGTCGCAACTCCCCTCGACCGACGCGGGAATCGACGCCAGCGGCGGGGCTCGAGTTTCGAACCATCACACGTATCCCGTTCCGATGCCTTACGTGCAGTAACATCCGCTATGAGCATCACAGAGCACGAACTCAAGATCAAACTCGAGGACATCGAGGATCCGGATCTCGGCGACGATATCGTCTCGCTCGGCCTGGTCAACGACGTCCGTATCGAGGACGAAACGGCGCGGATCGACCTCGCGCTGAACGCGCCCTACGCGCCCGCCGAGATGGAGCTGGGCAACCGGATCCGCGAGGTCTGTGACGAGGCCGGCCTCGAGGCCGATCTGCGAGCCCACGTCGGCGAGGAACACGGCTTCGACGACGAGGTCCTCCCGCGAGTTCGCAACGTCATCGCCGTCGCCTCCGGGAAAGGCGGGGTCGGCAAGACGACGGTCGCCGCCAACATCGCGGCCGGCCTCGAGAAGCGCGGCGCGATGGTCGGTCTGCTCGACGCCGACATCCACGGGCCGAACATCCCGCGGATCCTCCCACCCGAGAGCGAGCCCGGCGTCACGCCCAACGAGGACATCGTCCCGCCCCGTTCGGACGGCGTCCGCGTCATCAGCATGGGCATGCTGACCGAAGACGAGGACGACCCCGCGATCCTCCGCGGCCCGATGGTCAACAAGTTCATGCTGAAGTTCCTCGAGGGCGTCGAGTGGGGTCGCCTCGACTACCTCGTCGTCGACCTGCCGCCGGGGACGGGCGACGCGACGCTGAACCTGCTCCAGTCGATGCCCGTCACCGGTGCGGTCGTCGTCACGACGCCCCAAGAGATGTCGCTGGACGACACCCGAAAGGGGATCCAGATGTTCCAGAAGCACGACACGCCCGTGCTGGGCGTCGTCGAGAACATGAGCTCGTTCATCTGTCCGTCCTGTGGCGACCAGCACGGCCTGTTCGGCACCGAGGGGGCACAGACGATCGTCGACAAGTACGACACGCCGCTGCTCGGTCAGATCCCGATCCACCCCGACTTCGGCGCCGAGGGCAGCGAGGGCGCGCTCGTTAAGGACGAGACGAGCGAGGTACAGCAGACCCTCGCGGACCTCGTCGCGGACGTCTCCGACCGCGTCGGGATGACCAACCGACAGCGGGTCGCCGACAACACCGAGGGCGGTCCGGACAACCAGCTCCCGACCGAGACCGAAGACTAACGGCTCGAGGACCGTTCGATCGACAACGCCGCTCGAGATGCGATACGTCCGCGCTTCGTCACGGCGCGGGCTCTTCTTCGACCTCCCACTCGAGGGTCACCGTGATCTCCTCTCGGGGCCCCCCGAGCATCGGCGAGCGCTCCTGGACTTCGATCCCGTACTCGACTTCGGGCGTCGGCGAGAGCGTCAGCATCTTATTCCCGACTCGCACTTCGGCGGGGCCCTCGTCGCGCAGTTCGCGAGCGAGCTCCTGAACGAGGTCCGCGGCCTCTTCCCGCGTCACGGTCTGTTCGGTGGCGGTTTTCTCAGCCATGGCTGAACGGCCACCGAGCGGATGTAAATAGATTGGCTGGGAATCGGCAGGCAGGGCCGGCCTCGAGGGCGTTCGCCCGGCGAGCTATCAGCCCTCGTGAGCGTCAGGAGTTCGCCGGCGGTTCGGGCGCCTCGACGCCCGGCGTCAGCGAGCGGACGTACTTCGTCACATGGTCGTCGATGCGACGCTTGTAGCCGGCCTGTCTGGCGAGGCGGTCGAGTTCGCGGGCGACGAGGCTTCCGTACTGGACGGCCTTCTTCTCCCTCGAGACGACCTCTTCGGGGAGGAAGTCGGCCGCGACGCGCCGAAGCGCGCGCTTCCGCTCGTCCTCGTCGGCCAGCAACGGATCGGGCAGTCGGAGCGCCGCGTCGACGACGGTATCGTGTAAGAGCGGCGCGACCGGCTCGAGCCCGGTCGCCTCGATCGCGCGGACGTCCCGCGGAAGCTGGTCGGGCAGGGAGGCGATCTGCTCGCGCACCGCGGCCCGCGTCGTCTCGGCGTCGACCCGGTGATCGAGGCGGACGACCTTCTCGTAGCCGCCGAACAGTTCGTCGGCGCCCTGGCCGACCGCCAGCGCGTCGAAGCCGTCGGCCGCGACGCGCTCGCCGACCAGGTACAGCGGCAGCGCGATCTGGACGTCCATCGCGTTCGTGCGCCCGGTCGCTGCCGCGACGCGGGGGACGGCCCGCTCTAAATCGGCCGGCTCGAGGTCGACGACTGTCAGTTCCTGCCCCATCGCGTCGGCGGCAGTCCGGGCGGCCTCGAGGTCGTGGCTGTCGGGGAAGCCGACGACGTACAGCGGCGCGTCCAGCAGTTCGGCGACCAGCGCCGAGTCGACGCCGCCGGAGAAGGCGACGGCGATCTCCCGATCGGGGGCGAGCGCGTCGACTGCGGCGGTCTCGATCGCGTCGGTGAGGGTCTCGAGTGCCGCCTCGGGATCGCTTTCAGGGGTCGGGTCGGGCAGGGTCCAGCGGCGCTCGGGCGCGGCGTCGGGAGCCGTGAGATCGAGCGTCGTTCCTGCCGGCAGGAGCTCCGGCGACTCGAGCGCGCCGGGTTCGAAGGCCCACTCGCGGCTCTCGTTGCCGGTTTCGGTTCGAGCGTCGGCCTCTCCGCCGGTCTCGACGTAGACCGGCATGCGGCCGAGGACGTCCCGGACGAGCGTCCCCTCGAACTCCCCGGCGAAGCCGCTCGTCCCGGGGAGGGGATCGCCGCTCTCGAGGGCCGCGCGGACGGTCTCGGGGGTGGCACCGCGCAGCGTCATCGGAGCAGGCTCAGCATGGTGTTTCTCACCCGGCGGGTGACGCCGCCGGCGGCCTGTCGGAAGCTGATGTGCCAGGGCGTCCGCTTGCCCTCGACGGTGGTACGGCCCTCGCGGATCGCCTCGAGGACGGCGTCGACGGAGCGTTCGTCGGCGTCGACGCGGGTGACGGCCTGGCCGACCATCTCGCTGATGTGGGCGTCGCTGCCGGCGGTCATGGGTAGGTCGTGGTCGCGGGCGAACCGTTCGGCCTGGCGGTTCGCGCGGCCGGTCAGGAGCCGGGAGTTGTAGACCTCGATGGCGTCTCCCCGGGCGAGGTCCTCGCGGGAGATGCGGGCCATCACGCCGTGGCGCGACTCCTGGAAGGGGTGTGGGATGACGGCCAGTCCGTCCTGTTCCCAGATCGCTTCGAGCGTCGATTCGTAGGAGAGTCCCGGCGGGACGGCCTCTTCGAGTCCGAAGCCCAGAATGTGACCGGCCTTGCTCGAGATCTCCATGCCGGGGATCCCGAGCAGCCCGTAGTCGGCGGCGCGTTCGGCGGCCTCGAGGCTCGCGTCGATCTCGTCGTGGTCGGTGACGGCGATCGCGTCCAACCCGACGGCGTCGGCCTGTTCGAGGATGAGTTCGACCGGATCGCGGCCGTCGTAGGACAGCGACGAGTGAGTGTGGAGTTCAACCGACAGCACGTGTCTGTCTCGGCGTTAGGGTGGATCGATCAAAAACACCTCGGTCCGCACGGACGAGTCGCGCCGTCCGTGACGATCGACCGTGAGCGTGACCGGTTTCGTGAGTCTTCGTACGTAGAGACACTGACGGAACCCATTCCGCTCGAGGCGTCACGACAGTATGGGTGGCGCGCGCTGGCAATTGGCCGAGCGATAGTGAGGCCAGTCGCTGAAATCGTTCGAGGTCTTCGCGAGTTTGCGAGCGAGCAGCTTGGAAGACGCCAAGCGTCTTCCAGTGGACGAGCGAACGGAGTGAGCGAGTCGGCTGGGGAGGCAGTGGAACTCCCCGCTGCCACGGTAGCAGAACGCTCGATAGCTCTGAATCACCCTACAGTTTCCAGATTGGCCGCTCTGCTCGAGACAATCGAACGAAAACGAGTAGACGGCATCTGCTGGCAACAGGGAATTTGCCACTCCCTCCCCAACCGATTCACTCACTCGCAGGCTCGTTCGCTCATCCCTCGCACAGTTTCGACCTGCGCCTCACTCTCCGTTCGGCACAGGACAGCGCGCGCCACCGAACAACAGTGAGGGGTGGCGGAAAAGATCGGTCGCCGGACGCCGTCAAACCGACGAGACCAGCGCGTCGTCAGTCGTCGGTGTCCAGTTCGACTAGCTCGAGCGCGCGGTCGAGGTGGCAGACGTCGTGTGGCGGGTCGCCGAGGATCTCGCGGATGCGATACTCCGTGTCGAACTCGGCCCCGTCGGGTTCGCAGTACTCGTGGCTGGGACACTCGACGTAGGGACAGGGGCCGGGGAGGCTGGTCTTGCTGCCGGCGAAGGCGCCCTTCGAGGTGATGTTCGCGCGCACGTCGGCGGGTTCGACTTCGACGGCGCGGACGCCCCCGTCGTGCATGGCGCACTCTAAGGTCTGGGCGTTCTCTCGGACGGACGTGATGCGGTACTTGGTGCCGGACTCGAGATTGAGACACTGACTGCGGTAGGGACAGCCGGCGCAGGCGTCGGCCTCGCCGTGGTATACGAACTCGGTCCCCGGTTCGGCCAGCCGGGTTCCGACGAGCGTGACGGTCGACATAGCACTACGTAGTCGGCGGTAGCGGTTAAGACTCACGCGTTAGCGGTTCCGATGCCGGCGGAATCCGATCGTCGCTGACGGCCCGCCGCGGTCGATCGGTGAAACCTATCGCGCGTTCACTCTCTGGAAGCGGTCTCCGCGTCGTCCCCGCCCGTCAGCTCGTCCAGCCGCTCGAAGTACGTCTCGCGCGGGACCTGGTAGAGACCCCGATAGTCGATCTCGCCGTCGTCGAACGCTCGAGCGAGTTCGCCGACTCGCTCGAGGCCCGCCTCCCGCGTCGCGAACCGTTCAGTGTCGGCCGAGACGTCGGGCTCGAGGTAGAGGGTGACGTACCAGTCCTCGTCGTCGGCCGTACTGGTAGGGTTGGTTCCGGGGCGACGCGTCCGCTTCCCGTGTGTCAGGTAGAGCGTAGGGAGACAGGCCGCCGGGAACGCGTCGCCGTCGAAGACGTCCGGCCGGTAGGCGAGCACGAGTCGGCCGTCCTCGCTCCGGTTCCAGACGTCCCACCCGTCCGGAAGCGGCGATAGCGCGTCGGAATCGGCGTCGACAGCCGGATCGGTCATAGGCGAGGCTACGGACGGCACTCATAAAGCCTCGTCGTCGGACGCCGATTCGGCGGCGATCACCCAGAGTTCGTGTGGATTCGGCGACAGGAACGTGTCGCGCGAGCCGCGCGACCAGCGCGCGCGAGCGCGACTGGCCATTGCTGGCCGGTGGTTTATGCCGCTGACCTTCGAAGATGTGGTGTGGTATTGAGTATCGTAATACGGTGCTGGTAGAATTTGCCTGTAATAAAGTCCCGGTAAATACCTTTTGGGGCCAAGGCTAAGTAGCTGGATTACTCACTCATTAAATACTATCGGTATCCGTTCGCCGGGCCGATCCACTCCGCGCCCGTCCCCGGCGCACCGTTGCCCGAGTCCCCGACGCGCTCGATGCGCAACGGAGAGTGGTACACGATCACTCATGACACGACAGACCGCCGCCCGCCGCCGTTCGGTCCGTTCCGGGAGCGCCCCGCTCTCGGAGCGACGCGACGGCGGTAGCGACGTCGTGCTGTCGGGTGACGCGGTTCGACGGATTCCGACGGTTCGGCCACGACGCCACGGCTGGTCGAACGACGTCCGCGCGACTGACGGTCCGTGTGACAACGGACGCTGCAGACGGGGGACCCGTAACTGGCAATGATACCATGACCGGTGACATCGAGACACTCGAGACGCTCAGCACGGATTACAAGGAATCGATGCCCGCAGACCTGCGGGAGACCAAGTCCTTCGACTGGTACCTAGAAGAGTGCTACGAGGACCCGAAGATCACCCGCAACGCCCACCAGCGCGTCGCGGACATGTTCGACTACTACGGGACGACCTACGACGAGACCGAGGGCGTCGTCGAGTACCTCCTCGCGAGCGAGGACCCGCTGAACGACGGTGAGAACACCTTCTACGGCCGGGTGATCCACCAGTCGATCCACGAGTTCGTGAACAAGGTCAAGTCGGGCGCCCGACGGCTCGGCCCCGAGCGGCGTATCAAGCTGCTGCTCGGCCCGGTCGGCTCCGGGAAGTCCCACTTCGACAAACAGGTCCGCAAGTACTTCGAGGACTACACGCTCCGCGAGGAGGGCCGGATGTACACGTTCCGGTGGACCAACCTCTGTGACGTCATCCAGGATCAGGACCCCGCTGACGACACCGTCCGATCCCCGATGAACCAGGACCCGCTCGTCTTGTTGCCCCTAGAGCAGCGCCAGCGCGTCATCGACGACTTAAACGAGAATCTCGACGCGCCCTACACCATCCAGAACGAGCAGGCGCTGGATCCGGAGAGCGAGTTCTACATGGACAAGCTGCTGGCCTACTACGACGACGACCTCCAGCAGGTCTTAGAGAACCACGTCGAGATCGTCCGGTTCGTCGCCGACGAGAACAAGCGCCAGGGACTGGAGACCTTCGAGCCCAAGGACAAGAAGAACCAGGACGAGACGGAGCTAACCGGCGACGTCAACTACTCGAAGATCGCCATCTACGGCGAGTCGGACCCGCGCGCGTTCGACTACTCGGGGGCGTTCTGTAACGCCAACCGCGGCATCTTCTCCGGCGAGGAACTGCTAAAACTCCAGCGGGAGTTCCTCTACGACTTCCTGCACGCGACTCAGGAGCAGACGATCAAGCCGAAGAACAACCCGCGGATCGACATCGACCAGGTGATCGTCGGGCGGACGAACATGCCCGAGTACAAGGACAAGAAGGGCGACGAGAAGATGGAGGCCTTCAACGACCGCACCAAGCGGATCGACTTCCCGTACGTCCTCTCCTACGAGGACGAGGCCGAGATCTACAACAAGATGCTCAGCAACGCCGACGTCCCCGACATCAACGTCGAGCCCCACACGCTCGAGATGGCGGGGCTGTTCGGCGTCCTCACGCGCATCGAGGAGCCCGACACCGAGACGATCGATCTGCTCTCGAAGGCCAAGGCCTACAACGGCGAGATCGACGAGGGCGACGACATCGACGTCAAGAAGCTCCGCGAAGAGGCCGAACAGAAGGCCGAGATCGGCGAGGGCATGGTCGGCGTCTCGCCCCGGTTCATCGGCGACGAGATCGCCGAGGCCATCATGGACTCGAAACACCGCCAGCGCGGGTTCCTCTCGCCGCTGACGGTGTTCAACTTCTTCGAGGAGAACCTCGAACACCACGGCTCCATCCCCGAGGACAACTTCGAGAAGTACTACCGCTACCTCGAGACGGTCCGCGAGGAGTACAAGGAGCGGGCCATCGAGGACGTCCGCCACGCGCTGGCCTACGACATCGACGAGATCCAGCGCCAGGGCGAGAAGTACATGGACCACGTGATGGCCTACATCGACGACGACACCATCGAGGACGACCTCACGGGCCGCGAGCAGGAGCCCGACGAGACGTTCCTCCGCAGCGTCGAGGAGAAACTCGACATCCCCGAGGACCGCAAGGAGGACTTCCGCCAGGAGGTCTCCAACTGGGTCTCCCGCCGGGCCCGCGAGGGCGAGGCGTTCAATCCGCAGGACAACGAGCGCCTGCGCCGCGCCTTAGAGCGCAAACTCTGGGAGGACAAGAAGCACAACATCAACTTCTCCGCGCTGGTCAGCGCCAACGAGTTTGACGACGACGAGCGCTCCGCGTGGATCGACGCCCTGATGGAACAGGGCTACTCCGAGGCGGGCGCCAAGGAAGTCCTGGAGTTCGCCGGCGCGGAGGTCGCCAAAGCGGAGATGGACGACTAACATGATCGGGGTCGACTAACATGACGGGCGACGACTACGTCACCGAGGCCGATCGGACCTTAGAGGAGACCTACGAGGAGCCGATGGCCCTCGCGACCTACGTCGATCGGATCTTCGAGAACCCGACGATCGCCTCTCACGCCTCGAAGTACCTGCTCGAGGCGATCGAGGCCGCCGGCACCCGAACGGTCGTCGAGGAGGGCGAGGAGAAGGAGCGCTACCGCTTCTTCGACGATCCGCACAACGACGGCGAACACGCGATCCTCGGTAACACCGAGGTCTTAAACGGGTTCGTCGACGACCTCCGCTCGATCGCGGCGGGCCGGGCGAAAGACGAGAAGATCATCTGGTTCGAGGGGCCCACGGCAACGGGCAAGTCCGAACTCAAGCGCTGTCTGGTCAACGGGCTGCGCGAGTACTCGAAGACGCCGGCGGGACGCCGGTACACGGTCGAGTGGAACGTCACGACCGCCGAGTCCGACGACCGCGGCCTGAGCTACGGCAGCGGGGATCCGACCGCGACGGACGACCAGCACTGGTACGAGAGCCCCGTCCAGACCCACCCGCTGTCGGTGTTCCCGCAGGACGTCCGCGAGCGGTTGCTCGAGGACTTGAACGCCGAACTCGACGACCACGTCCCCGTCCAGGTCGACGCGGAGCTCGACCCCTTCTCCCGGGAGGCCTATGACTTCTTGGAGGAGCGCTACCGCCGGGCCGGCGAGGAGGAACTGTTCTCGGCGATCACGGACGACGACCACCTGCGCGTGAAGAACTACGTCGTCGATATCGGCCAGGGCGTCGGCGTCCTCCACTCGGAGGACGAGGGTCGACCCAAGGAACGGCTCGTCGGCTCCTGGATGCACGGCATGCTTCAGGAACTCGACTCACGCGGGCGCAAGAACCCGCAGGCCTTCAGCTACGACGGCGTGCTCTCGCAGGGCAACGGCGTCCTCACGATCGTCGAGGACGCGGCCCAACACGCCGACCTCCTGCAGAAGCTGCTGAACGTCCCCGACGAGCAGTCCGTCAAGCTGGACAAGGGGATCGGGATGGACGTCGACTCCCAGCTGCTGATCATCTCGAACCCCGACCTCGAGGCTCAGCTCAACCAGCACTCCGACCGCAACGGCATGGATCCCCTGAAAGCCCTCAAACGCCGGCTGGACAAACACCAGTTCGGCTACCTGACGAACCTCTCGCTGGAGTGTGAACTGATCCGGCGCGAACTGACCAACGAGACCTCGGTCTGGGAGGCCGAGAGCTACGACGAACTCGAGGATCGCATCCGCGAGCCGGTGTCGGTGACGATCAGGGATCAGGACGGCGAGACGCACACGCGGGAGTTCGCGCCCCACGCGATCGAGGCGGCCGGCCTGTACGCGGTCGTCACGCGCCTCGACGAGGAGAACCTTCCCAACGGACTGGACCTCGTCGACAAGGCCCTAATCTACGACCAGGGCTACCTCCAAGAGGGCGACGCCCGCCGCGAGAAGGACGACTTCGACTTCGACGGCGAGGCCCACGACGGCGAACACGGCATCCCGGTGACCTACACGCGGGACACCCTCGCCGAACTGCTCCAGGCCGAGCGGGACCGCCACCACCCCGACCTGCCGGTCGAGAACGTCGTCATGCCACGGGACGTCCTGAACGCGATGGCCGAAGGGCTGGCCGACGCCCCTGTCTTCTCGACGGGCGAGCGCTCGGAGTTCGAGAACCGAATTGTGCCCGTGAAGAACTATCTGTTCGACCAGCAGGAATCGGACGTCATCGAGGCGATCATGCACGACAAGCGGGTCGACGAGGAGACCGTCGCTGAGTACGTCGAACACGTCTACGCCTGGGAGACCGAGGAGCCGCTGTACAACGACCGCGGCGAGCGCGTCGAGCCGGATCCGCTGAAGATGAAGCTCTTCGAGATCGAACACCTCGGCCGGTTCTCCGAGGGCGAGTACGAGGGCAACCTCCCCCGCGAGAGCGTCCGGAACTTCCGCCGCGAGAAGGTGATCACCTCGCTGAACCGCCACGCGTGGGAACACCGCAACGAGGACTTCTCGGTCGAGGACGTCGACCTCACCGCGATCCCGGTGATCAAGACCGTCCTCGAGAGCCACGACTGGGAGGACGTCCAGCGGACCTTCGAGGACTTCGATCCGCGCCAGTGGGACGATCCGCCCAGCGGCACGCAGACGGCGTCGGTCAAGGAGCGAACGATCGAGACTTTGGTCTCCCTCTTCGACTACTCGGAGGCCTCGGCCGAGCTAACCAGCCGACACGTCATGGGACAGGTGAGTTACAGATGGGACTGAAAGACGACCTCGAGCGATTCCGCGAAGTGGGCGAACAACGCCGCGAGGATCTGGCCGACTTCATCCAGTACGGCGATCTGAGCGGCGGCGGCCGCAGTGACATCCAGATCCCGGTCAAGATCGTCTCGCTACCCGAGTTCGAGTACGACCAGCGGGATAAGGGCGGCGTCGGTCAGGGCGAGGACGGCACGCCCCAGCCCGGCCAGCCGGTCGGCCAGCCCCAACCCCAGCCGGGCGACGACGACGGCGAGGACGGCGAACCCGGCGAGGAGGGCGGCGACCACGAGTACTACGAGATGGACCCCGAGGAGTTCGCCGAGGAACTCGACGAGGAACTCGGCCTCGATCTGGATCCGAAGGGGAAGAAGGTCGTCGAGGAGAAGGAAGNCGACCACGAGTACTACGAGATGGACCCCGAGGAGTTCGCCGAGGAACTCGACGAGGAACTCGGCCTCGATCTGGATCCGAAGGGGAAGAAGGTCGTCGAGGAGAAGGAAGGTCCCTTCACCGACATGACCCGGACGGGCCCCGACAGCACGCTCGACTTCGAGCGGATGTTCAAGGAGGGGCTCAAGCGCAAGCTCGCGATGGACTTCGACGAGGAGTTCTTGCGGGAACTCTGCAAGGTCGAGGGGATCGAGCCCCGCGAGGTCTTCGAGTGGGCTCGCGGCGAGAACCTGCCGGTCTCGATGGCCTGGGTCGAAGAGGCCTACAAGGACATTTCCGACGACGAACGCGGGAAGTGGGCCTCCATCGAGGAGGTCGAGGAGAACGTCGAGCGCGAGAGCGTCCAGCAGAAGATCCGCCGGGAGGGGATCAAGCAGGTCCCCTTCCGCCGAGAGGACGAGCGCTACCGCCACCCGGAGATCATCGAGGAGAAGGAGAAGAACGTCGTGGTCGTCAACATCCGCGACGTCTCCGGTTCGATGCGCGAGAAGAAGCGAGAACTCGTCGAGCGGACCTTCACCCCGCTGGACTGGTACCTCCAGGGCAAGTACGACAACGCCGAGTTCGTCTACATCGCCCACGACGCCGACGCCTGGGAGGTCGAACGCGACGACTTCTTCGGCATCCGCAGCGGCGGCGGGACGAAGATCTCGAGCGCCTACGAGCTCGCCGACCAGTTGCTCGAGGAGTACCCCTGGAGCGACTGGAACCGCTACGTCTTCGCCGCGGGCGACTCCGAGAACTCCTCGAACGACACCGAAGAGCGGGTCATCCCGATGATGGAGCAGATCCCGGCGAATCTCCACGCCTACGTGGAGACCCAGCCCAGCGGCAACGCGATCAACGCTACCCACGCCGAGGAACTCGAGCGCCACTTCGGCACCGACGCCGACGACGTCGCGGTGGCCTACGTCAACAGCAAGGACGACGTGACCGACGCGATCTACGAGATCCTCTCGACGGAGGGCGAAGCAGATGAGTAACGAAGCGAACACAGTTCGCTTCGAACTCACGAAACCCGGTGGATTTCATGAGTAAACGCAACTCCAACGCGGACCGATTCCGCAAGCAGGCGATCGCCGGCGACCTCGAGGAACCGGTTTCGGAGGCCAGGAACCTGGCTCAGAAACTCGGCCTCGAGCCCTACCCGGTGAAGTACTGGATCATCGACTACGACGAGATGAACGAACTCATCGCCTACGGGGGCTTTCAGTCGCGATACCCCCACTGGCGGTGGGGGATGCAGTACGACAAGCAGCAAAAGCAGGGCCAGTACGGCGGCGGGAAGGCCTTCGAGATCGTCAACAACGACAACCCGGCCCACGCGTTCCTCCAGGAGTCGAACACGATCGCCGACCAGAAGGCGGTCATCACCCACGTCGAGGCCCACTCCGACTTCTTCGCGAACAACGAGTGGTTCGGCATGTTCACCCGCGGGCGCGCCGACGAGAATCAGGTCAACGCCGCCGCGATGCTCGAGCGACACGCGCGCGCGATCGACGAGTACATGGCCGACCCCGAGATCGACCGCGCCGAGGTCGAGAAGTGGATCGACCACTGCCTCTCGCTCGAGGACAACATCGACCAGCACCGCGTCTTCGAGCGCCGGCTCGACGTCGACGGGCCGGCCGACGACTTAGACGACGACCTCGCGGAGAAACTGGACGAACTCGGCCTCTCCGACGAGGTGAAGGGCGAGGTCTTCGACGAGGAGTGGCTCGAGAAGCTCGAGGACGCAGACGAGGCCATCAGCTTCCCCGAGGAGCCCCAGAAGGACGTTCTCGCGTTCGTCCGCGAGCACGGTAAGCAGTACGACGACGAGTCCGGCCGGGCCGTCGAGATGGAGGAGTGGCAACGCGACGTGCTCGACATGATGCGCGCGGAGGCCTACTACTTCGCCGCCCAGAAGATGACGAAGGTGATGAACGAGGGGTGGGCCGCCTACTGGGAGTCGACGATGATGACCGACGAGGCCTTCGCCGGCGACGACGAGTTCATGAACTACGCCGACCACATGGCGAAGGTTCTGTCGTCGGGCGGGCTCAACCCCTACAGCCTCGGAATGGAGCTCTGGGAGTACGTCGAGAACCGGACGAACCGCCGCGAGGTCTTAGAGCACCTGCTGCGCGTCGAGGGGATCTCCTGGCGGAACCTGATGGACGTCGTCGACTTCGACGAGGTGCTCGCAACCCTCGAGCCGCCGGCAGCGATCGACACGATCACGCCCGAGACGCTCGACGCGCTCGAGGAGGTCCCCGAGGAGTACGTCGACCGCGAGGCGCTCGAGGCCGCCCGCGAGGACGAGATCGACGTCGCGAAGTATCCGTGGAAGGTCCTGACCGAGGAGGGGCTGGCTCGCCGTCACTACTCGCTGGTCAAGCGCCAGCACCGCGGGTTCCTGACCCGAGTTAGTCAGAACGACCTCGAGCAGATCGGGCGCTACCTCTTCGACGACGCCCGCTACGAGACCGTCGAGGAGGCGCTCGCGGACATCGACTTCGCCGCGGGCTGGGACCGCATGTTCGACATCCGCGAGAGCCACAACGACGTGACCTTCCTTGACGAGTTCCTCACTCAGGAGTTCATCACGGAGAACAACTACTTCACCTACGAGCACTCACAGGCGACCGGCCAGTTTCACGTCGCCAGCGACGCCGCTGAGGACGTCAAGAAGAAGTTACTCCTGCAGTTCACCAACTTCGGGAAGCCGACGATCGCGGTCTACGACGGCAACTACAACAACGCCAACGAACTCCTACTCGGTCACCAGTACAACGGCGTCATGCTCGATCTCGGCCAGGCCAGGGAGACCCTGAAACGGATCTTCGAGCTCTGGGGCCGACCGGTGAACCTGCTGACGATCGTCAAGGAGATCGACGACCACGACATCGAGGTCGCCAAGCGCCGGAACCGCGAGCCCGAACCCGAAGAGCGCGGGAAACTGATCCGGTACGACGGCGACGAGGTGACCGTCGAGGACGTCCCCTGGGAGGAGGTCGACCACCTCGCCGCCGACGACGTCGATTACGACACGAAACCGGACGAGTGGCTCGCCTGATATTCGTTTCGCATTTTCACGAGAGCACGAAACACTCGGAAGGCTTTTACTCCCCATCGCACATCCTCGGGATACAATGGATGGGGAAGGGTGCCGGACAGTCGGAACGCCGCGGGCCGACGACGGCGCGTTCGAACTGCCGGCCGTCCTCGCACGACTCGATGCGGACGACCGCGACGAGCAGCGGGCCGCCGTCGCGGCGGTTCGCGACACGCTGGCCGACGACCCGGCCGTCTGTCTCCCGACCGTCCCGAAGCTGCGCCGGCTGCTCGGCGAGGCCGACGTCGACTTCCACGGGGAGGTCGCCTACTGTCTGGCCGAACTCGCGACCGAATCGACCGCCGACGTCGCACCGTCGACCGACGAAATCGTCGCGTTCGCCGTCGAGAACCCCGAACGACCGGCGACCGCCGAGTTGCTTCGCTGTCTCGCGACGATCGCGGCCGACCAGCCCTCCGCCGTCGTCGATCACGCCGACGCGATCGCCGGCGTGATCGACCGCCGCCCGGGATACGATCGCCGGGGGCTGAAGATATTCCAGCAGCTATCGGCGGCGCAACCCGGCGCGATTCAGTCGGCCGTCCCGGTTCTCACCGCGGCCCTCGAGGACGATCCGGAGCGCCACGGCGTGGCGGTGCTGTCGGCGGTCGGCCGACTGGCCCGGTCGGAGACGCCGCTGCCGACGCTCGAGTTCGTCGACCCGGCGCTGGAACTCGTCGACCACGACGCCGTCCCCCTCCGCCGGAACGCCGTCGGCTGTCTGGCCGACGTCGCCCGCCGGACGCCCACCGCGGTCGAACCGGCCGTCCCGGAGCTCGCGACCGCGCTCGAGCACGACGACGCGGAGACCCGGGCCAACGCTGCCGTCGCGATCGCGCGCGTGACGGCGGAGCTCACGTCGGTTCTCGAGCCGGTCCGGGAGCCGTTGCTCGAGCGGTTGGACGACGATCACGACCGCGTGCGGGCCAACGCCGCCGTCGCGCTCGGTCACGGCCGCGTCGACGCGGCCGCGGACCGGCTCTCGACGCTGGCCCACGAGGATCCGAACCCGGACGTTCGCGAGCGGGCGAGCTGGGCGCTGGATCAAGTCTCGTCGGCGTAGGCGAGGCGTGCGACCGCAAGACAGTGGTGGCTGGCTCGCCTCGAGTCGGGTATGAGCCAGTCGACGTTTTCCGTCGAGACCGACGCGCGCCTGACGACCGTCGACGTGACCGATCGCGTCGCCGCGGCCGTCCCCGACGACCTCGAGTCGGGTACCGCGACCGCATTCGTCCAGCACACGACGGCCGGACTCGCCGTCCAGGAAAACGAGTCGCGGCTGCGCGGCGACCTCGAGACCTTCCTCCGCGATCTCGTTCCCGACGCGGGCCACGCCCACGACCGGCTGGACGGCAATGCGGATTCGCACCTCCGGGCGGCGCTCGTCGGGCCGGACGTGACGATTCCGGTCGAGGACGGCAAACTGGCGCTCGGCACGTGGCAGTCCGTCTTCCTGGTCGAGTGCGACGGACCGCGGTCGCGAACGGTTTCCGTGACGACCGTCGGCGACAAGTAGGTGGACCGGTCCGCGATCCGCACCTGTCACAGACGGAGCGGCCGATCCGCGGAGACGCAGTCGACCCCTCGAAACTCGAGGAGCCGCGCCAGCGCGGTCCGCTCGACCGTCCAGGCGTGTATCTCGAGACCGACCGATTTCGCCCGGGGAACCACGCCCGTCGCGAGACAGCGCCAGTAGCTCGCGCCGAGGACGTCGCAGTCGAGTTCGACGGCGGTCGTGACCGGGGTCTCGAGGCGTCGGCTGACCAGCAGTCCGATCGGCTGATCGGGATCGAGGTCGCGGATCGTCCGCAGTTCCGACGCCAGGAAGGACGTCGCGACGACCCGGTTCTCCGCGCCGTCGACGGCCTCGAGAACGTCCGCCGCGATGCCGGCGTCCTTGAGTTCGAGGTTGAGTTCGACCGTCGGCGGAAGCGCTTCGAGCACCTCCTCGAGGGTCGGGACGCGTTCGCCGGAGTCGAGGACGGTGTGGGATTTGAGCGCGGCGAGGCTGCTGTCGGCGACCGCGCCGGTTCCGTCGGTCACGCGGTCGATCGTCTCGTCGTGGACGACGACGAGTTCGCCCGAGCCACAGCGGCGGACGTCGAACTCGACGGCGTCCGCGCGGTCGGCGGCGGACCGGAGCGCTGGGATCGTGTTCTCGGCCGCGGTCGCGGCGAACCCGCGGTGGGCGATCAGACGCATTCGGTGGGAGAAAGAGCGGCGAGGGGCTTCAGTCGGTCGTCGATTCTCGCGCGCGTTCCCAACCGGCGGTCGAGCCGGTCGCGAGAATCGGGACTTACAGCTCCTGTCGGCACGGAATCGGCGAAGGTTCCAAAGCCTTTAGCAAGTACTGTTATACGGATACTTCCGTTAGGGACATTCGTTAGTGTCCCGACCATATTTTCACCGACTGCGACAAGACCGCTGCTGGAGGTAACCCACCCATGAACGATCGACGCGACGAGCAGATCGACATCCTCCTGGTGGAGGACAACCCCGGCGACGTCCGCCTCACCCAGGAAGCGTTCCGGCAACTGTCCACGGAGACGACGATCCACGTCGCGACCGACGGCGACGAGGGAGTCGAGTTCCTCACGGAGCGCTGCGACGACGGCTCCGCCCCGCTGCCGGACCTCGTGCTCCTCGATCTGAACCTCCCGCGGATGGGCGGCCTCGAGTTCCTCGAATCGATTCAGGAGGAGCCGAAACTCGCCCGCATTCCCGTCCTCGTCCTCACCAGTTCCGAGGCCGTCGAGGATATCCACGAGAGCTACGAACTCGCGGCCAACGCCTACCTGACCAAACCGACTGATCCGATCGAGTACACCGAGATGGTCGAGGCCGTCGCGGACTTCTGGTTTCAGCGGGCCGCGCTGCCGCCGGTGTCAGCGTGATCGTGCCGACGCCCTCGCCGCCGCTTCTCGTCTCCGACTGACGGAGGCCGAGCTATTACGTCGCCCGCCGTCGCACGGTAGGACATGGCACCGACGAGAGCGTACTCCGTCGACTTCGACGATACCGTCGCCGTGGTTACGGGCGCGAGCGGCGCGCTCGGCAGCGCCGCCGTCGAGCGGTTCCGGACGGCCGGCGCGACCGTCTGCGCCGTCGACGTCGTCGCGCCGGACGACGAGGACAGCCTGCTCGAGCCCGATTCGAAGACGCACTTCTACGAGGCCGATCTGACCGACGAGCGCGACGTCGAGGATCTGATGACCGCCGTTGTCGACGACCACGGCCGAATCGATCACCTGGTGAACATCGCCGGGACGTGGCGCGGCGGCGACCACGTCGAGGAGACCGATCTCGAGGAGTTCGAGCTGCTCGTCGATATCAACCTCAAGACGGCGTTTCTGGCCTCGAAACACGCGCTCCCGCACCTCCAGGACAGCGAGGGCTCGATCGTGAGCGTCAGCGCGCGCTCGTCGCTCGAGGGCGGTGAGGGCGACGGCCCCTACCGGATCACGAAGGCCGGCATCCGGCTGCTGACGGAGACGCTGGCCGAGGAGAACAAGGGCACCGTCCGCGCGAACTGCGTGATGCCCAGCGTGATCGATACGCCGATGAACCGCGAGATGATGCCCGACGCCGATCACGACTCGTGGGTCGAGCCCGCCGAAATCGCGGACGTGATGGCCTTCCTCTGTAGCGACGGCGCGGCGGTAACGAGCGGCGCGGCCGTGCCGGTGTACGGCGAGGCCTGAGAACGCGCCGCGTCGACGGCGGACAGACTGTGCGCGACGTGCGACCATCGATCCGCCACTGCCGCGAACGGCAATCGCTCGATGCGAGCGGCACACGCAGAGTCACTGATTTTGAAAACTGTAGGAGTCGATACCGAAGCGGCTCGGCGGCCGACCGCCGCTCAGCCGAAGATACCGACGAGACTCTCGTAATAGTCGATCGCGTTCTGCGCGAGGACGACGAGCAGCACGATGATGACCGGCACTCGGAGCGTCCAGATCCAGACCGTTCCCCACGATCCGAGGTTCTGAATCCCTTTGCCGAGTTCCGTGAGCCCGAGGTCGGTCGCGACCCACCCGATGTAGACGGCGAGCAGCAGGCCGCCGAGGATGAGCAGAATCGAGTTGGCGAACCCGTCGTAGACGGTAAGCCAGTTCAGACCCTCCGGTTCGTAGGCCACCGGTAGGCCGACGAGGAAGATCGTGACGCCGAGCGCGACCGTCGCCGGGAGCCGGGCGACGTCGTGTTCGTCGATCAGGTACGAGACGACGACCTCCATGATGCTGATCGCACTCGAGAGCGCGGCGATCGTGACGATGGCGAAGAAGATGGCGCCGATGAGCCCACCGAACGGAATGTTACTGAAGGCTTGGGCGAGGCTGACGAAGATGAAACTCGGTCCGGCGGCGACGTCCGTCAACTCGGCGGTGTAGAGCACCGGAAACGCGACCAGACCGGCGGTAAACGCGATCGCCGTGTCGAGCGCGACGATGATGGTGCCGTCCTTGGCGAGATTTCGGTCTTCGCCGAGATACGACGCGTAGGTGATCATCACGCCCATCCCGAGCGACAGCGTGAAGAACGCCTGTGCGGCCGCCGCGGGGAGGATCTCGGTCCAGTTCGCCGCGATCGTTCCCAGATCAGGAGAGAGGTAGTACGCGTACGCTTCTCCGGCACCGGAGAGCGTTCCGGCGTACACCGCCAGGCCGATCAGTAGCGCAATGATCGCGGGGACCATGAGCTTCACGGAGAACTCGATACCCTGCTGGATGCCGAACGCGACGACGGTGACGATGGCAGCCATGAAGATGGCGTGGGTCACGACGGAATCCATCCCACCGGCGACCGACATGAACTGTGCGCCGGCGCCGCCGGCCGCGTAATTGCCCTGCAGTCCGATGGCCGTGTACCGGAGAATCCAGCCGGCGACGACGCTGTAGTACGACAGAATGACGAATCCGGCGAGAACGAACACCCATCCGACTTTCGTCCACGCACCTTCACCGATCTGTTTGAGCGCCCCGACGGGATTGCGTTCTGTGCGTCGCCCGATCGTAAATTCGACCAGCATTACCGGGAATCCGATCAGTGCCACCAACAGGAGATAGACGACGAGGAACGCTGCGCCGCCGTATTCTCCCACCTGATACGGGAACCGCCAGATGTTTCCAAGCCCCACTGCGCTCCCGACCGCAGCGAGGATGAACCCTGCTCGCGTTGCCCATGATTCACGTTGTGCCATACGTTATGCGACTGCCCCCCGGGGTCCTAAAGACTTACATTCGCAGCTCGAATTTATCACCGCTGATAACGAACAACGATATTATAATGAATTGTGGGTGGGGCGGTGAACAGTTCGACAGTCCGTGATCTAGGGCAGTAGCGGAGAAACGCTGACCGCGGTCCTTCTCGAGCGTTTTCTCACACATACACATATGTACGCAACTTTGCTTACTCGCCGTCGGATTGGCAGACAGTATCAAGGTCCTGCATAACATATAACACGATACGCTGAAAGTATCGACTCGTACGGAGGCCTGTGCATGTCCACAGTAGATGAGGCGGTCAATCGGGGTCGAAATCTCTCGTCCGAGCAGTTCCTGTTACTGGTCGTGGGGATCGGTGCCGTGGCGTTGCTGGGAGACCTGATTCTCGGCCTCGCGAGCGGGACGTACAGCATCTCACGTGTCGCCCGATACGTGACGGAAGGGATCCTCTACGGGCTGATCATCGGGCTCGCCGGAATCGGGCTCTCGATGACCTACAGCATCCTCAACTTCGCGAACTTCGCTCACGGGGACTACGTGACGACGGGGGCGTTTTTCGGGTGGGGTGTCACGTATCTCGTCGCTGGCTGGGGTGTCGCGAGCGTCGGTCCGCTCGTCCTCGTCGCACCTCAGCGCGAGGTCTCCGGAGCGCAACTCGACGTCGCGATCACCGCGACGCCGATCGCCGTCCTCGCCGGCCTCCTCGTAGCCGGCGTCGCGACGGCGCTTTTCGTGTTGCTGATCGACCGCTTGGCTTTCAAACCGGTCCGCGGTTCGGGCGGTATTCCGCTGCTGATCACGAGCGTCGGCGTGGCGTTCGCGCTCCGGTACGTTCTCGTGTTCGTCTACTCGAGCAGTACGCGCGGCACGACCGCGAGCGTCCCGTCCGTCGATTTCCTCCTGGTCGACGGCTACGTGTCGATCGGCGCCCACGACGCGACGTTGATCGTCGCCGCGGTCGCGTTGATGCTCGGCGTTCACTTCCTGCTCCAACGGACGAAACTCGGGAAAGCGATGCGAGCGATGTCGGACAACCGAGACCTGGCCCTCGTCACCGGCATCCCGACCGAACGGGTGATCCGGTGGACCTGGATGATCGGCGGCGGCCTCGCCGGCACCGCGGGCTATCTCATGGTGTTGTGGACGGGAACCATCGACTGGCAGTTCGGGTGGTTGCTGCTGTTGCTGATCTTCGCGGCCGTGATCCTCGGCGGGATCGGCTCGATCTACGGGGCCATCTTCGGCGGCTTGGTTATCGGCGTCGGGATGCACATGTCGATGATCTGGCTTCCCGGCGGTGACTTCACGACGATCACCGCGTTCCTGCTGATGATCCTCGTCCTGCTTATCAGACCGTCCGGACTCTTCGGAGGGAAGACGACGGCATGAGCGCGAATACGACCGCGAACGCGACGGACGAACGGACCCGATTGGAAGCGCTCTGGGAACGGGACGCCGTGAAGATCTTCGTGGCCTTCGCGGCGATCTATCTCGTCTACGCGGCGATCGGACTCGCGCTCGGCTACTCCCTCGACGGGATCGTCAACACCTTGCGACGGATGACCTACCTGATCGCCGTCTACGGGATGGTCACGCTGGCGCTGAACCTCCACTGGGGGTACACCGGTCTGTTCAACATCGGCGTCGCGGGGTTCATGGCGATCGGTCTGTACGTGACGATGATGCTGGCGAAACCGGTCGACCCGACCGGCGCCGCACAGTACCCGGGGCTCGGGCTCCCGATGCCGATCGCGATCGCCGGCGGCGTCGTCGCCGCCGGCCTGGCGGGCCTCGTCGTCGCGATCCCCGCGTTGCGGCTCCGGGCCGACTACTTCGCGATCACGACGATCGCCTTCGCGGAGATCGTCCGGCTGGGGCTCACCTCGGGTATGGCCCAGCAGTTCAGCGTCTTCGGGGCCGAACTGGGGACCGGCGGCGGTCGCGGTCTCACTCGAAACTACGGCGATCCGATGAACGTCATCTTCGAGCTCGAGGCGTTCTCCTCGTTCGTCGACCTCACGAACGCCCTGTTCGGATTCGGGCCGACGCAGGCGCGGGCGCTGGCCTATTCGATCGTGCTCGTGCTCGTCCTGATCGGGTTCTATTGGCTCATCCAGCGGACCAGTCGGTCGCCGTTCGGCCGCGTCCTCAAAGCGATCCGCGAGGACGAGGAGGCCGCCCAATCGCTCGGGAAGAACACGAACCGGTTCAAGATCAAGGTGTTCGTGCTCGGCTGTGCCCTGATGGGTCTGGCCGGCATCCTCTGGCGGTTCCGCCGCACCGGCGTGACGCCGACGGCGTTCCGACCGCACGTCACGTTCTACATCTGGATCGCGCTGATAATCGGTGGCGCCGGTTCGAACACCGGCAGCGTCCTCGGCTCCGGGCTCTTCGTCGCGGTGCTGTTCGAGGGACCGCGCTACGTGCGCCGCCTGATCGAGGAGGTCGTCACGGTCGGCGACGCACCGAACACGTTCGCCGGCGCCGTGGGGCCGCTGCTCTCGGCGAATCCGGCGCCGTTCCTGCGGTACACCTTCGAGGAGTTCCTGACGCTGCAGTTCGTGCTGATGGGCGTCGCGCTCGTCCTCCTCATGCATCGACGGCCAGACGGGCTGCTCGGCCATCGGGAGGAGACGGCAGCAGCGATCCCCCTTGCGGATCGACCCGTCGCCGAGACCGGAGCCGGACCCCGTCCCGGAGGGACAGATTCCGATCGCGGCGGTGATTCCCAGTGAGCGATACGACCACCGAACAGTCCGACTCCCTGACGAACGAGCGCCCGGATCGACCGACGGACGATGTCGAGTTGGCCGTCGACGGCCTGGTCAAGCGCTTCGGCGGGATCACGGCCGTCGACGACGCGACGTTCGAGGTCGAGTCGGGATCGATGACCGGACTGATCGGTCCCAACGGCGCCGGGAAGTCGACGACGTTCAACTGCATCACGGGGATCTACGAACCCGACGCCGGAACGGTGACGTTCCAGGGAGCGGACATCACGGGCATCAGGCCCTACCAGTGCGCCGAACACGGGCTCGTTCGGACGTTCCAGATCGCCCGCGAGATGGCGAACATGACGGTCCTCGAGAACCTGATGCTGCCGGCGAAGCGCCAGCGGGGCGAAGCGCTCTGGCGATCGGTGTTGCCGGTCACCCGCCGGGAAGTCGTCCGAGAGGAGCGCGAACTCTTAGAGCGCGTATGGGACACCCTCGAGTTCTTCGAGATTCAGCACCTCGCGGCGGAGAAAGCGGGGACCCTCTCGGGCGGCCAGCGGAAGCTCCTCGAGTTGGCGCGCGCGTTGATGACCGACCCGGAGATGCTCCTGCTTGACGAGCCGTTCGCGGGCGTCAACCCCACGCTCGAGAAGAAGCTGCTCGAACACGTCCACGAGCTCCGCGAGGAGGGGTACACGTTCCTGATCGTCGAACACGACATGGACCTCATCATGGAGAACTGTGAACGGGTCATCGTCATGCACCAGGGGTCGGTGCTGGCCGAGGGCGCCCCGGAAGCGATCACCTCGAACGAGCGGGTCATCGAGGCCTATCTCGGGGGTGAGGTCTGATGGCGATGCTCGACGTCAGGGACCTCGACGCCGGCTACGGGGACTTGCAGATCCTGCACGGCGTCGATCTCGAGGTGGCCGAAGACGAGTACGTGGTCATCGTCGGCCCCAACGGCGCCGGGAAGTCGACGGCCATGAAGTCCGTCTTCGGACTGACGACGTACATGGGGGGGACGGTCGAGTTCAAAGGGGGGGACATCACCGGCCGCTCGCCCGACGAAATCATCCACGAGGGAATCGGCTACGTTCCCCAGAACGACAACGTCTTCCCGTCGCTGACGGTCCGCGAGAACCTCGAGATGGGCGCGTACATCCTCGACGAGGTGCCGGAAGCGGCGCTCGAGAGCGTGTACGATCAGTTCCCCGTACTACGCGACCGACAGGACCAGAAGGTGGGCTCGATGAGCGGCGGCCAACAGCAGATGGTCGCGATGGGGCGCGCGCTGATGCTCGATCCCGACCTGTTGTTGCTCGACGAACCCAGCGCGGGCCTGGCCCCCGACCTCGTCGACGAGATGTTCGACCACGTCGACGCGATCAACGCCAGCGGCACCGCCGTCTTGGTCGTCGAGCAGAACGCGAAGGAGGCGCTGCACCGCTGCGACCGGGGCTACGTCCTCGTTCAAGGTTCGAACCGATACGAGGACGCCGGCGAGGTCCTGCTGAACGACGACGAGGTCCGCCAGCAGTTCCTCGGCGGGTAGCTCGCGGTCCGCGCGCGACTCGGCGGTCGTCGGGAGGTATCGACGCGTATCGGCGGGCGACGAAAGCGGAGTCCGGCCGCGACCGGCCGCCGCGGCACCGTGTTACTACTCGGCCAGTGCGGACTCGAGTTCGCCGGTGTACGTGCCCTGTCCGGGCTCGAACGAGACCTCGTTGAGCGCCTCGCCGTCCTGATCGTTCTCGAAGGACTCGACGTACTGCTCAGAGAGCTGCTGTCCGTAGTCGTTGTTGACGTACAGCGTGGCCACCTGGTCCGCCTCGAGGCGATTCGCGGAGACCGCCGCCATCACCTGCCCTTGCAGCAGGTCGCTCGGTGCGGTCCGGAAGAAGTAACCGTCATCCTCGACGTTCGACAGGGATAGCGCCGTACTGGCCGGCGAACACTGGACGACGCTCGCGCTGCTGGTCTCGCCGACCAGCGGGACGGAGTTGCCGGACGATGCGGCGCCGACGATCGCGGGATACCCCGCGTCGATGAGCGCACCGCCGTTGCTGAGGGTTGTGTCCTCGTCGGTTTCCGTGTCCTCGACCTGCAGATCGAACGTGAGGTCGACTCCTTGCATCCGTTGAATGGCCAGGCGGCCGGCGTCGATCATCGGGGTGCCGAGTTCGCCGAGGTCCCCCGTCTCGGGGAGCAACATCGCGACCATCACGTCGCGACCGGTCCCGCCGGGCGACTCGTCGGCCATCTCGCCGCCGGGACCGTCCCCCTCGAACGTGACCGTATCGACCGTTTCGATATCACCGTCGCTGAACTCCCAGACGTCGTAGGCGGCCTCCGCGGGGTCGCCGACGTCGTCGAAGTCGACCGCGCTCGAAGCGCCCTGATAGGTGATCTCGTCGCCGGCCGCGGCGGCTTCGGCGGCCGCCTGGAGTTCGCCGGGGCCGTACTCGTCGCCGCCGGGGTTCGCGACTCGGCGCATCTGATCTCGGATCGTCTGGCCGTCGTTCTCGCCGGCCGCGACGTTCGCGAGGGTACACACCGCGACGGCGTCGAACGTGTGTGCTGTGAACACGCCCGGTGCCTCGCCGAACTCGTCCTCGTAGAGCTCTGCGAAGGCGTCTTCGTGCGGGCCCTGGGACGCCGGCGCGGTGCCGGTGACGTTCGTCATGTCGTTCCCGACTTCGTCGGGGAGATCGCCGTCCTGCAGACCGTCGGGAACGATGATCTCCGTTCCGGTGTCGAAGTCGGCGTAGAAGTCCCGGAAGATCTGGATGCCGCTCTCCGGGTAGCCGATGACGTTCAGTACGTCCGGACCGCCTCCTTCGACGTCCCCTTCGTCGCCGATACATCCGGCGAGACCGATCGCACCTGCACTACCGATCCCACTGAGCACCCACCTCCGTTTGACTTGCCTTACCATGGGTAATAGTGACAAGCTATCCTATATAGATGTTTGTGCTGCAACGAGTCTGCGGCGACAATCGCGTCCGTTCACGAGTCACCGAATCCGACGGTAAGCGTAACCGAACCGTCGTGGCATAATTTCGCACACCGTCGGCGGGATATCACTCAGATTTACCGAACGTTTTTGGGGGATGTGGTCGTTTCCTCGGGCAATGAGCGGGAGGGTTCATCAACAATGACGATGGAAGATCGCATCGACGAACTCCAGGACCTTCGCGAGGAGGCCGAGTTGGGCGGCGGCGAGGACCGCATCGAGAAGCAACACGACAAGGGGAAGATGACCGCCCGCGAGCGGATCGACTACTTCCTCGACGAGGGCACCTTCACGGAGTTCGACCAGCTCCGGACCCACCAGACGAGCCAGTTCGGGATGGAAGAGAAGAAGATTCCCGGCGACGGCGTCGTCACGGGCTACGGCGAGGTCAACGGGCGGACCACTTTCGTCTTCGCCCACGATTTCACGGTCTTCGGCGGCTCGCTCGGCGAGGTCTTCGCCGAGAAGATCTGCAAGGTCATGGACATGGCCATGGAGGTCGGCGCCCCCGTCGTCGGGCTCAACGACTCCGCCGGCGCCCGCATTCAGGAGGGCGTCAAGAGTCTGGCCGGGTTCACCGAAATCTTCCGGCGCAATCAGGAAGCCAGCGGCGTCGTTCCCCAGATCTCCTCTATTATGGGCCCCTGTGCCGGCGGCGCGGTCTACTCGCCGTCGATTACCGACTTCATCTTCATGGTCAAGGACACGAGCCACATGTACATCACCGGGCCCGGCGTCACCAAGACCGTCACCGGCGAGGAGGTCACCCACGAGGAGCTCGGCGGTGCGATGACCCACGCCGGCAAGACCGGCGTCGCCCAGTTCGCCTGCGAGAGCGAAGAGCAGGCCCTAGACGACATCAAGCGGCTGCTCTCTTACCTCCCGCAGAACAACATGGAAGATCCGCCGCGCGTCGAGCCGTGGGACGACCCCGACCGCCGGGACGAGGAGCTGAAGTCGATCGTCCCGCCGAGTCCCCAGAAGCCCTACGACATGGTCGACGTCATCGACAGCGTCGTCGACGAGGGTTCGTTCTTCGAGGTCGCGGAGAACTTCGCCAAGGAACTGGTCGTCGGCTTCGGCCGCCTCGACGGGCGTTCGGTCGGCCTCGTCGCCAACCAGCCCCGCGTCAACGCCGGCACGCTCACCGTCGACTCCTCGATGAAGGGTTCGCGATTCATCCGCTTCTGTGACTCCTTTAATATCCCCATCGTCACCTTCGTCGACGTCCCCGGCTACATGCCCGGCACCGATCAGGAACACCGCGGGATCATCCGCCACGGCGCGAAGCTCCTCTACGCGTACGCGGAAGCGACCGTCCCCCTGCTGACGGTCATCACCCGGAAGGCCTACGGCGGCGCCTACTGCGTCATGGCCTCCAAAAACCTCGGCGCCGACGTCAACTACGCCTGGCCGACCGCCGAAATTGCGGTCATGGGGCCACAGGGCGCGGTCAACATCCTCTACCGGGAGGAACTCGCGGAGTCCGACAACCCCGACGAGCTCCGGGACGAACTCATCGAGGAGTACCGCGAGGAGTTCGCCAACCCGTACACTGCAACGGACAAAGGCTTCCTCGACGACGTGATCGTCCCCACGGAGACGCGGCCGCGGCTGATCGACGACCTCGAGATGCTCGAGACGAAACGCGAACAGAACCCGGACAAGAAACACGGCAACATCCCGCTGTAAGCAATGACCACCAACCAGTCGAACGTCGAGTTCGAGGAGGGGCCGGCCGACGCGACCGAGGCGACGTCGGGCGACGCCGCGGCGGCCGACGCGGGCGAGCTCCTCGCGGACGTCGAACTCGACGTTCCCGACGATGCGAACGACGAGGAGACCGCAGCGATCGCGGCCGCGATCGGCGCCCACCTCCACGACCAGGCGCTCGCGGCGGCCGCCGCGGCGGCCGACGGGGCGGAGACCTGGGACGACAAACGCTGGTCGTTCGCCGGTCGGGTCCGCTCCCAGCAACACCGGACCGTCCGCGTCCCGCGCGAGACGCCGACCGATCCGTGGACGGCCGCCGGTCGCACCGACCGGTTCTGATCGACGCGGCTGCAATTTCACCGGTCGCCACTGCTCTCATCCCCGTCGCCGGCTGTCCCCTCGAGAGCGGCGTCGTTTTCCGTGGCCGACTCGGCGTTCGTTTCGCCGACGCTGAATGAACGCGCTTAAGAGACCCCGTACGCAATCCCCTGACATGGCCACCGAAACCGAGTCAACGACGGACATGGGTGTTGGACTGGCGCTCGCACTCGGCGCGGTCGCGACGATCGGTGCGCTGGTGATGTTCACCGGCGCTCCGGACGTTACCGCCGCCTGGGGATTCGCCGCGGCGATAGGCTTTAGCGCACTCGCCGTCGTCGGCATCCACCTCTACTGGGACTGATCGCACTCGAGTCGGGACGTCTCGAGCGCCATCGATACTGAAACGACCGTTAACAGTTAAGAGCACTGACGCCCTAGGGCACGTACGGACGATGACCGATTACTCCGACGAAGAGCAACGAATTCTCTCGTACCTCCGGGAGAGTGCCGCCCGTGGTGAACAGTACTTCCGGGCGAAGAATATCGCGGATGCGATCGGACTCTCGTCGAAACAGGTCGGCGTGCGACTTCCACACCTGGCGGAGAAATCAGACGACGTCGACATCGAGAAATGGGGACGCGCTCGGTCGACGACCTGGAAAGTCTCCCTCAGTTGAGCTCGCCCGCGGCCCGCTCGCGTCGGGAGCGGTAGCCGACCCGAACGGCGGTTGTCTCCCGGTCCGCGGTCTTTTTATTACCGACTCTCTCACTTAGTGCCATGACTGTACGCGTCGACCGCTCGTTCGAGCTCGCGGCCTCGCCCGAGCGCGTCTGGGAGTTCATCGCCGATCCGGAGAACCGCGCCCGGGCGATCAGCGTGGTCCAGCGCTACACCGTCGAGGACTCGGCGGCGCGGCGGGTCACCTGGCACGTCGAGCTCCCGATCCCGCTCGTCCGCAAAACGATCGCCGTCAACACCGAGGACGTCGCGCGGGAGCCGCCGTCGTACGTCAAGTTCGTCGGCAAATCGAAGGTGATGGACGTCACCGGCGAACACGAAATCGTCGAGACCGACGACGGCACCCGCCTCGAGAACCACTTCGTCGTCGACGGCAAACTTCCGGGCGTCGAGAAGTTCTTCAAGCGCAACCTGGACGACGAGCTCCGGAACCTCCAGCGGGCGCTCGAGCGTGACCTGCAGTCGTCCCCCTCCGAGGAACCATGACCGGGACCGGGGCGACCGACGAGCGGCTACGGCTCGCGCTCGCACAGCTCGAGGTCGAACCGACCGCGGTCGACGCGAACGTCGAACGGGCGCTCGAGGCGATTTCCCGGGCCGCCGAGCGGGGCGCCGACCTCGTCGCGCTCCCGGAGCTGTTCAACGTGGGTTACTTCGCGTTCGACAGTTACAACCGGCTCGCCGAACCCCTCGAGGGGGAGACTCTCACGCGACTTCGCGAGGCCGCGGCCGACCACGGTATCGCCGTTCTGGCGGGGAGTATCGTCGAGGATCTCGCGGCCACCGAGACCGCCGCCACTCCGGCCGAAGAGGGGCTCGCCAACACGGCGGCGCTGTTCGACGCCGACGGCGAGTTGCAACTGGTCTACCGGAAACACCATCTCTTCGGCTACCAGTCGGCCGAGTCGGAGCTGCTCGTTCCCGGCGAGCGCATCGAGACGGCGACCGTCGCCGGCGTCCCCGTCGGCGCGACGACCTGTTACGATCTGCGGTTTCCGGAACTGTACCGGCGGCTGATCGACGCCGGCGCGGAACTGGTCCTCGTCCCGAGCGCGTGGCCCTATCCGCGGATCGAACACTGGAAGACACTTTCGCGCGCGCGGGCGATCGAGAATCAGGCTTTCGTCGCGACGATCAACGGCTCGGGTCGATTCCCCGACGAGGACGCGACGCTGCTCGGTCGTTCGACGGTCTACGACCCCTGGGGGACGACGCTGGCCTCGAGCGGCGACGAGCCGACGCTGGTCGTCGCCGACCTCGACCTCGGCGCGGTCGATCGGGTTCGCGAGGAGTTTCCGGCGCTTCGCGACCGACGCCTGTAGCGGAGGTTGTGCCGTCGCGAACGACAGTCCGTCGCTCGGTGTACACTTCGGTCGTCACGGAGTAGACCCCTTTTCGGCAACGCGGTTGCTCGAGTCATCACGTTTCGTGACGTATTCGATCGGAGATGGTTCGGCGACCGCTGACTTTTTATTCCGTCATGGCATTTGTCCGGATGCCGGTTTACGGCGCTTTTCACGTCACGACCGGCATTGCGCGTCGCTCCGGCCCGTCGCATGCTCGTTCCCGGGAACGAGCACCTCTCGCCCGCGTCCGCATCTCCGCCTCTCCCTCGTCCACGTCCCTTTCGCCGATTCACGCTCGAGAAGCGTCGCGTTCGGCGGCGACGACCGTCGGTTTCGCGAACCCTCATCAGTAGACGACCCATTGCGAAAAAGTAACGTAGTGGGTTCGCATGTGGTTTAATCAGGAATGTTTCGGAAGGTCCTCGTGGCGAACCGAGGGGAGATCGCCGTTCGAGTGATGCGGGCGTGCGAGGAGTTGAATATCGGGACCGTCGCCATCTACTCCGAGGCCGACAAGGACTCGGGGCACGTCCGCTACGCCGACGAGGCGTACAACGTGGGGCCGGCCCGCGCGGCCGACTCGTATCTCGATCACGAGGCCGTCATCGAGGCCGCTCGGAAGGCCGACGCCGACGCCATCCACCCCGGCTACGGCTTCCTCGCGGAGAACGCCGAGTTCGCGGGCAAGGTCGAGGAGGCGGAGGGCATCACCTGGATCGGTCCCTCGAGTTCGGCGATGGAGTCGCTGGGTGAGAAGACCAAGGCCCGCACGATCATGAGCGAGGCCGACGTGCCGATCGTCCCCGGGACCACGGACCCCGTCACCGACCCCGAGGAGGTCAAGGCCTTCGGCGAGGAACACGGCTACCCGATCGCCATCAAGGCCGAGGGTGGCGGCGGCGGCCGCGGGATGAAGGTCGTCTGGGAGGAAAGCGAAGTCGAGGACCAACTCGAGAGCGCCCAGCGCGAGGGCGAGGCCTACTTCGACAACGACTCGGTCTACCTCGAGCGCTACCTCGAACAGCCCCGTCATATCGAGGTCCAGATTCTGGCCGACGAACACGGTAACGTCCGCCACCTCGGCGAGCGGGACTGTTCGCTCCAGCGCCGTCACCAGAAGGTCATCGAGGAGGGGCCGTCGGCTGCCCTCTCGGACGAACTCCGCGAGAAGATCGGCGAGGCCGCCCGCCGCGGCGTCGCCGCGGCCGACTACACCAACGCCGGCACCGTCGAGTTCCTCGTCGAAGAGGAGGACCGCGAGGCGGGCGAACTGCTCGGTCCCGACGCGAACTTCTACTTCCTCGAGGTCAACACGCGGATCCAGGTCGAGCACACGGTCACAGAGGAGATCACCGGCTACGACATCGTCAAGCGCCAGATTCAGATCGCCGCCGGCGAGGAGATCGACTTCGCACAGGACGACGTCGACATCGACGGCCACGCGATGGAGTTCCGGATCAACGCCGAGAACGCGGCCGAGGACTTCGCGCCCGCGACCGGCGGGACCCTCGAGACCTACGACCCGCCGGGCGGGATCGGCGTCCGACTCGACGATGCCCTGCGGCAGGGCGACGACCTCGTCACCGACTACGACTCGATGATCGCGAAACTGGTCGTCTGGGGCGAGGACCGCGACGAGTGTATCGAGCGCTCGCTGCGCGCGCTGCGGGAGTACGAGATCGGGGGAATCCCGACGATCATCCCGTTCCACCGGCTGATGCTCACCGACGAGGAGTTCGTCGCGAGCACGCACACGACGAAGTACCTGGACGAGGAACTCGACGAGACCCGCATCGAGGAGGCCCAGGAACAGTGGGGCGGCGACACCGGCGACGGAGCCGGCGACGACGAGGAGTCCGTCGAACGCGAGTTCACCGTCGAGGTCAATGGGAAGCGCTTCGAGGTCGAACTCGAGGAACACGGCGCGCCAGCCATCCCGGCCGGCGATGTCGACGTCGGCGGCGGACAGGCCGAGCGGCCACAACCCGGCGGCAGCTCCAGCGGCGGCGACGAACTCGAAGGCAGCGGTGAGACCGTCGACGCCGAGATGCAGGGCACCATCCTCGACGTCAAGATCGAGGTCGGCGACGAGGTCGCCGCCGGCGACGTGCTGGTCGTCCTCGAGGCGATGAAGATGGAAAACGACATCGTCGCCTCCAAGGGCGGCACCGTCACCGAGATCGCCGTCGAGGAAGACCAGAGCGTCGATATGGGCGATACGCTGGTCGTCCTCGAGTAAGCCCTAACCCCGTCGCGATCGCGGTTCTCCGTTTTCGCCTCGAGATCGAGCGGCGGCGCTGCCGACGCTCGCTCACCCACGTCGGCACCATACGACATCGGTGAATATGTGCGGACGAACGGCCAAGTAGCCGCCCTCGGAACGGTCCCACGCGCGGCGCCGACGCATTCGGGACCGCTCCCGTGACAGGGCCGCGCGACCGGATCGACGACGGGACGGTCGGCGCGTCGATGCGGTCTCGAGCCGGACGACTCGCGGCGTGGAGCCGCGTCGGTTCGGGGTGGTGCCCGACTCCGACGGACTCTGGTCAGTCATTGGGCTTTCTCCCGCGACTCCGGTTTTTCGATCTCGAACCTTGGCTCCGTACGAGGGTGGCATAGAATTCCTCTCTGGGTTTTATTACGACTACCTCGGTGATGAATTGGCCGATTTGTAGGTGTGCTTATTGATCGCCAATTATTCTGCCAGGTGGTTGTGATGTTCATAAGAACGTGCAGAACAGAGCTAGAAGCTACGTTCTGGTTCGGAACCGCACCTCAATCTCGGCTGACCCTGTGACCGCAATGCCATCCTCTGCTCAATTACCGGATACTGACTGTCTGTGATTCGGGCTTGGACTCCGTCGAGTGCCTCTGTGTCAGGAAGGAGTACTTCGTACCAGGAGAGGCCTCTGTCGCCGACTGGCCCGGACTGCCGATTCCACGCGTTCGCACCGATAGGGTGGTGCTCCCGTCATCGCTGCGAGGCCAGTCTTCACGAGGGCGATCTTGGTAGATCTCGATGCCGTTGTCCGCCGGGTCAGTCAGGTACAGTGCCTCGCTGACGCCGTGGTCGGACGCACCGCTAAGTTTCCAGTGCTTCCGAATGCGAGCTAACGCGTCACCAAGCGCCTCACGCGAGGGGGCCGAAACGCGTTGTGAAAGAGCCCAGCACCGGAGCTGTATCGTTGGAGTTCATCCTCCTCCCCCTCCAAGGTGAGGAGAGGGGTGTCCTCGACGCCGAGAACGGAAGTGGTGTCGGAGTGACGGAGCACATCGAGTCCAACGACATCTCGGTAGAACCCGATTATCTCTTCGAGGTCGTTGACGCGGAGTGCGGTCCGTCCGATACGTGTTTGCTTGGAGAGTACATCTGTTGTCATTGAGGCCATTATAATGGGTATGAGCGCTGTTTATCCGTCTGTGGCCCTCGACTGAGAGGAGTCACGGGTGCGGTCCTCTTGGTCGGACAGCGCCTGTTCGATCGAGAGCGCTCCGGGGCCACTCAGGACAAGCGCTACTGCGATCAAGGTCAGTACGAGCGTCAATTCGATACCACCACTCGCGGCCGGATACCCGTTGGGAAGGTGGTACAGCACTGTGGCGACGAACATGTCGATAGCGATCAACGCGCCCGTAATTCGAACAGCCAAGCCGGCCAGTAGTAAGATACCACCAACAAGTTCGAGGAGACCGACGCCCCATGCCATAATCGTGGGAAGCGGAACGCCGAGACTCGCCACAAAGCCGGCGAAGCCCGAGATCCCCATCGCTTTCGGCCCGGTTGCGAAGACTTTGCCGACGCCTGCGACAAGCATCGTAATCCCAAGGGCTACTCGGATGAAAACCGGACTCCACCGCGCAGCCGTCTCGGATGGACGTTCCGTCGAGTGTCGTAATTCCATTACACCACCTGGTTGGACCCCAAACCGCTTAATAGATCAGGCAACAAGGGTGTAACCAAGTAATGACGACCCAACCACCCGACAGTGATACGGAAGAAAAGACCGACGCTGAACAGCAAAATTCGGACCTCTGCAACGTCGTTGGAGCAGTCGAAGAGATAGGAACGGAGTGGAAACTCATCACCCTCCATAACTTACGAGACGGAGAAAAGCGGTTCAACGAGCTCAAACGGTCAACAGGGGCGAGTTCCTACACGCTGTCTCGTGTCCTCGATGACTTGGAAGAGGAGGGATTGATCGAGAACCGCAAGGAGTTGGAGTCGCCGGTCGCCAGTTACTATACGCTGACCGAGAAGGGAGGCGACCTCCGTCCCGTGTTCGAGGCATTAGATGACTGGGGAGCTAACTGGCTTGAATAGACCGGATTGTCTAACTCTCCGAGCTGCTAAATGTTCGCTCTGTACTTATCGAATCAGGATGCCCGCGTAGTGGCTATGAGACCAGTTCTATGATACCCTCTCCGTGTTAGAATATGCGCCTGCGCCGAACGGAACCGGTGTGGCGACGACTCGCCGCCGGCTGTCGACTCGAGGTCAGTCCCCGACTGCAGCGTCCCACTCACTGTCGCCGTCCCACGGGAGCGGCCCGTCGTAGCCGTCGGGAACGTACGGGCAGAGTGGGTCGCTCGCGAGCGGATCGCCGGTCGTCGCGAACGCCCGCGAGCGACTCCCGCCGCAGACGTGGCGGTAGGGACAGGCCCCGCACTTACCGGAGAGGTTCCCTCGGTCGCGCAGTTTCTGGAAGAGATCCGACTCTCGGTAGAGTTCGGTAACGGGCCGTTCGCGGACGTTCCCGGCGGACTCCGGCAGGAAGCCGGAGGGGAAGACCTCGCCGGTGTGGCTCACGAAGGCGAAGCCGTCCCCGGCGACGATCCCGCCGCGGCGCTTGATTGCCTGTGCGGGTGGTCCGTCGTCGCCGTCACCGTCTTTGCCGTTCTCGTCCGCTCGAGCGCGCTGTCGTTGCATCGAGACGCGCCGGTAGTGGGGCGCCTCCGTCGTCTTGAGGCCGAACGGCTCCTCGTCGCTGACCTCGTCGAGCCAGGCCATCACGGCGTCGGCCTCGTCGGGATCGATCGGCTCGAGAATACGGCCGCGGCCGACGGGAACGAGGAAGAAGACGCTCCACATCACGGCGCCGAGCTCCCGCAGGAGGTCCCGGATTTCGGGGAGTTCGCCGACCGTCTGGCGACAGACCGTGGTGTTGACCTGAACCGGGAGGCCCGCCGCCTTGGCGTCCTCGACGGCGCGGATGGTCTCCTCGAAGCTGCCGGTTTCGCCGCGGAACGCGTCGTGGCTCTCGGGGGTGGCGCCGTCGATGCTGACGGCCATTCGCTTGAGCCCGGCGTCAGCCATCGCCCGAATGCGGTCGGCGGTCAGCGAGCCGGTGCCGCTCGGCGTGATCGTCATCCGGAGTCCCAGGTCGTCCCCGTGGGCGATCAGTTCCTCGACGTCGTCGCGCACGAGGGGGTCGCCGCCCGAGAGGACGACCAGCTGGCCGTCGCCGAACGCGGTGGCGTCCTCGAGCAGGCGCTTCCCCTCGGCGGTCGAGAGCTCGTCGGGGTGGCGGTTCGGCCGGGCGTCGGCCCGACAGTGATCGCAGGCCAGCCCGCAGGCCTGGGTGAGTTCCCAGATGAGGACCATCGGTCGGTCGGACGTATCGAGGGTTCCGGGGCGCATTATCGGGAGTCGGCGCCAAACGGTCGAAAAGGTCGCCGGACTTCCCGGCCGGCGGGAACGACGACGAACGAGTTCGGGATTGCGGGCAGGTGTTCCCACGGCCTGGGAGTTTGAGGGACGGTTCTACGGCGCCCGTTCGTACGCGTCGGTATGGTCGAGAAAGCACGACGCGAACGGATCGAGGCCGGCGAACGGGGGAATCCGACGCCACAGTGGGAAGTGTTCCTGCGCGAGGAGCCCGGCGATCCGTTGCGACACGTCGGCAGCATCGCGGCCGGCAGCGAGAGCGAGGCTCACGAACACGCCTCGCGGCTGTTCGGCTGGTACGCCGTCGACGTCTGGCTCTGTCCGGCCGACGCGGTCGGACGGTACTCGACGCGCGGGCTCGGCGAGGCCGAGCGATCCGACGACGATGGCGACGGTACCGATGCCGACGACGGCGATAGCGGCGACGGTGAAGATGACGGCGACGGAGAACCCCGCGTCTACAAGGAAACCGCCGGCGTCTCGGAGGTGAACAGCCTGTGATCTCGATCAGCAAACTCCTCTGCGACCTCGACGCCGAGGGCGACGGGCTGCGCTACGACGCGGCCGACGGCTCCTCGAAACCCCAGATCACCGAGGAGAAACAGCGCCGACCGGTCGTCGTCTGGAACGCCACGCGGCGGTGCAACCTCTACTGTTCGCACTGCTACGCCGGCGCCGACCTCGAGGCCGCCCCCGGCGAGTTCTCGACGAGCGAGGCGAAGACCTTCCTCGAGCAACTGGCCGAGTTCGGTGCGCCCGTCGTTCTCTTCTCCGGAGGCGAACCGCTCGTCCGGGACGACCTGATCGAACTGGTCGGCTACGCCGCGGAGCTCGGCCTTCGGCCGGTGCTCTCCTCGAACGGGACCCTCCTGACGCGGGAGAAGGCCGAAGCGCTCGACGAAGCGGGACTCCAGTACGCCGGCATCTCCGTCGACGGGTTGCCCGACCGCAACGACGAGTTCCGCGGCGAGGACGGCGCGTTCGAGGCCGCCGTCCGCGGCATCGAGCACTGTCTCGACGTCGGCCTCAAGACGGGCCTGCGGTACACGATCACCGAGGCCAACGCGCCGGATCTCGAGGGCGTCGTCGACCTGCTGGTCGAGAAGGGGCTGGATCGCTTCTGCTTCTACCACCTCGACTACGGCGGCCGCGGCGCCGAAATCGTCGACGCCGACCTCTCGCCTCGGGAGAAACGCGCGGCCATCGAGCGGGTCGCCGACCTCACGCTCGAGTACCACGACCGCGGCGAGGAGATCGAAACCCTGCTCGTGGGTAACTACGCCGACGCCGCGTTCCTCGTGGAGTACGCCCGCGAGGAGTTCGGCGAGGCGAAGGCGCGGGCGGTCTACGACTACCTCGAGCGAAACGGCGGCGATCCGACTGGCGAGCGGATCGCGGACGTCGACTACGCGGGCAACGTCCACCCGACGCAGTTCTGGCAGGGCTACAGCCTCGGCAACGTCCGCGATCGGCCGTTCGGCGAGATCTGGGACGACGAGTCGAACCCGCTGCTGTCGGCGCTGCGCGAGCGCGAGGACCGGCTCACCGGGAAGTGTGCGGACTGCCGGTACAAGTCGATCTGCCGCGGCGCGTCGCGCCTGCGCGCGCTTGCGACGACCGGCGATCTGTTCGCGCCGGATCCGCAGTGTTACCTCCGGGACGAGGAGACCCGCGGCGAGCACCCGGGATCGGCCGCTGGCGCCGCCGACTGAGCAGCAACGCCGATACTCTCGGTTTCGCGACGTTCAGCCCCGCTATCCGCGCCGTTGATGCCACCGGATCGCCTACCGTCCACGATGATTCGTTGGCACCGCGTGATTACCGTAGCCGGGATCGTCCTCGCCGTCGTCGCACTCGCCACCGCGGCCGCGACGCTCGCCGACGGCGGGACCGCTCTCGAGGCGGTACTCGACGTCTTCCTGATCAGCGCTCCGGGGCTGGTGTTGCTGTCCGTCGGCGTCTGGCTGCCGGGGACCGAGATCGACCCCGACCTCCATCCGCGGATCGCCGCGTGGATCGTCGGCGGGATCGCGGTGATGGTCGGCCTGATCGCGCTTCGCGCGGCCGATCCCGCCGTCGACGTGACGTTTACGGTCAGCACGCAGACGGCGTCGGTCGCAACCGGGTCGATCGCCGGGCTGGCCGTCGGCGTCCACGAGGCCCGCGCGATCACCCACTCCCGAACGCTCGAGCGACAGAACGAGGAACTGCAGGAGAAACACGCCGTCGAGCGGCGCAACGACGAACTGGAGGCGACTAAGGCGCAACTCGAGCGCGCCAACACCCGGCTCGAGGCCTCGAACGAACGCCTCGAGGAGTTCGCCTACGCGGCCAGTCACGACCTCCAGGAACCCCTGCGGATGATCTCGAGCTACCTGCAGTTGATCGAGCGCCGGTACGCGGACGCCTTGGACGAGGACGGCCGGGAGTTCATCGACTACGCCGTCGACGGCGCCGACCGAATGCGCCGGATGATCGACGGCTTGCTCGAGTACTCCCGGGTCGAGACGCAGGGGAACCCGTTCGAGTCCGTCGATCTGGACGCGGTCCTCGACAACGTGCTCACCGACCTCCAGCTTCGGATCGAGGAGACCGACGCCGCGATCGCCCGCGAGCCGCTCCCGACGGTGACCGGCGACGCCGGCCAACTGCGGCAGGTGTTCCAGAACCTACTATCGAACGCGCTGGAGTACAGCGGCGACGAGCCACCGCGCGTGGCCGTGTCGGCGGAAGAGACCGGTTCCGAGTGGGTGATCGCGGTCCGCGACGAGGGGATCGGCATCGATCCCGCGGACGCCGACCGGATCTTTGCGCTCTTCCAGCGGCTCCACTCCGTCGAGGAGAGCGTCGGTTCGGGGATCGGGCTGGCGGTCTGCAAACGCATCGTCGAGCGCCACGGCGGGGAGATCCGCGTCGACTCCGAACCCGGCGAGGGCGCGACGTTTTCCGTCGCGATTCCGCAATCGCGGGCCGAGAAATCGATCGCCGACGGCCGGTCCGCCCGGTCGCCGTCGACGTGACCAGGACTCAGTCGTCGACGTGGACTCGCGTCACGTGGCCGCCGCAGCCACAGCGGTCGACGTACTCGATCTCGAGGTCGATCCCCTCGAACGCGGCCTCGAGTTCGTCCCAGAGGTACGCTTCGGGCCGGCCGTGGTCGCCGTGGGTGACGAGGTTGACGTGGGTGCCCGCAGCGGTCGCCTCGACCGCGTCCGTGGCCTGCGAGACGACGAGGTCGCGGTCCGCCGCGTGGCGGGGCTTCTCGAGGTTCGCCGACCACGAGACGTCGTGTTCGCGGCGGGTGACGGGCTCGATGTCGGGATCCGCACTACCGTTTCTCATACGCGTTCGTCGGGCTCGAGCGGACGTGAGGGTTGAGACGAACGCGTTCGGTCCGCCATCGACGGCGGTCGTCGGTCCCGGTCCGATCGGACGCGGCCCCCGCTCAGCAGCAGAACATGAACGGGTAGATCAGCGCGACGCGGTCGCCGTCCTCGAGTTCCGTCTCGAACCCCTCGAAGTGCTCGTTGAACCGGCCGTTGATGCAGACGCGGGCGAACGGTCGGGTCTGTTCGCCCTCGGGGTTCTTGCGCCACGTGCCGGGCAGGTCGTCGGGAACCGGCGCCCAGCCGCTGTGGGTCGCGTCCGCTTCGGTCTCCGCGATCAGTAGCTCCTCGACGTCGTAGTCGTCGAAGAAGGCCTCGAGGAAGTCCCGGAGACGCGTTCCCTCGAAGTCGTACTCGAGTTCGTGGGCGCCGACGGCGTCGCGGACGTGGCCGGTACAGCGGACGGTGACGGTCGTCTGCGGCGTCGTCCCAGTCGACTCCCCCTGCGTCGTTCGCCGCTCTCGGCTCTCGCGTGCGGCCGTCTCGATCGCCTCGGTGGTTTCGGCGGTCATACGCGATCGTACGGCCGCGACGAGCAACCGTCCTAGCGCGAACGTGTTCGGGTTCAACGGGACGGCGGTGGAGCGTGTACCGAGAGATATGAACCGAATTCCGGGCGGTCTCCGCACCGACCAGCAGCCCCCGATGGCGATCCCCCTCGGGCACTTCGTCCTCGGACTCGCCTTCCTCGTCGTCGGGATCGGCGCGGAGCTCGCGACGGCGATCACGACGCTGCCGGGGCTCGCGAGCCTCGCGCACGTCCACGTCCTCCTGGTCGGTTGGATCGCGATCACCATCATGGGTGCGATGACCCAGTTCGTCCCCGTCTGGTCCGGCGTGTCGCTGTACTCGAGACGGCTCGCGGTCGCCCAACTCGCCCTCGTCGCCGCCGGTCTGGTCGGGTTCGGCGCGGCGCTGCTGGCCGGCGCGCTCTCCGTCCTCCCCGTCGCCGGCGCGGCGATCCTGCTGGGGATCTGGACGTTCGTCTACAACGTCGGCCGGACGCTGTGGCGGGCCCGCTCGCTCGATTTCACGGAGCGCCACTTCGCGGTCGCGCTCGGCGCCTTCGCGCTCGTCGTTCCGCTCGGCTTCCTGCTGGCCGTCGACTTCACGACGCCCGTCTTCGACGCGACCGCGCTGACGCGGGGGGACGTCCTGCTCGTCCACGCAACACTGGCGCTGCTCGGCGCGATCACGGCGACGGTCGTCGGCGCGCTCGCCCAGCTCGCGACGATGTTCACTCAGGCCGACCGCACCCCGGTCGACGAGCGACTGCTGAGCCTCGAGCAGCTTACCTTTCCGGCCGGCGTGGTCGTCCTGGCCGTCGGGCGCGGGCTCGAGTCGCTCCCGCTGGCTCGTGCCGGCGCGGTTGCCGTTCTCGTCGGCCTCGCGGCGTTCACCGTCGTCGTCGCCCGCCAGCTCGTCCGGGCGACGGTCGACCGCTCGCCGATGATCGACCGCTACTGGGTCGTCGTCGCGTCGCTGTGGGCCTGGCTGGCGCTGACCGCGCCGGCGTGGTGGCTCGAACCCCTCGCGTACGGCGCGCTGTTCGGCCACCCCGACGGCGGCGCCGTGCTGGTCGTCGGCGTCTTCGCCTTCGTCGTCGTCGGCTCGCTGTACCACATCGTCCCCTTCATCATCTGGCACGAGCGCTACAGCGACCGGCTGGGCTTCGAGCAGGTGCCGATGATCGACGACCTCTACGACGACCGCTTCGAGCGCGCGGACTTCGGGCTGACCGCGGTCGGATTCCTCGGAATCGCCGCCGCTCCGCTGTTCGATCTCCCCGAGGCGGTCGCGACCGCCGGGACCGCGCTCGCGGCGCTCGGGCTCTACCTGTTCGTAGCGAACGTGCTCCTGACGATTCACCGCCACGGGCCGAACGGCCTCGCGGGCGTCCTGACGGGCGTCCGCGAGTCGACGGCTGGCGCCGGAACCGGCGGCGACCCCGAACCCGACGTCGATCCCTCGCCGGAGCGGTGACCGTTCCGGGCGTCGGACCGCCGCGACACCGGAGATCTTACTCCTCGGGGTCGACCCCGACTTCCGGCTCGTACCGCTGTGACTCGATCGTGCCCGCGACGTGTTCGCCGTACTCGGCGGCCGTCAGTTCGCCGTGGTTGTATTCGACGGCCCACGGTGTCTCGACCGTCGCCGAGCCGTACGACGCCGGCGCGTCGTCGAGGATCGTCGCTCCCAAGGCGGCGGCCTCGAACCCTCTATCGATCAGCGCCGCGTAGCCGCCCGCGAGCAGCCCGACGTCGTGGAGGTCTCCCTCGTCGTCGCGATCCGTGTTGACGTACTCGAGGGCCAGCACGTCCCGGTCGCGCTCGACCGATTCGACCGCCAGATCGTACTCCTCGAGCGCCGAGACGAGTTCGTCGGGACCGGCGATGTCCTCCTCCGCGAGTTCGTGAATTCGCTCCTCGACGATCTCGATCCGCTCGCGGACGGGGAGATCGGGGATCCGTTCCGACACCGGCCACTCCGTGTTCTGCGGGAACTCCGTTCCCATCTCTTCGATACAACCGGCGAAGCCGACGGTCGCGGCGACCGCGCTCGCCTGCAACAGCCGTCGCCGGCTCGTCCGGTCCGTCGACTCCGACGCTGACCGCTTCATACGCGTTCCTCGTCGTCTCGAGACAAAGGGATTCGTTCGGCAGACGCCGGCATCGGGCTAAAGGACCGATTCGCCGTAGACGCGCCCACGATCGTCCCAGATGGCTCTCGAGCTGTACAATATCGGCCTCGTCGTCTTCGGGATCGCGCTGTTCGGTATCGCCGTCCTCCCCCGATTCGTCTCCGACCGAGCGATCTCGATGCCGATCTTCTTCGTGGGTTTCGGGATGCTCGCCTTCGGGCTGCCGATCGGGCTTCCGCCGCCGGATCCCTTAGAGCAGGGGACGACGACGGAGCACCTCGCGGAACTGGGCGTCATCATCGCCCTGATGGGCGTCGGGCTGAAGATCGACCGACCACCCGGGCTGCGTACGTGGGCGTCGACGTGGCGGCTACTCGCGATCACGATGCCGCTGTCGATCGTCGGCGCGGCGCTGCTGGGCTGGTGGCTGGGCCTCGTGATCCCGACCGCCGTCCTGCTGGGCGCGTGCATCGCGCCCACCGACCCGGTGCTGGCCTCGGAGGTTCAGGTCGGTGGTCCCGGAATGGGCAGCGAGGCGGAGGACGAGGAGGAAGCGGCCGGGATGGAAGACGAGGTCCGATTCGCGCTCACCTCGGAGGCCGGCCTGAACGACGGGCTGGCCTTTCCCTTTACGAACCTGGCGATCGCGTTCGCGCTCGTCGGCTTCGTGCCCGGCAACTGGGTCGGCGAGTGGCTCCTGATCGACGTCGGCTACAAGATCGTCGTCGGCGTGATCGTCGGCGTCGTCCTCGGCTACCTGACCGCGCGGCTCGTCTTCGCGACGGAGCCCGACACCCCCGTCGCGGAGTCGGTACAGGGACTCGAGGCCGTCGCCGGCACCCTGCTGGTCTACGGGGCGACGGAACTCCTCGGCGGCTACGGCTTCATCGCGGTCTTCGTCGCGGCGCTGATGGTCCGCCACTACGAGCGCACCCACGACTACAACCGCGCGCTCCACGAGGTCAGCGAGTTCGCCGAACAGGTGATGATGGGACTGATCATGCTCTTTTTCGGCGGCGCCATCGTCGGCGGCCTCTTAGAGCCGTTGACGATCGAGGGGATCGCCGCGGCGGTCGCGATCGTCTTTCTGGTTCGACCGCTGGCCGGCATCGTCGGATTCCTCGGCTTCGACCGCGATATCGCCGAACGGGCGACGATCGCCGCCTTCGGCGTCCGCGGGATCGGCTCGTTCTACTACCTCGCCTACGGCCTCAACCAGGCCGCGTTCCCCGACGCCGACCGGCTGTGGGCGGTCGTCGGCGCCGTCGTCCTCATCTCCATCGTCGTCCACGGGATCACCGCGACGCCCGCGGTCCGCTGGCTCGAGAAACGGGCCGAAGCCCGCGAGTGAGCCGCGCTCCGATAGGTCGTCGAAGCGACGGTTACGCGGGCACTTCCTTCGGACTGCGCTTCCAGTGGCGGTGTTCGGCGATCGCGTCGACGAACGCCTCGGCGAACTCCTCGAGGTCGTCCCCACCAGTCACCACGCCGTCCGAGGAGACGGTTTCGTCGTCGGCGATCTCCACGTCGGGGAGGTCGACCGCCTCAAGCAGGTCGGTCCCCGCACCGGCGGCGGCGATCGGCTTCTTGTGCTTGAACGTCTCCGCGACGAAGTGTTTCGCGTCGCCCTGCTCGAGGAGCGCGTCGACGCTGTCCTCGCCGCCGGGGACGAAGAGGGCGTCGAACAGCACCGATTCGGCCGTCGCGTGGCTCTTGTCGGCCTCGACCGTGGCCCCGTTCTCGGCTTCCGCGTCGCCGAGCATCTTCGAGACGACCTTCACGCGGGCGCCCTCGTCTTCTAGCGTCGACACGACGGTCTCGAGGTGATCGCTGTCGTAGCCGTCGTCGACGAGGACGGCGATCTTGCGGGTCTCGATGGAGTCGGCGTCGCGGCGTTCCTCGATGCTCAGGCGCGAGTCCTCGCGGTCGTGCGTCGGCATCTCGTCGCCGGGCTCTTCGGGGGGTTCGACGCCGATACCCTCCGCGACCCGCTTGGCGAACTCGTGGTCGACGTTGTTGAACAGGTCGTAGACCATCCGTTCGCGGATTTCCATGCGGTCGACCTTGCTGAGTTCGAACCGGGCGGCGTCGACGATGTTCTGTTTCTCCGGGTCGGTCATGCTGTTCCAGAACAGCCGAGCCTGCGAGAAGTGATCCTCGAAGCTCTCGCTCCGGTTACGGATCTTCTGTCCCTCGATTTTCTCGGCGTAGTGCTCGTACCCGCCCTCATTCTCGGGTGTTTCTCGCGGGTCATCGTCGCCGATCGAGTTGGGCTTGTAGGAGGCCTTGCCCTCGTTGATCTCCTGGCGCATGAAGCCGGCCCGCTGGTTGTTGTGGCGTTCGGCGACGGGACGGTTGATCGGAATCTCGTCCCAGTTGGCGCTGTTGAACCGGTTAAGCTGGGTGTCCTGGTAGGAGAACAGCCGTCCCTGCAGGAGGGGGTCGTTCGAGAAGTCGATTCCGGGCACGACGTTACCCGGGTGGAACGCGACCTGCTCGACCTCCGCGAAGAAGTTGTCCGGCGTCTCGTTGAGCACCATCTTTCCGATCGGCCGTACGGGAACCTCCGTTTCCGGAACGATCTTCGTCGGATCGAGGACGTCGAAGTCGAATTCGGCGGCATCGTCCTCGTCGAAGATCTGGACCCCGAGTTCCCACTCGGGCGCGTACCCGGCCTCGATGGCGTCGTAGAGCTCCTGGCGGTTGAAATCGGGGTTCTTCCCGGCGATCTTCTGGGTCTCGTCCCAGACGAGCTGGCTGGTATCGAGTTTCGGCGTCCAGTGGAACTTGACGAACTTCGAATCGCCCTCTTCGTTAACCAGCCGGAAGGTGTGGACGCCGAAGCCCTGCATCATCCGATACGCGCGGGGGAGGGCGCGTCCCGATAGCACCCACATGATCATGTGCGTGATTTCCGGCTTGAGGGAGGCGAAGTCCCAGAAGGTATCGTGAGCCGACGACGCCTGCGGGATGGCGTCGTCGGGTTCGGGTTTGATCGCGTGGACCAGATCGGGGAACTCCATCGCATCCTGGATGAAAAAGACCGGGATGTTGTTTCCGACGAGGTCCCAGTTGCCCTCCTCGGTGTAGAATTTGGTCGCGAAGCCGCGGACGTCACGGACCGTGTCCGCCGAGCCGCGGGAGCCGACGACCGTCGAGAACCGAGTGAACACGGGCGTCTTCTGGTCGGGATCCTGCAGGAACGAGGCTTTGGTCAGCTCGGAGAGATCGTCGTACTCGCCGAGGTCGGGATCCTCGTAGGGCTGGAAGTAGCCGTGTGCGCCCGTCCCGCGGGCGTGGACGACCCGCTCCGGGATCGACTCGTGGTCGAACTGGGTCATCTTCTCCCGGAAATGGAAGTCCTCCATGATCGTCGGCCCGCGCTCGCCGGCCTTCAGGGAGTTGTCCGTGTCGCTGATCTTGACCCCGTGGTCGCTCGTCAGCTGCTCGCCCTCGGGGTTCTCGCGAACGTCGTCGAGTTGCTCCTGTTTGCTGTTCTCGTCGATATCGTCGTCGCGGCTGGTTCCGGTCCGGCCGGATTCGGCGTCGGAGCGGGACTCGTCGGACTCGCCGGTCTCGCCGCCGTCGGTCGCTTTCGGTTGCTCTTCGTCTCGTTCGGTGGGCGTAGAGTCGTCGTCTGACATCGTTGAAACTCCGGGTCGACTCGCGCGCACAGATCGGGGACCCGTACCGCGACTGCGCGTGCAACCAGTCGAGCCGTCGGTATCCTCCTCGAGCAGCCCGTACGGGCGGTGACGGGCCGCGTCTCGGAGTCACCGATCTCGAGACCGGTTTATCGTACCGTCCAGAAGTAATCGTATCAACGTCTTCCCGTCCTTCGCAAGTTCGGTACGGGCTCGGTTGCCCGCGTCGAGGATCAGCGGCAGAAATCGTCGCGAGCGACATCGGATCGGATCGGATTGATTCGCTCGAGGGAGGAGAGGGCGACCCGAAACGGGCGGTTGCGGGACGAGTCCGATTAAAACGGCGACTGTGCGGTCGTTCCCTCGCCCGTAGCCGCGTCGGCGTCCGACTCCGCGCCCGGAACGGTCCCCGTCTCGCGGAACTCGGTCTCGAGTCGCTCGAGTTCGGCGTCGAGCACGTCAGACTGATGGTGTGACGGGTGGGCGCGCACGCGCACGAGGTCGTATTCGTGGCTATCCGCGAGTCCGTTCCACGCTCGGAACGCGCCCGTGACGAGCGCCTCGGCTTGCGGGCAGAACTCGGTCGTCGGCGTGAACTCCGCGCGCAGGATCGACGGCTCGTCGGCGTCGACCGCGTACCGGAACCCGGCGTCGGGATGGCGCCGATCGAGATTGAGCCGCGCGAGGTTGTAACCGAACGTCGCGTCGTAGACGCCCCGCTCCTCGAATAACTCGCGGGTGAGCCGGTGAAAGGCGAGGTGGTCGTCGCCCGCGAGCACGTCGTGGCCCTCGAGGAACGGGCCGGGCGCTGGCGCGCGGTCCGGATCGAACGCGTCCCACGAATCGAATCCGTCGCCGCCGGGCGTCGTAGACCGGGTGAAGGGATTCATCACAGTAGCGAAAACGGCCGCGTCGGTCCAGTACCCTCTCCCGAACATATTCCCCGTCGTCGCCACCGGAGCGACCGACAGTGCGGGGCCCGGTAGCCTCGTTTCGTCCGTTCGAGACCGAACGTCCCTTCCCACAATTCTTACCTGAAAACGAATTCTGGCCGTTCCAAGGGACGCCTGCGCCGCGAAAATTACTCCCTGAATCGTTCCAGATCATAGTTCTATAATAATATCAAACTACAATTACTACTAAAAATGAGGTCTGGTGTTTATTTCTGTACTCTACTGAGCATTGCTGTACAGCAACACTCCCTTGGGGCCGGTGGATTTATATTCGACGACTGTAACCGTCCGGACAATGCTACTCTCAGCCGATTCATCGGATGCGACCGCTGCAGACTCGCTCAGTTTTGAAGTTATCAGCGCTGTCGCCGAGCAGGAGGGCATCGATCCGGTGGAGATCGAACCGCCGGAGTACGACGCGCTGTACGACGTCATCAATCCGGAAGCCCTCGATTCCCTCTTTGCGCCCCGAGAGAACGGCACGAGTCGAGGCTCCGGCCGGGTAGAATTCGTCTTCTGTGGCTACCGCGTCGTCGTCACCAGCGACGGCGACGTCGACGTTCTCGAGAAAACCGGCGGCCGATAAGCGGTCGTTCGATCGAAGCTGATCGCGACCCGTCAGCGGCGAGCATCGGTCGCTGGCCGCGTCGCTCCCGACTCGCTCCGCGTCGTTAGCCGTTCGACTGCGTACCAACGATTTCCGGGCACGAAAAACGGGTCCGTCTTCGGTCAGCGCGATACCGACGACGTCGCTACTCGTCGGCACAGGCCGCTTCGAACACGGTCTCGTGGAGGCGGTCCGCGACGATCTCCATCAGTGGTTTCATGTTCCGGGTGTCAGCCCGGTTGTACTCCACGAGCGTATCGAGGGCACCCTCGTCGCCCCGTTCGTACTCGTGCCAGAGTCGGACGGCGTCCCGGCCGCTGAGATCGGGCATGTCCCGATCGATGCCCAGATCGCGCTCGATCGCCTTCAGTCCGCCGTCGAGCCCGAGTTGCTTACAGGGGTACATGAGATCGACGTGGGGCGTCGTCACATCGATGTCGTAACACGTCTCGAGGAAGGGGACGTCGAACCGCTGGCCGTTGAAGGTGACCAGCAGCGACGACTCCTCGAGTTCGTCCGCCAGCCGACGGGCGGTCAGGTCCCGGTCCTTGACGAAGGTCTTCGTCTCGCCGCCGCGGTGGACGCTGACGGTCGTGACGTCCTCGCAGGAGGCGTCGAGTCCAGTCGTCTCGATGTCCAGAAAGCAGGTCTCCTCGCGGACATTCTCGTAGCACCGCCAGCGACTCGCGGCCGGCAGCTCCTCCGCGAACGGAGCGACGTCGCCGCGCTCGAGGTGGGTCCGTCCCTCCTCGATGAACGAGTGGATGCGGTCGGCCAACGTGTCGCCGACGACGCTGCCGTCGAACTCGTCCCAGTGGGTGATTCCGTGTTGCCAGAGTTTGCGTTCGGTGGTCTCCCCGACACCGCGGACGGGAATGAAACTGTTCTCGATTCGCACACCACTTCGAGGGGGACGAGCGAACTAAAAGCGATTGGATCGACGGCGACGAATCGATCGAACGGCCGTAGGGCAGCGGGATCGAACGACACACCAAACCGAGAATCGGGTCCGACAGAGTCGAGAGAGAGCGAGAAGAGAAGGGGGTATCGTCGGACTCGCAGCTCAGCTGTCGTCGGAGCTGTTGTCCGAGAGATAGAGCGTCCGGTCGATGATGTCGACGGCCGCCTCGCTCCAGCGCTGGACGGCGTCGCCGTCCGAGTGGGGGATTTCGATGACGATCCGGTTCCGACCGATCGACACGTCGGCCTCGGGCGTCGCGTCGCGGTCGGCGAAGCTCCGCAGCTGGTACTGGAGCAGCCGTTTCGTCGAGCCGCTGATCTCGACGGTATCGGTCTCGAACTCGTAGGTTAGGACGGTGTTCTCGCCGCCGTCGTCGCGCTCCGTGCCGTCGGAAGCAGACCCGTCGCCGCCCTCGTCGGTCCCGTAGACTTCCGCCGAGACGTCGAACTGGTGGCTCGAGAGCTCCGGCGCCGGCGCCTCCTCGTTGATCGAGTCGACGGCCTCCTCGACCGTCACGTCCTCGAGGTCCTCGTCGTCGAACTCGAAGGCGGCCACGTCGCCGGTGAGCGGATCGGCCGCGTCGACAGTCGGCTCGTCGTCGGGCTGCTCCGTCTCGTCGTCCGAGACGGCGTCGTCGACGGTCTCCAGACCGGTTGCGTCCGGCTCGCTGTCCTCGCCGTCGGACGCGGCGTCCGTCTCGGCCTCTTCAGCATCCGTCTCGTTCGTCTCGTCAGCGTCGTCGAGTTCGAGGCCCGTCTCCGCCGTCGGCCGGTCGTCCGCAGCAGCGTCGTCGGCCTCGCTCTCGTCGGCTTCCGGCTCGGACGCCGCGTCCGACGGCGAGTCGGTCTCCTCGAACGCGAACGCGTTCGGAGCCGTCGCGTCGTCGGCACCGGACTCGAGCGCTTCGGCGTCGGTTTCGGTCCCGTCCTCACCGACAGTTTCGTCCTCGGCCGCACCGTCGTCTTCGTCCGAGTCGACGGCAGTGTCGTCCGTCTCGTCGATGTCCGCGTCGGCGTCGACCGAGGCCGCTTCGGGATCGTCGTCGTTCGACGCGTCGGCGGTCGTTGACGCTGCCGATTCCCGCTCGAGGTCGTCTTCGGACGTCTCGGCCGGCGGCGCCGCCACGACGGAATCGGTTTCGTCGGCCTCGGACTCGTCGGCGGCCGCGGCTGACGCGTCCGTCTCCTCCGTCGCGGTCGAGTCAACCGGCCCGGCGGCGATGACCGCGTCGTCCCGCTCCGAGCCGTCGGTTAGCTCGCCGGCGATCGTCGGTCCCGGGTTAGCAATCGCGTCGCGATCGAGCCGAACCGCGTACCACGCTGTCCCGTCGGATTGCGCGACGAACCGTCCCTGGTTGCGGGCCGCTCGGTCACTCGCCGTCTCGTCGGTCGCGCCGTCGCTGTCCGTCGCCGCCACGTGGCTGGAATCCGCATCCGGTTCGTCCGCCACGTCGGCATCGACGGCAGTCTCGCCGGCGTCAGCGTCGGCGTCAGTCGCTGTCCCGGTCGGTGCCGTCGACCGTTCGTCGGCGAGAGCCGCTTCAGCCGCGTCCGTTCCGGGCACCGTCGGGTTGGTCTCGAAGTCGGGCGACGGTTCGTCAACCCCGGCGACAGCAGCGCCGTTGGCCGACGTTTCGGCCTCGCCGGCGGCGGCTCGATCGGCAGCGCGAGCGTCGGCAGTTTCCGTTTCGACGCCGCCGGTACCGCGCGCCGCTCCCGTCGCGGTATCGGCTCTCGTCCGGTCCGTTCCGGCACCGGGAGCCGTCGCCGTCGTCGCGTCAGCGGCGGCGCCACCGTTCCCGTTGGTGGAGTGCTGGGCCGCCTGCTGCGGTTCTGCCGGCTGTGGCCCGCCGGCCGCTTGCGATTCCGGACTCTGTGTCGTCTGTGCTGTCTGGCCCTGCGCCTGTCCGGGGTTCGGGCCGGAGCTGATAGTCCCGCCATTGAGGTGCAGCTGCGTTCCGCCACCGCCACCGCCGCCGCGTCCGTTCGAAATGTTGTCCAGCGAGTGGCCGATATCCGTCAGATCGTCGTCGATATTGTCCTCCAGCTTGTCGATCTTGTCCCCGACGCTCCGTAACGCCAGCGCGACGTCCCACAGCACGACGACGCCGAAAAAGAGGAGCGCGAGGAAGACGGTGACGGCAGCTCCGCCGAGAAGCTCAGCATTGACTTCCATATATTGTACTCTCTAATCCGATAGGTCGTTCCGTATATAGTCCTTCTGCCGTAACACCAATATCCCTGGAGTACTTCGGTCCGAAGACGGGCGTTACACGCTATTTCTGGCGAGTACCCGTTTCCAGACTGACCGATATTATCACACTCTGGTCATTAGATTACAGCCGTGTCGACAGCATCGATAACTATCGTTATTTCGTGAGTGTTATCTCGAGCGAACGGTTCGGGACCTCCCTCGTCGCGACCGACCTACCGGCCCGGCGCGGATCCGATCAGACGGTGAGCCAGTCGGTCGGCGTCTCCCGATCCCTGAGTTCCCACCGCTGTTCGGCGACGCCGTCACGGACGCGAATCTCGACGACCGCGTCGAACAGCGGTTCGAAGAGGTGGACCGCTTCGTGGTCACGATCGAGCGGCAGGTGGTAGTGGCCCATCCCCTGGAGGGCGTCCACCCGCGACGTCGTCATGTGCAACAGTCGAAACACCTTCTCCGCCGTGTGTTCCTCGAGCAGCGCCACCAGCGAGTCGACGCAGACCCGCAGCTGGGACGGCTCGAGGCCGTCGGCGTCGCCCTGAAAGCCGTCGATCGCGTCGGCGATCTCGATCCCCAGCGACCCGAGTGGCGTGCGACCGCGCAGTTCGGCGTCCTCGGTTGCGGTGGGGTCGAGCGCCGAGTAGTCGATCGTTCGAACGGTCCCTTCGTCCGACTCGTCGTTCGCTTTCGCGAGCGACTCGCGTCCGTCGGTTACGAACAGTCGATATCGCGCGCCGTCCCCCGTCTCGCCCAGCAGCCGATGACAGAGCGATGTGTGCACGTCGGCCGTCTCCGCGCCGACGAGCAAGACGTTGCTCCCGTCGCGCTTGAGTCTCGCAAGCGTCTGGACGAAGTCGGCTTGCTCCACCGCAGCGCCCCCTCGTTCAGTTGTCATTCTTTTTATCGAGTCTCCGGTATTATAATAAATATTGTGGCCGGGATCCACCTACGCGATCACCGGACGAATAATAGCGATCGGTCCGATCGCCCGGCTTTTTGTTCCGGCCGCCGTAGCCGAACTATGGCCGATCCCGACGACGAACTCGCCGAGGCCGTCCGCGAACTCACACGGACGATCGAGGAACTCCGGTCGGAACTCGAGTCGACCCAGCGCCGGCCGCCGTTCCGCCCGCCGGCGCCCCGACCGCCGACGCCTCGGGAACTCCTCGCGTTCACCGACGAGGTCGCGATTCCCGCCGCGATCGCGGCCCTCGAGACCAGCGTCCGCGCGCTCAAAGGCTTCCAGCGAGCCCTGCAACTCGCCCGGACCGAACGGGACGTTCGCGACCGGACGACCGAAGCCACGCGGACCGCCGGGGAGCGCGCCGACGACCTCCGTCGATCAACGCTCTCCGGACTCGACACCGTCCTCGCCGAACTCCAGCGGGCGGCGTCGGACGGTGACCTCCCCGCCGACGAGGGTGCTCGCGAGTTGCTCTCGGAGGCCCGCGAACTGCGCGACGACGTCGACCGGCGACTCCGGGACGCCGGCGACGACCTCGAGCGCCGATCGACCGACGCGACGGACGCCGTCCGAATCGATATCGAGGACGGCGACCCGCTCGACGGCGCGTCGGGCGACGACGACCCGGAGTCGGACCCGGGCGTCGACATCGACGCCGAACTCGAGACCCTGAAGGATCAGTACGGGAACGATGACGCCGACGAGACCGACGCTGACGACTCCGGCGAGGACGATAGCGCTGAATCCGACACGTCTATCGACGACGGCGCCGCCGCTGATGACGACGATTCCGACTCGAGCGAAAACGGTTCCGACGCGGCCTAGACCGGCTGGAACCGGTAGCCGTCCCAGTCTTGACTCTCCGGTTCGCGGATGCCGGCGCCGGGCTCGCGGAGTTCCTCGACGTGGACGGGCTCGACCTCGTCACCGGTCTCGACGTCGTCAGTGGTCACCTGGCCGAGGGCGCGGACCGTCTCGCCCTCCACGTCGAATTCGACGATGGCGAGCGTGTTCGGTTCGCGAACGCCGGGCGGCGTCGCCGTGCTCGTGGTCCAGGTGACGACTTTGCCGGTGTACTCGCTGAGATCGATCGTGTCTACCGGCTCGGTGCCGCCGGGCCCGCGGGGGTGGCCGGGGTAGCTGATCGACCCGTCCTCGTACTCGTACGCTTCCATGGTCATCGTGCTGCCTCCATGATGGTGGTGATAACGCAGTTGCCGAAGCCGCCGACGTTACAGCAGAGGCCGACGTCCGCGTCGACCTGCCGCGGTCCGGCTTCTCCCATTAACTGTTCGTAGATCTCGACCCCTTGCGCGACGCCGCTGGCACCCAGCGGATGGCCCTTCGACTTGAGGCCGCCGGAGGTGTTGATCGGTAGTTCGCCCGTGTCGCGTTCGGTATACCCGTCCTCGACGAGTTCCCACGCTTCGCCCTGCTCGGCGAATCCGAGCCCCTCCATCTGGAGGAACTCGAGGATGGTGAACATGTCGTGGAGTTCGGCGACGTCGATGTCGTCGGGACCGTAGCCGCTCATTTCGTAGGCACCCCTGCCGCTCTCGACGACGCCGCCCATCACGGTCGGATCCTCCCGTTCGTGGACGACGTGGGTGTCCGTGGCGCCGTCGATGCCCGAGATGACGACGTAGTCGTCCGTGTACTCCTCGGCGACGGACTCCGGACAGAGCATCAGCGCCGCGGAGCCGTCCGTGATCGGACAGAAGTCGTACAGCCGGAGCGGATCGGCGACGATCGGCGACTCGAGGGCGGTCTCCTCGTCGATCTCCTTCTGGAACTGCGCGTTGGGGTTGTCGACGCCGTTCTTGTGATTCTTGACGGCCACCTTCGCCAGACTGTCCCGCGGCGCGTCGAACCGCTCTAAGTAGTGGCGGGCGGTGAGGCCGGCGAAGGAGGGGAGGGTGACGCCGTGTTTGTACTCCGCCGGATGCGTCAGCGACGCGATGACGTCGGTCGCTTCGCCGGTCGTCCGGTGGGTCATCTTCTCGCCGCCGACGAGCATCGTCATGTCGCTGGCGCCGCTGGCGACCGATTGCCAGGCGGCGTAGATCCCCGCGCCGCCGCTGGAACTCGTCTGGTCGACGCGCTGGGTGTACGCCGGCATCGCGTCGATGTCGTGGGCCAAGGCGTTGGGAATCCCGGTCTGGCCCTCGAACTCGCCGCTGGCCATGTTCGACACGTACAGGTGGTCGACGTCGCTGGCGTCGACGCCGGAATCCTCGAGACACTCGAGGCCGGCCTCCGCGAGGAGGTCGAGGACCCACTCCCCCTCGCGTTGCCCGAACTGGGTCATCGACGCACCGATGATTGCAACACGTTCCATAACCTAGGAGACTCGGGTCATCGATTTATAAGGTGGGGGTCCGGTGCGCTCGGGGAAAACGTCGCTCGCCGTCGCGACACCGATCCTTATGTGTCCGCAGTGATCGTTTTCGAACGATGGCGTTCGCCGAGCCCGCCGACCGCAGCGAGCCGACCCACGCGGTCCGCACCCGCTCGCGATCCGGCGTCAGCGATTGGGACGACGACGGCCAGCTCTCGGTCGAAAACCGCGTCGTCGACGTCGCGATGACGTACGGCGACGGGGTGCACCTGTGCCTCGATCGCTCGCTGCTGGAGCGGCGGGCTCCCGGCCGGCTGTCGACGGCTCGCGAGCGATTCGAACGGCTCCCGGACGACCGACGGCTCTTCCGAACCGACTCCCCCGAGTATCGGGCTCGACTCCCCGAGGACGCCGAGGCCGTCCGATCCTGTCTCGCGCTCGAGCCCGGCGACACCGACGTCTGGCTGGCTCGCCTGCACGGCATCGCGGCGCTCGCGGTCGTAACGGCGGACTCGTGGCTGTACCGTTCGGTCCCTCACCACGCCCACATCCGGGAACTCAACGCCGATGCCGCCGACGGACTGCTCGCGGACGTCGCCGGCGAACTCGCGTCGATCCCCGGCTCGGGGGTGGTCCCGACCGGCGCGCTGGTCGCGTGGTCCGCCGCCGAGTACCGGTACGAACTGACCTGGAACGCGCTCCGGCGCCGGAGCCCCGACGGCGAGAGCGACTCGTGGACCGCCGTCGACCTCGATCGGCTCCGGGGCGTCCGTCTGGTCCCCGAACGCGGCGAGATCCGGTTTCGATGGGGCTCGCAGGCGGAAACCGCCGCGTCCCCGTTTCGGCGCGCGCTCGCGTCCGCGGTCGATCGCCTGACGGCCGATCCGCCGACTCGAGTCGCGGTCGCGGGTTCCGAGACCGTCGCCGAGATCGCGGCGGCGCTCCGAGAGCTACGCGCGCAGTTCGGCTACGAGTTCGCGATCGACGACCGCCAGTCGGAGGGCTGAAAATTACCGCGTCAGGCCGATTCGGCCGCCGCCGTCCGCAACTCGCTGGCCCGCGAGCGCGCCTGCGAGACGATCGCCGGCCGGGCCTCGAAGGAGACGACGACGTCCTCGTCGCCGTAGGCGACCTCCTCGACGTTGGCGTTGTCGTGGAGCCACGAGACGACGCTCATCGTGTCGTCGGTCATCGGCAGGAGGAGCCGCTCCTCTTCCCAGTCGGGCAGTTCCTCGTCGATGCGCTCGAGCAGCGCGTCGACGTTCGTCCCCTCCCGACCGCTGACGGCGACGGGATTCGGGGCGAGCGAAGATAGGGCGTCGCGCTTCTCCGCGAGTTCCTCGTCGTCGACCTTGTCGATCTTGTTCAGCACCGTCACGATCGGCGCCTCGTTGCGCTCGTAGAGGGTGTCGTGGCTGGTGACGAGCTTCTCGTGGATCTCGTCGATCGGCTCGCTGACGTCGACGACGAGCAACACCAGATCGGCCCGGTAGACGGAGTCGAGCGTCGACTTGAACGACTCGACCAGCCAGTGGGGCAGATCGCTGATGAAGCCGACGGTGTCGGTCACCAGCACGTCGCGGGGCTCGATATCCGCGCGGCGGGTCGTCGTCCCCAGCGTCGTGAACAGCTTGTCCTGAGACTCGGCGGTCGCATCGAGATCCGGGTGGAGATCCTCGTTTTCCTCGACGGTGAGGTCGTCCGCGAGCTGCCGCAGCAGCGTCGACTTGCCGGCGTTGGTGTAGCCGGCCAGCGCGACCAGATCGAAGCCGGAGTCGCGCCGGCGCTCCCGGCGGTGTTGCTCGGTCTGCTCGATCCGCTCGAGCTCGTCTTTGATCCGGCTGATCTGATCCTTGATGTCCCGTTCGCGACTCTCGTCGTACTCGCCGAGCCCCATGAACCCGGGGTGTTCCTCGCGCTTGGCGAGGCTCGTCTTGGCTTCGGCGCGGGGCAGTTCGTACCGGAGTTCGGCCAGTTCGACCTGGAGCTGGGCCTTGCGGGTCTGGGCGCGCTGGCCGAAGATCTCGAGGATCAGCGTGAACCGATCGATCACCTCGACGCCTTCGGGGAGCAGTTGCCCGAGGTTGTACGTCTGGTAGGGACCGAGCCGGTTGTCGAAGATGACGGTCGTCGCGTCGGTCGCGACGACCTCGTCGGCGAGTTCCTCGGCTTTCCCCTCGCCCAGCTGGAGGGCGGGGTCGGCCTTCCGGGACTGGGTGATCTCACCGACGACGGTGTACCCCGCGGCCGCGGCGAGGTCGCGGATCTCACTCGTGTCGGGCGTTCCCGAATCGACGCGCTTGGCGATGATTGCTCTCATGCGGGTGGAAAGACGTGCTCGTAGCTCTTGCTCGGAGAAGAAGGCTCGAGACGACGCGAGACGGGTCGCTTGGCGACCCGACGGCCCGTCGGTCCCACGGGCTGGGTACGGCGGCTCGATACTCGCGATAGCGGCTGCCCGATCGCGCTACGGATGGCGGTCGAACACCTCCGTTACTGTTCGACGGATACGGCACATACCCGACCGTACGCCCCCGACGGTCTTGAATCCCGTGGCGCGTCCGCAGGCCATGGGGCGGAGTTCGACGCGCCGGAACGCGACTCGATCCGAAGCGAGCAGCGCGTCGCAGATCGAAGCGGACGTCAGCTATACAGAACATCACGAAGCCATAACAGTCATTGAAGACGACCCGAATACGACACCGTGATGCTAGACGTCGATCCGACGGGACTGGGCCTCGAGTTCGGGGGCAGCGCGGTCGTTGGTGGAGTACTCGGATTCGCCACGAAACAGATCGCGAAACTGCTCGCGATCATCGTCGGCGTCGAGTTGATGGCCGTTCGCTACCTCGAGTCCCAGGAAATCGTCACGGTCGACTGGAGCCGCCTCTCCGCGGGACTGCTCGAGACGGGCGACCGCGCCCAGGAGGGCGTTCACTGGCTCGTGTCGGCGCTCTCGATGGTCGCGGTCGGGGCTGGCTTCGCCAGCGGCTTCCTGATCGGCTACCACCGCGGCTGAAAAGGCCGCACTGCCCGCCGGAACGTCCTACCGCGTCTTCAGGTCGTCCTTGTCTTTGATGATCTCCGTCTCAGCCTCGCCGCTGGAGTGTTCGTTGACGACGTCGTAGAAGTCGTTTTGCATCCCCGCGGGGAAGGTGATGACGCCGACCCACGAGCCGTCGGCCTGCCACTCCTCGCGCTCTAAGTCACCGAACTGACGGACCTGCGCCTGCGCGCTGCCGGCGTACTCGGCGGGGATCTGCACGGCGATGGTCACCTCCTCGAATCGGATCGGGATGACGGGACGCAGGTCGTCGAGCGCGTCGTCGACCTGGCTCTCGACGGGTTCCATCGGATCGACCGTGAACCCGGCCTGCTCCAGAGCGTTCTCGATGCGCTCGGGCGGGTGGGGCGCGTTGTCCATCTGGGGGTTGACCGCGTTGCGCGCGATGGTGTCGATCAGTTGCTTGCGCTTCTGTTCTTGCATCTCGCGGCGCTGGTCGGCCGTGATCTGGATCTCCCCCTCCTTGATCACTTCGGGGATGATCTCGAGGGGATCCGTCGTATCGAAGACCGTCTCGAGGTCGTCCTCGGCGGGACGGTCGCCCCGCGACGCGTCCTCGAAGACGTCCTCGGCGGCGATCACGTCCTCGAGGTCGCCGTCGAACTCGTCGCGTTTGATCTCCAGTGCCGCGTCCGGGTCTACGAGCACTTCGAAGCGCGCCCCGTGTGACTCGAGTCGCGCCGTCACCGCCTCGTCGAGCGATATCATATCGGTTGCTTCCCCCGCCAATGAAAAGAGTGTTTCCCGATATTACGGCGCGGGTTCCGGGTTCGACCCCGCTTCGAACCGGCGACAGCCGGTCGTCCGGTCGGTCGAGGCGAGCCGTCGCTCACGAACGCCGCCGCTGAGCGGGTACGGATCCGGTCGTCCATCGTGCGCGAGTGCAGGCAGACGGTGGATAGTTCGCACGCTCACGCGCACGGATTGAACGGGAAAAGCGAATCGTTCCGTGGGTCGAACCCGTCGTCGACGCGCGGGACGAAGGCGGTACTCGAGTCGAAATCGAGCGAGTCGGAGTCGGTTACTCTTGCTCTTCGTCGTCCGCGGCGGCGTCGTCGCCCTCGTCTAAGATATCGTTCTCTTCGAGGTGGGACTCGATCCGGTCGTAGTCGAACTGCTCGAAGGATTCGGTCTCGACGTCGACTGTCGCGAGGCCGACCTCGGTCGGGAGGAGCGAGCCGTCGTTGACCGACGCGAGGGCGTCGAGCGCGAGCGCGATGCCGCCGTCAAGGTCGGCTTCCTCGTCGTAGTTCTCCTCGAGGTAGTCCTGGAGTTCGCCGCGGTCGGCGCCGACGGCCAGGGCCTTCCACTCGTAGGGCGTCCCCGAGGGGTCGGTCTCGAACAGGCGCGGTTCGCCGTTGTCGATGCCGCCGACGATCAGCGCGACGCCGAACGGACGGGCGCCGCCGACCTGCGTGTACTGCTGGATGTGGTCGGTGACCTCCTTGGTCAGCGTTTCGACGCCGATCGGTTCGCCGTAGCGAAGCTGGTTGACCTGCGTCTGGCGGCGCGCGAAGTCGATCAGCTGGCGGGCGTCGGCGACGTGGCCCGCGCTGGCGATGCCGATGTGGTCGTCGGCCTTGTGAATTTTCTCGACGCTCGAGTCCTCGAGCAGCGGGGAGGGGACTCGTTTGTCGACGGCCAGCACGACGCCGTCGCTCGTTCGGACGCCGATGCTCGCCGTTCCTCGCTTGACCGCCTCGCGAGCGTACTCGACCTGGTAGAGTCGGCCGTCGGGCGAGAAGATCGTGATGCCGCGGTCGTACGCCTGCTGTTGGGCTTGTCCCTGCATAGTATCACGCTAAATCGTAATCGAGGTCTGTCGCACCCGCGAACGCCTCATCGAGTCGCACGTCTGCAACGCATTCCCGCAGAACGGCGACTCGCTCCTCGTTCCCGAACACGACGTTTCTCTTCTCGGAATCTTGCCCGCGGCGTCCTAAATACTTTTCTTCAGCGGCACGGATCGTACCACTGATACCGCAGACCCGTACGCCGACCGCAGCGCCGTCGATCTCGTCGATACAGGCGAGGGCCGCGCGGGCCGGTTCGGTCTCGCCGCGGCGGACGCGGACGATCGCCTCGCCGGTTTCGCCGGCGAATTCGAACCTGAGGACGGTCATATCGGCGTGGGCGCTGCCCGGATCCCCTAGCAGATTCTGGGCCGCGTACCAGCACTCCCGCTGGAACGCCCGGCGATCGATTGCGGCGTCGGGCCAGGTCTCGAGTTCGACGGCGAGGTACCGCCACCGCGGTTGGAGGTGTTTCGGGAGGTGTTTCATTCGTCCGCAGCGGGGTCGTCGGGATTGCCGACCTCGCCCTCGCCCTCAACCTCGGCGGCGTTTGGCGAGCGTTCGGCGACCAGCACGCCGACCTGGTCGTGGACGCGTTCGACGGCGGTCAGCGAGAAGCCGGCGTCAGTGAAGGCGTCGGCGAGCGCGCCGACCGTCGCGGGGTCGTCGACCTCTGGCGAGTAGAACGGCGCGTCGGAATCCGGCTCGCCGAAGAACATCACGTCACCGAGGACGAACTTGCGCGGCTCGAGACCGGCGATGACGTCGATCGCCTCGCGCTTTTCGTCGTCCGAGAGGTGGTGCATGGCGAAGTTCGAGGTGACGACGTCCACGCGAGCGGAGCGAGTGTGGGTTCGAGGCGTCTCCGACGACTCGGTGTCGACCGGGCCGTCGTACTCGGGCTCCCGGAAGGTGCCGTAGTCGAACTCGAGGTTCTCGAGGCCCTCCTCGTCGGCCTTGCGCTCGGCTTCCTCCATCATCCCCTCGCTGATGTCGCGGCCGACCACGCGGTCGGCGTCGGGGGCGAGCGCGAGCGCGATGGCGCCGGTCCCCGTCCCGAGGTCGAGAACGACGTCGTCCTCGCCGGGGGCGGCGTGTTCGATCACGAGGTTCGCACAGGCGCGGTACTCGTCGGACTTCGACTCGTCGTACTCGCCGGCCTTCTCGTCGAATCGGGCGGCGTGGTCTTCAAGGCTCTTCTTCATACCTGCCCCGTTCGACCCCGGGCTCAATGAACGACTCGGACTGGATGCGGCGGTTGCGCTCGGCGAGTCGCCCCCACTCTGCTAACCCTCGCTCGACGAACGCCGTCGAGAGGCCGATCTCCTCGCCGAGCGCCGTCAGTTCGCGGGGAGCACGCAACTCGAGGTGCGAGCGCGGGTTCGCGCTGACCACGTAGGGGGCGTCGTAGTGGCCGACGATCTCCTCGAGTTTGCGCAGCGACTGGAGAACTCTGACTCGACGTCCGCCGCTGGTCCGGAGCACCCCCGAGAGGTCGAACTCGAGGCGGACGCCGTTCTCGACCGCCGCCTTCACCAGCACGTGGTTCACGTCGCCGTTGTCGGCCATCGGGTGGGCCAGCACGTCGACCTTCTCGCTCTCGACGGCGAATCGGTTCATGGCGTTCGTCCCGCCGTGAACGCCGACGATCGTCTCGGTCGTCCGGTAGTTGCCGACGGAGCCGCTGGCCTCCTGTGGGTCGTCGGCGCGGATCTCGAGGCCCTCCACGACGTCGATCCCGTATGCCTCGCGGATCGCCTCGGCGTCGTAGTCGGCTCTCGAGTCGTGGTGGTTGCGCACGACCACGCCCTCGAAGCCGTAGTCGGCCGCCGTCTTCGCGAACCGGGCGACCGTGCTCTCTCCGTCTGGGTGGGCGTGGACGGCCTCGTACATACTCGAGTCGTCTCGCGGCGGCGACTTGGGGTTTGCGTCATGCGACGGTACTCAGCGTCGAGTCGTTCGCAAAATCACGTGGCCGGGAGCGTGTCTCGAGCGCTGCGAGAGACCCGCGACCCGGGGAAGGGCAGGCCATCGCCCGACGACCGCGAGCGAGGCCGAAGGCCGAGCGAGCGGGCCGACGACTGATGTGAGTGAGGACTAACAGGACGAACGGAAGGAGGAGTGCTTTTTGTCAACGTTTTGCCGAGTGCGGTCGCGAAGCGACCGCACGCAGAGCAAAAGGTTGTTAGTTCAGGATGGACTGTGCGACCGTCGCGAGCTGCCCGTTATCCGCTTCCTGGAGTCGGTCGTCGCCGATCTTCAGGCGAAGGCGCGGGCGACCGACGTCGATCGGGACCTTCTCGGTGTCGATGAGGCCCATGTCCTCGAGTTTGGTCTTCGTGCGGCTGAACGTGGCTTTCGAGGCGATGCCGACGTCCTCGCCCCACTTGCTGATGTCGTACAGCAGGGCCTCGTTCTTGGCCGCGACGAGCAGCGAGATCGTCACTTCGTCGAGTCCGTCGCCGTCGCCGCGGGCGGTCTCGAGCGAGTTGAGGATCGACGTGAAGTCGTCTTCGGCCTCGGGGCTGATCTCCTCGGAGAGGGTCTCGCGAACGGCCGTGATCGGCGGCGTCCGGAGGTTGAATTCGGCGGCGTCGTCCCAGCGGGCCGCGTAGGTGTCGTAGGTGTCTTCGACGAAGCTCTCGTCGTCCGTGACGAGGCCGCCGACGCGGTCGCCGGCGTGGACGATGGCGATCACTCGGTCCTCGGTGACCAAAAGCGAGTTCTCGGGCGCCTCCTCGAGCGTGCGGAGCGCGAGGGCGTCCTCGCTGATGAGGTCCGCGGCGTTCGAGGCGACGATGAAGTCGTCCATGACGTCTTTCAGCGTTCGTTCGTCGGCGAGCATGTGGACGGACGGCAGGTCGCCGTCGAACGCGGTCGCGACGGAAACGAACTCTTCGATGGCGTCCCCCGACGGGTTGACCATGTAGACGTCCCCGGTCGCCTCCTCGAGAACGGAGTCGAGGATATCGTCAATCTGGTGGTTGAGTAAATTCGAGGTCATGTCTATACAGAAGTAAACGTACGGATCTTACTTAATTTTGGTGGCCGAATCCACACCAGAACATCGTGTGCGACGGCGACGCCGGTAATTTTTGTCCGGGTTCTCGTCAGTTGACCGACGAGATGGCGCCGAATCTACGTTCTGTCGGAAATCTGTCTAGAACCGTCAGACCGTTCGACTGTACCGCCGTTAGCCACTCGTAAACAGTTGTAGAATTGACGATAGATATATAGTAACGATCTGTTATTGTTAGGTCGTATGGGTGTCAGCTGCGAGCGATTACGGTTGGTTACGCGTGAATTCCTCTGTCGGGCGTATACGGCCGAGAGAGCGGATCGACCGGCGATGCGAGCCAAGCGCGTCAGCACGTACGGCGGCCCTTGACCTCCTCCCACGACTGACGTTGTGGGATTCCTCCGCTTGGCTGTCGGACTATGCCGATTCCACGGAGGCAACTTTTCCACCTCAAGACGGGTACTCCGGTCTGTGTGATCCCCATTGGGACGTGCCCTCTCGGGAGAGTCTGGTGTCTCCGACCATTCGTGGTCGTCCCACTCGAGGCACACGGGCTGGGCCATCAGCCCGGCCTTCATGGGTCTTCGCTCGCTCGCCGCACTCTGGACACGTACCTCCATCAACGTCGGCGACGATCAGTACGAGAAATTGCAACGGCTCAAGGACGAGTACGGGTTGCTGTGGGACTGTTGGTACAGGGTATATGGCGAGCGAAGAAGACGCTATAACACGGGATAGCCCGCGGTCAGACGCTCGTGATGAGGTACACAAGTGACGGATTCACCCCACGACTAACGTCGTGGGCTCTCTCCTGTGTTCTCTGTAGGAATCACTCGACGAACCGCGACGCCAACTCCGTCGACCAGTAGACGTCGCCGTTGAAGATCACCGACGCTTCCGTTTCTTGGAGTAGCGTGGCCAGTTCCGACTTCGTCACGGTGAAATTCGACTGCGTGCCACAGAGGTAGGCGAACTCGTTGTCCTCGACGTGCGGGAAGTAGTACGAGCCCGTGACCCGCGTCGAGTAACAGTCGAACGTGACCAGGTACTCGGCGCGCTCGTCCTCGAGTTTCTCGAGCGTGAGCGTGGTCGGGACGCGGTGTTCGCCCTGGGTCAGCGAGTGCGTGCCGTCGCCGACGACGGCGTAGTCTTTCCCCATCATGATGCGCCTGCGCGCAAGCCCCATCGCGCGTTCGATGCTGAACCCGTGGACGAGGAGTTTGGCGAACGTCGAGCCGACCTTGACGGCGTGGTCGTTGAGGACCTTCGAGAAGGTGACCGCGCCGGCGACGCTCCCCCGCTCGATGAGCCCCATCCCCTCGTAGTAGGAGCCACAGGCGTTGAGGAAGAACGTCTGGGTGTTACAGCGAGAGAGACTCGAGGTCGAGAGGTAGCCGTCGGAACAGCGCAGGCCGTCGGTTTCGCAGTGGCCGATGTAGTGGACGAAGTCGTGGTCGTCCTCGAAGACGCGCGCGAGTTCGGCCGTCGAGAGCGATTCGTCGACGGTCACCTCCATCGAGAGTTCCTCGGATCGCTGGCGGTAGATCTCGGCGACATCGTCGTGTTCGCCGGCCATCTCGGGATCGTTCAGGACGACGGCGATCGACGTCGAGTCGGTCGCGCGCTCGAGGTAGTCCAGCCGGTTGTGGTAGGCCTCGGGGGTCGTCTTGAAGACGTCGATCGGGACGCCGTCGGCGAGCCAGCCGTGGACCCGCCCGTTGTGGAGTTCGGGTTTGACGATGTCGACCGACGCGACCTTCCCGGTGCTCGCCCGGCTGCGGCCGTCGGGGCCGTCGTTTCCGTCGCGTGAACCGCCGCCGCGATAGAAGTCCTCCAGCGAGCGCTCGACGAGCTCCTTTCCCTCGAGTTCGGAGGTCCGGGGCATGTGGACTAGGCTCATCCGGTCGAGCAGAAAAGGGAGCGACTCGACGCTGTCGTAGTCGGGGCGGACGTACGTCGAGAGGTGCCAGTCGGGGAGGCGGTGTTCGATGGCGGCGTCGGGCACCTCGAGGTAGGTCGCGAGTCGGCGCTGGGGGCCGGCCTCGTAGAGTTCCTCGGCGTCGAGACCGAGGACCTCGAGCATGCTCTGTTCGGCCAGGTTCGTCCCGTAGGGGCCGGCGTTGCGGACCAGACAGTCGAAGAAGAAGGCCTTCCGGAGCAGTCGATCGACGTCGCGCTCGAGACCGGGCATCGGCGACAGCCGCTTCTCGACGGCGAACTCCGGGAGGCGAAGCGTCGCGTGGCTCGGCCCGGTTGGGGGACGCTCGCGGGGTTCGATCGTCGCCTGCAGGTAGTAGGCCAGCGGCGCGGCGACGAACAGCGACTCGTAGTCGGCCGGGACGATCAGTTCGATCCCCGACGGGGAGAAGTCCTCTCGGATGCAGTCCGGAATCTCGAGGCTGTCGCCGCGCTCGAGCAGCGACGGGTGGCCCCGGAGGGTCGGATAGGTGCGATCCGGGCCGTCGGTCTTGTGAGAGGTGGCGAGATGCGTGAGTCCGGCGGCGATCCCCTCGGGCGTGTCGGGGACGGTGATGGTTCCCGCGGGGAGTTCGTGGCGACTCCGGAAGCCGACGATCACGCGTACGCGATCGGGAAACCTGACGACGGTCTCCTCGTAGCCGCCGGTCTTCTCGATCGTCGCCGTCCCGGAAAACCGGAGGTACGTCTTGATCTCCGTGTCGATGTCGACGACGTACTCGCCCGGGGACAGCGAGAGCGGCGCCCCGTCGGGATCGAGTTCGTGTTGCTCGTCCGAGCCGAGCGAAAACGCGTAGGCGACCGCGTGGGGGAATCGGAGTTCGTCCGTCGTCACGACGACCGTCTCGTCGACGGGCCGTGGGATGTCGGGTCCGGTTCCGCCGACGACGAGATCCCTTCCGTGAACCGACAGTTCGGCGTTGTCGGCGTCAGTCACGCGGAGCGCCCCGTCGTCTACCGCCCACTCTATCATTCGGTACGCTGAATGTTCCCCGAGAAAGTTAGTTGTATCGGGAGTCAAAGCTTTGATAATTCAGGAGAGGTGCCGGGAGCGACCGTCGTTTGGCCGATTTTCGGCGGTGGATCCCGGTCGAATTGACACGTTGGGATCATTCCCAGCGGTGAGATTCGCCGAAGACGGGTACACTTATACAGTCTCCAGCCGGCACATCGGACATGGAGCACGAGCACGTACGGGACGTCGATCCCGCCGTCGCCGATGCACTCGAGGGAGAGGTCGACCGCCAACGAGAGACGCTGCAGATGATCGCCAGCGAGAACCACGTCAGTCAGGCGGTCATCGACGCGCAGGGCAGCGCCCTGACGAACAAGTACGCCGAGGGGTATCCCGGCTCGCGCTACTACGGCGGCTGCGAGTACGCCGACGAGGTCGAACAGCTGGCCATCGACCGCGCGACCGAGCTGTTCGGCGCCGAACACGTCAACGTCCAGCCCCACTCGGGCACGCAGGCCAACCAGGCCGTCTACTTCGCGATGCTCGAGCCCGGCGACAAGATCCTCTCGCTGGATCTCAACCACGGCGGCCACCTGAGCCACGGCCATCCGGCGAACTTCGTCGGGCAGCTCTACGAGGTCGAACAGTACGAGGTCGACGCCGAGACGGGCTACCTCGACTACGAGGGCCTCGCGGAACACGCCGAGGAGTTCGAGCCGGACATCATCGTCTCCGGCTACTCCGCGTACCCGCGCGAGATCGAGTGGGAGCGTATCCAGGAGGCCGCCGACAGCGTCGGCGCGCTCCACCTCGCCGACATCGCCCACATCACCGGCCTCGTCGCCGCCGGCGTCCATCCCTCGCCGGTCGGCACCGCCGACTTCGTCACCGGCTCGACCCACAAGACGATCCGCTCGGGTCGGGGTGGCATCGTCATGTGCGACGAGGAGTACGCCGACGACATCGACGCGGCGGTCTTCCCCGGCGGACAGGGCGGCCCGCTCATGCACAACATCGCGGGCAAGGCCGTCGGCTTCAAGGAGGCGCTCGAGCCCGAGTTCGAGGACTACGCCGAACAGACCGTCGCCAACGCGAAGGCCCTCGGCGAGAGACTCGCCGAAAACGGCTTCTCGCTGGTTTCGGAGGGGACGGACAACCACCTCGTCCTCGTCGACCTCCGCGAGAGCCACCCCGACACCTCCGGCGGCGACGCCGAGGAGGCCCTAGAGGAGGCCGGCATCGTCCTCAACGGGAACACGGTCCCCGGCGAGACGCGCTCGCCGTTCGACCCCTCGGGCATCCGCGCGGGCACGCCCGCGCTGACCACCCGCGGCTTCGACGAGGAGGACTGCCGCAAGGTGGGCGACCTGATCACCCGCGTCGTCGACGCCCCCGAGGACGAGGCCGTCCTCGAGGAGGTCCGCGAGGAAGTCGCGACGCTGTGTGACGCGAACCCGCTGTACGAATAAGCGAACGACGCCGCGGCCGCCGATTTCCGAGCCCCTGTCACTCGCCGGCACGCGGCTTTTCCACCGGCTGGACGTACCGCCGTCAATGGCTACGAATCCGACCGGAACCGTTCTCGACGACGATCGACTGCTCGAGCTTCGCGAGACCGCGACGACGGCGGCCTCGGAACTGGCCCTCGAGGTGACGCCGGTCGCCGACTTTATGGGCGCCGAGGCGGGCGACCACGTCGACTGGGGCGTCGACGAGTACGAGGACGAACCGATGCTCGTTCTCAGTGCGATCCCGGACCCACAGACCGGCGACGCGCCGTACCCGCGCCAGCTCCGCGAGGAGGGCGGCGAAATCGTCGCGCCCGTCCCCGATCCGCTGGTGCGCGCCGCCTCGCCAGAGGGGCTGGGACTGGACCTCGAGTCCTACGACGCCGACCGGCCGCTGCTGTTCGACGCGATGACGGCCGCCGAGACGATCGGCCTCGTTCCGGTCCGATTCGACGACGGCGATCCGTACCGTCCCGAGCCGCTGCCGGGGACGCCGGACGACAGCGACCCCGTCGCCGAGGAGACCATCGCCCGCGAGCGCGATGGCGATCCGACCCCGCGACCCGAGACGATGGACGCGCCGATCGACGCGCTCGTGCTCGACGAGGTCATGGCCGAGGCTCCCACCGACGTCCCCGAAGCCGACGTCGTCGGGATCCTCGAGGGGATCGAAACCCACGATATCGTCGGCTCGGGCGATCACGTCGCCGGCAAACCGCCCCTCACGGTCGACGATCGGGCGGTGTGCCTGCTCGAGGACGGGGCGTGGACCGACCGAATCGCGCCGGCGCTCGAGTCGAACGCCGTCGATGTCGACGCGGACGCGCTCGAGGCTGCGCGGGAGGCCCACGAGCGACAGGCGCTTCGGCTGATCGACGCCGCGGACGCGGACGAGTACGGCGACCTCGAGACGACGTACGAACCGGTGGTCACCGCCGAGCGAGACACGGCCGAGTGGGAGATTTCGGAGACGGGAACGGACGACCGGAGCCCAGAGGAGTGACCGACGCTTCTCGCCGCTGATCCGACTCGAGCGGTCCGACTTCCATCAAAACCTTTCGAGCCACCTACCTTTTTGTGCCCTGTGATTGCGTATCACACGCATGGGTGAGGATTCGGCGACAGCGATGTACCGCACTAGGACCGACGCGTTGACGACCGATGTCGGGGAAGGGCGGCCGGTCGTCTTCGCCCACGGAACGCTGATGGACCGGACGATGTTCGCGCCGCAACTCGAGGCACTGAGGGACGAGTACCGAGCGGTCGCCTACGATCTGCGGGCACGGACGGACCGGTACGCGTCGGACTACGACCTCTGGGACCTGACCGACGACTGCGCGGCGCTGCTAGATGGGATCGGCGAGGATAGCGCCGTCATCGTCGGGATGTCCATGGGCGGATTCATGGGCCTGCGCTTCGCGCTCAGGTACCCGGAGCGGGTCAACGGACTCGTCCTGATCGACTCGATGGCGACGCCTCACCCTGCAGAGCAACGGGAAGCCTACGCCGACCTCGTCGCGCCGTTCGAGGGGATGCACGACCCGACGCCGCGAGAGATCGCCGAGGGGTCGACGGCCGAACTCTTCGGCGAGACGACCCACGAGGAGAACCCCGAACTCATCGAGACCTGGGTCGATCGCTGGGCCACCTACCCTGGCGCGGCGGTCCACAACGAACTCCACTCCTGGCTCGGCCGCGAGGACGTCACTGACCGTCTCTCGGAGATCGACGTCCCCACGCTGATCATCCACGGCGAGGAGGACCCGTCGATCGCACCCTCGCAGGCCGAACCGATGCTCGAGGAACTCCCCGACGCCGAGATGGAGGTGATCCCGGAGGCAGGTCACACCTCTAATCTCGAGCGGCCGGAACCGGTCATCGAGGCGATCCGAACCTTCCTCGACGAACGGTTCCGACCGGCCTAGTATCCACGTTTGTGCCTATTCGGCCGCTCGACGGAGCCAGTTCTGAGCACGAATCCGAGGGTTGATTAGCCTCGCGGTCGCCCACTCGAGTAATGACCGAGATCATCGACGGCGACGCCGTCGCGAGTCAGATTCGAGACGACCTGACCGACGCGATCGAGACGCTCGCCGACGCGGGCGCGCGTCCGGGGCTGGCGACCGTGCTGATGGGCGACGATCCCGCGAGCCAGACCTACGTCAACATGAAGCAACGCGACTGCGAAGAGGTCGGCATCGAGAGCTACCACGTCGATGTCGACGGCGACGCCTCGCCCGAGACGCTGTACGACGAGATCGCCGACCTCAACGACAACGACGACGTTCACGGCTACATCGTGCAGGCCCCGGTTCCCGATCACGTCGACTACCGCGAGGTTATCCGCCGGGTCGACCCCGCGAAGGACGTCGACGGCTTCCACCCCGAGAACGTCGGCCGACTCGTCGCCGGCGACGCCCGCTTCCGTCCCTGCACCCCCCACGGCGTCCAGAAACTGCTCGAGTCTGCCGACATCGACACCGAGGGCAAGGACGTCACGATCGTCGGCCGCTCGGACATCGTCGGCAAACCGCTGGCCAACCTGCTGATCCAGAAGGCCGACGATGGAAACGCGACGGTGACCGTCTGTCACTCCCGGACCGAGGATCTCGCCGAGAAGACCCGCAGCGCCGACGTCGTCGTCGCCGCCGCCGGCGCGCCGGAACTCGTCGACGGCTCGATGATCGGCGAGGGCGCGGTCGTGATCGACGTCGGCGTCAACCGCGTCGACGCGGACAACGAGAAGGGGTACGAACTGGTCGGCGACGTCGAGTTCGAGAGCGCGACGGAGCAGGCGAGCGCGATCACGCCCGTCCCGGGCGGCGTCGGCCCGATGACGCGGGCAATGTTGCTGTACAACACGGTCAAGGCCGCGAGCCTGCAGGAAGACATCGACGTCGACCTGCCCTGACCGGACGCTGCGATCGAACTCCGGATCGGTTTCTCGAGGCTTCGGTACGCTGTTCTCCTCGAGCCGCCGGATCGTTCTCGAGCCCGCTGTGAACCCGGCGCTCGGCTGCGTCGCTCGACCGTGGGGCGTAGACTCGCCTCTCCGTTCACCCGTCGTCGAACCGAATCAGCCGGCGCTCCTCGAGTTGCATGAGGAAGTGCGCGAGCGTCTCGTCCACGGGAGCGACGCGCTCGTCGGCGTGGGAGTCCGCGACGACCGATGCGATCTCGGCGACGGTGTGGTCGCCGTCGCAGCGGCGCCAGACCGTCGCCCCGACGGGATCCAGCGCGAGTTCCCGCTCCCGACTCGTCCCGAAGAGATCGAACAGGAACCGGTCGAGTCGGTTGCGCGGCGTCTTCGTCCAGTAGACGGTGACTCGAGGCTCGCCGTCGACGGTCGTCTCCTCCCAGTCGTCGGCGGTCCGGATCGGGACGGCGCTCGGCCCGTGCGAACTCATCGGTCCGCCGCGTCGGGCGCGTTCCGGAGCACGCTGGCCACGAAGAGCCCGACGAGCGCGACGACGGCGACGACGCCGAGGATCGTCTGCGTCTGGCCGCCGAGTCCGAGCGGGAACGGCGCGCCCTCGGCGTTCCCGATCCCGGTGATGTAGAGCGCGCCGATGACGATCCCCATGATCGCCTCGCCGGTGATGAGCCCAGCCGCGACGATCCGGCCCCTCGAGGTCGTGTGTTCGGCGAGCGATCCGTCCTCGTCGTCCTTCCGGGCCACGTACCGGTCGATGCCAGCCCGCAGCAGGCCGCCGAGGAAGATCGGCGTAGCGAGCGTGATCGGCAGGTAGATCCCGACCGCGAAGGGCAGGACGGGGACGTCCATGAGGATCAGGACGAACGCGAAGACGGCGCCGATGAGGATCATCCCCCACTGGGCGGTGCCCGTGAGGACGCCCTCGGAGATCAGCGCCATCATCCCGGCCTGTGGCGCGGGGATGGTCTCGCTCCCGATGCCGTAGGCCTGGTGGAAGAAGTACAGCACCCAGCCGGCGAACAGCGCCGAGATGGCGATCCCGATCACCTGCGCGATCTGCTGGTTTCGCGGGGTTGCGCCGAGCAGGTAGCCGGTCTTTAAGTCCTGGGAGGTGTCGCCCGCGACCGCCGCGGCGATGGCCACGACCGAGGCCGTCACCAGCACCACGACGGGATCGGTGACGCCGGTCGATCGCAGCGCCAGCGCGGCGATCAGGATCGTCGCCACGGCCATCCCGGAGACGGGGTTCGACGAGCTGCCGACGACCCCGACCAGGTACGCCGAGACGGCGACGAAGAGGAACGCGGCGATCACAGCGATGACCCCACCCAGCAGGCCGACCTGGACCTGCGGGACCGCGACCAGCGCGAGCGCGATCAGGGCGGCGCCGACCACGACGACTTTCATCGGGAGGTCGCGCTGGGTGCGTTTGCGCTCGCCGGTCGCGGCCGCCCCGGAGCCGCGAATCTCTGCGACTGCGGTTCCCAGCGCGTCGGCGATCGTGCCCCGCATCGAGAGCACGGCGTAGAACCCGCCGACGATCATCGCGCCCGCGCCGACGTAGCGGATGTACTCGTCCCAGACCGCGTCGGCCTGGGTCATCAGCGCCGCGTCGGCGGCCGATTCGGGGACGAACCCGCCCGTGATGAGCAGCGGGATTAGCATCATCCAAGCGATCAGCCCGCCGCCGAACACGTAGCCGGCGATTCGGGGCCCGATGATGTAGCCGACGCCGATCAGGGCGGGCGTGAAGTCGCCGCCGATGGCGAACCCGTCGGTTTCACCGGCCGAGAACGCCGTCTGGATCGTCGTCCGGAAGGCGGCCATCCCGCTGGCCAGCCACATGTAGACGAAGCTCACGAGGAAGCCAAAGGAGATGAGTTTCACGCCCTCGTCGCCGCGCGAGCCCGCCTCGAGCACGTCGGCACAGGCCGTCCCTTCCGGATAGGGAAGCTCCTCGTGTTTGTCGACGATGAGGTAGCGGCGCATCGGGATCATAAACAGGATCCCGAGCAGGCCGCCCAGAATCGCCACGACCGCGGTGTTGACGATGTCGATCGGCTGGTCGAGGAAGGTCACGCCCGCGATCGTGAAGATGACGCCCGCCGCGAGCGCCTCGCCCGCGGAGGTCATCGTCTGGACGATGTTGTTCTCGAGGATCGTCCCGCCGATCCCGGCCTGTCGGAGCCCGTAGAAGAGGCCCATGCTGATGACCGCCGCCGGGATAGAGGCGCTGATCGTCATGCCCGAGCGCATCCCGAGATACATGTTCGCGGTCAGCATCACCACGTTGAGCGCGAGGCCGATCGCGACCGCCTTGATCGTGAGTTCGGCCACGCTCTTCCCCGCGGGGACGTACGGGGACGGTCCGCTCTCCGCCACCTGTTCGCGCGCTGTGCGACTCTCGCTCGTGTCCGGTTCTTCTTCGGATGGTCCGTGCGCCATAGTGTGTTCGTGTGTACAGGACCCCCGCGAGCGGTCGCTCGCGCCGGCCGCTGTTGGCTCGCGCAGGAACCCGTTCCGTCGAGCGATCCGGGCCGATCGAGGGCGGTCCGTACGTTCGTCAGAACGTTCTCGATCGACGGTATAAGAGCGGCAAGATTTACACCGGGATGGTAAGATAATTAACCGATCGGTGCCCGGCGTTCGCGAGGTCGGTGCTTCCGGACCCGTCGCGGTCGCCGACTCAGTTCCCGAACCGGCCGCCCGAACCGTCGGCTCCGAACTCGAGGTCCTCGAGGCGGTCCTGCGCGCGGGTAAACGCGAGTTCGTCGCCGCGGAGGCCGTTCGCCAGGTCGCGGGCGGCCTCGATCAGTCGATCGGCGGTCCGGGGATCGACGTCGCCGTCGAGCATCCGGACGCGGGTGACGTGTTCGCCGAGCGTCTCGAGGGCGCCGCGCTCGGCGGTCGTCAGGTCGCGATCCTCGGCCCAGGTGCGGATATCTCGGCGATAGTCGCGGACGGCGTTCGCGGCGGCGAGGCCGCGCGCACTCCGGAGGCCGGGCGGGACCTCCGCAGTGGGCGGCCGCTGGCCGCCGTCGGATCGCGGGCCGCCGCCGTCGGCGTCCCGGAGCAAGGAGAGGAAGTAGAGTTCTTCGCGCTCCTCGAGGTCGATCTCTCGGCGGACGATATCGGCGACGTGGAGGAGTTCGTTCGCGGCCAGGTAGTCGTCGTCGAGTTCCCGGAGCGTGCCCGCGTTGACGAAGCCGCGCCGGCGGACGTACTCCCGACACTCCTCGCGGGCCCGCTCGGCGAGGTCGCCGACGGGCTGGTCGTCGATGGCGTTGCGGATCGCCGTGAGATCGAACGTGACCTGGAGATCGGTGTGTTCGGTCCGGTCGTCGACGCCGACGCTGTGGAGGCTCCCGCAGGCCGGACAGCCGACGCTGCCGGTCTCGTAGTACGACCACCGCGTCCCGCACTCCTTGCACTCGCGCTCGCCCCTGATCTTCATGGACGGTCCTACGCGCGGACGACCCAAAATCACACCGGAGTCGACCGAACGCCGCGGGGACGGTCGCCCGTTTCAGACGCGAAGGTGGTGACGGGGACTCTATCCAACCGATCGGGCTCGCTCCGCCGAGGTACCGGAACCGACGCGATCGAGAAACGTTCGTGATCGGTTCGATCGCTGACGTGAGCGCCCCGAATTCCTGACAGTTACGTCGGCTACCGCCGGATTTACTGGCCGAACGGTACGAAACCGATGACGATCACGAACGGCTAGTCGACGTTCAATAGGTGATTAACGGACGGCAGTTGCAGGCCACACTGCAACCACATGGAACGTCCTTTCCAGGAATATGTCCGATTCAGAACTCAATCGACGCAAGTTCGTCGCCGCAACAGGTACCGCAGGCGCGCTCGTACTCGCTGGCTGCGCTGACAGCGGACCCGGCGGCGGAGACAACGAAAGCGAAAACGGCGAAGAGACGAACGACACCGGAAACGGAAACGAGACCGAAGGGTCGGAAGACGAGACGTATTCCCTGACGGTCACCGTCGAGGACGATCAGGAGGAACCCGTCGAGGGTGCGACCGTCACGCTCGAGGAGGCCGGCAGCGGGATGCTCGGCGGCAACGGCGGCGAGAACGAGTCGGACAACGAGTCCAACGAGTCCGACGACATGCTCGGCGGCAACGGCGAGGAAAACGACTCCGACAACGAGTCGGAAGTCGGCTCGTTCGTCCAAGAGGACAACGAGTCCGAGAACGAGTCCGACGACATGCTCGGCGGCGAGAACGAGTCGGAGAACGAATCAGGCAACGAGACCGAGGACGGCGGACTCGGTACCAGCGAGGAGGAGTGGCCGCGAGAAGAGGAGACCGACGAGAACGGCGAAGTCGAGTTCGACGAACTCGAGGACGGCGAGTACACCGTCACCGCGGAAAGCGAAGGCGAGGAAGCCGAGGACGACGTCGAGATCGACGGCGGCGACGAGGAGGTAACGCTGACCCTCGGCGAGAGCGGCAGCTCGGGTAACGAGTCGGACAACGAGTCCGACGACGGCATGCTGGGCGGCAGCGGCGAGGAAAACGAGTCGGACAACGCGTCCGATAACGAATCGGACGACAGCTAACGCCGATCGACAGCGCGCAGCGGTAGCCGACGGAAATCTGGCGGTCGATCGGCGGCCGCCGTGTCCCATCGCTTTTTCAGACGCTCGTCGGGGAGCGACAGCGACGGAGTCGGAGTCGGAGTCGGAGTCGGACGTCTCCGTCTGTCTCTCGGCGATCGGAATCGCTCGCGAACGGCTTGTGAACTGTTGTCGCTCTCAAATCGCTTCCTTATCGCCGAAAGCGTCGGCGGCGATCGGTAGCCGCCGTCCCAATCCCCAGTTATTTCCAGCCTGTCGAGAGCTGGATCTCGAGCTGCCGGGTGGAGTCGAACGAGTGACCGGCACCGTCCCGAGAGCAACGCCCCCGTCGGTCCATGTTCACCGCCGGCGACGGCTCGAACCCCGTCCGGCGACCGTTTTTTCTGTTCTCCGGCCCTAGTGGCGAGTATGCGCGACGAAGAAGAAATCCGCGAGCAGTACGAGTTCCTCACCGAACACCTCGAGAGCGAAGACATGCGCCACGAGGGCGTCAGGCAGATGTTCACCCACTACAAGCGCGCCATCGGCTGGGTGCTCGAAGAGGAGCACATCTGAGCCGCGGAACGTATCAAACGCCGATCCGGTGTCGTTACTTTTAAGTATTCTCGGCGAAAGCGTTCAGATGACGCTTCGCTTGGAGGGCCGAAGCGTCAGCGGGGACCAATTCAGGGCGGCAAGCGATCGCGTGACACTTTTCCCGTCACGCGATCTGCTTTCCTGTTTCGAACTCACATTTCACAGCGACCGCGTTCTCGATCGCAACCGAATCTCACTGCTACTCGAAGCCGCCTTTCTCGCACTCCGATATCATTAAAATACCGAAACGATACGGACGGTGTGTAAACATGAACTGCACGTTACGTGAATTAGCGCGAGAACCCATCATAGCCGTTATCTATTCGGAATCGCACGCAAACGACGCGGTCGATCGGTAATATCGCTGTTTCGATCGAAACAACCCGATAGCCTTATTAAATTTCGACAGTAAGTGCAACTGGTACTTTCCCAATGTACGACCTGACAGGATTCCAGCGAGATCTGCTGTACGTCATCGCCGGCGAGGAGGAGCCCCACGGGCTAGCGATCAAGGAGGAACTCGAGAACTACTACGAGAAGGAGATCCACCACGGTCGACTCTACCCGAACCTCGACACTCTCGTCGACAAGGGCCTCGTCGAGAAGGGACGGCGCGACCGCCGGACGAACTTCTACACCCTGACTCGACGCGGTCGCCGCGAACTCGAGGCCCGTCGCGAGTGGGAGGGACAGTACGTCGACCTGTAACGACGGACCGCTCGCCCCGTCGCACGTAGCACGTCGCTCGATCGCGCCCGATCGCTTCGCTCGCGGGTTTGCGGTTCGGCGTCGAGGATCGTCTCGTCACTCGCCTTCCTCGAGTTCCGCGGCGCTTTTCCGCGTTTCCGTCGGTCGCTCGAGGCGACGCTCGCCTTGCGAGCCAGCGCGCCGTTTATGGTAACACGCCGTGAACGACCGACAGTGAACGAAATCGCGTTGCAGATCGCCGATGCGCCGCTGGACGAGACGGTCGTCCGGATCGCGCTGGCCGGAGCGCTGGGGATGTTCCTCGGCCTCGAACGAGAGTGGTCCCAGAAGTCGGCCGGGATCCGGACGTTCTCGCTGATTAGCCTCCTCGGAGCGGTCTTTACGCTGCTGGTCTTCGAGAGCGAAATCGGCGAAACGCTGCTCGTCCTCGGCGGGCTCCTCGTGATCGTCCAGGGCGTCCTGCTGGCGGTCCAGGGGCTGTTGAGCGCCGACGAGGCCGGCCTCTCGCTGACCACCTCGGTCTCGATGCTCGTCGCCTACGGCGTCGGCGTGCTGGTCGCCGCCGGCTTCATCATCGAGGGAGTCACGGTCGCCGTCCTCTCGTCGCTGCTGTTGGTCCTCAAGCGCGAACTCCACGAGTTCGCCTGGGGGCTCTCCCACGAGGAGATGCGCTCGACGATCGAGTTTTCCATCCTCGCGTTCGTCATCTACCCGGTCCTCCCCGCCAAGGTCACCGCGGAGGTCGGCGGGATCGAGATCCCGCTCGAGCCCCAGGTGATCTGGCTGATGGTCGTCGCGGTCGCCGGCATCGGCATCGCCAACTACGCGATCGTCTCGACGTACGGCGGACGGGGCATCGCCGTGACCGGGTTCTTCGGCGGGTTGGCCTCCTCGACGGCCGTCGTCGGGACGATGCTCGACCACGTCAACCAGCGCCCCGAGGCCGCCTCCTACGCCGTCGCCGCGATCTTGCTGGCCAACGCGGCGATGGCCGTTCGCAACCTCGCCATCGCCGTCGGGTTCACCATCGGCAGCGGGAGTCCGGTCCTCCTCGAGGCGATCGTCCCGCTGGGCGCGGTCATCCTGGTCGCGTTCGCCGTCGCCGCCTGGACCGCCGACTGGGGCGAGTCGGGTCCGATCGAACTCGAGTCTCCCTTCTCGCTGAAGAACGCGCTCGCGTTCGGCGCCGTCTTCCTCGTCGTCCTCGTCTTCGGGTCGCTGGCCGAGACCTGGTTCGGGACGCTCGGCTTCTACGCCACCGCCGTCGCCAGCGGCTTCGTCTCGAGCGCCGGCGCGACCACCTCGGCGGTCGTCCTCTATCGCGGCGGCCAACTGGGGCCCGCGGAGGCGACCATCGCCATCCTGCTGGCGACCGTCTCGAGCATCGTCGTCAAGGCCCTGCTCGCCTCGACGTCCTCGAACGACGGCTTCCGCAATCAGGTCGCGGTCTACAGCGGTCTGTTGCTGCTCGGCGGCGCGGTCGCGACGGTCGCGATCGTCGTCTAAAATATCGGTCCGAATCTGTCGATACGTCGCGTGTGTCGGCCGCAGCGGTCTCGAGTAATCAGATGCTGACAGGACTCGAGTGACCGGGAGCGTCCTGCTACCGTGAGCGAGTCATAGAACAGTTCGCGCACCACTTCTACGACTACCCAACGAACGGTAAGTACAGAGGGTGTATTCAGCACGGGAGATATAATTGGAGGAAATATAGTGAGTTCTATCTATCACCGAAACAGCCATGAATGTATATTTTCTAACCACAATATGGTTAGACTCAAATTTGTGTTTGCCGCCGGCATTTTTGCGGTTCTTGGTACAGCAGTTACTCAATTAATACAGCTAACTTTCATCGAATCTGTTGTGGTGAACGCAGCTATAGAGGGTCTTTTCGTAGGAGCAGTCGTCTATCTTGGTCTCAAAACTCTCGAACGATCTGTGAATTCACAGTAGTTCATACTCAGTATGGTGGGCATGGGCTACTCTGCACCTACAGCTACTTTGTACCCATAGTTACCGTCGTCTTCAGAATTCAATAGTCGCACAACGCGCTCTGTATTCAACACGATTCTCATAATCCCACTGGCATCTGATAGAAGTTACAGCGGTAAGTTCACATGTGTAGCGAACGAATAGTTCGCTTCGAATAGGCCGAAATAAACGCTGTGCGAATCATTCTATGACACCTCTCATCGTGGCAACAGGGAATCGCCACGCCCCCCAGCCGATTCGCTCGATCACGGGTCGCTCCGCTCCCCGTTCGCTATTCCGAGGCACAAGCGCCTCGCGACGCTCGCAAGCTCGCTCACTCATCCCTCGCACGTGAGCGTCGATCGCTCCTCACAGTCGGTCGGAGCAATCGACAGCGCACGCCACCGCACGCCGGGATGACAGGCTTTGATCGAGCGGACAAGCCCGCTGCAGTCGGCGCCTATTTCACTTTCGCGTGATAACACACCACGTATGGACCGCGATACGGTCGAACCGCAGGTCGGGACGATCCCCGACGAACGCGCCAGGCAGTGGGTCGACTACCACCACGGGCTCGCCGCGCCGAGCACGTACGTCTACGAGTTCGTCTGGGACGCGACCGCCGAGGCCGTCGGGCCGTTCTGTACCGACGTCGACGGCAACGTCCTGCTGGACTTCACGAGTCACGTCGCCGCGGCGCCGCTGGGGTACAACAACCCCGCGATCCGGGAGAAACTCGAGGCGTTCGACCTCGTCGACCCGCTGAAGATCGCCGGCCAGGACTTCTACGTCAGCGGCGGGGGTCCCCCCGAGGACCCCGAGTTTCCGGGGCCGACCCAGTTGATGGATCGCCTGGTCGCGATGACCGACCAGTACGACATGGATCGGGTCTTCCTCTCGAACTCCGGCGCCGAGGCCGTCGAGAACGCCATCAAGAGCTGCTACGCCGCGGGCGGCCACCGCGCGTTCACCTTCGACGGGGCCTTCCACGGCCGCACGCTGGGCGCGCTCTCCCTGAATCGCTCGAAGGCCGTCCACCGCCGGGGCTACCCCGAGATTCCGGGCGTCGTCAGCGTGCCCTATCCCTCGACCGACGCGGAGTACGAGCGTCGCTGGCGCACCGACGGCCCCGGCGGCAACGTCGTCTCGGACAAACTCCACCCCGACCGCGGCGTGATCGACCCCGACGAGGTCGCCTACCTGATCCTCGAGCCGATCCAGGGCGAGGGCGGCTACCGGGTCGCCCACCCCGAGTTCGCGCGGGACCTCGAGGCGCTTCGCGACCGGTACGGCCTCCGGATCGTCGCCGACGAGATCCAGTCCGGAGTCGGACGGACGGGCGAGCTGTGGGCCGTCGACCACCTCGATCTCACGCCGGACGTCATCACGGCCGGGAAGGGGCTGCGCGTCGGCGCGACGATCTCCCGATCGGACGTGTTCCCCGCCGAGAAAGGCCGCCTCTCCTCGACGTGGGGCGCCGGCGATATCGTCGCCTCGCTGCAGGGCGCGCTGACGATCGATACCATCCACGAGGAGAACCTGCTGGCCAACGCCCGCGATCGCGGCCGACAGTTACGGGAGCGCCTCGAGGATGCCATCGCGGACGGCGACGCGCCCGGGGCCCTTGAGGTCCGGGGCCGCGGACTGATGCTCGCCGTCGAGTTCGATACCAAGGAGCGCCGCGAGGCCGTCCTCGAGGCGGCCTTCGAGCGCGGGCTGCTCACGCTGGGCTGCGGCTACAAGACGCTGCGCCTGCTGCCGCCGCTCGACGTCACCGAACGCGAGATCGATCTGGGAACGGAGTTGCTGCTCGAGGCCGTCGCGGACGTCGCTCCCGAATTCGAGTGAGAGCGCCGCCCTCCGGCGGCTGAATCCGCACGTCGTCGTACGAAAGCCGGTCGCTCTTGCCCCGTCCGTGCGAACACAACGTACAATGATCGGCGCATTCACGGTCGGTAAGAAAGCGGTAAAGTTCGGGTACAAACGGTACGGTATTCCGGGCGCGATCGCGTCGGGCGGGATCGTCCTGGCCGGCTACGTCGCTGTCCGCCGCGCGCTGAAATCGCAAACCGGCGCCGACGACGCGACGCTCGATTCGGCCATCGACGCCGAGTCGATCAAATCGGCCGTCGAAGAGGACGGCCTGCAGGCCGTGACCGACACGCAGACGCTCGACGACGCGATCAACCAGGACGAACTGGGATCGGCCGTCGATACGAACGACGTCCAGTCGTCGGTCTCTGATCAGACCGACGAGTTCACCGGCGAACAGAATCAGAGCTGAGACGTTCAACGGTCGACACGACCGTCGACGGGCGAGCCGATCCAACGAGTGCGCTCGAACACCGCCGATTCCCGCCTTCCGTTCTCGAGCGAGCCGATAGCCGACCCGTCCGCGGATCGATCGCCGCCGTCGCTTGCGCGGATCGGCGACGAAGGCCGATTCGTCCGGCAACGGTAGCGGCGGTATCCGGACTTCGATACGGACGGCAGCCGAAAACTTGAGTGATGCGGAACATGGTCACTGTGTGAACATAACGCCCGCCTCTTTCCGAACCGGTACCGTTCCACCGGTATGCTGATCGTCGACTACCGCGTCGATTCTTCCCTTCTCATGGCGGCGCTCGACCGGGCGCCGAACACCACGGTCGACAGCGAGGAGCAGTACCTCACCGAAACGGGGGAGCTCCGATGGCTCTTCTGGGCCGAGGGAGACCAGCAGTCCGCGTTCGAGGCCGGCCTCGACGACGACCCGACCGTCACCGAACGCAAACTGCTCGCGGAGAGCGGCCCGCGGCGATTGTACCGCGTCTTTCTGACCGACCGCGGGCGTGACGATACGACGTTCCCGCTGTGGGGCGAACTCGACGTCGTCCTGCTTGAGGCGAGCGCCACGCACGACGGGTGGGAAAACCGCATGCGAATCCCGGACAGGGAGACGCTCGCGCGGTACCGGTCGGCCCTGCGCGACCGAGACCTCGACTTCCGGCTCCGGTCGCTCTATCGGGAGGCCGACGCGGACTGCTCCGCCGAGTCTCAGTTGACCGACGACCAGTACGCGGCGCTGGCGGCGGCGTACGACGCCGGCTACTTCGACGTCCCGCGAACGACCACGCAGACCGAACTCGCGGCGACGCTGAACATCTCCTCGCAGGCGCTTTCGGAGCGCCTGCGACGCGGGACCGCGACGCTCGTTCGGGAGGTGCTGCTACGGACCCGGTCTTAACTGCCTCAAGATTCAGGGACGCGACGCATCCGTTCGACCGGCCACTACCGATACGAATGACCGATCAAACGCTCGACCGCGTGTTCTCGACGCTGGGAGACTCACGGCGGCGTCTCGTTTGCCGACACCTCGCACGCGCCGACGAGCACGTCGTTTCCGTCGGGGAACTGAGCGCGTTCGTCGCCGACGCTCGCACCGAACGGTCGTCCGCACCGAGCGACGACCGCCGATCCCGAATCGCGACGCGACTGTATCACGTCCACCTGCCGGCGCTCGACGACGCGGATATCGTCGATTACGACGCGAAAAACGAGTCGGTGGCGATCGACTCGGCCTTTCCGATCGCCGTCGATCTCCTTCGGTCGGTCGACGACCGGCCCGAGCGGCCCGACGGCGCCCCGACGATCGATTGAGGCCGCGTTACTCGCCGCGGATCTCGGTCATGTGGTCGATACGGCGCTGAACGAGGTCGGGTTTGCCGATGTCGTGGCGCACGTGGAGTCCCTCGTCGCCGGCGACCTCGAGGGCGTCCTCCGCGATTTCCTCGGCTTCGGTGATCGAGTCGGCGACGCCGACGAGGGCGAACGCGCGCGACGTGGTCGTGTAGATGCCGTCGTCGCGTTCGTCCACACTGGCGTAGTAGAGCAAGGCGTCGCCCGCGCTCTCCTCGTCGACTTGCACCTTTGCGCCGGCCTCGGGATCGGTCGGGTAGCCCTCGGGGACGGCGTACTTACAGACCGTCGCCTGGGAGGCGAACTCGAGCTCCGGCGGCGCCTCGCCGTCCCGAGCCGCGGTGAGCACGTCGAGGAAGTCCGTCTCGAGGACGGGCAGCGTGTTCATCGCCTCGGGGTCGCCGAAGCGGGCGTTGAACTCGACGACGCGGGGGCCGGTCTCGGTCAACATGAACTGGCCGTAGAGGATGCCCCGGTAGTCCTCGAGGGCGTCGACGGTCGCCTCGATGATCGAGACGGCCTCCTCGTAGTCCTCCTCGGACATGAACGGCAGGTGAGTCGTCGCGTCGGAGTAGCTTCCCATCCCGCCCGTGTTCGGTCCCTCGTCGCCCTCGTAGGCGCGCTTGTGGTCCTGGACCGCGGGCGCGGTGCGGAACTCACCGTTGGCGACGAACGCCTGGACGGTGAACTCCTCGCCGATTAGGCGCTCCTCTAAGACGATCTGGTCGTAGTCGGAGTCGCGGATGTACTCCTTGCCCTCCTCAGCGGTGACCTGATCGCCGATGACCTTCACGCCCTTTCCGCCGGTGAGGCCGGCGGGCTTGATCGCCAGGTCGCCATCGTACTCGTCGATGTAGTCGCAGGCCGCGTCCATGTCGTCGAACGTCTCGAAGTCCGGACAGCCCGGGATATCGTTCTCCGCCATGAAGCGGCGCTGGAACGCTTTGTCCGTCTCGATCCGGGCGTCTTCTTCCTTCGGGCCGAACGGGTAGACCCCCGCGGCCTCGAGTTCATCGGCGACGCCGGCCTCCAGCGGCGACTCGGGACCGATGACGGCGATCGTCGCGCCGACGTCCTCGGCGTAGTCGACGACGGCCTTCGGATTCGTCGTCTCGAGCGTCTCGAAGTCGGTCGCGATCTCGGCGATACCCGGATTTCGGTTCCCCGCGCAGGCGTAGAGGTCGGCCTCGCTGTCCTCGAGTGCGCGAGCGATGGCGTGTTCGCGGCCACCGCCGCCGATCAGGAGCACGTTCTCTCGCATGGTCGATAGCGGAACGCACGAACCTGTAAGCGTTGCTCTTTCTTCGAGTCGAACCTATGCACGATCGTGAGGGGATTGGTGGCTATCGACGGCTCACGAGCTCGCCGTCCGTGACCAGTCGGCGATTCGCGTTCCGATGGACCAGCAGACACCGAATCCGGCGAGCAAGAGCGCAGTAGTCGCGACCGCGGCAATCGCTCCGTCCGTTACGCCTAGCGAAAGGAATACCGCCGCTGCGGCCGTGGCAGCCCTGTAGATCCGGTCGACATCCCAGTCCGTGGGGATGGATTGGAACGCAGGCATATCTCAATCGTGTTTGACGAGAATAATATTTCTTCTGCTGCTCTGAGCGGACGGCCTCGAGCGTTCGGTAGCGACGCCGTCACTCGTCCCCATACGGGTCGCGTCTGCTGAGGCGATGGATCAGTTCCCACAGACCAGCGAACACGACGGCGAAGAAGACGGTCGCAGCTAACTCGGCGGTGAATCCGTCAGCAACGCGACTCGCGAGGTAGACGGCAAATCCGCTCACGAGCCCTCTGGCGGTCACGGTACCGGCCCGCTCGAGCAGCCCGGTTCCGTGGGCAGACATATTTCGAATCCATCATCACAGAAACATTGAATTACTGATTGCACTTCGCACGTAGAACAACAGTATCTCCGTATCCTATCGATCGCCTCGGCGGACTGTGTCGGACCGGTCGTAGCACGTAGCGACACACTGTCCTCGAGGCGAAATATGCCCGGTCGTGGCTATCCGCGGTCGCGGTCGCCGAGTGACGCCGGTTTCATCTGACAGTCCGGTGCAATTATAACACACAGGGGCGAACACGAACGTCGTAGTCGATGGTCACACCGCGCGCCCTCGAGCGCTCTTCCTCCTTGATCGGGTTCGCTCCCATCCTCGTCGCGAACCTGCTTCCGCTCGCTGGCGTCCTCGCGTTCGGCTGGGACGCGGCGACGCTGGTGACGGTCTACGCGCTCGAGGTGGTTCTGGCGTTTCCGCTCACGGCGGCGAAGGCGCTGTTCGCCCGGCAGCCGCCGAAAATTGTCGACGACGGGGAACCCAGCGTCTCGGACGAGCTGAAGCAGCGACGCGGCAGCGTGGAACTGGTATCGTGGCTCCCGCCGGTCTACCCCCGGAACGTGCCGTTCGTCGGCACAGTCTTCACCTGGTTCGCGGGAATATCGATGTTCGTCGCGATAGCCATTAGCGCGGCGATTCCCGTCGCGGACGTGCTCTGGCGATCGGAGGTGGTGCTGAGCGTCGTCGCCCTCGTGGCCGCCACCGCGGCCGACGCGTGGCGCGACTACTTCCGCGGCGGCCGCTACGAGACGGTCTCCGCCTACGAAGTCGTTCAGGCGCACCTCGGCCAGATGTTCCTTCTCGCGTTCGTCCTCATGGCAGTCGCGAGTCCCGAAGACGTCGGCGGGGTCGCGCTCCTCGCCGGATTCGTCTTCGTCAAGGTGCTCGTCGAGTGGGCGTCCTTCCGCGCCGCCCACGGCGAGCCGGGACGACTCACCGGCTGGCTCGCCGGTCCGGACGATCCGACGGAGCCGGCCGATCCGCCGGCGGTACCCGACGGCGACCCCGACGTTCGGATTTCGACCGACGATACCGCCGTCCTGTACACCGCTGTCCACCAGACGCTCTTCAGAACCGTCTTTCTCGCACAGTGGATTTTGATTTCGTTGGTCGTCGTGCTCTCGGTAGTCTCCGGCGACGACACCCCGCTGTCGCTCACGGTCGGTACCGGCGTCGCGTTCGCGCTCCTGCTCCTGGTGATTCCCGCGGCGGAGTTCGTGGAGACCGTTCTCAGGTACGGACCGCTGGAGTACCGCCGGTACGAGGATCGACTCGTCGTGTACGATACGTGGGTCGACGAACCGCAGTGGTCCGTCCCCCTTCAGGAGATCCGGGACGCTGCGGTCGTCGTCGATCATCTCCCGGACCACCTGCTCGGGACGCGGACCTTCGACGTCACGATGGGGTGGGGCGACGACGAGTTCGAGCGAGACCTCGGCCCCGTGGCGGATCCCGACGCGTTCGTCTCCGCGTTCGAATTACAGCTGCGAACGGCGGACCTGGAGCCGATCGATCAACGACTTGCAGGGGCTGCGGTCGTTCTCGGCGTCGGATTCGCCGGGGCTCTCATCCACTGGTACAAGCCGTGGGTGTCGGTTATCTCGCTGCTCCCGGTCGCGTTTCTCCTCCCGTTTTCGCTGGCGGTTCCGTGGGGACTCTGGAGACTGGCGTATCCGAGCCCCGAGTGAGCGATGTCGAGTGGTGGACTCGATCCTCGAGGTTTCGATCCGCACTGGAGGAGTGCGGAGCAACAGCCGGTGACGACGCGAACTGACGGGTCTCGAGCGTCCCAAGTGACCGTCGATCACTCGCTAGTCGAGTCTGCCGGCTATCAGAGACCGCCGGGGACTCACAGCGAGCATCGCGGCCGCTTCGAGTCTATCGAGGAACACGGCTTCGAGTACGGATCCGCCGATACCAGTGGTTCGTCACCCTCGAGCGCACCGACGTCACTCACCATCGTTCGGTTCGCGTCCGACGAGCCGATCCACCAGTTCCCACAGACCGGCGAGCACGACGGTAAAGAAGGCGGCCGCAGCTAACTGGACGAAGAGTCCGTCGGTGACGCGAATCGCGAGATAACAAGCTATACCGCTCACGAGACCCCTAACGAGTAGAGTACCGACCTGCTCGAGCGGTGCGGTTCCGAGGACAGACATATTCCGCACTCGGCTCTGGATAAATGTTAACCCTCTTATCTTATTTCAGGCGTAAAACAGCGGCGGTCGCCGATCCCCACCGTGCTCCTCGTCGGGGAGGTGGGCCTCGAGCGCGGCCTCGCTCTCGTTACCAAGCAACTGATCCAGCACGTCGACGGCCGCGTCGCGGTGCAGCGGCTGGTTGTCGTTGCCACACTGGTCGTCCATCACGCAGGCCGGACAGCCGTCGACGTTGCCGCAGTCGCAGTCCGCGATGAGGTCGCGGGCGCGTTCGGCGACGGCCTCGTAGTTCTCGTAGATCGCCCGCGCGAATCCCAGTCCGCCCTCGATCCCGTCGTAGATGAACCAGCCGCTGGCGGGCGTGCGCTCGAGGTCGTCGGCAATCTCCCGGACCGTGGCTTCGGCCGCGGCGATGTTTCGAGGAGCAGTGCCATCGCCGCTCGCAGCACCGGGACCGGCTCCCGGACCCATACTACCCTCGCTACCGTCGTCTCCACCCGCATCTTGATCGAGGTGCGAGTCGATCGTCAGCGTCGCGAGGCCGCCCAGATCGCGCTTGTCGACCATCAACTCGAGCGGGGCGACGCCGATCGTCGCGTGCTCGGCGGCGTGGAGCCCGCCCGCGTAGCCGAGGTGAGCCGTTTCGGCGAGGCCGTCCTCGAGTTCGGCCACCTCGAAGGTCCGGTACTTCTCGATCAGCGCCCGCTCGACGTACTGGGGCACCTCGAGCCAGCACAGTTGGGTCTCCATCTCGAGCGGCGGGTTCTCGGTGGGGATCCCCTGCTCTTTCTTCTCGCCGCCGTGGACCGCGACCTTGTCGTAGGTGCCGTGATAGACGAGCACCCGGCCGCGGCCGAAGTGGAGCGTGAAGTCGCCGATGCCGCGGGACTCCTCGGAGACCGCGTCGAGGACCGTTACGTCGGTCCGGGTGCGCGTGTAGTAGTCGACGTCCGTCGGCCGGACCGTAACCGAGGGCCGTGGTGCGCTGTGGTCGACGCCGACGACCTCGTACTGCTGACCCTGATGGAGTCGAACCGCGCCCTCGTGGAAGTCCCGCAGCACGCGCTCTCTCGCCAGCGGCTCCATTCCCGGGTCGTGGCGTTCGTCGACGCCGTCGGCGAGGTCGACCTCGTACTCCTCGCCCGTCGTCGCGTACAGCGAAATCGTCTGCTGGGGACGGGGCGGTCCCACGTAGGAGACGCCCGTCTCGAGGTGTCCCCGTAGCTGGCCCGCGCGGCGCCACATCTCGATCGCCCGCTTGAGGCGCTCGCGGTCGGCGAGGGTCCCGACGTCGGAGTCGTCGATCGCGAGTTCGTCGGCCGCACAGCGCAGGTGCTGGGCGAACACCGCGTCGTTGTCCACGTCGACGACCGCGTCCTCGACGTCGGACTCGAGGAGGTAGTCGGGATTGTTCACGACGTACTGGTCCAGCGTTCGGTGCTCGGCCACGAGCACCGAGAGCGCGCGCTTCGTTCCGCGGCCCGCGCGTCCGATCTGCTGCCAGAACGACTGACGCTGGCCGGGATAGCCCAACTGGACCGTCGCGTCCATCTCGCCGATGTTGATCCCCAGCTCGAGGGCGTTGGTCGAGGCGACGCCGTCTAACACGCCGGTCTTGAGCTGGTGTTCCGTGCCGTGGCGCTTCTTCCGCGAGTGACCCGCGTGGTAGGGCTCGATCGCGCTCCCGCGGTCGGGGTTCGTGTAGTAGCGTCGGTTGTCGTGGCGGTGTTTCGACGCCCGCTTGACCGAGAGTTCGGCGAGCTTCCTCGAGGGAGTAAACAGCAGCGTCTGGGCGTCGTTGTAGGTCAGATGCGAGAGCAGCCGCGGGGCCTCGACGGTGGCGGGGACGCGCTCGACGATTGCGTCCGCGGCGTCCGAGCCGGCGTTCGACTCCCCGTTAGCCTCGCTCTCGCGCCACTCGTCGCGCTCGTCGCTTCCCTCTTCTCGGGCTCTCGGTGGCGGATTCCAGAGCACCAGATCCCGCGGCCCCATCGGCGAGCCGTCATCGTCGACCACGGTCACGGACTCGTCGATCAGCGCCGCGGAGTGCTCGCCGGGGTTCCCGATCGTCGCGCTCGTCAGGACGAACTGCGGATCGGATTCGTAATACTCGAGGACGCGTTTCAGCCGGCGGACGATCCAGGCGACGTGCATCCCGTGGACGCCCGTGTAGGTGTGGGACTCGTCGATCACGACGAGGTCGCAAGCCGAGAGGAACCGCGCCCAGCGGTCGTGGTCGTGGAGGTAGGTGTTCACGCCCGCGAAGTTCGAAATGATGACGTCGGCCTCCTCGCGGATCCGCTTGCGGTTGCTCCCGCGCTCGGTGTCGCCGTCGTAGACGCGAACCGTGATCTCGAGGCCCAACTGATCGAAGAGGTCGTTCAACTCGCGTTCCTGATCCCGTGAGAGCGCCTTCGTCGGGTAGAGGACGTACGCCGTCGCGTCCTCGTTCCGGGCGCGGGCCTCGAGGTAGTTTCTGGCGATCTGGAGCGCGTAGATCCGGGTCTTTCCCGAGGACGTGCTCGTCGCGACGCAGACGTTCTCCTCGCGGGCCAGCGCTTCGAGGGCCTCGGCCTGGTGGGCGTAGAGGTCGTGCTCGAGCGGCCCGGCCAGTTCGGGACGGAGCGCGCGCTCGTTCGGGACGGTCGACGCCTCGTGACCGGGTCGCTCGAGGACCGTGATATCGCCCTCGTCGCGGTAGCCGGGGAAGGTGTCGACCAGTTCGTCGCCGGTGACCGGGACGTCCGCCTCGTCGGTGTCGTGCCGTTCGGATTCGTGGTCGCTACTCATGGCTTAGAAATCGCTCAGTCCGGTCTGTTCGCTGTCGGTACCGCTGCTCGAGTCTCGTTGCGTCGCGCCTCCCCTCGATCCGGAGTCGGTCGCCTCGGATCCCGACGCGCTCGTGCTCGAGGACGCGGTCGACGAGGCCGAACCGCTCGCGTCGGATCGGCTCGAGGCAGAGACACCCGCGAACGACGATGCCGACGCTGATGCCGCCGGCGCGTCCCGCAGTCGCTCGTAGACGTGCCAGAGCGCCCGGCAGTCGTCCTTGCAGTAGGCCTCGTGGCGGTCCCACTCGAGTTCCGCGCCCGTGCGCATGAACCGCTGGTAGGCCGCGGCGGTCTGGGCGCCGTCGAGCCCCGTCGCCGCGTCTTCGTAGCCGAGCGCGTCGGCGACGGCCTCGAGTTTGTTGGTCCGTCCGGGCAGCAGGGCGTTGTCGTTTTTCACGGCCCAGAGGTAGAGATCGAACTTGGGGATCGACTCCCACTCGTCGGCGTAGTAGGGGACGTGCTTGGCGATAAAGGCGCCTAGATGCCGGTAGTCGAATCCCCAGCCGTTCCACGTGAGCAGCGCGCGATCGGGATGCATTCCCAGCAGCCAGTCGCAGAAGGCCTCGAGCACCGACGCCGGATCGCTCGGGTCGTCGCGCTCGACGAACGCTCGGTAGGTGTCCGCGACGGGGTCGTAGACGCCGATCTGCCAGATGATCGTCGGCGAGAGGCCGTCGGTCTCGATGTCGACGCACAGCGGCGGCTCGTGCCAGTCCGCGCCCGGCAGCGACTCGTCGGTGAGCCGACGGGGCTCGCCGGTCTCGAGCACCCGCGCGTGTTCGTGCATCGTACGAGCGCCGTCGCGGCCGACGTTCGGCAGCCCCGCGAGCGTCTCCAGCGGCGTCTCGAGCAGTTCCGCGCGCGTCGTCACGCCGCGGTCGGCCAGTCGCTCGGCCGTCTTCGGACCGATTCCGGAGACGGCCTCGAGGCCGAAGTCGGTCACATCGTGCGTCTCGACGCGCTCGACGCCGTCGCCGGCGAGCGTCAGCACCGCGATCGACCGGGAGCGGCCGTATCCCTCGACGGGACCGGCACCCCGGACGCGGACGGAGACGCAGTCCTCGTCGAGCGGTTCGACGCCGGCGCGTAGTGCGTGGTCGACGCCGCGGACCGCGCCAGTTTCGGGCTCGAGGTGCCACAACTCGTCGTACTCTGCGGGCTCGGATCCCGTCAGAACGGTCGTGATTGTTCCCGTCAGGAGCGCAGTCGCCAGCGTCTCGGCGCCCTCGAGGCCGGTCTCGAGAGCCGTTGGCCGGACGGTCGTCGCCACGTCGTCGCAGACGAGCGCTGTGTGGTCGTTTCCATCGCCGAGCGCGCTCGAGGCGGCCTCGGGCGCGGACCGAAGCCCGCGGAGGCTCTGGGCGACGCCGACCTCGAGTTCGGCTCCATCGCCGTCGGCGACCACGCGCCGGTGAATCGGCTCAGTTCCGCCGGTCTCGAGCGGCGGGTGAAACGCCGGCGCGTCGAACGCGCTGCGAGCCCGGGCGAACGCCTGCGGCTCGCGGGACGGTCCCTGCACCCAGACGGCGTCGGGCTCGAGGGTTCGATCGATGTCCTCGAGGGTCGCGACGGGGCGGTCGGCCAGCGCCGACGGCGGAAGGGCGAGGAGGCGGACGCCGGCTCGAGCGGTCATTGGTGGTCGGGAGGCGGGCGGCGACAAAGAGGGTTTGGACACCGGAGTGAAAGTGATATGACTCGAGCGTCGGGAAACGCGAACGCATTTTACGGAGCCGTTCCGAACAGAGTGACAATGCAACAGTACCTCGAGCTAGTCGACACGGTCCTCTCCGAGGGCACCTACAAGCCCAACCGGACCGGCGTCGACACGATTTCGTCGTTCAGCGAGCACTACGAGGTGGACCTCCAGGAGGGCTATCCGCTGCTCACGACCAAGCAGATGGACGGCTACCGCTGGAATTCGATGCTCCACGAAGTCTGCTGGTACCTCTCGGGCGAGGAGCACATTCGGAACCTCCGCGAGGAGACCAAGATCTGGGACGCGTGGGCCGACGAGGAGGGCCGACTCGACACCGCCTACGGTCGCTTCTGGCGTCGGTTCCCGATCCCGGAAGACGACGCGCAACTCGAGGGCGAGTCCTGGCCCGACGACGCCCAGCAGTGGGTCTCCGTCGAGGACGACGGGCGGCGCACGTTCGACCAACTGCAGTACGTGATCGACACGCTCTCGGATTCACCCAACTCGCGCAGGCTCGTCGTCAACGCCTGGCATCCCGCCAACGCGGCCGTCTCGACGCTTCCACCCTGTCACTACTCTTTCGTCTTCAACGTGCAGGGCGACCGCCTGAACTGCCACTTGACCCAGCGCTCGGGCGACACCGCGCTGGGGATTCCGTTTAACATCGCCGCGTACGCGCTGCTGACCAAAGTCATCGCCCAGCAGACCGGCTTCGAACCGGGCACGTTTGCCCACACCGTCGTCGACACGCACGTCTACTGCGGCCGCGGCGACCGCGGCGAGTGGTACGCCGACAACCTCGAGGCCCTCCAGTCCCGTCTCAACGACGTCGAGGACCGCGAGGACTACCTCGAGGTCAAGTTGTGGCTCGAGTCCACAGCCCCCGACGAAGCCGAGGGCGACGAGCGACTCGATCACGTGCCGGGCCTGCTCGAGCAACTCTCGCGAGAGCCCCTCGAGCGCCCGACGCTCGAGGTGGCCGACGTCTCGATCGACGAGCTGGCCTACGAGGACGTCCAGCTTCGGGACTACGAGTCACACGACGGGATCGAGTTTTCAGTGGCCGAATGACTGCCGACGATACAGCTCTGCCCGAGACCGACCGCGAACTCGTGGGTATCGTCGCCGTCGCCGACAACGGTGTCATCGGGAAGGACGGCGACATGCCGTGGCACATCCCCGCGGACCTGCAGCACTTCAAAGAGACCACGATGGATCACCCGGTGATCATGGGCCGGGTAACCTACGAAGGAATCCTCGAGGCGCTGGGCGAACCGCTGCCAGGTCGGACGACGGTGGTTCTGACAGGTCGGAACCTCGAGACGCCCGAGAACGCCGTGATCGCGGGGAGCCTCGAGGAAGCGCTCGAGAGAGCGGAGACAGCCGCTCGCGAACGCCACGACGACGCCGAGCGGATCTTCGTCGCCGGCGGCGCGACCGTCTACGAGCAGTACCTGCCCACGCTCGATCGGCTGATCGTGACCGAAGTCCACGAGGAACCCGACGGAGACACGCACTTCCCCGACTGGGACCGACCGTCGTTCGACGAAGTCGCTCGAGACGAGCGCGACGGTTTCGCGTTCGTCGAGTACGTCCGGCGCTCGGCCTGACTCAGCCGACGAACTCGTAGCCGGCGTCGTACACCGCGTCGCCGATTCGCTGGTCGTCCACGTCGTCGTCGACGACGACCTCGACCGATTCGTCGTCGTGGTTCGCCTCGGCGCGACGGACGCCGGGGACGTTCCGTAGTGCGTTCTCGACGTCGTCCTCGCAGCCGGTACAGGTCATTCCCGCGACGGCGATGATGCGGCGTTTGGGCATGTGCGAACGTCCACCAGCACCGCTCATTATCCTTTCTGGTACCCAATGTTACACGTTCCGCCGTTCGAGAACTCGTCGGATCGCTCCGAAGTCGAGGCCCTGCGCGGCTCTCGCCGATCCCACTCGTGATCACCGCGTAGTGGCTTTCGTCTCGTCTCTCGCTCGAGTTCCAGCGCCACCGAGCATCGACCGAAGTCGATCGGTCGCCCGTCTGTCGACGTCGCCGTCTTGCCAATATTTCACACCTGCTGCCATATTGTGGGTGTATATAACCTCTACCGTCGAATCTAGGCAGTTTCAAATGTCGGTACTGCGTAGAGCGAGCCAATGTCAACCGATCCGCTCTCGGAGGCCATCCGGGAGTTCGAACACGACGGCGAGACGTACAAGATGGCCGATCTCACGGTCTTAGAGGAGCAGGGCCTCTGTGACCTCGAGAGGCTGCCCGTGAGCGTCCGGGTGTTGCTCGAGTCGGTGCTTCGAAACGCGGCGACCGACGGCGATACCGTCGGCGCCGACGCGGTCCGCGCGGCGGCCGCGTGGGAGCCCGACGTGCCGGACGCGGAGGTGCCGTTCACGGTCTCGCGGGTCGTCCTGCAGGACCTGACCGGCGTGCCCGCAGTGGTCGACCTCGCGGCGCTGCGCTCGGCCGCCGAACGCGAGGGCGTCGATCCGACGGTCGTCGAACCCGAGGTCCCCTGCGACCTCGTGATCGACCACAGCGTGCAGGTCGACCACTTCGGCAGCGCGGACGCCTACGAGAAGAACGTCGAGATCGAGTACGAGCGCAACGAGGAGCGCTACCGCGCGATCAAGTGGGCCGAGCAGGCCTTCGAGGACTTCAACGTCGTCCCGCCGGGGACGGGCATCGTCCACCAGGTCAACTTGGAACACCTCGGCCGCGTCGTCCACGAGCGAGAGGTCGACGGCGAGCAGTGGCTGCTGCCCGACACGCTCGTCGGAACCGACAGCCACACGCCCATGATCGGCGGCATCGGCGTCGTCGGTTGGGGCGTCGGCGGCATCGAGGCCGAGGCCGCCCTGCTCGGCCAGCCGATCAACATGTCGCTGCCGGAGGTCGTCGGCGTCCGCCTCTCGGGCGAACTCCCCGAGGGAGCCACGGCGACGGACCTCGTGCTCCACATCACCGAGAAACTGCGCGAAGTCGGCGTCGTCGACAAGTTCGTCGAATTCTTCGGCCCCGGCGTCTCGCAGCTCTCGGTCGCCGACCGGGCGACCATCTCGAACATGGCGCCCGAACAGGGCTCGACGATCAGCATGTTCCCCGTCGACGAGAAGACCCTCGAGTACCTCGAACTGACGGGCCGCGACGAGGATCACGTCGAACTCGTCCGCGAGTACCTCGAGGCCCAGGGGCTGTTCGGCGAACAGGAGCCCGAGTACACCGAGACCGTCGAGTTCGACCTCGACGAGGTCGAACCGAGTCTCGCGGGCCACAAGAAGCCCCACCAGCGCATCCCGATGGGCGACTTAGACGAGCACTTCCCGAGCCTGCTCGAGGAGCAGGGTGTGATCGGTCCTGGCGGCGAACCAGCGATCGGCGACGGCGGCGGTGCTGCCGCGGACGACGCGACCGCGTCCGGTCCCAGTCTCGCCCTCGACGAAAAAGTCCCCGTCGAACTGGAGGACGGCACGGAGATCGAGATCGGCCACGGCGACGTCCTCGTCAGCGCGATCACCTCCTGTACGAACACCTCGAACCCCTCCGTCATGGTCGCCGCGGGCCTGCTCGCGCGCAACGCGGCCGAGCGGGGACTCGAGGTGCCCGACTACGTCAAGACGAGCCTCGCACCCGGGAGCCGCGTCGTCACGGAGTACTTGGAGCGGGCGAACCTGCTGGACGACCTCGAGGAACTCGGCTACCACGTCGTCGGCTACGGCTGTACGACCTGTATCGGGAACTCCGGGCCGCTTCCGAAGCCCATCGAGGACGCTATCGACGAACACGACCTCTGGACGACGAGCGTCCTCTCGGGCAACCGCAACTTCGAGGCCCGCATCCACCCCAAGATCAAGGCGAACTACCTCGCAAGCCCGCCGCTGGTCGTCGCCTACGGCCTCGCGGGGAGGATGGACATCGACCTCGAGAACGAACCGATCGGCACCGACGACGACGGCGAGGCGGTCTACCTCGCGGACGTCTGGCCGGACAGCGAGGAGATTCGCGAGACGATCCACGAGAGCGTCTCGCCGAAGCTGTTCGAAGAGAAGTACACCAGCGTCTACGAGGGCGACGACCGCTGGGAGGCGCTCGACGCACCCACCGGCGACGTCTACGACTGGGACGACGAGTCGACGTACATCCGCGAGCCGCCGTTCTTCCAGGACTTCCCGCTCGAGGCCCCCGGCGTCGAGAACGTCGCGGACGCCCGCGCGCTGCTCACCCTCGGCGACACGGTCACGACCGACCACATCAGCCCCGCCGGCCTCTTCGGCGAGGACCTGCCCGCCGGCCAGTGGCTCAAAGAACGCGGCGTCGAACCCCACGAGTTCAACACCTACGGCTCGCGTCGCGGTAACCACGAGGTCATGATGCGCGGCACGTTTGCCAACGTCCGCATCAAAAACGAGCTGCTCGACGGCACGGAGGGCGGCTACACCGTCCACCATCCGTCTGGCGAGGAGACCACGGTGTTCGAGGCCTCCGAGCGCTACCGCGCCGAGGACACGCCGCTGATCGTCATGGCCGGCGAGGAACTCGGCACCGGCTCGAGTCGCGACTGGGCCGCCAAGGGGACCGACCTGCTCGGGGTCCGCGCGACCATCGGGAAGAGCTACGAGCGCATCTACCGCGACAACCTCATCGGCATGGGCGTCCTGCCCCTCCAGTTCGAAGACGGTGAGGGCTGGGAGGAACTCGGTCTCGAGGGCGACGAGTACTTCCAGATCGAGGGCCTCGAGGACGGCCTCGAGCCCAACGCCGAACTGACCGTTACCGCAGAAGATGACCAGGGCAACACGACCGAGTTCGATGTAACCGCACAGGTCGACACCCCGATGGCGGTCGAGTACGTCGAGAACGGCGGCGTGCTCCACCTCGTGCTCCGGCGACTCCTGCAGGAAGCGGCCGAGTAACGGGCTCGGACTACGGTTTATTTCGAGTTCCTATCTTTGCTCTCTGCAGCGGCTAGGTCGATCACTCGCGGTGGCACGCGCCGAGTTACACCGAACGACCAGTGAGGAGCAACTCGAAGACGCGTGAGGGATGAGCGAGCGGGGCGAGGGATGAACGGAGTGAATCCCTCGACGCGAGCGAATCGGTTGGGGAGGGTGTGGCGATGCCTCGTTGCCACGATAGTACTCGTTGCCCCCGCAGAAAGCGACGTCCCTCAAATCCGATTCTCTCCCTCGTACCGCGGCCTTTTACAACTGACAGCCGTACGCGAAGACATGACCGATCCGACCGCGCGCAATCGGCTCGAGGACGAGGAGAGCCCCTATCTGCGCCAGCACGCGGACAACCCCGTCAACTGGCAGCCCTGGGACGAACAGGCCCTCGAGGCCGCCAAGGAACGCGACGTCCCGATCTTCCTCTCGATCGGCTACTCGGCGTGTCACTGGTGTCACGTCATGGAAGACGAGAGCTTCGAGGACGACGATGTCGCCGAAGTGCTCAACGAGAACTTCGTTCCGATCAAGGTCGACCGCGAGGAGCGCCCGGACATCGACAGCATCTACATGACCGTCGCCCAGCTCGTCTCCGGCCGGGGCGGCTGGCCGCTGTCGGCGTGGCTCACGCCGGAGGGGAAACCGTTCTTCGTCGGCACCTACTTCCCGAAGGAGAGCCAGCGCAACCAGCCCGGCTTCCTCGAGCTCTGCCAGCGGATCAGCGACTCCTGGGAGAGCGAGGACCGCGAGGAGATGGAACACCGCGCCGACCAGTGGACCGAGGCCGCCAAGGACCGCCTCGAGGAGACCCCCGACGGCGCGGGCGCCGCGGGCGGCGCCGCCGAACCGCCCTCGAGCGAGGTTCTCGAGACGGCGGCAAACGCCGTACTCCGGAGCGCCGACCGCCAGTACGGCGGCTTCGGCTCCGGCGGTCCGAAGTTCCCCCAGCCCTCGCGCCTCCACGTCCTCGCCCGCGCGTACGATCGAACCGGCCGCGAGGAGTACCTCGAGGTGATCGAGGAAACCCTCGACGCGATGGCCGCGGGCGGGCTCTCCGACCACGTCGGCGGCGGCTTCCACCGCTACTGCGTCGACAAGGACTGGACAGTCCCCCACTTCGAGAAGATGCTGTACGACAACGCCGAGATTCCGCGGGCGTTCCTCGCCGGCTACCAGCTGACCGGCGACGAGCGCTACGCCGAGGTCGTCGAGGAAACGCTCGACTTCCTCGAGCGCGAGCTCACCCACGACGAGGGTGGCTTCTTCAGCACGCTCGACGCCCAGAGCGAGGATCCCGCAACCGGCGAGCGCGAGGAGGGGGCGTTCTACGTCTGGACGCCCGGCGAGGTAAGCGAGGTCCTCGAGGACGAGACGACGGCCGACCTCTTCTGTGCCCGCTACGACATCACCGAGTCGGGCAACTTCGAGGGGCGAAACCAGCCCAACCGCGTGCGTTCGCTCGAGTCGCTGGCCGAGGAGTACGATCTCGAACAAAGCGAGATCGAAGAGCGACTCGAGGACGCCCGCGAGACGCTGTTCGAGGCCCGCGAGGAGCGCCCGCGCCCGAACCGCGACGAGAAGGTGCTGGCCGGCTGGAACGGCCTCATGATCAACGCGTGCGCGGAGGCCGCGCTCGTCCTCGGCGAGGACCGCTACGCAGAACAGGCCGTCGACGCACTCGAGTTCGTTCGGGATCGACTCTGGGACGCGGACGAACAGCGGCTCTCTCGACGATTTAAGGACGGCGACGTCAAGGTCGACGGCTACCTCGAGGACTACGCCTTCCTCGCTCGCGGGGCCCTCGGCTGCTATCAGGCGACCGGCGACGTCGACCACCTCGCGTTCGCGCTGGATCTGGCGCGGACCATTGAAGCCGAGTTCTGGGACGAAGAGCAGGGGACCATCTACTTCACCCCCGAGAGCGGCGAGCCGCTCGTGACGCGCCCGCAGGAACTCACCGACCAGTCGACACCGTCGGCGGCCGGGGTCGCGGTCGAGACGCTGCTCGCGCTCGACGAATTCGCGGAGGACGACCTCGAGCGCATCGCCGCGACGGTCCTCGAGACCCACGCGAACAAGATCGAAGCTAACTCCCTCGAGCACGCCTCGCTCTGTCTGGCCGCCGATCGCCTCGAAGCGGGGGCGCTCGAGGTCACCGTCGCGGCCGACGAGTTGCCCGACGAGTGGCGCGATCGGTTCGCCGAGGAGTACCACCCCGGTCGGCTGTTCGCGCTCCGACCGCCGACCGAGGACGGACTCGAGGCCTGGCTCGACGAGTTAGCGCTCGACGAGGCACCGCCGATCTGGGCCGGCCGCGAGGCTCGCAACGGCGAGCCGACGCTGTACGTCTGTCGCGATCGGACGTGCTCGCCGCCGACCCACGACGTCGAGGACGCCCTCGAGTGGTTAGGTGACAACGCGGCGGTCGAGACCTCGGGAGCGGAATCGCTCGAGGAAGACGAAAGCCCGTTCTGACGGTGCGAGCGAGAGGCGCGCTCGCCCGCCCGCTCATTCGTCCGCCTCGGACGTGGGCTCGAGGTCCGCGTCGCCGACAACCGTTCGGTCGGGCAGGGTCGGCGTCGGCGCTCGCCCGAGCGTGAGCAGGCGCTCGGTGCGGGTGATCTCGTCCGCGCTCGGATCGGCCTTCTCGATCTGCTCGAACTCGACGGCCACGCCGTCGGACTCGGCGGCGATCCGAACGGCACACAGCTGATAGGACGGGTAGAACACCGGCGGAAGCACCCCGGCGACGACGTTCCGGCGGTGGAGGCGCTTCAGCCACGTCCCGGTGTTGACGAGCACCCCGTCGCCGACCTCCTTCAACAGCGGGCGGTGGGTGTGTCCGTAGCAGAAGACCGCCGTCTCCGGCCGCTCGGCGAACAGCTCGCGGGCGGCCGCCGCGTACGGCTCGTCGGGATCGACGGTGAGATCCGTCTCGAACACGCCGAACCGATCGACCGTTTTACCGACGTCGCGGAGGACGAAGTAGAGCGGAACGCCCGCGAGCACCAACACGCCCGCGATCGCCGCGTTGACGACGAGGAGAAAGTGAACCGCCTCCCCGACGAGACCCAGCCGGGCGAGCGCCGCGTCCACCGTCTCGACGGGCATCGTCCAGACGCCGGCCACGTCCAATCCGGCGAGCACCGCGAGCAGGACGCTGATGTTGAGCAACAGGAGGATCGGGATCGCGGCGTACCGCAGGAGGGGGTTCATCTCGCGGTAGAAGTACTTCGAGAGGAGCCAGCGGGGGACCCGCTCGGTCGGCGTCACCGCCTGTACGTCCTTCAACCAGTTGAACCGCCCCCGTTCGGACAGGCGGCCGGCCCTGCTCGTGACGTTGGTGTTGTAGTAGTATCCCATCGGCGTCTCGTACGGATTGCCGAAGTCCTCGAACCGATTGTTGGGATCGCGCTGGTGGCCGTGTTCGAAGTAGATCGTCCGTTCGCCGACCGGTCGGGTGATCGACTCGGCCCGGACGAGGTCGACGTTGTACGCGGCCAACCGCTCGGCGTACTCGTCGTAGGCCGCGAGTTCGTTGTCGTGGTTCCCCGGCAACAGCGTGATCGGGATCGATTCGCCCGTCTCGCGCAGCTGTTCGAACAGTTCGGGGTACCGTTCGGTCAGAACGTCGAACTTCGCTGGCCCGTCGACTTCGGTGAACTCCCACAGTCCGAACGCGTCGCCGTTGATGACGAGTTCCGCGTCCTCCTCGGTCGTCGCGAGCCGCTCGAGAAAGTCGAGCAACTCCTCGAGGAAGTCGACCTCGCCTAGCTGTTCGTCGCCGCCGATGTGGAGATCGCTGATCACGTAGTAGACCGGATCGTCGGCGTCGGCTGCCATGGCGTTTCATGTCCGACGCCGGAAGGGATAGTGTTGGTCCCCTTAGAGATGAGACGCGCCGCTTTCGGGGCGAGTCCGAACGCGACGAAACGGGGTCGAAACGGCCGGATCGGGACGAGCTGAATCGCTTACTGCAGTTCTTCCTCGAGGCGGTCGGCCAGCCAGATCGCCGGCGGCCGGTCCTCCTCCTCGACGAATCGGGTCACTTCCTCGCCGTCGTCTCCGTCCGCGCCAGCGGGCGCGCGCTCGACGACGACCGTCGGGATGTACTCGACGCCGTACTCCTCGACGCCGGGACCCTGCTTGTCCTCGTCGACCGCGATCTCGTCGATGCGATCCTCGGGGACGCCCGCGGCGTCCAGTGCCGCGCCGAAGTCCGGCAGGAGTTTCCGGCAGTCCTTACACCAGTCGCCGCCCCAGACCTTGTACACCAGTTCGTCGTTGTGCGCTTCGAGCGTGTCGATCGCGTCCTCGTAGGAGGCCTCGTCCCACGCGGGGTTGGGCTCCATGGTCTCGAGACTCATACTCCCCGATAGCGCGTCCGGGGGCTTAACGACGGTGTTTCCGTCACGGGAACGAATAGCCGGCACGTCCTGCCTGTGTCCAGCACCGGTTTACGTATCGACTTCCTAGGGGTTGCCAATGAAAGGCAGCATCCTGGACACCATCGGCTCGCCGCTCGTCCAGGTCGACTCGCCGGAGGGGGCGACGATCGCCACCAAGATCGAATCGTTCAACCCCGGCGGCTCGGCCAAGGACCGGCCGGCCCGCGAGATGATCCGGGCGGCCGAACGCGAGGGGCGGATCGAACCCGGCGACTGGCTCGTCGAACCGACCAGCGGCAACACCGGCATCGGGCTCGCGCTGGTCGCGGCCGCCCGCGACTACGATCTGACGATCGTCATGCCGGCGGACAAGTCCGAAGAGCGGCGCCGGGTCATGGCCGCCTACGGCGCCGAACTCGAGTTGGTCGAGGGCGACATGGAGGACGCCCGCGCTCGAGCGAACGAACTCGAGGCCGAGGGCGCGATCCAGCTCGGCCAGTTCGAGAACCCCGCCAACCCCGAGGCCCACTACAAGACGACCGGCGAGGAGATCCTCGAACAGGTCGGCGACCGCGAGATCGACGCCTTCGTCGCCGGCGTTGGCACCGGCGGCACGATCTCCGGCACCGGCCGGCGGCTCCGCGAGGAGTTCCCCGACATGGAGATCATCGCCGTCGAACCGGCGCGCAACGCCGTCCTCTCGACCGGCGAATCCGGCAGCGACAACTTCCAGGGGATGGGGCCCGGCTTCGTCAGCGACAACCTCGATCTCGACCTGATCGACCGCGTCGAGACGGTGAAACTCGAGGACGCCGAGGACGAGTGTCGGCGCCTCGCGCGCGACGAGGGCGTCCTCGTTGGCCAGTCCAGCGGCGCGACGAGCCTGGTCTCCCAGCGGATCGCCCGCGAGATCGCCGAGCCCGATCTCGACTGTCCGACCGTGACGGGCGCGTTCGACGACTCCGCCGCGGCGCCCGAGCCCGACGGGGGCCGGGTCGACGACTGCCCGCTCGTGGTCACGGTCTTCTGGGACAGCGGCGAGCGCTACCTCTCGACGGGCCTGTTCGACTAACGGCCGGTCGCTCGTTCGCTCGAGTCGCCGTACGGACTCCCGATCACTCGAGACGCGAAAATCGTTCTTTCACCTTGGCGAACGCCTTTTACCGAGCCCCGCCTCCCCTCGAGTAATGACCGATCGGTCGCGACGAGCGATCCTCTGCGGGGCCGCCGGGCTGATCGCGCTCTCCGCCGGCTGTCTCGACGAGGCCAATGTCTCTGACGACGCCGACGGCACCGACGACGTCGACCCCGACGAGAGCGAGCCCGAACCGGCTGCGAGCGACGCGCCCAGCGAAGACGACGGCCTCGAGGCGTCCGACGCCGTTTCGTTCGACCACAACCAGCCTCGAGAAGCGGACGCGACGCTCCTTACCGGCGCCGATCGAGCCCGCGGATGGCTCGCGGACCGCGGACTCGACGGAGAGCGGTACTCCGCGTTCGTCGACGAGACGACCTTCGACGACTCGGTCCTGCTCGGCCTCGAGGCGACGGGGCGGTCCCTCGATTACGAGCTGGCACTCGAAACGGTGACCGTCGAGAACGACGGCGACCCGACGCTCGTCGTCGAAGCGGCGGTTCGCGGGGAGTCGGACGAAGAGTCGGGCCGTTTGAGCGGCCAGCAATTGATCGGCGTCGGACAGCTCGTCCGCGCGACGTTCGACGGCGAGCTCGCGACGGACGCGTCCGTGACGATCGTCGACGGCGACGGCGAGTCCATTCAGAAAACGCTCGCCGTCGATAGCGCGAGCGAATCGACCGAAGCGAGCGGGTTTGCTTCCGACGCCGACGACGCGTAGCACACGCTTCCGATGCGTTCGGTTCTCGGCCGCGGCGTCGCTACGGCGAATGTTCCGCTTCCGTGAGGCGAACGACGAGCGTCTCGTCGACGTCCCGGAGGTCGTAGGTCGGGAGTTCGCCGCCGGTCCGGCGCACGTACAGCGGTTCGACGAGCCGCCAGTTCGTCGTCTCGGCGCGCGTCTCGTCCGCGTCCGCCGATTCGTCCGACTCGGCGTCGTTCGCCGTCGGTTCGGCGGCATCACCCTCGCTCTCGTCCGCAGATTCAGTTCCGGCGTCGGGATCCGGGCCGACTCGCTCGAGGCCGTAGATCTTGCAGAACTCGGCGGTGTCGGCGGGCTCGAGGTCGCCGTTGCGGAGTTCCGTCGCGAGCGCCCGCGAGAGCCACTCGTCCTCGCTGACGCTCGGCTCCTGGACGAGCGCCTCGTCGACGAACCGGGTGAGATACCAGTTCAGGTCGTTCAGCAGAGAGACGGCCGCGCCAACGCTGACCGTCCGCAGGGAGATCGAGTTCTCGAACGGGCGACGCAGATCGTACGTCGCGAGGGCCTCGCGGGAGGTCTCCCGGGAGAGGAGTTCGTACTGGAGGTTGCAGTCGGAATCCCCGATGAGACAGACGCGAGTCACTACATTGTGATCGGTCCGTGGCCGTAATGTGGGTTTCGCTCCGGGCGCTCGAGCGGTCAGGGCGCGACCAGGTCCGCGTTCTTCGCCGCCTCCTCGGCCCGCTCGAGGAGGTCGTCTGGCTCGTGTGCGAGCAGCGGCTCGAGGCGGGCGTTGGTCTCGACGCGGTCGGGCGTGACGCGGTTGCAGCCGGCGTCGATCGTCGAGTCGGTAAACGTGCCGATCTCGCGGGCCTGGGCGACGATGTCCTGTTTGTCACGGGTGAGCAGCGGGCGGTGGATCGGGAGGTCGGCGGCGCGGCTGGTGACGCCGAGGTTCTGGAGGGTCTGGCTGGACTTCTGGCCGACGGCCTCGCCGGTGACGATCCCGTGGGCGTCGACGCGCTCGGCCAGCGTCTCGGCGGCCCGGTAGAAAAAGCGGCGCAGGGAGAGCATCCGCCCCTTGTCCATCTCTCGGACCAGCAGATCGACGGCCTCGCCGCCGGGGATCCGGTAGACGTCCATGTCGAAATTAGGCGCGTACGCCGAGAGGAGCCGAACAGTTTCCATCGCGCGGGCCTCGTGGTCGATCCCGCCATAGTCGCCGAGGTCGACGTAGGCCGGCACGATCGGGCTCCCCCGTTTCATGATCTCGTAGGCCGCGACCGGCGAGTCGATCCCGCCGCTGACCAGCGCGACCGCGGGCTCCTGGGAGCCGAGCGGTAGCCCGCCCGGTCCGGGGAGTTTCTCGAGGTAGACGTAGGTGCACTTATCGCGGACTTCGACGCCGAAGGTGACATCGGGATCGTCGAGGTCGACTTCGGGCTCGAACTCGTCCTCGACGGCGGCCCAGACGGCGTCGCCGCCCTCGCGGGCCAGATCCTCGCTGCTGTAGGGGACGTCCTTGTTCGCCCGGCGGGCGTCGACTGCGAACGCGCCGCCGTCGTAACACTCGCGGGCGGCCTCGGTCAGCGCCTCGAGGATTCGTTCCTTCTCGGTGCTGACGGTCAGGGCGGGGCTGGCCGAGACGACGCCGAAGGCGTCGGTCGCCGCGTCGGTTGCCTCCGCGACGGCGTCCTCGGTCGTGTGGATCAGCGGTCGGTTCCACTTGCGCTCGACGTCGCCGGGGATCGAGCGGTCCTCGAGGAGGGCTTCGAGGTTCTCACAGAGGACGTCCACCATGTACCGCTTGACGGTGTTGCTCTTGGTGTTGAGATCCCCGTGACGAACGAGGACGGTATCGGCTCCAGGGGGGGACATGAACGTGGATAGCGGGTCGCCCCTATAAGGGGGTTACGAGGCGCGGACTCGGGGGCGGAACGCGGGGGACGAGCCAAGTTCAACTCACCGACTCGCCGACGGTCGGACTCACGTGCCCGGTGTGGACGTAGATCCCGGCGACGAGGACGGCCCCCGCGAGCATCGGGATGACGGCGCTGGCGGCGTAGAGGCCGTCGAACCCGAATCCGAGGTCCTGTATCAGCGGCAAGGAGACGAGCGGCCCGAGCGCGCCGCCGACGTCGCCGAAGACGTTGTTCGTCCCCATCGCGCGGCCGACCCGCTCCTCGGGCGTGAGGTCGGCCAGCAGTGCCGTCAGCGGGCCGCCGACCCCGCCCTGTCCGGCGCCGATCAGGACGCAGGCCAGCACCAGCACTTCGAACCTCGAGCCGAACGCGAGGACGGCGAAGCCGACACAAGAGGTGACGAGGAAGCCGAGCATGACGGGGACGCGCGCGCCGACCGAGTCGGAGAGCGCGCCGCCGCCGAGGGTGAACACCGACCCCGACAGCACGGTGACGGCCATCAGCATCCCCGAGGAGCCCTGCGCGTCGAGCCCGAAGATGGAGATGGCGCGCGCGTCGATCAGGAGCACCAGCGTCGAGAAGAGGACGCCGATGTACGCGAAGTAGAGCCCGAAGTTGACGAGGCCGATCGTCAGCGCCGGGAGGCTCCGCTCGACGTCCCAGGGTTTGACCGCGCGCTGCTCGCCCTCGACGTGGGTCTCGGGGACGATCAGGTAGGCGATGACGCTCGCGAGGCCGGCGAAGGAGGCCGCGAGGACGAACGCCGTGACGTTGCCCCAGAGGTCGCTGACGACGCCGCCCATCACGAGTCCGGCGGGGAAGCCGAATGTGATGCCCGCGCGGACGATCCCCATGCTGGTTCCCCTCGAGTCGGCCTCGCTGACGTCCGCCGTGATCGTGTAGGCGGTCGCGAAGACGAGCGCGCTGCCGATCCCCCAGCAGACGCGGGCGAGCATGAACCAGCCCTCCGGGAACGACGAGACGATGGCGACGACGTAGCCGAACGTCGCCAGCCCCTCGATCGCCAGCCCCGCGACGAACGGCGTCCGGGTACCGACGCGGTCGATGAGCACGCCCGCCGGCGCGTTGGCCACGAGCCGCGTGATCCGGTTGGCGCTCAGGATCAGGCCGACCAGAAACGGCGAGATTCCCAACACCGCGCCCAAGTTCGGCAGGATCGGAAAGACCACGCCGCCGCCGAAGCCGACGAAGAAGGTACTGGCGACGACGGCGAAGACGACGCGGTTCGAACCGGCGGCGGTGGAGGGTAATTTCACTGGCGATCGCTCTCGAGTCGTTCGTTCGGAAGACGCTACGTAAACCGCACAGCGTTGGGTCTGAAGGGTCTGTCGGAACCGGCGATGGGGGCCGACTCACGGGCTCGTCGCTCGGTTCGAGAAGGGGTACTGGTACTCGACCGCTCAGAACGTCGAGAGTTCGCCGTCGATCACGCGGCGCGTGATCTCGGTGACGTCGGCGAGTTCCTCGTCGACGATCGCCTCGACGTCGTCCTCAACGTCGCCGACCGCGACGCCCTCTTCGGTGACCAGTTCGACGTCGGCGACGTGGGGCCGGTCGATCGGGCGGCCGATCTGGGAGAGCAGGCGCACGCGCAGGTCGCGGATCTCGTCGACATCGTCGACGACCGACTCGGCGATCTCCGTCGAGAGCAGGTTGTAGATCTTCCCGATGTGGTTGACGGGGTTCTTGCCGCTGGTCGCCTCCATCGACATCGATCGGTTGGGCGTGATCAGGCCGTTGGCGCGGTTGCCCCGACCGACGGAGCCGTCGTCGCCCTGCTCGGCGGAGGTGCCCGTCACGGTGAGGTAGATCGAACCCTCGTCGTAGTCGTCGGCGTTGTTGACGTGGACGGCGACCTCGCGGTCGGTGTACTCGCCGGCGATCTCCTCGACGTACGCCTGGACCTCGTCGACGGCGTCGCTGTAGGCGTCCATGTCCGGGACGTACTCGTCGACCATCGCCGCTGCGACGGTGACATCGATCCGGTCGCCCTCGCGTTTGCCCATGATCTTCACGTCGGGACCCAGGTACGGGTTTTCGTCGGCGAACTCCCCGTTGAGTCGCCGCTCGGCCTCGAGGACGATCCGCTCGGTTTCGGTCAGCGGCGCGTGGCCGACGCCGTAGCTCGTGTCGTTTGCCATCGGCACTGAGACCTCGTCCTCCCCGAAGACCTCCTGGAGGTCGCCGCTGCCCTCGCCGAGTTTGACGTCGACGACGATGTCCTCGCCGACCTCGAGTTGCGGGATCGTCTCCGAGAGGTAGTCGCGCGCGGCCCGCAGCGCGACCGTCTCGGCGGGGATGGTCTCGCCGTCGTAGTGTTTGGTCGCGCGGCCGACGATCAGGAGATAGATGGGGTCGACGACCTCGCCGCCACCGAACGCGGGGGCAGCCTCGCCGGCGACCAGTTGCGTCTCGTCGGTGTTGAAGTGCAGTACTTCGCCCACGCGGTCGATGTACTCGCGGGCCAGCGCGCCGGCGACGGCCTCAGCGACCCCGTCGCAGATCGAGTCGGGATGGCCGATCCCCTTTCGCTCGACGACTTCGACTTCCTGGTCTTCCACTGCCTGGCGGTCGATAGACTCGACCCGAATGTTCCGCTCGCTCATTACCGGGGATTGGCGGAGCGCCGTTCTATAACTTGCGGATATGATTTTCCAGCCTGCTCATAACTGTCAGGTGTTATCGTGCGTCCAGCCGTCACAAACGGCTCGACTCAGGACTCGAGCAACAGTCCCAGATACGAGGTCCTGAGCTGGTCGTCCGGATCGAGGTCGAGTCGCTCGAGGACATCGTAGGCGCCCTCGCGAGCCGACTCGAGCTCGTCCTCCGTCGCGACCTCGGTCTCGACCTCGACGTACTCGCCGACGTCGTCGACCGCGTCGAGGGTGACGGTGTACCCGTCGAGCCCGTAGCGCTCGCGTTCCTTGCGGACCGTCGCGGCCGCCTCGAAGCCGAGGCTCGTCAGGACGGCGTCCATCGTCTCGCCGTCGTCGACGCCGGTCTCGAACTCCTCGCGGCTCTTTGACTCGTCGTCCAGCAGCGGCCCCTTGTAGGTGATCCGGCTCTCGTCGCCGTCGTCGGACGACTCCCGCCGGATGCGCAGCGCCTCGTCGGTCTCGGGGAACGACCGATGGGGCGCGTCGTAGTACGTATCCGCCTGCACGACGGTCCGCTTTCGGGTCGCGCCGAGATCCTCGAGGCGGTCCCGGACGGCCTCGAGCTCCGCGGGAACCTTCACTTCGACCTCGTACATGGGTGAGCGCACGCGGACCGGCCGTAAGTATCGGTCGTTCTCCTCCTCGCGCCAAAGCGTCGCCCTTAAATGCGGACGGCGGGACGTACAACGTATGACCGAGGATCAGGAGGCCGAGCTCGAGGAGCAGGCCGATGACGTCGAAGCAGAAGCAACAGACGAAGGCGCCGACGAGGCCGAGGGGCTTCAGGAGGGCGACTTCGTCGAGCTAGAGTATACCGCGTACACCGCCGACGGCGACCAGCTGGTCGACACGACCGATCCCGAGGTCGCCGAGGAAGAGGGTGTCGACGACCAGGGTCAGGAGTTCAAGCCGCGGACGATCGTCCTCGGCGAGGGCCACATCTTCGGCGCCGTCGAAGACGATATCATCGGCTCCGAGCCCGGTGACGAGGGGACCGTGACCGTGTCCGCCGAGGAGGCCTTTGGCGAGTACGACCCCGACGACGTCCAGACCGTCAGCGCCGAGAAGATCGACGAGGACGACCGTTACCCCGGTGCCAACGTGCAGATCGACGGCCAGCAGGGCTACATCAGCACGATCATCGGCGGCCGCGCCCGCGTCGACTTCAACCATCCGCTGGCCGGCGAGGACGTCGAGTACGAGTACGAGATTCTCGGCGAGGTCGACGACCGCGAGAAGCAGGCCGCCGGCCTGTTCGAGATGTTCCTCGGGATGGAGCCCGAGCTCTGGATCGAGACGGACGAGGTCGAGGAAGAGGTCCCCGTCGAGCCCGACGAGGACGACGAGGACGCCGAACCCGAGTTCGAAACCGAAACCGTCGAGAAGGAGACGCTCTACCTCGAGGCCACGCCCCAGATGACGATGAACCAGCAGTGGATGATGGGCAAACAGCAGATCGGTCAGCAGATCATCGACCAGATCGGCGTCGACCGCGTCATCGTCCAGGAAGTCATCGACGGCATGGGCGGTATGGGCGGCATGATGGGCGGTATGGGCGGCATGGGCGGCGGCGACATCGAGGAGGCCCTCGAGGACGCCGACGTCGACGCCGACGAGATCGTCGAAGAGCTCGAAGGCGCCGAGGAGTAAGTCGCACCGTTCCACTTCCCGAATACGGACCGCGAACACGCGCGGATCGACTTTTTCGGCCGATGGACTGTAGCCTCGAGCGGCTGCGATGGGCGCTTCGACGAGCGAGGACGAGGCGAAACCGGTTTCGAACGCGGCGTTCGGCGATATCAAGCAGTGGTTCCTGCTCGACGGCAACCGGTTCGCGATCGCGTGATCTCGCCGTCGCGTTCGGACTGGCATAGTTAGCGCTCGCGGCCAGCGGTCTCGCTCCACTGGCGGACTCCACGCCGCTTATCTACGCGTTCAGCGCGTTGCTAACGGGCAACTTCACGCTGATCACCGTCGTCGTCTCGATCAACCAGCTTCTGGTCTCACAGGAACTGGAGTCGCCGGGCCAACCCGAGGACGAGATCGAGCAGACCGGCGACTACCGCGAGAAGATCGACTCGGTCACGAACCGGATCGCACCTGCCGAGCCGTCGGGATTTCTCCGTCTCGTCGTCGAGAGCGCGTGTCGAGACGCCCAGCGACTCGGCGTCGCGACTGTCGATGCGGTACCCGACGGCGGCCGCGGCGAACTCGACGAAATCGTGATGGATCTCCCCGATCGGCTCCGCGAGATCGACATCGCTCGCCAGTACTTCAAATCGCTGTACCTACAGGTCGAACTCTCCAGGCCCTCTCAGTATCTCTGTTACACGGGACTTCCGGCCGTCGGCGTCGCCGTCGCCGCGCTATTCGTGCTGACGACGGTGTCGGACCCGACCTTCGCGGCGCAGCTACAAACGGTCCTCTTCCCACTGGTCGTCGCGATCGGTGTGTTCGCTCGCGCTGCTGTTCGCGTACATTCTGCGGACGGCGACGGTCATCGAACGGACGGCGGCAATCACGCCGTTTACGACCCCCGAGCAGGAGGTCTGACATGAATAGCTACGGGTTAATCAGTGAACTCGTCCGTCACGTTCTCGTCGACTACGAGCCGAAGAGTCGTGATCTGACCGTGTGTGAGAAGATCCAATTCGTCGAACGGTCCCTCGAGCGCTGACTGACAGTAGAGCGCTTCCGGTGCCGGCTGCGTTCCACTAGGTCGTTCTTCCGGGACGAGCAGGTAGTCCGCGTTTTGTTTCCCCTCAGCGAGTACGCAGTACTGATCGTCCCAACGTTCGAGCGCAGTCACTCGTACTGTTACCGGACCCTCTCGTCCGTTGCCATTAGCTTCATATCGAACGATATCACCGGGCCGGAGCCGATAGGTCAGGCGCTTTAGTTGTTCGATATGCTCGTTCGACACGTCCTGCGTCGACTCTGACGGTTCCGAAGCGCTGTCCATACGCCGAAAACGCGTGATCGGGTTATAATCGTTCTCGCCGACTGGTAGATAGAACGGATTGCGCATCAACCCACCTGATCGATTTCGTCGCTTCAATAGCTTCAAAACTATCGGTACCGTTGTAATCGAATAATGGATATCCCTGATCGCGTGCAGATCGTTCCGCTCGGTTACGAGCGGGAGCGAATCCTGGAACCGATCTACCAGCTAAAAGCGGATCGAGTCGTACTGCTCCGCCAACTGCCGGAAGACGACTACGAAGCGCCGTTTCAGCGGGAAGTCGTCGAAACGCTGCGGGAAAACGACCGGATCGAACTCGAGATTCGCGAGTGCGATCTCTTCGATATAGACAGCGCACGCGAAGCGATCGTGGACGCGATCGAAGCGTCCGACGGTGACGACGTCTACGTCAACGTCTCGACCGGCAGCAAGATCACGGCGATCGCGGCGATGACGGCCTGCCAAACGACGGACGCGAAACCGTTCTACGCCGAACCCGAGTACCGTGACAACGACGGCGAACTGGACCCGCCCGACGAGCCGATCGTCGACGGCGTCGGCGACGTCTACTCGCTTCCGACGTTCGACCTCGAGGGACCATCGAATGAACAACTCGAGATTCTCTCCTATCTCAGTGACGACGACGGGGCCACGAAGAAGGAGTTGATTCGGTTCTCCGAGGAACGAGACCTGCCGTTCATCGCGGAGTCCGAGTCGAAGTCCGACGAGGGACGGTATCGACTCCTCGAGACGCATATTATCGGCCCGCTCGTCGAAGAGGGGTACGTTTCCACTGAGAAGATCGGCCGACAGAAGCACGTTTATCTTGACGAGCGTGGCGAGGACGCCCTCCGGACGTTCCCGACGGGGGTCGACTCGTAGCGCGAGTGGGACGCTCATCTCTCTTTGCGGACTCTCGACCCGTCGGTGATACATCGTCGTCCGCTCGAACTGCCCCATAATATCGACTCTAAATTATGGACGTTAGTATTATGCCGATATCGATACTATATCGAAACAGACTGTCACATGACTCGAGACGACTCCCCTGCTGATGAACCAGACGAGACGCCACCGACCGACGAGATCGACGACGCGATTCGGGAATTCGTCGATGACGACCGCTATCGAAAGCGGGCAGCGATGTTCCGAAATCTCGATCGCTGGACCGGTGACGATCCCGTCTTGCTGGTCGTTGATGCGGCGGGAACGACGACGGGGGCGGGGTACTTCGACAGCGTCAAGCCGGCCGTCGAGCGATTTCGAGAGCGGTACGTCGAGACCGGCGAGATTACGACGCTGCACGAACTGGCAGATGCTGAAACTGAACTCCAATCGATCTTCACCAACCGACGGAAGCAAACCGTTGCGATGGAGTTAGCGGCGTACTTCTCCGCACGTCCGGAGGCGTCGGATCTCGAGGCGATGCGGACTTGGGCAGAAACGGCACCCCTGTATCCATACACCGACGACCCAATCAGCGAGATATCCGGTATCGGACAGAAGACATTTCTATTCCTGCAGATGCTCGCCGGAGCAGACGCGATTAAGCCGGATCGACACGTCGAGAAATTCGTCGACTCGCTCCGCGAGACGCTGCCGTCGGCGCCGCTGGAAGCCACGGACACCGAAGCTGTCCTCGAGAGCTGCGAGTGGCTCGCCGCGCACTCGTCGTTCGATCTACTGGAACTCGATCAGATCGCCTGGTGGTACTTCGCGGACGTCCCGCCCGAAATCGAACGCAAGTGGGACGGTGACACAGACTCGGAGTCGGACGGACTCCGCGTACTCCTCGAGACCGTCGACCGCGACGAAGTCGAAGTGCACCGATTGGGCGAACTCCGAAACGGTGAGGTCGTTCAGAGCGACGCCGACGGGAAATCGCTCGAGCGAATCGTCGAACGCGTCGGTGAACGGCCGATTAGGGGGGACGGGGACGTCTCGGACCCTGTGTTCTGGCTCCGGGAGTGTCGCTCGTTCGGTTCGCAACTGCAACGCGATCGGGCGAGCGTGCTTCATCCCGCGATCGATCGCAAACTGTTGTACCCGCAGTGTCCGCTGGTCGGCGCGCTTCGCGGGCTCGATGCCGACGGCTCGACGTACGAGGACGTGCTGGAACTCGATCTCACGGAGCCGCATCTCGGCCGATCGCCATCTCGAGACGGCCACACGGTCACGTTGCGGTACGAATTGCCGCAACCGTCCGATGGATCGCTCACCCGAGAGTTCGTCGACGAGCGGGCGCGTCCGACCGCAGTCAACGTGATCCAGGGAGTTGTCGCCGCGACGGAATACGAACACCGGATCAACACCGTCGACGTCAATACGATCGAGGTGTACGGCTACTGTTACTCTCAGACGGTCTGGAAACTGCGAATCGATTACGATACCGCGGCCGCAATCGATTGGGAGACATACGACGGTTCCGAGCTCCCGGCGGATTCGGAGCAGTATACGAATCTCGCTCGGGCGGACCGGTAGTTTACGAACGTCGATCGTTCGTGTTCCTCAGAGATACTATAACTAATCGATTAGGGGATACGACTCCGGGCAGGACGATTCAGTGAGCGGAACGTTCGAGATATCGTCGATCGGCGTCGGAATCTCGACTGGCCCGGCTCCGGCCTCGGTTCGCCCGACGAATCGCCACAGAAGGTAGTGAGACCAACCGCTCGACTCGAGGTCCGTGAGATCAACGTCAACGACGACGAATCTGGGCTCGTGGGACGCGTTCACGGCTAATCGGTGTAGACCGTACAGATCAGTTCCAGCCCCTCTCGCCGCTCGGGAACACATCTCGGTCGGGAGTCGGCCATGGTACGCCATCGGATCGTCGGGAACTGTCAGGACCCGCCAACACGTGATTGCTTCGCTGATCCCGGAACGGCGACCTCTTCTCTGAGCCGTTGATTGCCGGTCGCCCAGACGTCGACGGCCGGGATCTCGTGAGCAAGATATTTGACCAGGCCAGTGACACGGCTCAGTGCTCCGGATGCGGATTGACGCTCACCGTGTGATCGCGGTCGAAACACACGACGGCCGTCGGAACTGGCGTGTCCCATTCCCGAGCGTCGGTCGAGCGGTCCGCCGGACTCGAGTTCCCGGTCGTCGGTCCATCGCGTCGATTCCTGACGGCGACCAGGAACGGAGGGAGAAAATACTATCGCCTGTTCGTTATCATCGATACTTTCTGCGAAAAGAAGCCGATCGGCTCACCGGGAATCTCATGGTTATCGACGAGTAGAGACGAAGGCACGATAGCCGGGACCGAGAATCTCTCCGTTAGAGACTTCGAAACGGGTTCCCGAGCGCGCGTTCGGATCGACCGAACGAGTACGCGATCACGCGATGTCCCGACTCGTGTCGATCGCCACTTCCTCGGTCAACTCGAGCTTGATCGCCTCGGTCGGCTGGCTGCCGCCGCGGAACTTGGGGACCGTAAGGTGGTTCTCGAGGTCCGTGCCGTCGATTTCGGTCCGGAGGTCGAAGACGGCGTCGGCGGCGTGGTACGTCCGCGACCGGTTC
>NZ_AOIS01000051.1:138203-163792 GCF_000337495.1 Haloterrigena salina JCM 13891
GAGCCGGTCTCGAGCATCTGCGATTTGAGGTCGTTGAGAAACGCGACGTAGTCGTCGGTGTCGGTCCGCTCGAGGATGTCCATCGTGTCGATGATGAGGTTCGCGCCGTCCGGGAGCGCGCCGATGAGCCGGGTCGCCTCCTCGAGGGGGGCGTCGCCGGTGACCTGGCGGACGGTCGGGCTGCCGACCTCCGAGGGGGAGCTCTCGATCGCGTGGCGGACGGCGTCGTCGGAGCGCTCGGTCGTCAGGTAGAGGGTGCCCCGGGCGGCGGTGAGCTCGTAGAGGAGCAGCTCCGACTGGCTGGCCGGATCGGCGGTGTACGCGACGATACACCCCGGTGGGAGCCCGCCGTCGAGCTTTCGATCCAGCACGTCGATCCCGGTGTCCAGCCGACCGACCATACAATTGAGACCAATTACCGCAGCGCCCGCATAACTCTTTGGCTTCCGTTTAGTTCGCGATCGAGAGACTGTCGAGCGATCGGTTCGGTTCGCGGCGTCGTCGCCGAAGGGAGAGATTCAAGGTGGAGGCAGGTCCCAACACGAACGAATGCGCCACGATCACCTCATCACGAGCAAACAACTCACGCGGGAGGATATCGAGACCATCCTCGACCGCGCGGCCGAGATCGACGCCGACCCGTCGGCCGTCGCCGACCGGCACACGAACACGTTGCTCGGCCTCCTCTTTTTCGAACCGAGCACGCGAACGAAGATGAGCTTCGAGACCGCGATGAAACGCCTCGGCGGCGACGTCGTCGACATGGGGTCGGTCGAGTCCTCGAGCGTCAAGAAGGGAGAGACGCTCGCCGACACCGTCCGGGTCATCGAGGGGTACACCGACGCGCTCGTCTTGCGCCATCCCAAGCAGGGATCGGCGACGATGGCCAGCGAGTTCGTCGACGTTCCGCTGGTCAACGCGGGCGATGGGGCGGGCCATCACCCCAGCCAGACGATGCTCGATCTATACACCATCCGAGAGAACGCTGGGTTGGACGACCTCACGATCGGGATCATGGGCGATCTGAAGTACGGCCGAACCGTCCACTCGCTGGCCCACGCGCTGACGAACTTCGACGTCCAGCAGCACTTCATCAGCCCGGAGAGCCTCCGACTGCCTCGCGAGGTCGTCTACGACCTCCACCAGGAGGACGGCGGCGCCGGCATCCGCGAACACGAGTCACTCGAGGAGGTCCTCGCGTCGCTGGACGTCCTCTACGTCACCCGGATCCAGCGCGAGCGGTTCCCCGACGAGCAGGAGTACCAGAAGGTCGCCGGCGAGTACCAGATCGGTTCCGAGACGCTCGAGGCGGCCGGCGACGATCTGACGATCATGCACCCGCTGCCCCGCGTCGACGAGATCGCGCCGGAGATCGACGAGACCGACCACGCGGCCTACTTCGAGCAGGCCCACAACGGCGTGCCGGTCCGAATGGCACTGCTGGATCTGCTCTTGAGCGACGACGAGGCGGCCGACCGACGCGGAGGTGAGGCCGATGAGTGACGATCACGACCACCACGACGGCGACGAGCACGAACTGCGGGTCAGCAAGATCCGGAGCGGGACCGTGATCGACCACGTCCGCGGGGGGCAGGCGCTGAACGTGCTGGCGATCCTCGGCATCGACGGCAGCGAGGGCGAGGAGGTTTCCGTCGGCATGAACGTCCCGTCGGACCGACTCGCGCGCAAGGACATCGTGAAGGTCGAAGGCCGCGAGTTGAGTCAGGACGAGGTCGACGTTCTTTCGCTGATCGCGCCGGACGCGACGATTAACATCGTCCGCGACTACGAGGTGATCGAGAAACACCGCGTCGAGCCGCCGGAGATCGTCGAGGGCGTGCTGTCCTGTCCGAACGCCGGCTGTATCACGACCAGCGGCGAACCGGTCGACTCCCGATTCGAGGTGCTCGAGGACGGCGTTCGGTGTGACTACTGCGGGACGATCGTCCGGGACGAGATCGCCGCGCTGATCGACACTTGAGCCCGCTTCCGGCGACTCCGTGAACGGCGACGATTCGATAGAACCGGCAATCGTTTCTTCGTTTCTAGAGAGTCATCCAGAATATCTAAGTGGTAGCCGGGCGACCGGTATACTGTACATGTCCCGTACAGTGAAGCTCCTGGTTGCCCTGTTCGCTATCGTCGTCCTCTGGAAAGTCGTCAGCAGCGGCTCTTCTGACGTCGATATCGAGGAAATCGAGTACGAACCGGCCGAATAACACCCGTTTACCGCTCGAGGGCGAGTCGGCGACCGTCGCTCGGCGGACGCCGATAATTCCTCCCCGAGCCGATGACTCGTCGGCTCGGTTCCCGTTCGAATCCGAACGGCTTACGGGAACGGCGCCGTACGCTGAGCTATGTACGGCGTCGTCACGCGTAACGCTGAAGAGGTCCGCTGGCCGGAGTTCGACCGCGGCTTCTACGAGGTCAAAGACGTGACCGGCCGGTCCGCCGATCCCATCGAGGACGGCGTCAACATGGTTTCCTGTTTCGGCGACAACGCCGCCGCAGACGCCGATCCGTCGCTGGTCCCCGTCGACGACATGGGTCGACCGGCCGACCGCGAGCGGGAGTACTTCGACTGGGCATACATCTGCCCCTGCCGGGAGGACTACCGCGAGGGGCTGTTCGAGATCATCGACGACTGCGTCGAGGCGAACCCGGACATCCGACTCGACGACATCGGCTTTCCGCGAGCCGAGTACTGTCGCTGTGGCGTCTGCGAGCAGCGCTTCGCGGAAAGCGAGTACGACGATCGGTACGAGTGGCGCGCGAGCGTCATCACGGAGTTCGTCGCCGAGGCCGTCGATCGCATCCCCGGCGACGTCTACATGACCCTCTACCCCGATCCCTACCCCGGCCACCTCTACGAGCGGGCCGGCATCGACCTCGAAGCCCTCGAGGAGTACGTCGACGAGTTCGTCGTCCCCCTCTACGATACCGCCTACGAAACGACCTACTGGCTCGAGACGATCGCGAAGGGGTTCGAGAGCGCGCTCGAAACGCCGTTCAATATCGAATTGTACGCGGTAAACGTCGACGTCGACAACCTGATCCACGCCCTCGAGGTCGCCGAGGCGTACGGCGACGGCGTCTTCTTCGGTTACGAGGCCAGCAACGCGCGGGCGGCGCTGCGACGGCGGCGGGCCGACGAGCGCGAGGGAGTCACCCACGGCGAACCGAGCTCCGAGTCGTAGTCCGCTCGCTCGGTCTCGAGCGGACCGTCCAAGCGCGCATTACCGCGCCGGCCGTCGCTATTGTGGCCGATTATCACCTGCTCCGGTAGTGATGTTGAAACAACACTATTGGACGACGCGTCCGGCGATATACTGCACTCGTTGTGCTTCGTTTCTCGCCCTCGCTCGACCGTACGACGCTGTTTCAGGAGTTGGTCGTGGCCTACTGTGCGGAACTGACGAGGCCCTTTATTGCGGTTTCCCTCGCCCGTGCCGGCGAGGAGTAACTCCTCGAGTACACGATGACAGATCACCAGCAGTCCACCCAGGAGTCGACGGAACGGCTACAACAGACGACGATGAATCAGGGCCAGGAAGCCCTCGAGCAGGCGATCGATCTCCAGCGGAACATGGCCCGGATGGCCCTGAGCGCGATGCAGTGGCAGGATACGGCCCAGCAGCAGGGCCTCGAGATGACGAAGTCGATGATGCAGGGGTTCCCGGGCCAACAGTTCACCCAGTCGATAATGCAGAGCTATCTGCAGAGTCTCGAGGCCATCATGCCGGAGATGGAGCGCGCGATGGAGAAGGGGATGCAGGCCGCCGCCCAGCCGGGGAGGGAGATGGGCCAGCAGATGGAACGGGCCGGACAGCAGATGGAGCATGCGAGTCAGGGCATGGGCCAGCAGGGGATGAGCGGCGGCATGCAGTCGTCGGACATGGGCGGGCAGCAGATGAGCGGGCAGCAGATGGGCGGCCAGCGGTCCGGCGGTCGGACGGGCGGCCAGTGGAACGGGCAGGAAACCGGCGGTCGGATGTCGGGCCAGCAAGCGGGTAGTCGACAGATGGGCGGCCAGCAGACGGGCGGTCGCGGCCAGCGATCGACGCACCAGCAGTATCCGGAGACCGGCGAGTGGGTTTCCCAGGAGCGGACCTACGGCGGCGAGGCCACCGGAACGATGGGACAGCGTCAGCCCCAGCGGGCGATCGGAGGCGAGCAACCGACCCAGCGCTCACAGGGTGGACGCGTCGAAACGGAGACCGAACAGGGTCGGCGGTCCGCGACGCCGACCCAGAGTCCGGCCGAGACGCAGGGCCAGTACGGCCGGCAAGAGCGCGGCACCCAGCCGTCTCGACAGGAGCAGGGACGACACCAGCCGCCGCAGCGAACCGACCAGCGGACGCAGGCCCAGCCGTCCCAACGGGACGCTCGTCAGCCGAGTCAGGGTCGACGCGAGCAGCGACAGCGGGGCCGCGAGTTCGGACAGTCGGGCCAGCCGCAGTCCCGGCAGGGCCGGTCTCGAGAGCAGTACTCGCAGCGAATCGACACCGACCGGCGCGGCGGCGACCGCGGCCGGCAGCGCCAGTCGAGCGCACAGGAGCAGGGCCACCAAGGCGGGCCACAGACCGGGGAGTTCGGAACGCGAGGGTCTGACGAGTTCGGCCCGTCCGCCACCGACGCGGAACGCGGCTCAGAGTCCGACGAGATGCCACAGGACGACATGGCACTCTCGGCTGAGCGAAGCGACGACGAGGCTCCCGAGGACGCCGAGAGCGAATCACTCGAGGAGGCGGAGGAATAGCGATAGCGGTCGCGAGTCCCGGTTTGCTCGAGCGCCGGTGCGGTGACGCCACCGCGGCGGGCAATCGACGGAGCGGGTCCTCAGTGGCGAGAGGGGCCGGAAAAACGGTACGGCTCGAGAATCGACCGCGAGGGCTCAGCGAGGATGGGTCGGGCGGGGGCGGCTATCGAGTGTCGTTGTCGGTGTCTCGGTCGTTGTCGTCGCCCAGCAGCGAGTCATCGTCGTCATCGTCGTCGCCTAGCAGCGAGTCATCTTCATTGTCGTCGTCGGTACGTCGATCAGTGTCGTCGGTGCGGCGGTCGTTGTCGTCGCCGATCAACGAATCGTCGTCGTTATCGTCGCCGATGAGGCCGTCGTCGTTGGACGTGCGATCGTTGTCGTCACCGATTAACGAGTCGTCATCGTTATCGTCGCCGATGAGGCCGTCATCGTCGTCGTCACCGATCAGGTCATCGTCGCCGCGATCGGTACCCGTGTCTGTGCCGGGCGTTCCGGCGCCGGAATCCGTTTCGGAGGCGCCCATACTCGTGTCGGTCGCCCCGGTCTCCCGCTCGGACGCGCCGGCCGCTGTGTCGCTTGTCGTGGTTCGGTCCGTGTCCATATCCGTCGTTCCGCCGGCGCTGGTCGCACCGCCGCCGGCGCTGCCGGAGAGATCGCTCTCGAGACGGACCGAGTCGCCGGTGACGCGAGCGACCGAGCCCTCCTGGAGCGGGTAGGTGTCCTCGTCGGACCCGCCCCAGCCGAGTTTGGCCTTGATCGTGTCCGTAATTCCCGGATCCGGTTCGACGTGTGCGGTACCGTGTTCGACGTCCGCGATCAGACCGACCTCCTCGCCGTTCGCGTTGACGACTGTCTTGCCGATGTCGTCGTCGGTAAACTGTGGGGACATTGCAATAAACTAGACACCAAAGAAAAGGATGACAGTGGTGCTTGCGGTGGCTTGCGGTTCGAGTCGTGACAGTCTTCGGTGACGAACGAGCGAACCCGCTCTCAGGCGTCGAACTCCGGCTCTCGGTCCTCGAGGAAGGCGGCGACGCCCTCCGCGTGGTCGTCGGAGGTGCGGGCCTGCACCTGGACGAGGTTCTCGTAGTCCAGCGCCTCCGACCAGTGGCGACCAAGGTTCTCGTGCATCGCGCCTTTCATCATGCCGATGGTTTCGGTCGGTCGGCGGCGGAGTTGCTCGAGGGTCTCGTCGACCCGGTCGTCGAGTTCGTCGGCGGGGACGGCCTCGTTGATCAGGTCGAGGTCGGCCGCCCGCTCGGCGTCGAAGAACTCGCCGGTAAAGGCGAGCTTCTTGGCGGCCCGCAGGCCGACGATGTGGGGCAGCATGAACGTGCCGCCGGTGTCCGGAACCAGGCCGATCCGGACGAACGCACAGGAGAAGGTCGCGTCGGCGGCGGCGTAGGCGATGTCCGCCAGGGCGACGATCGACAGCCCGGCGCCGATGGCGTCGCCGTTGACCTTCGCGACGATCGGCACGGGACACTCGAGCATCGCCTCGACGACGCGACCGAAGCTCTCCTCGACCTCTGTGTAGGCCTCGCGGGCCGACTCGGGCTGTTCGGCCAGGGCCTCGAGGTCGCCGCCGGCACTGAAAGCGTCGCCCTCGCCGGTGAGGACGATCGCGTCGTACTCGTCCGGCGAGGCGTCCTCGATCGTGTCGGCCAACGTCGCGGCGATCTCTTTCGTCACGGCGTTGAGCGCCGCCGGTCGGTCGAACGCGATCCGGAGGATATCGTCGTCGCTGTCGACGTGCATACCGGAGCATCGGGCTCCGAATTCATAATGGGTGGTGCCCCGGCTACCGCGTGGCCGTCACCGAAGCGGGGATCGGGAGCGCTCCGGGCGGGACTCGAGCGTCAGTTCGACGGTCTGCTCGGCTCCGTCTCTCAGCACGGTCAGTTCGATCGTCTCGTCCGGGCGAGTCTGGAGCGCCAGATAACTCGCCAAATCTTCGAACGAATGCACCTCGGTTCCGTCGACTGCGAGGAGGACATCACCGCCGACGGGAACCCGACTTCCGTTGACGAACCGACTCTCGCTCCCAGAGAGTACGCCCTCGGCAGGCCCGGTATTGACGGTCTCGACGACGACGAGTCCGCGCGGATCGTCCAGTCCGTTCGCCTCGGCGATCGTCGGCGTAACGGTCTCGAACGAGACACCCAGATAGGCGTGTTCGTAGGTCCCGTTTTCGATGAGTCGCGGGACGACGCGCTGGGTGAGCGCCGCTGAGATTCCGAACGCGATGTCGTCCCCGCGCTTGGAGTTGACGACGCCGACGACCGTTCCGTCAGTGGACATCAGCGGACCGCCGCTATTGCCTGGATTCACCGCCGCATCCGTCTGGATCGCGTCCGGGATCCGGTATCCGCTAGGGGAGGGAATCAGCCGGTCCGTTCCGCTCACGATGCCCGTCGTGACGGTCCCGTCGAGATCGTACGGGTTCCCGATGGCGACGACTTCCTGACCGATGACGGGACGGTCCTGCGCGAACGAAAGCGATGTCGCCGAATCTGGCGTCGAGTCGGCACTGACGACGGCGAGATCGCTGTGAACGTCCCGTCCACTCACCTCGCCGGTCACCCACGTCCCGTCGTCGAACCGGAGTTGAGTGTTCTGTGCAGTTCCGACGACGTGGGCGTTCGTGATTACGTGGCCGTCACCGTACAGGAACCCGGTTCCTTGCCCGCGGCTCGTTTGGACCGAAACGACGGACGAGATCGCCTCGCGGTACACCCGCGAGTACACGCTTCCATCGGCCTGAGACGGTGTCTCCTCCGATGACACGTTGGACTGGCCTGGAGACGTTTCAACCGAAGGAAGTCGTTCGGTGCAGCCCGCGAGGGATCCTGCAAGCGCGATACTACCGAACTTGAGAAATTTCCGGCGGCTGGTCGTCTCTCGTCCCATCAATGTAGGCTGTTTGATCTAACGAGCTGTCTATCTTTTGGTCGTCGGAGGGACAACAGAACAGGGCGTAGAGCGATGGCGCGTCGCTAACCGTGCTCCGAAGAGACTGTGATTCCGGAATAACGCTAATCGCCCAGCATCCGTTCTCGACGGCCGATAGCCGATCGGTACCAGTACGATCAGTAGCACTCGTTACGGCTGTTCAGACGCGTTTTCGACCGCTACGTGCACGGTTCGCTATCGGCACCGAGTTCACGAGCACGTCCACGCTCGCGAAAACCGCGATACCGGTGTAAAACATCGAGTGCCACCGGGAGCAGCCGGCGGAACCGCGAGTCAGCCGGCAGTATGACCTGCTCAGTTCGTGGGCACCGGCGGGGCCACGGTCTCGTCCTCGGAGACGTTCAGTTCGGAGGTGACGAGCGCGCGATACGCTCGGCGCAGCCGCTCGGAGAGCGCCTGGTGGGAGATGCCGAGCTCTTCCGACAGTTCCTGCATCGAGACCTCGCGGGGGATCTCGAAGTAGCCGTGATCGATGGCCGCGACGAGGGTCTCGTACTGCCGGGCGGTGAGGCCGCACTGGCTCTTCGTCTCTTCGGCGAGATCGAACAGGCGGACGATCGTCGGCGTGACGCCGGCCTCGTCGAACCGGTCGTAGAGCGAGCTCACGCTCTCGCGGTCGGCGAACCGAATGCTCAACAGCCACGTGTCGCTCGAGGCCGAGGCGCTCAGCACCGTGCCGTTCTCCTCGAGGATCAGCTCGAAGATGTCGATTGTGTCCGGTTCGAATTCCATGTCGTAGAGCCACCGGTCGTCCTCGCTGTTGATCAACGTGTAGGAACCGATCGCCGAAGCGTCGTCCAGCGCCGTCTCGATATCCTCCTGAGACGGGCCCGACAGCCAGAGGCCGTGGCCGCTCGAGGCGATCACGCGCTCCATTTCACAGGTCAGTGAGGGGACCGCCTCGAACAGCTCGCCGGTTCCGGTTCCGTCGGCCGGAATCTCGATGTCTGCGATCGATGTCATGAGTTCAACTCTGAGTACTACGGGGATCCCAATAACCCCATTTCCAAAGAGATTAGCAGTGATAAAGCCGAATTACAGAATATCTGATGTGTACTGCAAGCAGCTCTTTCATCCCCTATTATCGGTTCGTCGTCAATACCGCCGCACTGACCCGACGAGCGCCTGAACCAGCGCGACCACGACGACCGTACTGACCAGTAGCGCCAGCGCGATCGGGACGATCGCCTCGAGACCGCGGGCGATCCGCAAGACGTCGATGCGCGTCGGCATCGTCCGCGGGTTGTAGGCGACTATCATCGTGGCGCCGAACTCGCCGAGCGCCCGCACGAACGTGAGGACGATCCCCGCGGCGATGGCGTTTCGCGCCAGCGGCAACGAGACCAGGCGGACCGTCTCGAGGCGCCCGTATCCCAGCGTCCGGGCGGCCTCCTCGACGCGCGGATCGACGTCGTCGAAGCCGGCGCGGACGGTGACGACGAGAAACGGCGCGGCGACGAACGTCTGGGCGAGGACTACGCCGGCGTAGCTGTCGGTCAGCGGGACGCCGAGGGCCGCTGCGGTCGAGCCGATCGGCGTGTACCGGCCGACGACGGTCAGCAGCATCACGCCGCCGACGATCGGCGGCAGGACCAGCGGGAGCAAGACGGCGGCCTCGAGGAGGCGCTTGCCGCGAAAGCTGGCCCGCGAGAGGACGTAGGCGAGCGGGACGCCGAAGACGGTCGCGACGGCCGTCGAGATCGGCGCCGTCACCAGCGACGTCCTGATCGCATCTCGCGTGGCGGGATCGGCGAGGCCGCCGATCACGTCGACCGAGCCCACCTGCGCGAAGAACACGGCGAACGGAACGACGAAGTACGCGAGCAACACCGCGCCCAGCAGCGCCGGGACGGCCATCCCGCCGGTCAGGCGTCCGAGACCGCTCCCGAGCCGCGAGTTCGCGTCGTCCCGCCGCGCATCGGTATCGGTATCGGTCACGGGCCGATCGCCTCCGGCACGTTTCCGTTGGCGCGCGGGAGCGCATCGTCGACGCGGAGCCCGCAGTCCTCCAGGAGCGCGGGCTCCTCGAGCAGGAAGGAAACGAACTCCCGGCCGGCGTCGGGGTTGTCGGCGTCGTCCCGGACCGTCGCGTTGTAGACCGCCGGCCGACCGCGGGCCGCGTACCCCTCGTCGGTCGTGTACGTCGCCGTCGCGTACGTCTCGGCGTGCGCCGGATCTCCGAAGTTGTACGCGTCGGGCAGTTCGCGGAACGGCAGTTCGTGATCGACGGCCATGTTCCGGTAAACGACCGCGCAGGCGCGGTTCCCGGCCTCGACACCGGTCAACAGCTTCGACTCGTCGGGCTCGCGGGAGGCGGTGTCGAGCATTGTCTCGCGAAACCCCTCGAGATCGTGTCGACGCTCGGCGAGTTCGAACAGCTGGGCGGCTCGGTAGCCCAGCGGATCCAGATCGGGATCGCTGATCGCGAGGTCGTCCGCGCCGGCGTCGGCGACGACCTCGTACCACGGCTCGCCGGCGGCGAGTCGGCCGCCGAGGCCCGTGTCGGGATCGTAGGCGATGCCGACCTCGTTGGCGGCGAACTCGACGTCCCAGTCCGTCTGGTCGGGGTAGAGCCGATCCCGCAACAGCTCGGCGTCGGCGCTGACGACCACGTCCGGGTGTTTGGTCCCCTCCTCGATCATCCGCATCACGACGGTCGACCCGTGGTACTCCCCCTGATAGCTGCGCCCCGTCTCGGACTCGAAGGCCGGCCCGACCGTCTCCTCGAGCGCGACGGCGAGGCTCCCGGCCGAGAGGACCCGCACGCGATCGGCCGCGCCGAGACAGCCGGCCGTCCCGACGACGCCGGCCGCCGTCGCGCTCGCGGCCGCGAGAAACGCCCGACGACCGCCGCCGGAGGGGCCGGCGCTGCGTTTCGTCCGGGCGTCGTCGTCGCGAGTCACCATACGTCTCACTCGAGTCCGCCGCTCAATATAACTGGTTCTCGTTCCTATTTTGCGGGAAGATAACCGAAACAGGTTTCGATAGCGGGTACTCGATCGATCCGAGGAACGCCCGGTACTCGATCGCGGGACGGCCCGCGGTGGCGGTAGATCGACGATCGGCCCGAGTTCGATTGTCGACCCACGTTCGTTCGTCGCCGTCGGCTAGCGGAGGCCCGGTCACTCGCGCTTGATGAGGGGCTCGAGTCCGCGGATCGTCTCGACGAGCCCCTCGAGGTCGTCCGCGCCGCGGCCGACGACGGGGCCGCCGACGTCGCTCGGATCGCGGTCACCGACGAGGATCGTCGCCAACGGGGCCGCCGAGAAGCCCTCGACGACGACGAACGCGTAGCCCCGCGCCTCAAGGCGCTCGAGCGTGTCCGCGAGCGCTCGCAGTTCCGGATCGTCGGACTCGCCTTCGAGCGAGGCGTCACCGTCGGGTCGATTCGGCGGATCGCGCTTGCCGCGAGTAGTGATGTCGAACGTGAGTTCGGGAGTGACGCCGACGACCGTCTCGGCGCCCGCGGTCCGGTGGCGGTGAGTGTCGGCGCCCGGCGTGTCGATCTCGATGTCGTGGTGGATCGACTTGACCGTCGCGACGCGGCCGTGATCGGCCAGTCGCGGGACGAGCCGTTCGACGAGCGTGGTCTTCCCCGAATCGCTTGGCCCGGCGAGACAGACGACGCGAAACGCTGGCTCCTGACTCATCTCTGGTACGGCCGCTTCGGGGGACGAACGGAAGACTCGTTCGACCGCGGACGCCCGCCGTGGGTACCGCCGTCCCGGTCTGCGGTGGCGATGGCAGTGGCGGTAGCGATCACCCGAACTGTGGCACGAGACGGGTAGAGGTCACGGCGCGACGGCGCTGCCACTCGAGACCGGTTCGGTCGACGATTCTTCTCGACGAACGCCCGCCGCGAGGCCGCTGTCGCCGTCAGTACGGACCGTCGCGGTCGCCCATCGGCATCTCGGCGTTGCCGGGCGAGGGGGCGGAGGTCTGCGATCCGTTCGAGCCGCAGGTTCCACACCGGAAGTCGCCGTCGCCGCCGCCGGTGAGCCCCTCGGTCGGGGACGGCGGCACCTCGGGGAAGACGTCCGGTTCGATCCCGAACCGGTCGGCGTCGGCCTCGACCAGCGCCACCACGAGATCCGCGAGCGCCCGATAGAACGGGTCGTCTGCGTCGTCGCGGACCGTCTCGCGGAACCGCGGGACCCAGCGCCCGAGGTGGTCCTCGAGGAAGTCCGCCTGAGCGTTCGAGACGATCTCGACGCCCGTCTCGTCGCCGGTCTCCTCGAGGTAGGCCGTCTGTAAGGCCAGGTGGGAGACGAACTCGAGTTCGATGCAGAGATGGTCGACCCGCTCGCGGTTGCCGTCCTCGAGGTCGAGGTCGAACGCGCCGTAGAAGCCGGCGATGTCGGCGAGCGTGTCCGTGTTCGTTACGAGCGAGCCCGAGCCGTACTCGACCTCGTACTGCTGGATCTCGCCCCCCTGTTCGAAGCCGAACAGCGCGGCGTACGTCGAGTAGCAGTCCTCGATCTCGTCGGCGTCGTCCGGACTCTGGTCGGCGACCGTCTCGGCGCGCTCGAGCAACTCGCCGTCGTCGAGCGCCGCGGCGGACTCGACGAGTTGCTCGTCGAACTCGGCGGAGCGGATCGCCTCGCGGAGGTCGTCGGTCGGTCGGTCGAACGCCATCGACGCGAGCTTGTACAGTCGCGCGCGGTGAACGTGGTGGTCTGGTCGTGACATTGGTTTGGTGGGTAGTTCGCGGTCGTTACGCGATGTCGAGCCGGTAGGCGTCGTGCTGGTTGTCGAAGCGGTCGCGCTCGTAGGTCGGTTCCTCCATCGGGACGCGGGCAACCGTGTGGCCGTCCTGGTCGTAGCCGATCGCTTCCTCGTCGGTCACTTCGAACTCCTCGATGCGCCACTCGGTCGACCCCATCAGGTGCAAGGCGCCCCGCAGCTTGCGGTACTCCTCGTCGCCGCGGCGGGCCTTTCGGTAGGTCTCTTGGGCCTGCTCGACGCGCGGGCCGAACATCTGTTCCAAGTAGTCCGTCGGGACGTTGATCGGCGGGATGTAGTAGACGTTGGGCTCGAGTCCCAGCTGCGGGTACAGCGGGAGCGCGACCTCGGCGTCATGGACCATGTAGTCGACGGGCGCGGAGGTGTCGGCGTTCTCGGGTGTGTTGACCCAGCCGTGCATTCGGATCTTGCCGAGACAGTTTTCGAAACACTGCGGGACGAGTCCCTGCTCGACCTTCGGGTAGCAGCCGACGCACTTCTGGGAGTTCTGCGCGACCGAGTTGTAGATCGACTTCCCGTAGGGACAGGCGCGAACGCACTCCTGGAAAGACTGACAGCTGTCCTCGTCGAGCAGGACGATGCCGTCCTCCTGGCGCTTGTAGATGGCCTGGACGGGACAGCCGCCGGCGCAGGCGGCGAACGTGCAGTGGTTGCAGACCCGCGGGAGGTAGAAGAACCACGTCGGGTGGTGGTCCTCGTCGATGTGGGTATCCGATTCGACCTCCTGGCCGGTCGGCTCGTCCTCGCCGAGGTTCGGCTGGGCCCAGTCCTCGTCGTCGGGACGGAAGCCCTCGATCCCCTCGCTGTGCATGGTCTCCGGATCGTCGTCGATCGCCATCGACTCCCAGTCGAAGTCGCGGGCCTCGAAGATCGTCTTGCCCTCGTAGACGCCGTCCGAGCCCCACTCCTGGACCCCCAGTCGGTCGAGAATCTCGACGTCCCACTGCAGCGGGTAGGAGCCGTAGGGCTTGGTCTCGACGTTGTTCCAGAACATGTGCTCCTGGCCCTCGTTGTTGGTCCAGGTCGTCTTACACGACAGCGAGCACGTCTGGCACGCGATACACTTGTTCAGGTCGAACACTGCCCCCCACTGTTTCTCCGGACGCGCTTCCGTGTAGGGGTAGTCCATCTCGCGGCCGATCTGCCAATTGTAAACTTCTGCCATTGTGAGTCACCTCAGTCTGATTCGCTCGTGAAACCGCCCTCTAAGTACTGTTTCATCCGGTCGTTCTCCTGGGTCGGCCGGACGCCCTCGTCGACTGGTCGCCAGTTGCCCTCGGGCTCGCCCTCCTCGTTCACGCCGCCGTCTTCGGCCTTCTCGATCTTGACGAACGACTCCTTGGGTGCGCCGTTGGCGGCGTGGACGTCGGGCTCGAAGCCGACGTCCATGTTCTGTCCGAGCATGTCCTTGCGGGGCATCGAGTCGGTCAGCCAGGTCCGGCGCAGCCACGTCGAGGTCATCGACTGGTGGCCACCGCTGCGGTACATCGACACGTAGTTCGTGTCCTCGGACTGGGCCTTCCCGTCCTCGCGCTCCTGCTGGGCCTCGTAGGACTTGTGGGAGGTCTGGGTCACGTTCATCCAGCTGCGGGTGACCCCCCGCGGAATGCTCGGCTGGTAGCGGATCCGCATCATCGCCCGCGTGTACTCGGTCTCCTCGTCGTCGGGGTCGTAGCCCGGGAACGGCCGGTCGGAGGGGTCGGCGTCGACCCACACGTAGTCGCCGTCCTGTAAGTCCTCCTCGCGGGCGTCCTTGGGATTCATCTCGACGTACCCCTCGCCGATGTACGGTTTGCGCGTGTCGAAGGTATCGCGCTCCGTCTTGCGACCCTGGTCGCCGTAGTTGCTCCACCAGACCGCCATCTCCTCGAGGTCGGCCCCGAAAGTGTGGGTCCCGTGGCGGTACTTCGGCGTCATGTAGACGTAGTCGTAGCCCTCGTCGAGGTCGGTCAGCGGGTGGCTGGTGTCGGTCAGTTCCGACGGCGACTTCACGACGTTGCGGACCTGTCGGTCGTTGGTGTCACGGGCCTTCTCCTGGCTGTCCCAGCCGCGGTCGTCCGGCGTCTCCGGCGCGACCACGGGACTGTCGCTGTCGTCGACGATGACGTTCGGCTCGTAGGGCGTCGCGTCCATCGGCTCCCGGTGGAGGGGGATGTGTTCGCCGGCCTCGGCGAACTCCTCCTCCTCGCGGAAGAACTCGAGGCGGCCGGTCTTCGTGTACCAGGGCTGAGAGTCCTGGGTCTGCTCGTTGCCGACGTGCTTGGGGTAGGTCCGGGTCATGATGATCGCCGGCGTCCCCTCGCGGGCGTCCTCGAGCAGGTTCTCGACGTCGTAGCCCTTGACGGCGTTGGAGTGGTCGAAGATACGCTGGATGTAGGGCTTGGCCTGGTATTCCTCTTCGTCGATGAACGCCCAGTAGTCCTCGAAGCGACTGTCGCCGGTGAGTTCGGCGAGCTTCTCGGCGACGCCCTTGTAGTGTTGGGTGTCGTTTAAGGTGTTGTAGATCCGGTCGATCTCCGTCTCCGGCATCGTCGTGATGAACGGGTTCGTGACGGAGGCGGTGATGTCGTGGACGTGATGTTCGGCCCACGAGTCCGCCGGGAAGACGATGTCGGAGTACTCGCAGGTCATCGACCACCACCACTCGTTGGTGAAGAAGGCCTCGATCTTCCCGGTGCGAAGGGCCTTCTCGATGATCTTGTAGGTCCCCTTCGCGTTGCCGAGGATGGAGTTCGACCCCGACACCCAGATCGACTTCGTGGGCGTGTGCATGTGCGAGTCGCCCTGGAAGTACTCGCCGTCGACCTTCAGCGGCTTGTCGAGGTTGGTGTAGAAGTGCGCCGAGTGGGCGTCCCAGCGCTTCTCGGTCCTGGCCGGCTCCTCGGGATCGAGTTCGACGTCGAACGGATCCTCGTTGGCGTACTGGCCGACGCCGTTGAAGTACGCCATCCGGTAGTTCCCGGAGTAGGAGCCGACGTTCCCCGTCTGGTAGCCGACGTTTCGCGTCAGCGACGCCAGCAGGAACACCGCGCGGCCGTGCTGGTCGGCGTTCGCGTAGTGGTTCGGCCCCATCCCGGTCAGCAGCATCGTGCTCTGCTGGTTGTCCGCGAAGTCCCGAGCCAGGTTCTCGATCGCCTGTGGGTCCGTTCCCGTCACCTCGGCGGTCGACTCGAGGTCCCAGGTGCCGACGAGGTGTTCTTTGATCAGGTCGAACACCGTCCGCACTTCGACGGTCTCGCCGTCGGCGAGCTCGATCTCGAACTCGCCCTCGATCGTCGCGGGAACGTCGAAGTCGTCGCCGATGTCGTCGCGCGTGACCGGCTCGAACTCGCCGCTCTCGGCGTTGTGGACGACGAAGTCGCCCCACTCGCGGCGGAGCTCCTCCGTGATGACCTGGTCGTCGATGTTCGTCACGTCGACGCCGGGTCGGTCCGCGTCGTCGGCGACGGCGTCGGTCTTCTCCAAGTCCGCGGGCTCGTAGTCCGCGGAGAGGTCGCTGGCGCGGAGCAGTTCGTTGTCGTCCATGCGGACCAGCAGCGGGAGGTCCGTGAACTGCCGGACGTACTCCTCGTCGTAGAGCTCTTCCTCGATGAGCACGCGGGCCGCACCGAGGAACAACGCCGTGTCCGACGCCGGCCGGACCGTGATAAGCTCGTCGCACTTCGAGGCCGTCGCGTTGTAGTCGGTGAAGATCCCGGTGACCTTCGACCCTTTCAGCTTGGCCTCGGTCAGCCAGTGACAGTCGGCCATCTTCGAGGTCAGGTAGTTGATCCCGTCGAGCACGATGTGGTCCGCGTACTCGATGGAAGCGAGGTCGAAGTCGACCGTCTGCTGGCCGGTGACCATCGTGTGGCCCGGCGGCAGGTCGGTGTGGAACGAGTAGTTGTCCAGCCCCATCGCGCCCAGGGCCTCGTCCTCGCTGACGTCCCGGACGTGGTTGTCCAGCAGCGCCATCGAGTTGGCGTTGCGGTACTGGCCGAACAGCTTGATGACGCCCAGCAGCGGCATCCCGCCGCGGAACTTCATCGTCCGGACGCCGGCGCCCTGGGTCTCCTCGACGACGCGCTCGTCGTAGCCCTGATCGAGCAGCGACTGCATCCCGCTCTCGCCGCTGTACTGGTCGGCGAGTTCGAGGAAGGTGCGGGCGGCGTACTCGTGGGCCACCTCGTGGTCGACCTCCACGAAGTCGTCCTCCCCGCGCTGGGCATACTCCTCGGGCATCGAGCCGTCGGAATCGCGCGGGAAGCCGTCGTCGACCCACTGCTTGAAGCCCTGACGGATCATCGGGGCCTTGACGCGGCGCTCGTTGTAGAAGCGCTCGACCATCGCTAGCCCCTTGTTACAGACGCGGGGGTCCCACCGCTGGGAGGCCTGGTTGCCGTCGAGGTCGGTCGCCTCGCCGTAGTTCATCGAGGGACCGAGGCGCGTGATCTGGCCGTTCTTGATCGTGGCCTCGAGGTAGCAGTTGTGGGTGTCGTTTGGCGTACACGTGAGCATGTAGGAGTCGTCGGGCTCCCAGACGTCGCGGTACTTCTGGTCCCACTCCTCGTTGGGGTACTCCTCGAGGGGGTTCATCGGCCCCTCGCCGTCCTCGTCGGCGGTTTCCTCGCCGGTCAGCCGCCGGTAGCCGAGGAAGCCGAGGCCGGACGCGCCGGCGATACCCGCCGCCGCGGCGCCGAGTTCCCGACGGGTCAACTCGAGCCCGTCGGTCTCCTCGTCACTCATCGTACCACCCCGCACGCGTAGGTGCGCGGATCGTCACCAGCTGAACCCCTCAGTGAGCGGTTCGGATAGCGCGGATCGTCCGTGGGTCGTCCGTATGCCATCACGGTCGATACTCACGTAGCCACTCATTAACCAGGCCCGCCCGTTCCCACGCGTTGGGGACGCTGCGGCCGAAATCCTCTGAATAGTGGGTCTTTAAGACGGGGCGAATGGACGCCGGAATACCGTTCGAACCGACGGGGCAGTCGCGGGAGAAGCGATGGCGTCGTTCTCGCCCAGAACGTGCCGCGAGGTTCTCGTCGCAAAGGGACGCTTCGAAGCGATACAGTTCGGTCGCAATCGGTCGCCGTCGCTGTCTCGCGAGCTGTGCTCAGTTTCAGATCGCTTCAGCCGGAGAAAAACCTATTATCTCACTACCAAAATTTAAACTATGTCCTCCACAACCGCTGGCGGAGACGACAAATCGGACGACGACCGATCATGGCTCGACCGACTCATCGATCTCCTCTGGATCCTTCCATGGCCGTGAGACGATCTCGCGTCGGTCCCGTTCGCCCGCACCTCGAGTGATAACCGTCGGCCGTCCTCAGGTCGCCGACTCGACCGTCGATCCGCCCGCCGCCTCGAGTTCGACCAGCCAGCCGTCGTAGCCCAGATCGTCGACGTCGGTCCGCTCGAGCGAGCGCCCGTCGCGCGCGAGGCTCTCGTCGACGACGTCGACGAGGTCGTCGGGATCGCCCCGCAACACCACCGACACCGGCTCCTCGTCGGCCACGCCGAACTCGGTGACTACCTGCCGCTGGCAGCTCTCGGGCGGGAGCCCGCGCAGGTCGACCGCGTCCTCGGGGACCGCCGGTCCGCCCTCCGTCTCGACGAACTCGAGGACCGTCTCGCGGAGCGCGTCGATCGCGCGCTCACCGTCGGTCACGGGGTCGGCGAAGGAGCGCGTGGTCGGCTCCCGCAGCGCCGGATCGAACGGGACGTGGTCGATCTCGGCGTAGGCCGCCTCGGCGACGTCCTCGGCGAGCGCGTCGCCGTCGAAGGGGGTCGACTCGCCCTCGGCCGCGCCGACCATGTTGGGGACGACGCCGATCGACGGCACGTCGTTGGCCGAGTACAGCGCCGCGGTCCGCCGGGTTGCCCGCACGCACTCGTCGGTCGGCGTGGAGACCAGCAGGCCGCCGTCCAGCGGCGCCTGCTGGACGATCGTGTAGACGGCGTCGCCGATCCCCGGCGGCAGGTCGACGAGCAGCACGTCCCGGTCGTCCCACGCCGCGTTGCCCAGCAGGTCCTTGACGACGTCGTGGACCATCGCCCCGCGCCACGCGACCGGGCCGTCCTCGGCGATCAGTTCGATGCTGACGACCTGAATGCCGTCGTCGGTCTCGACAGGCATCGGCTTCCCCGTCGGCGACGTCGCGACCGGCCCCTCGGCCTCGAGGAGGTCCGGCGCGTCGGGCGCGTAGACGTTCGCGTCGAAGACGCCGACGTCGAGGCCGTCCTCGGCGAGCGCCCGCGCGAGCGCGGCGGTGATCGTCGTCTTGCCGACGCCGCCCTTCGCGCTGCCGACGGCGATGATCGAGTCGACACCGGAAACCGGCAGTCCGGTTTCGGGCGCGTCGGAGCCCGCGGCCTCGACGCGGACGTGGACGACGCCGTCGGTCGCCAGCCCGGCGCCCCGAAGCTGGTCGGTCAACCGGTCGGCCAGCACGCGACCGACCGGTTCGAAGTCGACAGTGAAGGTGACGATCCCGTCCGCGACGTCGACGTCCTCGATCAACTGCTCGCCGATCGGATCGCCGCCCATGATCTCGACCTCACGGACCCGATCGACGACCGCTCGTCTGATCTCCTCGTCCGTCCGCGGTGTCTCGTCGGTCATACCCGATCGTACGCGGCGAGCCGGTATTTCACCCGTCGGGAGTTCCCGCGGGGTGGGAAGAGGTGGTGATATCGACCGGACGGCGACCGCACTCGAAACCGCCTCGAGCCCGGTCTCGCCCGTCGAGCGACCGATTCGGTCCTGACCGCTGACTCGCGGGCGCGTTCTCAACGAGTGGCAACCGTTCGGTCTCGGGCCGACGAGCGAGTGGGACGTGGAGATCACCGAGCGCGAGGTGCGGGACGGACGCGCTTCGTTCGTCGACGATCAGGTCGGCGATCGCGGTCCCTACGAGGAGTGGCGCCACGCCCATCGCTTCGCGGATTTAGGCGACTCGACGGTGGTCCACGATCGAATTACGTACCGAGTGCCCGGCGCCGGCGACCGGCCGCTGGCGACGCCGCTCCTCGCGGGAATGCTGTGGTATCGTCACCGCAAAACGCGAGCGCTGCTCGAGTGACTCGCGACGCGATCGATCCGCGTCGCTCCCGACCGATCAAAACAGTTCGACGCGGATCCCGTCGGCCTCGAGGTCGGCGGCGAAGGCGTCGGCGTCCGTTTCGATCGGATCGAAGGTGTCGTAGTGTTCGGGCAGCACGAGGTCGGCTTCGACGCTCCGGGCGAAGTCCGCGGCCTCGCGGCGGTCCATCGTGAAGTGGCCGCCGATCGGCGGGACGAACACGTCGGCGGTGATCGACTCGTGGTGCGGGAGGAAGTCCGTGTCCGACGGAATGAAGACGGTCGTTCCTTCGAGGCCCAGCAGGAGGCCGATCACCTCGCCCTCGGCGTGGAACGGCTCGCCGTCGTCGTCGACGTGATCGCCCGCGGGATCGTTGTACGCGGGCACCGTCTCGACCTCGATCCCGTCGACGGTCACCTCGCCCTCGAGGGGCAGGTCGATCACGTCCTCCGCCAGGTCGCTCGTGTCGACGGCCTCGTAGATCGCGACGGTCGCGTCGTCGCTGGCGACGGCCACGATCGCCTCGGGATCGTAGTGGTCGAAGTCGTCGTGCGTGACGAAGACGACGTCCGCGTCCCCGGGTTCGCCCTCGAGTTGCTCGCCCCACGGATCGACGTAGATGACCGTTCCGTCGGCGGTTTCGAGACGCTTGCTCGCGTGGCCGAGCCGCTCGAACGTGATCCCCTCGTAGGTCGTTGCCATGGTCGTTTCGAACCCTACGTTGAGATCGCTCTTATAGCTCGGCGTCGTCGCCGCTCCGATGGCGTTGCGAAGACGATTTGCTCGTTCGACGGCGAGGAACGCGCCTCGAGGGGACGGTCTCGACGGGGCGTTCTCGGTGCCTCTCGGACGCGATTCGTCTCGAGGTCGTATCCTTCGAGTCAGTGCAACTGTTGCGCTCGTCGCCGACGCCGCGGCGCCTCGCTTAGTCCGCCGCTAAGTCTCGCCGATCGGCGCACCAGTCCCGTCGCTGGGTGGGTGTTCCGTCGTTGGAATTATCGCGGAGTCTCGTTCGGACGCCGCGATCGTTTCGGGTGGTATTACGCCGTTTATACGTAAGACCCCTCGGCACTGACGGGGTGCCGTGACTTCAGACGATTCACGCAGTCGGGGAATCGGTCGTAGATCGTATTTGAGCGGTCTCGCCGGGCTCGGAGCCCTTTCGATCGCCGGCGTAACGTCCGCGCATTCGCTCGAGAACCACTACGGAACCGTCGTCGACGTAGCCGAAGCGGGCGCGGACACCGACGGTAACGAGTCCGTCACGCCCGTTTTGCAGGAGCTCGTCGACGACGACACGCTCCTGAAGTTCCCCGAGGGGCGGTACTACATGGACGAACAGCTGCGGCTCACCGACTTCGAGAACGTCGGTTTCGTCGGCTACGACGCGACGCTCGTCCCGGCGAACTACCACGAGTTCGACGGACCACAGTATCGCCTGTTCCGGTTGGGAACCAGCGACAGGCCCGGCCGCGATCTGCGGTTCGAGAACTTCGACGTCGACCAGACCGCCGATGACACGGGGATTCGAGTCATCAATGCCGTGGTCGAGGACGGCCTCTCCGTGCGGCGAGTCACGATCCACGGCGTCCACGACAGCGGGACGTGGGGTCCGGCCCTGTTCAACGTCCTCGATCCCGACGGACAGGGACACGTCTACTCCTTCCGCGCGTCGGACGGCGGTCTCCACGTCGACGAGACGCCCAACGAGGGGAACATGTGGCGCGGCCCGACCGGCATCGTCGTCAACCAATACCACCACGGCACGCTCGTCTTCGAGAGCTGCAGCCTCGGTGGCTTCCCGGACAACGGGCTCTACGCGTCCAACGAAACCGGACGGGTCGGCATCGAACGCGGCTGGTTCGAGAACAGCGGTACCGCGTCGATCCGCCTCGCCGGAACGACCGGCGTGATCAAGGACGCTGTCGCCGTCGTCACCGAGGACCCCCATGACTCCAACGGCCAGCACGCGATTCGACTCGACGGCGGCGAGCAATTCGAGCTCGAGGGCGTCACCGTCGACACGCCGCAGCCGAACGGCGACGCGATCCGAATTATGAACGACGTCGAGAACACCGTGATCTCCGAGTCGGAGATCAAGGTCGGGTCCCACCCGAGCGCCGGAATCCGGGTCGATCCCGCCGCCGGTCCGGTGACCGTCGAGAATACCGACATCACAATTCACGGTAGCGCCAACGCGGTCCGACTGCTCGGCGGAGACGGCGGCGGCGCCGATCTCGAGGACGTTCGGATCACCGGCGACGCGGCGGGGACCCGGAACCGCCACGCGATCTACTGCGAGCGCGACGGCTGTCGGTTCGTCGGCCTCTCGGTCGACCAACCGGGGGACGACAAGCGGCGCGGACTCGAACTCCGCGGCGAGGACTACCTCGTCGCCGACAGCGAGTTCGAGACGACGCACACGCCGATCGTCGTCAACGGCGGGAGCGGAGTGCAGATCGAGAACAGTTACAGCCGTTCGATCGAGGACACCTACTCACTTCGGATCACGAGCGACTCCGGATCCGTCTCGCTCGCGAACAACGACTTCCCGGACGGCGTGCGCGACGACCGGTAACGCGATCAATCGTCCTCGAGTGCATCAGCAAGATCGTCGGCAACGGCCGCGATCGCATCGCGGGCGCGGTCGACGTCCCGGAGAGTCATGAAGCCGTGAGGCATGTCCGTATAATTCTCGTAGCGCGTGTGTACGCCATCACGGACGAGCTGTTCGGCGTAGGCTTTCCCGCCGTCCCGGAGTGGGTCGAAGCCAGCGGTGACGACCGTCGCGGGAGCGACACCCGAGAGGTCGCAGGCGTTCGTCGGGTCGGCGTAGGGGTTGCGCCTGTGGATGTCGCTCTGGTAGTAGCACTCGTTGAACCACTCCATGTCGTCCTCGTCGAGGACGATGCCGGCATGCTCCCTGACGGACGGCTGGTCAGTTTCGATGCCGACGGCCGGATAGAGCAGCGTCTGATAGTCGATTTCCGGACCGTCGCGCTCGCCGGCGGCGAGCGTCCCGCCGGCGGAGTCGCCTGCGACTGCGATCCGATCGTTTCCGGCGACCGCGTCGGGGTTCGCGGCCGCCCACTCGGCGGCGGCGAAGGCGTCCTCGACCGCCGCGGGGAAGGGGTGTTCGGGGGCGAGCCGGTAGTCGACCGAGCGGACGGCGCAGCCGCTCTCTCGAGTTAGGTGCCGACAGAGCCAGTCGTGCGTCTCGATACTTCCGAGGACGAACCCGCCGTCCTCAGAAATCAACGACTTCTGATGGGCCGCACGAGAGCTCTGCTCTCGTGGACGCCGTGGAAGAAGACGATCGTCGGGTACGGTCCGGACGCGGCCGGGAGGTAGAGGCGGGCGTCGAGATCGCCCGCGGGACCGGGGATCGTTCGGTCGATCGTCCGCCCGACGCTCGGGCCGTTTCGGTTCCGGAGCCGCATCATCGGACCGGTGAGACGCCGAGGAGTTACAAGCCGTAACGGTTGTGCGGCACGGGAAGCCGCCCCTGGCGCTCGATCGCCGCCTCCGCTTGCGGATCCATCCTGTCAGCGTGCATGACGGATCGTTCGGCGAGCCGAACTAAGCCGTTTCGGTCGGCGAACAGTTCGGAGTCGAGTCGGACGCGCGGCGGGCGGCGAAGTTGAGCCGTGGTGCGGTCCGCACCGAGGACGCGGTGAGCGGTTGCCGATCACTCGAGGTCGGCCGCGTCGAACCGCCGGTAGCCGATCGCCAACGGGACCGCGATCCAGCCGACGTACACCAGCGCGACGGTCCACGGCCGGAGGTAGACGGGGACGTCGCCGTCGACGCGCGATTCGATCCGGAGGTCCGCCGGGCCGGCCTCGGCGAACGACACGTCCTCGAGGCCCAGCTGGACCATCGGACCGACGTAGCTGTTCGTCACCTGATCGACGGCGAACCGGTAGGCCTCGAGGGGGTTCGCCTGGTACAGCGCGAAGTACCAGGCCTCGACCTCGACCCCAGGACGGGCGCCGGCGGCGAGGTAGTAGATCCCGACGGCGAGGGCCTCCCACATCACTAGCAGCAGGATGAAGATGCCGACGGCCCACGCGAGGGCGGTTCCCCGCGAGGCCGTGGCCGCGGAGATGCCGACGGCCAACGCCGTGAACGTCACACCCAGTCCGATCGTCAGCCCGGTGACCTGCGCGAGTTCCACGACTGAGACCGCCCCGACCAGCGGCACGCCGAGGACGGTCACGACGAGGAACCCGACCAGGATCGTCGCCGCGACGACGACGCTGCGACCGACGACCTTGCCGGTGACCACGTCCGACCGCGAGAACGGGTAGCTCAGGAGGACGCGCAGGCTCCCGGACCGGCGCTCCCCGACGACCGCCATGTAGCCCGCGATCAGCGCGATCAGGGGGACGAAGAAGATCACGAACTGTCCCATCACGGCCAGCAGGTCGCTCATCGAGCCCTCGCCCGCGTCCCCCGAGACGTAGCCGACGAGCAGGAAGAACGCGAGGAGGCCGACGAAACCGCCGGTGATCGCCCACAGCAGCTTCGATCGGACGACGTCCTCGAAGTCCTTGCGCGCGACGTCGCGCCACGTGACGGTCATCCCAACACCCCCGAGAGGCGACCGTTGCGGTCGTCGGCTGCGGTCTCTTCCTCGCGGACGATATCCACCTCGCCGTCGGTGTAGGTCGCGAACACGTCCTCGAGGGCGACCGACGACGCGTCGACGTCGAGCACCTCGACGTCCGCGTCGAGGAGCCGCCCGATAGCGCGTGCCTTCGCGCGCGGATCCGCGCAGGTCACCACGAGTCGGTCGTCGTCGTACTCGGCGTCGGCGACGCCGTCGATCGTCGAGAGATCCGCGTCGGGTTCGTCGGCGAGCCTGAGGTACAGTTCCGAGCGCGCTCCGATGGCCTCCCGAAGCCCGTCGATGGTGTCGACCGTGATGAGCTCGCCGTCGTTGAGGATGGCCACCCGATCGCAGACGGCCTCGACCTGGTCGAGGTCGTGACTCGAGAAGAAGACGGTCGTCCCCCGCTCGGCCTCGGAACGGACGAGTTCGCGCATGGTCCGGATACCGTTGGGATCGAGCCCGGCCGAGGGTTCGTCGAGCACGAGGAGGTCCGGATCGCCGGCCAGCGCCATCGCGAGCGCGAAGCGCTGTTTCATCCCCGTGGAGTACTCGCCGACGCTCCGGTCAGCGTCCGCGACAGCCAACCCGACGCGCTCGAGCAGTTCTTCGGGCGTCTCCTCGCCGTCGGCCCACCCGAGGGCGAGCTCGAGGTGGCGCCGGCCGGTCAGCCGCTCGTAGAGATCGATCCCCTCCGCGAGGACGCCGGTCCGGGCGCGGATCGCCTCGCTCCCGGATCGCGTATCCATCCCCAACACGGACGCGCTGCCGGCGGTCGGCCGCACGAAATCGAGCAGCACGTTGATCGTCGTCGACTTCCCCGCGCCGTTCGGACCGAGGAAGCCGAACACCTCTCCCCGTTCGACGACCAGATCCAGTCCCTCGAGGGCGACCTCGTCGCCGAAGCGCTTGGTCAGACCATCTACTTGTATGGTTGACATGTGTCGGACTGTTCACTCGAGGGGTCTTAAATGAGGGGCACACCCCCAGGTACACTTACCAATAGCGGAGTTTAGTGAATTATTATGATACAAACGTATCAACGTAATCCACGATCTCGATCGTTGGTCATCACACCAGCAGGCCGGGAACGACTGCTGATAGCATGTCTCCATTACCAGCTGATGCATGCGGTAACCAGATCACAGCAGCCTGTAGATCAGTCCAGCGCCAGTTCAAATTTGAGAAGTCCGCTATCCACTCGTATGCCTACTTTCGCTATCCAACTGTTCCTGTAACATCCGTGATATCCATGGGTGGCACTAACTACCGTTTACGTTCCAGTTCGGAGGCCTTAAATAGTAACCAGCGATTGTGGTATAATACGCAGAAGATGAGGACCCTTCCCCTGCGGTCCGCCGTACAGAAGGGGTCTGATGTTAGCCTTGGTAGTTCGGTGACGCCCGATCGGTCGACGATCACTGTGGTCACCGAA
>NZ_AOIS01000052.1 GCF_000337495.1 Haloterrigena salina JCM 13891
CGCGCCATCAGAGATGTGTATAAGAGACAGCGCCCGATCCTTGCGGTGGATCGGCGCTTAGTCGTCCAGACCGAGCGTTTCCGTGAACCGTCGAAACACTTACTGACTCGGCTGAGAGAGGACAGAGCGAGGACGAACCCTCCGGCCAAGAGGTTTCCACCGGGCGATTCTGCCACAAATCGCGTCCGGTGGAATCGTCCGTCGCCCGGGCCTTCTCCGGGCATTCACTCACGTTGCGTAGCTTTGACTGCGACGAGAACGACTAGCCCCTTAAAGAATACTGACCTTTCACCCCGGCAGAACATCTACCTATCCCGATACTACCAACACGCCCACATATTGTTATTAGCAGTTCTAACCATAGCCAGACAGAACCCGAAACCGCATGACAGCGCAGGGGTCGCCGATCGCCCCGGAGTATCACCCATCACAACTTACCGCCGTCTTGCGATTCTTCCCCCTGTCGAATCCCGGCCCTATCCGTACAATCGCAGGACGGCGTAAGGATACCCCTGTCTGAACCGCCACAACTTACCGCCGTCTTGCGATTCTCCCACCACAATCACTCGCCCCTCCGCTCCCTAATCGCAGGACGGCGCAAGGGTCGCCGAAAATCGAACCGACCCCACCACCCACCACAGGGACCTATAACGGTGTCTAGGGG
>NZ_AOIS01000053.1 GCF_000337495.1 Haloterrigena salina JCM 13891
TCGGTGGCAGCGTCGGTCTCGCCGGACACATTGGAGTCGGTCTCGTTAGCAGTATCGGTGCCGTCCTCGACGGGGACACCGTTACCTTCGTAACCGGAGTCGCCCGCCTCGGTTGCAGGAGTGTCCGCGTGGTCGCCGGCGAACACGAAGACAGTCAGGTTTTCGATGACGACGTTGATCCTGCCGTCATCGATTTCCTCGGGCTGTTCTTCGACCGGCTCTTCGGTTTCGTTCGGCTCTTCGACGACCGGTTCTTCGGTCTCGTTCGGCACCTCAACCGGCTCCTCTTCGACTGGTTCTTCAGTCTCGTTCGGCTCTTCAACGACTGGTTCTTCAGTCTCGTTCGGCTCTTCAACGACTGGTTCTTCGGTCTCGTTCGGGTCCTCGACCGGCTCTTCTTCGGGGACCTCTTCGACCGGTGCCTCAGTCTCGTTCGGCTCCTCGGCTGTCGGTTCGCCAACGGTGACGACGGCCTGATCGGTGACCGGATCATCCGTCGCCGTCAGGTACGGAATGTCGGCTGCACCCTGGGTTTCGACGAAATCGTACGTCTCGTTCGCGTTCGTGTCGCGATGTGGCATCGCGATCAGCGTCTCGTCTTCCGCGAGCGGTTCGTCGAGCGTCACCTCAACGTTCTCGTGCGTTCCCGCCTCGAGATACGCGGACGTCCCGATGACGCTCGTGAAGACGTTTTCACCGCCGGCCAGCAGGCTGCTGTCGTGGATGACCACGAAGCCGCCGCTCGCCATCGTCACGTTGTCGACGACGACCGTCTCGCCCTCGGTCGCCTGATCGCTGAAGTTGACGTAGGCGTCCTGCTCGCTGTCAACTTCCTCGTCGATCAGTTCGTCCGACTGGTTTTCCTCGCCGGTCGGTTCTTCCGCATCGCTGTCGTTCGGTTCCTCCGCGACACTATCGGTGGAGTCCTCTGTCACCGATGTGTCGTTTCCCTCCTCGAGTACGTCGGTCCCATCGTCGTCGACTTGGGTGTGCTCGTCGACGGTTGCCGGCGCCGCACCGACGACCATCGCCCCGCTCGAGCACACCATCATCAACGCGGTGAGTACCACGAGTAGCTGATTGCGTGCGTTCATGTCTGTGCCGGAATGGCACCGATTACTCCGTCCGTTCGCCGCATAAACCGCCACAACCATTTCATCACGTAACAGGAAACTACGGCTACGAGAGCCGAAGTCCGGTTTCGGACCGGTTCCGGAAAACAACGGTTGTTGATAGCTTCGCGCTCCTCATTCGTTTTTCGGCGTCTCGGGCGACTGGGAGGCCGTCGGCTCGTGACCCGGCAAACAGACCAGGTTCTCGCGGCCGAGCCGGAGTTTCGTGATGCGACCCTCCTCCTCGAGTTCGGCGAGCAGTCGGCTGACCTTCGCTTTCGACCAGTCGACGTCGTTGACGATCTTCGACTGTTTCATCCGCCCGCCGTTCTCGCGGATGAGCTGCTGGACGTGCTCGCGATCGGTGAGAAACTCCTCGCGGCGCGGTTCCGGATCGGCCACGAAGGCGTTTTGTTGATCGAACCGGTTGCGGGCGACAAGGACGCCCCCCAGGAGTGCGAGCGCAACGATGCCCGCAAGCGCCGCGACGTGCGGGCTCCACTCGAGCTGGAGCGGCCGAGTCAACGGGCTCACGTCACCCAGTGACTCGGAGGACAGTGTCGATACGATTGGCTCGTTGCCGATGCTATTCGGACCGGAGTCGGCGATCATCGCGAGACTAGCTCGGAAGTGAATGCTCATGTGGATTGGATGGGCCTTGATTCGCTCACGCTCTCGTTTCCCTGTACCGTCGATACCGCTCCTCAAAATGTTTTTTATCGATCATTTATCGTTCCTGTACAGTATTTCACGATCGGTGATGGGGTTGGTCGCTCGGTGGATCGTCGAGGTTCCCGCTGCGGTTAGCGATCCCTACGCGCCCGGTGCACGCCGCTCCAGCGTCCCGTCGGTTCGCGCGATTCCCCCGTGGACGGCCGCCGCAGCCGATCTAATTTCGACTGCTGAACCTGTCAGCGATTTTGACGATGGTGGGAGGCGCAACGGTGCTTCGGAGAGCCGTAGACCGAGGGTTCGAATAAACTCGGTCGGACGTTTGAAACGACTAGCCGGGATTCGTTCCGATTCAGACGGTAAGCGATCAATTCGATGAGTGTCTCGAGAACCGAAATCAGTCGAGCGCCGATTGATCGGCGTCTCGGGCTCCCTCCGAACCGATCTCGCGTGAGCCGTTTTGTTCATTCGAGTAGACCGGAACCGGGGCATTAGCGAGACGGATCGTCCGCTTCGTTCGGTTCAGTCCCATCTCCTGACACCACTCGAGCGAGTCGCGACGACGACCGGAGCTGCGCGCGGCTACGGGTGCCGCTGCGTCAACGAGCGATACCGTGCTTCGAGTAGTGTCACGGCGTGATTCGACCGCGCTCGAGGTGGTGCACGTCACGGCTCAGGACCGGGATGCGCGGGACAGTTCGGGATCCGTCACCGCTCCTGTGGTGGTACGGTTTCGGACTGTAAACGGTCCAGCGCGAGAAGAGACCGAGACCGAGCGGCCAGCCGCAACGCTGGCGCGGGCGGCTCTCGTCTGCTCTAGACGCCTGGCACGCCGGCGGCCTCGAATCCGGTGACGCCGATGAGCGCGAGGACGTAGAGCACGATCAGGACCGACAGCCAGGCGACGATCGTAATCGCGGCAGCGTCGATCCAGCCGCCCGGATACCGGGAGTTGATCACCGCGAGGTAGGCGACGAAGACCAGCAGCGGACCGAGCAGCGGAATCCAGCCGAGGAAGAACCCGATGACGCCCCAGACGACCGCCCCGATCAACGCCGTGACGAGCGCGTACGTGTAGTCCTCGGCGTCGACGATCACCTTCGCACCGACGTAGATGCCGACCGCGCCGATCAGCAGGCTGACGGCGAAGACGACGAGGCTCTGTACGGGCGTTGCGCCGCTCTGACCGGGCACCGTGGCGACACCGGCGAGACTCTCGATCATACCCGCTCGTGAGGCGGCGTATTCCGTTAGTTATCTTTCACCTACACTCACGGAAACGCCGTTCCATCCGTTACTAACTCGGTTTTCGAGCGTCTCTCGAGAAGAGCGACGCACCTTGGTAGTCAATACCAAACTTTTCCGCTGGGAGCGGTTCCGGTCGTTTGCTACCCTGTACACCGGATTCAGCTGATGGTTCGTTCTTCCCGGCTCGATTCGACGTCGGCGTCCGCCGGCGCCAGTCGCGTCCCGTCAACGAGCGATTGAATCCCGCTCTCGAGGCTCACGCGCGATTCGAACCCGAGCGTCCGCTTCGCTTTGGAGACGTCCGCGCCGCTGTGCCTGATGTCGCCGGGACGGGAATCGCGGTGGACGATCGGCGAGTCGGAGTCGGTCGCGTCCGTGATCGTCTCCGCCAGTTCCTCGATCGACGTTCGGCTTCCCGTGCCGATGTTGTAGGCCTCGCCGACCGCATCGGTCGTCGCCGCCCGGAGGTTCGCCCGGACGATATCGCTGACGTGGACGAAGTCCCGGGTCTGTTCGCCGTCGCCCTCGATCGTAACGGGGTCTCCCGCGCGCGCCTGCTCGAGAAACGTCGAGATGACGCCGCTGTAGGGGCCCTGCTGGCGCGGTCCGTAGGCGTTGAAGTACCGCAGCGCGACCGTCTCGAGATCGTACAGCTCCGCGTAGCGGCGAGCGTACTGGTCGACGGCGAGCTTCTGGATGCCGTAGGGCGAGGCCGGATCGGTCGACGCGGTTTCCGAGACGGGAAGCTCGTCGGGGTGGCCGTACACCGCGGCGCTCGAGGCGACGACGACCCGGGCGTTCTCCTGGCGAGCCTGTTCCAAGACCAGCAGGCTCGCGTCGAGATTCGTCTCGTTGCTCCGCCGGGGAGCGTCGACGCTGCGGGAGACGCTGACGAGCGCGGCGTGGTGGAAGATGACGTCGACGCCGCGGGCCGCCCGCTGGAGGGCGATCGGATCGCCGACGTCGCCCTCGACGATCGTCACGTCGTCGGGGAGGTAGCTCCGGTCGCCCGACGAGAAGTTATCGAGGACCCGGACCTCGTTGTGCGGCGCCAGCGCCTCGACGAGGTGGCTCCCGATAAAGCCCGCACCGCCGGTGACGAGAACCGTTTTGTCGCGAATCGCTGCTGTATCCATTAGGTCGTCCCACCAGCCACCCGCTGTTTAGTATCCGATTCGTACCGTCGCACGCGCGGGCGTGCATTTCGGTAAGGCGCTGCTTACACCGGAATTCGTCGACTCGCTCGAGCGGATAGCGGACGATGAGGCAGTTCGCGGACGGCGAGTGCGACCGACTGCTGTGGATACGTCGGCTGTCGCGGCGGTCGGCGGACGGCGGACGCGAGTACGAGCGCTCCGTTCTAGCGGGGATCCTTCCCCTGCACGACCTCAGGGTGCTCCCTGACGAGCGTTCTGCCGGTCTCGATCAGGAGATAGACCGGCAGCAGAAAGAAGAGCAGGAGGCCGACGAACTCGACGAAATCGACGAACGGTGGTCCGAGCCCACTGGAGTCCATATTGAAATAGATCACCACGATAAACCACAGCGTCGCCGCCCGAAATGCCGTCTCCGTTTTCATAGTTGAAGTAATCACAGTTATCTATAAGTATCAAACGACTATCGTCTACGCTGCCGTTCCCACTCGTTCGGCGTCGTTCGGCGCACCGGCGGCTCGAGTCATTTGGGGAAGCTATATGCGCGCCCCTCAGCAACCACTCGGCAATGTCCGTTGATCTCGTCGTACGCAACTGTACCGTCGTCACGCCGGCGGGCCGATCGCCCGACTCGGGCGCTGTCTCTTATACACATCTCT
>NZ_AOIS01000054.1 GCF_000337495.1 Haloterrigena salina JCM 13891
GCCATCAGAGATGTGTATAAGAGACAGGTACAAGGAAGACTGGGAGTCGGCCACGCGGGCCGCGGCCGCCGGCGGCGTGACGACCGTCGTCGGGATGCCCAATACGGACCCGGTCATCGACCGACCCGAGAACCTCGAGTTGAAGTTCGAGCGCGGCGAGGCCTCGGCTCACGTCGACTTCCAGAGCTACGCGGTCGTCACGAGCGAGAACCTCGATCTCATCCCCGACATCGATGCGGTCGGCCCGCTCGGGTTCAAGATCTTCCTCGGATCGACGGTGGGCGACGTCCCGCCGCCGAACGACGGCGAAATCCTCGAGGCGATGGAAACGATCCGCGAGACCGGTAAACGGCTGGGCTTCCACGAGGAGAACGGAGAGATCATCGACCACTACACGGAGCGGTTCAAGGCCGAGGGGCGAAACGACCCCATCGACCACTCCCACTCTCGGCCCGTGATCGCCGAACAGGAGGCCGTCGAGCGGATGATCACCTTCGCCGAGGAGACCGGCGCGAAGGTCCACATGTTCCACGTCTCCTCAGGTTCCGCGGCCGAGGCCGTCGCCCGCGGCAAGGAACGCGGCGTCGACGTCACCGCCGAGACGACGCCCCACTACCTCTGGTTCACCGAGGAGGTCATGCGCGAGAAGGGGAATCCGGCCCGCATTCAGCCCCCCATTCGGGACGCCGACGAGCGCGAGAAGCTCTGGGAAGTCGGCATCGACGAGGGCGCGATCGACACCGTCACGACCGATCACGCCCCTCACACCCCCGAGGAGAAAAAAGTCGACGACCCGTTCGGCAACACTTGGGACGCCATCTCGGGCTTCGTCGGCCTCGAGACCGAAGTTCCGGTCATGCTCACCTTCGTCGATCAGGGCCGGCTCTCCCTCGAGGAGTGGGTGCGACGGCACTCGGCCCGTCCGGCACAGGTCTGGGGGATGTACCCCCAGAAGGGATCGCTGCAGGTCGGCACCGACGCCGACTTCACGATCGTCGATCCCGAACGTGAGTGGACCCTCGAGGACGCCGATGAACTCCACTCCAAGAACTGCGTGACGCCCTTCATCGGCGAGTCCTTTACCGGCAAGGCGGTGACGACCGTCGTCCGCGGCGAGGTCGTCTACGAGGACGGCGAAGTCGTCGGCGACTCCGGCTACGGGACTCGCGTCGCGGTCGACGAGACGAACGATATCGACGGCGTGTAGCGACGACGGCCCCGACAACGTCGGACAGTGTCGGTACCGGTCGCTTCCGATTATTCCGTTCGTCCAGACGGGAACGGATGTCGTTGGTACCGACGATTCTCATTTCGTGAAAGTAGCGGGGGGTTTATATTCACTGCCCGACCCATCGGATTCGATGAGGGTCACCACCCATGACCGAATCCGAACCCGAGGCAGACGAGGACCGAGAGACGGACGAAGCAGACAAGACGGCGGAGCTTCGGTCGGTGTACCTCTCCGTGACCGACGGTGATACCGATCCCGTCGTCGAGTCCCAACAGGAGGACTCGACCTCCCGCGAGATCCGCGAGGAACGCGCCGGCGAAGCCGTCGGCCCGGCGGAACTGCACGGACTCGACGACGCGATCGACGACGCCGAACCCGCCGACTAACGGTCGGCGCCGTCCCCGTTCGGTGAGAGCCGCCCGCCGCTACGGCGGATCCACGCTGTCCGCCGCGCGGCTGCTCCCCGCTACGCCCGCTCCGCGAGGGCCGCCCTCGCGACTCGAGGACCATAGCCATCGGTCCGCGCCGCGACGCTACTCGAGATTGGCGCCGACCGCCGCTTCGACCGACGAGAAGCCGTCGCGCTCGAGCAGGTCGACCAGTCCCCGGTTGATCCGCTCGGCCGTCGACGGCCCCTGGTAGACGAACCCCGTATAGAGTTGCACGAGCGACGCGCCCGCGCGAATCTTCTCGTAGGCGCTCGCGGCCGAATCGACGCCGCCGACGCCGACGATCGGCAGTTCGCCGTCCGTGTGCTTGGCGATCGTTCGGATCACGTCGGTGGATCTGTCTTCGATGGGGGCGCCGCTGAGGCCGCCCCACTCCTCGCGGGCGGGCGACTCGAGTCCTTCGCGGGATGTCGAGGTGTTGGTCGCGACGATCCCATCGAGACCGAACTCCCGAACGATGTCGACGAGGTCCAGAATCGCGTCCTCGGGCTCGTCGGGACCGATCTTTACCAGCATCGGTACGTTCTCGTCGTTTTCGGTCTCGAGGGTTTCGAAGATCGCCCGCAGGTGCTCGGGCGAGGCCTCGTCGAACTCGTCGGGCGTGTTCGGACAGGAGACGTTGACGACGACGTAGTCGGCGAACGGCGAGAGCCGATCGAAGACGCGTCGGTAGTCCTCGATCGCCTCTCGTTCGGTCGAGGAGTTCATCTTCCCGATGTTGACTCCCAGTGGGAAATCGGGCGTGCCGTCTCCCTCGAGTCGCTCCGTGACGGCCTCCATTCCCTGCCCGTTGAAGCCCATCCGGTTGATCATCCCCTCGTCCTCCCGCAGGCGGAACAGCCGGGGTCGGTCGTTGCCGTCCTGCGGGTAGGGCGTGACGGTGCCGATTTCGACGAACCCGAAGCCGAGCGCCTCGAGGGCGTGGGTCACTTCGGCGTTCTTGTCGAAGCCGGCTGCGATCCCCACCGGGTTCGGAAACGTCGAGTCGAACAGGTCGACCTCGAGCGCGGGATGATCGTACTGGTAGGCCGCGGCGAGGGCCTGCCGCGTCGGCCACGTGGACTGGGCCGCCCGGAGCGTTCGCTTGCCGAGATCGTGGGCGGTCTCGGCCGGCAGTTTGAACGCGAGGGGGCGAACCCGCGAGTACAGCGTCATTTGCCGACAGTCGGGCCGGCCGGTAGGTAAACGTCTCGAAGACGAGAGCCGGAATCTCGATCCCGCTCCCGGGGCGAGCGATTCGGTCAGTACGCCTCCAGCAACCCCATGATCGCGCCGCCGCCACCGATGCTCATCCCGACGAAGCCGCGTTCGACATCGGGATCGTCGCGGAGCTGGTAGGCGAGGCTGGTCGCGAGCATCCCGCCGGAGGCGCCGATCGGGTGGCCGAACGCGACCGCGCCCCCCTGAGGATTCATCCGCTCGCGCGGAATTCCGACGCGGTCCATGACGTACGCCGCCTGCGCGGCGAAGGCCTCGTTGATCCAGTAGGCGTCGACGTCGTCGACCGCGAGTTCGTTGCGCTCGAGGAGCCGCTCGACGACGTCGCCGACGGCCTCGTTGAATCGGTCGGGACCGCGGTAGGCGGTGGCGTAGTCGACGAGTCGGGCCATCGGCTCGAGGCCCCGCTGGTCGGCGGTCTCCTCGTCGGCCAGCAGCACCGTGCCCGCGCCGTCGCTGAGTTTGGATGCGTTGCCCGGCGTGATAGTGCCGTCCTCGCGAAACGACGTCGGTAGCCGGGCCAGGTCCTCGAGCGTAGAGTCGGGTCGCGGTCCCTCGTCGGTGTCGACCGTGCCGCCGCCGGTTTCGACGGGCACGATCTCGTCGTCGAACGCGCCCGAATCGATTGCGGCGGCGGCCCACTGGTGGCTCTCGAGGGCGTACTCGTCTTGGGTCTCTCTCGAGATCCCCTCGCGGTCGACCAGCCCCTCCGTGATCTCGCCCATGTGGACGTCCAGGTTGACGTCCCAGAGCGAGTCGAGGAGCATCGAGTCCTTGATCTCGACGTCGCCGTGGCGGCGCCCTTTCCGGTAGTCGGGGAGGATCCACGGCGCGTTCGTCATCGACTCGAACCCGCCCGCGATCGCCAGATCGGCGCGGCCGGCCGCGATCCGATCGGCCGCGAGTCCGATCGCGCTCATCCCGGAGCCCGAAGCTTCGTTGATCGTCGTCGCCCGCGTCTCGTTGGGAAGTTCCGACTTGACGACGACCTGCCGTCCCGGCACCTGTCCGATGCCGGCCTGGATGGCGTTGCCGAGTCCGACCCAGTCGACAGCGGCGCCGTCGACATCGACGCGTTCGAGGAGGCCGTCGATGGCCGTCCGACCGAGTTCGACCGCCTCGACATCCGCGAGCGATCCGAGCAGCGTTCCGTGGGGCGTTCGCGCGCCGTCGACGAGGACGATGTCGCGATCGGTCCGAGCCATGGTCGTGGGTGACCACTCGAGTTCGGAAGAAAGTTGGCAGTGACGGTGAGCCGTACGGCTCTGAGAGCCCCTCGTCCTCGGTTACGAACGAAAGCGACTATGCGGCGCCACTTCGTGTCTGATTTCCACGAGCAGCGGACTTCGCTCGAGAGTCGGACAGAGACAGCGGCGTCGGTCACCCACAGTGATTCGATCACCGCCTGTGGATCGACCGACACCCCGTCTGACCTCGGGCGTTGCCGTTCTCCTCGTCGCGCTGCCGTTCCGCGAAACCGGGGCCTGATGCGGGTGAAGGCGATGAAAACCCCATCTGACAGCTACCGCACCAGGTACGGACGGGGTTCGTATCGCTGACTCCGGTTGCGACGGATGTAAGGTTATCGTCGCTATTCGCGTCGGTGTCAACAGGACGTTCGGACGGTTAGCTGTATTTCTCGCTGTGTACCGATCGTCGTGAGCAACCCCGCCCTCGGCGGTGGATGCGCCGCGCTCTGTTACGCCCTCGCGTCGCAGCTGGGTCGGATCGCGTGCGGTTCCGGAGGCCTGTCCACGGCAGTCTGTCACACGATCGACTTCTGCTGACCGGTCGAGATCGAATCTTTTCCGGACGGTATCGCACTAATAGAGCTGAATAGCTATTCTCGGGACGGTATCGAGTATCGGAGAGGATACGGCTCTATCTGCTCGGAAGACTCCGTAGCAGTAGTTCGCTGATCCCGGACGCTACCGCTCCCAGAGTCAGTATGTAGTACCACTGGAGGGATGTGGCTAGCCCCAGCAGTGCGATTAAGCTGATGCCGACGACGAGCGTGATCCAATGATCTTCACCGATGATCAACTGTCCGCCCCAATTCATACCTATGAGTTGGCGGCGCTACATAATATTATCTTCGAAAGTTCGGAAAAATGGTTTATTCGGGCGCCGAATACGCACTCACCCCGCTCGTACCGACTGCGAGCGTCGGCCGTACTGACGCAATCGTGATCGGTCGACAAAACCGGTGGGAGTAGGTTCGGACCGTCCGCCGACCGGGCTCAGTTGTCGCCGGAGCGGCTCTCGTTCGCTCGCTGGCGATACGCCGCCCCGACCCGTTCGGCGTCGGGACCGAACTCGCTCTCGAGCAGGTCGGGCACCTCCGCCGGCCGGACCTCCGAGTACCACTCGTCGCGCGGTTGGATCGCGATGGCGGTCCCGTTCTCGCTGCACAGTCCCAGACAGCCGGTCTCGATCACCGAGACCGGGTTCCAGAACGCGTTTCGATCGCGCAGCCACGATTTGACCGCCTCGAGCGTCTCCTCGCCGCCGGCGTCTGCACAGCAGGCGTAGTCGGCGTCGCGGTCGTTCGTACAGACGAACACCTGCGCGGCGAGCCGGTCGCGCTGTCGGTCAGTTTGGCGTTGCATTCGTACTCAGGGGCTCGCCGTCAACTGGTCGTGTGAGTCCGCGTCTGTGTCCACGGCGTTGACGGCGGGGTCGGCCCGTCGCCGGAGTCGGTTGAACGCGCCCGCGATCAGCACCCAGATCGCGGCCTGACTCAGCGCGGCCAGCGCCTGGTACGCCGTGACGAGTTCGCTGGCGACGTCGGGCTGGGTGACGACCGTCGGCGTGACCGCGGGGAGAACGACCACCGTCGCGACGATCGGTACCGCGGCGGCGAGCGCGCCGAGCGCCGGATGCCGCGGCGCCGCTCGCCCGTACGCGAGGATCGCTGCCGCCGAGACCGCCGCACCGAGACCGACGAGACCGACGTAGATGCCAATTCTCGCGTCGATGCCGTAGAGGTGGTCGGCGCCCGGCGCCGCGGGCGGAACGACCAGCCACGGCGTCGCCGAGACGGTCAGGAACCCGGCGCCCGCGAGGACGTACGACTCGAGTCCGTCGCGGCCGGGAAGCGCCGGTTCGAAGAGGTACAGCGCGACGGCGAAGAGTCCGCCGAGTAGGATCGCCCAGAGGACGCCGCTGCCAACGCTGACGAGGGCCGTCGTCGTCTCGGAGACGACGTGTTCGGTGCCCTCCTGTGCGTGGCTGTGATCGCCGGCGCCGTGACCGTGGCTGTGTCCGGCGTCGTGGACGTACTCGGTGAGGGGGTTCGCGACGAACGCGACGTACAGCCCGTAGGCGAGGCCCGCGACGACCCCCGCGAGGACGCCGCGTTGCAGGTAGTCGACGAGCATCGCTCAGTGACAGACGATGCCGGCCCCGTGACGGAAGTTGTGCATCGCGTCATGGGCGAGGGGCTCCTGGAGGAAGAGCAACGCGAACGCGATCGCCGCCGCGAACAGCAGCCCCGTCGCGACCTGCATCGGCGTCAGTTCGGTGCGTGCGGTCTCGATCCGACCGTGAACGGTCTCGTTCGTTGCCGTCATGAAATTCGATTTGCAATAGAACAAGTGTGGTTGTAAAAGTATCGGTCGGACGGTTCTCCGCCGTTTGACCGGCGTTATCGCCACGAGCGAAAACGCGGCCGTTCGTCGTGAACTCCCCGTGAAAATCGAGCAAATCGTCTGGCAGTCTGGCAGATAACGAAATCGTTTTCCTACAGGTGACGCTTGACTCGACTAACGACGAGTCTCATGAATATCCATCGACGGTCACCGGGAGTGATGTGCCGTGGCGGCTGAACGCGTACTCGTACCGCTGTCGGACACGGTGACCGTCCGGCAGACGGTCGCCTACGCGGTCCAGTCGGGCCTCGAGACGGCCGACTCCCTCGAGTGTCACCTGGTCATCGCACTCCCCTACGATGTCGATCTGCCCGAAGGGAAGCGGATGAGCGACGGGGCAGAGGAGCTGCTCGAGCGGGCGGAAAACTGGGTCGAGGAGGACGCCGACGGGGCCGACGTGACGATCGAAACGGCCGTCCTCGGGACCGACGAGTACCTCTTCGGTCCCCGGGATTACGCCGAGATCTTCCGGGCCTACGCCGACGACCACGGGATCGATCGGCTCGTGCTCGATCCGGAGTACAGTCCGGGCGTCACCGCGTCGATGCTCCAGCCCTTAGAGCGGGAACTCGACCGCGTCGGGATGTCCTACGACGAGGCGCCAGTCGAGCGGGCGGCCCGTCACGGTCGTCTCGTCCTTTCCCACACGGGGTTCGATCGCCTGTTCGCGACGTTCTGGATCTCCTTCGGCTTCTATCTCGTCCTCGGAGATCCGTTCTACTGGTTCGATCTCCTCACCGGCGCGGCGGTCGCCGGCATCGTCTCGGTCTCGCTGGCCCACGTCACCTTTTCGATGCCCTTGGACAGGGTCCAGTCGCCGCTGCGGGCCGTCCGGTTCGTCTTCTATATCCCGTATCTGCTCTGGGAGATCGTCAAGGCGAACATCGCCGTCTCGGCCGTGATCCTCCGGCCGTCGATGCCGATCGAGCCGACGCTGACTCGAGTCAACGCGCGGGTCCGCAGCGGCCTCCCGCTGCTCGCGCTGGCCAACAGCATCACGTTGACCCCGGGGACCCTGACGGTCCGGGCCAACGACCAGCAGCTGCTGGTCCACACGCTGATCCCGTCGGCTCGCGAGGACCTCTTCGACGGCGGCCTCGAGAAGGCGATCCGCTTCGTCTTCTACGGCCGCGAGTCGGCGGCGATCCCGTCGCCGAACGAACGCGACGACGCCGAGATCGTCGGAGGTGACGAACTGTGACGCCCGTTCCGCTCGAGGACGTCTTCCTCGCGGCGGCGGCGCTGTTCGTCGTCCTCGCGATCGTGCTGTTCTACCGCGCGGTCGTCGGCCCGACCACGCAGGATCGGCTGCTGGCGGTCAACGTTCTCGGGACGAATACGGTCGTCATCCTCGCCCTGCTTGCGGCGGGGCTCGACCAGTCGTGGTTCCTCGACGTGGCGCTGATCTACGCGCTGTTGAACTTCCTGATGTCGATCGCCATCTCGAAGTTCACCGTCGATCGGGGTGGTGTGCTGTGATCGAGCCGATCGCGCTCCAGTCGACCCTCGAGACCGTCCGGTTCTGGGCGATCGTCCTCTGTCTCGGACTGGGCGTGTTCTTCACGCTCGTCTCGACGGTCGGCGTCCTCCGGCTCCCGGACATCTACGCCCGGGCCCACACCGCCTCCCAGACGGACACGCTCGGCGCCGGCTTCGCGCTGGCCGGCGTCGCGCTCGCGTTCGGCTGGCAGCACGCGGCGGTTTACACCGTCCTGCTGCTGTTTTTCGTGTTCATCACGAACCCGACGGCGGCCCACGCCATCGCCCGCTCCGCGGCGGAGTCGGACGTCGAACCCGTCCTCGCTGAGGAGGGGGAAGCGGACGACGCCGAGGTCGCCGCCGAAACGGAGGGTGAGACGCGATGAGCCTGTTCGCCTACTCCCTCGCGGTCTTCATCCTCGCGACGGCCGTCGCGACGGCGCTGTTTCGTGACGTGCTGTCGGTGATCATCGTCTTCGGCGCCTACAGCCTCGGGATGGCCATCCTCTATACGTTCCTGCTGGCTCCCGACGTCGCCATGACCGAGGCGGCGATCGGCGCCGGCGTGACGACGCTCCTGCTGTTGCTGACGATCGCGCGCACGACTCGGCCCACGACCGACCGGCTCAGAGAGCGGATCCACGTGCCGGGGGTCGTCGCCGTCGGCGCGTTCGTGCTCGTGCTCTGTACCGTCGTGCTCCCCGAGATGTACACCGTCGGGAGCCTGGAAACGCCGGTCTGGTCGAACCCCGAGGTGACCCAACACTACATCACGGAGACCTACAAACAGACCGGCGTCGAGAACGCGGTCACGTCCGTCCTCGCCGCCTACCGTGGGTTCGACACCTTCGGCGAGGCGGTCGTCGTCTTCGCCGCCGGCGTCTCGACGCTGGTGGTTCTGAAACGCGAGGTGTTCGCCTAAATGCCCGAATCCTTCGACGATACCTACACCGAGAGTCAGGTGATCATGACCGCCGTCAAGATCATCGCACCGTTCACGCTCACCTACGGGCTGTTCATGACCTTCCACGGGGGCGACGCCCCCGGTGGCGGCTTCCAGGGCGGAACCATCGTCGGCGTCACGATCCTCATGCTCGCGTTCGCCTTCGGGATCGAACCCACGCGCCAGTGGCTGCGAAACTCCCTGCTGGTCGGCCTCGTCACCGGCGGCGTCGTCATCTTCGGTGCGATCGGCCTCGGGATGGTCGCCCTCGGCGGGGACTTCCTCGAGTTCACCATGCTCAAAGAGGTCTTCCACATCAAGCCCAAGTGGGGGCTCGAAGCCGTCGAGATCGCCGGCATCTCGCTGATCGTTTCGGGGACCATCATTACCCTCTTCTTCGCGATGGCGGCCGGGTTCACGCCCGAACGTCCAAGCGGGACCGGCGGACTCGAGGACCGCCACGAACCGTCCGACGGCGAGGTGAGCGACGATGATTGAACTCCTCGCGAGCCGCTACACGTACGTGTTGATGTTCGTCCTGCTGGGCATCGGGATCTACATGGTGATCGCCAGCGAGAACCTCGTGAAGAAGCTGATCGGGGTGAACCTCTTCCAGACGGCGATCTTCCTGTTTTTCGTCTCGATGGCCTACATCGACGCCGACGGCGCGTCGGCGCCGATCGTTCCCCACCACGGCGAGCCCGGGGAGGTCATGGTCGCGAGCCCGCTGCCCCAGGTCATCGTCCTGACCGCCATCGTCGTCGGCATCGCGCTGACGGCGGTCGGGCTGGCACTGATCATCCGCATCTACTCGGAGTACGGAACGCTCCGCGAGGATACCCTGCGGGAGGTGCGTGCCGATGAATAGCAGTCTCGTCGACCTGCTCCCGCCGCTGCTGATCGTCGCCCCGATCCTCGCGGCGACGCTCCCGATCGCGCTCGGCCTGCGGTTCGACCGCACCGGGTGGTCGGTCGCCGCGATCACAACGACCGGGCTGTTCGCCGCCGCCGGCTATCTCGCGAGCGTCGTCCACGCCGGCGGCCGAGTGACCCACACCCTCGGCGGCTATCCCCGTACCTACGGGATCCAACTCGTCGCCGACCAGTTCTCGATACTGGTCGTCCTGCTCGTGACGGGGGTCGCCACCGGCGTCCTCGCGTACACGCGACGCGGGGGCCCGCGCGGGAACACGTTCTACACCGCCTACCTGCTGTTGGTCGGCGGGCTGCTCGGCATCTCGCTGACCGGCGACGTCTTCAACCTGTTCGTCTTCCTCGAGATCTCGAGCCTCGCGACCTACGCGCTCGTCTCCAGCGGCGACGGCCCGGAATCGGCGGTCGCCGCCCTGAAGTACCTCGTCCTGGGTACCGTCGCCGCGTCGATGTACCTGATCGGCGTCGCCTTCGTCTTCATGGCAACGGGGACGCTCAACATGGTCGAGTTGGCCGAGGCGATCCCGAACGCGGAACGCCAGACTCTGATTCAGGCCGGGTTCGCGTTCATCGTGGTCGGCTTCGCGACCAAGGTCGCCCAGTGGCCGCTGCACACGTGGCAGCCGAGCGCCTACGAGCAGGCTCCCGACGGCGCGACGCCGCTGATCGCGGCGCTGGTCTCGACGGCCTCCGCGTACGCGTTCGGGCGGTTGATCGTCACCGTCTTCGAGGTCGACTACCTCGCCTCGATGCCGCGGGCGGCCTCGATCGTCCTCACCGTCGGCTGCGTGAGCGTCCTCGCCGGGACCGTCCTGGCCGTGATCCAGCGCGAGGTCAAGCGGATGCTCGCCTACTCGTCGGTCTCGCAGTTCGGTCTGGTCATCACCGCCTACGGCGTCGTCATCGCCGGTGGTTCGGAGACGGCGTTTACCGGCGCCGCGATCCACCTGGTCGGCCACGGGATCCTCAAGGCCGGCCTCTTCCTGTCGGCGGCGATCGTCGCGACGAGCTACGGCGCCCGCACCGTCGACGAGTACGCCGGCCTCGCCAAGCGACGGCCGGTCGTCGCCGGCGCCATGGCCGTCCTCCTGTTCGCGCTGGTCGGCGTCCCGCCGGCCGTCGGCTTCGTCGGCAAGTGGTACATCGCGCTCGGCGCCGTCGAGGCCGAGCTGTGGCCCGTCGCGGCCGTCATCTTCCTCAGCACCATGCTCACCTTAGCCTACGCCGCTCGCCTGCTCGAGAAAATGTACTTCACGCCGGCCGCCGGGGCCGCGTCCGCCCGCGGCCACGGTCCGGGTACGGTCGCGACCGACGGCGGTGAGCAATCTGACGGATCGCGATCCTCGTCGGAGCCGCGCTCTGACGGCGGCGACGAGAACGGTGACGAGGGCCGCGAGGGCCTCGCGTCCGACGACGGCGCTGTCGAGACCCCGCTCGCGGCGGGCGTCTCGTACGACCCCACCGGCGGACCCGGCCGTGACGGCTCCGGCCGATCGCCGGATCCGGTCTCGAGCGGGATGGTCGCAGTGGTCGTCGTCGCGGCGATCGTCGCGGTCGCGCTCGGCTTCGCGGGCGGCACGTTCGCCGACTTCCTCGAGCCGTTCCTCACGGAGGTGTTCAACTAATGGTTGCAGACCTACGACCGCTCGCCGCCGTGTTGGTGTCGGCGGTCGCGATCGTCCTGATTGTCGCGTCGCATCGCCGTCCGAATCTCCGCGAGGGCTGGTCCGTACTGGCCGCCGTCGGCAAGTTCGGAATCGTCGCCAGCATGCTCCCCGCGGTCATGTCCGGCACCGTCTACCGGTGGAGCCTCTACGAGAGCACGGGGATCCGGTTCCTTCCGGGCGTCGACTTCGCGCTGCGGGCGGATCCGCTGGGGATCCTCTTCGCCTTGCTGGCGAGTTTCCTCTGGATCTTCACGTCCTTCTACGCGGCGGGCTACATGCGCGGGCTCGACGAGCACGCCCAGACCCGCTTTTTCGCCTCGTTCGCGGCCAGTCTCTCGGCCGCGGTCGGGATCGCCTTCGCGGCGAACCTGGTGACGATCTTCGTCTTCTACGAGCTGCTATCGCTCGTAACCTACCCGCTGGTCGCACACAACGAGGACGACGAGGCCCGGATCGCCGGTCGGAAGTACCTCACCTACACGTTCTTCGGCGGCGGGGTCTTCCTGCTGGCCGGGACCGTGATGGTCTACTGGCTGACCGCGTCGGTCAACGGCGATCCGACGCTGGCCTTCGAGTCCGGCGGGATGGAGGCGCTCGCGACGGCCGCGCAGGCCGAACCCGGCTTCGCGCAGGCCGCGTTCTTCCTGCTGATCGCCGGCTTCGGCGTCAAGGCGGCGCTGATGCCCCTCCATTCGTGGCTCGCGGACGCGATGGTCGCGCCGACGCCGGTCTCCGGGCTGCTCCACGCGGTCGCGGTCGTCAAGTCCGGCGCCTTCGGCGTCGCGCGGGTCATCCTCGACGTCTACGGGCCGGGACTGATCCACGACCTGCCCCTCGACGTTCCCGGCATCGGCGAGGTTGGGCTCAACATCCCCGTCGCGATCGTCGCCGCGTTCACGCTGACCGCGGCCTCTATCATCGCGATGCGCAAGGATCACCTCAAGCGCCGGCTGGCCTACTCGACGACCGCACAGCTGTCCTACATCGTGCTCGGGCTCTCGATGTTACACCCCTACGCGATGGTCGGCGCCCTGTTCCACATCCCCGCCCACGCGTTCGCGAAGCTCACGCTGTTCTTCTGTGCGGGGGCGATCCACGTCGAGACGCACACCGACTACATCAGCGACATGGCCGGCATCGGCAAGCGGATGCCGCTGACGCTGTCGGCGTTCACGATCGGCGCGCTCGGCATGGCCGGGCTGCCGCCGATCGCCGGCTTCGTCAGTAAGTTCTACATGCTGATCGGCTCCGGCTACATGGGCGGCGAGTACTGGATCTTCGCCGGCACGCTGCTGCTCTCTGGCGTGCTCAACATCGCCTACTTCTGGCCGGTCGTCTACACGGCCTTCTTCGAGAGCGAGGACCGCCACGACGCGAAACCGGTCCTCGAGTTCCCGCGCGGCGGGATCTTCGAGTCCTACGGCGCCGGCGCCGAGGGACAGAAGGAACACGTCGCCGCGGACGGCGGCCCCTCGTCGGCCGATCGCTCCGGATCGGAATCCGAGTCCGAATCGGACGCCGCGAAATCGAATCCGGCCCCGGCGGAGACGGACGACTCGGGCGCCACGGACGCCGACGTCGAAGACGACGATTACGACTACGCCGTCGACAGGTACCCGAGCGACGCCGACGTTCCGGCGGGAGACCACGTCAGCGCCGTCGACCACCACGGCGACCACGACGACCACCTCACCGGCGGGCCGCCAGCGGGCGGCTGGCCGCGTCACTCGCCGATCGGCGAGAGCACGTGGCTCATGCTGGCGCCGATCGCGATCATCGCGACCGGCGCGGTCGTCCTCGGCGTCGTCCCCGACCACGCCGTCTTCCTCGATCTGATCACGCACATCGTGGAGGGCGTCTTCGGCGTCGACTCCTTCGACCAACTGCAGGGCCTGTCCCTCGAGGAGGCCCTGGAGGTGATGTCCGAATGATCGAAAGCGATCTCCTGACGATGGCCTACCCGCCGCTGCTGGTGTTCGCGGCGGCGCTGCTCGTGCTCGTACTGCCCCGGATCGCCGGCTTCGCTGCCGGCGCGTTGAGCCTCGCGGGCGTGTTGGCGATCTCGGTGTACGCGCCCGAGGGAAGCTACCTCACCGGTACCTTCCTCGGGTTCGACGTCGTCGCCTTCCACGTCGACGGCTTCTCCCAGATGATCGGCATCGGGCTGGGCTTCCTCGGGATCTGTTCGGTCATCTACGCCTACTCGAGCGGCGCCAGCCGCGAGCTCGTCGCGATCGCACTGACGTACGTCGCCTCCTCGCTCGGGGCGGCGTTCGCCGGCGACTGGCTTGTGCTCGTGTTCATGTGGGAGCTGATGGCCGTCACGAGCACGCTGGTCGTCTGGCACTACGGCGGCGACGCCGTCCGGGCCGGCTTCCGCTACGCGCTATTTCACGGCACCGGCGGCGTGATCGTGCTGCTGGCCGTCGCCGCCCACTACGTCGAGGCCGGGACGTTCGTCTACGACGGCACCGGAATCGCGTCCGGGCTGCCGGCGATGCTCGCGGTGCTCGGAATGGGCGTCAACGTCGGCTTCATCGGGCTCCACACGTGGCTGCCCGACACCTACCCCCGACCCCACTTCGCGGCGTCGGTGTTCCTCTCGGTCTACACCACGAAGACGAGCGCCTTCGTCCTCTATCGGGCGTTCCCCATCGGCGCCGAGAGCGACCTCGGGATCTACATCGCGTACATGGGCGGACTGATGTCCGTCTACGGGGCGACGTTCGCCCTGTTGCAACACGACATGCGGGCGCTGCTGTCCTACCACATCCAGGCCCAACTGGGCTACATCGTCGCCGGGATCGGGATGGGCGCCTGGATGGTGGAGAGCGAGATCGCCACCGCCGGGGCGATGAGCCACCTGTTCAACAACATCCTGTTCAAGAGCCTGCTGTTCATGGCCGTCGGCGTCGTCATCTTCCGCACCGGCGAGGAGGACCTCTATAAGCTGGGCGGACTCTGGCGCGAGATGCCCCTGACGGCGATCGGATTCGCGCTCGGCGCGCTCTCGATCACCGCGATCCCCGGCTTCAACGGCTACATCAGCAAGGGGATGCTCTTCGACGCGGCCGATCCCCACTACTACGGGGTCCACGAGTTCGAGGCCCTGTACTGGCTGCTCTGGCTCGGCGCGATCGGGACGCTCTTATCGTTCATCAAACTCGGCTACTACGTCTTCCTCCACGGGGAGAGCGACATTTCGGTGCCCGACGCCAAGCCCGGCCAGACGATCGCCATGCTCGGGATGGGCGGCGCCTGCCTGCTCTTCGGCGTCTGGTGGCAGGGGCTGGCCGACCTCGCGCCGACGATCCACGCCCACGGCGGCGAGTTCTCGTTCGTCTACCCGGACGGCGGCGAGGGTCACCTCCACCCCTACAGCTCGAGCCACCTCGAGACGGCGGGGATCCTGACGGCGGTCGCGCTCGTCACCTTCGCCGTCGTCCGCAAGCCCCTCTCGAAGCTCGATCTGGGCGATCCGGCCCGGGTCGTCTTCCCCGCGGGCTACTACGTCGGCCGGTGGTCGATGCTCGCGACGACCGAACTCTACCGGATCGTCGACGCCGCGGCCGTCGGCCTCGTCAAGCGCTGCTACTGGATCGGTACCAACCCCGTGCTGGCCGTCGACGCGGCTGCCCGCCGCGTTCCCGGGGTCGACGTCGAGGACCGCCAGCCGACCGACGGCGGTCGACCGTCGACGATCCACCTCCGGGCGAGCATCGGGACCACCGTCCTCCTGCTGACGGTCGTGCTGACAGTGATCCTCCTGGTGCTCCTCGGCTGAGGAGCACAGCTATCCGCTCCGTTCTCGAGAGAAACGTCAATACGGTCGAGTCAGTCGTTTTCCGACCGTTCGTCTCCTTCGCTCGAGTCGATCGGATCGACGTCGATCACGGCCGGCTGTTCTTCCGGAACGGCGATCGCCTGCTCGAGCACCGACGCGCGAAGCGCCGGTTTCGCGTCGGTCGCCTCGCGCCGGTAGCCGGCGTCCTCGCCGTCGCCGGTGCCAGTGCCGCGGACGCCCCGCGGGGTCAGGTAGTCGCCGTCGACGTCGACGTCGGCCGCCTCGCAGAGGCGTTTGAGCACCGACCGGGCGCCCTCGGTCGTGATCGCCGGCGGGGCGATCGCCCGCTCGCGGGCGAGTTGCGTCGCCGTTCGCTCGTCGAGTAGCGACTCGATGCGGTCCTCGTCGCGGCCGCGCTCGGCCAGCACCTCCCTGACCCGCCGAGCGATCGAGGGCGCGTGACGGGTCGGGAACAGCGGCCAGTCGTTCGAGGGCGGATCGAGGACGACCCGGTACCGGCGCAGCGGCGTCCGGGCCGGCGCCGGCAGCGGCACGTCCTCTAAGCGCTGAGATTTACCTAGCACGCGGATCGTCCCGGTGTAGAAGTCGACGTCGTCCCACGTCGCCCCCGTCCGACGCTCGTCGTCGGGGACCCGAAACAGCTCGGAGCCCCGGACGCCCGAGTGGGCGAGCACGGCGACCATCGCGTACTCCCGGAGTCGATTCCGGCGCTCGTCGCGGTCGACCCCGTCCGCCGCGGCCTCGAGGGCCCGCTCGCGGACGTGGGTCTCGAGGCGCCGGCGCTGGTCGGCCGTCCAGAACTCGCTGTCGGGTCGCTCCTCGGCGGTCGGCAGGGCGGATTCGGCCGCGTCGGTCGCGGCCGGGTTCGTCTCCAAGATCCCGCCGCGGACACACCACGACAGAAAGGCCCGAACGACCGCGTAGTAGGTGCCGGCAGTGGAGGCGGCGTACTCGCCGTGGTCGGCGCGGGCCCGCAACTCGTCGGCGTAGGCTCGCATGTGCTCGATCTCGAGGGCGAACAGCGAGCGAACGCCGTGTTCGCCATCGAGCCAGTCGGCCCAGCGGCGCAGGATCGATTCGGCGTTCGAGGCGTAGGTGCCGGCGCCCGGGCCGTCCGGGTCTCCGACTGCCTTCCGCTGGAGGTAGGCGTCTACCGCGTCGACGACGGTGACGTCGGCGTCGGAATCGGAGTCGGTCACGACTCGATCACCCGCAGCACCCGCCTCGTGAGATCGCCGCCGCTGATCATCTACTCGTACGATACTGCGCCAGCGTCCTAAATCTGTGTTTCGGTCGCACGGAGTCGACCGATGTCCGTCGCCGTCAGTTGGTCGCGCCGAAGCGACGCACGTCGGCGTAGTCGCTGATCAGTCCGTCGACGCCGGCCGCCGCCAACTGACCGGCCTGGTACCAGGTCTCGAGAGTGAAGACGTTCACGTCCCGCCCCTCCTCGTGGGCGACCGCGAGGAGGTCGATCTCGTCCCAGCCGGCGTCCGCTGCGTAGTGCTGGTCGGCGTAGAACGGCGTCCCGCGGATCATGTCGTACGGCGGATGGACCGCCTCGGCCTCGTACCGGCGGGCGACTTCGACGCCGGCTTCGACGGAGTCCCAGAGAAGCGGCGCGACCGGGTACTCCGACGCCTCGCAGGTCGTCGCCAGCGCGGCCTCGTAGAACGACGAGAAGAGGTACTCGTGGTCGAAGTCGTCGACGACCGCGAGCACGTCGGCGACGAACGGCTGCCAGAGCTCTTTCTGGGGCGCGAGCTCCTCGCTCGAGAGCGACTCGGCGAATCGAACGTCGAACGAGCCCGGGTTCTTCAGTTCGACGTTGACGCCGACGTGGGACGGAATCGCCGCGAGGGTCTCGCGCAGTCGGGGGACGGTCTCACCGCTCTCGAGGACTTCGGCGCTCGTGACGGTCTCGGTATCAGTCTCCCAGACGACGCCCTCGGTGTCGGTCAGTCCGCGCTCGCCGTCGTCGCGCTCGGCGAGCCGGTCGTCGTGGAAGACGACGACGTCGTCGTCGGCGGTCGGCACGACGTCGATTTCGATCATGTCCGCGCCGCGGGACGGCGCGTACGGCGACTGGATGCCGCGGGCCGACGCCTCGACGGCGCCGACGGTGTTCTCGGGGTAGAGGCCGGCGAACCCGCGGTGGGCGATCAGCTCCGGCTCGTCGGTTCGATCGACGAACCCGCGTTCGCTCGCTCGGTTGCGCCCTCGATCGTCGGCGCCGGCGGATCGATCGCGGTCGGCACTCGCGGCGCCGACCATGCCGGTCGCCGTCGCCCCCGCGGCGGCCATGAACGATCGTCGTCGGAGCGCGGAACCCGAGGTGTCTGGGTGACCGGTTCGTCTCTCGTCGCCGTTGGTATCGGACATCCGTACGATGTCGGACCCGAAATACGAATAATAGATCTTATATTTCTGATTTATACGAAACCGTGACGGTATTCGTGTCAACGTCGCACACTGGGCAGTCTGGAAGGACTATATTCAGCTACGGGGCGAACTGCGGATCGACCGGATTCGACGACTGATCGGTGCGGCTGACTGTCGGTCCGGCGGAACGCTCTTCGCGGGTGACTATCGGCATTATATCGGGCGATGACATACGTCGAACTATGACTCCCACGGCGTCGCGACGGTCGATCCTGGCCGGGATCGCTGTCGGGACCGTCGCAGGGGTGGCCGGTTGTCTCGCAGACGGCCGCGAGGTCGAGGAATCGGTCACCGAACGGCGTTCCGCGGCCGACCTCTCCGCGATGGCCGTCTCGACGGCGATCGGCGACGTTACCGTTCGCCCGACGCCCCGAGACGAAGTCGTCGTCGACGGCCGGAAGGCCGCCGTCAGCCCGGACGACCTCGAGACGATCGAGCTCGAGATATCCGCCGACGGCGACTGCCTCGAGTTGACAGTCGAGCGGGACGAGTCGCGGACGCTCTTCGGCCTCCGACCCGTTCCGGTTTTCGACCTCTCCGTCGCCGTCCCCGAGCGCCTCGCGGTGCAGAGCGTCGATACGAGGACGGGCGAAATCGACGTCAGCGACGTCCGCGGCGATCTCACCGCGGTCACGGAAACCGGAGCCGTCCGCGCCGAAGCCGTCGACGGAACCGTCTCGGCGACGACCGAGGCCGGAGCGATCGATCTCGTCGATCCGGCGTCGATCGAGCGCCTCGAGACCGACGCCGGCGACGTCACGGCGACGCTGCCGGATATCGAGCGGGACGCGACGATCGAGACGTCGTCCGGAGACGTCGAACTGCGTCTCCCCGACGAACTCGATCTGACGCTCGACATCACGACCGACTCGGGCGAGATCACCGTCTCCGACGTGGCGGCGCTGCCCGAGATGGCCGGCGATTCGCTGATCGAGGCCGTCGTCGGGCAGGGAACGCACCGACTCGAGGTGCGGACGGAGACGGGTGACGTGACGGTGACCGGGAGGGAGTGATTCGATATATCAATATATTGTGGTACGTATTGCTTGCGAAGGGCCGTTGAAGTTGAGACATAGACAGACGGTCGTCAGAGCGCCTATATTCCTGTCCGAGAGACGACCAGTAACTCCATGAGGGAAGTTGTCCTTCAATCGTAGAAGATATGTGCACAATTTGCGGCGGACATCCACGATCAGTCGCCGTTGCTCGATTTCAGAGATGAACGACATGGAAATCGGAACAGTGTCGAACGTGTCTTTCGTGAGATAAAACGCTAATCCTCATCGTTCTCAAACTGCTTTACAACGCGTATGCAGAAACTGCTGATCAGTGGCTCAAGTCGTTCGTCTTCGCATGGAACCAGCTTATCTGAACACGATGTTCCTTTTAGTCCAAAGATATATTTATAGAATTCTAATATATCTCTTCATGAAGCTACGCACTGAAGGGCTTGGGAAACAGTATTCAGAGGACACATGGGGAATCCGTGATATATCTCTCGAGTTTACTGAGGGGATTCACGGGTTGTTAGGACCAAACGGGGCCGGAAAATCGACCCTCATGAATATTCTAACGACGGTAATGAAACCAACAACTGGCACTGCTTACTGGGAAAACAAGGATATTATTGAGTCGCCCGGTGCTATCCGATCGATTCTCGGCTACTTGCCGCAGGATTTTGGAGTCTACCCTGATTTGACACTGGAAGAGTTTCTCGAATATATGGCTGCACTCCGCGGTCTCAATAGCGAAACCGCGAATGCACGAATCGACGAAATGATTACGCTGACGAACCTGGCGGATGTTCGAAACCGAAAGCTCAAGACGTTCTCTGGAGGGATGCGTCAACGTGTTGGTATCGCACAGGCGTTACTCAATGACCCTGATCTTCTCATCGCCGACGAACCAACAGTTGGGTTAGATCCCGAAGAACGCGTCCGGTTGCGAAGTGCCTTGTCCAATACTGCTGACGGCCGGGTTATCATCCTCTCAACACACATTGTTCCGGATGTAGAAGCAACTGCGAACAAAATTGCCATTCTTGACAATGGCCAATTGCTCACCCACACGACTGTCGGGGAACTCATCAACCGTGTTGATGATCAGGTCTTCGAATGTCTCGTCCCACGAGAGAAATTATCGACACTTCAAGAACAATATCAAGTGTGTAGCACCGTACAGCGTTCCGACGGCGTCAAGGTTCGATTGATCGCTCCGACACCACCGACAGACGACGCAACGAAAGTTTCTCCGACGCTTGAAGACGCATACCTTGAAGCGATCGACCAACAGGACGGTATTTGATATGCGTCGACTCTACCACATTGCACGAGCGGATTTCTTGCAGCGAGTCCGATCGCGTCGGCTACTCGTCGTCCTTGCTGTCGTTGCCTACCTCGGATTCCTTGTCAATGTAGGACAGATCGAACTCGCCTACCAAGTTACGGATAGGAGCGTAGAAACGAATTTCCACGGGGAGAACACAGCCGCATTCATCGGCTTGAAAGCCGGTTTAACTGGATCGGCAGTTATTCTCTTTGGCGGGTTCTATTTGATGAAGAATACTCTCGAACGCGACCGCCTCTACGACGTTGACCAGTTGGTTGTGAGTACACCTATTTCTGATAAGACATATCTCGCTGGAAAATGGCTCAGCAATATCGCTCTTGGTGCAGTTATCCTTCTTACACTTGGGTTTGCGACAATCGCTAACCATGCGATTCACGGTATTGGACCGACGAATCCAGTTTCGTTGTTAGCGCCACTATTCGTATTTGCATTTCCGGTCTGTGTCCTCGTCGGCGCTGTCTCTCTGCTCTTCGAAACAGTTGACCGACTGAACGGCACTCTTGGAAATATCTCATACATCATTCTTGCGACTTTCTCGCTAGCTGCATTGGCAGCAACACAGAACTCGCTTCCTGGATCGATTCCGCCTTGGGTGAAAGCCGGTGACATACTGGGACATATATCGATATATAACTTAACCGTAGACTCGTTGCTTGTCGAGGTTCCAAACTACAGCGGCGGTGTCCCATCTATTGGAACACTCGATGGTGATCAGACGTTTCGTTACGATGGTGGCAGTTGGCCGCTGTGGATATATTTTCAGCGTATCGGAATAATGGTCTTTGCCACATTTGTCGTTCTCGCTGCAACGGTACTGTTCGATCGAACGCCGTCGTATGAATTGTCCAACAGTTCGAAGCGGCTATCCTGGGTCGCTGCGGTACTGTCTACTGTTACCCGCGGAAACAACGTTGACGAAGACGATACTAATCCACAGTCGATTGATTCGATTTCTCTCACACCCGTGAACGATCGTGATTCCGGTGGTTTTGGTCGCCTCCTCGCTGCAGAGATTCGTCTTGCACTTCGAGGACAACCATGGTGGTGGTATATTGGTGCAGTTGCCCTTATCGGTAGTCCACTTCTTATACTTGCGAATGAAAGTTCACCAGACGCTGCAGTTATGCCCATCCGTCAAATTGCACTTCCGCTCGCGTTCATCTGGCCAATATTTATTTGGTCTGGAATGGGTGTACGCACAGTCAAACACCGGATGACGAGTTTAGTACTCTCCTCAAAATATGCGAACAAACAACTCATTGCGGAATGGCTCGCGGGTGTCGTCATAGCGATGGGTATTGGTAGTGGAATACTCGTTTTGTTTGTCAGCGCTGGTCAGCCGGAACTTTTCCTCGGGTATGCAGGCGGGGTTTTGTTTGCGCCATCACTGGCAATTGCAACGGGGATCTGGAGCCGCTCTTCCTGGTTGTTCGAAATTGTTTACCTGATGATTTGGTATGTTGGGCCACTCAATAGTGCCGTACCGCTTGACTTTGTCGGTTCAACAACCGAGAGTATCGAAATCGGAATTCCACTCGTGTTCATCGGTGTAAGTCTCGTTCTGTTTAGTACCGCAGCACTCCGCCGTCGTATGGAAACTCAGTAAGATCTCGACCAGGGTGCAAGGTTTACAGACTTATCGGAAACAGATCTCGTTACGGAATACAGTGATGTTGTCGAGCATGCAGTCCGATTCCTCGAGACTCAACATAGACTCGACGGAACATTTTGAGAATATTTGTCTTAGTCTGATCGTAGTAGAACACATCCCTAGTCACGATCTCACCCGATCAGTACAGGTGAAGGTGTTACTGGAGCGGCCACCTTCACCTTAGCTAAATACCAGAAACGACCTGCTACATACAGAGGTGTATACAGCGCGGGAAGGGTTTCGTCGATTCTGGAAGCAATAATTGCATATACGCTGAGAGTTTTTTAATCAGTTGACGAGTGTCGTAGATGACGGACAAAGACTCGATTGAAGCCTCTGAAACCGAAGCCGAGGGGGCCTCCCCGCCACCGACGCCGGAGGGGTACAACGACCCATATCAGTTTGAGTATTCCAAACTGCCCCTTACTCTGACTGGGATTGTACTGACGATCGTCTTCACTGTCGTCTACGGGTGGCTTTTGATTCAGTTGCAAGGCCCAGAGGCTCTGTTTTTCGTCTTTGAAGTCGAGGACGAGGAGGGAATCAGCATGGGTTTCGATCTCATCCGAATGGCGGTCCCCTTGGTGGTCGCGTTTCTGACCGTCGCCGTGGTCCACGAACTGCTCCACGGCGTGGTTTTTCAGCGATACGGCTACGACGTGAACTACGGCGTCTGGTGGCGGTTTGGGGCGGTATACGCAGCGGTGTTCCACCAGTTTCACTCCCGCGAGCATAACCTTCGGGTCGGAATCGCACCGTTGGTGATTTTCACTGCCCTCTGTCTGCCGTTACTCGCGGTTCCCTGTCCATTGGTCGCCACGTCGGCGTTGTTCGCCCTCGTGTTGAATACCGCTGGATCAGTAGGTGATCTCTACGCGCTCTGGCGGTTCTATCGGATGCCACAGGGAACGGTTTTCTACGATATCAACATGAATGATATGTACGTGTTTGAACCGCTTAACGCCGATTAAAGCTCTAAAATAAGATGCCGACTCCGATCGCCTAGATTCAGACGCACTTTCTCGGTTCGTGCCACATTCGCGCTGTGTATTCAGCATGATTCTCAAATTCCTACTGGTATTTGATAGAAGTCGGCACCGGGCACCGTCTAGTTAGCGCAGTTTGAGAAGTGAGCAGGTCGTAGAGTTTGGTTGGAACTATGCTCGCAGACCTGCTCAGCGAGTGTTACGCGGCGGAATTTGATGAAACTTGGGAACGGGAGCGGACGGCGACGCCCGTCAGGGCGTTCGCCGTCCGGCTCCATGCGACTGGTTGTTTGCTTCGAGAGACACAAGCAATTCTTCGCTCACTCGCCGTTGAACGTTCTCATCAAGCAATCTGGCACTGAGTATATTGGCTGTCTGACAGCGTCTCAGACCCACCGACGGCGAAGCCGTCGCGGGTCGCGGTTGATGAAACCGCTGTCAGGATTAACGAAGACCGATCTTGGATGTACACTGCAATAGACCTTGACACGAAACTCATCCTCGATGTAGCACTCTTTGGACGACGAGGCACTGATCCAGCTGCTGCGTTTCTGCATGGACTTACCGAGAAACACGATCTCTCCGACGCTGAGTTTCTCGTTGATGGTGCTGGCTATCTGACTGGCCTCCCTCGATTAGGGTTGAGCGGTCACCTCGACTATGTCGATCGAAACCACATCGAAAAGTGGTTTCACACCCTCAAAATGCGGGTTGACCGCTTCCACAACTCGTGGGTCGGCAGTCGGGCGAGCGTCAGAGAATGGCTTGAACAGTTCGTACACTACTATAACACACAGCGACCGCACCAGTCACTCAACGGACAGACGCCAGCGGAAGTGCTAAACTAGACGGTGACGCTGTGCCCTAAATGCCAGATAGTGAATAGAATTAGTATGAGTTTACATATAAAAATATGATAAAACTTAACTTTCGTTGCGATTATTTATTCATATGGATCAGGCTGGGAAACAAGTACAAGATCAAATCATAAGAAGATCATTCTATCTTCTCATGACGGGTATATTTCTATATATTATAACACGCGATCTTTCTAGTTCTATTTTACCTCCCGTGTCCGTGTTCTTTATAAATATTCTATACGTTATTGCCTACCGTAGAAATATCCACACTTTAAAGGTTAATTTACCTCTTTTCATTTTTGGTGTTGCCGGTGGTGTTATAATGTACTTTAGCTCCCAGATACCTTCCTGGTTTGGACTGGCAACTATTGTAGTTTCAATCATATTAGGATCGTACACATGTATTTTAATAATTAGGATATGATAGAATAACTCCCATACCGTAACCACGGTATTTTTTAGGATTTCTATTCTATTAGATGTAAGCAAATATCGATGAAGCGGCCGGCCAAGTCATTCTCGTTATCGTGAGTGACGACTTGGTTCGACGAGTCACGCAAACCTCTATATACTCTACAAACGGTCCGACAGGCAATTAACCGACTCGAAGATGCAGGATTCATCCACTACGATGACGGCCTTTTCGTTACTCGCGTCAAAGCAAATAGGGGTACCTGCTTTGATCAGTGAGGCGTTTGCTGTCATCTTTGCAGTCGATGGTCAATTTCCAACCACAACAGCATTAAAAGTTGTCGTATAGTTTCCCCATTTGTTTTTGTAAGAGGTATCTGTTTTCAGCCGGTTTCGTTGGCAAACGGCGTCGTTGACGGATCCGTTACTATCACGTTTGGTAGAGTAGAGTGTAACGGGCACTGTCTAGTTAGGGTGCTTTGAGAAGTAAGTAGGTCGTAGCGGTTTGTGCTCACGAAACTCGCTGACCTGCTCACAGAGAGTCACGATGAGGGCCGAGCAAATCACCAAGGACTAAATTTGGTATAGCGAAATGTTGTTTAAGAACATATCCAACTATCCTATTACCCCTATTTCCGGGCTTTCAAAGCCTATATCCCTGAAATCACTCACTCTACGAATACACAGTACATTAGACCAATAATGTACTGTGGATTTACGAGGGTCGACGCCCTCGGTGAAGCCGAGCAGATGAGAACCAGCGATTCCGAGCCTTCCTCCGAAGGAAAGCCCCTCGAGAAGGCTAAAAACGAGTTCGTCGCCGAACGCGAGGGCAACTACGCATCGAACCTCGAGTACGTCCTCGAGAACTGGATCGACTGGACGCCCGAGCGCGTTCGGACCCTCGAGGACGTGTCCGCGCTCACGATGCGGAACTACGCGTCGCACCTCAAGCAGCGGGCACACGCCGACGACGGGATCAGCGATACGTCGGCGCGGACGTACTACAACTACGTCTCGGCGCTGCTGACCCGCTCCGTCGAAGTCGGGGATCTCGCGGAGAACCCCGCGGAGAAACGAGAGGCGAAGAAGCCGCTTCCGTCGGGGACGACCAACAGCGCCGAACAGCAGTTCTGGTCGCCCGAGCAGCGTCGGGCGATCATGAACTACGTCGACGAACGCGCCCGCGACGCGATCGACGAGGACGCGACCGACGCGTTCGAGGAAGTCCGCGATCGGGCGCTGATCGCCGTGCTCGCCTACTCGGGCGTCCGCGGGGCCGAGGTGCTGGCCGACTCCCGCGATAACCGACGTAACGGCTTGCGGTGGCACAGCGTCGATCTCGAGAACGGCGTCATCACGGTGCTCGGAAAGAACCAGAAACGTGAGCCGACCCCGCTCCCCGAGCAGGCGGTAGCACCGCTCCGACGACTCGAGCGGCTCCTCGACCCGCCGTCCGGCGAATGGCCCGTATTTCCCTCGCGGCATCCGCCATCGCTGTACGATCGTATCGAAGGCGCAGGACGCGAGTCTCCGGACGGTGACCCGTGGGAATACGTCCTCGAGAACGGGATCGAACCGCCGTCGATGAGTACCTCCGGCGCGCGGACGCTACTGAAGCGGTTGTCGGACGAAGCCGACGTGCCGGAACTCGACGCGGACGAATATCTCACGCTACACGGCGCTCGCCGCGGCGTCGGCGAAACGCTCTATCGGGAGCGCGGGGCCGTCGAAGCCCAGCGGACGCTTCGCCACGCCGACCCGAAAACGACCTCGGAGATGTACTCGCACATCGAAGCGAGCGAGCAAGCCGAAGACAATACGGCGGTGTTCGACGACGAGTGGGCGATTTGACCGTCTCCGGATTGCGTTCTCTGACCGGGTAGTACGAACCCCGTGGGATAATTGGCGATCAGATTCAGGCCCGGACCTAAGCGAGTCGACTCGTATCCCTCGAGTAGCACCACTGTGAGGACTGCTGTATCCGCGGTCGCTCCCGAGTCGTTCGAGTCCCGGACGAACCCGTGTCCGTCCGGCGAGGTCGCCGATTCGACGGTCGGGAGGGACCGATGACCGCCGCCGAAATCAGACGCAGTTGGCTCGTCTCCGCCGCGTCGCTCGCGCTCTGGGCTGTTAGCACCGTCTTGCTGCTCTGCTACGTAATTGTTCTCGGCCCCTCGAGCGTTCAGCGACAGGTCCCCGACCGACTCGCCCGGAGCGCCCTCGAGTCGGGCGTCGAACCGCTGGTCGTCCTGCTGGGGTCGACGGTCGCGCTCGGTGCGCTCGCGGTGGTCTCGCTGCTGTACTACAGCTACGCGCAGTGGCGACACGCCCAGCGGCGTCGGCGTCGGCTCGAGTCCGAATCGGCGTCCGACTCCGACCTCGGTGTCGAACGGGCGTAACGCGACCGCCGAGACGTCTCAGTCATCCTGCTCCGGGCCCGCGGTCGCGTTTTCGTCGCCGCTGTCGTTCTCCTCGCTCTCGTTGGCGTCCGGAGCGTAGCCTGTCGGATCACCTTCCTCCTCCATGTCGTCGCCGACCTCGTTGGGGTGTTCGGCCTGTTCGTCGTCGCTCGCGTTACCGTTACCGTTACCGTCGCCGTCGCTCTCGTTGCTCTCGGTCTCGTTCTCGTCGCCCGGCCCGTTGTCGCTACAGCCGGCCAGTAGCGCTATCGATCCGACCGCGCCGAGACCCAGTTCGAGCGTCCGTCTGCGGGAACAATCCATCGTCGTCTTCGAGTGATATTCGGGACGGCAGTATATCGGCGGTGCTTGCGATACCGTACCCGTCGTCGTCTCGAACCCGTCGACGCGACCGGTTCGACCGTCCGGGTCAGGACGGATGCTGGTGTCTAACCTTCTCGGCGATCTGTCCCGGCACAGGCGTCCCGCAGTCCGTACACTTCCAGCTGGGCGTCGCGATCCCCGGCTCCTTTTCGAGGTCCTGCTTGAACTCGAGGAGGGCGCCGCAGGTACAGCGGTAGGTCGTGCGGGTCATAGTCGATAGATTGCGCCGATCGGAAGTAAATGATGGGCCGACGACGCTCCCGTCCGAGAACCACGGTCGCCGCGGAACGGCAACGCATACGGTCGCGACCGTCTGTAATCGATCCATGACCGAAACGGAACATCGGATCGCCGTCGCCGACGGGGAAACGATCGCCGCCGTCCACCACGAGGCCTCCGGCGACGACTGGATCGTCTTCTGTCACGGCTTTCTGAGTGACAAGAGCGGGTGCTACGAACGTCGGTGTCGACGGGCGGTCGAGCACGGGTACGATGCCGTCCGATTCGACTTCCGCGGCTGCGGGGACTCCGACGGACGGTTCGTCGAACAGACGCTGAGCGACAAACTCGCGGATCTGCGCGCCGTCCTCGAGTACGTCGCGCCGCCGTCGGTCGTCCTCTTCGGCTCGAGTTTCGGCGGCAAGGTCGCGTTCCACGCGGCCGTCGACGACGAGCGGGTCGCGGCCGTCGCGACGAGAGCGCCCGTGACGTACAACCGCGCGTTCGACGAGTATCGGGCGATCGTCGAGGGCGAGGACGAACGGAGTGAGTCCTCGAACAGGTGAGCGGGAGCGGCGGGATCCGAGCAACGCGAGGATCCCGGAAACGCGAGCGATGGAACCGCGAGAGCGAAGCGACACGCGAGCCGCGAGGGCGCCTGCGAGTTCGAAACCGGCGACCGAATCGACGAGCGGTTCTTCGACGACTTCGAGGCCTACGAGTTCGACGACGTCGCGGCGTCGCTATCGGTCCCGGTTGCGATCTTCCACGGGCGCGACGACGACTCCGTCGCCGTCGGCGACAGCGTTGACGCCGCGGCCGCCTTGGAGACGGACGTCCTCCTCGAGGCGTTCGCGACGGAGGGCCATCGGTTCTCGGCCGACGCGGAGGCTCGGCTGCTCGAGCGACTGTTCCACTGGCTCGAAACGCAGTAAGGTGAACTGTCGTCAACCGTTTCGTCCGATGTGATAAACCATATTTCGATATATGAATTGTTCTTGCAACCACGACGCTCGAGGCAGCGTCGATATCCCCGTTCCGATGATGAATTCGAAAGCGCATTTTCTCGGTCAGAAAAATCGGACCGCTTTTGATACTAATAGGGAAACGAACAGGTAGCAGTGAGTGAGGATACCGATTTATCGACGGTGCTCGCCGTGCTCGACGACGAGTACGCACGTGACATCCTCACCCATACGAGTGTCGAACCCATGTCTGCTAGTACCCTGAGCGAACGGTGTGATGCGTCCCTGCCCACGATCTACCGACGGCTCGATCGTCTCGAAGAGTGTCAACTCGTCTCCGAAGAGACCGAGCTCGCCCCCGACGGCAATCACTACAGCGTCTACAGCGCGAACCTCGAGTCGCTGGAACTCTCCCTCGGCGACGGCGAGTTCGAACTCGAGGTCACTTACCAAGACGAAGATGACGTCGCCGACAAGTTCACCCGCATGTGGGAGGGGATGCGATGAGCCAGGACGTCGTTCGAATCGATCAAGCACCCCTGTTCGAACTGTTGACCGTCGCGAGTCTCTTCCTCGTCGCGTTGATCGGGACGCTCATCGCGTACCAGGCCTACCGCGGCTACCGTCGCAACGACGCGTCGTCGATGTTCTATCTCGCCGTCGGCCTGCTCTTTCTCACCCTCTGTCCGTTTCTGATCAACGTGACGGTGACGACCGCGTTACAGGCGGATCAGGTCGTCACGGTCTTTCTCGAAAACGTCAGCAGACTCGTCGGACTGGTCGCGATCATGTACTCGCTGTACGGGCAGCATTGAGGGTTCGAAGCGACCAAAATCGTTCGGAACGCGATCTTCTGTGGGCCGAAGCGAAATGCGGGGAGAGGGGACGGATGAGCCAGGCCAGCCCGGATGGGGAAGGCCGGCCTGACGTTCAGGGTGGAGCTAGACGATGGGGATGGGATGATCGGATTCGACGATGGGAGTGTCGCCGGGATCGGGTTCTCCGCCCCGGTCACTCCTTTCGGCTGTCCCCTAATAGTGATACGAGCGTGTTTTCTGGGTCGGAAAATCCTCGCTAGTCGGCGACTCGTCGACGGAGACCGCTGGCAACGCGGTCGCTGACGGCTCGGACGGCGGTTCCACAGATTCTTTGGACCGCCGCTCGAGAGATCCGATATGCACTATCTCGTCGGAACGACGTCCGTCCACACGACGGCAGCGATCTGTGACTACCTCGACGAGCGGGCGACGGCCGACGACACCGTCACGGTCGTCGCCGTCGCACCANTATCCGATATGCACTATCTCGTCGGAACGACGTCCGTCCACACGACGGCAGCGATCTGTGACTACCTCGACGAGCGGGCGACGGCCGACGACACCGTCACGGTCGTCGCCGTCGCACCGACCGACGACGCGACGGCCCGTCGGGACGCACAGGAGGCGCTGAACGTTGCCCCCGTCAGACTGGCGACCGTCGGTGAGGTCCGGACGGAGCTTCGCGAGGACGATGACGATCCGGCTGCGGTCCTGCTCGAGGAGGCGGCGACCGCCGAAGCCGACGAACTCCTGATCACGCCGCGCGAGGTGACCGCCGACGCCTCCTCGGGCGTTGGAACGACTGCTCGCGCCCTCCTCGAGGAGGCGTCGTCGCCCGTCGTCGTCGTTCCGGTTTCCGAACTGTAAGGCACAGAGCCGGACGCGATCGACGGTCGTCACCGACAACGCGAGGCGATGTCCGCAGTCGATCACTTCCGTTGACTCTCACTACTCTCGAAACGAGTCCCTTCGCCGCGGTAGCGGACGGCTACTTAATCGGCTCTTCCGCGAACCGATTAGTAATGAGCGACGAGATTCCGTTATTCGAAATTCCGTGGGACGAAACCGACGTGACCAACGCCGTCGATTCGCTCACTCGGGGCTCCTACTGGGCGAACGGGCCGTACATCGAGGAATTCGAGCGCGGACTCGAGGAGTACCTCGGCATCGAGCACGCGATAACGGTCAACTCCGGGACGACGGCGCTGGTCGCCGCGCTGACGGCACACGGGATCGGCGAGGGCGACGAGGTGATCGTCCCCTCCTTTACGTTCATCGCGACGGCGAACGCCGTCCGACTCGTCGGCGCGCGACCGGTGTTCGCCGACATCGAGCGGGAGACGTACGGGATCGATCCGGAGCACGCCGCGACGCTGATAACCGACGATACGGCCGCGATCGTCCCCGTTCATCCGTACGGCGCCCCCTGCGAGATCGGCCTGCTCGAGGATATCGCCGCCGACGCAGACGTGGCGCTGATCGAGGACGCCGCCGAGGCGTTCGGATCCGATTACCGCGGCCGCACGCTGGGGACGATCGGCGACTCCGCCGCGCTGAGTTTCTGTCAGAACAAGATCCTGCCGACCGGCGAGGGCGGAGCCGTCGTCACCGACGACGACGACGTCGCCCGCCGACTCGACCGGTTTCGATCGCACGGTCGGGCCTCGGAGGACTACTTCGACTCGAGCGACAGCGGCGAGTACGTCAGCTTAGGAACGAACGTTCGAATGTCGGATCTCGTCGCGAGCATCGGCTGTTCCCAACTCGAGAGGGTCGAAGACCACATCGCGAACCGACGGCGCGTCGCGACGCGCCTCGCCGAGGGACTCGCGGACGTCGACGGCGTCGAACCCCACACGGCGGGCGGTCGTGGCCGGCACGTCTACCAGCTCTATACCGTTTCCTTCGACGAAAGCGTCGATCGAGCCGTCGTTATCGACACGTTATCTTCCCGGGGTATCTCGTCGAAAATCTACTGGGAGCCGGCCGTTCATCTGACGCGGAGCTACCGCGATGAGTACGGCTACCAACCGGGTTCGCTCCCCGTCACGGAGGAAGTCGCGGGACGCGTTCTCTCGTTACCGATGCACCCGGAACTCTCCGCGGATCAGATCGACCGTATCACGTCGGCCGTCGAAGCCGGCGTCGAACGCGGCCGGGAATTCGAGACGGCGGATCGACCAAGCCCGGCAAACTGACCGCTTCGGTCGCTATTTTGAGGCGACGACCGTCGTAAGGCGGGTTCACCGATCGGGTGTCGCACTCGCTCGAGAACCGACTACCTGTCTAGAAAACCGATCCATAACAAAGGGGAACAATCCGATTTGGATGAGTAGGCCGCACTGACGTCGGTGCGAGACCGCGGATGCTGCGGCAGTTGGGGTCAAAGTCACCTATGAGATGGCCAGTTACAGCCGATGCAGGGACGTCGATCCGGATGGCGATTGCGCGGATCGATCGCTCCGATTACAGAGGTATCGTTCTGTCTCTTATACACATCTCTGATGGCGCGNNGGAGCCGCCCGTCGTCGACGCGAGCGGCTGGCGGCGAACGGTCGACACCGATTCCGAGGCCCGCGAAAACGCGGCCGACGAGACGGTCGTCACTCCCGTCGTCGACGAGGAGGGGACCGTTATCGACGTCACGATCGCCGAGCGCCTCGACCGACCCGCGGCCGACGCCGAACCGACAGCCGCCGGCGTCGACCGAGTACTCGTCGTCGGCGGCGCGGGATACCTCGGCTCCGTCCTCTGTCGCCAACTCCTCGACGAGGGGTTCGATGTCCGCGTCCTCGATCCGCTGCTGTACGGCGACGCCGGGATCGCCGCGCTGACCGACGACGATCGGTTCACCCTGCACCGGGACGATGCGCGATCGGTCGACGCGGTCCTCGAGGCGATCGACGGCGTCGACGCGGTCGTTCACCTCGGTGGGATCGTCGGCGATCCGGCCTCCGAACTCGATCCCGAGAAGACCCTCGAGTACAACCTCCACTCGACGCAGCTCCTGGCGTCGCTGTGCAAGTACCACGGCATCACGCGGTTCCTCTTCGCTTCGACGTGTAGCGTCTACGGTCGGTCCGACGGCGACACTGAACGGCTCGCTGAGGACGACGCGCGCAACCCCGTCTCGTTGTACGCTCGGCTGAAGATCCAGTCCGAACGCGTGCTCCGCGAGCTCGCCGACGAGCACTTCGCCCCGACGATCCTCCGGATGGCGACGGTCTACGGCCGATCGCCGCGAATGCGATTCGATCTCGTCGGGAACATCCTCCCCGCGAAAGCCCACTCGGAGGACATCGTCCCCGTCTTCGGCGGCGACCAGTACCGTCCGAACGTCCACGTCGCCGACGCCGCCCGCGCGTACGTGGAGTGTCTCACGGCGCCGATCGAGGACGTCGGCGACGCCGTCTTCAACGTCGGCTCGAACGAGCAGAACTATCGGATCGACGAACTCGCGACCATCGTCGAGGACTGTTTCCCCGACGCGTCGATCGAATACCGCGACGAACTGACCGACGAGCGGAGCTACCGCGTCGAGTTTGACAGGATTCGATCGGTACTGGGCTTCGAGCCCGAACACACGATCCGCGATCACTGCCTCGAGTTGCGAGAGGCGTTCGAAGCCGGGCTGTACGACGAGTACACGGCCACCAGGTACAACAACTACGAAACGCTCGATCGGGCCTCGAGCTTCGAAAACACGACCGCCGTTCTCGAGTCCGACGACGAGCTGACAACCGAGCGCCCACACGAAAAGCTTCCCTCCGGCGAAGTGTAGTCCGATCGAGGTGGTCGTCCCGACCCAGGTTGGGCTCCCGTCGAAGGCGTCGGCTTCACCGCGGGCATCGATCCGCTGCTCGATCGGCTACGAACGATGACTACCGTCGCCGGCGATCCGACCGTCGCGATGATCGTGAGTCACCTGAACGGCGAGGTCTACTTCTCGAGCGGCTCGTGGAGCGGGACGACGGCGACGAGTCTGAGCGACGACTGACGGGTCCGACCGCTCCTCGCGATCGGAACCGTCGCTGTATCCGAGACGGTATCTGAAAACAATCTCTCGAGTACCAATTCACGATCCGGTAGTGTACCGCGTGTTCATGTTCCTAGCCAGCCTTCACGCGTTTGTTCCGATCCTGTCGTTCACTTCCGGAGGATTCGTCGGATATGTGACGATGTTCAGTGTCCACGCTGGCGATTCGACGGCGTTCGGAGTTCCAAGGCTTTCCGGCGAGATGATTATCGAGATCGTATCGATGTTTGTCGGGTAAGTTATCAGAGTAACAACTGACACAGTGACGGCGACCGACGTGAAGTAGATCGCCTCACGCTCCGTTCTCGGTTATCCACCGACGAAGGAAGGTGCAGGTCTCGGAAGAGTAATTAACCGATCAACCGGAGACGAAGGCTTGAAAACTCAGAATACGACTACCAATTGCTCCGTTGTTCCACTTTGTTCAGTTCAATGCCTCACGTAACACGAGCCTGGTGGACCCCTCATTTTCGATTTTCAAGCGCGTACAATAGATATATCGTTAGTCTGAATAGTTCTCCCGTGACGAGATCGACGGAAGAGTGCAGCGCTAACTCGAGTCCCGCGTCAATGACTGCAACGAACGGATCTGAACCGGTTTCGAGGATGTCGATGGCGCCGGCTGTTGTTTGGGACACTGTCTCAATATGAAAAACTCATCACTACTTATCAAGGCTTATCCCTCTCCTATAACTAGTAGTGATATATTCCAATCCCGTTTTAGTCGGTATTCGGATAGTCTAGTGATAGAACAGTGTACGGTAAGGATAACTGCTACTGTCCCGTCAGCAGATGCGCTAAGTAGCGCCAAAAACGTCTATTGTAGCTACCTAAATAAGCGAGATATTTGACTAAATAGCATGGCTATGATAAATGCAAATATATCACAGGACGTGCATTTTCGGGAAAGAATGTGGGTTTGTATCGGATTCCACTCGTTGTTGCGTATCGGCCGTCGGAAAACCGGTAACAGCGTATGAGCACGAAGAACTTCACTCCGTTCCAGGACGTGACCGAATTCACGCAGAAGTACGGGCTGGCGTTCGTAATGGTCGCCAGTTACTTCGGTTCTGGATCGGTGTTCATTGCCAGCCAAGCCGGCGTCATGCACGGATACACGCTGCTCTGGGCCGCCGCGGGAGCGGCGGTACTCGGATTTATTGCCCAGGACATGAGCGCTCGGCTGGGCATCCACGGAACATCGCTGATGGTGTTCACCCGCGAGAAACTGGGCAGGCCGCTGGCAACAACGATTGCCCTCTTCCTGTCGATTGGCTGTATCGCCTGGACGCTCGGATTGGTCGCCGCGGTCGGCGCTGGTCTCTCCTTCCTGCTCGGGGGGGCCGTCGCCTGGCAGCCAATTGCCGTACTCACGACGTTCGCTGCGATCGGTGTCGGACTATTGCGCTACGACACCGTCGAGAACATGATGATCGCGATGATGCTCTCGCTGATGGTCATTTTCGTGATCGTTGCCCTGCCGAGCGGAGCCGATCCAAGCAGTGTTACGACCGGATTCGTTCCGGGAACCGACACGTTGGGTGCGCTGGCGATGGCAGCGGGGCTGCTCGGTACGACCGCACTGTGGCCGAACTTCTTCCTGGAATCGATTCTCGTCCATACCAAGGGTTGGACTGACGAGAGCGACCTCCCGGAAGTTCGGACGGACTTGGCGATCGGCTATACCGTCGGCGGGATCACGACGGTCGCAATCCTGATCGCCGCAGCAGCATTACTGCGCCCGATGGGTTACACTGAACTCGAGTCGTTCATCACACCGGGCGAAGCGCTGGTTGAAGTACTTGGAACATGGGCGATGGTGTTGTTCGTCGGCGGCGTGATCGCCGCGGCGTTCAACAGTATTATCCCGATCATGTGGACGCCAGCCTACATCATTCCGCAAGCTGCGGGCTGCTCGGTTCAAAAGGGAGATCGGTTGTTCAACGTCCTGTTCGCAGGACTGACCGGAATCGGCGTGTTCTCGCCGCTGGTAAGTTGGTGGTTGGATCTGTCGGTCGTCGACATGGTCATCCTGTTTCCGATGTACAACGGAATCTTCGCGCTGCCGGTCGCAGCGATCCTGTTGTTCTGGGCGGTTAACGACCGCAAGACGATGGGCGAGTACGTCAATTCTAGAGCGTTAAACGGCGTCAATGCACTGCTTGTACTACTCGCAGTTAGCCTAGCGATCCTGTCAATCCAGGACTTCGCTAAACTCATCACTGGCGGAGGATTCTGACGTCTGCCCCCATCGCGCTCTCAGCACTACCAGCCTCATCGTCGAGTTTGAATAGTGGGGACTACGAGTCCGTTCTCCGCTACTTAACCAAAAACGAGAGTGAGCGACTCATCGCTCTCGTACACTAGACACGAGTCAGACAACAGTTTCGCTAGCCAACTGGTTGAGAGAAATCCTGTCGCTCGGAGGTCAGCAACGGGCGCGTTGAGCTATTCGTGTCCGGGTGTATATGCGCTATCGCTTCTCCCGCCGCTCCACTTTGTTCAGTTCGATAACTCACGTTATACGATTGCGTACACTTTTCCGCTTTCAGTCTTCCATCTGGTCGTGAATCTCTAACGGGTCGGCTGTCCAAGGGGCAAAGCGTCCTTCTTGGAGTTGCCGAGCGACGTGACGGGTATCGACTCCTTGGCGGTGAAGTTCCTCGAATGTCTCCCTCACGAGATTTTCCACGGCTTGTCGGGCCGAGATGGGTGAGCCAACTAACTTGATATCCTTGTGAGATAGAGCTACCCTGTCTTTAGTGAATGTAACTCCGATGCTACTACTCCCCCAAAGAACAGACCCGGCTCTCCTTCTTCAAGTTGGTTTAATAATAGAAAGATGTGTTCGAGAGAGGTGTGTGAATGGGTCACTTCCGTAACGTCTCCCAAATCGGATTGCTGACGCAGTTTGCGAGTAATCGCATCGGGAACCCATACGATTTTTTCTTCCGTACAGTACGAGGAGAATTCGGAGACCAATTGGACGGAGGAGAACTTGAACTCTTCCCGCTGGGTCATCGATGTTCGCTAACTATATATCGAAATACAAATATCGGTCTGTCCTACTCCCTCACCTATGTATATTGTTACCTATTCTCACGCTGCTCAACTTTGTTCAGTTCGATCAGCAGTCGGAAGATCGCTTTCACGAGGTTGGCATCGACGTCGAACTGCTCGGCGTTCTCTCCGGCCCGCTCCATCACCTGCTGTTCCTGTTTCTTGTCGGTCGTCGGCAGCCCCCGTTCGTCTTTGACCTGGGCGATGGTGTCGGCGACGTAGGTGCGCTGGGCGATCAGTTCGACGATCTCGCGGTCGATCGTCTGGATCTCCTCGCGCAGTTCGTCGAGGCTCATCTCGTCAGGCAGTCGGTTCTCGGTCCCGCCGTCCGCGGCTGTCTCGGAGTTGCGAGTCATGTCGTTTGTGTTCCGTCCGTTCGCGTCGTCAGTAATCGTGTCGTTCCGTTTCGGTCGTCCCACCGATCTCGGACCGCCTCGAGCGTCGATCGATCGCCGACGGCGACGTAGCTCGGGCCCGTTCCCGACAGGGAGACGCCCGCGACCTCGGGCATGACGTCGATCATCGGTCCCGTCGGGAACTCGAGGGCAGCCGAGAAGGCGAAGCCGTTGACGGTCATCGCCTCGCCGTAGCGACCGTCGAGAGCGAGCTCCGCGACGAGTTCGGCCATCGGCGCGACGCGCTCGCAAGCCGAGATATCGGCGTCGGCGCTGAAGGACTGTTCTGGCGGCGTGTAGACGAGCGCGTCCCAGTCGACCGTCTCTCGAGCGAGCAGTTCGTCGGTCGCGTTGTCGGTGACGGTGACGCCACCGAGCATGCTCGCGCTGGCGTCGTCGAAAGCGCCTGTCGCGGTGACGCCGGCGTCGCGGGCTGCGCGAACGCCCAGGCGACAGGCCTCGATCCGGTCGACCGTGTCGGCGATCTCGAGGGCGTCGAGCGTCGCGAGCACGGTCGCGTTCGCCGCGGCGCTGGAGCTCTTCAGCCCCGCGGCCATCGGCACCTCGCTGTCCGTTCGGACTCGAGCGCCGACGGTCGACGCGTCGAGGCCCGCCGCGTCGGCGTGCTCAGCGAGGGTCATCGCGACGCAGCGCTCGATGAGCGTCGTGTCGGCGTCGGGCTGCCCGGCGATTTCGGCGTCGATCTCGCCGTCGTCGGTGAGTTCGACGGTAGCTGTCGTCTCGAGGTCGATCGCAAACGCCGAGCCGGTCCCGGTCGCGAGCGCGTTGAGAACCGTTCCGGCTGCTGGGGCGACGGCGCGGCCGTCCATAGTCACACACTCTCAGACCGCGTACTTACGGCTGACGGTTCGTCGGATTCGCGGTCTTCCGCCGCCCCGCGGTACGGACGCGATCGTTCCGATCGGCAGCCGCCGGCTGCGTCTCGTGGCGGCGGACCGACGACGGAACCGATCGTTTTTCCGGGATCCGCTCGAACGAGCGACCAATGAGCGCGCGCAACAACGTCGCACCCAGCACGATTGCCGTCGACTTCGTCGAGGGCGGCGTCGTCGTCGAATATCTCGACGGCCGGGACGTCTTCTATCACGGCCCGCCGAAACCCGTCGAGGGAGCGATCACGACGCCGCCGGGCAAGGAAGTGCACGTCCTCGTCACCGACCCCGACGGCGTCGAGGGCGTCATGACCTACGTCAACGACCGCAACACCCACGACGACATCCTCGAGTCGACCGGCGTCGGGCGCGTGATGCTCGACCGCGACGACGAGGAGGAGCTGTTCCCCGCCGTCACCGTCGCCACGGAGGGCTACTCGATCCGCGTCGAGGCCGACCTCTCGGCGGTCGACGGCCGCGTGTTCGTCTTCGCCGAGGACGAGATGAGCGAACACGCCTACGAACTCGTCGAGCGCGTCGACTCGAGCGACGGAGACGTGGACGGAAACGACGGTACGGATACTACCGACGCCGAGGCCGATGATGACGGCTCCGGCACGAACTGGGGCTAAGCGATGCCGCTACAGAAACCCTGGCGAGACCTCGACCGGGACGCGGTCTCGAGCGCGCCCGATCGGCCCGGCGTCTACGAGTTCGGCGACAGTTCGGGGACGGTCCAGGCGGTCGACCACGGCGTCCTTCGCGACGAACTCAAAACCGCGTTGGCCTACGGCGACGCCGACCGCGTACGGTGGACGGAAACCCACACGCTCGAGCAGGCTCGCGAACTCGCAGACGAGCATCGCGAGCGACTCGAGTGACGGTGCGTTCGGGATCGAGCGCGCTGTGAGACGCTTCTCGTTCTCGTTCGGTGATGACTTTCTCCGGGGCCGATCCACATTGGCGAAACTTTCCGGGGTCTGAACGACTCACCGCCTGATCGGTAACTATCAAACCGATCACCGTCTCCGTCTACCACAATGTCCACGGATCGTCAGTATCAGTAAAAGAGAAATAAGATCGTATCAATAGCGGGAAGCCCCGTTAGAGAGCGTCAGAATTCAATTCTAATCGCATCCCCCTCGTTTTCGTTTAGTAGTGTTCGAAATCCTTGAGGATTTTGTTCTTCAGCTTGTGACCCCACTTTTTGGCTTTGCGCTTTTCGTGATCGTTGTCCTTCCAGTGCTTTTTCTTCGGTTTGTGGCCCTTCTTTTTGCCCTTGTCTCTCTTGTGATCGTTGTCCTTCCAGTGCTTTTTCTTCGGTTTGTGGCCCTTCTTTTTGCCCTTGCCTCTCTCGTGGTGCTTGCCCTTGCGGCGTTTTTTCTTCGGCTTGTGTCTCCGCTTTTTGCCCTTGTCTTTCCCGTGACCCTTGTCCTTGCCGTGCTTCCAACTGTTCTTCTCGTGATGTTTCGACGGTTTTTTCTTCCCATCGTGCTCGTCGTACCCACTTGCCGAAGCGGCGCCGGTGAATCCGATCGCGGCGAGGCTCACCGTCCCCGCGGCCCGGAGAACACTCCGGCGATCGCTGGTTGTCTTATCTTCCGTCATTTTCGTTCTCGGGCGGGGTTCCGCCCGTTAGAGGGCACTTCGAGTGCCCGTATTAACCGCCCCAATCGTTACAGCCGTTGGCTACAACTGATGCGACCGTTTCGTAGTGTCAATCATACATACTGACTATTCCCGGTCGAGAGTGTAAATACGTCAAGATACGGTGTAATTTAACTATATTATTTATTTCATTGAGGATAGTTCGATTTCGTTGATCAGACACAGGCCCAGACACGACTGTTCGTTGAAGGAGACAAACCTCGTCGTAACTGGGTCAATGATTTCGCGTGAGAGGTGGGCTGACTTATCGAACGTCTGTATCGGCTCGATTACAGTTAGCTATCGACGGAACGTCTCGGTATAGCGCTCGAGAGCGACTGAGGCGGGCAAACTGCTTTCGGACGAGAGTCCACGTTCAGCGGGCGTCGAAACGAGGTAAACGATCGGTAGCACTGTTTCAGCGGTCGGTTCCGCGTACTGGCTCCGGCCGTAATGACAGATAGCGGTTCGCTGATAATTCTGCGACGTGACCGTGGAGAAAAACGTATTTCAAGAGAAGCAGTAGTCCGGGGTAGACGCGCGTAAAAGTGCGTTCACTGGGCCCGTGCTGGAACGCCGCGATTCCGGTTTTCGAGTCAGCGGTACTACGTGTACCATCTGGTGATTGTTACCGGATCCTACCGCCGAGCGACTGCTCCCGAGAACCGGGGCCCGGAATAATCGTTTACCGTGTCAACCGCTACTATCCGCAACCAATCGCGGGTTACCTCATAGCGATACATTCTCCTTTCCGATGACGGTATTTCATCAGATCGATATAGTTCCATCCCTGGTGACATTACCCCATAGGGGAAGAGTACTCTCAACACGTTCCAGCGCTATCGTAGGCGTGATGGTACCCGAGCCCGAGGACATCCCGTCCGTAACCAACGGGCGTGCGCTGACGACGGACCGCGACAGACGGCACCTCGCCCGCGCCGGTGACGCGGACGATAACGACCACTATCAGGCCGTCTCGAGGGTTCGCCGGCGGATCCGCGAGAACATCGACGAAGACGTCGAACTGCTCCAGGAGCACAATCCGCGTCTGCTCGAGGAACTACGAGACGTCGTCTGTGAACCAACGGAAGACGACGATCCGTTAGACGAGGCCATCGAGCACATGATCGACGCCCTCGAGAACGTCAACCGCGTTCGCAGTCGGCGGTACGAGGCTAGAACACAGGACACCCGAAATCGGTCGATCGACGGCGACGAAGACGACGATCATGGCGGGGGCCAGTCCACAACCGAGGACGTTCGGCTCGAGACCGCGCTGAACCACATCGACGCCGCCCGACGGGCGCTCGTCGCCGAGACCGAGGAATCGATATCCGAGGCCGAACGGGACCCGGATCAGTGAAAGCACGTCTCTACGCCGCGCATGTAGCAGGCAGTAGGTTCCAGTTCCGCGCGTCCGGCCGGTCTCGCTCTTCGTTCGTCACCACTCTCCGTCCGTCGCCACCGTGTTCGAGCTATCAGTCCGCGCTACAATCACACGTGTGCCGCCTACGACCTGTTCCGGACTCTCGAGTTCGAACACACGCTCGAGCCGGATGACCGGCGCCGCGGCGTCGACGCCGGTCGCTTACTGGATGTACGACGGGTCGGAGTCGTCGCAGTGGTTCTCGTGTTCGGTCGCGTCTGACTTCTCGTCGAACAGCAGCCCGCAGGTCTCGCACTCCCACCAGGTCGCGTCGTCGCGCTCCGTCTGGAGTACCATGGGGAAGCAGTCACCGCGAACGGCAAAATGCGTTTCTCCGAATCTGGAGCCGCTATTCGTTACTTATCGATCTCGACGTTCGTGTGCGTATTCGACCGCGACTTCGCGTCCGCGGCGTCGTCGTCCAGCAGTCGCTGCATCTCGCGTTCGAACTCAGCCTCGGTGATCTCGCCGTCGACGTACTGCTCTTTGAGTTGCTGTCTGCGATCCTCAGTCGTCGGCTCGACTCGCTCCGAGGCGTCGAACTGCCGCAGGACGGGATACTCGCGCTCGAGGCGCTCGACGATCGACGCCAGCCGGTCGCTCCGGGGAATCGATTTGGTCCGGAGGACGGAGACGACCGTCGCGACCAGAAACGTGACCGCGATCAGTCCCAGAACGATCGCGGCGACGACCCACTCGGCGGCCGCCCCGAGCATCGCCAGCACGAGGACCTCCTCGCTGTAGGTCTCGCCTCCCGAGAGCACGGAGAGCGCGTCGAAGAGACCCAGTAGTCCGACGCCGACCAGTAGAATTCCGGTGACGACGAAGCCGCCGAAGTACAGCCAGTGACGCGATGCCATATGCGATAGTCAGCCACGAGACAAAGTAAGTGTACGGGGTCGGTCCGTCGAAACAGATCCCTGCCCGGGTACCGCTGCCAACGGGTCTACGCGTCGAGTTCGGTCAGTTCTTCGACGTCCGGAATCTTCTCGCTCGCGGTCGTGATCTGTTGCATGCGCTGTTCGTGTTTGTTATACGCGTACTCGGCGAGGTCAGACGGGCTCGGACCGGGGCCCGCCTCGGTGCTGGCCCCACCCTCGCCGGCGAGACTGTCCTGGACGAGCGGCACCAGTTCGTCGACCGTGTCACGGAGCACGTCGGGATCGACCTCGCCGTCCACCACGAACGACTTGAGCTGGGTCATCCCGAAGCCGACGTGGCGACCCTCGTCGCTGCGGACCAGTTTGAGCCCCTCGACCAGCCCCGGCAGATCGGGGAGGTCGGATTCCTGCTCCCCGTACGCGAGGGTCAGCCCGTAGTAACCCGTCTGCGCGAGGATGCCCTCGATCGTCAGATGGTAGTGACAGTGGGCCTTCGCGCGGTTCTCCGGCGTGTCGTCCTCGAGCAAGCGCGCCATCGCCCGTTCGTTGCGCTCGAAGAGTTCGTCGTAGGGGTCGTTGAACCACCGCTCGTCGGTCGGCGACGACCGTTCCTGCCCGCGGCGGTCCTCCTCCGCGTGGATCACCTCCCGCCAGTAGCGGTCGAAGAAGTCGGTGTGTTTCGACTCCTCGTAGAGTTGGGTCGTGATGAACAGCTGGTCCTCGATATCCTCGAGGACGACCGCCAGCGGCGCGAGGTCCTCGGTCACCGACTCTTCGCCGGCGCCGAACAGCGCCAGCGACCGTTTCAGCCCCTCGAACGCCGGGTCCGGGAGTTCGGCGGCGCCCTCACGGTCCGCCTCGAGATCGATCTCGTGGGGGTCCCAATGCTTCTCGACGGCGTTCCGGTAGTATCGATGGGAACGCGTCGACGAATCCAGTCGCATCTCGGGTCGTGCATCGCGCGTCATGTTCATGTGAGTATACGCTCGAGATCCCGATGAACTTGTATCTAATACAGTAGGGTGTTTAAGTAATATCAGACGCACGTGATCGCATGGGGCTCATCGCGGAGTTCAGATTGACGTCGCTCGATCTCCCACTGACGGACGCGGTCGCGGCCGTCCCCGAGGTGACGGTCTACATCGAACGAATCCTCGTCGTCGATCCCGATCGACCCGTCGTCCTCTGTCGGGTCGTCGACGACTCCGACGACGAATTCGGCGCCGCGTTGGCCGACGATCCCACGGTCGCAGAGCACATCCCGCTGGACGAATCGAGCGGCAGCACGTTCTACCGGATCAAACTTCGCAATCCGCCGGTCCCGATCTACCGAAAGTACGTCGAACTCGGCACCACGCCGCTCGACGGAATCGTGACCGTCGACGGCTGGTGGGGACGCGCCCGATTCCCCGGCCGCGAGGCGCTGGCCGAGTACCGCGCGTTCTGCGTCGATCGGGGCGCGTCCTTCCAACTCGAGCGACTCACACGGGAATCGACGGCGGACGATCCACCGTTCGGCCTCACGCGGGAACAATACGACGCGCTCGTCGCGGCCCAGGACGCGGGCTACTTCGCGGTACCGCGGGAGGCGTCGACCGAGGAAATCGGCGAGCGACTGGGGATTTCGGGACCGTCTGCCTCCGAGCGCATTCGTCGGGGGATCGATCGGTTGCTCGAGAACGCGCTGTAGCAGGACAGCGCATCGATTCGACGTCAACGTCGATTGACAGGACAATTCTCAAGGCGACGCGGGCGAAAGCACCCTCCATGAGCGAGTCGGATTCGGACGGCGTTTCGCTGACGGTTCGAGCCGCTGAAAAGCGAGACGCCGGGCGCGGCGTCGCACGGATCCCGGAATTAGCGCGGCGCCAGCTCGGCGTGTTGAGCGGCGACACCGTCGTCATCGACGGCGAGACGGCGACCGTCGCGAAGATGTGGCCGGCCGATCCGTCGGTCCCGGAAAACGTCATCCAGATCGACGGGGACACGCGCGCGAACGCCGGCGCGCACGTCGGGGATACGGTCACCGTTCGGACGAAGGATACGTCGACGATCGCCGAGGCCGAGCGCGTGACGCTGACGCCGCCGCCGACGCTGACGGACGACCAGGTAGCGGCCGCCGAACGCGAGGCGACCAAGATCCTCCGCAACCGACCCGTGCGAGCCGGCGAACAGATCCGAATCGAGGGCGTTGATCAGGAGCCGTTCCGCGTCACCGACACCGATCCCGACGGCGACGTCCGCATCACGAGCACGACGACGGTCCGGATCGTCGGCGGCGACGCGGGAGCGAGTAGCGGGGCCTCGAGGACCGGCCGGAGCGACGGGCGAAATCGCGATGAGGGGACGAGCGGGTCGGCGACGGACGGTACGGCCGCGACCGCGCCGACGGAACCCACCTCCGGCGTCACCTACGAGGACATCGGCGGGTTGGACGAGGAACTCGAGCTCGTCCGAGAGATGATCGAACTCCCGCTCTCCGAGCCCGAGCTGTTCCGCCGGCTCGGCGTCGATCCGCCCTCCGGCGTCCTGCTGTACGGCCCGCCGGGCACCGGGAAGACGCTGATCGCCCGCGCGGTCGCCAACGAGGTCGACGCCAACTTCGAGACGGTCTCCGGGCCGGAGATCATGTCGAAGTATAAGGGCGAGAGCGAAGAACGGCTCCGCGAGGTGTTCGAGCGCGCCGAGGAGAACGCGCCGACGATCATCTTCTTCGACGAGATCGACTCCATCGCCGGCCAGCGCGACGACGACGGCGACGCCGAGAACCGGATCGTCGGCCAGCTACTGACCCTGATGGACGGCCTCGACGCCCGGGGCGAAGTCATCGTCATCGGCGCCACGAACCGCGTCGACACGATCGATCCCGCGCTCCGTCGGGGCGGCCGCTTCGACCGCGAGATTCAGATCGGCGTCCCCGATGCGGACGGCCGCAGAGAGATACTCGAGGTCCACACCCGCGGGATGCCCCTGGCCGACGACGTCAGCGTCGACGCGCTCGCCCGCCGAACGCACGGGTTCGTCGGCGCGGACCTCGATTCGGTCGTCAGCGAGGCCGCGATGGCGGCGATCCGCGGGCGGCCGACCGAGAGCGACGAGCGAGCGGCGTGGAATCGGGAACCGACGGTCCACAAGCGCCACTTCGACGAAGCGTTGGCCTCGATCGAACCCTCCGCGATGCGCGAGTACGTCGCCGAATCGCCCAACACCGACTTCGCGGATGTCGGCGGCCTCGAGGAGGCCAAACAGCTGCTCCGGGAGTCCGTCGAGTGGCCGCTGACCTACGACCGGCTGTTCGAGGAGACCAACACCCAGCCGCCGTCGGGCGTGCTCCTCCACGGACCGCCGGGGACTGGAAAGACGTTACTCGCACGCGCGCTCGCGGGCGAGACCGACGTCAACTTCGTCCGCGTCGACGGCCCCGAGATCGTCGACCGCTACGTCGGGGAATCAGAGAAAGCGATCCGCGAGGTGTTCGAGCGCGCCCGCCAGTCCGCGCCATCGATCGTCTTCTTCGACGAGATCGACGCGATCACGAGCGCCCGCGGCGAGGGCAACGAAGTCACCGAGCGAGTCGTCTCCCAACTGCTGACGGAACTCGACGGAATGCGGGAGAACCCCAACCTCGTCGTGCTGGCCGCGACGAATCGCAAGGACCAGATCGATCCCGCCTTGCTCCGCCCCGGGCGACTCGACACCCACGTCTTCGTCGGCGAACCCGACCGCGAGGCCCGCGAGAAGATCCTCGCGGTCCACACCCGCGGCAAGCCGCTGGCCGACGACGTCGACGTCGCGGACCTGGCCGACGAACTCGAGGGCTACACCGGCGCGGACCTCGAGGCGCTCGTCCGGACAGCCTCGATGCAGGCGATCCGGGAGGTCGCCGAGGCGTACGACCCCGAGGACGCCAACGAACGCGCCGACGAGGTCGTCATCGAGCGCCGGCATCTCGAGGCGGCGCGGGAGAGCAGCGCGCCGACGCGGTAGCGGGATCGCCACACCACCGCGTCCGCTGTTCTCGTGTCTTAGAAGTCCGACGCGACTCGGATTTCGGGGTTGGGCTGTTCGTCGATGTAGTTGCTGTCCGACGGCGGGATCACCTCGAGTTCGATCGTGCCGATGTCCTGGTCGGCCCGGAGGCTCTGGTCCCCGTCGAACTCAAGGAGCGCCTCGTGGTCCTCGAGACCCGTCCTGTTTCCCGTCTCGGCTTCGACGACGCCGTCGAGTTGTGCCGAACCGGCCGTCGCGATCACCCTCGCGTTTTCGACGTTGTTGCCGTTCTCGTCGATGACCGAGACTTTGACCTCGCCGTCCGCCCCGGTCGCGTCCGCCTCGACGAGTTCGTCCTCGATCTCGACGGAGACTTCCGTATCGCCGACGTCGCCGATGCCGCCGAGCATGTTGAGCATGAGCGCCAGCGCGGCGACGCCGACGACCAGGGCGATGACCAGCCGAATCGGTAACCCTTCGATCGCGCGGTCGTCCCCGCCGAACGAACGCCGCGAGCGGTGCGTCCTGTCGGCGACGTCCGCCGCCGATTGATCCGAAACCATACGCCCCCCTGGCCCCGGCTTCGCACTTAAACTACAGACCGACGGTTTACGTACGAAGAGACGGCCAGCAGATGCGTGATCCGCTACGTTCTCGCAGCGGTCCTCTCGCTCGCGCTGCTTGCGGCCGCCGTCCCCGCACTCGAGTACGGCGCCGCGATGAACACCGAGCGAACGCTCGATACGGGCGTCGAGAACCTCGACCGAGCGGCGACGTCGCTCGCCGCGAACGACGACCCCACGCCCGACACGCACCCGGATCCGCAGCGGGTCGTCACCGTCTCGCTCCCCGAAGGCTCGCTGACGACGGCGGGCGTCGACCACTTCGAGGTCGTTCCCCGCGAGGACGGCAACTTCAGCGCCGCGCGGTACGTCCTCGAAGACGGCACANGGGTCGTCACCGTCTCGCTCCCCGAAGGCTCGCTGACGACGGCGGGCGTCGACCACTTCGAGGTCGTTCCCCGCGAGGACGGCAACTTCAGCGCCGCGCGGTACGTCCTCGAAGACGGCACGACCCGGACGGCGACCATCGACGAGCCGATCGTCTGGCTCGAGCCGACGGAGAACAAACCGATCGAACTCGGTGGCGCAGGGGAGCGAGAGCTCGTGTTGACGCTGGAAACGGACGCGAACGACGAGCCAGTCGTCGTCGCGCGGCGGGCGTGAGTTTATACCGGAACGCGCGGCCAGTGGCCCCCATGACGGGAAACGGAACCACAGGCGGCCTTCGATCGGTTCTCGGCGGATTCGGCGTCGACCGCGTGTTCGATGGCCTCGATCGATTCGGCGACTCGGAGCCGCCGGACGCGTGTTCGTGTCGCGTCGCCATGGCGGACGAGACCCTCGTCCTCGACGCCGGCGACTGCGACGGTGACCTCGCGACCGCGCCCGCGTGTCGCCGAACGGTCGTCGACGCGCTGACCGACCGCGACGCCCGCCGGATCGTCGTTCGGACGAACGGCCTCGAGTACCAGTACCGCGGCCGCGGCGTCGACCTGCTCGCCGCGGCGGGGCGGTTCGTCGACCGACTGGGGGATCGAGACGAAGCATTGCTTGCGACCGCACGGCGGGATCCGCTCGCGATCGCCGACGAATTCGGACCGCGAACCGGCGTCGATACCGACATCGTTCGCGAATCGGCGCTCGTCGACGTCGCACGAGGGATCGAGAACTACGATGCAGTGCTGTCCCCGACGGTCGGACTCACGATCGGCCACTACCGGATCGATCCGACGATCCCGGACGACACGCGGTTGCGGGACGGTCGGTCGCTCGAGACGGGCAGCGACGTGCGGATCTACGACCGACCCGGCGGCGTCACGGCGTACGCGCTCGACGTCGTCGATCTGATCCTTTCGGCGACCGAACGGTCGCGTCTCCTCGAGGGCTACGAGGCCGTCGCTGAGGGGGCGGTCAGCGGCGAACGCGCGGCCCCGCGGGCGATCGAACACGTCACCGACGGACCGGCCGATTCGCTGGAGATGGACATTCTCACGAAGCATACGAGCGGATACGGAATTCTCGAGGACCTGTTCGCCGATCCCCGGCTCTCGGACGTCTACGTGACGTCGCCTGTGGACCGAAACCCGCTCCGCGTCATCGTCGACGGCGAGTCGATGGCGACGAACGTCTATCTGACGTCCGAGGGCGCACGCGCGCTCGCGTCCCGGGTGCGGCGGACGAGCGGTCGCGCGTTCTCGCGGGCGAATCCGACGGTCGACGCGACGGCGGTCCTCGAGAACGGCACCGGCGTCCGCGTCGCCGGCGTCACCGATCCGGTCGCCGACGGCGTCGCCTTCGCGTTTCGAGAGCGGACGGACGATCGGTTCACGCTCCCCGAACTCGTCGCGAACGGAACGGTGCCGGCGGAAGCGGCGGCGTTCCTCTCGGTCGCCGTCGAACGAAACGCCGCCGGCTTGATCGCCGGCACCCGCGGCGCGGGAAAGACGACGCTGCTCGGGACGCTGTTGTACGAACTGCACCCCGAGACGCGAACGGTCCTGCTCGAGGACACGCCCGAGCTCCCGGTCGCTGCGCTCCAGTCGGTCGGTCGAAACGTGCAGGCGCTGCGCACTGGCAGCGAGGACGGACCGGAGATCACCCCCACGGAGGCGCTGAGAACCGCGCTTCGCCTCGGCGACGGCGCGCTCGTGGTCGGCGAGATCAGAGGCGAGGAGGCCCGCGTGCTCTACGAGGCGATGCGGGTCGGCGCCAACGCCAACGCGGTCCTCGGAACGATCCACGGCGACGGCGCCGGTGAGGTCTACGAACGCGTCGTCTCCGACCTCGGCGTCGCGCCCTCCTCGTTCGGTGCGACGGATCTGATCGTCACCGTTCAGTCCCGGCACACGTCCGAGGGCCGACGACGGCGGCTCGCCCGCATCGAAGAGGTCATCAGCGACGGCGACGATCACTGGTTCGAACCGCTGTACGAACTCGAGGACGGAGCCACCGCACCAACTGGCCGGATCGATCGCGGCGAGAGCCGACTCGTCGATCGGCTCGCCGGGCCGGACGAAACCTACGCCGACGTTCGCCGTTCGCTCGAGACGCGGACGAACCAACTGGCGGCGCTCGCGGCGGACGGGCGGACGAGCCCGCAAGAAGTCGCCACGGCCTGCGCCGAGCGGCAGTACGAGCGGTGATCGATCGATGGCCCGCTCATCCGACTCCGCTACCGTGTCCGGCACCGCCGCAACCGAAATCGGTGGCGGCACCGAGGGTACGGACGAACGCTCCGATACCGCGTCCGCCGACTGGCGCGTGGCGCTCGTTCGCTCGCTCGCCGCGCTCTATCCCGCCGCCGTCGAGCCGTCCAACGACCTCGAGGAAGCGCTCTCGTTCGTTGACTCGCCCCACGACGCCGAGACGGTCGTTCGGGCGGGATACGGGGCCGGACTGCTCGCGGCGATGCCGCCGCTTCTCCTAGTGGCACTCGGTGCACCGCTCTCGTTCGTGCTGTTTTTCGTTCTCGTGACGCCAGTCGCGACGACCTCCGCCGTACGTTCGTTCCCGCGACTGCAGGCCGCGTTCCGGCGGACGGAAGCGCTCGGCGAGACGCCGAATCTCATCGGCCGCGCCGTCCTCCGCATGCAGATCCAGCCGTCGCTCGAGAGCGCCGTCCGGTTCGCAGCCGACACCGGAACCGGTCCGCTCGCCGACGACCTCGCGGCGCACATCGACCGCTCGATCGGGACGCCGGAGACGGGGCTGCTCTCGTTTACCGAGGCGTGGGCCGACCGGTTCCCGGCGCTTCGGCGCTCGGCGCACCTGCTCGCGGCGGCCCAGGACGCGCCGGCGGGCGAACGCGAGCGGACGCTCGATCGCTCGCTCGCGGCGGTCCTCGACGGAACACGCAGCCAGATGGCGGAATTTACGGCCTCGATCCGGACGCTGACGACCGGGCTGTTCGCGTTCGGGATCATGCTCCCGCTCGCGCTGATCGCGCTCGTCCCGACCGTCCCGATGGTCGGTGTCTCGATCAACATCTGGGTCCTAATCCTTCTCTACAACGTCGCGTTGCCGGCCTGTCTGGTCGTCGCGGGGCTGTACCTGCTCGTCCGCCGGCCGGTCGCGTTTCCGCCGCCGACGATCGGGCGCGACCATCCCGACGTTCCCGATCGGCTGTGGCTCCGGGCGCTGTGGGGCGTCCTCGCCGGGATCGGCGTCTACGCGATCGTGGACGCGGTCGGCCCCGCGCACCTCGCGTCGATCGTCGCCGGCGGCTTCGCGGTCGGCGTCGCGCTGCTGGCCGTCTACGGTCCGATCCTCGCGGTCCGTCACTACGTTCGCGACGTCGAGGATCACCTCACCGACGCCCTCTACATCGTCGGCCGGCAGGTCTCCGACGGCGAGTCCGTCGAGTCGGCCGTCGAACTCGCGGCAACCCGCGTCCCGGGGGAAACCGGCTCCGTCTTCGAACGCGCCGCCGGACTGCAGCGACGCCTCCGGATCGGCGTCGAATCTGCGTTTCTTGGCCCCCACGGCGCGCTCGAGGACGTTCCCAGTCCCCGCGCTCGAGGCACGGCCGCGCTGTTGGCGATCGCGTCGAAGGAGGGCAAGCCCGCCGGGCGCGCGATCGTCTCGATGGCCGATCACTTAGAGGACCTCTCGGAGGTCGAAGCCGAGACGAAACGGGACCTCGCGGAGGTGACGGGGACGCTCGACGCCACGGCCGCGTACTTCGCGCCGATGGTCGCCGGCGTCACCGTCGGGATGGCCGCGATGATGGCGAGCCAGAACGTGTTCACCTCGAGCGAGGTCGACGCGGCCGCGTTCCCCGCCGAACCCCTCGCGATCGTGATCGGGATCTACCTGATCATGCTGTGTTTCATCCTGCTGCCGCTCTCGATCGCCCTGCGACACGGCGTCGATCGGGCGCTGATCGGCTACCACGTCGGCCGCGCGCTGACGACGTCGATGGTGCTGTACGCGGTGACCGTCGGGTGTATCGATTTCTTCCTCTGATTTAGCGTGCCGCAATACAGCGGCGTCACGAATGGTAGGCAAAGTAGCTATCAGCGGAAGTGGTGGGGTTAGGGGTTTATAAAAGATAGTAAACAGCGGAAGCAGCGGAACCAAAGGTTAAGTGGGATGGCTGAAATTTAGTTGCCAATGACTGACTTTGGATTTAAACCGACCGGACGCATCTTTGATGAGCGAGAAGCGTTACTCGAGGAGTGGACGCCGAAGAACCTCGTCGGTCGGGATGAAGAACTCTCACAATACCACGCTGCACTCCAGCCAGTAATCGAAGGTGAAACACCCTCTAACATTTTCCTCTACGGAAAAAGTGGCGTCGGCAAAACTGCAGCGACTCGGTTCCTTCTCCGACTTCTCGAACGGGACGCAGAAGATGTTGACGGCCTCGATTTACACACCGTTGAAGTCAACTGTGACGGCCTCAACTCTAGTTACCAAACTGGTGTTGCGCTCGTAAACGAACTCCGTGCTCCAGCGAATCAAATCTCCAATACTGGCTATCCGCAAGCGTCGGTCTACCAATTTCTATTCGACGAACTCGAGAAACTCGGTGGCACTGTTCTCATCGTCCTCGACGAAGTGGACCATATTCAAGATGATAGTCTACTGTACAAACTCCCACGTGCCCGCTCGAACGGCGACGTTACGAACTCACGGATCGGTGTCATTGGCATTTCGAACGATTTGAATTTTCGCAACCGACTGAGTTCGAAGGTCCGCTCCAGTCTCTGTGAAAAAGAGGTCTCGTTTAGCGCATACGATGCGAACGAACTCCAAGAAGTACTTCGTCAACGCAAAGAAGTCGCCTTCAAAGATGGTGTACTTGAGGAAGGGGTCATCGAAATGTGTGCTGCCTATGGTGCGAAAGACTCCGGAGACGCTCGGAAAGCATTGGATCTACTGCTCGAAAGCGGAGACATCGCTCGCGAAAGCAACGATGAGTTTGTTACGGAGGCCCACGTCCGCAATGCGAGGAAACGCCTCCAGACCGATCAAGTGATCGAGGGAATCAGTAACTACTCGAGACACGGTCAACTGGTCCTCTGGGCACTTACAATTCTGGAAGAAGAGGGGGAAACACCAGCACGAACGCGGGATATCCGGGAATCATACGAAAAACTCTGCAGTCGTGATGGAAGCGATCCTATTTCTAATAGGGCAGTCCGCGAATATCTAGCAGAATTAGAAACGCTCGGACTTATCTCATCGACGCAGATCAATCGCGGAATAAGTGGCGGAAAATTCAAAGAGCACAAACTAGCTCAGTCGGTTTCGAGTGTGAAAAGTGGATTAGAAGAGTCTCTCGAGTCGACGCCCTGACACACCCACCCCACTGGTTCCGCTGTTAGGCTAACGCACCCACCCCATCGGTTCCGCTGTTAGACTCGAACAGGTGAACTCACTCACGGCCTAGCTCTCATAACGGCTATTAAAATCAGTACTAATAAGTAATATAGGAGAAAATTAATCCATAGTACGTTCATCACAGAACAAAAATACCCTCCCCATAGGGAGGGTAGTGTAGTCGTTCATTCGCTAACAGCGGAACCAGTGGGGTGGGTGGGTCCACAGAAGACACTTTCATTGGAAACAGCGGAACTGGTGGGTAAGAGGTTTCGACCAAATGGAATGCATATCGTAGTACAACTTCTGAACTCTGCCAGGTTCCATTTTGGCTCATTACGAGGAATTCTCTACCCGATATATTAGTTACATCTCACTCATTCCTTGATGCCTAGAACAGATACCTCAGCGATATTTGAATAGATAGCATCAGTAGATCATCGTTGTATAGATGTCTAGTCATAACTCAACAGAGTTCCCGTAATCAATCTTCACTCGGTACGAGGGGTGTGGGTGACCGCAAATTCGCTCGGTGCCTGGGTGTCTCGGACACGGTCCCCAGTGGTCTGAAGAATGTACAGCCCCGACCTCGCTATTCGACAATTGCAGTAGTAGATAGACACCCGTCCGTGCGCTAACAGCGGAACTGGTGGGGTGGGAGCACCCCCGAAATACGCGACAGCGGAAGCAACGGAACTGGTGGTATCGAGCGATCAGGTGCGGAATCGCAATTGGAAAGATAGGTACTCGAGACCAGTCCCCCCGTATTCGACTGTTCTCGAGAGTGAGACACCCCCGCTTCATCTGCTCTGCTACGATAACACAGCACATGCTTCGTCAGACTCGAGAGGAACGGCAGACACACCACTGTTTCATGTGTTCTCACAAGCGGACACACCACCGCTTCATCTGTTCTTTAGCATAGATCACTTACCGTCCATCCAATCACGTCGAACGAAATCGGTTTACCCGCACCGCCGTTACGACCGTCAGTGACCGACGAACGTGCTTCGGAAGCGACTGGTGGCGAGAGCCAGCGACCCGAGGATCCAGCGGCCGACGGGGACAACGATCCCACCGGAGACGAGCAGTTCACGCTCGCGGACTTCCACGACGCATCGCAGGAGGCTGGTCGACCCGTGCTCACCGCCGCGGCACTCTCCCGCGCGCTCGAACTTCCCCAGGAACGGGCCCGCAACGCGCTCGAGACCCTCGCGGACCGGAACGAGGTCGAACGACTCTCCGTCGAGACGGATCCCGTCGTCTGGTATCCCAGCGAACTCGAGGATCTGACCGACCGGGAGCGCGTCGTCGTCTTTCCGAAGCGCCGCGAGATCATCGTCGACCGGCCGGACCAGTTCACTCGCGCACAGCTCGCCCAGTTCGCCCACCTCGCGGACGGGAACGGCGACCAGGGGTATCGCTACGTCGTCAGGCCCGAGGACATCTGGCAGGCGCCCCACGACTCCTGGGAGAACCTGGCCCGGACGATGCGCCAGGCCCTCGGACAGCGCTCGGAGGGACTCGAGGAGTGGGTCCGCAGCCAGTGGGATCGGGCCCACCAGTTCCGGCTGGCGACCCACGAGGACGGCTACACCGTTCTCGAAGCGAAGAGCCCCGAAGTGATGGGGAACGTCGCCCGCCAGAAGCTCGACGAGGAACACGTCCACGCGCCGATTTCGGATACCGAGGACTGGGTCCGGGAGGGCTCGGAAGCCGCGATCAAGCGGATCCTCTACGAGGCGGGCTACCCGGTACAGGATCACCGCGAACTCGAGTCCGGCGAGGAACTTCCCATCGATCTCGGGGTTCGACTGCGGGACTACCAGCGGACCTGGGTCGATCGGTTCGCGGAGGCCGGCGAGGGCGTCTTCGTCGGCCCGCCGGGCAGCGGGAAAACGGTCGCCGCGATGGGGGCGATGGCCCACGTCGAGGGCGAAACCCTGATTCTGGTACCGAGTCGCGATCTGGCCCGACAGTGGGCCGACACGATCCTCGAGTACACGTCGCTCGAACCGGAGCAGATCGGCCAGTACCACGGGGGGCGCAAGGAGGTCCGCCCGGTGACGATCGCGACCTACCAGATCGCGGGGATGGATCGGCACCGCTCGCTGTTCGACGACCGCGAGTGGGGGCTGGTGATCTTCGACGAGTGCCAGCACGTCCCGTCGGACGTCTACCGCCGGAGTACCCATCTGCAGTCCAAACACCGGCTCGGCCTCTCTGCGAGCCCGATCCGGGAGGACGACCGTCAGCAGGAGATCTTCACCCTCGTGGGCCCGCCGATCGGCACCGACTGGGAGGCGCTGTTCGAGGCCGGCTTCGTCGCCGAACCGGAACTCGAGATCCGCTACGTTCCGTGGGGCGACGACGAGCAGGGGAACGCCTACGCCTCCGCGGACGGCCAGGAGAAGTACCGGATCGCCGCGAAGAACCGCGGGAAGGTCGACGAAGTGCGATACCTGCTGTCGGCCCACCCCGACTCGAAGGCGCTGGTGTTCGTCGACTACCTAGAACAGGGGAAAGAGCTCTCGAGCGCGCTGGACGTCCCCTTCCTCAGCGGCGAGACGCCCCACCACGAGCGCCGGCGGTTGCTCGACGAGTTCCGCCGGAACGAGCGGGACCTCCTCATCGTTTCGCGGGTCGGCGACGAGGGGATCGACCTCCCGACGGCCGACCTGGCGATCGTCGCCTCGGGGCTCGGCGGCTCGAGGCGGCAGGGAACCCAGCGGGCCGGGCGGACGATGCGCCCCGCCGGCGGCGCGCTCGTCTACGTGCTCGCGACGCGAGGGACCCGCGAGGAGGACTTCGCCCGCAAACAGCTCCAGCACCTCGGTCGCAAGGGGATGACGATCCGCGAGCAGAACGTCGAACGCGGCGAGGGCTCCGAAGCCGACGATGTCGACGAAACCGATGACACCGGCACGAACGACGAGGCTGACGGGGTCGACGGGAGCGTCGCCGACGAGTAGCTACTCCTCTCGAGCCTCGAGGACCTCGTCGATCACGCCCTCGGTGTCCCCGGCCGCGAGCCGAAAGACGGCGTCGTAGAACTCGCGACCGGTCAGATCGCGAACGTCGTGGTCCGTCCGCAGCTGTGCATCTACTAACGCGCGCGCGTCGTCCAGATCGGCGAGCGTCTCCGGACGGACGTACACCGTCTTCTTCTCGGTCGCGTCGAACGGGAACGCCGTCGGATCGTTATCGCCGGTATCGTCCTCACCATCGGCATCGGATTCCGCCGTCTCGGCGCTCGAGTCCGACTCGGACCCGCTCGAGTCGCCGCCGGTCTCGGAGTCGGATACGGACGGATCGTCTTCGACCGTCGGCGAATCGGTCTTCTTGCTCGAGGACTCGTCGGCCGCCGATTCGGCGTCCGACCCCTCGCCGGGGTCGTCCTCGACGGCATCGCTCAGTCCGGCGAAGCGGTTGTCATCGGGCATCGTCGACACCTCCGCGCTCGACGATGGCGGCGAGTTCGTCCAACCGGTCGAGCATGTCGTTGTCGGGGTCGTACTCGGCGAGCGGGACGCCCTCGCGCCAGGCCCGGCGGAAGGCGATCCGCTCGCGCAGGCCGGGGCCGGGCGAGTCCGGATCGTCGAAGTGCTCCGAGCGGGCGAACTGGGGGAGGAACTCGCCGAACTGGGACTCCTCTAAGTCGGTGATGATGCGCTTTTCCTCGTTGTCGCCGGCCAGCGAGTTGGGGACGATCGCCATGATGTCGAGATCGATCTCCTTGCGGATCGGCCCGATCTGCTGGGTGTACATCCGCTCGAAGCCGCTGACGCTGGGCTCGCTCATCCGCAGCGGGACGATGACGTTCTGGGTGGAGATGAGCGAGGCGTCGGCCAGCGGCCCGAGGTTCGGCGGCGAGTCGACGACGACGTAGTCGTAGGTCTCGCCGAGCACCGGATCGACGATCTCGTTTCGGATCCAGAGTTCGCCGAAGGTCGCGCTGCGGATGCTGTTCTCGACGCTGTCTAGATCCTCGTGGGCCGGTAGGACGTCGAACGCGCCAGCCGAGCGGATCACGTCGCCGAGCGTCGTCTCGGTACTGTCCTCTAAGACGTCCCCGATGTGAACGTCGCTCGTGTAGGCGTCGCTCAGGCCGACGCCTTCGGTGGCGTTGCCCTGCTGGTCTAAGTCCACGAGCAGGACGTCGTTGTCGCGGTTGGCGAGTCGTTCGGCGAGGTTGATCGCGAGGGTCGTCTTGCCGACGCCGCCCTTCTGCAGGGCGACGCTGACGGCGCGTGGGGTTTCAGTCGTCATGCGTGGGAAGGTCCGTCGCCGCGGCCGATCTCGAGCGGGAGCGGTGCGAACGGTTCGAACGTTGGAAACCGCTTCCACCGTGTACACTGTGTAGAATGTGCAAACCGTCTTGAATCCGCGGGCGGTCGGCCCCGATCGGTTCGAAGCGGGATTCCGCGGACGGCGTTCCGCGGTCGCTGCGGACACGGTCGTCCACGGTCCGAACGTCGGAAGCAGTCTAAACGGTTCGGGCCTCGAGCACGGTTCAAACGGTGTCCACAGTTTAGACTGTGTCGGTCGAGCGGGATCTGGTCGGTAGCCGTCCGCGCGAACGTCGCTCGAGGTGGAAACCGTCTACACAGTGGAGACATTGGATCAGTCACGGTCGTGATCGACGCGATCGGACGCGACGAGTAACACGCCTATCATTCGGGTAAGATAACTTAACAGTAGTGGAAACAGTCTACACATTCTATACTGTGTGAACGGTGTGCCGTCCCATATGACTCGACACAGTGTAGACGGTGTAGTTCTCAGCCGGTCTTCAATCAGGATACCAGATTTACAATCGGTTATTGGTATTTTAAGAGGTTTACACAGTTTAGACATTGTAGAAAGTGTAGAGCGTGTGCAAATCTCAAGCGGTGCACACAGCCTACGAATTGTACACGGTACTCGTACGGCGAGGAACCGAACTGAAACGCCGAGGCGACCGACTCCTGTCAGTCGAACTCGAGGGCGACACTCCACTGTTTAGAATGTTCACACAGTTTGAACTGTCTAATATTCCAGGCGGTATACGAAACCGACAGCTCGAGCAGATACAGTTGTACAGGACGTCAGGTTGGTAGTATGAAAATCGATTCATTCGTACGGAAGATACTCGACACAGTGTAGACAGTTCACACATTGTACACCGCCTCGACTGTGAGAGGAAACAGCGACCGGTCCGGAGGACCGGTGGAATCACCGGACGAGGCCAATATTCAAGGTGCCGTATTGGGAGTGTACCCATATATGACTACGTCGCGCGCGCTCGAGGTGAGTGGTCGGTGAGCGACCAGCGCCAGATTCTGGTCGGCGAAACCGACGACGGGTCGGAGCTGCGGCTCCCGGTCGTCGAACTGCTGACCGGTCGCGGGTTCGTCACCGGCAAGTCGGGATCCGGGAAGTCGAACACCGCGTCGGTCATCGCCGAGGAGTTACTCGAGGCCGGCTTCCCCCTCCTGATCGTCGACACCGACGGCGAGTACTACGGGCTCAAAGAGGAGTACGAGATGCTCCACGCCGGCGCCGACGAGGAGTGCGACATCCAGATCGGCCCGGAGCACGCCGAACAGATGGCGAGCCTCGCACTCGAGGAGAACGTCCCGATCATTCTCGACGTCTCGGGGTACCTCGACGAGGACGTGGCCGACGAACTGCTGCGCAAGATCGCTCGCCAACTGTTCGTCAAGGAGAAGAAGATGAAGAAGCCCTTCCTCCTCGTGGTCGAGGAGGTCCACGAGTACATCCCGGAGGGTGGCGGCGTCGGCGAGACGGGGAACCTGCTGATCAAGATCAGCAAGCGCGGCCGCAAACACGGGCTGGGCATTCTGGGGATCAGCCAGCGGCCCGCCGACGTCAAGAAGGACTTCATCACGCAGGCCAACTGGCTCGTCTGGCACCGGCTGACCTGGGACAACGACACCAAGGTCGTCGGGCGGATCATCGACACCGAGTACTCGGAACTCGTCTCCGAACTGAACGACGGGCAGGCGTTCGTCCAGACCGACTGGACCGAGGTCGACGTCCGGAAGGTCCAGTTCCGCCGCAAGCGGACCTTCGACGCGGGCGCGACCCCCGGACTCGACGACTTCGAGCGACCCGAACTGAAGTCGGTCTCCGACGCGCTGGTCGGTGACCTCGAGAACATCTCCGAGCGCAAGGAGCGCGAGCAGGACCGGATCAACGAACTCGAGAACGAACTCGAGAAGAAGGAAAAGCGGATCGAGACCCTGGAGGACGAACTCGAGTCGGCGCGGGACGTCTCGTCGGCGGCCAAGCAGATGGCCGACGCGCTGACCGGGAAGGAGACGGTCCAGGCCCAACTCGGCGGCGGCAGCGACGAGGAACTGCGTCGCCTCCACGACGAGATCGTCGACCTCGAGGACGAGCGCGACGAGCTTCGAGCGGAACTCGAGGAGCGAGACGAGCGCATCGAGACGCTGGAGACGACCCTCGAGTCGCGAACGGAGACCGTCGAGCGACTCCGCGAGGAAAACGAGCGGCTTCTGGATCGCGTTCGCGAACTCGAGGAGACCGAGTCCGAGCCCGAGACGACCACGACGGAGTCGGACGACGAGATCGTCCACGCCGGCGGCGACGCCATCGAGTTCGGGTTCACGTCGATCCGCGAAGAACTCGAGAAGCGGGACGAGGCGACGAGCGACGGCGACCGCGACAGGACCACGCGAGACGACACCGAGCGGACGGGGTTCGAACGGAACGCGGTCGAACGGAACAAGGCCGAATCGAATGCGGCCGAACGGAACAAGACCGAACCGAACGCGGCCGAACCAAACGAGGCCGAGCGAGACGAACGGGCGACAACTGCGAGCGAAGGCCCGTCGTTCGAAGCCCTGTTCGAGGGCGATTGGATCGACGAGCGACTCGAGACGGCGGCCGGGCAGTCCCAGTGTACGGCGGCGACCGGACGACGCGCGCTGGCCGTCCTGGCCCGAGACGGACCGCTCGAGACGGCGGTCCTCGCCGAACGGGTCGATCGATCGACGGTCGCCGTTCAGAGTCTCCTCTCGGAACTGCGGACCGAGGGCGTCCTCGATCGGCCCACCGAACGGACCTACACGCTCAGTGACGACGTCCGCGGGGAGCTGACCGCCGCGGCGCGGGTCGACTAACGTTCGCGACTCACCATCGAAGCCGGTCGGCGACGGCCTCGATCGCAGCCGGGTCGACTCCCTGATGGACCGGCAGGGCGACGGTCTCTCGAGCCAGTCGCCGCGCGACCGCGTAGGCCGGATCGTCGCGGACGGTCGCGGCGAGTCGCGGCCACGTATGCGCGGCGACCCCGCACCGCTCGAGCGCCGCGACGAGTCGCTGCGGCGAGTCCGTCCGGAGAGGGAAGACCTGCGGACAGATCCCCTCTGGAAGGGTTTCGTGGTAGATTTCGACGCCGGACCGGGAATCGAAGCAGCGTCGCCACGCGAGGTAGTTGGTCCGGCGGGCGCGCCGGATTGCCGTCGGATCGGCGGCGTCGACGACGGCCGCCGAGACCCTCGACATCGGCGTCTTGCCGGCCTCGTACCGCGCCTTCGGATCCGGGACCGACGCCGATCGCTCGGCGATCAGCCGCTCGACCGTCCGGCGGACCGTCGCGTTCGCTTCGAGGAGGTCGCCGGCGACCGACTCGAGGACGTGCCGGCAGTCGTCGACCCCGAGCTCGTCGCGGACGCCGGCGAACGACGACGGCTCGAGTCGAGCGGCGACGGACTCGTCGTTACAGTAGAGGACGGCGCCGTCCGGAATCGGCAACAGCTTTCGGAGGCTCGTGATACCGAGGTGGCCTCGGGTGCCGAGTAACGTGCCGTTATCGACGCTGATCGGTGCGTGCGCGTTGTCGTCGACGTGGTAGCAGTCGCGGTCGTCGAGCAGCGACGCGACCGCTTCGAGCCCGGACTGGGGAAACCCGAAGTAGTCGACCGTCACGACCGCGGCCGTCTCGTCGTCGAGTCGCTCGACGAGGTCGGCGCGGTTCGGGGCGAGCGTCTCCCGAACGCGGTAGTACCGGGGCTCGAGCGCGAGATCGCGAAACGGTTCGACGACCGCGTCCGGCAGGTACGCGGGAACGAGGACGTTCTCGCCGGGAGAGACGAGTCCGGCGAGCCCATCGTAGAGCGCTGCCTTTCCGGAGCCGTAGAACGCGAAATCAGTAGTGTAACGCTCGATGACCGGTCCGATTCCCGTCGCCCGCCGGCCGGCCGGCGTTCGGGCGAGCAGCGACGGCTGCTCACTGATCATGGTGGTATCCCATCGAAGGACGGTATATATCGCGGTGACCCTCTCGACCGAAATGCTGGGATTGACGAGATCGTGGGTATCGAAACCATATCACAAAGTCTGGGCAATAGATAATTACTCGAGGACACCATCGGAAATACCCGTCGTTGCCGTGAGCAGTCTAAACATACGGGAACAAAACAATCGGATAACAAAACAGGGGAGAGTCCCTCCCGTGTCTATGGGAGCTTCGGCAACCGAAACTGAACTCGAGCTGCTCGTGGTCGGGCTCGACGGCTGCTGTCGATCGGTGCTCGAACCGCTGTTCGAGGCGGACGAGATTCCGACGATCGAGCGGCTGATCGAGACCGGGACGAGCGGCCCATTGGAGTCACAGATCCCGCCGTGGACGGCGAGCGCCTGGCCGTCGGTCTACACGGGAAAGAATCCGGGGAAACACGGCGTCTACGACTTCCTCTCGTTCGACGGCTACGACTGGGACGTGGTGAACGCGACCCACGTCCGGGAGCGGCCGGTCTGGGAGTTACTCGACGAGTACGGCCTCTCGAGCGTCGTCGTCAACGTCCCCGTCACGCATCCGCCGCGGGAATTCGACGGCGCGCTGATTCCGGGCCTGACCGCGCCGGAGAATCCCCCCTGCCATCCGGAAGGGATCCTCGAGGACGTGAAGCTGGCCAGCGACGGCTACCACGTCTATCCGCAGGGGACCGACGCGCCGGACCAGTCGATCGAGAGCTACGAGCGGACGATCGAGGATCGCGGCTCTGCGTTTCGCTACCTCGCTCGACGGATCGAGCCCGAGTTCGGGTTCCTCCAGTTCCAGGCGACCGACACCGTCTTCCACGAGCGGCCGGGCGACAAGGCGGCCATCGAGGCCGTCTACCGTGCGGTCGATCGGCAGCTTCGAGAGACGCTCGCGGAAACCGACCCGGAAAACGTCTTGCTCGTCAGCGATCACGGGATCGGCAAAGTGACCGGCCACGAGTTCCGCGTCAACGAGTTCCTGCGCGAGCAGGGGTACGTCGCGGTCGAGAGCGGCGGCGGCATGCCGAACTGGTCGACGACGTGGGAGAACGAGTTGCTCGAGGGCGAGACGGCCGGCGACGGAGAGACGAGCGCGCTCGAGCGCGCGATGAACGCCGCCGCGAAGGTCGGGATTACGACCCAGCGAGTCGCCGCGGCGCTCGATACGGTCGGACTCAAGGAGCCGATCGGCAAGCGAGTTCCAAACGGCATGATTCAGGCGGCGAGCGAGCGGGTCGACTTCCCCGAATCGACGGCGTACGTCCGCTCGAAGAGCGAACTCGGCGTGCGGATCAACCTCGAGGGCCGCGAACCGAACGGGAAGGTACCCGAATCCGACTACGAAGCGGTCAGATCCGAGCTGATCGACCGGCTCTCGGCCGTTCGAACGCCCGACGGCGAGCCGATGTTCGAGGCCGTCGAGCCGCGGGAGACGTACTTCGAGGGGCCGTACGTGGACGAGGCGCCGGACATTCTGACGGTCCCCGCCGACTTCGACAACGCGATCGTCGCCGACGTCGGCACCGAGCAGTTCGGCGAGCCGATGGAGCCGTGGAACCACAAGCGAACCGGCATTGTCGCCGCCGCGGGGAGCGACGTCGACGAGTCGGTCTCGCTCGGGGGAGCGACGATCTTCGACGTCGCGCCGACGATCTGTGCGCTGTTCGACGTCCCGATCGACGCCGAGATGGACGGCGCGGCGCTGCCGGTCGTCGACGCCGGAGAGGAGACGACGTACCCGGAGTACGAACCAGATCCGATCCGCGCGACCGACGATGGGGCCGTCGAAGACCATCTCTCGGACCTGGGGTATCTCTGACGATGAGTATCGAAGTCACCACGCTCGATCCGCAGACCGACGCCGACGGGTGGAATCGATACGTCGAGCGCTCGGACGGGACGAACCCGTTCTACCGAGCCGAAGCGCTCCGCCTGCAGGCGACGGACACCGGGACGACGCCGCACCTGCTCGCCGGGTTCAAGGGCCAGGAGCCGATCGGGCTCTTCCCCGTCTTCGAGTACGGGAAGGGACCGGTCACCGGCGCGTTCTCGCCGGCGCCGTTCTCGTGGTCCTGTTACCTCGGGCCGGCGCTGCTGAACGTCGACAAACTCAAACAGCGCAAGGCCGACCGCCGAACGCGGCGGTTCCTCGAGGGCTGTCTCGCCTACATCGATCAGGAGCTCTCGCCGCTGTACGCCAAGTTCGTCACCGCCGAGTTCGACGACGTGCGGACGTTCACCTGGAACGAGTACACCGTCGAACCGGGCTACACCTACGTCGTCGACCTCGAGGGGAGCGAGGACGACCTGTTGAAGCGGTTCAGCAGCGACGCGCGGAGCAACGTCCGCAACGCCGACCCGGACGCCTACGTCGTCGAAGAGGGCGACGGGGACGATGTCGAGCGCATCGTCGAGCAGGTCGCGGCCCGCTACGAGAGCCAGGGCAAGCCGTTCCAGCTGAGCACGGAATTCGCCCGTTCGATGCACGAGCAACTGCCCGACGGCGCGATCCGGCCGTACGTCTGTCGGGTCGACGGGACGTTCGTCGGCGGAATCCTCGTGGTCGAATCCGAGCGGACCCGCTACCGGTGGCAGGGCGGGGTCAAACCCGATACCGACGTCGACGTCCCGATCAACGACCTGCTCGACTGGCACGTCATGCGCGACGGCCTTCGCGACGGGCTCGAGCGGTACGACCTCGTCGGCGCCGGCGTCCCGAGCATCAACCGATACAAGGCGAAGTTCAACCCCCGTCTCGAGACGCACTACGAGATCACGTCGGGTTCGTTCGGGATCGATCTGGTGGTCGACCGCTACCAAAAACACAGCTGAGCCCGCGGGTGGAAACCGGCGGCGCTCGGACGGTCAATCGGCGAGCTGATACTTCGACTGCCGGGCGTCCTCGAGGTGGACGCGGCTGGTGACCAGGCCCGCGTCCTCGAGTTTGCCGAGCGCGTACCGGACGGTTCGAGCGCAGAGCCGGGACTCGGCGGCGATCTCTTCCTGAGTCATCGACCCCTCGTACTCGAGGACCTTGTAGACGAGTTTCGAACTGGGCGGCAGTTCGGTCAGCGACTCGGTCGGATCCGGGTCGTCGGTGTCGACCTCGGAGTCGGGTTCGGTCGCGCTCATCGCTGGCCCCGAGCGGTCGACTCGCGTCGCGTTGTGCGGGCGATACCCGGACCGAACGGCGGATCGGCCGACGGTCGGTCCGCGACTGCGGCGGTCCGGTCGGACCGGCGGCCGGAAAGCGGACGAACTGTCTCCATTCGTACCCGGATCAAAACGGGCGGTTCGTATATACGATATCGACAGTTCAGAAATCTAGGGAGCGGCTAACCCGGATATCGAACGGATAATGTGGAGCGAACGATCGACGACGCGCCGGCTCGACTCGGCGGCCGTCGGAGCGGAACGGCGAGGAGCGGTGGCTGTCGACTTCGACGCGGACCGTGGACGGCGGACGGTCGCCGGCCGGGACGACCGCCCGGTCGACGCTCGCGGCCTCGTCGCGGCCCGGTGAGAGCGGGAACCGGCGGCGACGTCGGGACCGACAGCCGGCGATCCGACTGCTCGCGGAGACGGTCGATCGCTCGAGAACGGACGCGGTACCTGACGAACGACGAACGAAATCAGCGGGCTTCCTTCGGGATGAAATCCGACGTTTTCATTTCGCGGTACGTCGCACAGTCGGGACAGGCGTGAACGACGTCGCGGTTATCCCCGAAGACGCGGGCGAACTGACGCGTCACCTGGTTCCCACAGTTGACACAGCGAGGGGCGGTCGTTTCCTGGCCGGACGTCATCGGCGTCCACTTCGCGTCGGTTGGTTCCGTCGACATCAACAACTCGTAGCGACAGAACGGTATTTACTATAGACTGCATAATCCCGCCGCTCGGCCGATCGCACGGATATCAGTCGAGAAAATCAGTCTCGCGAGACTGTTCGACAAACAGCAGTGTTACCCTCTCTCACGGTAGAAATTCAATATTTCTTTGGATTAACGGACTGTTTTACCCGGCGTGAGCGTCGGTTCGGCGACCGATCCCGGAGACGCGTTGCGCGAACGATCGCAGTCGTCCCCGAGCGGAAGTCGGCCGAGGACGAATTCATCGACTGCAATCGGGCGACAGCGGGCCTCGACGGGCCGGAATACGACGGAAACGACCGGAAAACGCCCGACGGCAGTAGTAGCTGTATAATTATCCGGCGAATCCGGGAAGGGACCGTCAATGCAAGCCGTTGTTCTTGCGGCGGGTGAGGGAACGCGAATCAGACCGCTCTCCGCGACGTTACCGAAGCCGATGTTGCCGGTCGCCGACCGGCCGCTGGCCGCCCACACCGTCGACGCGGCCATCGACGCGGGGGCGGACGAGATCGTCCTCGTCGTCGGCTACGAGGCCGAGACCGTTCGCGACTACTTCGGTGACGAATACCGCGGGGTCCCGGTCTCGTACGCGGTCCAGACCGAACAGGCCGGGACGGCCCACGCCGTCGCCGCCGCTAAAGACCACATCGACGGACCATTCGCCGTCCTGAACGGCGACAACCTCTACGATCCGGCGGCGATCGACCGACTGTTCGCGAACTGTCCGGCCGTCGGCGCCGTCGAAGTGGCCGAGCCGCGGAATTACGGCGTCCTCAGCACCGAAGACGGGGTCGTCGACGACATCACCGAGAAACCGTCGGAGCCGCCGACGAACCTCGCCAACGCCGGCGCCTACGCCTTCCCCGAACGCGCCCGCGAGTGGCTCGAGGTCCCCGAAAGCGAGCGCGGCGAACACGAGATCACCGACGTGCTCGCGAGAGTGCTCGATCGGTTCGCGGTGACGCCGATCGCCCTCGACCAGTGGCTCGACGTCGGCCGCCCCTGGGAACTCCTCGCGGCCAACGAGTGGAAGCTCGCCGATCTCGACCGGCGGACCGACGGCCGGGTCAGCGACGACGCCCACCTCGAGGGCGACGTGGTCGTCGAGGAGGGGGCGACGGTGAAACCGGGAACCGTCATCGAGGGACCGGTCCTGATCCGCTCGGGTGCGACCGTCGGGCCGAACGCCTACGTCCAGGGCGCCACGCTGATCGGCGAGGGCGCGGAGGTCGGCAACGCCGTCGAGATCGAGAACAGCGTTCTCTCACGCGACACCTCGGTCAGCCACCTCTCGTACGTCGGCGACAGCGTCCTCGGGCGCGACGTCAACTTCGGCGCCGGGACGACGGTCGCGAACCGACGCCACGACGGGGCGATCGTCGAACTCACCGTCAAGGGCGAGCGCGTCCCGACGGGGCGATGCGAGTTCGGCGTCGTCGCCGGCGACGGCGCCAAGACCGGTATCAACTCGAGTCTGACTCCCGGGCTGAAACTCGCCGCGGGAGCGACGACGCGGCCCGGCGAGGTCGTCGAACGCGACGGATAGCGCGACGCGAACCGCCGGTCCATCGCATCGATCCGGTCGACGGCGTCTGAACGGCGGGACGGGCACCGGAACCATCGGTAGCAAGTGGGGGCTTTATACCACGGCGAATAGCTAGATCGGGTGGAGGGAGTCGATCAGACCCGATACGATCGCGGCAGTCCCCTCCAGCGCGGTTCCGACGGTTCGAGTGCGGGTCGCGGGCTGGAGCCCGACGACGCCGCTCGGAGCCGGAACTATGGGGGTGGTTTCGGTTCCCGCGGCCTCGTCGACTCGTACTCGGTACTCACGCGTTCGATCCGCGAGCAGCGGGTACGACGCGGCCCGGTCAGTTTTCGATTTTCGGTTTTCGCGTATTCGGACGCGACGGTCAGCTACTCGAGTTCGAGTCCGGTCGGACGGAGACGGTCGGGAACAGAGAAAACGAACGGCGGTCGGCCTCGACCGCGGGTTATTCGACGGTGACGCTCTTCGCCAGGTTACGGGGCTTGTCGATCGGTCGGTCGAGGAGGTCGGCCGCGTAGTAGGAGACGAGTTGCAACTGAACGTTCGCGAGCAGTCCCGCGAGGTCGGCGTCGGTCTCCGGAATCTCGAGGTGGGCGTCCGCGACGTCGACGGCCCGGTGGTCTTCGGGGCAGACGGCGACCACGGGCGCGCCGCGGGTCTGCGCTTCCTCGGCGTTTTTCAGCGTCTTCTCGTCCTCCTGACCGGTGAAGATCGCGAAGACCGGCGTATCGGGCGTCACCAGCGCCAGCGGCCCGTGTTTGAGCTCGCCCGAGGCGAACCCCTCGGCGTGCTCGTAGGTGATCTCCTTGAACTTCAGCGCGCCCTCGAGGGCCACCGGGAAGCCGAGTCCGCGGCCGATGAAGAAGTACGACCGGCTATTGTGGTAGCGCTCGGCGATCGCCTCGGCGTCGGTCTCCGCGAGCAGGTCGTCGAGCGCGTCGGGCATCGCGGCCAGTTCAGGCAACAGGGTATCGAGGTCGGCCGGCGGGTCGCCGTGGCGATCGGCGGCGATGCGCTGGCCCAGCAGCGTCAGCATGACGGCCTGGGAGGAGAACGTCTTCGTCGCGGCGACGCCGATCTCGGGGCCGGCCCGGATGAACAGCGCCTCGTCGGCCTCGCGAGCGGCGGTCGAGCCGACGACGTTCGTGACCGTGACGGTCATCGCCCCCTCGGCCTCGGCGCGGCGCAAGGCGTTCAGCGTGTCCGCCGTCTCGCCGCTCTGGGTGACCGCGACTACGAGCGTGTCGTCGTCGACCGGCGGCGCCGAGACGCTGTACTCGTTGGCCAGCAGGGCGGTCGACTCGACGCCGGCCTGTTTCAGCGCGAGCGAGCCGTACAGCGCAGCGTGGTAGGAGGTTCCACAGGCGATGAACTGGACGCTATCGATATCCGCGAACGTTCCGGGATCGAAGTCCGCGAGCGCGATCCGGCCGTTCTGGGTGTCGATCCGTCCCTCCAGGGCCTGACTCAGGGCGGTCGGCTGCTCGTGGATCTCCTTCAGCATGAAGTGGTCGTACTCGCCCTTCCCGGCCTGCTCGGGATCCCATTCGACCGTCTCGGGTTCGCGAACGACCGGGTTTCCGTCGAGGTCCGTGAACTCGACGCCGTCGTCGTCGACGATGACGACGTCGCCGTCCTCGAGGTAGACGACGCTATCGGTGTACTCGAGGAAAGCGGGAACGTCGCTGGCGAGGAAGTACTCGCCGTCCTCCATGCCGACGACCAGCGGCGATCCCTGTCGAGCGGCGTAGAGGACGTGTTCGCCGGAGAGCATCGCCGTGACGGCGTAGCTTCCCTCGAGTTCGTCGATGGCGCGGCGGAAGGCCGCCTCGTTGTCCATCCCCTCGTCGAGATAGAACTGGATGAGATGGGGGATGACCTCGGTGTCGGTATCGCTGGTGAACTCGTGGCCGTAGTCGGCCAGTTCGGACTTGAGCTCGGCGTAGTTCTCGATGATGCCGTTGTGGACGACGGCGACGTCTTTCGTCTCGTCGGTGTGCGGGTGGGCGTTCTCGTCGGTCGGCGGGCCGTGGGTACTCCAGCGCGTGTGCCCGATCCCGACCGAGCCCTCCAGCGGCGTGTCGTCGATCGACTCGCGCAGCTCGTCGACCTTGCCGGAGCGCTTTTCGACGTTGATTCCCGATCCGTTCTGGACGGCGATGCCGGCCGAATCGTAGCCGCGGTACTCGAGGTTCTCGAGGCCGGTCAACAGCGATTCGAAGGCGTTTCCGTCGCCGACGCGGCCGATGATTCCACACATCGACGGTCACCCCCCGTACGGTCGTCCGGGAGCGCGGCCCCCCCGGAGCGCCACAGCAGTTATCGAACGGGACGTCGCAGTTGCGGAGACGGGAGATCGAACGGCCGCTCGCGATAGCGCCATCGATCGGTGCGCTTCCGGGGCGACTGTTCGAGACGGCGGGCGGTACACGGACATATTGCAACCCTTCCCAGCAGCACTCATTACTATAGACGGACTACTGGAGGCGGTAGTTGACGGGTAACAGTCGATCTCGGCTCTCCCTCCCCGATATACGAATTCGGGACACTCATCGATTCGACCACGTTTCGAACATATCCGTGCAATTCGAGCAGAAAAACCGGCGATAATTCGTCCGAAGCCGGGTTCTATAACCAGTATGTCAACCAAACAACAAACAGTTACTGCGTACGGAACCGCAACCGAACGGGCGGACCGAGACCGACGAAAACAGCACGGAACGCGCCGACGATAGCGGCTTCGGATCTCAGGCTCGCGGAGACTCGCGAGAGAGCGCGATCGAGTCCCTACTGATAGCGGGGGTCGTAAAGGAAACACTATCAAGAATGAATCGATCGACCGGGACCTCCGGTTCCCGGTGTAGCCGGTCCGTTCTCCCCATCGGCACCCATCACGCGACGAGATCCCGCGGACTCCGCAGCGCGCAACCCGAGGCCGGAACCGACCGGCGAACACACCGGGGTTCCGGTCGAAACCACCGGCGGGCGCGGCGGCGGCGGCGGTCCGGAAACGCGGTCGGGCGACCCGGGCGGCGCCGTCACGTCGGCGACCCGAAATGTGGGGATTCGCCGCGGGGACGCATCGAATCGGCACACCTTTGGTAGTCGCTGGTGAAGTGCGTGTTATGGGTTTTGGTAGCTACGACGAATCCGAGCAACAGCAGCAGACGGCGGACGACGAGGACGATGTCGAAGCCGTCAACGTCCACGAAAACGATCACGACGGACAGCTGTCGTTCGAGTCCGACGCCTCGACCGACGAGCTCGTTTCGCAGCTCGGCTCGATGAAAGACGACGAGGACGAGACCGAGGAATAAGACTCGAGGATCGGCGGGGCGCGACGACGAACGGGGCCGGGTCGGCGAGCGGACCCGATTCGAAGCCGAATTTTCTCATTTCGTGCGCGCGTATCGCGACCGATCGGCAGGACACTAAGAATAGAACACGTAGCTGCCGGCTCAGTACAAGACGGAGCGACGGCTCAGCAGAGTTTCGACGCACAGAGTTCGCCGATCGCACGTCGGAGCCGCTGGGAGACCGCGGACTTCGAGACGCCGAGCCGGTCGGCTAGTTCGTCCTGGGAGATGCCGCGGGGAACGTCGAAGTAGCCCTCCTCGTGGGCGACGGCCAGCAGTTCCTCCTGTTTTTCCGTCAGGGCGACGACACAGTCGTCCTCGTCGTCGGAGAGTCGCAGGTGGTCGACCGTAACCGAGATATCGCGGTCGCGGCAGTGGTCGTTGAACGAGACGAGATCGTCCCGGCTCGGGAACTGGAGCTGGACGCGCCAGCCGTCTCGGGAACTCGAGAGGTCAAGCAGTCGGCCGCCGACTTCGGCCGTCGCCGCGATGAACGTCACCGCTCGGTCGGTGAGTTCGACCCGGTAGACGCGCCGGTCGGGGTAGCGGTCCGCGAGCACCGGATCGGTGACCGTCGGATCCAGCTCGAGCGCCGACTCGAAGTCCTCGAACGAGTCGCCGGAGACGCTACAGAAGACGAGCGTCCGACCCGCGCCGACGGTGGTCCAGTACTCGGGCTCGACGGTGACGTCGGTCGCCCGACGGAGGGTCGGTCGCAGGAACAGCGACGAGTGGTCGAGGCGAAGTTGGGTGACGATGCCGCCGTCGGCCTGCGACCGAATTCCCGTGCGGTCGTCCTCGTACTCGGTGACGTCGATGCTCACAGATTGATCCCTCCTGCCGGATACCGGCTGTAATTCCTCGTTACCGCGAACTCGCTCATCGACTACTGAATTCGGCCGCGAGTACATGGTGGTAGACGCTATACACGGAACCGGTGCCGGTGAGACCCCCTATATCTATTCACGCGTCGTCGTTCCTGAACGTCGGTCGGCGGAAGAAATAGTGCCTTACACACCGATTCGCCGATTTAAGCCGCAGTAAGCCGCTAATACCCACACGGGTTTTGATACTATTCCTCGGCGGCGTCGGGTCGCTCGTCGAACAGCAACGCGAAGACCTTCCGCTGGGCCAGCCGCAGGTGGCGGCTGAACGTCGGCTGGGAGACGCCGAGCGAATCGGCAATCTCCTCGCCGGTGCTCTCGCGGGGCCACTCGAAGAAGCCGCCGTAGTAGGCGGTCTCGAGGGTCCGGAGCTGTCGCTCCGAGAGCCGCGTGCGGAGTTCGGCGTCGAACGCGCGGGCGGGCTGGACCGACCGGTCGCGTTCCCGGCGAGCGACCAGGTTCGCCCCCGGCTGGCGGCGCTCGATCAGGCGGACGAACGACCGGACGTCGACCGTGCTCGAGAGGTCGACGACGAGTCGTGTGCGATCGTCGACCGGGACGACGGAGCGCAACACGCCGCCGTGCTCGGCGAGGGTCGTCGCGAGCGTCGAGGTCGTGAGGACGAGTTCGAGCAGCGACGCGTCCGGCCGCTCGCCGACGATCCGTCCGGATTCGACGCCCGACACCGGTTCGACGGCCGCTCGGAGCGCGTCCTCGGTGACGTCGGTCGCGGTACAGAACACCGTCGAACCGGACGACGATCGCGGAACGACGGCCTCGACGTCGAGTCGGCGATCGAGTCGGTGGCCGACGGCCGACAGGGGCTCGTCGGCCCCCTGCAGGACGATCTCGAGTTCGGTGACGCGCTCGGAGAGCAGCGCCCGTTTGCGCTCGACGGCGGCGATCGCGTGGCTGGTGACCGTCGCGAGGTGGGTACAGACCGCCCGCGCGGCGTCGTCGAACGCCGCCGGCTGCTCAGCGTAGACGGTGAGGGTGCCGTAACAGAAGTCGTCGATCGCCAGCGGAACGCTCAGCGCGGATCGGAACTCGCGTTCGGCGGTCAGACGGTCCCACGCCTCGGTCGCGTCGGCGGCGTCGACGTCCGCAGCGGCGGTCGGCTCGAGCGCCGTCGCCGCTCTCGCGGTCGGATGCGTCGATCCGCCGTTGCCGTCCATCGGGACCGACAGCGACTCGATCGCGTCGCCGCTCCGCCCGGCCCAGGCATCGGGCGTGATGCGGTCGGAGCCGGCCGAGACGTCGCCGATCCAGGCCAAGTCGATCGTGCCGGGGGCCTCCTCGAACGAGAGGGAAACGAGCGCCTCGCAGAGCGAGGACTCGATCTCGCGGCGCGTCTCGCCGGCGAGCAGCGTCCGCTCGATCTCGCGGAGCCGGCGACAGCGGTCGACGACGGACTCGAGGCGCTCGAGCTTCGTCCGACACGACTGCGCCGACGCCGCGCCCTCGAGGCCCTCGAGGGCCGTCGCGGCCGCGTCGACGACGATCTCGAGCGGGAATCGGTCGCGCTCCCCGAAGGCCATCGGCTCGGTGCTCGTCGCGAGCACCACGCCGCGGTCGCCGACCGGGACGGCGACGACCCGTTCGGCTCTGATTCCGGCACTTGCGAGCACGGACTCGAGTTCCGAGCGATCGAAGGCGACGGCCGTTCCCGTTCCTCGTCCCGCCTCGTCGGTATCGGTCTCCGCTTCGGCCTCGGCGAGGCGCTCGAGCAGCTCGGTCTCGTCGGGATCGATCGGCGGCAGGTCGACCGAACCGGCGGCCGACGCCGTTTCGACCGCCGCCGGCCTGAGACGGTCGTCCTCCCGGAGGTACCACGCGGCGAGGTCGGCGCCCGCACAGGTCAGCGCCGCGTCGACGGTCGCCCGCCGAACGGTGGCCGGCGAGTCGGCGGCCCGGATCGTCGCGACCGTCTCCCCGACGGTCGACAGCGCGGCCGCCGCCGAACGGCGCCTGTCGCGGACGACACAGAGGACCCGGTCGTCCGAGAGCGGCGCCACGAAGACGTCGACCGCCCGTCCGTCGAGGGCGAGCGTCCCCGAGAGCGGCTCCATCCACCTGGCGACCGTCGCCGACGCCCGTTCGCGAACCGCCGCGGCGAGGTCGTCGTCGAAGAGCGCGTCCAGTTCCCGGCCGACCAGCGGCTCCGCGTCGGCGGACTCGAAGAGGCCGGCGCTGGCGAAGCGGATCGTCGACCCCTCGAGCACGACGAGTCCGTCCTCGACGGCGTCGACGACCGACTCGAGGAGGTCGAGCCGCTCGCGATCGACGGGAGAGGCCGCGGCGTCCGCCTCGCGCGCGTACACAGTGACACCGTCCGCGCCGGGATGGACGGACACCGACATCCGGGTCTCGAGGGACGGATACGGGGTCTCGAAGGTGACGACCCGCTCCGTCGCGGCCGCCTCCTGGAGCCGTTCGGCGAACCGGCCGCGAACGGCGTCGTCGAGGAGGTCCCAGACGACGGTTCCGGGCTCGACCGATCCGTCGGCGTCGAACAGCCGATCGGTGGCCGCGTTGGCGTAGCGGAGCTCCCAGGCCGGTCCGAGGGAGAACACCGGCTCGTCGAACCGGTCGAGCGCCCGTCGAGCGGGACCGTCCGGGTCGCGGGCCAGCGCGGCCTCGAGCGTGCACACGAGCCCGTCGACGGCGCGGTCGCCGAGCCGGTTGGTACAGCGCAGGTCGTAGACGCGCCAGGTCCCGTCGGCGTGACCGAGCCGGACGGTCTCGCGTTCGGTCGCCCCGAACGCGGCCGCCGCCGCGGTCTCGAGGAGGTCGGTCGCCGACTCGCGGTCCTCGGGGTGGACGAGTCGCGCCAGCGGCGTCCGCTCGAGTTCGGTCGGCGCGTACCCCAGCCGCGGTTCGACCGCCGGACTGACGCGCTCGAGGTCGCCGTCCGCATCGACCACCCAGACGAGCGCGTCGGAGCGATCGAGCAGCGACCCGTCGCGACGGTTCGGGGCGGTCTCGAGACGATAGCGATCGGCCAGGTTCCTGACCCGCGTCGCGACGAGCGACGGCGGATCGTCGGCTTCGACGACGTCGGTCGCGCCTGCCTCGAGGGCCGCTTCGGCGGCCGTCCCGTCGACGACGGCGACGACGGGCACCTCGTCGTTCCGGTCGCGGACGGCCGCGAGCGGCGACGGATCGGCCCCCGCCTCGAACGGACAGACGACGCAGTGGATCTCGAGTTGCGCGAGCCGCTCGAGGGCGGTCGCGAGCGTCCGCTCCCTGACGATCGAGATCGACTCGAGCTGCGAGGAGAGGGCGTCCGTCGCGTCGTCGATCCGCCGCGCGTCGCCGACGACGAGCACCCGGAGGACGTCGCCGGCGACGGTCGCGGTCCCGTCGCTCATCGTCCGATCGCCTCCGCTGGCGAACGCCGGGGACGCGGCTGCGCAAAACCGACCCGGAGCGGCCGGCGGTCCGGTCGATCGGCCGCCGAGCGCCCGCGACTCGTCGGAAACCGTACGGCCACGATAGCGCGGGATTCTGGATCGCGGTGGTTAATTATCGATTCCGTACCCGGAGTGTAATCCGTCATTAGCGGCGGATCGCCGCCCAGCCCTCGCGAACGAGGCGCTACGACTACTCTCGAACGGTGACGACCGGAACCGTCGCGTTCCGGACGACCTCCTCGGCGACGCTGCCGGTGACCAGGTGATCGAGTCCCGAGCGGCCGTGGGTCCCCATGACGATCAGATCGATCGCGTTCGTCTCGGCGACGTCGACGATCTCCTCCTGGGGGACGCCGTGACGGACGACGGTGGACGTATCGACCCCGCGCGACTCGGCGGTCCGTTCGGCCTCCTCGACGGCCTCGTTGGCCTCCGCCTGGTGGTCCGTTCGCATCTCGTCCTGTTTATCCGTCGCCTGGGGGCCGTCTTCGGACACCGAGAGGAGGTGGAGCTTGGCTCCGAGTTGGTCGGCGAGTTCGATCGCGTGTTCGGTCGCTCGACGAGCGGCGTCGCTCCCGTCGGTCGCGAGCAGAATGTTCTGATACATCGTGTGGCTGAACAGTCAACGGACGGGCGGTTACATATCGCACTTGCCGTTGCCGGCCGAGCGTTCCGACCGTCTCAGAGCTGCGGCTGCTCGCGCCGTTTGGGCTGTAATGCGCCGCGGGTCGGCGAACTGAGCCGGTCGATAGCGCCGCGGGACAGGGCGACCTCGACGAGCAGATCGGAGAGGTTCACCAGCTCGGCGACGTACTCCTGACGTCGGCGCTCCCAGCGTTCGCCGACGCCGTCGTCCGCGAGGATCTCGAGCGAGCGGTCGCGAACCGCGGCGTAGTCGTCGAACTGCTCGGCGAGACCGGCGCGCTCGAGTTCCTGGAACTCGCCGTACTCGTGGTCGTCGGTGCCCCGGTAGCGGAACGCGGGCGTGCCAAGGAGCGCGGCCTCGTTGACCATCGTCCCCGTGTCCGCGACCAGCAGATCGGCCTCGGCCATCGCGTCGTGGATCATGGCGGGGTGGAGGTCGTACGGCCGCGCGGGAAGCTCGCTGAGGTCCATCTCGTCACCCTCGTCGGAGACGAAGACGGTCGCGTGCTCGCTCAGGCGCTCGATCAGATCGCGGCGCTGCTCGGGGCGGAACCCCTCGAGGTCGGTGTCGTGGAGGGCGTCGAGGGCGTTGAACCGGACGAGGACGTACGGCTCGTCCGGGTCGACGCCGAGGAACTCGCGGACGTTCGCGTCCGGCTCGAACACGTCGGGGTGGAGGTACGAACACTCGATGAACCCCTGAAAGGTGTAGTGGTCGTCGCCGAGATCGCGCCGCGTGACGGCGGGCGAGAGGATACAGTCGGCGAAGGGCCGGGAGACGGTGTGGTTGAAATCGCCCGGCTCGTCGTCGAGGACGAGGACGACCGGCGTGCGGGTCAACGTTCCCGCGTACGCGGCGTAGGGGCCGCGGCCGAAGACGACGTCCGGATCGAACCGCAGCGCCTCGCGACCGATCGTGTAGAACTGGCCGCCGAGCTCGCGGGCGAATCTGGCCGTCGAGTAGCCGTCGGTCTCGTGCTCGCCGTACACCCGATATGGCATGCCGAAGAACTCGAGTAAGTCCGTCGTACAGGCGTACTCCCGAGTCAACACGAGCACGTCGTGTCCCGCGTCCGCGAGGCGGTCGACGGCGTGTCGGTACAGATGAACGTGTGCGGGCGTATTGGCAAAGACGAGGATCCGCATCGATAGAGCGTAGCCCGGAGCGACGTTTTGTAATAGGACGGCTACGTCGATCGGGCCGGCGAGAGCGACGATCGCCGCCGTCGCGAGCCTCGGCGCGCGCTTTTCTCGGCGAAACGCGGCTCGCGGAGTGTTGGATACGGGGAAGGGGTGTGACGAGCGCGCGAAATCAGCGGTCGACTACCGATTCGGCGTCGATCCGGCTCCGTCCAACGGACGGGTTCTGGCGGGGTGAACGGACGATTCTGAGCCGCGACAGCGCCGTGGAAAATATATAAGAGTAGGTGAAGATAACCCGAGCGCTAGCGATCGTTTCGTCGTCGAGGACGGAATTCTCAGTCCGATTACCGGAGGTAGACGGCGATTGATCGGACCCGCGACGGGGCTGACCGCTCTATAACAAAACGCCGCCGGTCGGTAGACTCGGGGAGAGTCGGCAATGGACGTCCTCACCCTCACGGCGAACGCCGACGCACCGTTTATGAACCAGCAGATGGCGGCGCTCGAGGAGCGCGGCGTCTCCTTTACGACGCTGCCGGTCGCCGGGGAGGTCGCCGCCGACGTCGATCGCAGTCCGGTCGACTACCTCCGGACCGTCCCCGACGTGATCCGCGAGGCGGGCAACGGCTACGACCTGATCCACGCCCACTACGGGCTGACGGCGCCGATGGCCCTCGCCCAGCTGCGGACGCCGGTGGTGCTGTCACTGTGGGGATCGGACGTTCACGGCCCGGTCAAACCGGTCAGCAGTGTCTGCGCGCCGCTTTGCGACGAGGTCGTCGTCATGTCCAGAGAGATGCGCGAGGAACTCGGCCGCGACTGTCGGATCATCCCCGACGGCGTCGATCTGGACCGGTTTCAGCCGGAACCCCGAGAACGGGCCCGCGAGAAGGTCGGATGGGACGACGTCGGCGACGCCTATCAGGTGCTGTTCCCCTACCCGCCCGAGCGCGGCGTCAAGAACTACCCGCGGGCGAAGCGGATCGTCAAGGCGGCCGACGACCTGCTCGAGCGACCGGTCGAACTCCGGACCGTCTACGGCGTCGACCACGGCGCGGTCCCCGACTACATGAACGCCGCCGACGCGCTCCTGTTGACCTCCGACAGCGAGGGGTCGCCGAACTCGGTCAAGGAGGCGCTGGCCTGCGACCTGCCCGTGGTCGCCCTCGACGTCGGCGACGTCCGGGAACGACTGGCCGGCGTCGATCCCTCCAGCGTCGCGACCGACGACGCCGAACTGGTCGAGGGGCTGGTGGACGTCCTGGGACGCGAGGAGCGCTCGAACGGCCGCGAGGCCGCCCGCGAGGTGAGCATCGAGCGGACCGCCGATCGGATGCTCGACGTCTACGAGACGGTCGCCGGCGAGCCGGTGACGACCCGGCCCGCTCGAGAAGCGCCGGAACTCGAGTGAATCGCCGCTCCGAGGACGTACAACGGACTCGAAATTCTGGCAAAAGACGCGAACGAAAACCTTCCGCCGCCGCTGTCACTCGCCGATAGCTGCCGGCTTCTCCGTTCGGCGCGCCTACGCTTCCGTCCGGTACCACTCGAGGGTCTCCGGCAGGTGGTCCTCGATCGGCCGGTACTCGTAGCCCAGTTCGGCCTGGGCCTTCCGCGAGGTGTAGAAGAGCCGCTCGGTCGCCAGCCGGGCCATCTGGCGGTCGAACGGGAACACGCGCACGTCGGCGACGGCGCTGGCCGCCTCGGCGACCGGGCCGGCGGCGTGGATCGCCGTCGCGGGCACCTGGATCCGGGCCGGAGAGCCGTCGGCCGCGTTGGCGATCCGCGAGACCGCCTGCCGGTAAGTGAGATTCTCGCCCCCGAGGATGTAGTGGTCGCCGCTGGCGCCCCGCTCGGCGGCCAGCAGCAGGCCGTCGACGACGTCCGAGACACCGACGATGCTCAGGCCGCCGGGGAGGTAGGCGGGCATCGTCGGCTCGAGGCCCATCGAGAGCAACTGGACGGTGAACTCCTCGTCGCCGGGGCCGAAGATCGACGTCGGGTGAACGGTGACGGCGTCGCCGCCGTCGGCCGCGTAGTCGTCGACCAGCCGCTCGGCCACCGCCTTCGACTCCTGGTAGGCGCCGATCGGTTCGGTGACGTCGCTCTCGTCGGCGAACGCCGCGTCGCCGTCGGGTCGGCGCGTCCCGGACGTGCTCGTGAAGACGAGTCGCCCGCAGTCGGCGTCCCGGCAGGCCGCGAGGACGTTCTCGGTGCCGTCGGCGTTGACCCGATAGACGGTCTCGGGGCCGGCGGTCCAGAGCCCGATTCCGGCCAGGTGGAAGACGACGTCGACGCCGTCGACGAGTTCGTGCAGCGTCGGAACGTCGAAGAGGTCACCGACGTACCAGTCGATATCGGCGTCTGCGAGGTCGCCCCGGTCCGACGAGGGGCGGCTCAGGCCGCGGACGTCCCAGCCGTCCGCGAGCAGCCGCTCGCAGAGGTGGGTGCCGAGAAAGCCAGTCGCACCGGTGACGGCGGCGGTCTTGCCGCCCGTCATCGCTGCTCGAGCTGTGGCGGAACGGCGTCGCCGGCCACTGCGGCGTACAGTCGGTAAGCGGTCGTGACGGCGGGGTGGGTATCGTCCCGCGGCGGCAGTCCGCCCTCGGGCAAGCGGCGTCTGAGCGCCGCGAGGTCGACCTCGGCGTCGGGATCGTCCGCGGCGCTCTCGAGGGAGATCGACGGCTCGTCGTCGCCGTGTATCTGCCGAAGCACGGGGTCTTCCTCGATCGATCGCTCGAGCAGCGACGAGCCGATTGCGTCCACCTGCGCCGTCGGCCCCGCGAACAGCGCGTCGGCCGCGACGGGGTCGCCGCTGTAGACGGTCGTCGCGTCCAGTACAGAGAGGGCCGGCTCGATAGCCTGCGTCGCCGCGACGGCGGTGGGGTCGGCGTCGGCGACGCTGCTCACGAGCCGACCGAGCGCGCGGCTGCCACCGGCGACGGGGCCGGCTTCGGTCGGCCGCAGCGTGGGCACGACGACGACGGTGCTCTCGACGAGCCGGTCGGGGACCGACACCGACACCTGCTCGTCGCCGACGGCGACGACCGTGTTGCGCCGGCCGCCGTCCGCGAGGTCGACGAGGTCGACGTCGAACCGTTCGGCGACGGCCGGATAGTCCAGGTAGGCGGCGGTTCGATCGAACGCGATCCGCTCGTCGCTCGCGCCCGCGATGGCAACGTCGGCGTCGGTCCAGGTCCCGAGCCGTCCGGCGATCGAGCCGACGACCGCGGGGTCGGTGACCATCCCCGAGGACGGGTGGAACGGGTAGTGGACGTCGGGAACGAGCGTGATCCGATCGCCCGCCGTCAGCGAGCTGACGTAGGGCTCGAGGACCGTGCGGACCGGCGACTCGAGGGTCCCCAGCCGGCGGTCGACATCGGGCGTCCAGCCGCCGCGTCGATCGGGATCGTCGACGCCGGTCACGTGGACGCTCACGGCATCACCTCCGGCGTCTCGATATCTGAGTCGTCGCTCTCGGCTGCCAGTTCGTAGGCGGCCTCGGCGAGTTCCAGCGTCCGCCGGCCGTCGGCGCCGTCGACCGGCGGCCGCTCGTCGTTACGGACGGCCTCGCAGAAGTCTTCCAGCGCGTCGTAGTGGGCCTGCAGGTAGAAGGCGGGGCCGAAGACGTCGGGCTCGTCGCCGGTGAACCGGCTCGCGACGTTCGAGAGCGCGGACTTGGCCGCGCCCGCGTAGAAGTTGTCCCGGAGGTGGTCCCGGTTGCTGACCGTCCCCGTCACGCCCTCGAGGCGCAGCCGGGTGTTGACCTCGGGGAGTTGCTCCCACTGGTAGGTACCGCAGTGGAGCGTGATCGTCGTCTCCGTCTCCGGGGCCCGGAGGAGGACGGTGGCGGCGTCCTCGGCGGGAATGTCGAGGGTTCGACCCATCGTCGCGTCTCGGACCTCGAGGTCGCCGAACAGCCACTCGAGGAGGTCGAAACAGTGGACGCCGAGTTCGACCAGCGAGCCGCCGCCGGCGGCGTCGGGATCCATCGGCCACTCCGGCGGCGCCTCGTCGGCCGGCGGCTTCCCCAGCGGGTGGTCGTTGAGCCGCGTGATCGAGGCGTAGGGCACGTGGCCGACGCTGCCTTCGTCGTACTCGTCTTTCACGCCGACCATGTCGGGCTGGTAGCGCAGCGTGTGGTCGACGCCGACGGCGATCCCCGCCTCCCGGGCCGTCTCGAGCATCCGGTCGGCCTCCTCGGTCGACCGCGCCAGCGGTTTCTCGACGAAGACGTCGACGCCCTCCTCGGCGGCGCGTTCGACCGCGTCGGCGTGGAGAAACGGCGGGAGCGCGACGATCGCCGCGTCGAGGTCCTCGTGTTCCAGCAGCGTCGTGTAGTCGTCGTACGTCCGCGCTACGCCGGCGCTATCGGCCCGGTCGCGGTTTTCCGGGACCGCGTCGGCCGCCGCGACGACCTCCACGCCGGGCATCGAAAGCGCCGACTTCAGGTGAACCATGCCGATGTTCCCGACGCCGAGCACGCCGAGTTCGAACGCGCTCGAGTCGGTCCATCGACGCAGAACTGTCGGTGGCATCTGCCCGAAAACGGGCCGGGAGCGGGCTTTGTTATCGTCGGCATACCTACGGTCCGAAGCCGGTAGTAGTCCCCTTCTCGCGACGCCCTCGCGGCGGTACCGCGACGGATCGATCGGTGTCGGTCAGTTCGAACTCACCGTCGCCTGGCCGTCGACGCCGCCGGTGGCACCGTCGATTCCGGCCTCGCGCGATCGCTGGATCCGGCGTGCGACATCGCCCATCGTTTCGACGGTGAGCTTGGTCTCCGAACGGCGGCGCTCGAGGTACGAGAGGATCGACCGCATCCGCTGGTCGTCCCGCTCGCTCGTGAGGTTGTTCGGGTGAAGCCACATGTGGAAGACGCCGTCCGATCGGACCGCCTCGTCGATCCCGCGGCGGGCCAGTTCGAGCATGGGGTCCGTCCAGATCGACTCCGCGACGGTCCGAGCCGGTCCCTCGAAGCCGAAGAGGAACAGCGAGGCCGGCACGTTGACCAGCCCGTGCTCGTCGATTCGGGGGGTGGTCACCAGCGACTGATCGCGGACCGTCGAGTCGAAGACGCCGCGGACGCCGTCCCGGGTCGGCGACCGACCGCGGTACGCCGAGACGCCGTACTCGGCCAGCACGTCCCGGTGACCCACGTCGTTGCGCGGGTAGACGAACGAATCGATCGACTCGCCCCACTCGGCCGAGATTTCGGTGGCTCGATCGAGCTCCGCGGCGGCGAGTTCCCGGTCCGTCTTCGGATCCCCGAAGAGGACGTGCGAGAAGGTGTGACTGGCGAGTTCGTGGTCGGCGTCGGCCTCGAGAACGCCCTCGACGAGGTCGGGGCCGAACCGGAGGTCCTCCCGGTCGGCCCACGCGCCGCGTTCGCGGTCGAACCAGCCTGGCGGCGCGGGATGGTCCGCGTGGACGCCGTCGCAGGACTCGAGCATGAGGTGACCGACGACGGCCCACGTCGCCGGAACGTCGAACTCGTCTAGCAACTCGAGCATCACCGACCAGCCGCGGCGGCCGGACTCGACGCGGTCGGCCGGCGGCTCCGGGAGATCGTGAAAGCCCCAGCCAAGTTCGGCGTCGAGGGAGACGACGACGCTACCCACGGCACCCACCACCAGCGGCCACTTGGATGCGTCTCATATACGATTCCTGATGAACGAACCGTTTTGTTATGGATCACCTGTACGGGCGACGGGGGGACATAACGGTGCGTGTATGGTGCAAGTACACAAGCAACATATGAGAAACTGGCGCCGAACGCAACGCGGGGAATTCGACAGCGAACCGACCGTATCAGCCGAGTATCAGGCCGAATACTGGTGAAATCTCCCCATAACAAAGCACTGATCCCGTCATTCCCAGGACAGCAGGCGTCTTCGACGTCACACCTATCCAATCATGAGCAGGTCTTCCCCGACAGCCGAGCGCGCATTCGTGCTCGGGTTCGACGGCGTACCGTGGAGACTGATCGACCAATGGAGCGAGGAGGGCGAGCTCCCGAACTTCGCTCGGATGCGCGAGGAGGGCGCCGCCGGAACCCTCGAGAGCACCCAGCCCGCGACGACGCCGCTGGCGTGGCCGTCGATCGCGACCGGCGTCTGGCCGGACAAACACGGCGTCTACGGCTTTCAGAATCTCTCGTCGGACTACACCCACGAGATGTACACCAGCCACGACATCGAGCAGCCGACTCTCTGGGAGCAGGTCGCGCCGGCCCACGTCGGCAACGTCCCGATGACGTATCCGGCCCAGGAGATCGACGGCACGATGGTCACCGGGATGATGACGCCCTCGACCGAGAAGCAGTACGCGCACCCGCCCGACCTCCAGGACGAGATCGAGGCGCGGATCCCCGACTACGACATCAGCCTCGACTACCCCGACTACGCCGACCGGCTCGACGAGTTCGAGGTGGCCGTCGACGAGATGCTCGAGAAGCGCCGCGAGCTGATGAACCTCCAGATGGCGGAGGCCGGCGACGACTGGCGGCTGTTCTTCTTCGTCTTCACCGCGCCCGACCGCTTCCAGCACCTCATCTGGGACATGGACCGGCTGCTGGCCCACTACAAGAAACTCGACGCGGTCCTCGGCGAAGTGATGGAGTACACCGACGAGCACGACGCCGACCTCTACGTCGTCTCCGACCACGGGTTCGGGCCGATCGAGGAACTGGTCTACGTTAACACCATCTTGGAGCAGGACGGTTACCTCTTCGAACAGGAGGACGAAGGGACCCGCGGCGCGCTCGCGAGCCTGGGGATCTCTCGAGACCGCATCACCGACGCGCTCAACCGGGTCGGGATCTCCGAGGAGAAGATCGTCTCGACGCTGCCGCGGTCGCTCGTCGACACGGTCGCCGAGCAGATCCCGGGCGATCACGCCCTCTACGACGTCGACTACGACCGGACCGTCGCGTTCGTCCACGGCGCGGGCTGTCTGTACGTCAACGACACCGAGCGCTTCGAGAAGGGCGTCGTCGATCCGACCCAGATCCCCGCGCTGAAGACCGAACTGACCGACCTGCTCGAGTCCGCCACCGACGACGACGGCCAGCAGATGCTGCGAGCGCTCGACGGCGACGAACTGTTCCCGACCGACGACGAGGCGCCCGACCTGATCGTCATCGGGAAGGGCACCTACGAGGCGCGCAACGCGCTCACCGACTCGGTGACCGGCGACACCGGCACCTACGACGCCAGTCACCGCAAGGAAGGGATCGTCCTCTGTCGCGGCCCCTCGATCGACGCCGGCGCGGAGCTGCGGGGCGCTCGCGTCGTCGACATCGCGCCGACCCTGCTCCACGGCATCGGCGAGCCCGTCCCGAAAAACGCCGACGGCCGCGTCCTCTTCGACGCCTTCGACGAGGACGCGATCCCCGCGTCGACGAAAGTCGAGCGGACCGGCGTTTCGAAGGAGGATCGCGACGGCGACGTCGACGACGACTTCGACGACGTCGAGGACCGGCTGAAGGGGCTCGGCTATATGGAGTGAGCGGTCTCGACTCGAGACAGCGCCGCGATCGAATCGGCGTCGGAACCGGACGCCCGCTCGCGGCATCGTGACCGATGAAATGCGCCACGTTTTGATCGGAGCCTTCGACACACTGTCGGGTAAGCGAACACAGTCTCGTGACTGACACCGGTCAACGCTCGTTACCGACGGCCTGTAGCGTATTCAGGCTCAATCCCTTTTGGTCCGTCTCTTGAAATAGCAGTATCGAGCGCGTCGGGACGGCGACCGTCACTGGCGCGTCGGTTCCGTCTATGAAAGATCTGACATCGAAGCCTTCGACGTCGTCGTGTCGGGTTCGCCCCTTCGAGCCGAGCGATCGGGCGCCGTTGCTGGGGCTGTACGAGCAGGTGTTCGGCCGGAAACGAAGCGTCGACTGGCTTCGCTGGAAGTTCGAGGACAACCCATACGCCGACCACGTGCCGATCGTCGTCGCCGAACGGGACGGCGATATCGTCGGCTGTCGGGCGTTTTTCGCCCAGGAACTGCGCATCGACGGGACCGAACGGATCGCGTTCCAGCCCTGCGATACGATGGTCCACCCGGACCACCGCAACGAGGGGCTGTTCAGCCGCATGAACGAGTACGCCCTCGAGCGGTACGCCGGAACCGACGGGCCGCCGGCCTGTTGTTTCAACTTCCCGAACGAGAACTCCAAACCGGGGAACCTCAAACACGGCTGGCGGGAGATCGGGACCGTCCCGGTCTACTACCGGCCCCAGGACCCCATCGGGAGCGTCAGGGCGTTGACCGACGGCGAGGACGGCCGCGACGAGAGCGGCGGCTTCGATCGCAGCGCGCGCGGCGAGGAGTGGGTCGTTACCGACGAGTTCGGTCCGGGCGTCGACCGCGAGCCGTCCGAAGACGCCGAGACGAGCGTCGCGGACGCGCTCGCCGACGTGGTCACCAGTTCCCAGCAGGCCGGCGACCGACTGGTCACCGACGCCGACGGCGAGTTCGACGTCGTCCGGTTCGAGACGCCGCCCCCGGACGTCCTCGAGTCGATCTACCGACGGTCGATCCCGCCGGGGATCCACACGAACCGGACCGCCGAGTTCTACCGGTGGCGGTGTTCGAATCCGGCCCACACCTACGCGGCGTACGTCGCAGTGCGGGACGGCGAGACGCCCGTCGCTGCGCTGATCTGCTCGAACGTCGACGAACACCTGCGGATCGTCGAGACCCTGCCGCGGGAGATCGAGGCCGAGGCGACGGCGATCGACCGCCTGCTGGCGGCGGTCCTCGCGGACCGGTCTGACAACCACTACGTCACCGCCTTCGGAGAGACGCTGCCGTCGCCGATCCAGTACCGGTTCTACCCCGACACGCGCTTCCCGCTGTCGACGCTGATTCGACCGAGCGCCCGGACGCTCCTCGCTCGGGACTTCGGCGGCGCCCGCGCGATCGAGGAGACGGCGGTGGACGACTGGACGCTCTCGCGACTCGATCTGGATACTTCCTGACCAGTCGCCCGTCGGCGCGGGCAGACGCGAGCGAGGCTACCGAGCGCAGCGCACGGTAGCCTCGCGACCGCCCGATTCAGCGCCGTGATACGCCGTCCCGTACCGCGGTTTGCCGGCCGTTCGTATTCGTGTGATCCCGAACGAAATCTCGGTCGTTCGGTGCCCAACCGGGTATCCGTCCGACTGTATTTCTCGAAAAGCTACCGTTCATTCGACAAGAAAGCTTATACCGTGAAGGTCGGGTTATCGAAGTATGGCACGTGACACTCCGGTACAGGACAAAGCTGCCAGCACAGAAGCGGAACCACTCCCGAACCTCGTGACCATCGTCGGTCGGGGCGTCCCCTCGAGTTTCGAGATCACCGTCGACGGTGAGATCGAGATGGACGCGGCCGACCCCGTCGAGGAAGCGACGGTCGTCTCCGGGAGCGTCGCGGAAGGAACGATCGACGTCGGCGTCCAGCGGTTCCGGTTCGACGGGCAAGTGACCAACGTCCACGTCGTCGACTGGAACGGGAACGCGGTGCCCGAATCGTCGAGCGTTCCGGACGTCCACGTCGATTACGGCGTTCCCCAGCGGTAATTCGCCGAACCCGGGTAGGGGTGCAGTTTCTGCAGTCGTCGATACGATCGCCCAGCGGTCGCTACGGCGCGAGTTAGTACTCAGCGATTCGGAGCGACGGCACGCTCGAAAAACGGAGGTTCCGCTAGCGGCCGTGCCGAACGCGGCGCAGGCCGGACTTCGCGGTCGCCCAGGCGGGGTAGACGGCGTTGTAGACGCTGGCCGGAGCGTTTCGGGCGCCCGCGCGAAGGAGCCGATGGGACAGCGGCGGTTTGGACTCGGAGACGAGTTCGTCGAGGTCGACCTCGTCGAGCCACGCGAAGAAGGCCGCCTCGGCCGGCGAGGTTGGGTCCGTCTCACACGCGCGCTCACGGATATCTTCCCACATGTACTTCTCGTCCTGACCGAGCACCCACCGCCCCTCCTCTAAGGCAGTCCGGATCTCGCGGTAGTCCTCGTCGTCGAACGGGTAGCCGTGGTCGGTCGGCTCGAGCCCCGAGAGTCGCAGGCCGACGGCCGTCCGGTAACACTTCTCGCACTCGCCGCAGTTGCCGTCCATCCGATCGTTGCAGGTCTGCAACTGGAGGTTCGGCTCCTCCTCGCGGATGTAGTCGGCGATCGCGTCGACCCGTTCCTGGCGGGTCAGCTCGTAGCCGTCGTGGTGACACTTCGTCCCCGCCCACCGGACGTGGTCGTCGATATCGGGACGCGACCCCCACTCGAGGTCGATCCCCTCCCAGTGGGTCGCGGCGACGTAGAGGTTCTCCATGCCGCGCGCGTAGGCCATGGGGGCGCAGAGGCCGAGCAGGCCGAGCCCGTGGCCGACGGAGCTGTACCAGGCGCCGTCGACGTAGCGCTTGTAGTGGGCCAACAGCATCGGGTGGTCGAGGAAGGAGAGCATGTTCGACTCGACGAAGGCCGTCTCGAGGCCGTGCTCGTCGGTGAAGCCGGTGACGCGCTCGCGGAGCGCGTCCCACTTCTCGTCGTCGGCGGCGTCGGGCGTGATCGTCCAGCCGCGGATGCTGACCAGCGTCGGCTTCTCCTCGCGGTGGCGGACGTACGAACACGTCGAGTCGACGCCGCCGGTGAAGAGCAGGCCGCTCTCACCGCCGGCCTCGGGATCGGTGTCGATCGTCTCCTTAGCGTAGAGGGTCCCCCCCTCGAGGAAGTCGTGCATCTCGCGGAGCGACGCCTCAACGTCCTGCAGCGCCGCGGCGAAGGTGGCGTCGACCTCGTCGACGTAGACGTCCGCCCCGTTGGCCCACGCCACGGGACAGACCTGCGCGAGGACGGGGATCGCGAGCACCCCCTCCGGGACGTCCGCGATCGGGATGTCGTACTCGGTTCGGAACGATTCGGTGGTGAAGAACCGCTCGAGGTCGCCGGACGTTCGAACGTCCGCCTCGAGGGTCGTACCGTCGGCTTGAACGTGATCGATGACGATGGATGACATAGCGTATCGAAGTCGGATCGGCGGCCACTGCGCGCACTGTTCGTTCGGTTCGACCGAGCACGAACGGGTACAAAAACCATCAGAACCGTTGATCGTTCGGAAATCGGGAACGCAACACGTATCGACGGGTCGCGATCGATAGGCACTGCCTACAGCCGGACGGCCGGGGGCGGGCCGGCCGAGACGGCCGGCAATCGACGCGTACGCGCACTCAAGGGCGGCGGCTCGGTTCGGGGACAGACTCGAACGTCGCTGGGGAGTTCACAGCCCGCCGCGAACGAATCGGATACCGGTTGCCGACCGCCGCGGAGCGACGGTAGTGAGTTAATCGCTGACGAACGCTCTCGAGGAATGGCCGGGCTGGATAGGAGCCGTATAACAAACGTCGCTATCGGTGACCCTCCGGTCAACACATGCGTATCGACATTGGACCGGACCGTCTCCGTCTCGAGCGAGCATGAAGCGGGCAACGTTCAACGGCCTCGTTGCCGGCGGATTCCTCGCGGTCGCGATCGGGATCCTCGTCGCGAGATCGAACCCGGCGACGAGCTATGAACCGTCGATATACGCGGCAACGCCGACGCTCACGTGGATCGGTTTCGGAATCGCCCTCGCCGTCGCCGTCAGCACGGCGCTGGTCTGTCGCGGCCGCGAGCAGGCCCTCGGAATCGCGCTCGGCGGAACGACGGTCACGGCGATCGTCAGCCTGCCGGTGATCAGGAACTATCGGTTCCTGGGGATGGGCGACGGACTCTCCCACCTCGGCTGGACGCGGGACATCGTCACGGGGCAGATGGCACCCCACGAACTGTTCTACCCCGCCGTCCACACGATCGCGGCGACCTTCCACTACGTCGGCGGCATCCCGATCGAGCGCGGACTCCTGTTTAGCGTCGTCATCCTGTTCGTCCCCTTCCTGGTCTTCGTCCCGCTGATCGTCCGGGAGATCGACGGCGACGGGCTGGCGATCGGGATCGCGGCGATCGTCTCGTGGATGGTGTTACCGATCAACAATGTCGCGACGCACATGGGCGTGCACACGAACTCGAACGCCCTCTTCCTGGTGCCGGTCGTCGTCTTCGCGTTCGTCACGTACCTCCGGCGCCGGGCGACGATCGAGCGCCTCCCGCTGGGGCTGTCGCCGTTCAGCCTCCTGATCTACCTCACGGGGCTCGGGCTCCTGCTGGTCCACCCCCAGCACATGATCGGCGTCATCGTGTTGATCGGCTCGATCGCCGGCATCCAGTATCTCGCCCGGCGACGGTACGACGATCATCCCATACTCGATCACCCCACGATGTACGCCCACACGGTCGTGCTCGGCGCCATCTTCACCCTCTGGGCCGCGAGCAACGAGCGGTTCCGCGACGCGTTCGCCGGCCTCATCATCGGCGTCTTCGAGGAGGACATCGGCGGCGGCGCCGAGGTCGGACAGCGCGAGTCCTCCCTCCAGGAGATCGGCGGCAGCATCGCCGAGCTGTTCGTCACGATGTTCCTCGAGCTGGCGATCGTCGCGCTCGTCGTCGGCGTCTTCGTGTTGCTCGTCTGGCTCGGGCGGACCGCGCTCGATCCGGAGACGAAGTCCCAGATCAACTACCTCTCGCTCTCGCTGTTCCCGCTGACCGGGCTGTTCGTCGTCTACTTCGTCGGGACGCCGACGATGGCGTTCCGGCAGGTCGGCTTCATCGCCGTTCTGCTGACGGTGCTGGGGGGCATCGCGCTGGCCCGCGGCGTCGACGCGCTTTCGGGCGTCATCACGCGCCCGGGCGCCAGCGCCGTCGCGGCGCTCCTCCTCGGCGGCTGTCTCGTCCTCGGGCTGATGACGGTGTTCGCCTCGCCGATCATCTACAACCCCGGCCAGCACGTGACCGACGAGACGTTCAGCGGCTACGACTCCGCGCTGGACCACTCGAGCGAGGACACGCCCCTCGTCGGGATGGGACACAACCCGTACCGGTACGATCACGGGCTCAACGGTCTCGAGGGCGACGGCACCCTCTCGGCCGGCTCCGCCTCGACCGGGACCGTCGATTCGGAGACGTTCGAAGCGGGCGACTACGGGGAGGCGTATCGCGGCATCGACTACAACTTCATCGTCACCGAGTACGACCTCACGCGCGAACTCGAGGTCTACCAGGAGCTCCACTACAGCGACGAGTCCCTCGAGGACTTCGAGACCGACACGAGCGCCAACAAGGTGATCTCGAACGACGAGTTCCAGATGTATACCGTCGACGGCGCGGGAGATCCCGAATAACCGCACCGGTAGACGGCCGTTCCGCTGAACTAGTCGCGACTTCTCCCGCGCGCGTTAGTCGCATTGATGGAATTATCGGCCCGGCCGCTCCGGCTTATCGCTCGCTCGACCGCGTCCGCACACGGTTACGCGCACGGGTTCGGCCGACGGGCCGACGGCTCGAGAGAACGCCAGTTCGAACGGATTCGGATCGCGCGCGAGTGACGGCCACCGAGACAGCGGTCGGCTACTGTCTCGTCGGTTCGTCGCGCCGGTGGCCGACAAACCGTCGCGCACACCCACTGCCGGGACAGTCACTCACGCGACTGTCGCCGTGTCGACCGCCGACCGAAGCGCCTCGCTACCGACGCTCGATCGAGTGGCGTCGACCCGCGGTCGCTACCGTAAGACGAGGTGGCGTCCGGTTGTCATGAATGCGCGAATAATTGGCGAACAGTCGCGGCGGTTCGGTTTCACCATCGCGAGTACCCGGTCAGATCTCGTGTCTCGAATCAGCCGCTACAAGACCTCACGCGCGATGTAATCCCGTATTTCCGCGCTAAAACTCGGTTACTGGTCGGTCTGTTGCCCTCCCTTCGTTCATAATTTCTTGATAGAATAGCCATATATTCTGTCTTGTTCGTCAGAGTTAGAAATATATTCTGTAAATTTAATCCATATTCCCAAGGAAAAGTTTATGAGTGCAAGACCAGGTTACGCAAGTGTATGGCGCAGAACCCCCGTACGTCCGAGACGGACACCACGCCGACTACAGGCCGTAACGACGGATTAAGCCGCCGCAGCTACGTGCGCTCGGTCGCCGCGGCCGCCGCCGCGGTGACGTCGTTCGGCGCCGCCGGCACGGCGTCCGCCCAAGGCGACTACGAGGTCATCGAAGCCAGCGGCCAGACGATCACCGTCGGCGACGGTGAGACCTGGGAGAACAAACTCCTCGACCTGACGAACGGCCAGGACGTCGTCGTCGTCACCGAGGGAAGCGACTGGACGATCCGAAACGTCGGCGTCAAGGGCCGCAACACCTCCGGCACCGGCTCTTCGATGTTCGGCATCTCCGACGCCGGCGGCTCGAGCACCATCGAGAACGTCTACCTCGGCGACGGCTCCGACGAGCGAAACGCCAGCTCGAGCGGTCACGGGCAGACGGCCTTCTGGGCCAACCCCGAGCACTCCGGCCACATCGACATGAAGAACGTCAACATCCAGAACTTCGCGGACAACGCGGTCTACGGCTCCGCGCCGGGCAACGCCGGCGGCGGGACGATCCACATCGACCGCTGTTTCGCCGCGAACTGTTACGTCTCCCACTTCCGTCTCGCGACGGCGGGAAGCAAGGTGACGAACTCCAGCGTCCTCGTCGACGACGAGGGCTACGCCGGCCGCGGTATCTGGGCGTGGGCCCCCGGTCCGATCGAGGTCAAGAACTGCCAGATCTCGATGAACGGGCAGAACACCGCGATCGACGCCGGCGCCAACGGCAAGGGCACCGAGGTCGTCCTCCAGGACACCGACTACGACGAGCAGGCCGGCATCGCCGAACACGCCGGCTCGAACGTCCGACTCGAGGGCGACTCGGGCACCAACCCCGAGGCGTTCATGCCGAAGGGAACCCCGACCAGCGCCGAGGAAGCCGCCTCCGGTTCCAACTAACGCCCCGCTGACGCGACGGCCCCCTTCCCTCCCCGATCGCCTCCGCGATCGGTTCGCCGCCCCCCGCTGACGCCCCCTCCACCNCCCCCTCCCCCCGCTGACGCGTTCCCTCCGCTCACCCCCGTTCCGTTTTCCTCGCTGATTCGGCGTTTCGTTCTCCGCGTTCGTCGATCACTTCGTCCCGCTCGACTCGAGTCGAGACGATCCGGATCGGAACCCTATTCGTGATGAGCGATAACGCTCGACGAACCGCTTCCGAACTCGAGTCGCCGAACACACCGGTGTCTCGGGAACGATCCGCTCGCCGAACGCTCGAACGAGGTCGGTAATACGAGATTACTCGCTTCCGAGCGGTCATCGAAAACCGATCGAGATCGTTCAGAACCGCTGCAGTGGCAGGTAATTCGCTCTTACCGCCGCCCGGGACCAAATATTCGATAATTCAATATCGCACGTATTTATTCGAATGGTTTTGTTTGATTACAGTCACGAAATAACTATCGTCTGTAAATTTTAAGTATAATAGAAGAGAAAGTTTATGGTGGTAGTGTCTGATTACCTGATTGCATGGCACGCGACTCTTCGGTAGCGGACGACGATCGGTGCGTCGGCGAGGACGCGCCGACGATCGACGACGGATCGGACGGATTGCTCCACCGGCGCTCGTACATGAAACTCGCCGGTGCAACGACGGCAGCGGCAGCGACGTTCGGGACGAGCGCCAGCGCCGCTGAGGACTACGAGGTTATCCCCGCGAACGGACAGACCGTCCGGATCGGCCGCGGCGAGACGTTCGAGAACAAGCTGATCGATCTCACGACCGGGAACAGCTTTCTGCTGCTCGTCGAGGGAGCAAACTCCGTAATCCGAAACATCGGATTCGAGGGGCTCTACCGCGGCGACCAGTTCCTGATCTCGATCAGGGCCGATCGGGGCGACGTCCTCTTCGAGAACATCTACATGGGCGACGGCGCGACCAAGGAAGGCGCGGACTTCGTCCACGGACCCGGCGCGGTCTTCATGCACAAGCAAAGCCAGGCGAACCTGACGTTCCGCCGGTGTAACGTGCAAGGATTCCCGAACAACGGCTTCTACTGTTCGAACACCGCCTCCGGACCGAGCAGCGTCCACTTCGACACCTGTTTCGGCAAGAACAACGGCGTCACGACGTTCCGCTGTGCGAGCGGCGACGACGTGATCGAGAACTGCGTCGCGTACAACGACAACACCGACTACGGACAGGGCTACGGCGGCTACACCGAGACGAACGGCCGCCCCGTCTGGGTCTGGTCGGGCGGCGACGTCACGATTCGCGACTCCCACTTCGCCGACGGTCCCTACCCCTACGCGATGGTCGCCGGCGCCAACGGCTCGGCCGGTCGCGCCACCTTCGAGAGCGGTGGCTACCGCGGCACGATCCAGCGGGCGAACGGGTCGACCGTCACCGTCGCCGACGCCGTCTCGAGCGATCCCGATCTCTCCGTTCCCGACGGCGTCCCCACGTCGGCCAAAGCGGCCGCTTCGGGCGACTCGAGCGCTGCCTCGAGCACCGAAGTGAACGCCGAAAACGCCGCCGACGAGGAGCAACGTTCCCACGTCGTGCTCGTCGACGGCGACGCCTCGGACGTGACGCGCTACGAGTTCGCCGTCGACGGCGCGGTCGAGTCCGCGAACTACGAGGGCGCGTCGATCGACGTCGGCGACGAGATTACGGACGGGCGCGTCAGCGGCGCCGTCGCCGACTGGAAGGACGCCTTCCGGTTCGACGGCGACCTCGAAGAGCTCACCGTCGACGGGCCGGGAACGGTCCTGGTCGACGGCGAAGCGGTCGATCCGGCCGATTACGGCGCGGCGCTCCCGCACGTCCTCGAGGTCGCGGGTCGGGGCGTGCCGACGAGTTTCGAGATTTCGGTCGAGGGCGAGATCGAACTCGACGGGGAAGACGACGCGACGACGATCACGGAGTCGACCGTCCAGAGTTCGGTCACCGACGGCACCCGGACGTTCCGGTTCTCGGGCGCGGTGACCGACGTGACGATCATCAACGGCGACGCCGACGTCAGCGTCGACGGCGAGGAGATCGATCCCGCCGACTACGGCGACCACGAACTGCTCCCCCACGCGGTGGTCATCGACGGGACGACGGCCGACGAACCGAGCGCCTACTCCTTCGAGACCGGCGGCGCGGTCGTCAAGTCCACCCACAGCGAGGCCACGATCGACGAGGACGACGTGATCGAAGACCGAACCGTCCGCGGCGTCGCCGGCAACTGGGCCGACGCCTACTGGTTCGACGGCGACATCGAGGACTTCACCCTGCGCGGTCACGCGACCGTCGACGTGCAGTACAACGTTCGCGAGCAGTAATTCACAGCGCCCGGAGATCGTTTCGTTCCGGATCGATCGCGCGGGCGGCGGGGCGAGATCGGTCGCCCGCTCGCAGCGCATCGACGGCGGACGGGTGACGATGGAAGTTCATTTTCGCTGTTGCATTCCGCGTTACTGACCGGTACGTGTCGAGTACGTTCGGTACGAGCAGTATAACAATCCATCTGATAGACTACCGTCGCGGTATGAACATCGGTTTCTATCACGACGCCGCCGGAACCCGCCACGCCGGCGGAATCGCCGTCTACACGCAGCAGATGGCGGCCGCACTCAGTCGGTCGAACGACGTCTATCTCTACACGCAGCGCGGAGAGCCCGCGCCGATCGTCCGCGAGTCGGACGTGACCGTCGTCGAGACCCCGTCCTTCGACAGCGACTGGCCGGCCTCGCTCGAGGAGTCGCTCCCGGTCGGCTCCCAGGACTGGACGAAAGCCCGAATGACGCTGTGGGCCGAGCGAAACGGCGTCATCGACCACATCGACGACACCCTGGACGTGCTGTTTACCGCCCACTATCTCGACGATCTCCTCCTGTCGAATCTGGTCGACGTGCCGACGGTCTACACGTACCACCGGCTCTCGGATATCGGGATCGGCGCGAAACTGCAACAGGCGTTCTCCGCGACGGAGCTGATTCTGGCCAACTCGCCGGAGACCGCGGACCGCGTGGAATCGGCGTTCGACGTCGACGTCGAGGAGATCGTCTATCCGGGCGTCGACACGGACCGGTTCCGGCCCGACGCCGATCCCGTCATCTCGAGTCGCGATCCGATCATCCTCTTCGTCGGCCGACTGGTCGAAGCGAAGGGGATCGACGAACTGCTCGAGGCGGTCGCCCGACTCGAGGGCGACCAGGAACTTCACGTGGTCGGGCGCGGCGACCGAGAGCGGATCCGCCGGCGAGCCCGCGACCTCGGAATCGCGGCGTCGGTGGAACTCCACGGCGAAGTTCCCCACCCCGAACTGCCGGGCTACCACGCCGGCGCCGACGTGTTCTGCCTGCCGAGTCACGACGAGAGCTTCGCGATGGCCAACGTCGAGGCGATGGCCTGCGGGCTGCCGGTCGTGACGACCGACCTCGAGGCGATCCAGACGTACCTCGCCAACGGCGACAACGGGCTCCTGTCCCGCGTCGGGGACCCGCAAGACCTGGCCGACAAACTGAAGCTCGTCTTCGAATCGCCGGAGTTGCGGGCGCGGCTCGGCGAACAGGCCCGGACTGACGCGCAGGCGTTTGCGTGGCGGACGCAGGCCCGTCGGCTCGAGGCGTTCTGTTCCGACGTCCTCGACGTCGAGGAGGAGATCGAGGAGGTTCGGCCCGACCAGCCGCGCCCGAACACGGTTTGAACGGCGACGTCGCGGCTCGTCGAGTGCGACGGACAGCGATAGTAACGAGTAGTCCCCTCAGGCGACGGCGGGTCGCGCGGATCTCGAGCGGGCGTCGAGATGAGTGTAAAGGTGGCTCCCGCGCCTGAATCGGAAACAGATGCTGGCACGCGAACTGCTCCGGTACGGATGACGGTCGTCGGGAGCCGTTCGTCCGTTCGAGTGCCGTGAATAAAAGTCCTTCTTACCTGCTATCGCAAGAAATCTTCTCAACCCCTGTGAGAACCCGCGATCGTCGACGGCTCGCACGGGCGTCGACCCACTCCCGACCGAACAGTCACTCGATCCGCGATAGCTTGCCGTCGACGTTCCGTTCGCGCCGTCGATTCGACACGGCGTGTGCCACCGAGAGGGCGAAGAAGGCGACGACGACGACACCGGCGAGCCCGAGCGTCGGGACGGCCGACAGCGGCGGAACGCTAAGGAATGCACCGGTGACGAGTGCCGCACCGACGACGCTCAGGGCCGCGTACCACCGATCCCACCGATCCTGTTGGTGGGTATCCGTGTCCAGATACATCATCAGCAGGTCGGCGTTGTCCGCCAGCGAGATCAGTCCCCGATCCTGATCGTACTCGACGATACCGGCGTCGTCCATCTTCGGTAGATGCGTCTGGTAAAGGGCGACGTACACGCGCTTGCGTTGATCGGAGCTGAGCGCGCTGACTTCGGTATCGTTCTCCCAGGCCGCGATCTGTTCGGCGAGTTCGCCGAGGGTGACCGTATCGTCGGCCTCGAGTAAGTACGCGAGGACTTCGCGCCGACGGCGGTTCTTCAGGAGCTCGAAAATGACGTCTTTCGACAATCGTTGCTCCTCGTCCGAATCGGCGACCGATGCGATCTCGTCGGGTAGGGACGTATCGATCGACGACATTACGATCGACCCCCTGTAGCCGGGATCGCGCTCCGGTTCGATTCACACTGGTTACCGTACACGAAACGGCTGCCAAACTGTCGAATCGACGGAAGCCGCTGTCTGCTCGGTCGGCAAGTCGCAGTCACGATTGACACACCAAGTTGTACACCAATACTGAAACTCTTAAGGACGGCCACGTTTCGCACCGGCTGCAAAGCAGGTATGGAACGGCTTCGATCGGTCGCCGACGGCGTAGAGTATCGAAGCGGGGTTGGACGGTTTCGAGAATCGCTCGGCGAGAACAGTATTGGACGATTGTTCGACTGTACCGAGCGCGTACACGCACAACCGTTACGGTAGCAGGGGCGTGAGCGGGGTCGAGGGACTGAACTGGGACACGACACTGGGTCGAAACGTTTGGTGCCGGCGACATAAAGGCGAACGACAGTTCGCCGGCGAAAGCCATATTTACGCGATGAACACGCGATTTACGTCCCGTTCATGAGGGAACGATGACCACATTTCATGTAGCATGTTCACTATGGACACGGTAGGGCGACGGCGCTACGCGATAGCGCTACGCCCGAACGCGACCGATGGGACACGGTCTCGGCACAGCTCAATCAACGCCACACAGCAGCGTCGGCGGCGATCTGTCGCTTCTCTCATCTTCTCTCTTTCGAGCGAGGACGGCCAACTCGTAAGTCTGCGTTTCCCGCGAAACCATGTGAACCCCTTACAGTGCCTGCACCGATTCTTCCACTACTGATGACGCGGTCCATTATCGATCACACCACGAGCGAATCAACCGAGACAGAAACTGGTCTATGTCCGGACTGCGAAACCGATACGATCGTCCACGACCCGGACCGCGGCGAGCGAGTCTGCGAGGAGTGCGGGCTCGTTCTGACCGAAGATCCGATCGATTACGGCCCCGAATGGCGAGCCTTCAACGCCCAGGAACACGACGAGCTCTCCCGCGTCGGCGCGCCGCTGACCCAGTCGATGCACGATCGGGGGCTGACGACGACCATCGACTGGCGCAACAAGGACGCCAACGGTCACTCGATGTCGGCCGACAAACAGGGCCAGCTCCACCGACTCCGCGTCTGGCAGGAACGCATCCGCACGAAAAACGCCGGCGAACGCAACCTGAAGTACGCGCTCTCGGAAATCGACCGTATGGTCAGCGCGTTAGGCGTTCCAAAGCCCGTTAAAGAGACCGCAAGCGTCATTTACCGACGCGCGCTCGAGCAGGACCTCATCCGCGGCCGGTCGATCGAGGGCGTCGCCACCAGCGCGCTGTACACGGCCTGTCGGAAGGAAGACATTCCGCGGAGCCTCGAGGAAGTAACCTCCGTCTCCCGGGTCGACCAACGGGAGATCGGCCGGACGTATCGGTATATCGCCGACGAACTCGACATCAATCTGGAGCCGACGAATCCGCGCCAGTTCGTTCCCCGTTTCTGTTCCGAACTCGACGTCGGCAAGGACGTCGAGACGAAGGCCGTCGAAATCATCGACCAAACGACCGAGCAGGGGCTGCACTCGGGAAAGTCGCCGACCGGCTTCGCCGCCGCCGCCATCTACGCGGCCGGGTTGTTGTGCGACGAGACGATCCCCCAGCGGGCCGTCGCCGACACCGCTCAGACGACCGTGGTGACGGTTCGGAACCGGTACCGCGAGCAACTCGAGGCGATCGATCAGCAGCCGGCGACGACGTGATCGGCCGCGGCCGCGGTCACATGATCGAGCGCTCTTCTTCGGGATGGAAGTCCTCCAGCGCGTGGAGGTTCGCGTACGGCACGAACGCGACGAACTCGTCGTCCTCGTCGTAGAGTTCCACGCCGTTCTCGGTGTGCTCGTACTGCTCGCACTGGATCTGCCCTTCGGGAAGGATTGCGCGATACATACTCCCTAGGACGCCGTCCACCCAAATATAGCTGGGCGGTGGTTTCGGTCGCGGGGAGCGGATTTCGCGTGTTCTCGCATCCGCCCGCAGCCACGGCAACGAGCCGCTACCGTGGGAATCGTTACAGTGATGACACTACGGTGTCGAACTGAATTCAGAATGAGTGAGGACACCGAGGTCGACGTCGAAGTCCACGAGGCCGTCACGTACGCGACGCGCGACGCCGGCGAGCTGGGGCTCGATCTGTTCGTACCCGCGGTCGACGATCCGCCGCTGGTCGTCTACGTCCACGGCGGCGGCTGGGTCGCCGAGACCCGCGACAACGTTCCGGAGCCGGAGCGGTACGCGGCCGAGTGGGAGTGTGCGATCGCCAGCGTGAGCTACCGATTGGCCGCGATTCCCGACGCCCTCGAGGACGGCGTCGAGTTCGCGATCGACCCGGCGAACGACACGCCGCGGGGCGTCTTCCCCGACCAGTTCGTCGACGTGAAGGCGGCGATCAGGTGGCTGCGAGCGAACGCCGACGAGTACGGTTACGACGCGACGGCCGTCGCGGCGTGGGGCGCATCGGCCGGCGGGCACCTGGCCCTCCTCGCGGGAGTCGTCGACGACGTCGAAGCGCTCGCGGGGGACGCCTTCTCGGAAGCGGACCTCGAGAAGGCGGTCGCTCCCGACGAATCGGGCGCCGTCCAGGCGGTCGTCGACTGGTACGGCGTCGCGGATCTCACGCTGGTCCCAGACGATCCGACCAATCCCGCCTCGCTGCTCATCGGCGGCCCGAAATCGGAGCACGAGGCCGCGTTCGCGCAGGCGAGTCCGGTGACCCACGTCTCCGTGGAGACGCCACCGGTCCTCTGTATGCACGGTCGCGAAGACACGGTGGTTCCGATCGAACACAGCCGCGTCCTGTTCGACGCGCTGGACGAGGCCGGCGTCGACGCGGCGCTGTACGAACTGCACGACCGCAACCACGTCTGGGTGACCGGCGGCGTCGAGGAGATCGAGTCGGAACGGGTGGCGATGGAGTTGCTGACCGCGGCTCCGACGCCCGCACAGTCGATCACCGAGACCGTCCACCTCGAGGACGGCGGCTCCGCGACCTCGCTCATCGACGGAACGCCCCCGGCGGGACCGGACGCGATCGAGCGGTTCCTCGAGCGTACGCTCGAGTGATTGACCGCCGCGATCCGCGGGAGACGAATTACAGAGAAAATCCGTATCTCGGACGCCATCGAACGGGCCGTAGCGACTGGAATCACTCCTCGCGTTTACCGTACGTTTCCTCACCCCACCCGTAGTCGGACGCTTCGTCGTTCCGTTCGAGGTAGTCCTCCAGTTCCTCCTGTACCGCTCGGCCGAGATCGTCTAACTCACCGTCGATCAGTGAAACCGTGCTCGAATCGAGCGACTCAGTCGCGTTTCGCTCCCGCCAGTCGTCCGAAATCGTTGGGGCGTCGAAGCGAAGGCGGTCTTCGGTCGGGTCCCAGTAGAAGTCGAACGCTCGGAACAGGCCGAGGTCGCTGATAATTCGAACGTGCTCTTCATCGAGATTCGTGTACTCGGTCCACTCGTTGAATCCCTCCTTCCACGCACCCTCCTGAAGCAGGTCTTCGATGTCCTCACGGTAGAAGTCCTCCGACCCGAGCGTCTCTTCTTGCCACTCGAACTCGCGGGGCATTCCTCGGTTCGAGAGGTCTGGTGGTTCCGGAACCTCGATATCGAGCGCCATACCAGTGGTTTCACTGGGAACACAATAAAAGCCCGTAGCAGTTCCAAACGAGACACCTCTCGCAAGACAATATCTCAGTACTGGATAGCGGGCGTGTATCGGTCACGCTTGGGGCTTGACAGCAGTCAGTGCACCGATCGCCCGTGATCGTCGGTCTATATCCCGAGCCACTCGTCGTTTCGGATCTGGTATCCGTTCGCTCGACAGAACTTCGCCGCTTCTCGGCGTACCGCCCGGGACGTCGGGAGCGTTTCGTCGTCGCGGAGTCGCTCGACGATCCAGTCGCCGATGGCTCGGATCCCTTCATCGTCGTCATCGGCGTCGATCGCTTTGAGTTCCTGGAATGTCTTCTCGTATGCCTTGCGCTGTGTCCAACTGAAATCCGTATTCCGAAGCGTCCCGCTGGCTTCCACGACCCGTTTCATGGCCGCGGCGACTGTCGGCCGCTGTACCTGCACACGGACGGCAGCCGGAGAGTCGAACGTCTCCTCGTCCGTCTCCGGTACTAGGTCCTCGATACTGTAGCTCCCCTCGACCGATTCGATCTCGCGATCGCCGATCGCCGCGGCGACCTCGATCCCCGTCGCCGGGAACGTCAGCTCTTCGAGTTCCGCCTCGAAATCGGCGAGTTCCTCCGCTTCCACCGGTGGCTCTATTTCGTCCCCGCGCTCCAGTTCCGTGGCGATTTCACGCTCTCGCTGGCGCCTTTCAGCGTCGTGCGCTTGCTTGTCTCGACCGCGCTTATCGTCTGCCATCCCAGAACGTTGGCTCTCCAGCCGGATAGCTCTGTGGACAGCTGTTGTCTACGGTCACTCTCGCTCGAGCGTCCCCGAATTCGACCGCCGACGACCGCTCGAGTGACGGACCCACGACTACCGAACCGACACGAACACTCGCGAGCGGCTGCGTCGTGAGGTGCTGAAAGCGTGAGTACCCGCGCTCGCGGGAGTGGCTGGTTGCGTGGACAGGCCTAGCCGTGGACGCCAGTTGTCTCCGGATCAGGTGGGTCCGGTTCGCCCGTCTCGTCGCGGTGTCCCGCGCCGGGGATCGAGGCGTCCGCGGGGAGGAGCAGCCGTCGTTCGGTGTACTCGAGGCCGTTCTTGCGTTCGGTCTGCCGGCGCACCGCGAGCCGGTTCTTCGAGAGGTCCAGAGCGGCGTCGATCGTCCGCGAGACGAGCTTCTTCGCGTAGCTCTCGGAGATGCCCGGCTCCCGGCGACGGATCCAGTGGCGGAGGTCGCTGGCTTTGACGTACTCGGCGATATCCTTGCAGCCGCGTTCCCACGGGTCGTCGCCGACGCTCGGGTCGGTCCGGGCCTGCCAGAGCTTCGCAGCCAGTCTGGTGGGCAGGGAGTTCGCCGCGGCGCGGCGGCGATCGTCGTCCATCCGGGCGAGTTGCTGGATCGGGAGCAGGTCGCCGAAGGCCAGCGAGACGTCGCCGCCGCGCTCGAGCGGATCGGCGCTCTCGGGGAGGCGGTAGTAGGCGTTCCCGTCGTCCTTTGCGATGCGCTCGAGGCGGCCGTCGGCGACGGTGACCGCGCACTCGTCGACGTTGTCGGTCCGGAGGTGGGCCCCCTTCTCGAGTTCGCGGGACTGGAGCTCCGTCACGCGCTCCTTGTTGGCGGTGGCCTTCTTGCACGCGGCTTCGGCGAGGCCCTCGAGTTCGCTGGTCTCGGTAGCGAGGTCGTCGGCTCGCGTTTCGACGGCCTCGGTCCGCGCCTGGCAGTCTTCGAGCTGGTCCGCGAGTTCGGCGACGGTGTCGGCGAGTCGGTCGCGATCCCGTTCCAGGTCCTCGATGCGGTCGTCCTTGCGCTCGAGTTCGGTTTCGAGGGTCTCGAGGCGCTCGCGGAGGCGTTCGAACTCGTCGCTGGAGTTGGTGGGCTCGGGGCTCGAGCCGTCGGTCATCGGCGCTCACCTCGTGGGATGGTCGGGACTCGAGCTAGTGTTTGCCCGCCCGCGCGTGCGCTCGCGATACGCTGCGAGTGTGCGTGGCGTGAGGAAACAGTCTCGTCGCGGCCGTCCGAACGGCCGGCTGTGCCGTCATCTGTGGGGTAATCTCTTTGACCCCTCGAGCGTTCGTTTCGCATGGTCGGAAACCTCTGGGTAGAGTGACCCGACCCCCGGCGTGCTGGGACACGCCGGACCTTTTAGTCCGAAAGAGCCAGGTCAATAGCCACGTCTCGTTGACTTCCAATATAATTTACTGATTAGTCGTCAGCCATAGGTGTCGAAGATATGCTGTAGAACTCTAATAGACACATAATGCTCACAACCAGTATGCGTATGGTCAGTGCTTTCGATTTTACGACCAAGATGCGTCAAGACGCGGAGTGGATGGTTCGCTCGGACGACAGAATCCTCGAGTTGATACGCGAACACGGGAATTTGACTCCAACAGCCATTGAAGATCTCGGTGGGCCCACAGCTGGCTACGCTCGAAACCGCTGTCCGATTCTTGCAAAATATGGGCTTCTCAAGCGGATTTCGCGGGGCCTCTACGGTATTACTGACGAGGGCGAAGCCTATCTGAACGAGGAACTTGATGCCAGTGAGCTCGAGGCAACTACCGAGACTTCATAGCGACTTGCCGACCGATAATTGAGATTCTGTCTCATCACTTCAAAACTGTTTGTGAACACGGACCCATTCTTTTCGTCCGTAACATCGGAGAATACTACAACACCAAGTAGAGAAAACAGCATCCCGCTGGGTGGGCCGTCGCTTAACTGGAGGTGCACATGAAATTCTAGAAAGTGTATGTATTCCGAAAAGTGGGTTTATCGACATCCAATCGAAGAGAGCAAGAGGACAAGGTTAAAAATATACGTATATTTTATGAATTTCTACCTGCCTATACTTGATCCTCTATTTCTAATTCGTCGTCTATTTCAATATATTCCATCATGGAGCTTATTGTCTCAGAAGCCATTGCAACTGTTACCGCTGCTTCGTGAAGAGACGGTGATCTATTTGGATGGTTAACTTCATTCCTTTTTCTACGTAAATAGTCCAAATTCGATAAAACATCTGGATCTTCTCCTCTGTCGTTAAATTCACCTTGTAATTTTCCTAAGACAGTTCCCCAGGTATCATCAGCTGCTTCTTCATCTAACTCTTGCTTATACCATTCGCGTAAAATATACTCAATACTTCTCAGGACCATTATAACACTTGCTGTAGGGCAGTTTGCTGCAAGTGCTGAACATCCTTCGTGCAAGTCTTGTTTTGTCTGTTCAGGAAGTTCCTCCCACATATTATCTTCAAATAGGTGGTCAGGAGATCGCAATATTTCCTCAATATCTATTATCGGAGCATCAGAAATCGTGAATCTCCGCTGCTCAGCTAATTCGTATCTTAGAACAGTCCGCCAAGTTTCCACCTTATTCGCTAATCTATTCCCATAGGGAATTGATAGAGTAGGGAGATCGTCGCTATTATCGTTGTCTTCAGAAGTATTATTTTCATCATTAGTTTCCGAAGACTCATCGTCATCACTTTCAGAAGGATCCTCTTCAGATTCAATATATTCTCTTTCAAGTTCGCTTTCAAATGATCTAATATCACTCTTCACTGCAGGGGATGATCCAACTGTATCTAACATATCCCTTACTTCTGATAATGCAGATATGACATAGTTGTCTTCTCCAGAATAAACCTGATATCTATTATATCCTGCCTGACGTAAATACTGCAATTTCCAACCGAGGTTAAATGCGCCGTACAGAGTTAGATGCAGTTCGTCTTTACTCTCTTCTGAACCAGTTCCGGGAGAATCGTCTTCGGGAGATTCCTCGGGAGAACCGTCTTCGGGAGATTCCTCGGGAGAACCGTCTTCGGGAGATTCCTCGGGAGAATCGTCTTCGGGAGATTCCTCGGGAGAATCGTCTTCGGGAGATTCCTCGGGAGAACCGTCTTCGGGAGATTTTGAGTCTTCTTTTTCTTCTTCCGAAATGCCTTCATCCGTCATATGCGAACAACTCTTGAGTGACTGATTAAAATTGGGTTTCTATTATATCTCTTCAATAGTAGTTTCTATATTCTAAGCCTTACTACATTGGCCGTCAGATCCCCCTCCTAAGCGGATTCGGCAAAGCGGGTTATCGAGGTCCCGTCTGTGGCTATCAGCGGGGTAGGTCCGTTCTGACGTCCGGTATCGGCCAGCTCAATTTTTCGCGAGCGCGGCGCGCGCTCTGCGCGCCGCGCAATTACCCTGCCCCCTTAGGGGCAATCTTTGGCGCCCTGATCTATGGGATTATCTGGCCTCCGATGCATCTTCGTCTAATGTGATATCCGGCTCGTTAGGTAAGTTCTCGTCTCCCTCGTTGAGTTGCTCTCTGAGGTGCTTGAATACAAAAATGAGACCACAAGCCCATATCACAAATATAGATGTGGGTTCAATCCACAGTGGGAGTTCTTGAGCAATAGTAACTTCTGATACTCGGAACAAGTAAGCAACTAGTGGTACACCAACAGAAATAATAATTGTAACTATCGTGATTCGAAGAATCGCCCTGATACGAGAGGGATCTAAGGACTCGTAACGGCTGACAAGCCGTTGACGCTCATCTCGGAGAGATTGAATCTCAGTCATTGTCTGAATCCATCGACGATAGTTCCGGTTAAACCGTTCTTCAGTATGAATCTGCCATTGGTGTTCTATCTGATGATTGCTTGCCATAATCTCTGAATCTATAGGAGCGGAAGGTGGTGCATTTCCCATGAATCCAGAAGACGACGTTAATGCTGTCTGAACGTCCTCAAAATGCTCCTGAAGAACATCGTGTTGTTCCTCATTGAGACGATCTACACCGAGATATTCCACAAATTCGCGTTGTAGTCTGGAGGGCGTAAGATCGTCTGGGTTGATGTCAAACTCGTTACCGACGTAATCTTCAAGAAATTCGTCTACTTCGTCTTGTGCTTGCTCACGACGTTGGCTAGCTTCCTCTTGGTCTCGAATCTCCTCAAGTGTGTCTCTAAAATGCTCGTACTGAGTGTTTAAGTTCGTAAGCCGGGAATCGATTGTCTCAATACGTCGCTCAATCTGTTCTCGTTGAACGTTGAGGTTCGATAGGTTACTCGCGAGCAACGCGGTGAGGATACCAATGAAGACGCTAGCAGATGTCGCGAGTGCCGTATAGAAACCTGTGATCATTTGTTACTTCCTCTTTTGAAATCCCCTCGTTAACTGTAAATCACCATCGTTTCGTGTGCTTCAACTGGAGATCCGCTGTGCGGAGGTAGAAATGGGGCGCTGTAATTTTTTGGCGCTGTCGCCTTGGCGACCCCAATACCAAATCAGTAGTCCGTCATGCCGACAACCTGCCTCGTCGCCAGGTGAGTCAGACTGCGATCACTTGGGCCGACAGTCACGAATTCGACCGAGCGCTACGACGAACGCGTCGAAACCTCGAGAAACACACTGTAAGCCGAGAGTGACCCGCCTGCTTGATCGCCAGTTGCCACGTTATACGATTTCAGATGGAACTGAGACAGGGAGTCGCTCTTGTATCTACGCAACGAACCCAATGCCACAATTCCTATAAAAGTTCTATCTAATCAAGGTATATGAAACGTCGTGCATATCTCAGTGTGATCTCAGCAGCCACTATTGCCGGCTGTACCTCCTCAGAGGATCCAAATTCTACGAACGATCCAAATCCCTCAGATAATACGGATTCATCTGAAAATTCGACGGCCTCTGACGATAGTGATGAAACACGCTCTTTCGACGATTACGTAACTAATGATGGAGTCAAAATCGGTCTCGACGAAATTGAACTGAGCAACTCCATCACACTAGAATCTGAATCGCTATTGGACCGTAGTTCGAAAGTTGCCGTTCTTGTTTCTGTGACCGCCAAAAACATCTCAAATGGAACGAGAAATCTCCCAGATAGGGACGAATTCAATCTACTTGCAGGAACCGACCAGTTCGATGCGTTTTCCGATCCGTTTAGCAGTGATACGATAGTCGAACCCGTTTCTGGAGAGCTATACTACGGCCAGACCAACGTTCATCCAGGTGTCGCTGAAGAGGGGTGGATCCTCTTCGAAGTCCCGCGTTCCCTTTCGGAAATCACGATCGCCTGGAGTGATTCCTTTGATGACTCTGATCGATACGGATGGACCACTGCAATCGAGCCGGATCAACTCCCAGATCTTCAGGTATCCTCTGTAAGTGTTGCAGAACCAGTTCGGATTGGTGAAAACTCCGAAGTCGCCGTGTCGATAACCAACGAGGGCGGAACAGCTGGAACATACTCTGCAGACTACGAAATCGATCTTCCCATTGAGTCTGATTCTGGGCAGATCGAGCAAGAAGTCGCTGCTGGTGACACGGAAATGTGGACGACGACTATCACTCCGAGAGCGATCGGTGACGGTCTCCTCGAGATAGAATCTGAAGAAGTTGCACTACGTTTCTCTATCGGGGGTGCACAACACCAATTCGGTGAAACAGTCCAAACCCCATCTCCAGAAAACGCATATATAACAGTCAGCGAGCCAATTCTGACGCAGTGGTATGAATATGAGCGGTATGATGGAATGAAGCGTGTAGAATCAGAGTCCAACGAGCAATTCGCAATCGTTCAAATTGAGGCCAAAAATAGAACGAATTCATCAGTCAATAGTTTCGGTCGACGTTCGGTTACTCTCTCAAATAGTACAAATGAATATGAAGCCGGTTATTTCGAGGGAATCTCTGGTCCAGTAAACCCCGTTGACGGGTCTCAACTCAATTCCTTTGGGATCTCACTTTCTGCAGGTGAATCGGAAACCTACGTAGTACTATTTGAAATCCCCGCTGATATCGGAGTCGACGATCTCGAGTTCTTTGCAGAATGGTCACTTGAATTCATGACAGACACGAAAGCAACTTGGCGGTAGCGACTGAGGAAAACGAAGAGTGTCATTGTCAAGCACCACTTGGTAGTACCGTAATTTTCCGGTGTTATTCAGTTGACGATATCTAGTACTCAGATCAGTAGTATTCGTGATCTCGGTTGCAAGACCCAGCCTTCATTCTCCCTCTCTTCTGCTCCCGAACGAGCGATGACAGTTCGTAGACATCAGTAGGTTGTCTTGTGGATACCACATAACGTGCCCGGCTACGGCTCTCCAGTGACCCCTCGAGACGTATTCGACAACTGGCACTGTCTAGATAAGGAAAACCGCAGGACTGAGAGATGATGAAGTTGTGGCATCAGCTGTGACATCACTATCTATAGCCTGATACAACGACACACTGTTCCATGAGCGGCGAAAATCCAGCTGTTTCAGCATACTTCTCACAAAGCGTGACTATATCCGCTTTCACTACGACGCCGAAGCAGACGCTAAAACGCCGGTAGATACATGAACCGCTTAACTAGACAGTGCCCGACAACTACAAATGTCGAGTTACTACCACGTCCAACGAGCAGGACTCGCTCGGAGGGCGGGACGTCGAAACAGCGTTCTCGCAGTCCATTCCGGCCGCTACTCCCCCAGAGATGCCGATAACAACGAGCGTTACAGCAGCTCTAAGAATACTTGTGAGACAGGAAAACGAGAAACTCAGCTAAATTTGGATGGAGCCCGCAAACGTAACTGAACCGAGATACCCCCTTTTTGCCGTCTGCCCCGAACCCGGTGACATGGGTGAAGGGGCTGCGGAGAGCGCGGAGATCCTCTTAGTCGAGGACAATCCAGGAGACGTGCGGCTGGTCGAAGAAGCACTTCAGGGGACCGACAGTACCCTTCACATCACGAGAGACGGAACGGAGGCGCTCGACTTCCTGCACCGACGGAACGAATTCGCCGACGTTCCGCACCCGGACATTGTGCTGCTCGACCTGAACCTGCCGCAAGTAGACGGCACGCAGATCCTCGATGAAATTCGGAGCGATCCCGAACTGGAACGGCTTCAAGTGACCGTCTTGACCAGCGTGCCCGAGGAATACGCCGCTCCCGAACTGGACGAGCTCGGCGCGAACGACTTTTTCACCAAACCGGCCGATCCTGACGAATTCATGGCCCTCGTGCGTCGAGTGATCTAGCACTGGACGACAGGACTTCGCTTTCTCGGTCCATCCGAGCACTGCCGCGTACCCTCCCCCGGCTGTAACAATACACGAAACCATTTTATAAATTACCTTCGTACAATGTTACACCGTGCTCCGAGGCAGCGAACTCGAGGCCCTCGCCGCAATCGAACGGGGCGATACGATCGCCGACCTCGCGGCCAGACTCGAGTACAGCGAGAGCTACGTCTCCCGAGTCGTCGCGGACCTCGCCGCGAAGAACCTGCTCTACGCGGATCGCGACGGCCGCCGAAAGCGGGTCAGACCCTCCGACACCAAAGCGGTCGCAGTGTACCGGGATCTCGTCCGGCAGTACTCCCACATCGACTTCCCCGAGCTACTGGCCGGGAAAGCCCTCGAGGTGTGCTACTACCTGGATCGACCGCGAACGGTCGCCGACATCGCCGCGCGGAGCGACAACTACCGCAACACCGTCAACCGCGTGCTCGCGCGCCTCCGGGACCGCGGGCTCGTCGGCAGCGACAACGGAACCTACAGCTTCAACGGGGACTTCGACCGACTCCACGAGTTCGCCCGCGAACTCGGTCACCATCTCCATCGACAGCGACTCGAGGCGGTCGCGCCGAGCGGAACGGTTCTCTGGGGGGACCACGACGAGTTCCTCGCCCAGACCGCGACGGAGATCGACGCCGACGGCTTTCACGAGACCGGCCTCGCCCGATTCGCGGCCTTCGACCTCCAGTTCCTGCTGCCCGATCGTCGCTACTACTTCTACGCCGACGATCTGGAATCGATCCCGCCGGCGGACCTGTGCTGTCACACGCTCCTGATCGACGACGACACTCGCCACCGCTCCTACTGCCTGCTTCTGCTCAGTCGCGTCGACGTCGACGCGGACGAACTCCGAGATCGGGCGACGACGTACGGACTCGAAGACGAAATCGACGCCCTGTGTCGGTATCTCGAGACCGAGGGCGACACCAAGGGCGACCGCCTCCCGGACTGGACCGAATTCCGAGAACTAGCAGCGGACTACGAGGTGACGCTTCCCGCATGAGACCGACGTTCGGACGCGAATACATCGAAGACGAGTTCCGGCGAATCGCCGACGGATTGTCCAATCCGAGTACCGTCTACCTGATCGGCGGCGGCGCGATGTCGCTCCGCGATCTGAAGGCCGCGACGAAGGAGCTTCTCCCCTCTTGAGTAACGAATCAGGCTACTGCTTTACGTAGCCGCAGAGTTCATCCTCTCGATTAAGCTACTGAGCAGAGCCTTTACTCAGCGAGATATCGGGTGTTCTAATGTAACGAATCCCGGAATTCTTTTCACTACAGCGGCCCTGAAGTGGTCTAATGAAAGAGGGATATCTCGTCGACGAGCCCGCGCCTGGGAAGTACTTGCCCGCCGACAGTGCGGCCAAGCTTCCCGCGGCGAAGTTCTATCTCCCGAACGATCTCCCTCCGGAACTCGATCTTTCCGCAGACGTGGTTCGGGCACACGGCCGTGCGATGCATTCGTTGGGACGGCTGGACGGGTTTCTCAGTGAAATCGAGGATCCTGATACGGCGCTCGGATTGTTCGTCTTCAAGGAGGCGGAGCAATCGTCGCAGGTCGAAGGGACACAGGTCACCGTCTCGGATATGCTGCGGAAGGACGCGGACTCGAAGGACGTGCGAGAAGCTCGGAATTACGTGCGTGCGCTACAGGAAGCTGCCGACGAGCTCCGCGAAAGCGGTCACTCACGGGAGCATCTCTCGAACGAGGACCTCAAGTCGTTGCACGAGTCGTTGATGGAATCTGGACGAACGGACGACGAAGACCCCCGCCCGGGCGAGTATCGAGACCAGTACATCTGGATCGAGGAGGATCTTGATTTCGGTCGACAGATACGGTTCGTACCGCCGAAGCCGGAGATCGCAACCGGGAAAATGGAGAATTTTGAGGAGTATATGCAGTCGGAGGGAGAGTATCCCGATCTAATTGATATCGGCGTTCTCCATTACCAGATCGAAACGATACATCCATTTTTGGACGGGAACGGCCGCGTCGGTCGGTTGCTCATCGTCCTGATGTTACTCGCCGCAGACATACTGATGCATCCGCTATTTTACCTGAGCTCCTACATTCGACGAAACAGGCACGAGTACACCGACTTACTGCTGGCGGTCAGCGAAGAGAATTGCTGGGAAGACTGGTTGTTGTTCTTTTTGCGGGGAATGAGGGAGCAAGCCGACGAGGCGTTTAGTCGAGCGAAGCTGATCTTAGATCTTCGAGATCGGTACGAACAGCGATATCGAGACGCGCGCCCCTCCGTCAGGGAACTCATTGATGCGATCTTCGAGGAACCCGTCTTCACTGTCTCGAGAGCCGCTGAATTAACCGACAGAAGCTATCCGGCTACGAATAGTGCTATCGATCGGTTAGAGAGCGACGGGATAATTCGAGAAACGACAGGAAAGGAGCGATACCGAGAATTCCAAGCCGAAGAGGTCCTCAACGTACTAAACAAATCTGTGGCCGAAATACCGTCCCCCGGAGAACTCATCTCTGAAACGAATTCCGAGACCGGTCCGTGAAACGTATTCTACTGTCCCGTACGAAGCTCCCTCGTGGAAATAGCCCGTCTTATATCAAGTGTTAGAATGTCCATCATTCTCGAAAAAGTTCTTCGCCCAACTGAATTTTTCCCATAGCAACATACGCGTCGTAATTCTCCTTCTCGTCCTCCCGCATTATTTTCCGCGCTAATTGTCCCATCGTTACTGATAGATCCCTAATAGGATAATCAACTTAGGCGTTGTCATCAGCATCAAAAGGGTTTGAGACTCTGTATCCAGTTCACCCGGCAAATCGCAGCGAAACTAGGCGGGTGACTCGTCGCCCTCGTCCTCGAGATCCCCGAAATCGACGGCCGAACCGGCCCCGAGATCGATCTTCCCGCCGGCCGGCGCGCCGCTCTCGAGCACCACCGTCTCCCCGGCCGTCATCGAGTCGCCCTTTTCCACCGAAATATCCTCGAGGTCCACCGCCGGGGGAAAGAGCACGTCCACCCGGCTGCCGAAGGCGATGTGCCCCAATCGCTCGCCGCGATCCATCTCGTCCCCGGGCTCGACGTAGGGGAAGATCCGGCGGGCGAAGGCGCCAGCGATCAGCGTCACTTCGGCGTCGAAGGCCGGTTCGTCGGGCCTCGAGTGGGGATCCTCGCCGTCGCTCGAGTCGTCCCTCTCCTCGGCGTCGGGCAGATTCGACGACTCGGTCTCACAGCGGACGTGGACCCGCTCGTTGCGGTCGGACTCCTTCGAGAACGCCGGTCGGTTCGCGCCGGAGACGTGCTCGAGGTCCGTCACCGACGCGTCGAACGGCGAGCGGACGACGTGGACGTGCCAGACGTTCATGAAGACGCCCAACCGAACGCGGTCGCCTTCCTCGCGGAGCACCGAGACGGTGCCGTCGGCCGGCGAGACGACGCCCGTCGGCGGCGGGGTGCGGTCCGGATCGCGGAAGAACGCGAGGGTGCCGGCCCCCACCGCGAGGGCGATGAGACTCACCGTCGCGCTGAACAGCAACGCGAACGGCGCGGCGAGCAAGGCCGGGATCGCGTACTTCCAGGCCCCGGGAGCGAAGTTCATACGGGCATACACGCGATCGATTCGTATGGCCGTTACGGTGCCCCGCGGCCGCTCCGGGACGCTATCGCCCGCGTCACCGCCGAGACCCGCCAGTTCGAACACCGTCCGAAACAGTATCGACGCTCTCCCCGAGACGCTCCCGGCGCCGTCCCCGAGCCGCTACGCGTCCGCCTCGGCTCGAGGCAGGGTAAACGAGAACGTCGCCCCCTCGCCGAGCTCCGACTCCACCCAGATCTCGCCGCCGTGGCGCTCGACGATGCGCCGGCAGAGCGCGAGCCCGATGCCGGTTCCGTCGTACTCCTCGCGGCTGTGCAGGCGCTGGAACACGCGGAAGATCCGGTCGGCGTCGTCGGGATCGATCCCGATCCCCTCGTCTTCGACCGAGAACCGCCACATCCGGCCGCACCGTCGGGCCGTGACCGCCACCCGCGGCGGCTCGTCGCCGCTGTACTCGATCGCGTTCGACAGCAGGTTCTGCAGCAACTGCCGGAGTTGGCTCTCGTCGCCCCGAACGCGGGGCAGCGGGTCGGCGTCGATCTCGGCGTCGGACTCCTCGATCATCATCTGCAGATCCGTCAGGACGTCCTCGAGGACCGCGTCCATATCGACGGGTTCGAACGGCTCGCCCTGGGTGTCGATCCGGGAGTACTCGAGGAGGGCCTCGATCATCTCGCGCATGCGGTCGGCGCCGTCGACGGCGTAGGCGATGAACTCCTCGCCGTCCGAATCGAGGTCGTCGGCGTACCGGTTCTCGACGAGCGAGAGGTAACTCGAGACCATCCGCAAGGGCTCCTGGAGGTCGTGGCTCGCCGCGTAGGCGAACTGCTCTAAGCGCTCGTTCGAGGCCTCGAGTTCGTCGACCGTCTCGCCGAGCTGGCGTTCGTAGCGCTGGCGCTCGAGCGCGGTCGCGATGATCGTCGCGGCGCTCTCGAGGAAGTCGACGTCGTGGTCGGCGAACTCCCGGGGCTCGCCGTCGTAGACGACGAGGACGCCCCACGGCTCGGCGATCGAGCCGACGGTCGCGCCCACGCCGCTCCGAACGTCGTTGTCGGTCAGATGGGCGTCGAAGCGCTCGTCGGCCGCGACGTCTTCGACGACGATCGGATCGTCCGACTCGAGGGTCGCGCCGGCCAGCGACTCGGTGAGCGTCGAGCGAGCGCACTCGCTGTCGAGCAGGGCCTCGCTGCAGCCGACGGCCTCGCGAACCCGAAAGACGTCGTCGTCGGACCGCGCGGATCCGCCGGCGTCGGCCACGCTGCCGCCGCGACCGACCGCGTCGTACTCGAAGGCGACGCAGCAGTCGACCTCGAGGGCCGCGCTGATCAGTTCGGTTGCCTTCTCGAGGAGGTCGTCGGCGTCGCCCTCCTCTAAGGCGTGGCGGCCGAGGTAGGCGATCGACTCGAGCTGGGCGACCTTGGATTTGAGCGTCCGTTCGGCCTCCTTGCGCGGCGAGATGTCCCGGAAGAGCCCGACGAAGTAGCGGTCGCCCTCGTAGGTGAAGTCGTTGAGCGAGACCCCCAGCGGGACCTCGTGGCCAGCCTTGTGCTGGCCCGGCAACTCGACGTACGTCCAGTTCAGATTCCGCTCGCCGGTCTCGAGGTAGTTCTGCAGAGCGTCGAGGTGGGCCTGTCGCAGCCGCGGCGGAATGGTGTTGACCTTGCTCGAGCCGACGAGTTCGTCCGGGTCGTGGCCGAGAATCCGTTCGACGGCGGGGTTGGCGTACTGGACGTCGCTGTTCGTATCGAGGATGATGATGCCGTCGGGGAGCGCGTTGGCCAGCGCCTGAAACGTCCGGCCGTAGGTGAGATCCGAGTCGGAAACCGACTCCGTGGCGGTCGGCCGCCGGGTGACGATACCCGCGAGTTGGGGTCCGTCGTCGGTCTCGCGGACCTCGAGGTGGGCGTCGACGGCGATCGTCGTCTCCGCGTTCGTCCGAATCGAGAACTGCTCCGAGAACGGGTCCGCGTCGGCCGCGTCGTCGACCAGCGACTCGAGCGTCGGATCGTCGGCCGCCGTGAGCTCCGAAAACGGCGTGCCGATCAGTTCCGAGCGGTCGAAGCCGGTCAGCGACGCGAAGGCGTCGGTGGCCGCGGCGATCGTTCCGTCCGCTCCGACGCGAACGGCGGCGACGTCCGCCGCATCGAGCAGGGCACCGGTACCGAATACGCTCGAGGACGCCTGGGAGTCCGTATTTCCGGCGGACGGCGCCGACGGAGGGCCCGATTCCATTGCCCGTCATTGGCCGGTCCCGATAATAAGGGCTGGGTTCGCGAGCCGGCCGAGCCCTTGGAAATCTAATCCCTTCGCGCTCGAAACGACCGACGAGTCGATATCGATTCGATCAGGATCGGTCGCACCGCCGCCAGCGAGCGGCGGTCGGCATCGGCTCAGTCCCAGAACGACTGGGTGCGCGCGTACTCGCGTTCCTTCGAGAGGATGTCGCGGTAGAACTCGTCCTCGTCCTCCCGGAGCTTGTTGATGATCTGGGCGGCGTTGTGCGGGCCGACGCCGCGGGCCGCCATCGCGACGACGGCCTGCTTGCCGTGGCTCTGGACGAGACTCGCCGACCGGTAGGCGCGCTCGGTCATCTTCTCCTGTTCCTCGTCTTTCTCCGCGGCGCGGACCGCGTCGACGACCTCGTCGGCCCACGGGTTCAGTGCCGCGATCCGGGTCGAACCGCACTCGCCGCACTCGGGCTGGTCGGCCACGCGGCGGACCTTCGTCTTCACCTTCCACTCCTTGCAGTGGGTACACAGCAGGATGATCCGGTCGTTCTGCAGGCGCTCGCGGACCGTGTTGATGACGCTCGCATCGGCGTTCTCCGGTGCCAACAGCTCCTTCCCGCCCGAGGAGCGGCCGCCCTGCCCGACCGGCGTCCGCCCGCGGTGGGTCACCAGTTCGATCTCGCCCGACTGGATCCCCTCGAGGACCGCGCTCGCCCGCTCGACGTCCAGATCCTCGTGGAACACCTCGCGGATCGACTCCTGGTACATCGGCGTGTCCTCCAGGGCCGCGAGCAGCCGCTCGTTCGAGAGCCGGCCGGAGCCATTGCTCTGCCAGCGCTTGAGCGCGCCGAACTTCGCCGAGACCTGCGCCAACCGGAAGGCCAGCGCGTCGGAGTTCTTCAGCCCGAGTTCGACGAGCGCCTCGACGTGGCCGGGATCGGTCTCCTCGAGCACGCCCACGATGTCGCTGGTCGCGATCGAGTTCGGCACCTCGAGTTCGATCCGGTAGGGATCGGTCTCCAGCCCCACGGAAGCGCCCGCCTGCTGGCCGAGCAGCGAGGAGAGCACGCGACCGAGCGTCTCGTTGGCCGTGTGGCCGAAGGGGGCGTTCAGGACGACGGTCCGACCCCGGCGCTCTAAGACGAGCCGGTCGGCCGTCGGCATCGGCGACTCGGCGTCGACCTGGCGCTCGAGTTGCTCGCAGGCCTCGGTCAGGGTGTACTCGTCGCCGGGATACCGGCCTGACAACTCGCGGCCGACCGCGGCGGCGTCCGCACCAGCCGATAACTGCGGCTCCGCGACGGCCCGAATCTCGCCGACCTCGCCAGCCACCGCGGCGGGGACGGGGATCTCCTGGCCGATCCACGACGGCACCTCGCCGGCGGGGTCCTCGATCGGACTGACCTTGACGCGGGCCTCCTCGTCGTCGATCTCGGCGATGCGCCACATCTCGCCGCGCTGGATGAAGACCTCGCCGGGCTGGGCGAAGTTGACGACGAACCGCTCGTCTAAGGTCCCGATCTGTTGGCCCGAGGCGATGTCGTGGACCTCGTAGGTCTCCTCGTCGGGGATCATCGAGAGGTTCGAGTAGACGTACTGCCAGGTCCCGCCGGTCGTCTCGAGGCGGTCCTCGCCCTCGTCGAACCAGACGATCCGGTTGCGGTGGAGCTCCGAGGCGACCTCGCGGACCGTCTCCTCGGGCACGTCGCGGAACGGGTACGCGCGCGTGATCGTCTCGTAGGCCTCCCGAAAGCGGGTGTCGCCGCGGCTCTGGACGATCCCCGGAATCTGGTTGGCCACGACGTCCAGGCTCCCCTCGTGGATCGCGGCCGGTTCGACCTCGCCGTCGCGGGCGCGGCGAGCGATCGAAAGCGCCTCGAACGTGTCGTCCGGCCGGGTCGTGACGATGGTCCCGCTCGAGACCTCGTCCTGTCGGTGCCCCGCCCGTCCGATCCGCTGGAGCAGCCGCGTCACCTGCCGCGGGCTCTTGTACTGGACGACGTGGTCGACCCGGCCGACGTCGATCCCCAGCTCCATCGAGGACGTACAGAGCAGCCCGTCCAACTCGCCCGCTTTGAACCGGTCCTCGACCTCGATGCGGGCCTCCTTCGAGAGCGAGCCGTGGTGGACGCCGATCGGGAGGTCGAGCTCGTTGAACCGCGAGCCCAGCGCCTCCGCTGTCTGACGCGTGTTGACGAATATCAAAGACGACTCGTTCTCGGCGACGATATCGCGGATCAGCCGGACGTGGCTGGCCGTATCCGGTTCGGTCATCAGTTCACCCGCGAGTCGCTCGTCCTCCTCGGTGATCTCCGGATTGCGGACGGCGACGTCGACGTTGCTCCCGACGTCGATTTCCCGAATCTCGCAGGGACGGCCGCCGGTCAGGAACTGTCCGACCTCCCCCGGATCGCCCACCGTCGCAGAGAGACCGATCCGCTGCATGTCGCCCGCGAGGTCGTGCAGCCGCTCGAGGCCGATCGCCAGCTGAGCCCCCCGCTTGGAGGCCGCGAGTTCGTGGACCTCGTCGATCACGACGTGGGAAACGTCCTGCAACGCCTCGCGAAGGCGTTCGCCGGTGAGCATCGCCTGGACGGTTTCCGGCGTCGTGACCAGGACGTCCGGAGGGTTCTCGGCCTGTTTCCCCCGCTGGTACTGGGTCGTGTCGCCGTGGCGGACGTCCACCTCGAGATCTAAGTACTCGCCCCACCACTCGAGGCGCTCGCGCATGTCGCGGTTGAGCGCCCGCAGCGGAGTGATGTAGAGCGCGCCGAACCCCTCCGGCGGTCCGTCATCCGCAACCAGATGGTCGAAAACGGGCAACATCGCCGTCTCGGTCTTGCCGCTCCCGGTCGGCGCGATCACGAGCGTGTGCTGGCCGGCCGACAGCGGCGGAATCGCCAGTCGCTGCGGTGCCGTCGGCGTCGAGAAACCGCGTTCGGACAGCGCCCCGCGAACGGTCGATCCGAGGTGCGTAAACGCCGCGACGTCGCCCTCACTCATCACTGCGCGCTAGGAGAGAGACCCGGATAAGCACCACGTTCCCGGTAGGACCGGCTGGCGTTTCGAGGGCCGATCGAGGGACTCGAGCATCTCGCACAAATCTGATCGCGGAGACGACGCGCTCTGCGTTCGGCACACCGACGAACACCGCTACTCCTCGTCGGCGTCCGATTCGTCCGTCTCTGACAGCTCCGACTCGTCCGTCCCCGACTCCTCCGTCTCCGATTCCTCAGCGTCCGCTTCTTCGCCATCCACATCGTCAACCAGTTCCTCGACGTCCTCGTCGACCGCCATCTCGCCCGGTTCGGCCGGTTTGTCCTGGATCTCTTCGCTGGTTCCCGAGGAGACCTTGGTTGGCGACGGCTCGTCGGCGAGGTCGGCGTTGACGTCCGACTCGTCGATCGGTGCGGCGTCGCCGGTATCGGCGAACTCCGCGCCGCTGTCGGCCCCCTCGGAACCCTCGCCGTCGTCGGACCCGCGGACGCCGATCGGAATCGGCTGTGACTCCGTGGGCACGGCCGCAGCGACTCGCTCCTCGACCGCGTCCGGGACGGTGGCCGCGGTCCGATCGCGAACCGTCTCGAGCGACGCGTCGACGCCCCCATCGTCGCCCGACGAGCGAAGTCGGGAGACGGCGTACGCGACGGCGGCGGCCCCGGCGGCGACGAACAGGAACGTTCGGACGGGCGACTCACTCGAGGAGGAGTCGGTCGCGTCCGGTGGCGATTCACGCGTCGATGGGTCGGTCTCGCCGGCGGCGGATCGAAAGCGCATCGGACGGCGTACGGACTCGATCCCGAAGTCGGTTCGGCCCGCGGACGCAAGCGGACCCGGAATCACCGTAGCCGTATCGCCCGTCTCGGCGGCTGCAACGGCGTGTAAACCACCGGCTACCGATCGGTAGTTGACACGTATACATTCCTAACGTTCAGGTACGGGATTCATATAAAAACCGATGACTGTGGAAGTCGGGGTCGATGACACAACCCTGTTCACACGCACCACGGCGGTCCCGCTCGAGGCCTCGAGCGGGCGAATCGTCGGCGTTCGGAGACGCGACTAACAAACCAGCGATGGCGATGGCGATCGCGACTCGCGCGGAGGGCGACGCATGATGCCGTCGCGAAACGCCGTCGCCGCCGGGCTGGTCGCACTTCTGCTGGTCGGCTCGCTCGGCGCGGTCGGGATGATCGCTGCGGCGAGCGGCGCTCCCGCGGCGGACGCGACGGCCGGCGCGAACGCACAGGAAGACGACACGGCGCAAAACGTCTCGGAAGAGGCGTACGTCGAGCCGGCGCCCGAGGAAGGCGAACTGTACTACGAAGCCAGCAACGGAGACTGGGTCAGCTACGTCAACCCGCGGGACGAGTACCGGTCGCCGTACCTCGGCGACGGCTCCGGAAAGATCGGCGTGACGCTGCTCAACGAGGCGGGCGAGCCGATCGTCGGCGAGACGGTTCCCAACACCACCATCACGATCCCGACCGGCGAGACGGTGTCGTGGCACTCCCACGCCGATCCGATAACCGTCCGGCTTCCGCTGACCGAGCACTACGATCGACCGCTCGACGCCGACCAGTTCGGCACGACCGACGACCTCCCGCAGGGCGACGGCTACATGGACTCCCACACCATCGAGATGCACGGCCACCCCGAGGACGCGACGATCGAGTACGGCGAGGCGCGAGTCAGCGGCGAGCACGCCGACAAGATCGAGGTCGTCGGCTACATCCAGAAGGCCCACGACACGTGGGAGACGGACATCGACCCGCTCGAAGCCGCCGAGCCCTACGAGGAAGCCGGGGGCGGCTGGACCTACGAACCCAACGGCTCGCACGGCCAGGTCATCGTCGTCCTCCAGCTCGATAGCGACGTGACGGGTGCCGACGGCGGCTCCGCCGTGGACGACGGTACGAACGACAGCGACGGCATCAATGCGACCGACGGCGAGAATACCAGCGATCCCGCCAACGAGACCGAAACGTCGCCCGCGGACGAGACGAACGGCGACGACGGGAACGATGACGACGGGAGCAGCGAGATGCCCGGGTTCGGCGTCCCCGCAGTCGTCGTCGCACTGACGGTCGCAGCGCTCGTCGCCGCCCGGCGGACGGGCTGACGCCGCCCGTTCCGATCGACACCCAACCAGTGCGATTTTGACGGTGCGCTCGAGAGTAGGGGACATGACAGCTCCGAACGACTCGGACGACCCGCAGGTACCGATCGTCTGCCCCGAGTGCGAGACGACCTCCCGCGTGTCGCTGGCAGACGTCGCCGACGCGGTCGAGCGACACAATGCGCAGCTCCACGGCGGCGAGGACGTGGCGACCGTCGATCCCGACATCGCCGACCGTATCGCCGATCTGGCCGCCGACGATCTCGGATTGCTCGAGGAGCCGTAATCCAGCGGCTACCGTCCCAAAAGACTGCGCAGGCGCTCGAGCAGCGAATCGGACTGCGACGTCGCGGACGAGTCGTCCCGTTTCGTCACGATTCCTTCTTCGTCGGGCGAGTCGTCCAATCGAACGTCGGGTCGTTTGGAGTCCATCCTTCCTAGGGAGGGCCACGAGCGCAACGACGGCTAGCCTTGCGTGTGAATGGGGACGGCGAAGACGAACGCTTGGGACCACGTCGGCCGCTACCACGGCACAGCCGGCAACGAAATGACGTCGAGGACGACGACGGCGAGGAACAACTGGCCGACTCCGGCGACGACCATGACGACGCCCGCGAGTCGCTCGAGCAGTCTGCTATACGCGGCCAGTCGGCCAGCACTGGCGATCAGACCCATCCCCGTCGCGACGGTCAGCGAAACCATCAACACGACGATACTGCCGACGTAGGTGCCGACGACCAGCGCCGCCGAGACCGGCGGAAGCGAGAGCGCCTGTGCGATGACGCCGATAAAAAACGGCGCCACGCAGCCCGCCGCCGCCAGCGCGTAGCCCGCACCGAAGATCGCGAACCCGAGCACGCTCGAGCGGCGTTTCGGTAACGCTACCGAGAGTGAGGGCGCCCGATCGAAGATGATCAACACCCCGAACGCGATCAGGATCGCGCCGACGATCGGTTCGAAAAGAACGATCCCCGAGAGCCGCGAGTGGCCGATCCAGTAGGCGGCGACCAGAAGCGCGGCGAACGTCCCGAGGACGCCGAGCCCGGCCACGAGACCGCGGACGAGTGCGCCGGACAGGGACGCCTCGTCGCCCTCCGTCTGACTCACGTAAAAGCCGACGTACCCCGGTAAGAGGGGGTACGAACACGGCGAGAAGAACGTCGCGATCCCGGCGGTCAGCGCGAAGGCGAGCGGCGTGAGTAGCGACGCGTCGGGGATCATGCCGATTCGACGTCGCTTTCCGCGATTGCCTGTTCGATCCCGTCGACGAGTTTGTCGGCGCTCTTGGTCCCAGTACTGGACCACTGAACGACACCACCGTCGTCGAGGGCGACGGCCCGAGGCACGCCGCCGGGGTATTCCGAAGAGAGTTCAGCCGAGGGATCGATCCCCACCGTCCAGCTCCCGCCGTGTTCGTCCCACCAGTCGGCCAGTTCCGACTCGGAGATCGACTCGTTGGTGACCGAACAGAACAGGACCTCGTCGCCGAACTGCGCGGCGGCCTCGCTGAGCGCCGGCATCTGTTCGATACAGGGCCCACACCAGGTGCCGAAGAAATCGACAAACGTCACACGACCCAGATCGGGGACCGAAACCGTTCCGGCGTCGCTCCCGGGCGCGTCGATTGTCTCGATCTCGATCGGTTCGCGCGAGTCGTCCTCGTTCTGGTTGAGGAGGCGATCGACCGACGGGAGCCCGTACACCGCCGCGGCGCCGCCACCGACGACTACGCCCGCGCTACCCAGTCCAGCGAGGAGTTCTCGCCGGCGCATCCTCACTCCACCCCGACGACTGTGCCGACGTCCTCGAGGAGCTGTTCCTTGGTCACGGCCATTTCTGACTGGACGGCTTTCGGATAGGCGCGCTCGACGTAGCCGTCCTCGTTGACGAGCGTGATCCGTTTGCTGTGGATGATTTGGGTGTGGCCGGCGTGGGCGCCGTCGTCGTGGCTCTCGTTTCCGCTGTGGCTCTCGTTTCCGCTGTGGCTCTCATTGCCGCTGTGGCCGCCATCGTCGTGACTCTCGTTGCCGCCGTGACCGTCGTCCTCGGAGCTTTCGTTGCCGTCGTCCGATTCGTCGGCGGTCGTGATCGGCATGCCGAACTTCTCTTCCATGATCTGTTTTGCTTCCTCGTTGGTTTCGGGCCGGAGGAAGTGGAAGTTGTCGGCCTCGTAGTCGAGGTGCTGTCCCTCGGCGTGGTCCTTCAACGCCTCGGCGGTGTCGTTTTTGGGGTCGAACGTGAACGCAAGCAGGGCGATATCGTCCGCGTAGTCGCGCTCGGCGGCGTCTTCCTGGACCCACTGCAGCCGCGTCAACAGCGCCGGACAGACGCCGTCCGGACACGAGGTGTAGAAGTACGTCAGCAGGAAGGGCCGTTCGCCGACGAAGTCCTCGAGCGAGACGGTCGTTCCGGCGATCGGGTCGGGAATCGAAAACGACGGGAACTCGTCGCCGTGGCTCGGATAGCTGGGATCGGACGGATGATCGTCGGCCGGTGGGAGGGCCGTGTTGCTGTTTCCGAGACCCAAACTGTTGAGACAGCCGGCGATACCCGCGAAACCTGCGACTCCGAGTGATCCGAGATACGTCCGCCGTTCCATACGAGGGACGTAGCAGCGCGCGATCAAAGGTTCGTTGGTTCACTCACCGAATACGGCGCGCAACGATACGGATCGACACGGATCAACGCGGCACGCCGGCGGCGACTCGACCGACGCCGACGGGCTGATCGACAGCGGCGGACGACAGTGACGAGTTGACCGTTACGCGCGTATAAAATAGAGTACTTAGAGTACTATCGAAGAATCTCGAGTCCGCGATTCGAGGGGTGAACCAACAGGGGTTTTGCGGCTGCCGCTCCAAGACGCGGACGATGAACCGTCGGGCCTTTCTCCGTGGTACGGCCGTCGCCGGTACCGCCGCGTTCGCCGGCTGTCTCGAGCGTCTGGGTTTCGAAGAGGAGTCGGCGTGGGACAACCCACCGCTCGTGGAGGATCGCCCCGACGCGGTCTACCTGCCCTCCAGCAAGGAGGAGATGGGCCACTACGGTCGCGCGAGCGACGACGAGTACGCCGTCGAACTCTCCTATACGATACCCCACCGGTTCTGGACCGTCTCCGGCGACACTCAGCGGATCGACGTGGACACCGACGACAGCATGCACCTCATGCTGACCGTCTGGGACGAGGAGACGGACACCATCCTTCCGGTGAATACCGACCTCGAGCTCCGGCGCGACGACGGCTCGGTCGTCGAACAGCTGACGCCGTGGTCGATGCTCTCCCAACGGATGGGGACCCACTACGGCGACAACATCACGCTACCCGAGGAAGGCACCTACACCGCCCGCGTGCGGGTCGGTCCCGTCACGACCGAGCGGACCGGCGCGTTCGAGGGTCGGTTCGAGGAGACGAGCACGCTCGAGATCGAGTTCGAGTTCGAGCGCTCGGACATTCACGACCTCGAGTTCAATATGGTCGACGAGGAGCGGCGGGGCGCCCGCGAGGCCCACGAACTGATGGACCCCAGCGGACACGACCACGGCGGGCACGACGAGCACGGCCCCGGACACGCCCCGACCTCCGACGGACCGCCGGTCGCGGACCTGCCCGGCAACCGGCTCGGGACCGAACGCAGCGCGGACGCGAAGATCACCGCGATCCGAGCGAACGCCGATCGTGTGGCCGGCGACGGCGACTATCTCGTCGTCTGTCCCCGAACGCCGTACAACGACGTGACCCTCCCGTCCGCGACGCTGAGCGCCACGGTCGAGCGCGGCGGAACGACCGTCCTCGAGGGCGAGTCGCTCGCGGAGACGATCGATCCAGCGTTCGGCCACCACTACGGACTGGCTCTCGAGCGCCTCGAGAGCGGCGACGAACTCACCGTTGCCGTCGACCGTCCGCCACAGATAGCGCGCCACGACGGCTACGAAACCGCGTTTTTCGACTTCGAAGACGTGCAGTATACCGTGTCCTGACGCGATCAGTGGACGAAGCGACTGCGGCCCGTTCCGAACTGTTCAGTTCGTGTAAACTCGATCCTACAGTAGTGAAACGATTCAAATCCGACGCTGAGCGAACGTACGGTTGGTATAACTATGCGGAATTCTCCCCAATCTCGAATGCATGTCCCAGTCAAACCGCTCAGAGATGCGTATCGGTTGTCCCGAGTGCGAGGCAACGGTCAACGCATCCGTTCCCCCTGGGCCGGGAATCCACGACGATCGCACCACGAACCGACTGCAAGGTCGGGAGACGGCCTGTCGGAACTGCGGTCACGAACTCGAACTCTACTACTACTGAACGGCGACGACGTCGATCGGCGTCCCCACACCGGTAGTCGTCCCTCGATATTCTCGAGAACCCACACACCACGTTTCCGGTGAAATAACACGCCGCTGAACGATCGATTCTCGAGGCAGTGCCGCGCTGCGGGCAGCCTCGCAGTGACACACCACGTTTCCGGTGAAGGTGGGACGGTGGGGCACGAGGACGGTACTGAGGAGATGGATGGACGGAAGATCGTAACACCCCTCACGGACACACCACGTTTCCGGTGAACGCAGGTCCAGTGAACAATCGAGTAGCAAATCTCGATGTCGCTGTCCGCTCGAGCAGTACGGTCTCGAGCCAACTCGGATCGATTGGTTAGTTCAAGAACGGGTATTCCATTTGTTTGCGTATTGTAACCATATATCGTGATAGCAGAACATACTGCCAGCGCGCGCACACCACGTTTCCGGTGAAACGCGATGAGAAGGGACGGGGGGAAGAAAGTGGAGACACACACACCACGTTTCCGGTGAAAGAGGGTTCGAAGAAGGGGGAAGAACGCAATGTTTCGGAGAGAGGAAGAATAGAACGAATAGTCTAAGAGACGAGGAAATGGAGTTTGTTCAGGTGATATCTCTGGATATTCGCACATTGATTCTCACTCAGAAGAGAATTCAGACAAGATTTGGAAGTCATTCCAAGAACCCCTGTTGCCACAGCTTCCTCTTCCGCTCTATCAACAAGTATAATACACTGCACAGAAAAAAGTCCATTGAGTCAAAACAAGACTAAGAGAGTCGACGTTAGTCGACAACCGTTCTTTCACCGGAAATCCTTTTATTGTTCTCTCTCTTCGGTCAGAAGATATCTCTGAAGCATCGATAGAGCCCTTCGTACGGTTCACTTCGGCTTCTTTCTCGGTGCAGTCCCTCTCCAGTCTTTTCTCGAGCCGTGTTGCAATCCACCGATCTGACTCTAACAGACATCCCGATCGGAAAGCGACACGTACTCGAGGGGAGCGGGAGTGACGAACATTCTATTCTCCCAGTATAATGGACATACTACCGTTGATACGCCGATATTCCGATCGCTCTACTCCGCTCCTCTCCGTCGCACGTTCGACACCACACCGGGTTTCCGATGAATACTAACCCCCGTTTCAACTGGAACCCCATCCCCCGATTTTCCCCGTTCACCGGAAACGTGGTGTGTGTGTCTTCGCCCGCCGATTCCGCTACCCTAACTATTATATAATCGCTTGAAACACTCTCTTTCCGCCATAATTCACCGCCCTGAGCGGTGAACCCACCTCGAGTCCAAACAATAAAGACGTTTCACCGGAAACGTGGTGTCTACGATCATGTCGAGTTCCGGCGACGACCTGTTTACCCGTGACGACCCTATCTTCGAGAACAAGGAGCTACTCGAGATCAACCACCTCCCGGAGGAGGGGCGGATCGTCGGCCGGGACGACGAGATCGCCGATCTCGCCAACGCCGTCAACCCGGCGATCTTCGGACAGAGTCCGAGCAACCTGCTTATCTACGGGAAGACGGGCACCGGCAAATCCCTCTGTGCGAAACACATCTCCGAACGGTTGGTCCGCGTCGCGACGGAGGAAGGCGTCACCGCGGAGTTCGCCTACGTCGACTGCGCCCAGGACAGCACGGAGACGCAGGCGGTCCAGACGATCGCCCACTCCCTGAACGATTCCGACCGGACCGACATCAAGATCCCCGATAAGGGGCTCAGCACGTCGACCTACTACAAGCGCCTCTGGACGGTGCTGGACTCCCAGTACGAGGTCGTCCTCATCATCCTGGACGAGGTCGACAAGCTCGACGACGACGGCATCCTCATGCAACTCTCGCGCGCGGGTGAGGCCGGCAAACTCGATGACTGCAAGATCGGCGTTATCGGAATCAGCAACAAGATCAAGTACAAGGACCGGATGGACGAGCGGGTCAAGTCCAGTCTCTGTGAGCGGGAGTTCGTCTTCCCGCCCTACGACGCCAACCAGCTCCGGGACATCATGCAGGCTCGCAGCGACGCGTTCAAGGACGGCGTCCTCGAGCCCTCGGTCATCCCCCGGGCCGCGGCGCTGGCGGCCCGGGAACACGGCGACGCGCGGAAGGCGATCGACATCCTCCGCTACGCCGGCGAGATCGCCCAATCGAACGGCAGCGAAACGGTTCGCGAGGAGTACGTCGTTCAGGCCCGCGAACGGGCCGAGACCGACCGGTTCCGGGAACTCATCCGGGGGTCGACGCCCCACTCCCGGTACGTCCTGCAAGCCCTTGCAGTTCTCGCGCTCAACACGCCCGACGAGGACGGCTTTCGGACGACCAGGATCTTCGACGTCTACGAGGAGATCTGTCGTCAGGAGGGGTCGGACACCCTTTCCCTGCGTCGCGTCCGCGACCTCCTGAAAGAACACGCGTTCCTCGACATCATCGAGCAGTCTCGCCAGAGCGGCGGCAGCGCCGAGGGAAGCTACACCGAACACCAACTGCTCGAGGATCCGGACGTCGTCCGGAAGGTGCTCGTCGAGACCGACGACGCGTAATCGTCTCCTCGCGACGCCCCGACGTCCGCTGCCAGTCAGACCGGCTGCCCGGCTGTTTCAGTGGAAACCCGGTGTCTGCTCCGATGGCGAGCCGCGTCGGATTCAGTGGAAACGCGGTGTGTTTTCAACGGAAACCCGGTGTCTCCGCGCTCACTGAACGTTATCCCCGGTCTCCCAGCCGCGCGGCGACTCGTTCAGTCGCTCGGCGCCGTCCTCGGTGACGACGACCAGGTCCTCGATCCGGACGCCGAACTCGCCCTCGAGGTAGATCCCCGGTTCGACGGAGAAGACCATCCCGGGCTCGAGTTCCCGGTCGTTGTCCGCGACGATGTAGGGCGGTTCGTGGACCTCGAGGCCGACGCCGTGACCGGTTCGGTGGACGAATTCGTCGCCGTAGCCCGCGTCCTCGATGACCGATCGCGCCGCTCGATCGACCGCGCCGGCGGTCGCGCCGGGCTCGACGACCTCGACGGCGGCTCGTTGTGCCTCGCGGACGACTTCGTGCACCCGCTCGTACCGATCGTACTTGTCCGCGGGCTCGTCGCCGACGACGATCGTACGCGTCTGGTCGCCGGGGTAGCGGCCGGTTCCGTCCTCGAGGTCGGCGTCGACGAACGCGCCGAAGTCCAGCACGATCGGATCGCCGCGTTCGATCTCCCGGTCGCCGCTGTGGTGGTGGGGTCGGGCGCCGTTCGGTCCCGACGCGACGATCGTCTCGAACGCCGGATCGCCGCCGCCGTACTCGGCGAGCAGCCGCTCGATCTCGCTCGCCAGCGCCGCCTCCGTCCGCCCGACCAGGTCGGTCCCGCGCGAGCGGATCTCGAGCGAGACGCGGTCCGCGATTTCTCCGGCCCGCCGGAGCGCCTCGAGTTCGACGTCGTCCTTCCGGAGCCGGAGGTCCTCGAGGACGCGACTGGCGAGGTCGAACGTCGCCGCCGGCGCACATTCCCGCAGATCCTGCGTGAACGTCGCCCACATGCGGTCGTCGACGAGGATCGTCGGCGCGTCGTCGCCCTGCGACGAGCCGGGATCCCCGTCGCCCGCCGGCAGCAGTTCCGCCAACACTGCTTCGATCTCCTCGAGCGGGTCGTCATCGTCGTCCCACAGCCGTACCGCCAGCGTTTCGATCGGCAGCGTCCGAAGCTGGGCGTCGTACATCGTCGGCGCGACGACGACCGGATCGCCGACCCGCGGGACGAACAGCAACAGGTGGCGTTCCGACGGCGATTCCTCGAAGCCGGTCAGGTAGGTGAGATTCGGGCCCGGAACGAGGACGGCCAGCGCGGCGTCGGTGCGCTCGAGTCGGCGCTGACACGCCTCGAGACGGCGTTCGAACGGGGATCGCATACGCGAGAATTCGGTCGGCCGGGGAAAGAACGTTCGGTCGGAACGGCGACCTCGGTCTCCAACCGGCGCTCTCGAGACGGGGGAGCGACGCGAATCGATACCGGCCGCGATCGGCCCGAAACCGCCGTGCAGCGCCCGTCAACGGATACCGATAGGTAGCAGCGCGTATATGGCTTCCATGCGGTTGCAGGCCGCGGACCGACCCGCGACGAGGTTGTCAATAGCAGCGAATGCGATTTACCGATGCGCGGTTGCCGTCGACGCATCCGAGCAATCGTCAGTTACGGGCCGACGGATACGGCCGTTCGACTGCGGATTCGCGATCTGACGGGTCCGTCTGTCCCGGTTCTCTGATTGTCGTCTCGAACCGCCAGCCGTACCGCCACGAGTACGATTCGGAGGCCGAAGACTCCGGTGGCGGCGACCGATCGACCGATACGTCGTCGATTACGGTCGACGAGCCGACGGGCGGCCTGACAGCCGGTCTCGATCCCGTTGTCCAGGCCTCCGAGGGGACCTGGATCGCCTGGGGGGACGGCGAGGCCGACTTCGACGTCGCCGACGACGACGGCTGTATCGGGGTGCCGCCGGGTGACGAGTCGTACACCCTCCAGCGGATCGATCTCTCGGAGGAGGCCGTCGACTCCTACTACTACGGGTTCAGCAATCGCGTGCTCTGGCCGCTCTGTCACGGCTTCGTCGATCTCGTCGAGAACCGATCGAACGATTTCGAGTGGTACCGGACGGTCAACGAGCGCTTCGCCGATGCGGTGGCCGAACACGCCGAGCCCGACTCGGTCGTCTGGGTGCAGGACTATCACTTCGGCCTCGCGCCGCGGATGATCCGGGAGTCGGTTCCCCGTTCGACGACCGTCGCCCAGTTCTGGCACATTCCGTGGCCGACGCCGGCCTCGTTCCAGCACTGCCCGGGCGGGCGGGCGATCCTCGAGGGTCTGCTCGGCAACGACCTGCTCGGCTTTCACATCGACCGCTACGTCGAACGGTTCCTCGACTGCGTCGAGCGATACTTACCCGGGGCCGACGTCGATCGGACCCAGCGAACCGTCGCCTACGGCGGGGGGACGACGCGGATCGTCGCGACGCCCATGGGCGTCGACGCGCCGACTCACGATGAGAACGCGCGGGCGGTCGACTCGGACCAGCTCTCGTCGCTGTTCGACCGCTACGACATCTCCCGCGAGAACGTCATCGGGCTCGGCGTCGATCGCCTCGATTACTCGAAGGGGATCCCCGAACGGCTGGCCGCGATCGAACGGCTCCTCGAGCGCAATCCGGGGTGGCACGGCGAGTTTACGTTCCTCCAGACGGCGACGCCGTCCCGGACCGACATCGACGCCTACCAGCGCCACGGCGACCTCGTCAGGAGCGAAGTGACGCGGATCAACCGGCGGTTCGGAACCGACGACTGGGAGCCGATCGTCTACACCGAAGACTACCTCTCGAACGAGGAACTGTCCGGGCTCTACCGCCGCGCTGACCTAATGGTCGTGAGCCCCCTGGTCGACGGGATGAACCTGGTCGCCCAGGAGTACGTCGCCGCGAGCGTCGACGGGGACGGTGTGCTCGTCCTGAGCGAGGGAACCGGAGCCCACGATCGGCTCGGGTCGCACGCGCTGACGATCGATCCGACCGACGTCGACGGCTTCGCATCGCAACTCGAGGCGGCGGTTACGATGGCGCCCCGCGAGGGCCAACACCGGATGAACACGCTCCGAAACCGTGTCTTCGACGGTGACCTCGAGTGGTGGATGGAGACCCAGTTCGACTGGATTCGCCGGGTTCACGCCGACAAGCGACGCGACGGCGGGAATCGCGGTTCCGGATCCGACTCCGATCCCGATCGCGGTCCCGGTTCCGACGCCGGTTCGGATACCGACGCGGGCCGGAGCACCGACCGCGCCGGCGACTCGCGATCTGAGTCCCGGTCGAGTTCGGACGGGGACACGAACGAACCGCCGTCGACAGTGTGATCGATGTCGGACGAAACCCTTCCGCGTCCGGTTGACGAGGCGCGGGACCGGATCCGGTCGCGACTCGCCGCCGGCTCGAGGCTGTGTTGCTGTCTGGACTTCGACGGCACGCTCGCCCCGATCGTCGAGGACCCCGACGCGGCGGCGCCGACGGCGGAAAACGAAGCGGCGGTCGCGTCGCTGTCGGCCGATCCTGCGGTCTCGACGGCGATCGTCAGCGGCCGCGCGCTGGCCGACGTTCGCGACCGCATCGACGGCCCGTCGATCTACGCCGGAAACCACGGGCTCGAACTCGAGCGAAACGACTCGCTCGCCGTCCACCCGGTCGCGCGCAAACGCGCCGCGCGCATCGACGAGGTGTGCGGAATCCTCGAGTCGGTGCTCGAGCCGATCCCGAACGCCCGAATCGAAAACAAGCGATTGACCGGGACGGTCCACTACCGATCCGTGCCGCCGGCGATGCGGCCGATCGTCCAGCGGCGGACGCACGCGGTCGTCGACCGGTTCGGCGGCGACGCCCTCGAGGTGTCCTCCGGGAAGCGCATCCTCGAGATCGGACCGTCGATCCCGTGGGGGAAGGGGAACGCGGTCGCGTTGATCGCGGCTGATATGCCGCCGGGAGCCGTCCCGATCTATATCGGCGACGACGTGACCGACGAATCGGCGTTCCGGACCGTCGAATCCGACGGGATCGGGATTCGCGTCGGCGGCGACGAGCCGTCGGCCGCCTCCTATCGGCTCGACTCGCCCGACGCCGTCGCTCGGTTCCTCGAGTGGCTCGAATCGATCGCGACCGAAACGCTCGAGTGGACCGGGTCGCAAGCGAGTGCCCCGGCCGGAGCCGCGATCGCGGCCGACGGGTCGACGGATGATTACTCCGAGTCCTAAGCGATATCGAGAACACGTCCGTCCGCGTTCGCTACCACGGTGACGCCGGCCAGCGTTCTCCGGCTTCACCGGCCGATTACCGCCGGCCGGTCTCGAGATCGCCGTCGGTCGCGACGCCGATACGAAAATCGTTTAGCCTGTCACTACTGAGTGACTCCGATCGATTATTCGAGGCTATCTCTCGTTTTCAATACCTTTCCTGACGTATAACCCAATCGATCAAGCCGAAAGTATTAGTTACCACTGGAAATATAGTTCCTACCGAGAGTGAACGATAGTGAAACTGCGTCAACCTACTGATTTCCTGATCCTTGAGGCGCTCGAGGAGAAAGGCCGGAACGTCGCAACGAATCTCGCCGAACACACGGGGAAGAGCCGCAAAAACATCAATACTCGGTTGCCAGTACTCGAAGATTACGGGCTGGTTCGCAAGATCGGTCCGGCCGAGCGGTCCGGACTGTACGAGATTACGTCGGCAGGCAAGGCGGCGCTCGTCTATCGCGACCAGTACGACGAGGTTGACGACTTCGAGTCGCTCATCGAAGGGCCCAGCGCCGCCGGGGTCGACGACAACGGGGACCTGCAGGCGAGTTTCGTCCGCGGCGAGGACGAGAGCGACGACGACGAGTAATCCGTTTCTGCCTCGATCCGTTCGGACGATCCGCCGCGAAGCCGCGAGTAGCGTGACGTTGTGTCGCCGGCCGGCCGCCGATAGCGCCGATGGGCCGATCTCGAGGACGGCCGGAGCTGTCCTTCGACTCCCGCGTTCCGCTGTGCTCCTCGCTTATCCGAGTCCGATACCGCTGTACGCGGCGAGTTCGCGTCGCGCGCACGCGGAGAATTCCAGACTGAGTTTTCGCGGTCGATCCGCCGGCTCCGGATACGGACGCCCGCACGCCGAGCGTTCGACGTCGGCGTCGCCGTTCCAGGCGTAACTGCTCACCATCGGCGTCGCGACGATCGCGCCGCCGTGCCGGAAGGAGACGCCGTGTTCGTGATCCAGCCCGAGCGCGTGGCCGATCTCGTGGACGAGCACCTGTATCGAGCGCGTCGCCGGCTCGTTCGGCACGATACCCCGCTCGGCGTCCGCCGCCGGCGTCGAGAGCAGGTCGTCGAACGACGCGAGCGAGGCGAGGTGTCGGGCGCCGCCGACCGACGCGACGTGCGGGAGCCCGTATCCGGTCGGCGTCCGTCGCATCTGGCCGTCCGTGACGAGCAGGTTGACGTCGGCGACGGGGGTGACCGCGGGCGCTCCCACCGCGCCCGCCGCGAGCATCAGCGGCCACTCCCCGTGGCTCGTGACGCGCGCCCCGTTTTCGGTCGAGACGTCGACGGTGCCGCCGATCGAGCACTCGAGCGTCCAGTACTCGAGATCGAAGATCCGCTCGAGGTACCCCCGAAGCCGCTCGGCGACGCCGTCGTACTCCGCGGCGCCGCTCGAGAGCCAGACGCGGATATCGAGGGTCTCGACCGGCTCTCGAGTCGTATACGCGAGCGTTCCGACCGAGGTAAGCGAGCCGACGGCCCCGAGCTGTCTCTTATACACATCTCTGAGCGGNTTCACATATTCGCCGCTTATCGGCGGCCCGCCGCAGCTGTCACAATCGGCGGCGTCGACTACTTCGGCAGCGAACCGTTCGGGACCGGCCGCCGCGTGTCGACGACGCGAGCGCCGCGGTCGTCGATTCGGAGCTCGACCCACGCGGGAAGGTCGTCGGTCGGCGTCAGCAACAGTAACGAGCCGCCGCTCGTTTCCACCAGCCGTCGGTCCGGATCGCGCTGTCGCATGCATGGCGTCCAGCGGTTAGTTCGAAGCCGCCGCCTGAGCTGCCAGTGGGTGTAGTAGCGACCGTTCGATCCCTCGTAGAGTCCCTCGACCGGTACGTCTGGCATCACGTCCGTGCACCCTCCCCCGAGCGGCGGCCGCTCGCCGCCGGAATACTCGTCGTTCCCATCGTAGTCGGAGGGGATCGACGCGTTCGCATCGTCGCTCGGGTTCATATGGCCCTCTTTTAACATCTCGTGAGTATCGGCGTTCGTGACGTATTCGCGTCGACGTTCGGCGGGAGTCGGAAGCAACGAGCGCGTCGACGGCCGAGCAGTGTCCCCAGTCGAGTGACGACCCGCTACGCCGTCTCTCCGCTCCGTCCCGACGGGCTCTGATGGCGAGATCGGCTTTCGGTTCGACACACCGGGTTTCCGGTGAACGAACGGCGGCGATCGACCGACGATCGGCACCGCTGAGCGCTCGGGATCGGCCCCGTCGCGTGCTTGCTAAGCGGTCCCGCCGGTCAACCGCCGCCGCTCAGGGCGGCTGTGGACCGCCGCTGGCTTCGAAGAACTCCTCGAGGACCGCCTTCATCCCCTTCCGGAGGTGCTGGTGCATCGTCGGCGGCGAGACGTCCATCGCCTCGGCGATCTCCTCGCCGGTGCTCTCGCGGGGCCACTCGAAGAAGCCGCTGTAGTAGGCGAGTCGCAGCGTCGTCAGCTGTCGATCGGTCAGTTGGTCGAAGATGTGATCCCGCCGCTGGGCGGCGGTTCGAACCGGGCGGTCGATCTCGCGGCGCGCGACGAGTTCGGTGTTCTCGTAGATCACCGTCAACGCCTTCGCGATCTCGCGGACGTCCGCATCTTGCGAGACCTCGATCAGACAGGTTCCGACGCCGTCTTCGACAGTGACCTCGCGGAACGTCGCGCCGTGGTTCGCGAGCGTCCGGACCCCCGACTTCGCGAGGCGAATCTCGACCGTGCAGTTCTCGCCGCCGTCGTGAATGAGCCGACAGTTCTCGATCGACGGATGTGCCTCGGCCTCCTCGAGGACGGTCTCGTCGCCGAGGCCGTCGATCGTGACGTACTGGACGGTGCGGCCGTCCGCCGTCGTTCCGGCCCACTCGAGCGAGACGGTACAGCCGTACCGCTCGGAGAGATCGAACGAGAAGGTGTCGCCGCCGTCGATCCGGAACTCGAGTTCGACGACCGTATCGGCGAACAGCAGCTGGCGGTTCTTGACGGCCATGATCGTGAAGCCGATCGTTTCGCCGAGCAGGCCGAACCCGGCCCGCTCGCCCTCTCTGAAGGCGTCTTCGCGGTCCGCGAGGACCGTCAGGACGCCGTAGACCGAGTCGTTGTGGCTGATCGGAACGGCGATCGCGGACCGGACGCCGTCCGTCCGGGCGGCCCTGCTGAGCGATTCGGGCATCGAATCGCTCGTCGGGATGCTCGTCTCCGTCTGGATCTCGCCGGTCTCGACGGCCTGCTGGACCAGACACGCGTGGCCCTCCTCGAGTTCCGTCGCGCGGTCGAGGTACGCGTCCACGTCGCCGGCGCCGGTTCGGAAGGCGAGGTTCCCCCTGCCCGTCCGCTCGGTGATCCAGGCCCCGCAGTACAGCTCCGACTCGACGAGCTGGTCGCAGACCTCCCGTTCGATGGCCTCCCTGGAGGGTGCCTCGACCAGCGTATCGATCACCTGCCCGACGACCGCGCTGATCCTGTTGAGCGTCTCGAGTTCGTCCCGTCGCGATCGCAGCTCCCGTTCCCGCTGCATCCGCTCGGTAATGTCCCTGGCGAGCCAGACGACGGCGTTCCGGCCGTCGATCGGTTCGTCGATCGGGACGACCCGCCCCTCGTACCGTCGGCAGCCGTCGGTCGTTCTCGCCTCGTACTCGATCGATTGGACGTCGCCGGTCCGGAGCGTTCGATCGACACAGGCCTGCAACTTCGCGGCCCTGTCGTCGGGAAACACTTCCACGAGATTCTTCCCGGGCAGTTCGTCGGCCGTCGTCGTGTAGAGATCGGCGGCGTCGGGCCGGATCTTCGCCTCGAGGTAGGTGCCGTCGGCGGCGATGACGAAGGCCTCGTCGGGCAACTCGTTCGCCAGGATGCGGTGGTACTCGCCGGTCGATTCCGTCGACGGCTGACTCTCGACCGGGGCTGCGGAGACGCCGACCGCCGGGCCTGCACCGTTCGCCGCCGTGGCGGACGTCGGTTCGCCGGCGGTCTCGCCGGCGTTGACTGCCCTGCCGAACGTACGGATCGCATCGACGATCCGCTGGACCGGGTCCCCGTCGCCGTCGAGGGGCGCGTACTCGTCGGCGCCGCCCCGAAGTGCCGCCGCCGCGAGCGTCTCACCGCCGGTCGGCGGGGCGACGATCGTCGGCGGGTTCGGCCACGCCTCGAACAGCCGTTTGAGGGCGGTCCGCACCCGTTCGGGACGCTCGAGTTCGAGAACGATCCCGGCGGGAACCGACGGCTCCGCGTCGGACTCGCTTTCCCCGTCGAAGACTGACTCAAGATTGTCCTCGAGGGCCGCTGGCGTGATCGATCGAACGCCGGCCGGAGATGCTTCGCAAAGCCGTCCCTGGAGCGACTCCGAGTGAGACGCCGAGATGTGTACGATCGGACCGGAACGGATCTCGGGGGACATTTGATGTTGGAACGCGGATTTCGTGACCGCCTGAAAGCGTCACTTCAGGAAAAGATTTGCGCGGAATAAAAGCGTACTGGTACTGGATATCCTGATCGGTTACGACGTCCGCACAGCAACCGCCGCGTTCGATGGCCGCCGCGATTGGTGTTTAGACGGAGTTGTTCTCCTCTCCGTCGCTCGACGATAGTTCGCTCCCGACGGGCCGCCTCGGACCGTTCACCCGTCCTCCCGTGATGAAGTACCGCTGGCATGAACACCGTCTACACATTCTAAACATTGCACACATTCTAAACGGTGTAAACCGGAACTACACGTTTAGAACGCGTCTGCTGCGTAGATCCGCTGTCTTCCCGACTCAGCAAAAACCCCCTCGACCCGATTAGAGTCGGCGCATGAACTTCGGCAGGATCCCGCGCTCGCTCGAGTCGGACGCGGCGGCCGGTTCGGCGCCCGGGTGGTCGAACTCCGCCCCGTCTTCGGCGGACTCGGAATCGTCGAACACGTTGGCGCCCGTTCCCCCTTGGCCGGCCGTCTGCTGCCCGGTTGCGTTCTGTCCGGACGCCGACTGCCCGGCGGTGTTCGGTCCGGCGGGACTCGAGGCGGTTTCCGCGGCCGCTCCCGTTTCCGCTCCGCCGGCGGCTGCCTCGGGATCGGCGACGCCGCCACCAGCGGTTTCAGCACCGGGAGCGTTGTCGTCAGCCGGCGATCCCGCACCGATTTCGGTCTCGAGGATGGCGTCGAACTCCTCCTGGGTTCGCGGACCGAAGTAGAAGGGCTGATCGGGCCGGAGGTACTCGCGGAACTGGAAGTTGGCGTACCCCGCCCCGGCCAGCGCGAGGACGACCAGCGGTTCGACGCCGATCAGGGTGGGGCCGGCGGTCAGGATGACGAGAAAGACCGACAGCGGCGAGTAGACGTAGTAGGCGAGCAGCCGAAACCAGGTGGCGACGTAGCCGTCGATGACGTAGGCGTACAGCCCGTAGGCGCCGACGGCCAGTCCCGCGTCGGCGTAGATGGAGACCAGCAGGCCGGCTTCGCCGGCGACGAAGATGTGGATGTGCGTCGCCAGCGCCCCCATCAGGATCGTCGTCCGGTTGACGTACGTCTCGTCTAACGCCATGCCGACGACGAGCACCGCGATCTGGATCAACGGCGCCGCTAACCACCAGGGGAGGGAACTGAGGAGGAACCCGAGGGACACGTCGATCACAGCTGTTCGTGTGGAGGGATCCGTCCCGCGTCCTTTAACGTTCGTTCCGTTTCGAGATTCGATACGAACGCCGAGTCCGTCGCCGATTCTTGTAACGGGCCGTACAATTCTTCGAAACAATCATTAGCCCGCAGCGAACACCGTAACGGTATGGCCAAAGATACCGTCAGGTACCCAGACGAGGTCGTCGAGACGATCGACGAACTGGTCGACGACGGTATGTTCGAGAGCAAATCCGAGTTCTACCGCTTCTCCGCGGAGTACGTCCTCACGCTGCTCAACAACGATCACGAGGTGAAGACGTTCAACTTCGATGAGATCAAGACCGAACTCGACATCTCCGAGGAGGATCACGCGAAGGCGCTGGGTGCCGACGGTGGAACCTTCTTTCTCGACGCCGTGATCACCGTTCGTAAACACGGGCTTCGAGGCGACTACGAGGCCGCCGAGCGGTTCATCGACACCCACTACGAGTCGACCGATCAGGAGTGTATCATCCTCGAGGAACTGCTCGGAACCTACCGTTCGGAGCCGACGTAACCCGACGCGAAGCCGTCGTTGTGCCGACTCCGTCCTGTCGCCCGTAGCGATTCGCTCGATCGCCCGCGACTCGAACTCACGAATCGAACGGCGGACCGAGCGCCTCGAGATCGACGTGTTCGCCGACCAGTTCCGCGGCGCGGTCGTACGGTGTCGATCCGGTCGTCTCACCGTTGCGACGCGGGCGATCCACTCCCGCCTCCGACGCGACGGCCTCGAGAAACGCCGTTCGGACTCCCTCGTTGTCGAACAGGCCGTGGAGGTACGTCCCGAGCACCCGTCCGTGGGCCGCGCTCGAGTCGCCGAGCGGTCGGACGATTTCTTGGGCTTTCTCCTCGAGCACACGCGTCCGTCCGGCGTGGATCTCGTAGCCCGACGCGGTGCCGTCGGCGCCGGAAAGCAGCGGCGACGCCGACCCGTCGACGGGGACCGTCGTCTGCTCGACGCGCTTGGTCCCCTCGAACCGCGTCTCGACCGGCAACAGCCCGAGTCCCTCGACGACGGCGTCGTCGCCGGTCCCCTCGAGATCCGCGTTCGTAATCCGTTCCCCGAGTAGCTGGTAGCCGCCGCAGACGCCGACGATCGGCCCGTCGAACGCCGCGAGCGCGTCGGCGAAGCCGGCCTCGTGGAGCGCCAGCAGGTCGTCGACCGTGTTCTTGGTTCCCGGGAGGACGATCGCGTCGGCGTCGACGGCTGCGAGGGGATCAGTACTGGCTGTCGCCCGCTCTTCAGTCGCCAATTCCGCGTCGACCGGCACGAACGCGACCGAGACGCCCGGCGCCGCGGCCAGCGCCTCGAGGTCCGTCGCGTTCGAAATTCGGGGGAGTCGGGGGACGGCGACCGTGAGTCGGCGTTCGTCGGGAACGCCGTCGTCGTCGCCTAGCACGCCGCGCTCGCTCTTCGACGGGAGACCGACGCTGTCCTCCTCGGGCAGGCCGGGATCGTCGTACGGGAGGACGCCCAGAACCGGCACGCCGGTCTTCGACTCGATCTCCTCGATACCGGGCTCGAGCAGCGACCGGTCGCCGCGGAACTTGGTGATGACCGCGCCGACGACCCGCTCGCGCAGCGAGTCCGGCAGGAGCTCGATGGTGCCGTAGAGGCTGGCGAAGGCGCCGCCGCGCTCGATGTCGACCAGTAGGAGAATGTCGGCGTCGGCGAACTCCGCGGTCTCGACGTTCGCGAGGTCCCGGTCGTGGAGATTGATCTCGCCGATGCTGCCGGCGCCCTCCGCGACGATCACGTCGTGGTCGGCCGCGAGTCGCCGGTAGGTCTCCTCGGCGGCCTCGCGGGCCTCGTCCCAGAACTCCTCGTAGTACCGGCCGGCCGGGACGTGTTCGTGGGCCCGTCCCTGCAGGACCAGTTGGCTCTCCCCGTCGCCGCGGGGTTTGAGCAGGACGGGATTACAGTCGGTCGTGGGCGTGACTCGAGCAGCTCGAGCTTGGACGAACTGGGAGACGCCGATCTCGCCCCACTTGTCGACGTCTGGTTCGTCGCTCTCGTCGGTGTCGCTTCGGTCGTCGCCGGCCGCTGCTTCGGGTCGAACGACCACTCGAGCGTTGTTGCTCATGTTCTGTCCCTTGAACGGGGCGACCGAAACGCCCCGATCGGCGAGCAGTCGACAGAGTCCGGCGGCGACCGTCGACTTGCCGACGTGGCTCGCGGTCCCGGCGACGAGCAGCGTTCTGGTCATTCGCGTTGATCCCTACTCACGCTCGATGGTCTATCGTCCTATCGATTCGACGTATCCCGGTTCCGCGACCGACCGCGTGACGCTCGATCCCACAGGCAGATTCTTTCGGTAGCCGAGTGAGGAGTGCGGAAGTCATATCCTCGGATGTCCCGAGAGCTCTCGGTTTTGATTGGGGACGGAGACACACCACCCATTCATTCGTTATCACTCGAAAACCGGCCTAATCATCGAACCCCACCCACCACCAATTCAAACGTAATACGGAAGAGCAGAGTGACTATCTGCCATTTTGCCCTCTTTTCTCCTCGATGGATAGCCTAGTCGAATAACATACCACCAATTCAAACGTTCTCAAAGAACTAGCACTACGGATTCTATTTTCCCCCAGACTATATAAATATTTTCTATACTATGCGCTATATTATTTGAGGGACTGCTCTATCGCACTCTAACGATTGAATGGGTGGTGTGTCTCTGTCCTCAATCGACAGTAACGAATGAACCGTTTGCAACGTTCGAACCAATTGTTTTATTGGGCAGTAAAATAGCTAACATATAATGACGCTCTTCGAGCGGTCCGAAGCTATTTTCGAGGATGAAAACGTCTTGCACGACGATTATCAGCCCGAATCGCTCGAGGAACGCGACGACGAAATCGAGCAATACACCGCGTACCTACAGCCTGTCATCAACGGTTCACAGCCTCGAAATATTTTCCTCTACGGGAAGACTGGTGTCGGCAAGACAGCGGCGACGAAATATCTTCTTCACCATCTCGAGGAGGACGCAAAACAGTACGATGACCTCTCAGTCACCACTGTCTATCTCAACTGCGAGGATCTGACTAGTAGCTATCGCGTGGCCGTTGCACTCGTCAATACCTTACGGGATCCGTCTGATCAAATCAGTCGAACTGGGTATCCGTTGAACGCGGTCTACGAAAAGCTGTGGACGGAACTCGACCGAATCGGTGGGACGATTTTGATCGTTTTAGACGAAGTCGATTACATTGGCGACGACGATTCGATCCTCTATCAACTTCCGCGTGCTCGCAGTAACGAGAAAATAGAACGCGCTCGAATCGGGATTATCGGGATCAGCAACGATTTCAAATATCGAGAGAAACTCGATCCGCGCGTCGAAGACACGCTGTGTGAACGCGAACTACACTTCCCGCCATATGACGCGAACGAACTCCAGAACATTCTCGAACGACGTGCAACGTTAGCGTTCAAAGACGGCATTCTCGAGGAAGATGTTGTTCCGTTGTGTGCAGCGTTTGCCGCGCAAGATAAGGGAAGTGCCCGTCAAGGACTTGACCTCCTTCTCGAGGCGGGTGATCTAGCCCGTCGACGAAACGATTCTATCGTTACAGAAGATCACGTTCGCGAGGCGAAACAGTTGCTGGAAAAGCAGCGGATCGAAGAGAGCATGAAAGAGTTGACCTCTCACGGACATCTCACACTCTTGGCTGTAGTCGCATCGACGATTGCGGAACCGTCTGAAGCGCCATTTCAAAAGCAACGACTTTACGAACAGTATACCGATCTCGCGGTCGCGACCGACCGTGATCCTCTCGGCGGCAGGGCGTTTCATAATCACTTAGCCGAACTCTCGATGCTCGGGATTCTCGATCGAACGAAGCGTAACGAAGGCAGGAGTGGTGGGATATACTACGAATATCAGGTCGATGTTTCGATCGATGGTGCGCTTTCGACACTGGACAATTTGCATTTGAGCGGTAGTCTGAACCTCGACTCACTCTGGGAAACCGCGGAGGAACAGGGGCTCGTGTAACCGTCGAAATAGTCGGAGTAGGATTCACCACACACCACCCATTCAAACGTTTCCCACCTCGCGTTTGACATCTATTTTGGCGGCTCTAATGGTCTAAACTGCCGGTCTTCACGTGCAACGGTGGAGTGTCTTATCGACGAGTTCGAACCAATAATTCCGCTATTCGTTTCGAGACCGCTGCTCCCACCGCGGTCCGGCACGACTCGAGAGCACCATCCCAACAACACCGAACCCGATTCCGGCCACCCCCAGTGCCACCGCAACGCTCCCAGTGGGCGGCACCACGACGAACCCGGTCACCAGCGTTGGAACGAGCGCGACCCCCACCCCGAGCGTGAACAGCGAGAACCGCACGGCGTCGAAGAGGAACTCGTTGGGATCGAAGCCGGCGATGTAGACGGTCAGCCCGTAGTAGTACAGCGCGTAGCCCGCCAGCAAGATTGCGCCGACGACCGCGTCGACGAGCGTCGCCTCGAACCAGAGCACGGCCGCGAGGTACGGCACCGCGACCGTCGGTGCGCCGACGAGGACGAACGCGACCCGTTTCGCCCGGAAGACGTCGTCGATCGAGACGGGGTAGGCGAGGTAGGCCTCGAGCGAGTCGAACTGGGTCAGCCAGTTGTACGTCGTAAACGCGGTCAGTCCCAGCACGCCGCCGAAGAAGACGCCCGGCGCCGGCGCGATCCCGGTGATCGAGTCGACGACACCGACGAGCGCGGCCACCAGCGCCAACAGGATGGCCGCGGAGACGAACGGTTTCATGACGCCGCCGGACGAGCGGGCCAGATCGAGCAGCGTTTTCGAGACGAGCGCGCTGTCGGCGCCGATCGCCTCCACGGGAAGCGCGTCGCTGAGGCGGGCGAACCGATCGCTGGCGGTCCGCGACGGCCGGCCGTAGGTCGGATCGTACAGGGCGAGCGACGCCGCGCCGACGACTCCGGTTCCGACCGCCAGTCCGATCGAACCGGTCGGTCCGCCGTCGATCGGCACGAACGCGTTCCAGACGGCCCCGCCGGTTCCCGTCAGCCACGCCGCGCCGGCGGCGACGACGATCGCGCCGGTGATCGCCCACGTCGGCACGCCGCGGGTCCGGACCGCGATCAGCGCGACGGTCAGGGCCATCCCGGCGGCGAACGCCAACGACAGCGAGAGCCACAGCGCTCCCACCGCGGCCGGCACCGCCGCGAGACGGTCGGCCAGCACAGCGTTCGAGAGCGCCATCGGCAGGACGAACGCGACCGCGTAGAACAGCGCGTCCTTCAACAGGAAAACGCCCAGCAGGCGCCGCCGGGACAGCGGAAGCGTCGTCGACGACGAGAGGATCAGCGAGAGTTCGCCGAACACGTTCTCGAGCATGTCGGAACCCGCAAACCCGGCGGTCCCGCTGTAGAGACCGAAGCCGAGCGCGAGGACGTGAAGCCCCGTCAGAATCGTCCCGTCCGCGGTCCCCGTCTCCCGTAGGGCGACCGTCGCCCCCACCGCGAGGGCGGCGATGACCCCCGGGAAGAGCGCGAACCGCCAGCCGCCGAACAGCTGGGTGTGCAGCCGCCACTCCTCGCGGAAGAGCACGCCCAGCAGCCGCCGCGTCGAGGGTCCCGATCGGTCGGTCGTCGCCCCGCTCATGCGTCGATCCGCTCGAGCGAGGGCAGGTCTCGAGCGTCTTCGTTCTCGACGCGCTCGAGGAACACCTCGAGGAGCGATTCGTCGTTGCCGTCCCCACCGCCGCCGTCTCCGGCGAGCGACCGCTCGGTCACGATCCGCCCGTCGGCGACGATGCCGACCCGCGTACAGATCTCCTCGGCGACGTCGATGTTGTGCGTCGAGACGAAGACGGCGTTGTCGCCGGCGGCGTAGGAGACGAGGAACCGCTTGACCTGCTCTTGGACCAGCGGGTCGAGGTTCGCCAGCGGCTCGTCGATGAAGACCACGTCGGGCTCGTGGAGGAACGCCTGCGTGATCATCACCTTCTGCTGTTGACCCCGCGAGAGGTCGGTGTGCAGCGTGTCGAGTTTGTTCTCGAACCCCAGGCGCTGGGCCCAGTCGGCCGTCCGCTCGGCGACCCGGTCGGAATCGAGTTCGCGGACGTCGCCGACGAACTCGAGGTACTCCCGCGGCGTGAGGAAGCTCGGTGGCGACTGTTGCTCCGGCAGGATCCCGACTCGCTTCCGTGTCTCGATCGGCTCGGTCACCGGATCGGTCTCGAGAACTCGTACCGTCCCCGCGTCCGGCTGAATCTGGCCCGTCAGCGTTCTGATCGTGGTCGTCTTGCCCGCGCCGTTGGGGCCGAGAAACCCGTACAACTCCCCGCGCTCGACGGTGAAGCTCATGTCGGCCACCGCCTCGACGGCTCCGTAGGACTTGCCCAGTCCGTCTACCCGAATTGCACCCATTGAACGTCGATACGTTCACAGGAATTGATAATAATTGTGTTGGTAGGAGAATAGTAACACCGTCCCCGAACCGACGGTTTCGCTCGAGCGACCGTCGCTTTCGCGCAGAATTGCCGCTGTCGATCAGAACTCGGTTCCGCGCCGGGCCCGCTGGCCGTCGTCGATCGGATGTTTCACTTTGCGAACGTTCGTGACGAGATCGGCGCGGTCCTCGAGGTACGCCGGTTCCGCGTGGCTCCCCGAGAGCACCAGTTCGAGATCGTCGGGCTTCGCGTCGACGAGGCTATGGACGTCATCCTTCGAGAGCAGGCCGCGATCCGCGGCGTAGAGCACCTCGTCCAGAATCAGCATGTGCACCCCCTCCTCCGGCGGCGCGTCGAGGTCGATCGGCGCGCCGAGGTCGGCTTCCCCGGCCGCCTCGAGCAGTTCGTGAGCGCGCTCGAGGCCCGCCTGGGCCTGGGCCGCGTGGTCTTCCTCGTCGCTGCCGTCTTTCATCCCGTGCCAGCCGTAGTGGCCGAGGTTCTCGTAGCTGATCCCCGGCAGCGCCGCGATGGCGTTGTACTCGCCGCGGACGGCGTCGACGCTCGAGGCGCCGCCCTTCATGAACTGGAGCATGTGCACGCGGTAGCCGTGGCCCGCGGCGCGCATCCCCATCCCCAGCGTCGCGGTGGTCTTCCCCTTGCCGTCGCCCCACCAGACCTGTACGAGGCCGAACTCCTCGGGCGCCGCGGGTTCGATCCGTTCCGGTTCAGGCGTCCGGCCCTGCCCCGGCGTGTTCTCGACCGTCGACTCGGGTGTCTCGTCGCTCATACGCAGTCCGTCGGGCCGATCCCACATGTAGTTGGCTCACCCGTCGCGACTCGCGGCCGACGCGTCCGTCACTTTCGGGACCAAATGTGTCTTTAGGCTTCGCTCCTAACGTGGTCGCAGTCTATGACACTCGAGTTCTCATCGTCCGACGACGCCGCCGATCTCGCGGGCGTCGTTGCCGTGCTGGACGATGCTGACTGTCGAGAGATCATCGCAATTCTCGAGGCGCCCAAGACCGTTCCCGAGATCGCCGAAGCGGTCGATCTCCCCCTCTCGACGACCTATCGAAAACTCGATCGGCTGACCGATGCCGGACTCGCCAGCGAGACCGTCGGCGTGCGGCAGGGTCGCCACCACAAGTCCCGGTACGTCGCGAACTTCGACCGGATCGGGATCAGTCTCGACGAGGAGCGCGAGTTCCGCGTCGACGTCGACAGCTCGAACGATCAGTCGCTGGGGATCTGGTCGAACGTGAGCGAGGAGTTCTAACCCATCTCAATTTATCAACCATGCTTGTCACGTAGTGGAATTAGAACGAATTTAAATTATTGCGAAGAATTCTACGGAATGGGGAAATAATAGATTTGACAATCCACAACCCGAAGAGAACAACGGGAGTAACCATCCCCCACTTCGGGGGAATCGCTCGGTACTGATCGTTGATTTTCTCTATCTGATTCTTGCTTTCTAAGTAGTTGAGTGCAGCCTGAACGCGTGACTCTGTAAGATCCAACTCGGAGGCAAGCGTCGTAATTGACTGTGGTTCGGGGCTTTTCCGAAGGTGCTGATATACCCTATTCAGTAATTGGAGGCGGAGCATCGCTTCTTCCCTCTCTGCTGTTGCTACATAGGAGTCTACTGCTGTGGATGTCCCATATTGATGAATTGTAATTCCATCTAGAAGAAACCAAAGACCAACAACTCCGAATATCCCTCCTATTAGACCTAAGTTGGATAATATAAAAATCATCATTACTGCTATAAGCGTTATACCAAAAATCACTCTCTTAGTACCTCTAGAAATATCTGATATATATCCTACAAAATCTATAAGGATAACTCCGATAAGCACCGTAGCAATAGATAATATTTCAATAGTATTCATATAGGTAAAGTTACTTGTAAATAGAACCATCCCACTCAGGGCGATGATCCCTTGTAATACCTTATTTTTCCAGGCTTCCTCAAAGGGATGGATCATAACTTGATATTCGCTACTTCCAATAATAAAATTTTCCCCTGCTACGCAACATAAATGGCCCAGAACTAAAACAAGTGGGCCAATATATCTAACAGTCGAATGCTAAGTCACAGACAACTCCAGAAGATGATACACATACCGTTACTCCGCCTACGGTTGTAACTTGCTCACAAAACACAGCACAAGCACCTGATAGATAGGGGAAAGACGAAGCAAGTGGAACACATCTGCTTAGACAACCCCAGAATCCGAGCTGATTTGCGCCACCACAGATTGCGCTAAGTGCACTCGGACAAAAGCTACAAACTAAGTCCCAGAATCCGTCACTTGCATCTGCAACTGTAACCCGCCTACCGTTGAAATCTCTATAGCTGTTGATTACTTCTTGATCAACATCTAGCTTTTCTCGTGATACTGCTTTACTTATGCTTGGAGTTTGACTTTTTATACTCGGAAGCGCATTCTGGTTGACTTCTTTTCTTCCAAGTTCTGTTGGTTGTGGCTCATATTTTGGTGTTGTTTCTTGGTTTATCGAATCGTCATTTTCAAATCCGAATGCTGTTGCAGTAAGGGAATTAGATTCCGACCCGGAAGAACTGAATATTATACCAGCGGCAGTAATCGGTTTTCGCTCTCCTTCAATGGTCCCGGTCATTGCAATTATTGTCCCGGTTCCATCAAGGCCTGATTCAGATAATCCTCTTTTCGTTCCTATAGCAATCGGTGTAATTGCTAAATCATAGGGATCTAAATCTTCATCTCCAGTTTCAATTGAATAGGACAGTGGCATTTCAATAGTCACTGCCCCGCTTTCATTGTGGATGTAGGATTCCAGATCCTGAATAGCTTGGTCCTGTTTGACCGCCCTCATATCTATCTCAGCATCATAGGCGGTCTTCATACTGATATCGGGGGATGTGTTCTCTTCAACTGGAGCAGCTGCTACAGAACCACTACTTGCAAGACTGAGAGATGAAACCCCTGTGGCGCTACCCAGTGTTGCAAGTACTTTGCGTCGGTTCACCTCTTCCGAACTGCGTGTGTTTCTTGCCACAATATACACTAACGAATAACAGTATGAAAATTTAACTAATATATCTATATTTTAATTGGTCTTTATATTAAAAATGACGTGGGGCCGGCTACCCGACTGGACTCGTTTCGATGGCCCGACTGACAGCGAACAGGCTGTCGTACCGGCCCGTCGAACTGTCTTCGAGAGTTCCTAACAGCACTGATCGATCTTGCATCCTCAACGATCTAACGGTCCTCGTCTTGGGCGGCTACACCGACCAGATCACCCGATTTCCGCTGCCGGAACGTACGCCGAGAAGTTCACCGGTACGACAACTTCACTCTTTTTGCCGTGTTTGAGCGGGCCCTCGACCTTGATAGCTCGGTCGTCTGAATCATGGTTGATCGCGGAAGCATGGCAAGTCACGCGGCGACCGTTCGTCCGGTGATCGCCGCTGCCGATCCGACCGGTTGAACCTCACCATTAACTGAGATGGTAATGAGGTGACGAGCATGTCGTTCGTCGTCCCGTTCGACGGATCGGAGCTCTCGGAGGCCGCCCTCGTCCGGGCGGTCGAGTACGGAACCGCGCTCGAGGAGGACGTCGCCGCCGTGAGCCTCGTCTCGGAGCGCCGGCGCTACGCGGTGGAGAAGGGCTGGATCGAGGCGGGCGAGCCCTACGACGTCGACGCGGTCGTCGACCGGCTCCGCGACCGCGTGCTGACGCTGGCGCCCGACGCGACGTTCGAGTGCGAACGGATCCGCGAGTACCCGCCCGAAGCCGAACTCGCCGAGCACATCGAACGGCTGGTGCTCGAGCACGACCCCAGCGCGGTCTTCTTCGGCAGCGAGAACGTCGGTCGCGTCGTGACGCCGCTGACCAGCGTCGGGGCCCGCGTCGCCGCCGAGACGTCCTACGACGTCTTCATCGTCCGCGGTACGCAACCGCCGAAACTGGACGCGCTCGACCCTCACCCGGAGTTCTACGACGACTCGCGTGCGGACTGATCGACGATCGACGCGGGCCGATCGGTGCCGCCTTCGGTGTTAGGGACATCGGTTACGTCGGTCGCTCCCGCAGTGGACGTCGATGACCGACGTAGCCGTACTCGGCGGCGGAATCGGCGGCCTCACCGCGGCCCACGAACTCGCCCGACGGGGCCTCGAGGTGACGGTCTTCGAGGCCAACGACCGCTTCGGCGGCAAGGCGCGATCGATGCCGATCGACGACGGCCCGGCGCCGCTGCACGGCGAACACGGGTTCCGGTTCTTCCCGGCCTTCTACCGCCACGTCACCGACACGATGGCCCGCATCCCCGACGGCGACGGCACGGTCGCGGACAACCTCGTCGAGACCGAGGCGACGCTGATCGCCAGCGAGCGGGGGCCGGGACGGATCGCCGAGACGCGCACGCCCGACACGGTGCGGGGCTGGCTCGAGGCGCTGCGCCCGGCGTTCGCCGAGGACCTGCCCGCCGCCGACGTCCGCTTTCTGCTCGAGCGACTGCTGTACTTCCTGACAGCCTGCGAACAGCGCCGCGAGAACGAACTGGACGACGTCTCGTGGTGGGAGTTCATCGACGCCGACGACCGCTCGCCGGAGTTCCGCGAGCGACTCGCGTACGCGACGCAGGCGCTGGTCGCGTTGCGCCCGCAGGTCGGGAGCGCGCGGACGATCGGCGCCGTCTACCTCCAACTGCTGTTCGGTCAACTCGATCCGACTCGGCCGACCGAGCGCGTGTTGAACGCGCCGACCAGCGAGGCGTGGATCGACCCGTGGGTGCGCTACCTCGAGTCCCTCGGCGTCGAGTTCCGGCCGAACGCGCCGATCCGGCGACTCGAGTTCGACGGTCGACGCGTCACCGGCGCCGTCGTCGGCTCCGAGCGCGACGCAGACGGGCCGTCTCCCGAGCGGATCGAGGCCGACGACTACGTCCTCGCCGTCCCCGTCGACGTCGCGCCGCGGCTGCTCACCCCCGAACTGACGCGAACCGCGCCCGCGCTCGGTCGGATCGAGCGCCTCGACACCGCCTGGATGAACGGGATCCAGTTCTACCTGACCGAAGACGTCACGCTGTCGCGGGGCCACCAGGTCTACGCCGACGCCCCGTGGGCGCTGACGTCGATCTCGCAGCGCCAGTTCTGGTCGGGGTCGGACTACGACCTCGAGGACCGCGACGACGAGGTCGCGGGCGTCCTCTCGGTGATCGTCTCAGACTGGGAGACGCCGGGAATCCTGCACGAGAAGCCGGCCAGACGGTGCAGCCGAGAGGAGATCGCTGCGGAGGTCTGGGAACAGCTGAAAATCCACCTGAACGGCGCCGACGAACGGCTGCGAGACGACATGCTCGTCGACTGGTTCCTCGATCCGGCGATCGTCGAGACCGGCGGTGCGCCGGAGACGCAAGGGGAAGACGGCGACGCCGTCGCCGGCGTCGAGAACCGCTCGCCGCTGTTGATCAACACCGTCGGCTCGTTGCGGAACCGGCCGCCCGCTGACGTCGGCGTTCCGAACCTCGCGCTGGCCGGCGACTACGTCCGAACGAACGCCGATCTGGCCTCCATGGAATCGGCCAACGAGGCCGGCCGCCGCGCGGCCAACGCCGTCCTCGAGCGCCGCGGCGTCCGCGCGTCGCCGGCGCGGATCTGGGACCTCGAGGAACCCGTCGTGTTCGATCCGCTCAAACGGGAGGATCGGGTTCGATACCGGCTCGGACTTCCTCACCCCGCGGAACTGACGCAGTCGCTGCGGACGGTCACGCGCGGATTGGTCGGTGGTCGTTAACGCTGTGTCCGTCTCTGCGTTAGCGGCTGTTACCGACGAGATCCGCGTCCGTCGGCCCCTGTCCGTCGAACTCGCGGACGTACTCGTCGAGGGTCGACGGCTCCGACGCGCCCGGGAGTTCGGTCGTCGCCGTGGCCGACTCGGCGTCGACGCCCAGCCGATCGCAGACGAGATCCGCGGTCGCCTCGGCCATCCGGCGGTAGGTCGTTAGCTTCCCGCCGACGATGCTGGCGAAGTTCTCGACGCCGTCGGAACCCAGCGCCGATGAGGACGTCTGCTCGTTCCCGTCGGCGGCGTGATCGAGCAGGTGAAAGCCCCGCGAAATCCCGCGTCCGCCTCGAGCGGCCTCCTCGGGTTCGTACAGCGGCCGCACGCCCCACCACGTCCGGATCCGTTCCGCCTCGGTAACGGCCGGGAGGACCGTCGCGCACTCTTCGATCGTTCGCTCGACCTCCCAGTCGGCCCGCTCGTAGTCGTCCGGATCGTCGACCGGGACGCTCGTCGTCCCGAGCACGGCCTCGTCGTCGTGGGGGACGACGATGTCGCCGTCGGCCGGATCGCGACAGCGGTTGAGGACGGGCTCGAGGCCGTCGTAGTCGATCGAGACCATGACGCCCCGCGTCGGACGCATCGGAACGCTGACGCCGGCCATCGCCGCGATTCGGCCGGCGTGGGCGCCCGTGGCGTTCACAACGTACGTCGGCTCGAGGGTCCGCCCGGCGTCGCCGAGCGAGACCGACGCGATGCGACCGTCGTCGACGGTCATGTCGGTGACGGGCGCGTGCGGTAGGATGTCGGCGCCGTGTTCGCGAGCGGCCGCCGCGTTGGCCGCGACCAGCCGCGACGGGACGACGACCCCGTCGGGAACCCACATCGCGCGTTCGACCTCGTCGCTGAGGCCCGGAACCGCGTCTCGAGCCGTTTCGCCATCGATCACGTCGGTCGGAATCCCGACGTCCTCGCAGGCCGCGCGCTTCTCCTCGAAGTAGTCCGGGTCGTCCTCGGCCAACTGGACGAACAGCCCGCGGGTCTCGCGGACGGCGGCGCCGCCGATATCGCGGAGGATGCGGTTCTCTTCGAGACACTCGCGGGCGCCCTCGGGATCGCTCTCGGCGTACCGGGCGCCGCTGTGCAGCAGGCCGTGGGAGCGCCCGGAGGCGCCCGCCGAGAGCCCGTCGCGTTCGGCCAGCGTCACGTCCACGCCCCGCAGCGCGAGGTCCCTGGCGAGTCCCGTGCCGGTCGCGCCGCCCCCGACGACGAGGACGTCCGGATGGGTCGGTCGACTGTTCATAGTCGGACCACGTGCTCGAGCGGGAGGTACCTTTCACTGTTTGGACGACAGACGGGGCGACGCGCGGTGTCGGGTCGGAAAAATGGGAGTCGCTACGGGCTGTAGTCGGGCGACTGGGCTTCGATCGTGTCAGCGACGTTGTCGAGTTCCTCGCCGATCGTCGCGATCAGGTCGTCCAGCGTCGCGATCCCGGCCAGTTCACCGTCGTCGTCGACGATCGGGAACCGGCGCACGTTGTGCTCCGCGATCGCCTCCGAGATCGCCAGCGGATCGTCGTCCGCGTGAATCGTCGCCGGCTCCTCCGCCATGATCTCCTCGACCGAGAGCGAGCCGACGTCGTCGTGATCATGGATCGCGAGCGCGGCGTCGCGGTCGGTGAGCATCCCGACCGGCTCGTCGTCCTCGGTGACGACGAGCGCGCCGACGTTTTCGTCCTCCAGTGTCTGCGTGGCCTCCTCGAGGTCGCTGTCGGGGCTGGTCGTGACGACGTTCTCGGGACCGAGTTTGCCGATTGACATGATCCGTTGGAACGGACGCCGAGAGGGGTATTCAATCTGAGCCCTTCAAGTGAATATAGACCGGGTCAGCCGCGCTGTGGTGGCGTCGGGTTGATGTGGCGGCTACGTTCGATGAGGCCGGTGGCGTGACCGTGGTCACGCACCGACCGGGGAGGGATCAGATTGTGCAGTTCCTGGCAGAGGAGGTGACGCCACCGATCCATGGTTCCGCGTGTACGCGGGCAGGAGTTGCAACTGCCGGTTGCGCTGAATCCTTAAGCGATAACGGGTGCTTGCGAGGACTGAGTTAGGATAGGGTATTATTTCGAAATAATTTATTAATAAATTCTCCGGGAACGAAGCCCGCGATCCGACGGGCCGGCGGATCGATCAGTAGTCGTCGTGTCCGTGGTCGTCGTCTTCCTCGTGATCGTGGTCCTCGTCGTCATGATCGTGATCCTCGTCACCGTGCTCGTCGTCGTCCGAAGACACGCCCTCGACCGGGCGCCCATCGATCACGACAATCTCGTTGGGGTCGAAGTCGAACTCGCCGGTGGTGATCACATCGCCCTCGTTCAGATCCACCAGGTGGATCTCCTGGCTGTTCGGGTCAGTGACGTAAAGGAAATCCTCATTGGCGCGGATAGCCGGGCGGGGCTCCTGCCACTCCTCGGGCTCAGTCCACTCATCAATCACATCGATGTGCTCGAGGTCCTCGCCCGTCTCCTGGTCGATGATGTGGAGCTGACCGTCCTCGGTGAGCACGAGGGCCTCCCCGTCAGGTCCGCGCTGGAGGTTGCGGAAGTTGTAGGGAGAGCCCACGTCGGTTGTGGTGATCTCGCGGGTCTCAGCGTTGATCAGGGCCACCTCAGTCATCGGCTCCTCGCCCTCCTCGTCCGTGCGGTAGTCGCCCAGGAAGATGGGAGAGCCCTCGGAGGAGAAGAGGTTGCCGATGCGGGAGAACTCCTCACCGGTATCGTGCTTCTCGAAGCTGTCGCCGTCCCAAACCAGGACCCCGTCCTCACAGCCGAATGCAATGATGCCGTCCGGCCCTGCAGCTTCGCCGTGGACGCCGGGGCAGTCCTCGTTGCGGTCCACTTCCTCGCCGTCAGCGTCCAGGAAGCGAGCGCCGGAACGGTCCTCGAGCGTTTCCAATCGCGAACCGTCCTCGAGCACCACAGCGACGCCATGGTGGGCGCCCTCGCTTTCGAAGCTTTCGGTCTCGATGCTGTCAGCCTCGACGTCGAGGTCGGCAAGATCCAGGGAGTGGTACTCACCCGTACCGTCGAAGAACAGGGTGACAATGCCGTCATGAGAGACCACGTGACCCGGAGTGTCCCCGTCAACCGTCACATCTGAGAGGTATGGGTCGGTGGTGTAGTAGTGGTTGTGGTCACCGTGGGGCTCTCCCCACGTGCCGACGTCCAGGAGGCGGAAGCTGCTGCCCTCCGTGAGGAAGGCGTGCCGGCCATCTCCGGCCTCATTGATGCGGACGAACCCTTTGGCGTCGAACTTATCGAGCACCTCCAGGCTGACGCCGTCAAGCACGGCGACACCGCCGTCATAGGTGACCGCTACGCGCGGCTCGGCTCCTCCGACTTCCTTCTGCTCCCGCTCAGAGGGGTCAATGTCGTCCTCACCCTCGTCCTCGGGTTCGTCCTCGTCGGCCTCCCCCTCCTCGTCGCCGTCGGTACAGCCGGCGACCGCCGCGGCGACCATCACTCCCCCACTCAGCTTCAACAGTTCTCGGCGTGTGCCTGCCATACCTCCTGCAAACGAGAACGGGAACAAAAGTGTTGCTATCTATGGCACAATAATTAATAAAATGGCTTATCGTACTTGACGATGTTAATAATATTCGGGGGGGGGGGGTCGGCGGCGACCGGGTGGTCCTCGGCGGTGACTCGGATACGAAGATCTCCACTTTCCCGCCAACCTCAACTGTCGGTCCCAGAGTAGCCTCGAGGTCGATATCCTTCGTCGCCCCTTTGAGGTCACGCAGTGACATTGCGCCGCCACCGATCAGGTGAACCGTGAGCGGGTCAGACAGCCCACCTGAGATTCGCTGAAACTCGTTCTCGATGTATTTGCAGCCGAACGTTGGTCTCATTTGGGTAGTGGCACCTCGTAGTCAGCCGCCAGCCAATCAGCTTCCGTCTGATCCAAGATTGACCATCGGAGCCGAGACTATCTCCCCCGACGAGGTGCTGAACATGAATTCGGAGAGAACTATCTTGTAAAGTGTCAAGAAAAGGAATGAACGGTAGGTGATTATTATAAAAAAAGTACTATACTAGAAAAACATAGTTTAGATGTGATAATAAATGGGGTTCGATATCTTCGGTGGTTGTTTTCCAAATTGGACTCCGGGCGGCTTCTCTCGGGGCGATTCTATCGCAGTTGGCCTGCCGCGAGAACACAGTCGCTGGTGAGTGTGGGGTGAGTCAGGTTACGGACACGAAATGCGGACACAGCAATTGGCTTCGCAGTTGTCCGGAGAGATGGTCTTTTCCGACCGTCTAGTCACTTCGCAACTCGAGCACCGAGCGTTGGTTCGGCGTCGCGACTGTTACGCCGACGTCGGTTCGCCCTCGACGTTCTCGCCGAACTTCTCCCGAACTTTCTCGACTTTCGGGGCCGCGTGCATCGAACAGTAGGCGTCGTTGGGGTTCTTCTCGAAGTAGTCCTGATGGTGCTCCTCGGCCTCGTAGAACGTGTCCAGGGGCTCGATCTCGGTGACGATTCCGTCGTAGAGCCCCTCGTTCTCGAGTTCCTCGGCGAACGCCTCTGCCGTCTCGAGCTGGTCGTCGTCGTGAGCGTAGATCGCCGATCGGTACTGGCTGCCGACGTCCGGGCCCTCGCGGTCCTTCGTGGTCGGATCGTGGATCGTAAAGAGGACCTCGAGCAGGTCCGCGTAGGCGATCGCGTCGGGATCGTACTCGATCTGGACCACTTCCGCGTGTCCCGTCTTTCCGGAACAGACCGCCTTATACGTTGGATCCTCGGTGTGGCCGCCGGCGTAGCCGGAGGTGACCGACTGGACCCCCTCGAGTTCCTTGAACGCCGCTTCGACACACCAGAAACAGCCGCCGCCGAACGTAGCTCGTTCCATGGGCTCGAGTAGGGTCCGCTCGAGGAAAGATGTGACGGGTCCGGACTCGAGGGTCGCGTTCGGTCGTGCTCGCGGACCGGGTTTCGTTCGCGCCCGCAGACCGAGACTTCCGCGGTGCCAAGGGATTTCACCGGGGCCGATGAACCCCGGCGTATGTCCTGGCAGACCGTCGAACTCGAGTGGGACGGAGACGTCGCAACGATAACCGTCGACCGGCCTGAGGCGCTCAACGCCCTGAACGTCGAGACCCTCGAGGCGATGGGCGAGGCGATCACCGAGGCCGTGGACGACGACGCCCGCGCGCTCGTCCTGACCGGCGCCGGCGACGACGCGTTCATCGCCGGCGCGGACATCGGCTACATGCGGGATCTCTCGACCGCCGAAGCCCAGGAGTGGGGCGCCCTCGGGCACGACGTCGCCGACGCGCTGGCGGCGTTCCCGGCGCCGACGATCGCCGCGATCAACGGCTACGCGTTCGGCGGCGGCTGCGAGATGGCCATCGCCTGCGACCTCCGCGTCGCCGGCGAATCGGCCGTCATCGGCAACACGGAGATCGACCTCGGCATCATCCCGGGCTGGGGTGCGACCCAGCGACTGCCGGAACTCGTCGGCGACGAGACCGCCCGCCGCATGATCTTCCTCGGCGAGCGACTGGACGCCGAGTCGGCCGCCGAGGCCGGGCTCTTCGGCGAAGTGGTGGCCGACGACGCCCTCGAGGAGACCGTCGACGAACTGGCCTCGCGGCTCGCCGCGAAGCCGGCCGTCGCGATGCGCGCCGCGAAAGGGGCGCTCAATCAGCGCCACGAAGGGTCGCAGACCAGCGGCCTCGAGTACGAGAAACGGGCCTTCGCCAGCCTGTTCGGGACGCCGGATCAGCGCGAGGGGATGGCGGCGTTCGTAGAGGATCGCGAACCGGAGTTCGAGTAGTTCAGTCAGTTCGGCCGCGCCCGTTCGCCGCTGACCCCCCGTGACCGCGCGTTTCGTTCTCGCCGTGACTGCGCTCGCAACCCCGGTCGAGGCCGACGGCCAGTCCGTCGCGCGTCGGATCGGCCGCGCCGATCAGCTCGTCCGCGCCGACCTCGATGACCTGTACGTTGCCGAAGTCGTCGCTGGGGTCGTCTTCCCAGACCTGGCCGAACCGCTCGGTCGCCTCGCGGGCGCCGGCCGGCACCCCGTCTTCCCACATGATCGGCGGACAGTCAGTGGTGAAGACGGTCGGTTCGGAAAGCGCTGCGAGCGGCTCGAGGCCGTAGACATAGCGGTGGAGCAGCGTCTGGGCGACCGATGTGATGATGGTCCAGCCGCCCGGCGAGCCCACGGTGAACGCGGGGACGCCGTCGTGGAACGCGATGATGGGGCTCATGCTGCTCAGCGGCCGCTTCCACGGCTCGACCTGGTTCGGGCCGCCGGGTTCGGCGTCGAAGTCCGTCAACTCGTTGTTGAGCATGAAGCCGCGCCCGGGAACCATCATTCCCGAGCCCATGAGCTGTTCGATGGTCGAGGTGTAGGAGACGGTGTTGCCGTCCGCGTCGACGACGGAGAAGTGGGTCGTCGACCCGTACCCTTCCTCGGCGGCCGCGACTCCCCGTGAGGCGTCGACGCCCGGCGGTACGCCGGGGTCGACGCACTCCTCGGCTCCGTAGTCCGCGAGCGTGTCGTCGACGCGCACCTGCGCGGCGCGCTCGGCGAGGTAGTCGTCGCTGAGCAGGCCGTCGACCGGCGCGTCGACGAACTCGGGGTCGCCCATGTACTCGTTCCGGTCGGCCCAGGCCAGACTCGTCGCCTCGGCGAACAGGTGATACTTCTCCGGCGACCGGAGGTCGTACTGTTCAATCCCGAGTTGCTCGAGGACCCGCAGGATGTACGCGACGGTGGTCGGTCCCGAACTCGGCAGCGGCTGGCCCACGAGTTCGAGGTCGCGCCACGCCGCCCGGACCGGTTCGTCGAGCGTGACGTCGTAGGCGGCGAGGTCGTCGACGGTCATGCTGCCGCCGGCCCCCCGTACCGTTTCGGCGAGATCAGCAGCGATGGGACCCTCGTAGAAGGCCGCGGCGCCGCCGCGCTTGATCCGCTCGAGCGTATCCGCCAGATCGGGATTGACGTGTGTGTCGCCCGCCTCGAGCGGCCTCCCGGACGCATCGGAGTAGGCCTCCCGGGCCGCGTCGTTAAACTTCTCCCAGTTCTCCGCGATCTGTTCGGCGAAGACCGCGTCGATGGCGAACCCGTTGCGCGCGAGGTCGATCGCGGGACGGATCAGTCGCTGCCGCGGCCGCGAGCCGTGCAAATTCAGCGCCGTCTCCAGCCCCATCACGGTGCCGGGGACGCCCACGGCCGTCCCCAGTTGGATCCGCTCGTCGAACGGGATCGGCTCGCCGTTTTCGTCGAGGAACATGTCCGGGGTCGCGCCGCGGGGCGCCCGCTCGCGGCTGTCGACGACGGAGGCCTCGTCCGCGTCGTAGACGACCATGAACCCGCCGCCGCCGATGCCCGATGCGTGAGGCTGGGTCACGGTCAGCACGTACTGGAGTGCGACGGCGGCGTCGACGGCGTTGCCGCCCTCCCGCAGGACGTTCGCGGCGACGCCGGCGGCGATCGGATCCACGCTCGAGACCATCCCGTCGGCCGCGGTCACCTGCCGGCCGCACGCGAACTGGGGCCGGTCGCAGTCGACTCCCGGAACGCCAGCCCCGCTTCGGTCGTCGCCCGTCGCACCCGCGATAGCGCTCCCGCCGAGGACGCCGGCGGTCGCCCCGAGCGCGCCGAGGAACGCTCGACGGTCGACGCGAGAAGGTTCGGTTCGCCGCGCTGCTCTCCGTCCGGTCGCGTTCGGATCGGTGTCTCGTGTCATCTGTCGAATCGTCGTCCGGGTACCCAACGTAGCCGCCGAAAATATTTCCGGAAAACGTAATCGGATAATAAAATTGTCCGTATAATTGATCGCTCGATCAGTTCTCAAACGTCATCTAATACGCGAGACCCGACCGGACGAGTCCGCCGGCCTAGCGCCCCTCGACGCGCCAGCTCAGCAAGGCGCCGTCGTCGAGTCGTGCGACCTCTTCGAGACTGAGCGACGGAAACGCCTCGACGAACCCCTCGCCGTCGGCCAGCGTCGGGGCGTCGCGGCCGCCGATGACTGTCGGGCCGACGAACGTCCGTAACTCGTCGACCAATCCGGCCTCGAACAGCGAGAAGATGAGTTCGCCGCCGCCCTCGACCATGATCCGCTCGAGGCCCGCCGACTCGAGCGCCGCGAACGCCCGCAGGAGGTCGACGCGCTCGTCGCCGGCGGTCACGAGCTCCGCGCGGTCGGTCAGCTCCAGCCGCGTATCGACTGGGGCGGCCTCGCTGAGACAGACGTAGGTCGTCGCCGCGTCGTCCAGCACCGCGGCGTCGGTCGGGGTGCGCCCCCGCGAGTCGACGACGACGCGGGCCGGCTGTTTCGGTTCGCCCCGCTCGAGGCGCTCGTTGCACAGCGATTCGTCCTTCACTGTCAGGTGCGGATCGTCGGCGAGGACGGTGCCGACGCCGACGACGACGGCGTCGCTGTCGGCTCGGAGCCGATCGACGCGCTCGAAGTCCGCTTCGCCACTGATCGCAATCTGCTCGCGGCGCCGCGAGGAGAGTTTGCCGTCCGCGCTCGCGGCGGCGTTGACGACGACGTGCATGGGTCTTCTCCGTGGCCGTCCGTAAAGAAACACCGTGAACTGACCGCCGTAACCGCTCCTCTCGACCGTCGATGCTATCGGTCGCGATTCCCGCTGTCGGTCGCGACCGTCGCCGTCGACCGGTTACTGGACTTCGATGTCGCCGTTCATCGTCGCCTGATGGGGCTCGCAGATGTACTGGGCCATCTCGCTGGTGACCTCGTCGATCGAGAGCGTCTGGGTCTCCCCTTCCTCCGACATGATCTCGGTCTCGTAGTCGTCGACGACCTCGTCGTTGTCGTCGAGAATCTGGATGTTGTGGCCGGCGCCGTCCAGATTCTCCCACGTGATCTCGTAGGCCTCCCCCTCTTGGAGGGTCAGCGTCGGATTCTCCTCACCGGCGATCTGTTCGGGTATGGCGCCCTGCCAGGCCTGCGTCTCGCCGCCGAGTCCGATCTCGCCGGGCTCCAGCACCCCGCTGCCACCGCCGCCTTCCGACTCGTTCGTTTCGTTACCGCCTTCCGATTCGTTCGTCTCGTTACCGCCTTCCGATTCGTTCGTCTCGTTACCGCCCTCTGTTTCGTTCGTCTCGTTGCTACCCGCCGACTCGTTCGTCCCCTCTTCGCCGTTACCCGACTGATTTTCCTCGTCGCCGTTTCCACCGGGACCACCACCGCCGCCACAGCCGGCGAGAAGGGCCGCTACGGCCGTGCTTCCCCCGAGTCGAAGCACCGACCGTCGTGACCACGGATTGTCTAGAGACATGAACTTGTTGGGGTATGTTGACAAGTAACATAATACGATTCCCGGAAGATGCCGGGTTTCGGCCAGTTCAGACGGCGAGTCCGACGTCGACGACGACCATCACGACGAAGCCGATGACGAACGTCAGCGTGGCCTCGTCGGCGTAGCCGTGGCCGTGGCTCGCGGGGATCATCTCCCGGAAGATAACCGCGAGCATCGTTCCGGCGGCGAAGCCGGCCGCCACCGGGAAGAGCCCGGTGACGACCGCGACGAGGGCGAAGCCGATCGCGGCCGCGATCGGTTCGGGACCCGCGCCGGAGAGCGTCGTGTAGAGGATCGTCTTCGGCTTCGAGAGACCGGTTTGACTCGCCGGGATCGCCATCGCGAAGCCGTCGGGAACGTTCTGGACGGCGATCGCGACCGCCAGTGCGATCCCGACGCCCTCGAGGCCGCCCGCGAAGGCGATGCCGATCGCCAGCCCCTCCGGGACGTTGTGGATGGTGATCGCGCTGCCGACGAGAATCGCCTGTCGGAGGTCGTCGTCCGGCGCGGGGACGGTGTCCTTGTCGTTCGCACCGTCGTCGGACGTTCCTTCTGGGGAGGGCGACTTCGGCGCGGCCTCGAGTTCCACCTCCGACCCCGAGATCGGCGGATAGGTCCCGTCCGCCTCGCCCGTGATGAGCAGGTGAATGTGTGGGATGAGCCGGTTCGCGGCCAACAGGAAGACGCTGCCGAGGAGAACGCCGACGACGACCTCCCACAGCGAGCCGAACTCGAGGCCGGGGACGACCAGCGCGAAGACGGCCGCGCCGAACATGATCCCGGCCGCGAGGCCGAGCGCGGCGTCGTAGAAGCGGTGGCTGATCCGCTCGGTCACGTACACCGGCAGTGCGCCGAGCCCGGTCGCCGCGCCGGCCAACGCTGCGATCATCACGACCTCCCCGAGTGTGCTCACGAGTACCTCGACATCGCGGTTGCTGGGGGAAAACGTTCACGATCGCTGAAATCCGACGTCGTCCGCTCGACTATCGGCGCTCGATCACTCGAGGCGACGGGGATCGTCGCTCGAACCGAGCAGGCTCCGGATGACGATGAGTCCGCCGACTCGAGCGCCGCGAACGCCCGCAGGAGGTCGACGCGCTCGAAGTCCGCTTCGCCGCTGATTGCGATCTGCTCGCGGCGCCGTGAGGAGAGGTTACCGTCCGCGCTCGCGGCGGCGTTGACGACGACGCGCATACCGTCTCTCCGGAGGGGATCCCCGAGAAGAGACGGTGTTTCGCCGCCGCCGGTGACGGCCACGACCGGACGATTTGGCCGCGACGAGCGGCGAACCGATCGCGGGCGCGGTGAACTCGAACCTCGATTCACGTCGGACATCGTGGTAACAATCGCCATCGCGTTTGTTGTTTCCGGGGATGACTTTCGATAATATTATGGCCATTATGAATGAATAGTCATTCATGGCCCTACAGGAAAAACTGACTATGGCGAAGGGGACACTTACCACTCCCTTTATGCGACGTCAACTCCTGCTGTCTTCCGTTCTCGGTCCGATCCAGAAGCGGATCCGGGGAAACGACGGCGAGTACGTCATGGATGCGGACTGGGATAACCTGATTATCCTCGACGGCTGTCGATACGACCTGTTCACGCAGATCTATGCCAAGCACTCGTTGGACGGAGAACTCTCTCGGTTTCAGTCCCGGGGCAGTTCGTCGCCGGAGTTCCTCTCCGAGAACTTCGAGGGGCGGTCCTACAACGATACCGTCTACGTCACCGCGAACCCCCACGAGAAACGAGTTCTCGACGACGCGTTTTACGATACGGACCGCGCCTGGATCGACGACTGGGACGACGAAGACGGGACCGTCCTCCCGGAGGTTCTTTCCGAACACGCTCGGGCCGCTCACGACGCCTATCCGAACAAGCGGCTGATCGCCCACTTCATGCAGCCTCACGTCCCGTTCATCGGCGAAACGCAACTCGATGTCGACAGCGAAATCACGAGCGGACTTCGGGATATGATGCTCGACGGCTCGATGGACGACGCGCCCGGATTCGTCTGGGAAGAGTTGCAAAACGGCGCGATCGAAGAGGGCGTCTTCTGGGAAGCCTATCGCGATAACCTAATTCGGGTGCTCGAGGAGGCCGTTCCGCTCGCCGAGGATCTCCCGGGGAAGACGGTGATCACGGCCGATCACGGAAACGCGCTCGGCGAGTGGGCGACGCCGTTCCCGGTCCCGGTTTACTTCCACCCGACGAACATCCGTATGCCGGAACTGAACACCGTCCCGTGGTTCGTTCCGCCCTATTCGGAGCGAAAACGGATCGTACGATCGGGCGGCGCTCCTGCGGAGACGATCGATGAGCCTGCCACAGCCGACGAGTCGGCCGAATCCGACGAGAGCGCTGTCGAAGACCGTCTCTCGGCGCTTGGCTACGTGGACTAATACTGCGGGACGGACCGACTTCGGAGTGACTGCCATCCGGGAGTTTATCGACTCCACTGCACACCCACCTCCACTGCTTACCCGGCCGCACTCGCGGTCCGGTTGAGCGACTGCGACCGCCTGCCAAAATCCGTTCGAACCTTCACTTTCACCCCGTTGCGGGAACGCTTTTGAAGCCCCCGCACGAAAAGCAAGTGATGGAACTCGACGATCATGCCGAGGATCTCGCCTCCGACCTCGGTGTCGACAAAGAGGAGGTCAAATCCGACCTGCAGAACTTGGTGGAGTACAGCGTTCCCGTCGACGAGGCCAAACAGAGCCTGCGACGGAAGTACGGCGACGGCTCGAGCGGCGGCGGTGCCCCCTCGAGCAAGGACATCGCCGAGATCACGCCCGAGGACGGCAACGTCACCGTGACTGGTGTGGTCCTGACGTCCGGCAAGCGCTCGATCCGCTACCAGGGCTCGGACCACGTTATCGTCGAAGGTCGACTGGCCGACGAGACCGGCGCGATCGACTACACCGCCTGGGAGGACTTCGGGCTCTCGGCCGGCGACACGATCACCGCGGGCAACGCGGGCGTCCGCGAGTGGGACGGCGAACCCGAGCTCAATCTCGGCGAGAGCACCTCGCTGTCCTTCGAGGACGACTCGCTCGACATTCCCGCGGCCTACGCCGACGAGATCGGCGGCGACGCGCAGTTGGCCAATCTCCAGACCGGTGACCGCGCGGTGAACGTCGAGGTGGCCGTCGTCGAGTGCGAACGACGGACGATCGACGGCCGCGACGGCGAGACCGAAATCCTGAGCGGCGTCTTCGGCGACGAGAGCGGCCGCCTGCCGTTCACGAACTGGGATCCCGCCCCCGAAATCGAGGACGGCGGTGCCGTCCGGATCGAGAACGCCTACGTACAGGAGTTCCGAGGCGTTCCGGAAGTGAACGTCTCGGAGTTCTCGACGGTCACCGCCCTCGACCGCGAGATCGAGGTCGGGGCAAATTCGACGACGATGGATGTCGGCGAGGCCGTCCGAACCGGCGGCATCTACGACGTCGAACTCGTCGGCAACGCCATCGCGGTTCGCGACGGATCCGGACTGATCCAGCGCTGCCCCGAGTGTTACCGCGTCATTCAGAAGGGCCAGTGTCGCACCCACGGCGACGTCGACGGGATCGACGACCTCCGGGTGAAGGCGATCCTCGACGACGGCACCGGCGCCGTTACCGTCGTCCTGGACGACGAACTCACCGAGGACGTCTACGGCGGGACTCTGGATGACGCCCTCGAGCAGGCCCGCGAGGCGATGGACCAGGAAGTCGTCGCCGACACGATCCGCGAACACATTGTCGGGAAGGAGTACCGCGTGCGCGGCCACCTCTCGGTCGACGAGTACGGCGCGAACGTAGACGCCGAGAGCTTCGAGGAGAGCGCCGACGATCCTGAGGCGCGTGCCGCCGCCTTCCTCGAGGAGGTGAGCGCATGAGCGCGAACGGGAACGGCGAGGACGACGAGGAGATTCCGGGACGCGAAGTCGCCTACCGACTGTTCGCCGCGGAGTACGACGACGCGTCGTTCTCCTACGCCGAGAGCGATGAGGAGCGGGCACCCAACTACGTCATCTCGCCGACCGGCGCGCGGCTCAACCGCGTCTTCGCCGTCGGGACCCTCACCGAGATCACCGCGGTCAACGACGAGATGGTCCGAGCCCGCGTCGTCGACCCGACCGGCGCGTTCGTCGTCTACGCCGGCCAGTACCAGCCCGACGAACTCGCGACGCTCGAGCGACTCGAGCCGCCCGAATTCGTCGCGGTGACAGGGAAGGCCCGCACCTTCCAGCCCGATGACTCGGATCAGGTCTACACCTCGCTCCGCCCGGAGAGCATCGCGACGGTCGACGCCGATACCCGCGATCGCTGGGTCGTCAGCGCGGCCGAACAGACCGTCGAGCGCGTCGGCACCTACGCCGCGGCCGCCGAAAGCGGGGCAAGCGCGGAGCCACGCTCCGCGGACAGTCGAGCGGCGGAGTCGTTCGAGACGGCAGAGCCGTCTCGTGATGACGGAAGCCGCGAAGCGGCTTCCGAACCACCGCGAGACGCCAGCGGCGAGGCGCTGTCCGACGCGCTCCTCGAGGCCGGCGTCGACAAGGGACTGTCGGCGGGAATTCCGCTCGCCCAGGACCACTACGGGACGACGCCGGATTACCTCGCGGCCCTGCGCGACTGCGCCCTCGAGGCCGTCGAGGTCGTCGCGGGCGAGCGCGATCAGGTCGAGGCGTTCTCGCTCGCGCCCGACGGCTCGAGTCCCGACGCCGACGCCTCGTTCGCGGCGCTTGCCGACCTCGTCGACCTCGATCTCGAGGGTCTCGAGTCGGCCGCTGCTCCCGAGGCTGAAGCCGAATCCGAGTCCGAACCCGAGCCGGAACCGGCCGCGGCGACGGCCGGTACCGGGTCCGCCGCGGGGACGGCGACGAGCACCGACCGCGAGGCTTCGACGACCGACGTCGATGTCGAATCCGACGACGCGGACGCCGTCGAGGCGGAATCAGAGACCGAGACGGAGCCGCCGACGGAATCGACCCCCGAGAGCGCCGAACCGGCCGCCGAAACGACCGAGGCGACGCCCACCGGAACGGGCGTGACCGACGCCGAGGCCGACGCGACGGCCGACGTCGCCGCCACTGACGAGCCGAGCACCACCGACTCCGAGCCGGCCGACGCGGACGCCGGACTCGACGAGACGGACCTCGACGAATCTGAGACGACGGACGAAGCCATCGAGGCTGACGTTGACGCCGACGACGTCGGCGACGGCGGGATGTACGAGATGGACGAGGAAGAGCGCGAACAGCTCGAAGAGGAGTTCGGCGCCGAGTTCACGACCGGCGCGGAGGTCGAGGACCCCGGCGAGGCCGACATCGACGTGCCCGAACCCGACGACGAACCCGTCGACGAGTTCGAGACCGAAAGCGAGGCGGCTGCTGACGCCGCGGCGTCCGACGAACTCGACGCGTCTGCGTTAGACGAAGCCGAAACCGAGTCGACCGACGACCTCGGCGCGCCGCCGTCGTCGGGGCTCGAGGCCGACACGGAAGCGGAATCCGACGAAGACGACGCGACCGCCGAATCCGCCGCGACGGAGCCCGACGAGGACGCAGTCGACGACTCCGAGGTGGAGCCCGCGGCGGACGTCGACCTCGAGGACTACGTCGTCGAAACGATGGAGGACATAGACGACGGCGACGGCGCCGACCGGACCGAACTCGTCGAGCGAGTCGCCGACGAGACCGGCGCCGACGAGGGCGAGGTCGAGGACGCGATCCAGGACGCCCTGATGGGCGGCCAGTGTTACGAGCCCGACGACGAGACGCTGAAGGCGATCTGATCGACGACCGATGTCCGACGCGCCCCGCGGTTCGGCGCCGCCCCGCGTCGAGCCCGTCCCCGGCGAACCGGCCGCGACCGCGACCGTCGGGACCGAGCGCGTCCTGCTCGTCGCCGACTACCACGCCGGCTACGAGGCCGGACTGCGCTACGAACGCGGCGTCGACGTTCCCAGCCGCGCCCCCGACCGACGGGAGCGACTGCTGGGTTTGATCGAGCGCACCGACCCCGACCGCCTCGTCGTGCTCGGCGATCTGATGCACTCGATCGGCGACCCGGGCGGCGCCGAACGCGGGGAACTCGAGGTGCTCTTCGAGGCGTTCCCGCCCTCGCTGTCGGTGACGGTGGTGAAGGGCAACCACGACGGCGGCATCGAAGACTGGCTCACCCCCGAGAGCGAACGCGAGGTCGCCGCCCTCGAGTTCGATCCCGAAGCCGTGACGGTCACGCCCGGCGCCGGCGTCGCGCTCGGTGGTGGCGCTGTCGGCGTCTGCCACGGCCACACGTGGCCTGCCCCCGAGGTGCTCGAGTGCGACGTCGTCTGTCTGGGCCACGAACACCCCTGCGTCCGACTCGAGGACGAGGTCGGCGGCAGCCGCGTCGAACGGGCGTGGCTCCGCGGTCGTCTCGATCCCGACCCGTTCCGCGAGCGTCCCGAGTACGAGGGTGTCTCGTGGCTCGAGGAGGATGACGGGACGTCGTCCCAGTCCCCCCGGATCATCGTCATGCCGGCGTTCAACGACCTCGTCGGCGGCACGTGGGTGAACCTGGCGAACCAATCGTTTCTCTCGCCGTTTCTCCCCGCGGGACTGGCCGACGGCGAGGCCTATCTGGTAGACGGGACGCGGCTCGGGCCGTACGACGCGGTTTGACCGCTCGAGCGTCCGTTCGTCGGTACCGACCCGCAAGCGCATGTAAGCCGAATCGCCAACACGGGACCGCGCGAACGGGACGTATGCCCATGGAAACGTACCGGCTCGAGGTACGAGAGATCGAGACCGACGGGATCGACGTCGATGTTTACGGCGCCGACGACGTGATCGAGGAGTCGACTCGAGTCGCCTACGAGGACCACAATCTCGAGCCGCCGGCCTCGCGGGACGAGGAGCCGTCCTACACGGAGGAGATCACGGCCGACGTGACGACGCTCGACCTGCAGTACGAGCGCGACGGCGGCGGTTTCGAGTTCCGACTGTTGGGCGACCGCGACGAACTGACGCGAGTCAGAATCGACGACGAGGAGTGGAACCTGAACTGAGCGGTCGCGATCGCGATCGGCGCCGGGGCCGGCGATCGACCGTCGTCTCAGGCCTGTCCGGTGGCTTCCGGGAAATTGAGCTTTCGGGCGACGACCTCGGCCAGTCGCCCGGCCAGCGGACTGCGGTCGATCGTCGCCGTCCGGTGGAACCGCGCCTGAACGAAACACGGGAGCGCGGCGGCGAGGCTCGCGAAACCGCTCACTGGCCAGAGCGTTCCGCCGCTCGCGAGCCACGCGACGCTTCCGACGCCGACGAGACAGCAGACCGCGCTGCTGGCGGCGTACGCTCGCCAGAGCCGCGGCGCTCGAGTCCGCTGCTCGTCGGTGTACGAGCGCGCCTCGGCGACGCCGAAGACGCCGCCGACCGTGAGGACGAGTGCGAGGAAGCCGAAGAACGCGGTGAGCATATTCGGACGTTCTCTCCGGGCGCACATAATTGTTCCCCGACGAACACGTTCAGACGACGAAACCGGACGCCGTTTCGCGGGGCGGAGTATCGTCCTCTCACCAACTGCCGTTCTTTCGTTGGACCGTCTTCGACTCGATGCGGTCCCCGTCGCGCCACTGGAAGTAGTAGTAGGTCGTGCCGGCGATTTCCTTGACCGTAACCGACGCTCGGTCCGGGACGCCCTTGGGGTACTCGAGGTCGTCGTCGGGGTTGCTCGGAGTCGAACCCGTCGCTGCTCGTTCGTCCGACTCGTCCGTGGCCGATTCCGTCCACGCCGCGAGCTCTTCGAGGTAGGCGGCGATAGCGCGGAGGTCGTCGGCGTCTCGATCCTCGAGTCGCGCCAGCGCCTCCCCGGCGTCGCTGTCGAGATCGGACGGCGGCGTCGGGCGGTCGCGATCGTTCGTCATCGGGTCGTCTCGAAGGTGGGTCGACGCCCGTAAAACTCCCGTCGGTTCTGACCCGCCGCCCGACCGATCGGACGCCGCTGCGCTACTCCGGGAGCGCCGCGGTCGTCAGGCATCATGGTTGCTATCACCACCCATATTTTCTGGCCGACGAAAGTGTATCGAACCCTGTACTGTACTCCTTTATCCGATATATACACAACCCACGTGTGGATTTATATACACGAACGGGGACTCCACTGGTGACAATGAGTTCACAGAAGCAGCGACCGGAGCCCCGGATCGAACCGATTCCCGAAGAGCTCGACTCCGCGCAGGCGAAACTCGTCCTCCTCTGTCTCGAGGCGACGGGCGGCGCCACGGTCGACGATCTGGGCGACCTGCTGGCGATGAAGAAACTCTCGATTCTAAGTCTTCTGAACGAACTCTCGAGCGAGGACCTGATCGAACGGCGCGGCGAGGAGTACGTGGTCGCGAACTGAGCGGGACGGATGGCGATGGGGAACTAGATCCGAATCTGGTTGTATCGACCAGTGGCGATACTCACCCTGTAGGACTGAATCGCATTTTCTCAGAGATTCGATTGAGAGACTCCCTTGAGGCTTATCAGTAGTAGTATCAGAGACCCCCTCCCCACCATGTCCAGTGTCTTAGCGTCATCCGGTTTGATCGATGCGTTTCTGGATCGCTTCCGTCACCCCTACCATATCAACCGTCTCCTCAAGCGCTTCAAGTAATAGATCGGAATTCGTATCGAGTGAATATTCATAATATCGACCACCAGCTTCGCCTTTGTTTCGCTCGATTCGACTCGCGATTCCTAACATTGCGAGTTCACCGAGGTGGTCCCGCATTCGACGTGGGACCAGCGGATCAATCGCGGCACGATCACAGACGAGTTCGTACCGGTCTTGAATATCACGTGCTCTAATGGGAGTTTTTCGCTCCTCATGAAGCATTAAAAGCGCATATAGAACGAGATGCCCCTGTTGAGTGAGTCCAGTGACACCATCAACAATCCGGCTTCGTTCGAGTGCTTTCCGAGCCTCGTCAACGTGTACTTCGGTAACTCGCTCCGCATCTTGTTGGACGGCGATATCGCCTGCTTCCATAAGCAGATCAAGACTCTGACGGGCATCGCCAGCATCTTTCGCACCAAACGCAGCACACTTCGCAATCACTTCTCGTGGAACGATACTATCGTAAAAGGCAATTTCAGCACGTTGTCGAAGAATAGCACGAAGCTCGTTTGCATTGTAAGCCGGAAACTGCAGTTCTTTTTCGCAGAGGCTTGACTGAACCTTCGAACTCAATCCCTCTCGGTACTTGAAGTCGTTCGAAATACCGATGATACCGACTTTCGATTCCTCAAGGTTATCGTTTGCTCGAGCGCGAGGGATCTGATATAGGATAGAATCGTCTTCGATGTGATCGACTTCATCGAAAACGATAATTATCGTTCCACCCACTCCATCGAGTTCGTCCCAGAGCCACTCGTTGACCTGCCATTGCGGATATCCGGTTGGTTTCAACTGCTCATCTTGAGAACGAAATTTGTTTATCAATTGAATTGCAACCTGATAGCTCGTATTTAAGTCCTCACAGTTCAGTTGGACAGTCGTAAGTTCGACATCGTATTCTGCCGCATCTGACTCGAGCTCACCTAACAGATAGCGAGTACAGGCCGTTTTGCCAACGCCAGCTTTTCCGTAGAGAAATATGTTTGCGGGTTGATCGCCATTGATCACCGGCTGGAGTGCAGAAATATACCGCTGTAGTTCCTCATCTCGCCCAACGATTTCCCTGGGTTGGTAATCCTCACGGAGGACATCTCGTTGGCGGAAAATCTCCGTATCTGGTTGGAATATTCCCATTGATATTATTAGTGTACTTCTATTCAAATAATACCATCGTGTCCAGTGAGTCCAGTGTCTGCTATAGAACACGGATCACCCACCCTACTATGTCCAGTGTCTTCGTCTAGGAGTGGTACCTGTACCGATGTCTACAGTTCTATCGACTACTCAGCAACCTCTCGAGATTCTTGATAGCAGTAATATGAACTACTAATTACGATCCAGACACACCCCACCTTTCCGCTCTATAATCAGCAGAAAGTCCTCCTATTGCCATTGCTGGGGACAGCCACTGACTTGCAAAGAACAACTCTTCCTAATACCGGAATATATCACCTACACCAATAAATATATTCTATAATGGTCGGTCCTTGTAGCGTCTTCGAAGCAAACAACGCTGTAAGTACCAGATCGCTCTGTGTGCGTTCCTAAGCGTCCCTTGTGGCTCTATAGAGCGGAAAGGTGGGGTGGGGGTGTTCCAATTCCTCTTTCGATGCTCTTGTGGCGTAGATTGTTGGTAAATCACTTCGCAGGTTCGAGCATGGTTTTGAGCATTCTTCCTGTGTTCGGTGGCGGCTTTCGCTGCGGCTTGACACGCTGTAGATCGTCTTGTAGGAAACTTCGATTTCTACATCTAATTGCTTGAGGCTCGTGTTGAAGCGGATGTCAGTATAGATGACGAAAAACAACTTTCTAAGTACGACCAACGAATGCTCACCCGTCTTTCGGAAGACACTGGACATGGTGGGGTGGGAGAGAAGACACTGGACATGGTGGGGTGGGAGAGAAGACACTGGACATGGTGGGGTGGGAGAGAAGACACTGGACATAGTGGGGTCTCTCTATAATCTAAAGTTCCTGACACAAATCGGCGACCAAACCATCAAAAGACACTGGATACACTGGGGTGGGTCAGGGATAATTGAGGCGATGCAGTCTCTGGTGCTGGAAAAATTGATTCTAATGATGAGCGGTGTTGGTCCGGTGACTGATAAATTTCTACAAAAACGAGTGAACAGGCGGAACGGAAACGGAGGTCGACTGTTGATATCGTCAGTACTGCTCGAGGTAGCGGTCGAGCTCCCACTGGGAGACGTCGACGAGGTATTCCTCGAACTCCTGACTCTTGGCCTCGATGAACTTCGGCGCGACGTGCTCGCCGAGCGCGTTGTAGATGACTTCGTCCTCCTCGAGGGCCCCGACGGCTTCGCCGAGGTTCGACGGGAGCGTCTCGATGCCGTACTCTTCGCGTTTCTCCTCGTCGAACTCGTAGATGTTCTCCCGAACCGGATCGGGACACTCGAGGTCCTGCTCGATGCCGTCGAGACCCGCGTGGATCATGACGGCGAAGGCGAGGTACGGGTTACAGGACGGATCCGGCGAGCGCAGCTCGATGCGCGAGGCCGCGGGGACGCGGGCGGCCGGCTTGCGGACCAGCGCCGAGCGGTTACGATCCGACCAGGCGACGTAGACCGGCGCCTCGTAGCCCGGCACGAGGCGCTTGTAGCTGTTGACCGTCGGGTTCGCGACCGCCGTGATCGCCGGCGCGTGTTCGAGAACGCCCGCGAGGTAGGAGTGGGCGGTGTCGGAGAGGTTGAACTCGTCGTCCTCGTCGTGGAACGCGTTCTCGCCGTCCTCGGTCATCAGCGACATGTGCGTGTGCATCCCCGAGCCGTTGATCTTCGGGATCGGCTTGGGCATGAACGTCGCGTGCAGGTCGTGTTCAGCGGCGATGGCGCGAACGACGGTGCGGAAGGTAGCGACGTTGTCCGCGGTCGCGAGCGCGTCGTCGTACTCGAAGTTGATCTCGTACTGGCCGCGAGCGACCTCGTGGTGGCTGGCCTCGATCTCGAAGCCCATGTCCTCGAGGCCGTAGATGATGTCCCGGCGGACGTCGCTCGCGAGGTCTTTCGGCGCGAGGTCGAAGTAGCCGCCGTAGTCGGCGGTGTCGGTCGTCGCGCGGCCCTCCTCGTCCTCCTCGAACATGAAGAACTCCGGCTCGGGCGCGAAGTTGACCTCGTACCCCATGTCGTTGGCGCGCTCGATGGCACCTTTGAGGACGTTGCGCGGGTCGCCCTCGAAGGGCTCGCCCGTCGAGGTGTTGTAGACGTCACAGATCATCCGGGCGGAGGCCCCGTCCTCGCGCTGTCTCCAGGGGAGGACGGCGAACGTGTCCGGATCGGGAACCAGACGCATGTCCGATTCCTGAATGCGGACGAAGCCCTCGATCGAGGAGCCGTCGAAGTAGATGCCCTCGGTGAAGGCCTTCTCGGCCTGGCGGGCCGGCACGGAGACGTTCTTCACCGTCCCCAGAATGTCGGTAAACTGCAGTCGAAGGAAGTCGATATCCTGTTCTTCGATCTCGTCCAGTACCTCCTCTTCCGCGGACGTTAGATTTCCGCTTGTCATCTTCTACTCGAGTAACCCATTGGATTCTACCACTAAAACTCTACTGTTGTTGGCGAACACTCCTATATTGGGATAAATTTGGACATGTGTTGTTTAGGAAAGGGTGTATGAGGGGCTGCAACTAACAACGACTGAAAAACGTCGGGGAAAACTGAATAGTCGTGTATCGGTTACTGATCGACCGCTACGAACGGCGCAGAGACCGAACACTGATCGGGACGCCCATCAGTCACCATCGGGACGTTAGTTGCGACCGCACGCGACCAGCGGGGGCGACCGCGACTCGCGGCGAGAGCCGACCGAGTTCGGCCGGCGCCGTCAGCGCCGCAGTCGGTCGCTCGCGGGAACCGATACGGCCGCGACGCCGGTCAGTCCGACGTCGATGGTCGCTCGCCAGACCTGGATCGTGGTTCGAATCGTTCGCTGCCACGTCGCGGTCGGCCGAGCGGTCGATCGATCGGTCGTCGCGTCGTCGGGGAGCGGTCGCTTCGTCAGCGTCGTCTCGCAGACGGGGCAGTCGTATTCGACGTATCGGTCCCGCGTCCGGCGAACCCAGTCGCCGTCGATCGGGTTCGCGTGGTCGCACTCCCAGCAAAACAGGGTCGATTTCCGGGGTACTGGCGAATTCTCGTCGGTAGTTGCGGGCCGAGTCATCGACTGGACCGACGGGAGCGGCGCGTAAAGCCATCGGCTACGGTTCGGATCGTCCACGCGAGTCGTCGTTCGTATACGAACGATTTCGTCCGAAACGGTGCGGTCTCCCGGTTCGAAAACCGGCCGCGTTGGCGGCGGCTGCGCAGCGGTTGCGAGGACCGCCGACGGTCGTCGAGGCGATCGACTCGAGGCCGCGCCCCGGTAACGCTTCAAACGAATTCATCCGAGTAGACCGTCGGCGAGTCCGTTCATCGCACGGGATCTCTCCGCCGACGGCGAGTCCGGTCGCCGTCGCGGACCGCTCCGCTTGCTCTCCGGGAGACTCGTTTCGGTTCGGCTCACGTGACCCCCACCAGCGTCCGCCGACGGTACCGATTTCAGCGCGAAGCCGATAGGGATAGTATGGACGACCCGATCAAACCGACGCACCTCGAGACCGGCAACGAGCTCGACGCCTTCCTCGAGCGCCACGACGTCGCCCTCGTCGAGTTCTACACCAGCGGCTGTACCATGTGTCAGGCGATGGAACCGGTTCTGGGCAACGTCGCCCGAGCGACCGGCGTCCCGGTCGCGCTGGTCAACCCCGGGGACGATATCGGACTCGTCGAGCGGTTCGAGATCCGCTCGGTGCCGACGCTGATCCTGTTTTCCGACGGCGAGGAGATCGACCGTCGCGCCGAGGGGTTCGTCGGCGCCGACGACGTCGTCGCGATGCTCGAAGCCGACGTTCCCGAGGCCGTCGACGCGGCGTAGGCCCGGCTTCTGCGAGGGCGTCCGAGCGTCGCCGCGCCGTCGCGCCGGCCGTCGGCCGCGAGTCACTCGTCTTCGGGCTCGAGTTCTGTCGGATCGACCTCGCCTTCGAGGTACCGCTCCCCTAACTCCGTGATGTCGTACATTCCGATGGCCTGTTTCACCAGCAGGCCGCGCTTGCTGAGCTCTCGACAGCGGTACGCGGCGTGGGGCGCGCGACAGACGTCCTCCGTTTCGATGTGGTCGGGATCGAAAATGTAGCTCTCCCGCATCAACTCGAGGATCTCGTCGTCGACGGGGTCCATCCATTCGGCGGGGACGTCCGGTTCCGATTCCGCTTCACCTTCTGCTTCGGCTTCGGCTTCTTCTGCCCCGTCGCTCGCGTCCGGGGCGTTCTCGTCCGGTTCCTCGTCACCGTCGTTTGCGTGCGGATCGGTCATGTTGATTCTCCCCGTGAATACGGTCGCGTCGGCCGGAAGAACGCAGTCGGGCTACAAGATACTGTTGCATCGCGCCGTCGCGCTCGGGAGCTGAGACCGCCGAGCTACGTCTGCGATTCGGGGGCGGCGTAGTCCACGTGGACGTTCGGGACGGCGGCCGGGGACAGGCCCGTGATCCGGCGGTCGACGAGCGTCACGTCCGCGAGGTCGCCGGTGAACCGGAACCGGAGCGTCCCGGATTCGATCGTCCCCTCGAGGGTCGATCCCGAGAGGATCGTCGCCGATTCGCTCTCGTCGTCGACCAGTTCGATCGTTCCGTCGACCGTAATCTCGAAACTCGAGGGGATGCCGTGCCCGATGATCGTCAGCGTGTTCGCCGACGAGTCGGCGTCCCGCGTGGTCGCGGCGATCGTGGCGGTCGTCGATTCGGCCGTCGCCGCCGCGGGCGTTCGATCGGCGAGATCGACGGCGACCGATCGATCGTCGTCCGTCTGCGCATCGTGGGTCGCGTACTGCCGTTCCATATACCGGATGATGTCGAGTATACAAGCATAAACTTTCTCACCTAACTATCGATAGGATTTGGTGAAATATGGGTTTTCATTTCAGTTTTAATCTATATTTCTACCTCACGGTGATGGTCCCGGCGTTTGACTCGACGACCAATCGCGAAACACTTATACCCGAATCGAAAGAAGCACCGGTACCCGAGTTCTATGTCACTCTCTCGCCTGCTCTCCGGTCTCTTTACCGGATCGGAGCCCAACACCGAGTCACCAGCGACGACACAGCACAGTGGCGAGAGCGAGCCGTCGTCGACGGTCATCTACGAGTGTCGCACCTGCGGAACGACCGTCTCGGCGGACACGGTCAGGTGTCCGGCGTGTGAGGGCAACGATATCGTTCGTTACTCGATCGACTGATCGGGCGTCTCGACCTCGGTCCTCGCACCGCTGTAGTCGTATCTAGTCGTCTCGAGCGATTCGTTTTCGTCGAAGTCGAGGTAGATCGCGAACCCGAGTGCGATCAGGCCGACCAGGACGGCCACGAACGAGCCGATCGCACCGGTGTACCCGTCCTTTCCGCGGAGGGTTCGGACGATCGAGTTGCCGAGTCCGGCGCTGCCGCCGAGGAGTCCGGTGGCGCCGGCGCCGTAGAGGACGACGGCGGGATGGAACTTCTCGACCACGTAGCGGGTCTTCAGCCGCCAGATGAAACTCCGGAGCAACAGCAAAGAGACGAACCGCACGAACGGAACGTAGCGGATGCTACTGTTTTCCTCGCCGTAGACGGCCGACATCGAGACGTCCGCGACGCGACACTCGTTGACGTTGAGATGCGTCAGCAGGTGGTTGAGGAAGCCGTACCGATCGGTGATCGCCTCGAGATCGAGCCGTTCGATCGTCTCTCGCGAAATGGCGGTGTAGCCGTTCTGCGGGTCTCCGATGGTCCAGTACCCCGAGGCGAACTTCGAGAGTCCGGTGAGCAGGGCGTTGCCGAAGAACCGGAACGTCGACATGCCCTCGCGGTCCTCGGGGTGGAGCAGCCGGTTGCCCTTCGCGTAGTCGGCCTCGCCCTCGACGACCGGATCGATGATCCGATCGAGGATCGCGGGGTCCATCTGGCCGTCCCCGTTCATCACGGCAACGACGTCCATCTCGTCGTTGGCGGCGTGTTTGTATCCCGTCTTGACCGCCGCTCCGTAGCCGCGGTTCTCCTCGTGGCGGATCGGCACGACCCGCCGGGAGTCGCCGCCGTCGGCCAGCGCGAGCGCCGGCTCGGGCTCGGCGTCCTCGTTGATCTGCGCGGCAACGTGCTGGATCTCCTGCCAACTGCCGTCCGGCGAGGCGTCGTCGATGGCGTAGATCCGATCGACGAAGTCCGGAACCGTCTCGATGACGGTCCCGACGAACGACTCCTCGTCGTAGGCCGTGACGACGACGCCGATTCGTTTGCCCTTATACATCGTCTGTCCCGGCGTTCTCGAGGGTGCCGTCGGTCTCCGTCGATCGTTCGTCGGTGCCGCCGTCGGCGGTCAGCGAGCGTTCGGCCGCCGCGATCGCGTCCGCTCCGCCGTCGCCACGCGGCGGCCGTCCGTCCGCCGTTCCGCCGAGGGTGTACCGCCGGTGTGGCGTTCCCGAAAGGTCGACCGCGTCCCGGCCGTCGACGACGATCATCGGCTCGAGGTCGGCCCACGGAATCGCCTCGAACTCGGCGTGGGGCGTCACGACGATCGCGGCGTCGAACGATTCGTTCGCGAGGTCGTCGATGTCGACCGCCCGAGCGCCGTAGTCGGCGGGATCGACCAGCGGATCGACCCCGGCGACGTCCGCGCCGGCCTCGGCCAGCGCGTCGATCACGCCGATCGCCGGCGACGCGCGCGTCTCCTCGACGCCGGGCCGGTAGGTGATGCCCAGTACGACCACGGACGCATCGGCGAGGTCGGCGCCGGTCGCCTCGAGTTCCCGCTCGAGTCTGTCGACGGTGACTGCCGGCATCTCGTCGTTGAGCCGGCGGGCCGTCCGCGTCAGGTCCATCGGTTCCTCGGCCTGCGAGAGCAGGAAGTGCGGGTAGAAGGGGATGCAGTGGCCCCCGACGCCCGGGCCGGGATCGTGGAGCTGGCACATCGGCAGGTCGTTGGCCGTCTCGATCGCCTCGCGGACCGAGATGCCGAGTTCGTCTGCCAGCCGTCCCAGTTCGTTGGCCAGCCCGATGTTGACGTCCCGGTAGACGCCCTCGAACACCTTGACGGCCTCCGCGGTCGTCGCGTCCGAGACCGGGTGCACCTCGTTGCTCGAGAGCTCGTCGTAGACGACCGAGGCGGCCCGAGTGCTCTCCGAATCGATCCCGCCGACGACCTTCGGATACGCGCCGCGGATGTCCTCCAGCGCGCGGCCGCTCGACGTCCGCTCCGGACAGAACGCTAGCCCGAACTCGTCGCCGTCGAGACCGCTCTCCTGTTCCAGATGCGGCTGGATGACGTCTCGACAGCTCGTCGGCGGCAGCGTCGACTCAGCGATGACCAGATCGCCCGGCGCTAGTCCGGCAGCGATATCGTCGACGACCGACTCGACGGTCGCCAGGTTCGGATCGTCGTCGTCGTCCAGCAGCGTCGGGACGATGATCACGTGGATCCGCGCGTTCGCGGCCGCCTCGGGGCCCTCGGTCGTCGCCTCGAGCCGACCGGCGTCGACCTGTTCGGCGACGAGCTCGTCCAATCCGGGCTCGCCGACGACGTGGTTCTCGCCGTCGTTGGTTCGGTCGACGACGTCGGGATCGATATCGACGCCCGTGACGGCGCCCGTCGTTTCGGCGTAGACGCCCGCCAGCGGCAGCCCCATCTTCCCGAGGCCGTAGACGGCGACCGGTATTTCGCCGCCGGTGAGCAGGTCGCGTTGGCGTTCCGGGTCGACGGTCGAGTCGTAGAGCCCGACGTCGGTCTCGTCGGCGACCATCAGGCCTCCACCTCCCGTTTCTCGGTCTCCTCGGTAACCAGCGAGTCGATCGTCTGGACCATCTCGAGGGCCCGGATACCGTCTTCGGCGGTGACGACCGGCTCGGAGTCGTTCCGGGCGGCCTCGACGAACGACTCGAGTTCGTGCCGAAGCGGCTCGCCGTTATCGACGCGGGGCCGTTCGACGACGCTCTCGTGGCGGTACCGGCGCTTGCCGTCGTCGGTGAGGTACTCCGGATAGGAGTCGCGGTGGATCAGCACCGACTGCTCCAGATAGTCGACCTCGACCAGACACTCGCGGGCGGTGACGGTCAGCGTCCGGACTTTCTTTTGCGTGACGCGACTGGCCGTCAGGGAGGCGACGACGTCGTCGAACTCGAGCGTCGCCGTCGCGTACTGGCCGCTCTCGGTTCCCGTCGCGGTCACCGAATCCGGCCGGTCCTCGAGCAGCGAGGCGACGATGTCGAGATCGTGGACCATCAGGTCGAAGACGACGTTGCCCAGCGCGGTCCGATCGAGCGGCGGGCCGAGTCGTTCGGCCTCGACGCTGATGACGTCGAGGTCCTCGAGCAGGTCCGTCACCGTCTGGACGGCCGGGTTGAACCGCTCGATGTGGCCGACCTGCAAGACGAGACCACGTTCCTCGGCCAGTTCGGCCAGCGCGCGGCCCTGTTCGGTCGTCTCGGCGATCGGTTTTTCGACCAGGACGTGGACGTCGGCGTTCAGACAGTCCGAGACGACATCGTAGTGAGCCCGCGTCGGGACGGCGACCGTGACGACGTCACAGCGCTCGAGGACGGTCTCGAACGCGACGGCGTCGGTGGCGTACGCGTCGGCGACTCGCCGCGCGACCTCCTCGTCGTGGTCGGCCACGCAGGCGAGTTCGACGTCCTGTAGTTCGCTGTACACGCGCGCGTGGTTCTCGCCCATGGAGCCGACGCCGATGACGCCGGCCCGAATCGGTCGTGAAGGTGTTTCGTTCATTGGGTGTGGAAGTGGTCGGTCACTGCTTCGACGACGGTTCGCCGATCGCGCTCCGAGAGGGTCGGATGCACCGGCAGCGAGAGCACGGTCTCGGCCGCCCGCTCGGCCTCGGGAAGCGACGCCGCGGCCGTGCTCACCGTCTCGTAGGCCGGCTGGCGGTGGATCGGCGTCCCGTAGTAGACGCCGGTGTCGACGCCCCGCTCGTCGAGGGTCGCCGCCAGCTCGTCGCGCTCGTCGGTCTGGATCGTGTACTGGTGGTAGACGTGCCGGTAGCCGTCCGGCTCCGTCGGCGTCTCGACCGGCAGCTCGGCCAACTGCTCGTCGTAGTAGGCGGCGTTTTCCCGGCGCGCCCGGTTGAAATCGGGCAACCGCTCGAGTTGCTCGCGGCCGATGGCGGCGGCGAGGCTCGTCATGCGGTAGTTGTGGCCGAGGTCGACGTGCTCGTAGCTGCCGCCCTCGCCGACGTCCCGGCCGTGGTTGACGAAGCTCGCGGCTCGGTCGGCGAGGTCGTCGCGATCGGTCGCGATCATCCCGCCCTCGCCGGTCGTCATGTTCTTCGTCGGATAGAACGAGAAGCAGGCCGCGTCGCCGAACGAACCGACGCGCTCGCGGTCGATTTCCGCGCCGTGGGCCTGGCAGGCGTCCTCGAGGACGAACAGGTCGCGCTCGTCGGCGATCTCGCGGAGCCGTTTCATGTCGGCCGCGAGCCCGTAGAGGTGGACCGGCAGCAGGCCGACGACGTCGTCGCGCTCCTCGAGGACCCGCTCGACGGCGTCTGGATCGAGCGTGTACGTCTCCGGATCGATGTCGGCGAAGACGGGCTTACCGCCGGCGAGTCTGATCGCGTTCGCGCTCGCGACGAAGGAAAACGGCGACGTGAGCACCGCGTCGCCCTCCTCGAGGCCCAGCGCCTCGAGGGCCGCGTGCAGGGCGGTCGTCCCGTTGGAGGTCGCGACGGCCCGATCGGTGCCGCAGTAGGCGGCGTACTCGTCCTCGAAGGCTCTGACTTCCGGTCCGTCGGCGAGCATGCCGCTCTCGAGGACCGATTCGACCCGCTCGACCGCGTCGTCGCTGAGCGTCGGGTTCGCGATCGAGACGGAGTCGCTGGTATCGGCGCCCTCGTCGCTCGGCTCCGGCGCATCGCTCTCGGCCTCGGCGACGCCGCCGTCGGCCTCGGCTACCGGCTCGGTGCCTGGCTCGCGTCCGGCGTCGGTGTCGGTATCGGGATCAGTCATGCGATCTGGTTTGCTCCCTCGAGCGGTTCGGGCAACGCCTGAACCGTCGCCGGCGTGCCGACAGCGAGCGTGTCCGGCGGGACGTCTTCGGTGACGACCGACCCGGCGGCGACGAAGGCGTTCTCGCCGACGGTGACGCCGGGCAACAGCGTCGCGTTCGCGCCGATCGATGCGCCGTCCTCGATCGTCGGTCCCTCGAGGCCGTTGTCCGTCCTGATCGGGTACTCGTCGTTCGTCAGGGCCGCGCTCGGCCCGATGAAGACGTTATCACCGATCGTCGTCTCGGTCGGAATGTAGACGTTCGTCTGGAGGCTGACGTGGGAGCCGATCGTCGTCTGGCCGTCGATGACCGTCTTGGTGCCGACGAGGACGTCGTCGCCCATCGTCGTCCCTTCCCGGACCAAGACGTCGTGGCCGGTCGTGAACTCGTCGCCGATCGTCACGTCGCCGTAGACGATCGAGCCGGCCCTGATCGTCGCGCCGTCACCGACTCGCGTCGGGTCGTCGAACTCGCCGTATCCGACCGTCGCGTCGTCGTCGACCGTGCAATCCTCCCCGTGGACGAACTCGCTCACGGCATCTCACCTCCGGAGCTGTTCCTCGAGACCGTGCCAGGAGTGCGGAACTGTCGTGTTGGCTGATACATGAGTACTCGATACCCGCGTGGGCAATCGTGCTGATACAGCCGGTAACACGGCTTTGTTATCCCCGCCCTGAGGCTGCCGTAGTCACGAACTATACACGCGAGGACTGACGACCTGGTGAAATTACCGCGATACAGGCGATTCCGAGTACATTTAGCCGATCCGAACTGCTATTCCTCGAGAAATGTCGGATTGGACGTCAGTCACGGCCGGAAACTGGTATAAATCCCTTTCGTACGGGTAGCCGAGTGATAGTAAAGTGCCAATCCCTGGCATTCGGTGACGTGAGGTATCCGAATAGCCCCGGAGACCGGATTCAGAAACCGGTTTGGGAACGCGAGGACGCCTATGTCTGAACACGAACTGACACAGGCCGAACTGTTCGACGTCTTCAGCAACGCTCGTCGGCGACGGACCGTCCAGTATCTCAAGCGGCAGGGCGGCGCCTGCGATCTCGCTCCGCTCGTCGAACAGGTCGCTGCCTGGGAAAACGACGTCGACCCGGACGAGGTAACGCGCACGCAGCGTCGGCGGGTGTACATCTCCCTCTACCAGACTCACCTGCCGATGCTCGAAGAACACGGAATCGTCGACTGGGATCCCGACGATCACACCATCGATCTCCTCCCCCATGAGGACGTCTTCGACCCCTACCTCGATCACCGACTCGAGGATCAACGGGAGTGGCACCGGCCGTACGTGACGGTAACGGCGTTGGGCGTCCTCGGACTCGTACTCTCGTGGCTCTCGATCGGTCCCCTGACGGCGGCCGCCGCCCCGGTCGTCGCACTGACGCTTTGCCTGCTCGTTCTCGCCCTCGCAGTGGTCCAGCACGTCTCGCGGCGACCCGACCTCGAGTTGCCCCTCGGCTTGACGAGCTAGCGACCGTTCCCTACGCCGCCCGACCGGTTCTACGTGTCATTTGCTCCCGCTGAGACTCGCGTCTCCTCCACTGTTTAGTTCGTTCGCTGGCCCTCGGGTTCGCCGTTCGCGCGGCCCGCGGGACCGTCGGCCTTGCATCGGCGCAACCGACTCCGCTACCAAGATTGTTTGCTCTCGTCACGGACGACACCGACTACTAATCCTGTATTACCAACTACCGATGTAAAAAACCTCATTTTTCTAATTGGCCGACTCTCAATGTGGACTTCGACTCCCGCGGAAACGCTCTCGGGCCGAACGGCGACAGCACTCTCCGGACGAACGACGACTGGGGACGCCGAGCGCGCGGCGTCGATCGACGACGCCTCTCACCTCGGCTGGCGGGTTCCGTCCGTTTTCCGGATGTTCCGGATCGGCTTCCCGGACGTTCCTGAAACAGCCGCGCTCCGGTCAAAACGGGATCCATACAGTGCGGCCAAGGAGCGGAGCGGTCGTCGAGCGCTCCGCCACAGCGGGGCCGTCGCCGTCGGCGCTCGAGTCCGGCGGGCGAATCGCGATCGTCGCGTCTCCGGCGCCGGAGACGCGTCACTCCTCGACGGTGACCCAGAAGTAGGTGTCCTCTTCGGCGTTCTCGTTCGTCGGCTCGTCCGGCGGCTCTCCCTCGTATAGGAGGACGCTAATGCGGACGGTTTCGCCCTCCGACGCCGTCGGCGTGACGCTCAGTTCGCCGGTCCCCGTCGTTCCGTCGTCGAGGGTGGTCTCGAGGTCCTCGAGCCGCGTCCGTTCGACGACGCTGTCGTCTTCGATCACCTGCTCCTGGACGACGACCGTGTAGTCGGTCGCCTCGCCTTCCTGATTCGTGATCGAGACGGTCACCGGGACGGATTCGCCAGGCGCGACCTCGTCGGTGATGTTGCCGGCGACCAGCTCCTCGCCGCCGTTATCGCTGTACAGCGCCAGTTCGGTGTAGCCGCCGGTCGACGGCGGCACGAGAAAACCGAACAGGAGCGCGCCCGCCGCCGCCCCGATCGCGAGCACGACCAGTATCGAGGAGGCCGTCGCGACGGCGCTCTCGTCTCCCCGGAGTCGCGCGAGCGACGCGAGCGGGGAGACGGTAAACCGCTCCGATGCCGGCGTTCGGAACCGCCTGATGACGCCGAGCTGCGCGAGCACGACGGTGACGACACAGAGCGTCGCCGCCGTCGACATGGTCGTAAAGCCCCACTGGGTAAACGGCAGGGCGATCCCGACGATCGGAACGACCGCCAGCGAGAGCGCGACCGCGAGCCCCAGTCGCTCGAGGACGTCGATACCGCGGGACTGTCGATCGATCGCCGTCGACGTCGCCTCTCGCCCGCTCTGATCGGCCGCCGGGAACAGAACCGAGACCAGCGCGTACCCTGGGAGGAAGAGCACCAGCGGGAAGGTGACGAGCAACCGCACCACGTTCCCGTCCGGCGTGGCCGTTGCGATTCCGTACGCCAGTATCGCGGCGATCGAGACGACGGCGAGATCGAACGGATACTGGCGGATGACACCGACCCCCGTCAGGCGACTCGTTCCGTGACTCATCGGTTAGCCACCGGGAGTTGATCGGGGGGGCGTAATCCGTCTGAAGACGACACGTAGAGCATTCTCGCTTCGGTCTCTCTTCCGGGAATCGCTTTGTTATGGTCGGGTTACCGCGCCGTCGGTCGAATCGATCGTCGACACCGGTCTCGTGCGTGATACGTTTTCGCCGGCTACCGCCGATAGACGCCGGTCGGCTTCCCACCGCGGCTCCCGGACTACCGCTAGAAATCGACGTACTGTTCTTCCCACTCGCGACGTTCCTGGATCCGCTCCTGGCCCGTCTCCGTGATCGCGTAGTAGTTCGTCCGTCTGTCGAGCTCTCCCTTCTCGACGAGTTCCTTGTTGACGAGCGTATCGAGGTTCGGATACAGTCGCCCGTGATTGATCTCGGAGCTGTAATACTTCTCGACTTCGTCCTTGACGGTCTGTCCTGACGGCTGATCTGCGCCTGCGATCACGTACAGGAGGTCCCGCTGGAAGCCGGTCAGATCGTGCATTGCTCAATCACAGTGACCATTCCCCTGAGTAGATATTTGTTATCCGTATCATACAGGGATGTTAGAACTCCTTTCAAGACATATCCGCGGAACTAAAGTGCACGTTCCGGCGATTCTCTCTCCAGCGAGACGATCCGCACCTGTCGCGTCGGGCGACATCTGTCGCTCACTTGCCTCTCGGCGCCCCCCGTTGATCCGCTCGGTCGGGTAGCCCCCAATGAGACCGATCGCGTCGGCCGCGCTCACCCGTCGGTGGACGGCATCGAAACGTCGATCCCGTCCGCACAGATCTCTACCTCGAGCGTTTCGATCGTCGCTTCGTAGGCCGTCGTATGCGAGCCGTCGTCGTCGAAACGAACGCACTCGGAGAGGAGTCCGCTCTCGAGGAGATTATTGATCCGTCGATACACCGTCGCCGACGAACTGTCCGTTCGCTTCGTCAGCTCCTTTGCCGTCTTCGGCCCGTCGCTCGTGGCGACGAGAATCATTCGTGCGCATTCGTCACCGAGAACGTCGAGCTGGGCGGACGGGTCGGGCGTGGATTCCGTTCGTGTATCGCTTGCTTGCATTGACATCGTCGTATTCACCGAGTTCGTGGAGATCGACTTCGTTCGCTCTCGCGGGAGAGGGCTCGATACGGATCGACTGGGCGTGGTCCGTCCCGGTCGCGGATACCACCGTTACATTCCAGCACGACGATCGGTAAGCGATAGTGGTATTTTATAACGATGTACCTTATCCGTTGGAAACATCAGTATTCGGCGCCGAAACTCGACGTTTCTCGCTCGAAATACCGTATTTCGAGCCGGCTCGAGACGCTCAATACGACCTTTGAACGCCGAATGCGGGCAAAGCCATCTGAATTCACTGTCCCAATCACTGGGACGAAATCTCTCCAGGCAGTCCTTCGACGGCAGTACAGCACGCTACGGGGTCGGAAACTGCGTATTTCGCGGTTCTCGGAACCGCTCGAGAGGTGAACGGTCTCCGTCCTTTATTCATATCTGCCCCCCTCGGTAGGATGTCGTTCGGACGAGTGCGATAGTCTCGCGGTCGGATCCGCCGCCGTTCGTCACTGCTCGTCCGCGTACCACCCCCCAACCATGAAATCCACCCAACAAGACTGGAAGCCCATGGAATCGTCGACGGCAGGCGCTCGCTGTCGAAACTGCGGCACCCACGTCACACAGCAGTTCGCACGCGTTTTCGGCGATAACGGCGATATCGTCCACGGGTGTCCGGCCTGTACGACGTACCGCGAAATGCAGTCCGGCGGCCACCTCCCCGGTGAGTGACGCGCCGGGCTCCAGCTGCGACGTTCCGTCTGCGGTCGACCGTTTTTCGCGATGGTCCGTAACTCGAGATCCCTAGTTCTATCGCTGGACGATACGCCCCGTGCTCTGGACCCGATCGATTCCGCCGCCGGTCGCTCGGTGGCGCGAACCGACCGTCTCCGAGGAGGATGCGATCGTGTCACGAGGCAACTACAGGGACCCTCGAGTGCGGCGTCGCGGTCCCGGTGTACCCTCGCCTTACTCGCTAGCCCGCCTCGCCGCGCGTCCTCGAGGGCGAACAGCGACGTCCTAGCCTGCAAAAGTTAAAGTCGGTGGTCTGCGAAAGGCAAGCGTGCATGGTAGCTGGTGGTGGACTGTTCGTGGAGCACGCGTTCGCTTTCTGATCGATGTCTGTCCAGACGAACCGAACTGAGTCGCTCGAGGAAAGTGAAGTCTTTCACATCCTCGGGAACGACAGACGACGAGCGATCGTACAGTTGCTCGCCGAAGAGGCCGGGCAGGTCGACGTCTCGGATATCGCCTCGGAGATCGCCGCCAGCGAGACGGATACGACCCCCGTTCCGAACAACCTCTACAAGAGCGTCTACGTCTCCCTCCAGCAGACGCATCTCCCGCAGCTGCAGGAGGACGCCGTCATCGAGTACGACTCCGACTCGAAGACGATCACGCCGGGGCCGAACTTCGAGGACGTCTTGCAGTACATCGACGGCCACGGCGAACTGCAGGCCTCGGTTTTGCAACTCCACCTGGCCTTCTGTATCGTCGGCCTCGCGATCATCGCGTTCGCCGGTCTCGGCATCCCGCTCGTCTCGAGCATCGATCCGGTGCTCTCGAGCGTCCTCGTGTTCCTGATCGTCGCCGCGAGCAGTCTGTATCGCCTGCTCAGCTGATCGTCTCGCTTTTCCGCGGGGACCCGTCGTCACTTTTCCCGCCGTCCGCTGGAAAAAAGTCCGCCCGCCTGCGTCGCGTCGTTCGGCTCAGTTCGCGGCGGTAATGCTCGTCGTCGTGTTAGCACTCTCGTTGACGGTGACGTTGGTGTCTCCGTCGACAGCGGTGTCGTTCTCGATGTCTTCCTCGAGGTCGCTTTCGAGGTCGCCGTCACCGCTCGTCGCCGCGGTGATCTCGATCGTGCTGACTTCGCCGGAGAACTCGGTGAGGACCATGTGGACGTACTGCCCGGGCTCGAGGTCGCTCGTGTCGACCTCGAACTCGACGTCAGTGGTCTCGCCGGCCGCCAGCGTCGTCTCCTGTGCTTCGATCAGGTCACCGTCCAGACGGAACTGGACCGCTTCGGTTCGTTCCTCGTCCGTCGGGTTCGTGACCGTTGCCGTGACGGTGAGCGGCTCACCGGCTTCGGCGGTGTCGGGCGCCTGGAGGTTCTCTACCGTGAACGAGTCAGCGGCCTCAGGTTGCTCTTCGACCGGTTCTTCGGTTTCGTTCGGTTCTTCGACGACCGGTTCTTCAGTCTCGTTCGGTTCTTCGACGACCGGTTCTTCGGTCTCGTTCGGTTCTTCGACGACCGGTTCTTCGGTCTCGTTCGGCTCTTCGACGACCGGTTCTTC
>NZ_AOIS01000055.1 GCF_000337495.1 Haloterrigena salina JCM 13891
GCCGAGAGGTCGTGTGGACCGTTCAGTAACGAAAATCCTGGTCATAGTAGCAGCGTTAGTCGGGTTAGAACCCCGACGGCCGAACGAGTAAGGGTTCCTCAGCAATGCTAATCAGCTGAGGGTTAGCCGGTCCTAAGTCTCACCGCAACTCGAGTGAGTCGAAAGGGAAACAGATTAATATTTCTGTGCCGGTGTGCAATCAAAGTCGACGCTTTGGGGTCGCTCAAGCCGGGCTATCGCCCGGTCGAACTGTCAAAGTTCGTGGAAGCCGTAATGGCACGAAGCGAACGAACGGCAGGATAGCGCAAGTTGAGTCAACCTAGAGCCCGTGAAAAGACGAGCACACCGTCCGTACCGAGATCCGACACAGGTACTCGTGGCGGCGAAAGCCAAGGCCTGTCGGGATCAACCGACGTTAGGGAATTCGGCAAGTTAGTCCCGTACGTTCGCAATAAGGGATGCCTGCCCCGCAATGGGGCAGGTCGCAGTGACTCGGGCGCTCCGACTGTCTAGTAACAACATAGGTGACCGCAAATCCGCAAGGACTCGTACGGTCACTGAATCCTGCCCAGTGCAGGTATCTGAA
>NZ_AOIS01000056.1 GCF_000337495.1 Haloterrigena salina JCM 13891
GATTAGAGCAAAAGGATGGCGTAGACAAGATACTCCCTCAGCATATTGGAGGGGAGAAAGAGGGTAGATTCTGTACTGCTTTCCTCGTTCTCCAACAGTCATCGGCGAAAATATTCAGTCTCCTTGAGGAAGAAGGCGAATATGAATTCAAACCATTGTACAACTTTTCATTAGAGAATGAATACCATTCCTATGGTGAAATTTGGAATCGGGATATAATTTTCCAGTGGGAAGATCGAGAGGTAATAGACGTAATGCAGAAAAAGATGAAAGCCTATGTTCGTCGGTTTACCCTCGGTGAGAAATATACTCTGGAACAGATTGACCGATTAGTCGAAGAGGGGGAATGGACCGATGATAGGGAAGATCCACCAGAATGTAAATGCAAAAACCAGCCTAAAAACGAAGAGCAGTTGAACCAATTAGATCTAACTATAATCAGCTGTGCAAAATGCAACAGCCCATACAGACTTTCTATAGGTGGCACAAGTCAAACGCTCTACCGGACTTCATTTGAACTTGATTGGATAGAAGGTGATTGGGGGAAAGGTTGCAAGCCTATCGAGCGTGATTGTCTTAGATTCTATGAAGTTGAAAGCGATGGTGAAACTACTACAGCGGATGCCACCCTGCACGGGTTAACAAGAGAATCACAGATAGAGTACCCGAATTTTGGCTATTATCGTGGAGATCATCAGAAGGGGCTATTAATCGGAAATCCAGAAATCGGTTCTGAAGGAGAAATTGTGGGATATCTTCTCTGGAATCAACCTGGCCAAGTAGACCGTCCTTGTCTGCAACAGGTGTATGTTCGGCCAAAATACCGAGATGAGGAGTATGGCGGAA
>NZ_AOIS01000057.1 GCF_000337495.1 Haloterrigena salina JCM 13891
GAGCTCCACGTGCCCTTCGGCGGCTACAAGGATTCCTCGACGAATACCTACCGCGAGCAGGGCGATGCGGGACTTGACTTCTTCACGTCGACGAAGACGGTCTACCTAAACTACTGACCCGTCGTCGACCCCTCCCGTAGCGCGCGGTTCGAGTTCGGATCTTCTCGGCGATCGATTCGCTGCTCGACTCGACGTCGTCACCGTTCGGTATCGGTTAACCGGTCCTCAAGGGTCCCGTCCCGGAACGGGCGCGATTTTCTTGTTCCTGGTGCACCGACTGTACTGAGGAGGATGGGATGGTCCTTACTCGACCCCCTTTCCCCACGGACTGTCTTCGGTGCAGATGTCAGTATTCGACGCCGGTTGATCGAGGGCTCGTCTATCGCTGGCTTTGTATCGTCACGCGAAACGATCGATCGCCGGTTCTCGTCGGCAAAACGACGCTAAGATCCACTGACTTCGAGGTACCTATGCCGTGCGGGGTCAGTTTTAGCCGATGGGTTTATGTTGGACGCAATACTTCCTGCTATTATGTCATTGCCAGTCGAGCAGGTGCGGAGCCGTCTCCGTGGCGTTGCTGTCGGTCTTCTGACACCATTTGACGACGACCTCGAGATCGAACACGAGAAAATCGCGGAAAACGCACGGGAGCTGTACGACGAGGGAATACGGACGTTTCTGGCGACCGCGAACATCAGCGAGTACCACTCGCTGTCGGCGAGCGAGCGCGTCGACGTCGCCGAGACGAGCGTCGAGGCGCTCCCGTCGGACGCCTGCGTCCTCGCGGGTGTCGGCGGCAGCACGCACAACGCCACGGAACTGATTGAGGCGTACGATCGCATCGACGTCGACGCGATGATGATCATGCCGCCGGATCACACCTATCTCCACGAGAAGGGACTACTGGAGTACTATCGTAACCTCGCCTCGGCGACGGAGACGCCGCTCGTTCCCTACGTCCGCGGCTTCGATCCATCCGTCGACTACCTCACCAGCCTCACCCGCGTCGAGGGCGTCGTCGGGATCAAGTACGCGCTGAAGGATCCGGTCAAGCTCGGCGCGGCCGTCGAGGCCGGCGCCGACGACGTCGTCTGGGTCGACGGTCTCGCGGAACCCTACGCCGTCTCGTACTGGGCGGAGGNGCCGTCGAGGCCGGCGCCGACGACGTCGTCTGGGTCGACGGTCTCGCGGAACCCTACGCCGTCTCGTACTGGGCGGAGGGCGCGGAGGGATTCTCCGCGGGCGTCAGCAACTTCCGCCCGGAGATCGGGCTCGAACTGTTCGACGCGCTCTCCGAGGGCGACTGGGAGCGCGCCTGTGAACTTCGGAACATCTGCCTGCCCTTCCAGAACTTCCGGGACGAAACCGGGCAGGACAACGCGATTGCCGGCGCAATCAGCGTCTCGGCGGTCAAGAAAGGACTCGAACTCGCCGGTCTCCACGGCGGCAACGTCCGCGAACCGATCCGCACGCTCCAGCCCGAAGAGGAGCGGAAGGCCGAACGGCTCTACAACCAACTTGACGACGACATCGAATCCCTCATCAACTAACTCGAGATCCCCGAAGCGAACAGCGGCTGAGAGGAGAGTGTTTCCAAGCGCCTTCGTTTTGCAGCCAGTGTGAGTTCGTCACGAGACGAGGGCGAGCCAATCTTGTCGCTGTGCAGAACTGCTCACGTCTGGTAGCTGCTACTCGCTAGCACGTCCGGGTTCGATCCGTACGACGGCACGCGATCACCACCATTTCGTTCCTCAGGGAGGAACGGTTTCAGCCGCAATCAACGAAATGGACGCCGATCGAGTTCACACGGCGGTTGCTCCACGGCTTGTGATACGACGCTGGAGACCGCCTTTATCCTTGTTTCCTCCTAATTCTTCGCTGGACGGGTAGTGATTAGTGCCGAAAGCTATCGGAATCGATCCTTGCCGTTTGTCATTGTCACTTTGAAACGGCCTTTTCGACACTTCGTGTTCGGCCATCAGGAATCGTTAGCTTCAGTCGTCCCTCGGCCATATTTCGAGCGAATTGTTATTGGTTTATATCATACTCCGGCGGCGGTTCATACTCGGATCGGATCAGTTACGTTCTATTCGCATTTTCCTTCCGAGATCAATTACGAACGTACTACTGTAAACGTCCCGTGTAGGAGAACTGATCGTGGACTTGGCTGGATCGGATTCTCGCCACAATTCAACGAGAACCGTCCACTGGTATCGGCCTGATCGGAGTGGACGATGTAAACGGAGACGAAACAATCCTCGAGGACGCACAGTAGAGCGAGGTGATGACTGGAAGCGAACGCGCCGAGTCCATGTCCAAGCGGGTGGAGGAGATGAGTCCCACCCTCACGACCCGGGCTCAGACAGCCGGGAGCAACCCGAGATATCGATGTGGTAGTTGCTCGCATCGTCGTATTTGTGGTGCACGTGTGCTGCGGACGAAATTCCTGCCTACTTTAGTTCCGTTCTGAATTAGCACAGGTGACCGGATATCTGGGACTCAAAACACTCTTGAAAAGAACAACGTTCTCCGCAGTAGCGTCGGTTTGATGCCGGCATAGTGCCAGTCGTCCCACGACCTGCCGTAGAAGTTTCCGCACCACTTTCCATCGGTGTACGCTCCGATCCCACCAGGTGGTTTGCTGTTATTGGGGACGAAACCGATGCTTTCAGCGATTCGATTGCGATAGGCCTCCAGGTATCCCGTCCACTCCCGCTACTGACCATCGTCGATAGCGGAATGATATCAGTCATTCGACCCGAGATACCAAGAATAGATAGATTATCTCGTCGAGAACAACGTTTACTATAAATTTCGAAGAACCGTTTAACCGCTTCGTCGAACTTCGTGTCTCGCCACGTAAACCCGCGGCTCGCCAAGCTGTAGTCACAGCCGTAGCCGCCGAAGGCTCGATCGAACTGTTCTTCGTCATTATAGCTGTTTCTGTCCGCATTGCCGAAGTAAAGGTGGGCGAACCGCTCGGTCCGATCGACGTCGATCCCGTCGTCCGGCGTTGACTACGCCTCAAGGTTCCCCTTCGAGTCCAGAATCTCGGTGAAGAGGTCGACGAACAGCGACGTCCGCTTGGGATAGCCGTCGTCGGTCGTCTCCTCGAGCGGCGCGTTCTCGAGGTTCGTCACTAGATCCGGCGTGTGTGGAAGTCTCCCGACGACCTCGCGGACCTCGAACGTGATCGCGTTCTCGTCGTCCGTATCGAGCCACGCGGCCGCGCTCTGCTTGTCGGTGTACTCGATAGTGTACGTCTCCCCGCCGGCCAACTCGACGATGTGGTCCATGGAGCCGATCTCGAGGCTGTGGTCGTCGCGCTCTAGGTAGAGCGTCCCGTCGTCGATCCGCGGTTCGTATCGGGGTTGGTCCGTCATTGTGTGGTAACTGAAGCCATAGGGCACGGAGACATAAATGATGTGTTCTTTCCCGTTTCTTGTCCCGGCTCGATCCGACGACGGACCTCGAGTCACCGAAAAAAGATCGATCGTCCGCGGCCGAACGGTTCCTTGCGCGCAGATCGGTCGGTCCGCGCCCGACTCCAATCGTACCGCGACTCTTCGCCCGTGTGATTGGGCCCCGACTATTCGACGTCGCGTGCTTTTGCGCGCAGCCAGGCGTGCGTCCCGTTCTGTGGAACGTCCAGCCGCCGCCGATTGACCTTGAGGCCAGGATAGCCGCCAACCTCCTCCTGACTGTCGATGTACGAGCCGTCGCCGGAACGGAGTTGCTCGAGAACGCGCTCGTCGTGGGCGGTGCGATCGGCCGGCCGCGCGCCGACGTTCTCGAGATTGTGTGCGACGACGTCGTCCGAACCGAGGACCTCGAGGTCCTCGGGCCAGAGCGGCCGCGAGTCGAGTCGCGTGATCCCGTCGCCGACCATCGGGTTGTCGCCGCCCTCGAGGACGTTGTCGGCGACGTACGCGTCGCCGTCGCCGAAGACGTTGGGTTGGTCGCTGACCGGCCGCCGGAAGACGTTCCCTTCGATGCTCGCTTTCGTGTCGGGATCCATCCACGCGCCGTCACGGTAGTGGTACATGACGTTGTTCGCGACGACGGTTCGGTTCCCCTCCTTGAGGCGCGGATTCCGATCGTAGTTGTGCGCCCAGACGTTGCCTGCGAGCGCGACGTTCTCCGCGTTGTTACCGATCAGCGAGCCGTAGCCGTGGTCCCCCTTGTGGTGGGTCGCGTCCTGCAGCGGCTCGGCGATCAGGCAGTTCGAGACCGTCGTGTTCTCGGTGTCGTAGCCGACCGAGAGGTTCTCGTCGACCGCCCACGTCGTCGTGCAGTGGTCGATGACGTTGTTCTCGGTTCGATCCCCCGTTCTGATCCCGTCGGGCTCCCAGTCGCTCTCCTCGGTCAGGTTGGCGTCGCCCGGCCGGACCCGCAGATGCTGGACGACGCAATCGTCCGCGTCGATCCAGAGATCGCCGTGCGTGAGCGTGATGCCCGGCGAGGGGGCCGTCTGTCCCGCGAGGTAGAGTTCGTCGTTGACCACCGTCAGGCGCTGCTCCTCGAGATCGATCACGCCGCTGGTCTCGAAGACGATCAGGCGCGGCCCGTCGACCCCGACTGCGGCCGACAGCTGGCGTCGCGTCGGTTCGGTAATTTTGATGATGGGCGTGTCGTCGTCCAGCCACGGCGCCGGATCCGCGAATCCGTCGGCGAGATCGACGTGCGACGCGCTTCGCGGCCCGTTCCGGACCGTCCGGCCGTTCGACCGACCGGGCGTCCCGATCGTTCTGATCGACCCGGTCGTCCGATCGCCGTCGCTCGTCTCGATGACCGCGCGGTACTCGTAGTACCGCCTGCTCGTGAGACCGTCGAGGCGGACGCTGAACGCTCCCGGTTCCTCGAGCGTTCGCGCGGCGGTCGCCGTCCAGGACTCGGTCGGCACCTTCCGGTACTCGACGTAGCAGTCGGCCGACTCGGCGCCGCCCAGATCGGTCAGTTCGCCGCGTACCGTCGCCCCCGTGGCCGTCACGTCGGTCGCGTCGCCAGTCGAGACGAACGGAACGCCTTCTTCGACGTCGACGCTTCCGGCGACGTCGACGTCGCCGATATCGCGGTTGGCGGTCGGTTCGAGTCCCGTCAGATCCCGCAGTTCGGCCGTACAGAGCGTGCCGACGTTGTGACTCGTCACGGGGAGGCCGACGTACGCGTCGTCGCTCAACTCCACGTGTTCCGCGTCGACGTCGGCGATCAGCGTCCAGTTCTCCCCGTCGTTCGAGCCGTACGCCTCGAAGATGTCGCCGCTCCGCCGCAGGCGCAGCCACTCGGCCTCGAGGCTCCCGCCCTCGACCTCGCTCTCGTCTTCACCGCCCGACGTCGTGCTGAGCGTATCGCCGCCCGCGTCCGGCCGCCACTGGAGCGACGCCTTGCCATCGGGCGTCCGCCGGAGCATCACGTTCTTCGCCGCGGGATCCAGCGACTCCCGGATCATGATGCCGGTCTTCGCATTCGGATCCGTGTTCTCGAGGGTGGTGTTTCGTACCTGTACGTCGACGTCTCCGCTAACGGCATCGTAGTAGTAGTGGAACGCGTCTGCCGCACTCCAGATGTCCGCACCGCCGCCGCGAATCGTGATGATTGTCGCCGCTGTGGCTGTACCGCTGGTAACCGCCGCTGCCGTCAGTCCGAGGCTTCCCGCACCGATCGCTCGCAGGAAGGATCGTCGCTTGTGTGTCATGGTATTACACCACTCGGGACGACAATATATTCAGTTATAGGCCTTTCTTCTATTACTATACACTTCCAAAAGTATACTAATGACTATTACCGAAGACGAATCGAGAAATGTCCCTTCTGTGGCAAACGTGACTGATACTTCGTCGCGATCTCGACACAACGAACGTGGATCCATCCCGTACTCGGGTTACGAGAACTTGGTGTTGAGTTCGATGACGTTGGCTGCTCGCTGGACGCTCTCGGCGAGTTCACCGTGGAGGTAGTCGTCCGTGATCCGACTGGCTGGGCCGCTGACACTGACGGCGCCGACGACCGACGTCCCGCTCCGGACGGGCGCGGCCACACACCGGAGCCCCTCGATGTTCTCCTCGTCGTCGATCGCATACCCTCGCTCGGCGATTTCCTCGAGTTCCTCGTAGAGACGGGCCGGGTCCGTGATCGTTTTCGGCGTCTTCCGCTCGAACGCCGCCTCGGTGACGATCTCCTCTTGCCTGCTGGAGGGAAGAAATGAAAGGATAGACTTCCCGAGCGAGGTCGAGTACATTGGTTGTTTCCCGCCGACGCGCGAGGCCGTCTCGACGGCCTGATTCCCCTTCGCCTTGTAGAGGTACGACACCTGGCCGTGTTCCTCGAGTCCGAACTGCGCGATCTCCCCCGTTTCGTCCGCCAGCTCGTCGACTGCGTCGACGATCACGTCGTAGTTGGCGACCTGATCGCGAACGTCGTTGGCCATGTCCAACACCTGGAGGCTCAGCCGGTAGCCATTCGTTTCCCGAACGATGATCTCCTCGTTTTCGAGGGTCCGGAGGTGATTGTGGATCGTGCTCTTCGAGTGGCCGAGTTCGTCGGCGAGTTCGGTGACGCTGGGCCGATCATTCTTCCGAACGGCATCGAGAACGGTAAAGGCAATCTCGACTGATTTGATCCGGGATCCGGTTCGGTTGCGGGGGGTATTTGTCATATCGGAACATAGCGGGTTTTAGCTACATAAATCTGTTCTCCAGAGGCGAACCCTGTTCTCGTCACATTCACTGGGTTCCGAGCAAGGAAAATCGCTCGCTCGGTCCCACGGCGCAGTGTTTTTCCGCGCGTTATGGGTTGTGACACTCCCTATCGGGGGGTATGCTGTCCCAGACCATTGTCGAACGGTCGACCGGTCGTCACCGATCGACTCTCTGTGGCCCGATCCAGTATTTTCCACACGCGAACACCGGCTACTCTCCCGAATACCGGACCATCTCCGTCTGGCGATGCGATATAGGATCCAAACAATCATTATGCATTATTGAAGCTTTCTCCCGTTTACATCTGTATGATCGTCACAGAAGGCACTACTCTGTTTATCAAAGTACGATTGTAAAATTCGGCGGGTGGGAACCGGCTGTTGTCCGATCCGGCGCCGCGGGGAGTATCGGTACTATTCGTCTCGCCGAGCGAACCGTTCGAACGCGCTCGCGAGACCGATTCGAACGCGCTCACCGTACGTCGTTGCGGCTGCGACCGGGTGGCCACCGAGCGGTCTCGAATCAGGATCGCTGGTACCTCGACGTCAAGCACGGCGTCGTAGACCTGCCGTCCGCGGACCGTTTCCAGGTCGTCAGGCCGGAGAGGGCGCCGGGAGACCATCCTGATGCCGTCCCCGTTTCCGGTCACCGGTATCGACGACGGATCGGTCTCGTGGGACGCGATGTAGGCCGTTATCGGCCCCTTCGCGTCGGTATCGGTCGTACCGGTGACGGCTTCGCCTGCGGACGTGCGCGGCCCAGCACGGTAGTAGTTCTCGTCGATGCTGGCGATCGTCTCGTCGCCGATGTCGACACCGGGGTTGAGCGCGTGTCCGAAATGAGATCCCGCATTGTTCGCGACGACCGAATTTGTTCCCCTCTTGCGTCGCAGGTGGCGATCAACCGAGTTCGTCCGGAGGTCCCCCGCGACGGCGACCCGCTTGCTTCGATCTGTCACCAGCGTCCCGTAGGCGTGGGATTCCTTCGTGAATCGAGTCGTTCAGGCACCCCGTGACGAGGTTGTTACTGAACGCGATGTCGAGTTTCTCGGGGCCGCCGTTGGTCGAGACGCTCTCGTCGGCCCACCCGTTCACCGAGCACTGATCGACGCCGCTGCCCTCGAGGATGCCGATTCAGGGTCCACATCGGTCGATCGCATCCCGGAGCGGTCCCTCGTCGGCGCCCTCGAGGTCGTCATCCAATACGTCTTGAGCTCGGTTTCCGCGAGCCACGCGGCGTCGGCGAACCCGTCGGTCGCACCGACGTGAGAATTCGCCAATGAACTACCCGTTCTCAAACCTTCGTGGGACGATACCGCACTACACTGTTCGATTCCGATCGATCCTGATCGAATACTAACCGAGCACCCAAGTGACCGCTCCCGTACTGGGAGAGTACGATGGGTTCGACACTGGCCGACGAGTGCCTCGAGACCGTTCGCCGTCACATCGACGCGGCGTTGACGGCCGGACGCGACCGGTACGGCGAGCGGGAAACGCCGCTGCTCGCCGACGCGATCGATCCCGACGCCGAGGAGGCGGTCGCCTACGACGCCCGCGACGTCGCCGCGGATCGGCGCCTCTCGAACGTGGCGACCCAGCAGGAGTTCCTCCGGACCCTCGTCGCCCTCAGCCGGATCGACGGCGACGAGCGCTACCGGGACGCGGCCGTCGAAATCGTCGACTGGTTCCTCGAGCACCTCACGGACTCCCGGGGCCTCCCCTACTGGGGCGGCCACGTGGCCTACGACCTCGAGGCGGACGCGCTGGCGACGAACAAGGACGGGCCGCACGAACTGAAGTTCGAGTATCCATTCTACGACCTGTTCTGGGAGGTGGACCCGAAAGCGACGCGACGCTTCGTCGAGGCGTTCTGGGACGCTCACGTCTACGACTGGTCGATCCTCGATTTCAACCGTCACGGCGACCTCAACGAGTGGCGTAACGACGAGTACGACTACGCCGACGGGGAGACGAGCGATTTCCCGTCGGCGGCCGGCGCAGCGATCGACGATCCGTGGGACCGCGCGTACGAGGGCGGCGACGTCTTCTTCTGGGGCGACGGGCTGACCTTCGTCAACACCGGGAGCGACCTCTACTACGCCGCGGGTCGGCTGGCCGAACTCGACGGCGACGCCGGCGATGACGCTGATCGCGGCACCGATGGTGGCGACGGTGACGGCACCCTCGACGGACCGCTACGCTGGGCCCGGAATCTGGCCCGCCGCTATGTCGAGACCCGCGGGGAGACGGGCATCAGCGGCTACCAGTTCAGCCAACACCCAAGTTACTGCAACGGGCCGGAGATCCGGGGCGATCGCGCCCAGTACCAGTTCGCGCCGTACGTCCACGGCGACCACCGCGTCTACGAGGGGACGCTGTTCCGCCCGCGCCCGATCGTCCAGCGCCGCCAGCTCGAGCTCGGCGAGCGCCTCGGCGACCGCGGCCGGGAATTCACGCGGTGGGCCCTCGAGGAACTCCGCGCGTGGCGCGAGGCGGCCTACAGACCGGAGCGAAACGAGTTCGAGCCGATGCTGACCGACGGGCGCAGCCTGGAGGGGTTCGTCGTCCGCCGCGAGGGTTATTTCGGGCCCAAGGGTCGCGTCATCGGCCCGATCGAGGCCGACGCGGACTTCCTCTGGACGTACGCGACGGTCTCCCGGGCAACGGGCGACCGGATCTGCTGGCGGACGGCCCGCCACATCGCGCGAGGACTGGACCTGGGTGATATCGGCGCGCTCGGCGGTACGGACGAGCACGGAGACGCGGCGGGCGACGGCGTCGTTCTCGAGTCTAACCCCGTCCTCGAGACCGATCCCGATCTCGATCCTACCCCCGATTGCGACGATTTCCGGGCGGTGTACGCGCTGCTGGAACTTCACCGGGCGACGGGGCGCGACGCCTACCGCGACGCCGCGGCGCGCGTCGGCGAGAATTGTCTCGAGGCGCGCACGAACGACGACGGGCTGTTCGTCGACGGCGAGGGACGGATCGTCCTCGAGGATCCGGTCCCGCTGGCGCTGTTGCACCTGGCGGCGGCGCTGCGCGGCGATGATCGCGGGAAGCTCCCGACGCCGGTCGGCGATCGACGATCGCCAGAGGGCGGCGTGTAGGGCTGGGCCGGGGACGACCGGAGGTCCGAGAGCCGGCAGAATCGTCACCTAATGCCAACCCTTTTGCCGCGTACCGTCCGTGCGAGAGACGTATGCACCAACTCGGTAGCCGTTCGATCGAAGAGCCCCCTCGCGTGAAGATCGGATACGTCGGGGGCGGCAGCCAGGGGTGGGCCCACACCCTCATCAACGATCTCGCCCAGTGCGGGGACGTCGCCGGATCGGTGGCGCTGTACGATGTCGACCACGAGGCCGCGATGAAGAACGCCGAACTCGGCAACCGGGTCGTCGAACGCGAGGACGCCGACGGCGACTGGACCTTCGAGGCCTACCGCGAGCTGGACGACGCGCTCGCGGACGCCGACTTCGTCGTCTGCTCGATCCAGGATCCCCCGGAAGAGACGTTCGTTCACGACATCGACGTTCCCAAGGAGTACGGCATCCACCAGCCGGTCGCCGACACCGTCGGCCCCGGCGGGATCCTGCGCTCGATGCGGGCGATTCCTCAGTACCGCGAAATCGCGGCGACGGTTCGCGAGCAGTGTCCCGACGCCTGGGTCGTCAACTACACGAACCCGATGACCGTCTGCACGCGGGCGCTCTACGAGGAGTACCCCGACGTCAACGCGATCGGGCTCTGCCACGAGGTGTTCAAGTTCCAGGAGCAGTTTGCCGACATCGCCGAGCGGTACGTCGACGACGCCGAGGACGTCGCCCGCGAGGAGATCCACGTCACCGTCAAGGGGATCAACCACTTCACGTGGATCGACGAGGCCCGGTGGCGCGACACTGATCTGTTCGGCTACCTCGAGGCCGAACTCGAGGAGCGCAAACCGCTGAAGGACTTCGAACCGGGCTCGATGGCCGACGCGTCCTACTGGGTCAACAACTACAACGTCGCCTTCGACCTCTACGACCGCTTCGGCCTGCTCGGCGCGGCCGGCGACCGCCACCTCGTCGAGTTCGTCCCGTGGTACCTCCAGCTCGACGACCCCGAGGGTCTCCATCGGTGGGGGATCCGGTTCACGCCGAGTTCGGCCCGTCTTCCCGTCGACGACGGGCCGACGCAGACCGAGCGGTACCTCTCTGGCGACGAGGCGTTCGAGTTCTACGAATCCGGCGAGGAGGCCGTCGACATCTTCCGCGCCCTGCTGGGACTCGAGCCCGTCGAGACCCACCTGAACTACCCCAACGAGGGGCAGGTCGCGGGACTTCCCGAGGGCGCCGTCGTCGAAACGAACGCGTTGCTCACCGGCGACGACGTCTCGCCGCTGGCCGCCGGCTCGCTCCCCCGCGAGATTCGATCGATGGTGATGACCCACGTGAACAATCAGGAGACGCTCGTCGAAGCCGGATTCGAGGGCGACCTCGATCGGGCGTTCCGGGCGTTCCTCAACGATCCCCTCGTCTCGATCGAACGCGACGCCGCCGCGGACCTCTTCGCCGAACTCGTCGACCGCGAACGCGACTACCTCGAGGCGTGGGACCTCGAGGACGCCGACGTCCTCGCGACGTCTCGCTGAGCGCAGCTTCGACCGCAGCCACAACGGGAACGGCCATTACGACAGTTAGGCGGAGTCCGGTGACGACTCCACGCTCGAGGTCAACACCGCCTCGCTAGTATCGCACCTGTGTTGCCATCGTTTCGGCGGGCGGCCGCCATCTCGTCCGCCGGTTCGCCGTCGCCACCGAGGAGCGGAATCGCCGGCCGGCGGCGAACCGCCGACGACGCAACGTTTATTTCCGTACTCCGAAATACCCAGACGATGGCAGGACCTGACACGGACGGATTCGACATCCGCGAGTACGGCGCGACCGGCGACTCGGACGAGCCCGATACCGAGGCGATCCAGGCGGCGCTCGACGAGTGCGCCGAGTCCGGTGGGACGGTGTACGTCCCGTCGGGCACGTACGTGACCGGCCCGCTCCGGGTCGGCGACCGGACGACCCTGTATCTGGACGCGGGGGCGACGCTCCAGTTCGTCGGCGACTACGAGGCGTTCCCGACGGTCCAGAGCCGCTGGGAGGGGTGGAACCAGTACGGCTTCCACCCGTGTTTGCTCGTCGACGACGCCGAGAACGTCTCGATCACCGGCCGCGGGACGATCGACGGCGGCGGCGAGTACTGGTGGCAGTTCTACGACGCCCCCGAGTCGGAGATCCCCGACGGGCTCCAGGAGCGACTGGCCGAATTCGAGGAGAAAAACGAGAAACAGGACGACGTCAGCAGCTTCACCCATCGGCCGCCGCTGTTCCAGATCTACGGCTCGGAGAACGTCTCCGTTTCGGGCGTGACCCTCGAGAACTCGCCGTTCTGGAACACCCACGTCGTCTACTCCGAGAACGTCACGATCACCGACGTCAATATCGCGAACCCGGCGGACGCCCCGAACGGCGACGGGATCGACATCGACTCCTCGCGGTACGTCCGGATCAGCGACACGTACATCAACGCTGGCGACGACGCGATCTGCATCAAGTCCGGGAAGAACGCCGAGGGGCGGGAGGTCGGCGAACCGGCGTCCCAGATCACCGTCACCAACTGTACGGTCGAGGCCGGTCACGGCGGCGTCGTCATCGGCAGCGAGATGTCCGGCGACGTCCGCGACGTGACGGTCACCAACTGCACGTTCACCGACACGGACCGCGGCGTCCGGATCAAGACCGCGCGCAACCGCGGCGGCGTCGTCGAGGACCTCCGGTTCGACAATATCGTCATGCGGCGGATCGCCTGCCCGTTCACCATCAACGGCTACTACTTCATGCCCCTCGACAGCGATTCCGAACCGGTCGACGAGGGGACGCCGATGGTTCGGAACGTTTCCTTTACCAACATCACCGCCCGTCAGGTCGAGACCGCCGGCTTCTTCGCCGGCCTCCCGGAGCAGTACTTCGAGGGAATCTCCTTTAGTGACGTGCAGATCGACGCCACCCGATCGCTGGACGCGACGGACCTCGATCCCGCGATGGCCTACGACTACGAGCAGACCCACGCCCTGTTCTGCAAGTCAATCGCCGACATCTCGTTCACCGACGTTCGGATTCGAACGCCCGGTAGTCCGGCCATGCAGTTCGAGGACACTGAGGACGTGACGATCGACGGCCTGCGGGTCCCGGACGACCAGGACGCGCCCGTCGTCTCCCTGACGAACGTCGGCCGAACTCGAGTCCGCGGCTGTGCGCCCCAGTCGGAATCAGAGGGCCCGTTCCTCGAGGCCAGCGGACCGAAAACGCGCGAAATTTCGCTCGCCGGCAACCACGGATCGCTGGCCGACGACGTCGACATCGCCGACGACAGCGATGCGACGTTCGAGCGCCCCTGAACGCGACCGCCGACTCAAAACCAGCCGGTTGTGACGGATATTGGATCGGCGCGTCTCACATATTGCAACGCTGATACGCTTATTATTCTATCCCGCTGGAGAGATGTATCGCTGATCGTCCGATCAGCGCGTGTCCGTCCGCCTTCGACTCGGGATCGGCGACCGCGATAGCGACTCGCGACCTCGAACCGTACAATTCGATCGTCGAGAACGTTGGTAACTGTGATTCCCGTTTTCTATACACACGCCGGAATTCATCACCATGAATCGAGGTTAGAATAATGAATAGGTGGGAGAGATGCCCGTCGACTCCGGAACCTGATATCGCCGCTCGGCCGCTCGCACCGACTTCGAGTTCGAGTCCCCTCTCATCGAGTCCACCGTTCTCAACCCGGTTTCTGCTCCCGACTGTCGATCGCACCGTTTCTCGGTTCGGACTGTCGCGCGTGTCCGACTGACATCATACCTATCAATAACAGACACATACACTCGAGATGATTATTCGTCGAGCGAGGCGGGCGACTCGAGCGTCTTGACAAATCCCGAAGCGGAACGCGCTGACCCCGACGATCGCTGCCGGCCCCGTCCATTGCGGTGGTCGGTCTCGAGACGGACGTGGCTGCGCGAACGAACCCTTCGATGCCCACACCGACGAGGGCGGGAACTTCGTCGACACGGCCGCCGAGTACGACGACGGGCGGGCCGAGCGGTGGACCGGCAACTGGCTCGCGGACCGTGTGACCCTCGAGGACCTGCGGGGGTCGAGCGAACAAAACAATTATAGTCGGTTTGCCTGTATGCGTGACTACGACATGGTCGATTCATCAGCAGCAGATCTCCGCGTCGGACTCGTCGGGCTCGGGAGCCTCGGCGTCCGACTCGGACGACAGTTCGAGGCCGTGCCCGACGCCGAACTGGCCGCGATCGCCGACGTCAGCGAGGCGAACCTGGCTGAGGCGGGCGACGAACTCGAGGTCCCGTCCTCGAACCAGTTCCTCGATTACGAGACGATGCTCGACGAGGTCGACCTCGACGCGGCGGCGATCGCCACGCCGAACGGGCTCCACTACGACCAGACCGTCGCAGCGCTCGAGCGCGATCTCCACGTCCTCTGCGAGAAGCCGCTGGCGACGAACCTCGAGGACGCCCGCGATCTGTACCGGCGCGATCGGGAGACCGATCGGGTGATGATGCTGGGCTATCAGCGACACCTAAATCCGGCGTTCATCAACGCCCGCCAGCGGTGGGCGGAGGGCGACGCCGAGCCGACGTTCATTACCGGTGAGATCACCCACGACTGGCGGTCGTACTACGAGAACATGGACGACTGGCGGATGGATCCCGCCCTGAGCGGCGGCGGCCACCTGCTGAACGTCGGCTCGCACGTCATCGACGCGATCCTCTGGGTGACCGGCCTCACGCCGACCCACGTCAATGCCAACGTCGAGTTCCACGACGACGAGCAGCTCTTCGACACGCAGTCCTCGATCACCATCGAGTTCGACAACGGGGCGATCGCCAACTTCTCCGACACCGGAATCGTCGCGTGTACCCGGGAACACATCCACATCTGGGACGACGACGGCGCCGTCTACCTCGAGGGTCGGGAGTGGGACGAGCGCACCGGCTACACGATCGACGCCGAGGGCACCGAACACGACCGCCACCTCGACTACCACGGCCGCGAGACCAAGGCCGAGGCGTTTACCGAGTCCGTCCTCGAGGGCACCGAGCCGCCGATCTCGGTCCGGGACGCGTTCCGGACGCTGGTCGTGACGATGGCCGCCTACGAGTCCGGTCGTGCGGACGAGCGCATCGATCTCGCGGAGCGGTATTCGTTCGTCGGCGACGGCCTGCTCGACTGAATCGATTCCTTCTCTTTGCCGTCCGTTTCGTCCGTCGCGACCGATTCTCCGCGAATCGATCCTGCGAGCGTCGCCGACATTCCGATCGATTTCCACAGTAAATCCCATTATTGTTCAAAGATAATGGTCTATTATCATGTCTCCTAGCAAGATTTATTTGGGGAGCGGAATATTTCGTGGTGGGATATGAACGTAGTCTGGTCAGCGGAGGCGGTTCGGGGTGAGTAGCGACCGGTCGATCGGGGGACGGATCGCTCGGACGATCACGCCGTCGGTCGTTCGACGGCGGTTCGCGTACAAACTGGGCGTGTTGCTGTTCGTCGTCGTCGTCGTGCTCGCGCTCGTCGGCGGCGTCGGGTACGTCCGTGCGAACAACTCCGTCGAGGAGAACGCGGATCAACAGATGGAGTCGGTAGCGTCGATCCAGAGCGACGGGACCGGCGACTGGATCCAAGAGCTGAAACGCCAGACGAGCGCGTTAGCCACCGACGACGAACTCGCAGCGGACGACCCCGAGACCATCGAGGGGCAGTTAATCGCTAGATCGAACAATATGCCCCAATCGGTCAGGGAAATCCACGTGATCGACCGCGAGCAGGGGGCGCTCGTCGCTTCCCATTCCAAGGGCTCGAGCGGGGAAACGCTCGACGAGATCGACGAACCGTGGGCGAACGCCTCGCAGTATCAGGACATCAGCGATTCGGTGTACCAGGTGGACATGAGCGAAACCTCGTACGAGGCCGCCGACGGTCGCGCCGTTTACTTCTCCACGCCGGTGATGGGCGACGAGGACAGGGTCGTCGTCCTCGTGGGCGGGATCAAAGAGCAGGTGCTGGGACTCCACCAGCCGTTCGAGGAGCAACAGACGACGATCGTCAGCGACGACGACGTCTCGGTTATCGCCGGGGCCGAGGACGCGCCGCTCCCGGCCGAGGTTCGCAACGGCGAGGCCCAGCCGGGCATCGAGTCGATCGAGACGATCGAAAGCGACTCGCACGTCCACGCGGTCACGTCGATCGTCGGCACCGACTGGCTGCTGGTCACGACGGTCCCGAAATCGGTCGCGTTCCAGACCGCAAACATCGTCGGTCAGTCCATGCTCGGCGTCGTCGGCGTCGGGCTGATCGCGCTATTCGGGATCACCATCGTCATCGGGCGCCAGACGTCGGGACCACTCACGCGCCTGCGAGACAAGGCCCGGACGATGGAGCAGGGCCAGCTCGATGTGAATCTGGAGACGTCCCGGATCGACGAGATCGGACAGCTCTACGACGGGTTCGGCTCGATGCGCGACGCGTTGCGCGACCAGATTCGCGAGGCCGAAACGGCCCGGGAGACGGCCGAAACGGCGAAACAGGAGACCCAGCGCACCAACGAGCAACTGGAACGCAAAGCCGACGAGTACAGTCGGGTCATGCGCGAGTGCGCCCGGGGCGATCTCACGCAGCGGATGGATCCCGACAGCGACAACGACGCGATGGAGTCGATCGCCCGGGAGTTCAACGAGATGATCGGCGCCATCGAGGAGGCGACCGCACGCGTCAAGCAGTTCGCCGCGGAGGTCGCGGCCGCCAGCGAGGAGGTGACCGCCAGCTCCGAAGAGGTCAGGAACGCCAGCGAGCAGGTGACGGAGTCCGTCCAGCGCATCTCCGACGGCGCGGAGCGCCAGCACGAACACGTCCAGGAGGCGACGAGCGAACTGAACACGCTCTCCTCGACGACCGAGGAAATCGCGTCCTCCTCCGACGCCGTGGCGGACATCGCTGAACGGACCGCGACGGCCGGGGACCGCGGTCGAGAGGCGGCCAACCAGGCCGCCGAGGAGATGACCGTCGTCGCCGACGACACCGACGACGTCGTCGAGCAGTTCGAGCGCCTCGAGCGGGAGATCGAACAGATCGACGAACTGACCGAGTTCATCGACGAGATCGCCGAGCAGACCAACATGCTCGCGCTCAACGCTAACATCGAGGCCTCCAGAACGCACGGCGACGGCGGCGACGGGTTCGGCGCCGTCGCCAAGGAGGTCAAGCAGCTCTCCCAGGAGACGCGGGAGGCGACCGACGAGATCGAACAGCAGTTGGCCAGCCTGCAGGCGGCGGCCGACGACGCCGCGACGGTCGTCGGGCGAACGAGCGAGCAGGTCACCAAGAGCGTCGACACCGTCGAGGAGGCCGTCGAGGCCTTAGCGGAGATCCCACCTACGCCGAACGGACAAACGAGGGCATCCAGGAGATCAGCGCGGCCACCGACGATCAGGCCGTCGCCGTCAGCGAGACGGCCAGCGTGGTCGACGACGTCGCGATGATCAGCGAGCAGACGTCCCAGGAGACGGAATCCGTCGCCGCCTCCGCCGAGGAACAGACGTCGGCGCTGACCCAGGTGTCACACAACGCCAGCCGACTGGCCGAACAGGCCGGACAGCTGAGCAACACCCTCGACCGGTTCGACACGACGGTCGACGTCGCGGACGAGGGGGTCGTCGCCGACGACCTGCAGAACGTCGAGACCGACACCGCCGTCGACGACGAGGCGACCGACGACCGCGAGGAGTCCGCGGACAACGTGTTCGAGTACGTCTCCGACGATGAGACCGACGAGACGGCCGCGGACGCCGGTGCCGACCGGGACGGGCAGTCGAATCCCGCGCCCGACGAGTAGGCGACCCGCCGGACGATCGGTTCCGGTGGACCCAAGGTCCGCCCGCCCGTTTCGTTCGACCGTGACTCGAGGAGGCTCGTATCAGACGTTCGTTTGTTCGGCCGGGAGCGGCGGCGACGGTATCGTCGCCGCGACGGTGGCTCCTGACGGAACGCTGACCGAACGGGCGCGCACGCCCGCGCCGGATCCGATGTTTCTGGCGCTCCGTCCCGACGGGGAGACCCTCTACGCCGTCGAGCGCGTCGACGGCGGGCGCGTGTCGGCCTACCGAATCGACGCCGAGACCGGCGGACTCACGCGGCTCAACGGTCGCTCGAGCGAGGGCGGCGCACCATGTTACGTCAGCGTCGACGCGGCCGGCCGGTACACGTTCGTCGCGAACTATCAGGGTGGGACCGTAGCGGCGTATCCGCTCGCGGACGACGGTCGGCTCGGCGAGGTCGCCGACGTCGTCGCCCACGAAGGCTCCGGACCCGACCCGGAGCGCCAGGCGGCTCCGCACCCGCACGCGATCGTTCCCGGCCCGGAGCACCGGTTCCGGTACGCGCCGGACCTCGGGACCGACCGCATCGAGATCTACCGCTCCGACGAGTCGGCCCCGCTCCGGTCGGCCGAGTCGGGACCGGCGACCGCTCGTGCGGGGGCGGGACCGCGTCATATCGCCTTCCATCCGACCGAACCCTACTGTTACGTCGTCGACGAACTCGAGTCGACGGTGACCGCGTACGAGCGCGACGCCGAGACCGGCGGGCTCGCAACGATTGATCGGACGAGCACCCTACCGGCCGCGTTCGACGGAGCCAACGAGCCAGCCGACGTTCACGTCCATCCGTCCGGTCGGTGGGTGTACGTCTCCAACCGGGGCCACGACAGCGTCGCCGTCTTCGCGGTCGACGCGTCGACGGGTCGCCTCGAGCCCCTCGTATACGAACCGACACGCGGGGAGACGCCCCGCGACATCGCGCTCGCTCCCGACGGCGAGGTGCTCCTCGCGAGCAACCAGCACGGCGACAGGGTCGCGAGCTTCGCGATCGACGAGACCGGACGCCTCGAGCCGCTCGCGGAATTCGACGTGCCGAAACCGGTCTGTGCGACGTTCCTCGAGTCGGCGTGACACGGGGGAGTTAGGTGTGCTCCTGCAGGTCGCGCACTTCGTCGACGCGCACGGGTCGATCGAGTTCCGCCGAGGCGTAGGCGGCGAGGACGACCTCAACGGCGTCGCGGGCGTCCCGACCGCTGACGATCGGGTCCCGGTCCTCGCGGACCGCCCCGACGAAGTCCCGAATCTGTCCCTCGAGTCCCGTCCCACAGGGCGGTTCGACGAGGTCGGGCTCGACTTCGTCGTCCTCGAGGACGAACGTCCCCGAGTTGTACGAGCCCTCGGTGCCGTTCAGTTCGACGCGCTCTCGGCCGCCGCGAACGCCGGTCGTGGCCGCGACCGTGCCGCGCGCGCCGTTCTCGAAGCGGAGGGAGACGACCGCGACGTCCTCGCACTCCATCTCGTGGGCCATCGTTTCGGTGTCGGCGGTCACGCGCTCGATCCCGCCGGTCAGCCACTGGAGCAGGTCGACGAAGTGGATCGCCTGCTGCATGAGGACGCCGCCGTCGAGGTCGCGCTGGCCGTGCCAGTGGTCCTCGTAGTAGCGCTGCGGTCGGTGCCACTTGACGGCCGTGTCGGCGAGAATTAGGTCGCCGAACCGTCCCTCCTCGACCCACTGCCGGGCGGTCCACCGCTCGGGCGTGAACCGGCGCTGGAAGATCCCGCCGAGCCGGACGTCATTACGATCGGCGGCCTCGATCATCCGGTCGACGCGCTCGAGGTAGACGTCGAGCGGTTTCTCCGAGAGAACGTGAATCCCGGCCTCGGCGGCGGCGACCGCGATTTCGGCGTGGGTCCCCGAAGGCGTACAGATACTGACCGCATCGAGGCTCTCGTCCGCGAACAGTTCCTCGTAGTCGGTGTATGCCGTCGCGCCGTAGGCCGTCGCGAACGGCGCGATCGACTCCTCGCTTCGGGCCGTGCCTGCGACGACCTCGGCGCCGTCGACGGCTTCGACCGCGTCCGCGTGGTTGCTGCCGTACCCCGTCGCTCCGACAATCCCGTATCTGACGGTTTCCATGCGATACCGTCCCGACTGTTCGGTCGCACTTCAAGTTTGGTCTCAGTGGACCGATCGGTGCGCGACACCGAGGGGTCGCACCACAGGCACTACAGGGGTGGGCCCCTCGCGGCCGCTCTCGCCTGCTGCGGCGTCAAGGTTTATTCCCACGGCCGTTCCACGGGATGACATGGAATCGTTCGAATCCGACGACGGACACGTGATCGTCCGTCTCGACCGCGGCGACATGGTCCTCGAGTCGATCGAGCGGGCCTGCGAGGACCACGACGTCGACACCGGTGCCGTCGTCACTGGTATCGGCACGTTCAGCACGCTGAACATCCACTACGTCGATCGGACGGACCTCCCCGAGGACCAGTCCGACCGCAACGTCGACCTCGAACTCGAGGGCGCCTGGGAGGTCACCGACGTCAACGGCGTCATCGCGGACGGCGACCCCCACCTTCACGTGACCGCGTTCGACGGCGACCGGACCGTCGGCGGCCACCTGGAGGAGGGCTGCGAGATCAACGTCCTCGGCGAGATAACGATCCGGAAAATCGACGGGCTCTCCCTGGAGCGGCGGCCGGGCGATCGAAACGTGTCGCAGCTCGCCCGGCGCTGATGGTGCGGTTCGATTCGCTGCGAATCGGCGTGGAGCGGAGTCGGTCGTTTTCGCCCGTCGACGTTACCGATCGCGAACGCAGCGGTAGAGCAGTATCGATCGAGTATGAGACGCCGCCTCGGGTCGCGGACTCACCGTCGCCGCCACCAGATGATGCTGTAGAGTCCCAGTCCGACGAGGATCAGTCCGGATCCCCAGACGGCGAAGATCGCCGCCCAGATCCCCATCAGCTGGCCGTCTCCCGACCCCCACGTGATCCCGTTCAGCACTGCGCCCAGCGCGACGAAGACGGCGCCCGCCGCCGTGAGTCGCAGTAGAACGGAGTCGAAGATCGAATCGAAGACCGTTTCTCGAACCCGAGACGTCGTTTCCGGATCGTTCGCTCGTTGCGTGGAACCCATTACCACGATCTTCGCGTCTCCTGTATAAATTAGTTAGGGTTCGATGGTCCCGCTTCGACCGGCGGGATCGTCGGTGTGCGTGATGGGGATTTTGCCGGAAAACGAAGGTTGGTGTGGAGAACACCGAAACGACTAGTCCGAATGCCGACAGCGCATCGTAACTACGTTGATGGTGAGTGGGTCGAATCGCGTTCCGGAGAGACGTTCGAGGTACTGAACCCCGCGAACACGACCGAGGNAGTGGGTCGAATCGCGTTCCGGAGAGACGTTCGAGGTACTGAACCCCGCGAACACGACCGAGGTCGTCGGCGAGTTCCAGTCGTCGACGTCCGAAGACGCCGAGGAGGCGGTCGAGGCCGCGGTCGCCGCCGAGGACGAGTGGGCGTCGACGCCCGGTCCGGAACGAGGAGCGATCCTCAAGGAAACCGCCCAGATCCTCGAGGACCAGAAGGAGGATCTGACCGAGACGCTGACCCGGGAGGAGGGGAAGACGCTCGGCGAAGCCGGCGGCGAGGTCCAGCGCGCGATCGATATCTTCTACTACTACGCACAGAAGGCCAGCGACCTCGGGGGTACGGTCAAGTCCCCGAGCGGCGAGGACAAAAATCTCTACACGAAGAAAGAGCCGCTGGGCACCGCCGCGCTGATCACGCCGTGGAACTACCCCNGGTCAAGTCCCCGAGCGGCGAGGACAAAAATCTCTACACGAAGAAAGAGCCGCTGGGCACCGCCGCGCTGATCACGCCGTGGAACTACCCCATCGCGATCCCGGCCTGGAAGCTCGCCCCCGCGCTGGCCGCGGGTAATACGGCCGTCCTCAAGCCCGCCTCGGCGGCGCCAACCGTCTCTTGGAAGCTAATCGAGGCGCTCGACGACGCGGGACTGCCCGCCGGCGTCGCGAACTACGTCACCGGCTCCGGGAGCGAAGTCGGCGGCGTGCTGACCGACCACGAGGGCGTCGACGCGGTCTCGTTCACCGGGAGNTCGAGGCGCTCGACGACGCGGGACTGCCCGCCGGCGTCGCGAACTACGTCACCGGCTCCGGGAGCGAAGTCGGCGGCGTGCTGACCGACCACGAGGGCGTCGACGCGGTCTCGTTCACCGGGAGTACGCAGGTCGGGACCGCCGTCGCCCAGGCCGCTGCGGACGACCTCAAACGCGTTCAGTGCGAGATGGGCGGGAAGAACCCGACGGTCGTCATGCCCAGCGCCGACGTCGACGAGGCCGTCGACATCGTCGGTGCCGGCGCGTTCGGGACGACCGGTCAGTCCTGTACCGCGGCCTCCCGCGCGATCGTTCACGAAGACGTCTACGACGAGTTCGTCGCCGCCATCGCCGACTACGCCGAAACCCTCGAGGTCGGGCCGGGCGTGGACGATCCGGACATGGGTCCCCACGTGACCGAGAGCGAACTCGAGGGCACGCTCGAGTACATCGACGTCGCCAAAGACGAGGGCGCGGAACTGGTCGCCGGCGGCGACGCGCTCACCGAGGGCGAGTACGCTGACGGCTACTACGTCGAGCCGACGGTCTTCTCGGACGTGGAAAACGACATGCGCATCGCCCAGGAAGAGGTCTTCGGGCCGGTGCTGGCCGTGTTGAAGGTCAGCAGCTTCGAGGAGGGCCTCGAGCTCGCTAACGACGTCGACTACGGCCTCTCGGCGAGCATCGTCACGGACGATCTCACCGAAGCGAACCAGTTCGTCGAGAACGTCGAGTCGGGCGTCGCGAAGGTCAACGAGAAGACCACCGGCCTCGAGCTCCACGTGCCCTTCGGCGGCTACAAGGATTCCTCGACGAATACCTACCGCGAGCAGGGCGATGCGGGACTTGACTTCTTCACGTCGACGAAGACGGTCTACCTAAACTACTGACCCGNGAGCTCCACGTGCCCTTCGGCGGCTACAAGGATTCCTCGACGAATACCTACCGCGAGCAGGGCGATGCGGGACTTGACTTCTTCACGTCGACGAAGACGGTCTACCTAAACTACTGACCCGCCGTCGACCCCTCCCGTGGCGCGCAGTTCGAGTTCGGTTCTTCTCGGCGATCGACTCGTCGTTCGGTTCGACGCCGGCATCGTTCGGTATCGGTCGATCGGTCGCTCGATTCGGTCGTCTCGGCTCGAGGCGGCGACGTTCTCGATACGACGGCGCCCGTTCACGCGCTGACCGGACCGCTGTCGTGCGATCGGCTCCGCCGGCGATCAGCGGACTGACAGAACGGTACAGAATCACTGACTCTCGTTAGAGAACGAACCGCGTGTTCTAGGGAACGCCCGCGACGAGCGAGACGACCGCGATCCCGCAGTTTCGCGGCTCGAGCCCGATCCTCACTCGTCTTCGAGGTAGGCTGGCGGGACGATCCCGGGCTGGCCGAGTCGGAGCCGGTCGCCGACCTCGATCTCCTCGATGATTCGGGGGTACTCGAAGGTCGTCGCGGCCGCCGAGAGCGCGCCGGTATCGGCCTGGATCGACCGCCAGCGCCGCGAGTGCTCCGGCACCAGCCGATCGATCTCGAGGGCGTTGGCGGCCTCCACGATTTCCTGGGCGTCGTTGTACAGTTTCCGACGCTCGACCTCGCCATCCATCCTGATGCGGCCGCTGGTGCCGTAGGAGAGCATCCCCACGTCGACGTCGAACTCCGCGCCGATCTCGCGGAACGCCTCGCAGGGACGGTTGTCGCCGCCGTGGAAGATCGTCCCCTCCTCGTGTTCGAGCACGTAGGTGACGCTGCCGTCAGCGTCGGGGTCGCGGCCGTCCCGAACGTGAATCGTCAGGTCGCCGACCGCGTAGCTGTCGCCGGGTTCGACGACCGTCTGCTGGTCGTCCACGATCTCGCTCACGTCGTGGTTCTCGTAACACTCGGCCGGCGCGTGGACCGAACCGCCGTGGTCCAGCAGCGGCCCGAACGACGGCGGCCAGAAGTGATCGCGGTGGTCGTGCGTACAGAACACGGCGTCGCAGGCGTCGGCCCACTGCGGCTCCATCGGCACCGGTGGTATCCGGGCGACGTACTCGCGGTCCCGCTCGGTGCTGAAGTAGGGATCGATGTAGACGGCGGTCTCGGGGGTTCTGATCGCCCAGCCGGCCACGCCGAGGAACCACAGCGAGACGCCGTCGACGTCGGCGCCGTTGATCTCCTCGCGGATCCACCACTCGCCCCAGTCGCTGTCGATCGTCATCGAGCCACCCGATACTGCGCGCTGTCGGTTTCGCTCGCACGGTCCATGCGGAACGGATCCCCTCGCGAGAGCCTAAACCTTTCGACGCCGTTCGGGCCGGCACCGTCGCTACTCCGGCGGCGCGTCCCACTCCTCGCCGTCGTCCTGCGGATCGTAGCCGATCCGCGCGCGAGCGTGCTCGAGGTCGTACCAGCGCCGGCGGTTGTCGCTGACGCCGCTGAAGATGTCGAACTCGACGCTGTCGTCCCGCAGACAGCAGTCGATCTGGTGGGCGAAGTCCCGGCGGGACTGCCAGGTCGCCTTCATCCGCGCGACCTGCTCCTCGTACTCGTCGCTGCCGCACTCCCAGTCGCCCTCCTCGACGCCGATTTCGGCGTCGCCGTAGGGGTGGTCGTACTCCTCGCTGCGGACGCTACAGATCCGGAGCGCGTAGAACTGTTTCGGGTACTCGCAGTCCTCGATGTAGTACCGCCCGAGGTCCTCGCCGAAGCTCTTGGAGGCGCCGTAGTAGGAGTCGGGGCGAACGGGGTCGGTGTGATCGATGACGAGGTCGTGATCCCGCTCGTAGATCTCGGGGGCGTTCTCGATCTCGTACATCCCCATTACGTGGTTGGTCGAGCCGAAGATCACGGACTCGACCTCGGCCTCACGGGCGGCCTCGAGGACGTTGTACATGCCAACGATGTTGGGCCGGAAGATGTCGGTCCAGTCGCCGTCGGTGTAGGGGTAGGCCGCAAGGTGGACGACGGCGTCCTGTCCCTCGCAGGCCTCGCGGAGCGTCTCGTAGTCCGCGACGTCGCCGACGACCGTCTCGTACTCGGCGTATGGGCCTTCCTCGCGGTCGGAGCGATTGAAGTAGGTGAACTCGTACCGATCGTCGTCGTGCAAGTGATCGATGATCGCGGTGCCACACCGGCCGTACGAACCGGTCACTAGTACGTCCATACGTCTACCCCTTCCCCGGAGACCATCAAAATATCGGTCGCATGGCGGGATTCACTCGGTGCGAGCGGCCGCCGGTGCGGTTCGCGATCGGCCGTCGGTGCGGGCCGCGCTCACTCCATCAGGACGGTCACCGGTCCGTCGAAGTTCAGCAGAACGCGCTGGGCGAGGTCGCCGAAGATCGCCTTCCCGGTCGGCGAGCGCTTCTGGCCGACGAGGAACGCGTGATCGCAGGCCAGCCGCTCGGCCGCTGAGAGGATCTCGTCGTCGAGGTCGCCCTCCTCGGTGATGATCGTCTCGATCCGAACGTCGATGTTCGGGTCGACGTCGCTGAGGACGTCCGTGCTGAATTCCTCGGCGAACTTCCGGGTCATCGCCGTCGCGTCGGTCTCCTCGAATTTGGTCCCCTCCATCCGCTCGACCCACTCGATCGCGTCGTTTCCCTCCTCGGCCGCTTCGGGCGTCGTCCACGCCAGCACGACCAGTTCCGCGTTCCCGTTCTTGGCGAACTCGCCGGCTTCGGCGAGGAGTCGTCTGTGAGCCTCGGTGTCGTCGATAACGACGAGCGCACGTTGCATACCACGCACCTCGTCCGGCAGTCTGATAAAGCTACCTCCGATCGGGGCCCACGGAACACTCGCGAAACGGCGTTTGCTCCGCTCTCAGTCGTCCGCTTCGGCCGCCTCCGCTTCCTCGCCGTCGCCGGTCTGGGACGCCCAGAGATCGGCGTACGCGCCGCCATCCTCGACCAGTTCCCGATGGGTGCCGGTCTCGATCACGTCGCCGTCTTCCATGACGACGATGCGATCCGCGTTCCGGATCGTCGACAGGCGGTGGGCGATGACGAACGCGGTCCGATCCGCCGTGAGTTCGTCGAGGTTGCGCTGGATGAGGTTCTCGGTCTCCGTGTCGACGTCGCTGGTCGCCTCGTCGAGGACGATGATATCGGGATCGTTGAGGACCGTCCGCGCGATCGAGACGCGCTGGCGCTGGCCGCCGGAGAGCTTGACTCCGCGTTCGCCGACCATCGTGTCGTACCCCTCCGGGAGCTCCGTGATGAACCGGTGGGCGCCGGCGGCCATCGCCGCGTTCCGGATTCGCGCCTCGACGTCCTCAGGTACCTCGCCGGGATCTGCCTCGAGAACGGTCTTGAACGCCTCGCCGTCGCCGTACGCGATGTTCTCGCGGATCGTCCCGGAGAACATGTACGGGTCCTGCTCGACGACGCCGATCCGGTCGCGGAGCGTCTGCAGCGAGTACGTCCGGACGTCGTCGCCGTCGATTCGCACCGTGCCCGAATCGACGTCGTAGAACCGCATCGGGAGCTTCAGGAGCGTCGACTTGCCGGAGCCGCTGGTCCCCGCGAAGCCGATCGTCTCGCCGGCCTCGACCTCGAGGTCGATCCCCTCGAGAATTCGTTCGCCGCCGTCCGAGTAGCTGAACGTGACGTCCTCGAAGGCGACGTCGCCGTCGAGAGAGACCGGATCGGTCCCGTCCGTCGGCGACTGGATGTCGGCCTCGTAGCCCAGCACGCCGAAGACGCGCTCGGCGCTGGATTTGGCCTTCTGGTAGTTGTTCGCGGTCTTGCCGATCCGGGTCATCGGGCCGTCGAGCTGCTGGAGGTAGACGAAGAAGGCGACGAACGCGCCGGTCGACAGCCCGCCGGCGGTGATCGCGTCCCGGCCGCCGACGATGAGGATCGTGACGAACATCGCTCCGACGATCAGGCGCAGGGACGCGAAGAACGCCTTTCGGACCGTGATCGCGTCGATCTTCTCGTCGCGGTAGCCGCGACTCTGCTCGGCGACCCGCCGGTTCTCGACCTCGTAGCGGTCGAACGACTTCACGATCGCCGCGCCGCCGAGGTTGTTCGCCAGCCGCGTGTTCAGTCGCGCGACGAGTTCGCGGATGCGCTTGTACTTGGGTTCGATCCAGATGATGAACTTGGCCGTCACGAGCGCGATGATCGGGACCGGGAGTAACACCAGGGCGGCGAGCCGCGGCGCCGTGTACAGCATGTAGCCGCCGACGAGCGTGAGGATCATCACCGCCTCCGTGATCTGGCGGATCTCGACGTTGAAAAAGTCTTCCAGACGGTTGATATCGCTGTTCAGGATCGACATCATCCCGCCGGTCTGGTGGTTGTTGAAGAAATCCAGCGAGAGCCGCTGCATGTGGTCGTAGGTATCCAGACGGAGATCGTGTTGCAGCCGCTGGGCGGTCGTCTGGAAGAAGTACCGGGAGCAGTAGTGGCTGACCGCCTGCACGAGGTAGGCGATTACCGTGAGCCCGCCGAGGTAGTACAGGAGGTTCAGCCGCTGGTCGACCCGCTCCGCCGGCACCGGTTCGGACGGAACGAGCCCGACGACGGCGAGGATCCCGTCTCCTGTCCCCGACTGCGTGACGACCAGATCGATCGCGGCCGCGATCATCAGCGCCGGGAACAGCCGCGCCGCGCGGTTGATCATCGTCGAAACGACGCCGACGGCCAGCGGCACCCAGTAGGGGAGGGCATACCGGAAGGCGTCCAGCATCGGGTTCCCGTCGACCTCGTCCCGAATGTCCTCGAAGCTTCCGTGTGCGTCTGATGAATCCATGCGTTGGTGGCCTCACGCTCCAGTTCCCGGTCAAATAAGGGGCCGTGAAACGGAAACGTTCGCTCCCTTCACGCATATTGTCGTATCGGCGAGAGTAGAGCTTCGAGAGTCGAGGACGGACGCCGGGTCTGCGGCCTCCGTCAGCGACGATCCGCCGCTACCGGCTCCGGCTCAGTCGGCGCGGTAGCGCTCCAGCGCGTCCCGATCGATCTCGATCCCCAGCCCCGGCTCCTGCGGGACGTCGATCGTGCCGCCGGCGGGATCGAACGGCGTCTCGAGCAACTCGCTGCGCATCGGGTTTTCGCTGCGGTCGAACTCGATCAGCATCGGTTCGGGGACGTTGCGCGTGTGAGGGTAGTTCGAGATGCTGGCGGCGAACTGCACCGCGGCGGCCATGCCGACGGCGCTGTTCCAGATGTGGGGTCTGACGGCGACGTTCTCGGTCGAGGCCATGCCGGCGATCAACCGCGCCTCCGAGAGGCCGCCACAGCGGCCCAGGTTCGGCTGGGCGATGTCGACCGTCCGGTCGTCGATCAGTTCCTTGAACTCGAACCGGCCGTAGTGGGCCTCGCCGGCGGCGATCGGGATATCGATCTTCCCACGCAGTTCGCGGTAGCCCGACGCGTTTTCCGGCGGGACGGGCTCTTCGATCCAGGTCACGTCGTACTCCTCGATGGCCCGCGCGGACTTGACGGCCTGGTGGGGCCGGTAGTTGCCGTTCATGTCGACCATCAGGTCGGCGTCGTCGCCCAGGATCTCCCGCGCCGTGCGCACGCGCTCGGCGTCGGACTCGGGGTCGGCACCGATCTTGATCTTCGCGGCGGTAAAGCCCTCCTCGACGGCCTCGCGAATCGGCTCCTCGATCGGCCGGTCGGCCTCGGTGTAGTACATCGTCGAGGCGTAGGGCGTCAGCTCCTCACAGCGCGTGCCGCCGAGCAGCCGGTGGACCGGCCGGCCGACGCTCTGCCCGATGATGTCCCAGCACGCGACGTCGATCGCGCTGACGGCGCTCTGGACGACGACGTCGCCGCCGAAGTGGTACGGATCGGTGTAGGAGTTCTCGGCGAGCGATTCGACCTCGAAGGGGTCCATGCCGACGACGTCGTCGGCGAACATCGTCTCGATCGTCGCGGTCGCCATCGGTCCCGGGGCGAACGCCTCGCCCCAGCCGACGGTCCCGCCGTCGGTCTCGAGGCGCACCAGCGTCGTCCCGCGGTCGGTTCCGAACCCTCTCGCGTCGCCGAGCCCCGCTCCGTCGGGCAACGAGTGTGCGAGCGGAATCGCCTGAACGTCCGTGATCTCCATAGCGAATCCGACAGACTCGCGTCCAATATAGCTTGCGCTGCCTCGAGCGTCCGGCGACGGAGCCGCCGGAGCGACTCGAGGGGCGGGGATACATTTATCACCGCAGTTCGTCGTAGTACCGACCACGACATGCCCAGAGCTAGCCTTAGCGAGCGCTTCCAGGACGTCGCCTTCACCACCGCCGTCCCGTTCGGCGACGACGGATCGGACGTGCTGGTCGACGCCCTCGCGGACAACCTCGCGAAACAGTACGATGCCGGCGCGCGCCTGTTTATCCCCTGTGGCAACACCGGCGAGTACTACTCGCTGACCGACGAGGAGCGGATCGAGATCGTCGAGACCCACGTCGAGGCGACCGGCGACGAGGCGACGATCGCCGGCGGCGTCGCCGGAAGTCTCGCGGAGGTGAAACGACTCGCCGACGCCTACGAGGACGCCGGGGCGGACGCGATCATGGTGATGCACCCCGACCACACCTACCTGCACCGGCGCGGGCTGGCGAACTACTACCACCGGATCTGCGACGCGACCGACCTCGGCGTCGTCATCTACAAGCGCGGCCCGGAGGTCCCCCGCGAGGTCCTCGTCGACCTCTCCGAGCGCGAGAACGTGGTCGCGGTGAAGTTCGCGGTCAACGACATCAAGGAGTTCTCCCAGACCGTCGCCGACGCTCCGGGTGAGGTCACGTGGGTCAACGGTATCGCCGAGCGATACGCACTTTCCTTCGCCATCGAAGGGGCGGAGGGATACACTACCGGTCTCGGTAACTTCGCGCCGGAGGCAACGCTGGCGCTGTTCGACGCCGTCGAGGACGAGAACTGGGAGCGAGCCCGATCGATCCAGCGGCTGCTCCGTCCGATCGAGGACCTCCGCGAGGAGCCCGGCGAGGGCAACGCGCTCTCCGGCGCGAACAACGTCTCCGTCGTCAAACGCGGGATGGACCTCGCCGGCTACACGGGCGGTTCCCTTCGCGATCCGCTGGTCGACCTCTCCGCGGACGACGCGTCGCGTCTCGAGGAGCACTACGAAACCCTGCAGTCGGCGCCGCTGCTGGAAGCGGCCTGAGAACGGGGGTGCAGCGATAGCCGACGGCCGGCCCCCTCCGAGAAAAGCGTCATTCCGCGGCTTACTCGTCGTCGTAGTGGAACTCCGTCCACGGCCCGTCGACGAACGGGTACTCCTCGAGGACGTCGAGGTCGACGTCGACGCCGAGTCCGGGGCCGTCGGGGACCGTCAGGTGCCCGTCCTCGATGGCCGGCTGGCCCTCGATGATGTCGTAGGCGAGTTCGAACGGGTACATGCCGGGATCGATCTCCGCGTCCGGGAGCGCCGGATCCTCCTCGAAGACGGGGTACTCGAGCAGTCGCACGTCCGGCGCCGCGGCGACGAGGTGGGCGTTGGCCTGCAGTCCGAGCCAGGTGCCGAAGTTGTGCGGGACGAATTCGACGTCGCGGCCGTCGCAGTACTCGATGGCGCCCCGGCAGCCGGTAAAGCCCTCGTGGTGGCGCACGTCGCCCTGCAGGAAGTCGACCGCGCCGGTCTCGCCGAGTTCGACCAGTCCGGCCGGCGACTCCTCGCTCTCCCCGCCGGCCAGCGGCGCGCCGGTTTCGGCGAGTTCGACGTACCCCGCGTGGTCGTCTGGCTCGACCGGCTCCTCGATCCAGTAGGCGCCCCGCTCGGCGGCGTGTGCGACCAGTTCGCGGACGGTGTCGCGGCCGTAGGCCTCGCCGAGCTTCCACCACGTGTGGACGTCGAGCATGATCTCGATGTCGTCGACCGCGTCGGCGAGCAGGTCGACCGTCCGCCGGTCACCGTCGGGCCCGATCCCGGGTCGGTACTTGTAGCCGAAGAAGCCCAGCTCCTCGAGCGCCTCGGCCTGTTCGACGTATCCCTCCGGCTCCATGTACATCCCGGCGCTGGCGTACAGCGGTAGCTCGGTCGTCGGCTCGGTGCCGTACTCGTCGGCCAGCAGTTCGTAGATCGGCGCGCCGAGTTCCTTTCCGCGGATGTCGTACAGCGCGACGTCGACGGCCGAAATCGCCTCCGTCCGGAGGTGGGCCGGCAGATTCGTCTCGCCGATCAGCTCGTGAGCGTCGGTGATCTCGTCGATCGACTCGCCCTCGAGCGCGCCGGCGACGGACTCCTCGACGACGTCGGCGAACGTCCCCTGCGAGTCGCCCTCGAAGTACTCGCGCATCGCGGAACTGCTCGCGCCCGCCGTCGCGAACCCGTGTTGCCCGTCTCGGGTCTCCACGACGACGAGGACGACGTCCCGTTTGCGAAGGCGTCGGACGCCGCCGTGAAACGGCCGTTCCTGTACCGGATCGATCGGTGAGGACAGAGCGTACCCGCTGACGTTAGCGATATCCATATCCGCCCTATTTTCACCCGACCGTATAAATCATCCGAGTGACTGACATGGAGTCTCGGTCGTGGAGACGACGGGAATCGGTTCCGACGCCTCGGTGCGTGACATCGTCCGAGTACCGACCGCCGCTACTGGGCCATCGTACGGAGGTGATCGGTCGATGGACGCCTCTCCGCGGAACCTGTTATTGAGATCACGAGAAGAGCGGATTTTGTTCCCGCCACGGGAACTGGGGAGTCGTTCGGACGGATTCCGTCGAACGAAAGGTACACCGTTCGGATCGCCGCCAGCGAGGTCAGCCGAACCGCTGAAAGCGGTCGAACCGGCGAATTTCGGGGGATTTGAGCCATTCGCGAACAACGAACGCGCCACTGGAAGTCTCCCGCAACGGTCGTCAAGTTTCGGATCGGAACGCCGAGTTATCCGCGGTGCAGACCCGTTTTACCCTCGTGAGCGACGCTTCCAAGGGGTCGATGCCGACCTGCGAGAAATAGCCCTGTTCGAGATTTCCCTGCTGCGAATCGACCGGTCTCGGGCATCGTGAGCCGTTTCGATCCGGTTTTCGTCGATGGAACCGTCCCTCTGTCGATCGACTGGGCCGCGGTATCGATTCACACACTATATATTTACATCCATACTGTTGTAATTCTACCTTACAGCCATACGGCTGTAACTTTCCCGAATGGGGAACGGATACGCCACGAGCAAACGGTGAAACTGTCCTCGAGGCGCTCCCTCGTCACCGGGACGAGCCGAACGTTTTTACTGGCTAATAGTGTCTTTCCAACCGAACGTGCTGAAAGACGAATTTCGAGACCTCAAGGAACAGATTTCGGGTGGGATCATCCCCACGACGGCGAACCCGTGGACGCCCGACTACGAACTGGCCAAAGACAACCTCCGCTGACACGTCGACGATCTTGTTTCCGTCGACGGCATCGAAGCGGTCATCGCCAACGTCCACACCGGCGAGGCGAAGATGCAAGGCGTGTTCGAGCACGACACCGTCCTGCCGCCACAGGAGCAGATCGATCACGAGGAACGGGAGGAACTCCGCCAGCTCCTCGAGGACCTCGATCGACTGTAATCGGCCTTGCCGTTTGGTATCGGTCACGTCCGACGGTCTGACGGGAGGAGACGACTCCTCGAGAGACGGTCGGTCGGGTTCCGAGCGGCCACCACCGACCCGCGATACCCGTCACACTGTGCCCAGCGATGGGACACTTCCGGGTTCCGTTCCGATAGTGGACCACGAAGCCAGAAATGATGTTATTTTAATTATAATAAAATTTAACACCAGTAGCGTTGGCGCAAATCTCATGGTTGATACCAATGCTCGAGAGAGCAGACGGCCGGTAGTGCGCAGACGAATGATCGGCCTCGTCGGCACGGGATTGCTCGGCACAGTAGCGGGCTATAGCGGCGACGGAAAGGCGAGTTCCGGGACGAGTGGAGCGACGGACTGTTCCGCGAGCGACGAGTACGATATCGTCGTCGCACAGGACGGCAGCGGCGACTACGAGACGGTCCAAGCCGCCATCGACGCAGTTCCGTCGGACACGTCCGAGGAGACGCGGGTGTACATCAAGGAGGGACGCTACAAAGAGAAGCTAGAGCTCCCCGCCGACCGGACCGACGTGACGTTTATCGGTGAGAGCGTCGAGGAGACGGTGCTGACGTACGACGATCACGCCGACAAGATCGGCGACGATGGCGAGGAGATCGGGACGAGCGGGTCGTCGAGCTTCTTCGTCTACGGATCGGACTTCACCGCGAAGAACATTACCTTCGAGAACGCCGCTCCCGACGTCGCCCAGGCCGTCGCGATTCGCATCAAGGCCGACCGAGTCGCCTTCGAGAACTGCCGCTTCATCGGCAATCAGGACACCCTCTATAACTTCGGTCGCAGGACGCGCCAGTACTTCGAGGACTGCTACATCGAAGGCGACGTGGACTTCATCTTCGGTCGCGCGACGGCGTTCTTCGAGGACTGCGAGATCCGCTGTAAGGACGAGGGATTTATCGCAGCGCCCGCGCAGCCGGAAAACGTAGCGCACGGATTCGTGTTCAGGGACTGCGACGTGGTCGGCGACGCGCCGAGCGAGACCGTCTACCTCGGCCGACCGTGGGAGCCGTACGGACAGACCGTCTACATCGACTGTGACCTCGGCGACCACATCCGACCGCAGGGCTGGGAACCGTGGGACGAACCGGAGCACGGCGACAAGACGAAGACGGCCTTCTTCGCGGAGTACGACAATTCCGGTCCGGGGTACACGCCCGATCAGCGCGCGGACTGGAGCCACCAGCTCAGCGAAACGGAGGCCGAGCAGTACACGATCGAGGCCGTCCTCGACGGCTGGGACCCCCAGAGCCGTCTCGAGAAACGGTAATCGTCACGCTCGAGGACAGAGGACTTATCCCGGATCACCTGAAACGAACCGCACATGCCACTACAGGTCACGGTCTGGAACGAGAACGTCCACGAACTTGAGGAGCCCGAGGTCGCCGAGCGGTATCCCGACGGCATTCACGGGGCCATCGCGGACGCGGTGGACGGCGACGACCGCACCGTCCGGACAGCCACGCTGCAGGAACCGGAACACGGCCTGACCGAAGATGTCCTCGCGAACACCGACGTCCTGCTCTGGTGGTCGCACTGCGCCAACGACGAGGTGGCCGACGAGGTCGCCGACCGCGTCGTCGACCGCGTCCACGAGGGGATGGGCTTCGTCCCGGTCCACTCCGGGAAGAACTCCAAGCCGTTCAAACGGCTGATGGGAACCACCTGTAACATCAAGTACCGCCACGGCGGCGAGACCGAACGGATCTGGACCGCCGACCCCGGCCACCCGATCGCCGACGGCCTTGAGGAGTCGTTCGAGGTCCCCTCGACGGAGATGTACGGCGAGCCCTTCGACATCCCGGAACCCGACCGGACCGTCTTCATCTCGTGGTTCGAGGGCGGCGAGGTGTTCCGCTCGGGCGTCTGTTACCGTCGCGGCCGCGGCCGGATCTTCGCGTTCCGGCCGGGCCACGAGGAGTACCCGATCTTCTTCCAGGACGAGATCCGGACGGTGCTCGACAACGCCGTCGCTTGGGCGGCGCCGACGGAGGGGGCCGACGCCGTCTGGGGCGAGGTCGAACCGAAGGAATCGCTGGACGACTAGCGCCGCTGCTCGAGCGCAACCGAATATCGACGCGTTCTCAACCCCTCGTTGCTGCGATCGTCCAGCGAGTCGAGGGCCGCATTTTTGCGACGCGCTCGGTAGAGCCACGACCCTCGATACTGCCGTGAGCGTTTAGCGATGAGCAACCCGGAATCAGTCGCTGAGACGCATGCGTAATCTTTTCTGTAACTCTGTAATCGGTTGTTGTGGTGTAGCATGAAACAAACGCGAAGAACGTACCTGAAAGAGACGGCAGTATCGACACTGATCGGTGCAGGAGCGCTCGCCGGCCTCTCCGGGTCGGCCACGGCACAAGCGGCCGGGTCCCACTTCGGCCCTGAATCCGGCTTTGCGGACACGTCGTGGCTCGAGAGCGAGGACGTACAGGTGTTCGCGATCACGGAACCGACGCGCGAAGCTGTCGAGGAAGCGTTCCACGCCGACGGACCGCGCTTGGTCGTCTTCGAGACGAGCGGGACCATCGACCTCGGCGGAAACGATCTAGCGATTTCCGAGGACTACTGCTGGGTGGCCGGACAGACGGCGCCTTCGCCCGGTATCACGTTCGTCAACGGCCAGTTCCAAGTCGACGCCGACAGCTGCGTCGTCCAGCACATCCGCTCGCGGATCGGTCCCGGCTCCGACGGCTCGATCCAGAGCAACGACTCGTTCAACACCGCAGACGACACCCAGAACAACGTCGTCGACCACGTCACCGCCTCGTGGGGTACCGACGAGTGTCTCTCCGTCGGCTACGACACGCAGGATACGACGGTGACGAACTGCCTGGTCTACGAGGGACTGTACGATCCCTACGGCGACGAGGCCGACCACAACTACGGGAGCCTGATCGGCGACGGCGCCGAGAATGTCACCCTCGCTGGCAACGTCTGGGCGAAGGTCCGCGGCCGCGTCCCCCGGTTAAAGGGCGGCACCCGCAGCGTCCTCGCGAACAACCTGATGTACTTCTTCAACGAGGCGACCAACATGGACGGGGACTCGGAGGCCTCGATCGTCGGCAATCTCTACGTTCCCCAGGACATCGAGGACACGCCCATCGAGGACGGCAACGCCTACCTCGAGGACAACGTCACGGAGCCGAGTTCGACGCCGCTGACTGGCGGGACCAACGAACTGTCGAGTCCCCCGCTGTGGCCGAGCAGTCTCGACGCGATGCCGTCCTCGCGGGTCGAAGCACACAATTTGGTTCACGCGGGCGCACGACCCGCCGACCGCACCGCCAACGACGACCGAATCGTTCAGGAGATCCGCGACCGCGCGGGCAACGACCGGCTCGACGATCCCTACGAATACTGGCTTGCTCACCCCGACGACGTCGGCGGCTATCCCGAACTTCCCGTGAATACCCACTCGCTTACCGTCCCCGAGTCGGGGCGTCGACAGTGGCTCGCGGCGAAGGCACGACGTGTCGAGCGGGGTGCGTCGCCGTCCGACACGGGCGGAAGATCCGGTAACGGTTCCGACGTCTAGCCCGGGAATAACGCCACCGATAGCATCGCCGAGACACTTCTCCGGGTATCACAGTAACCGTCGTCCATTTGACTCACCGCTCGCCGACGCCGTCCGGGGCGAGGTTGAACCGAAGGAACCGCTGGACGACTAGCGCCGTCGCTCGTGATCGGCGCCGGCGTCGAGGTGCGGCACTTTTTGTTGTGTTGGCTCACCTTCTGCAGAGACCCCGTCTGGACAGGGGTATCGCCGCTCCTGTCCGTTCCCAGACGAACCGACCCCTCCCGTTAGCAGTGACACGCCTCGCGTCGCTCTCGCTACTGCAGTTCTATCCCCCGACATTATTACTATATTTATATTATTCTAACATGGAAAGTTACTTACGAGTGATTGCACTTGTTGTGTCTGGGTAGCATGAAACAGACACGACGCACCTACCTGAAAGGAACGGCGGCATCGGCACTGATCGGCATCGGCGCGCTTAGCGGCCTCTCCGGTTCGGCGGCGGCGGAATCGAACTTCGGCCTCGAGACCGGCTTCGCGGATACGTCGTGGTTCAACGACGACGTCGACGTACACACGGTCACCGAACCGACGCGGAGCGCGGTCGAATCGGCGTTCAGTGCCAGCGGACCGCGCGTGGTCGTTTTCGAGACGAGCGGGACCATCGACCTCGGCGGGAACGACTTGGCGATCACCGAGGACTACTGCTGGGTGGCCGGTCAGACCGCGCCCTCGCCCGGGATCACGTTCATCAACGGGCAGGTCCGGATCAACGCGAACAACTGCGTCGTCCAGCACATCCGCTCGCGGATCGGTCCTGGCTCGGGTGGCTCAATTCAGAGCAACGATGCGTTCAACACCGCCGACGGCACGCAGAACAACGTCGTCGATCACGTCAGCGCCTCGTGGGGGACTGACGAGTGTCTCTCCGTCGGCTACGACACGCAGGATACGACGGTGACCAACTGCCTCATCTACGAGGGGCTGTACGACCCCTACGGCGACGAGGCGGACCACAACTACGCCACGCTGATCGGCAACGGAGCCTCGAACGTCACGTTCGTGGGCAACGTCTGGGCCAAAACCCGTGCCCGTATTCCGCGACTCAAGAGCGATACCGAGACGGTCATCGTCAACAACCTCGCGTACTTCTTCGACGAATCGGCCAACGCCGACAGTTCCGCAGTCACCAGCTTCGTCGGCAACGTCTACACTGGTCTGACCGATACCGGTGACGCCGTCCTCGAGGGCAGTCCTACGGCCTACCACGCCGACAACGTCACGGCCGATCCGCCCCTCGACGGTCAGTCGTTCGCGGAGGTCGAAAGCGAGAGCTCGCCGCCGCTGTGGCCCAGCGGTCTCAGCGAGATGCCGTCGGGTGACGTCGAGAGCCACAACCTCGCCAACGCCGGGGCGCGGCCGGCCGACCGAACGGGTAACGACGCACGGATCGTCCAGGAAATCGCCGACCGCGCCGGTAACGATCGGCTCGACTCGCCGTACGACTACTGGATCGGCCACCATGACGAGGTGGGCGGCTATCCGGAGCTACCGGTGAACACCCACTCGCTCGACGTCCCCGACAGCGGCCTCCGCGACTGGCTCGCCGGCTGGGCCCAAGCCGTCGAGGACGGGAGTTCGCCGCCCGACGGCGGGAGCGGCGGAGACGACGGGAGCAGCAGCGGTCCGATCTCGACGGGCACCTACGAGATCGCCAACGTCAACAGCGGTCAGTTGCTCGAGGTCGCCGACGCCTCGACTGCGAACGGCGCGAACGTCCAGCAGTGGTCCGTGACCGGGAGTGCCACGCAGCAGTGGTACGTCGAGGATACCGGGAACGGCGAGTACATCCTCGAGAACGTCAACAGCGGTCTCCGTCTCGAGGTCGCCGACGCCTCGACCGCGGACGGCGCGAACGTCCAGCAGTACGCCGACTCCGGCTGTGACTGCCAGCGGTGGCGCATCAACGACGAAGGCAACGGCGAGTACACGCTCGAGGCGGTCCACAGCGGCAAACTCGCCGACGTGGAAGGGGCGTCGACCAGCGACGGGGCGAACGTGCTCCAGTGGCCCGACAACGGCAGCGCGAACCAGCGCTGGACGTTCGACTCGGTGTAGGGCGACGAGGCGACGGCCTCGGTACGCGCCGACGAACGGACGCGCTGGCACTGCGACGCCCGTCGAACCGTATCGATATCCGCTCTAACTCTATCTTATTAAATTATAACTAATTTTCCTAGAAAAATTTTTGTAATATTGCCTGTATTGTGGTGTTGGTGTCAATAGATGACCCAGAACAGACGTACGTTCCTTCGTGCACTCGGAGCAGGTAGCATCGGTACCGCCGCCGTGAGCGGCCCCGCCGTCGGCCAATCGAGCGAGATCACGGTCGAGGGCGGCGGCTCGGACATCTGGAACGACGCGGACGAGTTCCACTACTACTTCACGGACGTCGGCGCGAACTTCGACGCGGCCGTCAGGGTCGATAGTGTCGAGGACACCGACGAGTACGCTAAAGCAGGACTGATGCTCAGGGAGTCGCTCGACGCGGACGCGAAGAACGTGATGGCTCGGACGACCCCGGACCACACGACCCTCCAGTGGCGACCGACGGCCGGCGGCGACTCGACGAGTCTCACGTCCGACGCCGGCGAGGGCGAGAGCGAACTCGACGGCGGGACGATCGACGCCGCCTGGCAGCGACTCGTCCGGAACGGCGACACGATCCGGGCGTACGCCTCGGAGGACGGGACGAACTGGACGCTCGTGGCGGAGCTCTCGCTGTCGTTCGGCGAGAGCGCCTTCCTCGGGTTAGCGGTTACGAGCCACAACACCGGGACGCTCTGCGAGGCGACGTTCTCGAATCTCGCCGGCGTCGCACCCGTAGAGAGCCGGGACGTCGGCGACGTCGACGTCGCCGGGAGCGCGTCCGGACGCAGCTCCGGAGAGACCGGCCCGCTGATCGTGACGGGTTCGGCGACGGACGTCACCTCGTCGTCTGCGACGGTCTCGAGTACGGTCTCCTCGCTCGGCGGGGCTTCGTCGGTCACCGTCGCCGTCGAGTACCGCGAGTCCGGCGGATCGTGGACGACGTCCGCGCCGGACACCGTCACCGAACCGGGCGCGGTCGACGTGGCGCTGACCGGACTCTCGCCCGAGACCGACTACGAGTACCGCGCCGTCGCCGAGGCGAGCGACGGTGGGTCCGACAGCGGAGCGATCGCCTCGTTTACGACCCCCGAAGTGGATACGAATCCGAGCGTTACCACCGGCGCGGTAGTCGACACCGCCTCGTCGTCGGCGACGCTCTCGGGAACGCTCGAGGCCCTCGGCGGACAGGCCGCCGAGGCGCTGGTCTCGTTCGAGTACCGCGAGACCGGAGCCGAAGCGTGGAACGCATCGGGGGGCCGGTCGCTCTCCGAACCCGGCGAGTTCGAGACCACGATCTACGGCCTCGCATCGGAGACGGAGTACGAGTTCCGCGCGATCGTCGAAGCCGACGACGGCGACACCGACGCGGGGTCAACGGCGACGTTCTCGACGACGGCGGCCACCGGAACCGGCGGGGGCTCGCACTTCGATCTCGAGGACGGGTTCGCGGACGCGGACTGGTTCGACGATAGCGTCGAGGTGATCAAGGTCGGTGCGGACTTCGACGAGATCGAGGCCGCCTTCACGAAAGACAGCAAACGCCTGATCGTCTTCGAGGAGAGCGGCGTGATCGATTTGGCGGGCGCGGACCTCTCGATCACCTACGGCGACTGCTGGGTCGCCGGTCAGACCGCGCCCTCGCCTGGCATCACGTTCATCAACGGGATGGTTCAGGTCGAACAGGACAACACCGTCGTCGAACACATCCGCGTCCTCCGCGGCGACAGGTCCGGCGGGGAGGGCACAGACCCGATGAACAGCCGCGACGGGGCCAACAACGTCATCTTCAACCACTGTTCGGTGTTCTGGGGCCGCGACGAGAACATGTCGATCGGCTACGACTCGACCGACACGACGATCGCGAACTGCATGATCGCGGAGGGCCTCGAGGATCCCGAGGAAAACTCCAACGGGACGCTGGTCGGCGACGGCGCCGACAACGTCGCCATTCTGGGAACGATCTACGCCAAGAACAACGACCGCAATCCGCGATTGAAGTCCGGCACGCGGACCGTCGTCGTCAACGGCCTCAATTTCTATCACGACAAGGCCATCTGGATCGACGACGGCGCCGAGGCGGCGGTCGTCGGCAACGCTTACATCCACCGGTTTAGCTTCAGAGATCCGCTCGTCTTCGGCGACGGCAGCGTTTACATGGACGACAACTACGTCGCGGATCCGCCCCTCGACGGGCGACCGTTCTCGGACGTCGGCACGTCACTCGACTCGCCGCCGCTGTGGCCGAGCGGCCTCGAGGCGTTGCCCGCCGGGGACGTCGAGAGTCACAACAAGACGTTCGCCGGCGCGAGACCCGCCGACCGAATCTCTCAGGAGGAGAAGATCGTCCAACAGATCACGGACCGCTGGGGATCGCTGGACGTCGATCCGAACGAAGAAAACGCCGGGCTCTCCGACATTCCCGACAGCGTCGCGGAAGCCGGCGGCTACCCCGATCACGGCGGCACCACGCACACGCTCGAGGTTCCCGACAGCGGCCTGCGCGAGTGGCTCGAGGGGTGGGCCGTCGCCGTCGAGGAGGGCGGCTCGCCTCCCTGATTCGGGAGTAACTGCGAATCGACCGAAGGCGGCGATTCTCACTTCAATCACCGCTCGCCGACGCTGCCGTCGGCCCGATGGCCCGGTGAGCGGTCGAAGCCGAGGTCGGTTCCCGCGAGTTCGCGGACGCGACCCTCGTCGACGTCGATTCCGAGTCCCGGCTCTGCCGGCAGGTCCAGGTAGCCGTCGGTCGGCTCGAAGAGGTCGTCGTTCTCGACGTAGCGCATCGCGTCCTCGTCGCCGACGACCACCTGCTCCTGTATCAGCGCGTTCGGCGCGGCCGCGTCGACGTGCAGCGAGGCGACCAGCGCCAGCGGGCCGATGGGGCAGTGGGGCGCGATCGCGGCGTCGTAGGTCTCGGCCATGTCGGCGATCTTCTTCGTCTCGGTGATCCCACCGGCGCTCGAGACGTCCGGCTGGACGACGTCGACCGCGTCGGCCTCGAGGAGCGGCCGGAACTCGTCTCGCGCGTAGAGGCGCTCGCCGGTCGCGATCGGTATCGTCGTCCCCTCGGCGATCCGGGGCAGTGCGTGGTCGTGCTCGGGGGTGATCGGCTCCTCGACGAACATCGGCTGGAACTCCTCGAGGGCCGTCGCCAGTCGGCGGGCCATCGCCTTCGAGGCGCGGCCGTGGAAGTCCAGCGCGACGTCGATCTCGGGGCCGACGGCGTCGCGGACCGCGCCAACGATTTCGCGCGCTTCGTCGACGGCCGCCGGCGTATCGATGATCTCGAGACCGCCAGTGGGAACCAGCTTCACGGCGGTGTAGCCCGCTTCGACGTGCTCGCGCGCTTCGTCGGCGGCCGCGGCCGCCGGATCCGCCACGTCGTCGGCGTCGTGGGCCCTGACGTGCTGGTAGAGCCGAACCCGATCGCGTGCCGGACCGCCGAGCAGTTCGTAGACCGGCATCCCGGCGGCCTTTCCCTTCAGGTCCCACAGCGCTTCGTCGATGCCGGCGATGGCGCTCATGTGGACCGGTCCGCTGCGGTAGAAGCTGCTTCGGTACATCGCCTGCCAGAGGTACTCGATTCGACTCGGGTCCTCGCCGAGGACGTACTGGTGCATCAGCTGATCGACCGCGCTCCGGGTCGCCGGTTCGCTGTCGCCCGCGAAGTGCCACTTGGTGTAGACCTCGCCCCAGCCGACGCGCCCGTCGTTCGTCTCGAGTTTGAGGAACTGCCATCGCGGCGGCACTGCGTAGAGCTCGTAGTCTGTAACGTGCATCCAGTGTGGGATGTGACCGGTTCGCTCTTGAACGTTCCGACGATTCGAGGGCCGAGAGCTGCTCCGCTCGGTTTCGACCGTCGCCGACACTCGGCTGCAGGCCGCTACTCGCCGGCCGAGCTATCGGCCGCCCAGCGCACGCCGTTTCGCAGGAGCGCCCGCGTCCCGTCGGCGGTGATCGCCGGCCGAGCTATCGGCCGCCCAGCGCACGCCGTTTCGCAGGAGCGCCCGCGTCCCGTCGGCGGTGATCGCCGGCCGATCGTGCCCGAGCGAACAGTAGAACACGCGTCCGTCACCGTACTCTTTCACCCACGAGACCGGCATGTCCTCGATTTCGGGATGGTCCATCCTCGCGAGCACCGTGAGGTCGTCGTCGCACTCGAGGACGTACGGCTCGTCCCAGACGCGGAAGTCCTCGAGGTCGGCCGAGACGGGGTGGTGGCTGTAGACGACGTTCACGTCGAACGCCCCCTGCGCCGGATGGGTGAGGAAGTGGCCGCCGATCAGCTCCCGGAGTTCGGGCGCGGGTTCGTCCCGATTCTCCCCGTCGACAGTCGTCAGGTCCGACGCGGAGTGAACGCCCGCGTAACCGTTGCCCGCGTCCACGAACGACAGGAGGCCCTCGCGCTGCGCGTCGGTGAGCGTGCTGTCGGTCGTGTAATCGACGAGGACGTCGTAGCCGTCGAGATCGGTCAACGCGTCCCGGTCGGTCGTCAGCTCGGCCTCGATGCCGGCCGGGGCGAGCGCGTCCTCGAGCAGCGGTCCCATTCGTTCGAATCGGTGAAACGGGAACCGGTTCCCGCCCACGATCAGCGCTCGTTTGTCGGTTTGCATACCTTCGGAGAACAGTCCAGCGCACTTATTTCTACTTCCTCGAGGGACGATTCAATTCGGATGCGACCGGTCACCCCGATACCCGAGCGCGCCGTTTTCCGGCCGCCGATGCAGAGCGGTCTCGACCGAATTCTTTTTCCATAACATTACCGAGACGGAACGTATGGATCCAGTTCGAACGGGCGTTCTCGGTTGCGGCACGATCAGCGACGCATACTTTGAGGCGGACGACCGCTTCGATGGGTTCGACATCGTCGCCTGCGCCGATCTCGACGCGGAGCGAGCGCGGGAGACGGCCGACGAGTACGGCCTGCGAGCGTCCGATCCCGACGAGCTACTCGCTGCCGACGACGTCGAACTGATCGTCAATCTGACGCCGCCGTCGGTTCACCGCGAGACGTGTCGCGACGCCTTACGGGCGGGCAAGCACGTCTACGTCGAGAAGCCACTGGCCGCCAGCTTCGGAGACGCCGAAGCGATTCTCGAGACGGCGGCGGCGGAGGGGGTACTGGTCGGATCGGCTCCGGACACCGTGCTGGGCGCGGGGTTACAGACCGCCCGCTCTGTCATCGACGACGGGCGAATCGGCCGACCGGTGGGCGCAACGGCCGTCTGGACGTCGGGCGGACACGAGAGCTGGCATCCGTCGCCCGACCTCTACTACCGGCGCGGCGGCGGTCCGCTCTTCGACATGGGTCCCTACTACGTGACCGCGCTCGTCTCCCTGCTCGGCCCCGCCAGTCGGGTCACCGGATCGACCGCCCGCACGTTCGAACGGCGGACGATTACGAGCGACCCCCGCCACGGAGAGACCATCGACGTCGAGGTCCCGACCCACGAGTCCGGCGTTATCGATTTCGCCGACGGGGCGGTCGCGAACGTCCTGACGAGCTTCGACGCGCCCGGTCGATCGACCTTCGGCTCCCCCGCGTTCGAAATCTACGGGACCGAGGGGACGCTCCAGCTCCCGGATCCGAACCGATTCGAGGGACCCGTTCGGATTCGCTCGGCGGACGAGACGACGACGGACATTGAGCCGACCCACGAGTACACCGCCGGCCGGGGGGCCGGCGTCGCGGATCTCGCGGCCGCCGTCCGGGGCGACTGGTGCCACCGAACGAGCGGCGCCCTCGCCGAGCACGTCCTCGAGATCCTCGACGGGATACGCGCCGCCTCGGACGACGGCGCCCACGTCTCCCTCGAGACGAGCGTCGAGCGTCCCGACCCGCTGCCGCCGACGTTCCCGGAGTCGATCGGGAACTGACCGATCGCGGCCACCGGGTCGGTCAACTCGTGACGGGGCGGAGTTGTCTCGAACCGAACACCGTTTTCGAAAACTGGATAGCCGCGCGGAGGGTAAGCAACAGAAAATGTATATAGTAGCTAACCGCACTGTGTTCTTGTAACGCATGAAATTCGGGATTTTCCCCATCGAAGGCGGAAGTCGATGGACGGGCGTCGTCGAGCAGTGCCAGGTGGCCGAAGAGGTCGGGTTCGAGACCTGCTGGGTCAACGATCACCAGGCCACGGAGGGCGACAACTACTGGCCCGCGCCGCTGACGCGCCTGACCAGCATCGCGGAGGGAACCGAGGACCTCGAGCTCGTGACGAGCGTGCTGATCCTGCCGTTGTACAAGCCGGTCGAGGTCGCCCAGCGCGCGGCGATGCTCGATAACATCTCCGACGGCCGGCTGACCCTGGGCGTCGGGCTCGGTTACGTCGAGGAGGAGTTCGAAGCGTTCGACGTCCCGATGGACGAGCGCGCGGGTCGGATGATCGAGGGCGTCCAGTTCATCAAGGAGTTCTTCGAGTCCGACGGCCCCATCTCATACGACTGCCCGTTCTTCTCAGTCGAAGACTGGCAGCCGCTCCCCGACACGGTCCAACAGCCCCGACCCGAAGTCTGGATCGGCGGCTGGGGCGACAAGCAGATCGGCCGCTCCGTGAAGTTCTCCGACGCGTGGGTGCCCGGCGTCGTCGCCGACCTCGCCACCGTCGAGGACCGGAAGGAACTCCAGAAAGAACGCGTCGCGGAGGCCGACCAGGACTGGGAGGGGATGTCCCACCCGCTGATGCGCGAGGCCGTCATCGCCGAGACCGAAGAGGAGGTCATGGAGCGCAAGGAGTACCTCCACACGACCTACCTCGACGAGTACGGCGGCGAGTTCTCCCACCCGCTGATGAACGCCGACAGCGTCGAGGACTTCGAGGAACTCGCCGACGACCGCTTCATCTACGGCACGCCCGAGCAGATCGTCGAGCAGATCGAAGCCATTCAGGAGCGGTTCCCCCTGAACGAACTCACTCTGCGCTTCCACCACTCCGGCATGCCCAAGGACCTCGTCGAGGACCAGATCCGCCTGTTCGGTGAGGAGGTCATCCCCGAGTTCAATTAGGCGGCTCCGTCGACCGGCTCCTCCCGAACCGTCCCGTATCGTCGCCGTCCGTCGCGGGCGGCGTCCGCACCGAATCCTTCGTCCCGCGAGTCCCGCGAACGGCTCTAGCTGCCCCATCAGGGCGTGATTCCCCGCTCGTCGTGGTGCGACGGGACAGGTCAGTCAGTACCAATGCTTATATATTTCAACCCGATTACCACTAGCTGAATGTCGTCCGAGCAGCTCACCGTCCACCTGATCGGGGATTCCACCATAGCCGAGAAAGAGGCCAGCGCTCGCCCCGAAACGGGCTGGGGAATGCCGTTCGCCGACCGCTTCGATGACTCGGTGACGGTGGAAAACCACGCCCGCAACGGGCGCAGCACCCGTACCTTCCTCGAGGAGGGCCGTTGGGAGCCGGCCGTTCGCGACCTGACCGAGACCCACTACGTGTTCGTCCAGTTCGGCCACAACGACGAGGTCCCCTCGAAAGAACAGTACACGACCGAAGCGGAGTTCACCGCCAACCTCGAGACGTTCGTCGACGAGACGCGCGAGTGCGGGGCGTCGCCGGTGTTGCTCACGCCCATCGCGCGCCGTCACTTCGACGAATCGGGGATCCCGAAAGACACGCATCAGACCTATTCGGAGCTAACCCGGGAGGTCGCTCGCGATCGGGACGTGCCGCTCATCGACGCGGACGAACGGAGTCGGTCGCTCCTGCGCGAGCTGGGTCCGGAGGCGTCGAAATCCCTCTACCTTCACCTGTCGCCGGGCGAACACTCCAACTATCCCGACGGCGCGACCGACGACACGCACTTCAGCGAGTACGGGGCTCGACGGATGGCCGAACTGGTCCTCGACGGGATCGAAGAACTGAACCTCGAGCTGGCGTCCCGCGTCGTCCCGGCCGATCGGTGAGCGGTCCGCGCCGAGCGCTCGAGTCGTGCGTTTCTCCGCCGCCTTCCAGCCTCGAGAGCGCAACTCTACGCGAGAGCTACTCATCGGGACCCCAGGCGTCGGCCATCCAGCCGCCGTCGGCGCGGAGGACCTCCCCGGTGATGTAGTGGTCGCCGCCGGCGAGGAAGCGAACGCAGTTCGCGACCTCCTCCATCGTTCCGAACCGGCCGAGGGGCGCCCGCCGGTGGACGTCCTCGTCGGTGTAGCCGGCCGCGTCCTGGGTCTGTTCGGTGATGTCCGTGCGGATGAACCCCGGCGCGAGCGCGTTCACCTGGATGTCGTGGTCCGCCAGCTCGGTCGCGAAGACCCTGGTCAGGTTGTCCACGCCGGCCTTCGAGGCGCAGTAGGGGGCCCGCTGTGCGAACCCCTGCTGGCCGATCATGCTGCTGATGTTGACGATCTGTCCGCCAGTCTCCTGTTCGACCATCCGCTGGCCCGCGGCTTGCATTCCGAAGAAGACGCCGGTCAGGTTCACTTCGATCACGTGCCGCCAGTCGTCGGGATTCATCTCGAGGGCGGGAGCGATCACCGTGTTCCCGGCGTTGTTCACCATGACGTCGAGCGAGCCGAACGCGTCGACGGCGCCGTCGACGAGGGCCTGCACCTCGTCGCGGTCGCTGACGTCCGCTTCGATCCCGACGGCGGTCCCGCCGTCGGCGACGATCTCCTCGGCGACGGCCTCGGCGCGGGCGCCGTCTCGGGAGTTCACGACGACGTTCGCGCCCTCCGACGCGAAGCGCTCCGCGAGTGCCTTGCCGATCCCCTTGCTCGAGCCGGTGACGATGACGGTGCTGTCGTCCATACGATATCGTACTCGTCTCGGAACGTCGGTAAAACGTTTGTCACACCTTCGCGATCCGACGGGCTCTCGATCGTCGTCCCGGACCGATCCGCTTCGGTAGTGACGCCGCGACAGCGTCCGCGTTGGCGAGTCGCCGCGAGGCTATTCGCGTCGCGATCGCCTCCGCCACTAAATTATAAATAGAGCTTCGTGTAACTGCTGCTCGTGGTGCAAGATAACGATTCACAAGACAGTGGACCCTGTCGACGAGACGTCCTCAAATACGGCGCCGCGGGCGGCACAGCGCTCGCCGCCGGCTGCCTCGGCGGGAGCAGTAGCACGGATCGGTTCCGCGTCTTCGACCCGGAGACGAGCGGGACGCTCCCGTCCCAGCGTCACTGCAACCCCTACAACCCGACCCAGCGCGGGACGTGGCATCCGGGGGCGCTCATCCACGACCGCCCCGTGATATACAGTCCGGCGGAGGACGAGGTCTACCCCCTGATCGCGACCGACTGGGAGATGGCCGACGACACCACGCTGGAGTTCACGTTCAGCGACGAGTGGACCTGGCACAACGGCGATCAGCTCGTCGCCGACGACTGGGTCATGCAACTGCAGATGGCGCTTGCAATGCTGGAGTTCCAGGCCGAGGATGGCGAGCGACCGCACCAGTTCCTCGAGTCCGTCGAGGCGCCCGACGAGTACACAGCGCGGGTTAGCCTCCACGATCCGCTCTCGGAGACGGTCGCGGTCCAGAACGCCACCGCCGCCATCTTCGGCGACGAGGCTCGCGGGATCTTCACCAAACACGACGACGACCAGTGGAGCGAGTGGCACAGCCAGCTCATGGAGGCCGACGACTCCGAAATGGAGACCCTCGTCGGCGAACTCACGTCGGAGTCGTATCCGATGGTCGAAGACGTAGTGGGGAACGGTCCGTTCCAGGTCGCCGACATCGGGGACAACGTCATGGTCTTCGAGAAGTACGAGGACCACCCGAACGCCGACAACATCAACTTCAGCGAGTTCTCGATCCACCTCTACGAGAACGACATCCCCACCCAGCCGTACGTCAACGGCGAGGTCGACGGCGCACACAACGAGTTCCCCGTGAAGGACGACGTCAAGAGCCAACTCCCCGACGGGCACACGCTCGTCAGGGAAAACCTGTCGACCAACAAGTTGCTTACCTTCAACTGCGGGCACGACGTCTCCTACGACACGCCCTTCTCGAACGCGAACGTGCGCAAGGCGGTCTGTCACGTCTTCGATCGTCAGCAGGTCGTCTCGGTCCTCGAGGGCGTCAATCAGGTGTTCGACTGGCCGCCGTGTCGCGTCCCGGGAACCACGCTAGAGGACGGTTCCCACGACGCCGCGGAGTGGATTCAGGACTTCACCAAGTACGGCCAGAACGACACCGAACGCGCCGCCGAACTCCTCGAGGAGGAGGGCTACACGCTCGAGGACGGCGAGTGGTATACGCCCGACGGCGAACGCTTCGAGATCGACATCATGAACGGCTCCAAGCAGAAGCACATCGGCGTTCTCAAGGACAATCTGAACGAGTTCGGCATCGCGACGAACCAGGAGCAGGTCGACGACGCGACGTTCGACGAACGTCGCCACGCCGGCGAGTACGACATGATGCCCGATACGTCGTCCGCCAACGGCGTCCGGGCGATGTGGGCGCTGGATCTGGTGCCAGGCTGGCTCCAGTCGATCACGCACTTCGATCCCGAAGCGGAAATCCCGATGCCCGTCGGCGACCCCGACGGCTCGGAGGGGACGAAGACGATCAACGTCGAGGAGCACATTCGGGAGTGGCAGATCACCGACGACGACCAGTACCACAGGGAACTGCTGTGGTGGTGGAACCAGACGGTTCCGCAGATGGAGGCGATGTTCCAGCCCGATGCCGGCGCCTACAACGGCGACAACTGGACGATCGACGGCCCGGACGGCATCGTCCACGGCGTCGACGACGCGCTCTACCTCGTCACCAAGACGGACGAGGCGACGATGGAGTACACGGGCTGACTTCGGCGTTCGCCGACTCGAGTGACATCCCGCCGGACCGACACAGTCGGTATATCGGTCGCAGTTTCGAGTCGACACACCCCTCCGATTCGAACCCGCTCGACTCCGCGCACGCCAGCAGTTCGGTCCTCTCTTCGGACGAGTACGGGTACTACCGGATAGTATCGGACGACCGGCTGCTGAACCGGCCATCTATCACTGAAAATAATCATTGAATATATGTGTCCTGACTGCTATGGCTATCGAGTATGCTGGAAGGTAACAGCTGGTGGAGTAGCGATCAGAATCGACGAGACGTGCTCAAGTACAGCGCTGCGGGTGGAACGGCCCTCGTTGCCGGCTGTCTCGGCGGGAGCAGTAGCACGGATCGGTTCCGCGTCTTCGACCCGCAGTCGAGCGGGACGCTGCCGTCGGAGCGTCACTGCAACCCCTTCAACCCGTCCCAACGCGGGACGTGGCATCCGGGGGCGCTCATCTTCGACCGCCCCGCTATCCACAGTCCGGCGAAAGACGAGGTCTATCCCCTCGTTGCAACCGACTGGGAGATGGCCGACGACACCACGCTGGAGTTCACGTTCAGCGAGGATTGGACTTGGCACAACGGCGATCAACTCATCGCCGACGACTGGGTCATGCAACTACAGATGGCGCTTGCAATCCTCGAGTACCAGGCCGAGGACGGGGAGCGACCGCACCAGTTCATCGAGTCCGCCGAGGCGCCCGACGAGCGGACGGCGCGGATCGACCTTCACGACCCGCTCTCGGGGACGGTCGCGGTTCAGAACGCTATCGCCGATTTCGTCGGCGACGAGAGCCGCGGCATCTTCACCAAACACGACGACGACCAGTGGAGCGAATGGCACCAGCGGCTCCAGGAGGCCGACGACTCCGAGATGGAGACCCTCCTCGAGGAACTCACGTCGGAGTCGTACCCCCTGCTCGAGGACGCGGTCGGGAACGGCCCGTTCCAGGTCGCCGATATCGGTGACAACGTCATGGTCTTCGAGAAGTACGAGGACCATCCGAACGCCGACAACATCAACTTCAGCGAGTACTCGATGCACCTCTACGAGAACAACAACCCGACCCAGCCGTACGCCAACGACGAGGTCGACGCCGCACACACGCAGTTCCCCGTCGAGGACGACGTCAAGAGCCAACTCCCCGAGGGACACACGCTCATCAAGGAGAGCTTCTCGACGAACAAGCTGTTCTCGTTCAACTGCGGTCACGACGTTTCTTACGACACGCCCCTCTCGAGTGCGAACGTACGCAAAGCGGTCTGTCACGTCTTCGATCGCGACCAGGTCAAACAGGTCCTCGAGGGCGTCAATCGGATGTTCGACTGGCCGTCGTGTCGCGTCCCCGGCAACGTGTTGGACAGCGGTTCTCACGAGGCCGCGGAGTGGATCCAGGACTTCACCGAGTACGGCCAGAACGACACCGAACGCGCCGCCGAACTCCTCGAACAGGAGGGATTCGAGCGCGACGGCGGCGAGTGGTACACGCCGGACGGTGACCGGTTCGAGATCGACGTCCTGGGGGGAACCAAACGGAAGGAGTTCGGCGTTCTCAAGGACAATCTAAACGAGTTCGGCATCGCGACGAACCAGGAGGAGGTCGACGACGCGACGCTCTCCGAGCGCCGGCAGAACGGCGAGTTCGACATCGTGCCCGACGGCTCCTCGGCCAACGGCGTCCGGGCGATGTGGGCGCTGGATCTGGTGCCGGGCTGGCTCCAGCAGATCACGCACTTCGATCCCGAAGCGGAGATTCCGATGCCCGTCGGCGACCCCGAGGGCTCGAGCGGGACGAAGACGATCAACGTCGAGGAGCACATCCGGGAGTGGCAGATCACCGACGACGATCAGTACCACAAGGAGCTGATGTGGTGGTGGAACCAGACGGTTCCGCAGATGGAAACGATGTATCAACCCGACGCCGGCGCCTACAACGCCGACAACTGGGAACTCGACGCGCCCGACGACATCATCGACGGGACCGAGGACGCGCTGTACCTCATCCCGAAGATGAACGAGGCGACGATGGAGTACACGGGCTGATCGGGGTCCGTCGCCCGAACCTTCGTCGCCCCATCATGATCGACGGCTCGGTTTCAGGGGTGACTCCGTCCCCGTCGTCGCGAATTCGTTCGAAGGACGCCGGACGGCAGGTCGGCCCCGGTTCCGAACGTGTCCGGATCGCTGACGGACCGCAGCGATCGAGCGCGTGATAAACTGGCTCGTCAGCCGCTGGAAACCATCTAATGGTTAATTATATATATCGCCTTCTATGACTAGGGAGTATGCCAGAGGGTAACAACTGGCGGAACAGCGGTCCTAGCCGACGAGATGTCCTGAAATACAGCGCTGTGGGGGGTACAGCTCTCGTTGCTGGATGTCTGGGTGGGAGCGGTAGCACAGATCGATTTCGAGTGTTCGACGCGGAGACGAGCGGGACGCTGCCATCGCAGCGTCACTGCAACCCCTACAAGCCGACCCAGCGCGGGACGTGGCATCCGGGGGCGCTCATCTTCGATCGGCCCGTGATGTACAGCCCGGCGGAGGACGCAGTCTATCCGCTGATCGCGACCGACTGGGAGATGGCCGACGACACCACGCTGGAGATGACGTTCAGCGAGGATTGGACCTGGCACAACGGCGACGACCTCACCGCCGAGGACTGGGTCATGCAGCTGCAGATGTCCCTCGCGATTCTCGAGTACCAGGCCGAGGACGGGGAGCGTCCGCACCAGTTCCTCGAGTCCGTCGAGGCACCCGACGAGTACACAGCGCGGATCAATCTCCACGATCCGCTCTCGGAGACAGTCGCAGTCCAGAACGCCACCGCAGGCCTCGTCGGCGACGAGGCTCGCGGGATCTTCACCAACTCCTCCGACGACCAGTGGAGCGAGTGGCACAGCCAAGTCATGGAGGCCGACGACTCCGAAATGGATTCCATCCTCGAGGAACTCACGACGGAGTCGTACCCGCTGCTCGAGGACGCGAACGGGAACGGTCCGTTCCAGGTCGCCGATATCGGGGACAACGCCATGGTCTTCGAGAAGTACGAGGACCACCCGAACGCCGACAACATCAACTTCAGCGAGTACTCGTTCCACCTCTACGAGAACAACAACCCGACGCAGCCCTACGCCAACGGCGAGGTCGACGCCGCGCACTCCCAGTTCCCCGTCGAGGACGACGTCAAGAGCCAACTTCCCGAGGGACACACGCTTATCAAGGAGAGCTTCTCGACGAACAAGCTGTTCACGTTCAACTGCGGCTACGACGTCTCCTACGACACGCCGTTCTCGAATGCGAACGTGCGCAAGGCGGTCTGTCACGTCTTCGACCGACAGCAGGTCACCCAGGTCCTCGAGGGCGTCAACCGAATGTTCGACTGGGCGCCGTGTCGCGTCCCCGGCAACGTGCTGGACAGCGGTTCCCACGACGCCGCGGACTGGGTCCAGGACTTCACCAAGTACGGCCAGAACGACACCGAACGCGCCGCCGAACTCCTCGAGGAGGAGGGCTACACGCTCGAGGATGGACAGTGGTACACGCCGGACGGCGAGGAGTTCGAGATCAATATCATGAACGGCTCCGAGCGGAAGGACTTCGGCGTTCTCAAGGACAATCTGAACGAGTTCGGTATCAAGACGAACCAGGAGCAGGTCGACGACGCGACGTTCGACGAACGCCGACAGAACGGCGAGTACGACATGATGCCCGACGGTTCGTCCGCGAACGGGATCCGCGCGCTGTGGGCGCTGGACCTCGTGCCGAACTGGGTCCAGTCGATCTCTCACTTCAACCCCGAGGCGGAAATCCCGATGCCCGTCGGCGACCCCGACGGCTCCGAGGGGACGAAGACGATCAACGTCGAGGAGCACATCCGGGAGTGGCAGGTCACCGACGACGACCAGTACCACAAGGAACTGATGTGGTGGTGGAACCAAACGGTTCCGCAGATGGAAGTGATGTTCCAGCCTGACGCCGGTGCTTACAACGCCGACAACTGGGAACTCGACGCGCCCGACGGCATCATCGACGGGACCGAGGACGCGCTGTACCTCATCCCCAAGACGGACGAGGCGAGCATGGAGTACATCGGCTAACGCCGTGTCGACGCCGACCGCGACGACGACAATAGTTCCCGCAGACCAAGATTTAAGAGCGTCTCGGCGAACTAGCCCATATGGGATTCCTTCGGTCCGTTTCGCAAGTCGTTCTCGGTGTCAATTTCCTGTTCTTGGTACTGCTCGGGTTCTCGTTTCTCTTCCTCGAGCCAGGGACGGGTCCGTACGTCGTCGCAGTACTCACGCTCATTCCCGTCGTCCTCTCGCTCGTCGCGAGCGTCGCGGTGATCTATACCGGCTGGGATCCGTTCTAGTCAGCGGTCGTGACCGGCGTTCGATCCGGCTGCCACTGGGAGTCCGATAGCTGTCGGGACGGTGGAAAATAGTCCAATCGAACAGACAATCGTTTTTTCGTACTGAGTTCCTGCCGATTCCTATCAAATTCCGATGACGATGGGAAACCTTGATAATGAATGATTCTGAATAAATACGCGTCCACTATGGTAACGATAGACTGGCGTATCAGGAGGCTCGGGCAAGCGGTGTTCACGGTGTGGGCCGTGATTACGCTCTCATTCGCATTGGTACGGATGTTGCCCGGGAACATGATGGGTGCAATGATTACCAGACTGGCCCGACAGGGTATCAACCCGGCACGGGCCCGTGAACTCGTCGAATACCGGATGACTATCGATCCCGATGCGCCGCTCTTGCCCGCGTACCTTTCCTACGTTTCGGAAACGCTGCAGGGGAATCTGGGACAGTCCGTCTTCTACAGTCGGCCAGTCGTGGACGTCCTCGCGGAGGCCCTTCCGTGGACGCTGTTCGTCCTGAGCTGGGCGGTGTTCATCAGCTTCTTTATCGGCATTTCCATCGGTGCGCTGATGGCGTACTGGGAGGGCGGAAAGCTGGACATCGGGCTGACGTCGTACGCCGTCCTGATGGGGTCGATCCCGTTCTACGTGCTCGCGATCCTCCTGTTGATCTTCCTGTCGTACCGACTGGGCTGGTTCCCCACCGGCGGTCGCCAGCCGATCGCTACCGATCCGGGATTCAATCTGACGTACATCAGCGGTATCGTCACCCACGCTGCACTACCGGTCCTCTCCATGCTCGTCGCCTCCGGCGTCGCCTCGCTGGGGATGCGCGGGAACAGTATTCGCGTCCTCGGTGAGGACTACCTCCGCGTCGCCCGTCTCCGCGGTCTCTCGGACATCACGATTTCCACCCAGTACGTCGCCCGCAACGCCGTCCTGCCGATGTACACGACGCTGCTGATCAGCATCGGCGAGATGTTCGGCGGCTCGATCGTGTTGGAGCAGGTGTTCCAGTACCGCGGGGTCGGCTGGTACATGCTGTCCGCCACCCACCAGCGCGACTACCCGCTCATGATGGGCGGATTCATGGTCATCACGGTGGCGATGGTTATCGCCCTGCTGCTGGCCGACCTGACCTACGGATACGTCGACCCGCGAGCACGGAGGTCACAATGACGCGACATTCAGAGACACCAACGGACGACGACGAACGGATGGATTTCGAGGACGCGATCGTCAGCGACTCCGAGGCGAGCGCCGACGAGCGGATCGAGACCGACGGCGGCGTCGGCACGCCCTTCGAGGTCGTCTCCGAGTACGAGGAGACGCGCCGCGACCGCTACCGCAAGCTATACGACGCGTACGTCCACGCGCCGATCTCCATCATCTGGCGCGATTGGCGCGCTCGAATCGGCTTCACGATCGTCGCGATCTACCTGTTGATGGGGACCGTCGGACCGCTATTCGTCGAGCCGACGAGCGTGACCGAAGGTCCAGCGCTCGCCGCGCCGTTCGAGACCATGGAGTACCCCCTCGGGACGGACAACCAGGGACGCGACCTGCTCTCCCAGACGGTCCACTCGACGTCGACGATTCTCAAGATGGTCCTCTCGGGTGCGGTGTTCACCGTCGGCATCGGGACGATCATCGGATCCATCGCCGGCTACAAGGGCGGCATGACCGACACGGTCCTGAGTTCGATCACCGACGTGTTCATCAACATCCCCGGCTTCCCGCTCGTGATGGTGCTGGGACTCATGTTCGACGACCAAATTCTCGGCAACCCGTTCGCGATCGGCGTGTTGCTGAGCATCGCATCGTGGGGCGGACTCGCCCGGGCGATCAGATCGCAGATGCTCACGCTCCGGGAGGAGTCGTTCGTCGAGGCCTCGCAGGCGATGGGAATCGGGACGTCGACGATCGTCTTCAAGGAGATCGTTCCGCACCTGATGCCGTTCGTGGTGATCAACCTCACGAACGCCGGTCGGAAGGTCATCTTCGAAGCGGTCGCCCTGTACTACCTCGGGATCCTCCCCTTCCAGGACCTGAACTGGGGAAGCATCCTGAACCAGGCCTACGGGGCGAACGCGCACGCCCGTCCCGACGCGATCCACTGGTTCCTGGTCCCCATGTTCGCGATCGTGTTCATCTCTGTGGGACTGACCCTGCTCGGGCAGTCCTTAGACCGTGTGTTCAACCCCCGCGTCCGGGCCCGACACGAGAAGACGACCGCCGACGTCGAGGGCGACGGCGACGGCGAAACGCAGACGCAAGATGCGATGGGTGTCTAACATGACTGTTTCCGAAACCGACTACCAACCCGAACCGAAACAAGGCGATTCGATCCTCGAGATCCGCAACGCGTCCGTCACGTTCGACATGGACCGCGGCGAATCGCGCGTTCTCGACGACGTCGACCTGGATATCGAGCGAAACGAGATCCTCGGCGTCGTCGGCGAGAGCGGCAGCGGCAAATCGATGCTCGCGTCGGCGCTGCTCGACGCGATCGTCGACCCGGGCGTCCTCTACGGGGACATCACGTACCACCCCCCGGACGGCAGCCCGATCGACATCCTCGATCTCGACAAGCAGGGGCTCAAGGAACTCCGCTGGGAGGAGATTTCGATGGTGTTCCAGGGGGCGATGAGTTCGTTCAACCCCGTCCGCAAGATCCGAACCCACTTCGTCGAGACGCTCGACGCCCACGACTACGATATCGACGAGGGGATAGAACGGACGGAGGGCATTCTCGAGGACCTGTATCTGGACCCCGATCGCGTCCTCGATTCCTACCCGCACGAGCTGTCGGGCGGGATGAAACAGCGTGCGCTCATCGCGCTCTCGCTGGTGCTCGAGCCGGAGGTGCTGGTGATGGACGAGCCGACGGCCGCGCTGGACCTGCTGATGCAGCGGTCGATCATCTCGCTGATCCAGGAGATCAAGGAGGAGTACGATCTGACGATCGTCTTCATCACCCACGACCTGCCGCTGGTCGCGGACATCGCCGATCGGATCGGCGTCCTCTACGCCTTCGAGTTCGTCGAACTCGGACCGACCGGCGAGATCCTCGAGAACGCCGCCCATCCCTACACGCGACTCCTGTTGAAATCGACGCCGAACCTCGAGGCACCGATCGAGACGATGCAGCCGGTCGAGGGGTCGGCACCGGACCCGGTGAACGTTCCGTCGGGCTGTTCGTTCCACAGGCGGTGTCCGCTGGCCACCCAGGAGTGTCGGGACGTCGATCCCGGCCCGTACGACGCCGGCGGGAGCCACGTCTCCCACTGTCACCACTGGGAGTCGGCCCGCGAGGAGATCCCGATGTCGTACGACCTCAAGGAGATCGACACCGGATCCGAGTCGGCGAAGATCGGCAAGGGAGACACGGCCTCGCGGACCGCGTCGGCCGAGCCGGTCGTCTCGCTCGACGACGTCGAGGTCCATTTCGAGAAGGAGAAGGGCTTCCTCGACATGTTCGACGAGCCCGACGTCGTCGAGGCCGTCGACGGCGTCTCGATGGATATCTACGAGAGGGACGTGGTCGTCCTCGTCGGCGAGTCCGGCTGCGGCAAGACCACGCTGGGGAAGACGGCGGTCGGGCTCCAGGAGCCGACTGGCGGCAGCGTCAACTACCGCGGTCACGACATCTGGGACGTCAAGGCGGGCGACGGCGACGGCTCGATCTCGTGGGACGAAATCCGCCGATCGCTCCAGATCGTCCACCAGGACCCTGGGAGCGCCCTGAACCCTCACCGCCGCGTCAAGGCGAGCCTCGAGGCCCCGCTCAAGCGCTGGAACGACGACCTCGACGGGAACGACCGCAAGCAGCGCATCCTGAGCCTGCTCGAGCACGTCGGGATGTCGCCGCCGGAGGACTACATCGATCGCTACCCTCACCAGCTGTCGGGCGGCGAACAACAGCGCGTCGCGCTGATCCGTGCGATGCTGATGAACCCCGACGTGATCATGGCCGACGAGCCGGTCAGCGCGCTGGACGTCTCCCTGCGCGTCGAGATGATGGACCTCATGATCCAGCTTCAGGACACGTTCAACACATCGTACCTGTTCGTCTCCCACGACCTCTCGAACGCGCGGTACATCGCCGAGAAGACCGGCGGTCGGATCGGCGTCGTCTACCTCGGCCGGCTGGTCGAGATCGGCCCGCCGGACGAGATCATCCACAACCCCCAGCACCCCTACACGAAGGCGCTGTGCTGGGCGACGCCGGAACTCGGCGCCGACAACGACGACGACGAGTCGCCGATCCGCGAGATCGACATTCCCGACCCGACGAACCCGCCGAGCGGCTGTCGCTACCACACGCGCTGTGCCAAGGCCCGCGAGGTCTGTCGGCAACAGGACCCGGGGGCGTTCGACATTCCCGACGACGACTTACACGAGGCCGCGTGTTTCCGCGTCCTGGACGACCACGAGTACTGGGACAGCGAGTCGATCACCGAGGAGGACGAACTGGTCGCACAGGGCGACGACTGACCGCTGTCGGACGGTCTCGGCTCGAGAATAGCCGTCCACCGTTCGATCGACCTTTTCGTTCTGCGCCGGTTTTCGCGCCGATTCACTGACCGAGAGGAGCCGCTCCTCGCCTCGTCTCGCCTCAGATCGACGGCCCGACGCGCGTGATCGCAAAGGACGTTACGCCGTGGCGCTCCGAACGCGTCGGCTCGCCGTCGAGGACCCCTCGCAGCGTCGCCAGCAGTTCGCCGGGCGTCGTTTCGCCGGCGAACGCGTCGAGATCGTCGCGCAGCGCCGCATACGTGTCGCGATCGCCGGTGACCGTGAGCACCGGAACGATCGGGTGGCCGGTGGGGATCCCGTCGGCGGTGACGTGGATCACGACCTGCGCGCCGGCGGCGGCCAGCGCCGTGGCCGCCTCGTCGAACGCCGACGGCGCGTCGACCAGTGCGACGCCGGTCTCGTGGGCGGCCCGCTCTCCGTACTCGAGGACGTCCCGAACGGGTCGGTCGCCCCAGAGCCGTCTCACCCGCTCCGGCGTCGCGTCCGCGGCGCGCTTTCGCGTCGCGGTGACAGCCGCCGGCGAGTCGTACGCGCGGTCGGTTACGCCGTCGAAGCGCTCCCGCGCGTCGGCCGTGGCGACCCGCTCCCGAACGGCGCCGACATGGGCGTGGATCCGTTCGTTGCCCGCGACCAGGGCGCGGCCCCCGGCGTCGACGATCCGCTCGACGACGCGGCCGACGAGCGGGTCCGCCGACTCCAGCGACGAGGGCCGACAGTCGCTGCTGACGACGCCGATCGTCGCCGCCTCGAGACCGACCCGCTCGCGCTCCGTCTCGGCCTGCGCCCTGAGGGCCGTCGCGCGACCGATCCCCGCCTCGCGACACGCGTCGGTACCGCCCTCGCGCTGGATCGCGATCTCCTCGACCGGAACCCCCCGGTCGGCGATCGATCCGGCGAGGCGGTCGCTCTGGACCGTCTCGCAGCCGAGTCCGACGGCGAGCGCGCCGGCGACGTTCGGATTCGCCGCCACACCGACCAGCGTCCGCTCGGTCCGCTCGCTGTCGTCGCCCAGTTGCCCGCAGCCGTGGTCGTGGGGCGCGCTCACGGCGCCGGGAACCGCGTCGGCGATCCGGTCGGCGACCGTGTGCGAGCAGATGACCGACGGTACCACCAGTACGCGGTTCCGGACGCCGACGCCGTCGCGGTCCCGATCGTAGACCTCGAATCCGGTTCCCGCGCCGGGTTCGGTCGCCGCGGCGTTCCCGGTCGCCGAGTCCGTCTCCGCGTCGGCGTCGCGCTCTCGAGTCACGCCGATCCCTCCGCCAGATCGCCGCGGCCGCGGTTGCTCTCGCAGTTGTGGGTGTGCACCCACTCGCCCGGCTCGATCCGCTCGGTGGCGCTACCGATGACCTCTCCGTACTTGGCGATCGGCTCGCCGGCGTCGATCGCCGTCACGGCGAGCTTGTGGCCGAACGCGATCGGTTCGGCGACCTCGAGGACCGTTCGATCGTCCGGCAAGTCCTCGGTTTCGATAGTGCGGCCGGCCTCGAGGTCGGTGATTGCCGTCGCAACGGTGTCGCCGTCGGCCAGCAGCACCGCCGCGTCGTCGAGCACGACGCCCTTCACGTCGGATCACCCAGCGACGCCAGCTCCCGCGGCTGGAGTTCGTTGATCGCGAACTCGGCCATCCCGCGACGTTCGGCCTCGGTTCGGGTGCCGTCGGCGACCGACAGCAGCGTCTCGTAGACGCGCTCGCCGACGGCCTCGACCGACTCGCCGTCCAGGACCGTGCTGGCGTCGACGTCCATGTTGGTCGCCATTCGATCCGACGTCTGGGGGTTGCCGGTGACCTTGATCACCGGCGCGATCGGGTTCCCGGTCGTGCTGCCGCGGCCGGTGGTGAAGGCGATCACCTGCGCGCCGCCGGCGACCTTGCCGACGACGCTCTCGACGTCGTAGCCGGGCGTGTCCATCACGACCAGTCCGCCGCCGACTGGAAGCGGATCGGCGTAGTCGACGACGTCGCGGATCGGCGTCGTGCCGCCCTTCGCGATTGCGCCCAGGCTCTTCTCCTCGATGGTCGTCAGCCCGCCCTCCTGGTTGCCCGGCGTCGGCTGGGTCCCCCTGAGGTCGACGCCCATCAGGTCGGCGACGGACTCGCGCCTGTCGACGCACTCCAGGAGTCGCTCGCGGACCGATTCGTCGACGCAGCGCTCCGCGAGGACGTGCTCGGCGCCGATGAACTCCGGCGTCTCGCTGAAGCAGCTCGTTCCGCCGGCCTCGACGAGCCGGTCGCAGGCGTTTCCCACCGCGGGGTTGGCCGCGATCCCGCTGGTGGCGTCGCTGCCGCCGCACTCGACGCCGAAGACGAGTTCGCTCGCGTCCGCGCTCTCGAGGCGAGCGCGCGCTGCCTCCTCGAGGAGCGCGTCGACGGCCTCGCGGCCGCGGTCGATGGCCGCGCGCGTGCCGCCGGCGTCGCGAATCGACAGCGTCTCGACCGGCGTGTCGCCCGCCGCGATTTCGTCGGCGATCGCCGATGCGCCGGCGGCCTCGGTTCCCAGTTCGACCACGAGCGCGCCGCCGACGTTCGGGTTGCGGCCGATTCCGGCGAGCACTCGTTCGGTGCGTCTGCGAGCCGGCTCCGGCTGCTCGGTTCCCATCTGGTGGGGCGTCGCCGTCACGCGCGGTCCGCCGTCGGCCGCGATCCGATCGGCGACCGCACTCGCCGCGACCGACGTCGGCAGGACGGCGACCCGGTTTCGGACGCCGATCCGTCCGTCGGCACGTCTGTACCCGGAAAACGTTTCCATACGCGTTCTTCCAGCGGAATCGGCATTATTCTTCTGCCGAGCGTCCGACGGCCCGTCCCGGCGCTCGCTCCGAGAGGCTGACGGCTATCGTCCGTCGCCGAGCAATTGGCGATTTCGAGGGTGCTGTGAAGGCTCGTTCCGCCGTCCTCGACCGAAACCAGTCGCGAAAGATCGGCTTTAGGCGATGGATTTATATTATTCGCAATACATCGAAATGCTATGTCATTGCCAGCCGAGCAGGTACGGAGCCGTCTCCGTGGCGTTGCTGTCGGTCTGTTGACGCCGTTTGACGACGACCTCGAGATCGAACACGAGAAAATCGCGGAAAACGCACAGGAGCTGTACGACGAGGGGATCCGGACGTTTCTGGCGACCGCGAACATCAGCGAGTACCACTCGCTGTCGGCGAGTGAGCGCGTCGACGTCGCCGAGACAAGCGTCGAGGCGCTCCCGTCGGACGCCTGCGTCCTCGCAGGCGTCGGCGGCAGCACGCACAACGCCATGGAACTGATTGAGGCGTACGATCGCATCGACGTCGACGCGATGATGATCATGCCGCCGGACCACACATATCTCCACGAACAGGGGCTGCTGGAGTACTATCGCGACCTTGCGTCCGTGACGGAGTCGCCGCTCGTCCCCTACGTCCGCGGCTTCGATCCGTCCGTCGACTATCTCACCAGCCTCACCCGCGTCGACGGTGTCGTCGGGATCAAGTACGCGCTGAAGGATCCGGTCAAGCTCGGCGCAGCCGTCGAGGCCGGCGCCGACGACGTCGTCTGGGTCGACGGTCTCGCGGAACCCTACGCCGTCTCGTACTGGGCGGAGGGCGCCGAGGGCTTCTCCGCGGGCGTCAGCAACTTCCGCCCAGAGATCGGACTCGAACTGTTCGACGCGCTCTCCGAGGGCGACTGGGAGCGCGCCTGCGAACTCCGGAACATCTGTCTGCCCTTCCAGAACTTCCGGGACGAAACCGGGCAGGACAACGCGATCGCCGGCGCGATCAGCGTCTCGGCGGTCAAGAAAGGGCTCGAACTCGCCGGCCTCCACGGCGGTAACGTCCGCGAACCGATCCGCACGCTCCAGCCTGAAGAGGAGCGGAAGGCCGAACGGCTCTACAACCAACTCGAGGACGACATCGAATCCCTCATCAACTAACTCGAGATCCCCGAAGCGAACAGCGGTTGGTAGTACCGCATTTCCAAGCGCCTCCATTTCGCAGCTAACAGAGTCGTTCACCGGACGAGTATGAGTCGCTCCCACGGCATTCGGGATCGATCATCAGTAGTTAGTTCCGTAGAAGGGAACAAATTCTGTCGCGATTGACACGCCCGGTTCCATCCGGACTCACACGATGATGGCCGCACGACCCACCGGTCGCCGCCGAAGAGAGCCACTATTCCTCGTCTCCGGCGACGTATCCGCAGAACTGGCCGGTAGCTGCCGTCTCGAGCCGACGAGTTCGATGCGTCGATGGTCACCACTTCTGATTCGAGACAGCGTCTTCGGCAACTTGAATTCGCGTATCGGGAATCCGCAGTATTAGGCCCTCTTCGTGCAGTTACCGCGCGTATCGCCGTCGAGAAATTCCACACGAGAGCTCGATTCGACCTCGATTCGGGTCGTTTGCCACCAACTCGCATATTCCCACCTCCACTTTTGACAACAGTACGAGTGTAATTGTTCCCGGTGTGAGAACCCATCACGACCCCGGTTCGTAACGACTCTCCCCGGTAACTCGTCGAGAACTACCTGACGACGTCGAATCGAGCGAAGAAACCGATGCGAACGGGCCCGGAACGGTCCACTGGGGCTGATGGCGTTTCGACCGACGCGATGAACGGTTGGAACTCGCGGAACTCGAACCCGTTATCGCCGACCACCGGTGCGTTGATGCTCATCCGACGGCGGTCTCGAGGCCGCTCCGTACTCGTTTCGTCTACTTGGCTGGTTCGACGGGCTCTCGGGAGGGGTGTGTCGAGCGCCGTTATGGGGGCGATCGCACGGATTTATCACCGAACCGGTCAACGGTGACCGTGCATGAAGGAGTACACGGTCAATCGAACGACGGTCGACGTTCCCCTTGCTGGAACGGTTTCCGGGACGCCCTGGGCGGACGCGGCTGCGTTCCGCATCGACAAATTCTCCTGGCACGACGGCGGGCCGAAACCCCTCACGACGGGGCGGGCTCTCTACGACGACCGAGCGATCTATCTGCAGTATCAAGTCGAGGACACCGACATCGCCGCCTCGGTGACCGAACTCAACGGCCCGACCTACCGAGACAGTTCGGTCGAGTTCTTCGCCGATCCGACCCCGGACGACGACTCGCGGTACTTCAACTTCGAGCCCAACTGCTGTGGTCAGTTCAAACTCGCCTGGCAGGAACGCGACTGGGAAGCGCGCGGAATCGGCCGCAATCTCGTCTCGAGCGACGTCGCCGCGACCGTCGACGTGGAGACGTCCGTTCCCGGCCCGACGAAAGATCCCCAGCCGGACGACAAGGAGTGGTGGCTCGCCGCCGCTATCCCTTTCGACACGCTCGAGGCGCTCACCGGCGTGACCCTCGCGCCGACTTCGGGGACAGAGTGGCGCGGAAACTTCTACCGGAGTGGCGTCCCGACCGCACAGAAGGCGACGTGGAACCCGATCGCAAAACCGGAGCCGGACTACCACTCGCCGGAGTACTTCGGTCGGATTCGATTCGAGTAGCGGCGTCGATGGCTCGAGCGCACCGCTGCGGTTGTGAACGACCGACGGCATTTATGCCGCTGCACCGCCGTAGTCGCACGCAATGACGCCGACAGACCCCGAGGGCGGCCCGCCGACCGCGGCCGGTAGCGAACAGCTCTACGACGCGCTGGTCGACGCCGGGATCGACCTCCTCGTCGGACTCCCCGGAACGCAGACGCTGCCGCTGGATCGAACCGTCGACCGGCGCGACGACATCCGGTACGTGATGGCCCGCCACGAGACCGCGATCCCCCACGTCGCGTGGGGGCACTACGAGGCCGGCGGCGACGTCGCCGCGACGCTGACCGTCCCCGGCCCCGGCGATACGAACGCGATGCACGGGCTGAAGAACGCGCTCGACGACCGCGTTCCGCTGATCCACATCGCCGCGGACGCCGATCCCGCGGACCGCGGGAAGGGACCGATCCACGAGATCGAACCCGACACGTTCGACAACGTCGTCAAGGAGAACTACGCCATCGAGCGTCCGACCGAGTTCCACCGCGCGGTCCGTTCGGGGATCGAGACCGCGCTGGCGCCGCCGAGCGGTCCGGTCCGACTCGGCGTCCCGAAGCCGCTCCTCGACGCCGAGTTCCGCTCGCCGCCGGTGACGATCGATCCGCCGACGAGCCGGTTCGACGGCGACGCGGAGTACGAGACCGCGCGGCGACTGCTCGCCGACGCCGAGCGACCGATCGTCTACCTCGGCGTCGGCGCTCGCCGAACGGGCGATCCGGAATCGATCCGCACCCTCGTCGAAACGCTCGACGCCGCCGTCGTCGCCTCCTACAAGGGCAAGGGCGTCTTCCCGGAAGACGATCCGCGCTGGCTCGGCGTGACGAGCAGTCACCTCCCGGCGGGAGCGATACGTGCGCTCGAGGCCGCCGACGTCGTGCTCGCGCTCGGCGCCCGGTTCGACGGCGTGGTGACCGCCGACTGGTCGCTACCCATGGGCGAGACGCTCGTCCACGTCACCCTCGACTCGAGCCGGATCGACGTCGCCTACGAATCGGACGTGGCGATCGTCGACGACGTCGGCGGCGCGGTCGATCGGCTTCGAGACGGCTTGGGATCCCGAGAGCGACCCGACGGCGCCTGGGACGGGGCGGCCGTCGGCCGACGCGTCCGCGCGGAGTACGATGACCGGCTCGAGGACCGCGGCCTGCTCGAGGACGACGCGCCGATCGCGACGGCGGGTGCGCTTCGGACCCTCCGCGAGGCGTTGCCCCGCGAGACCGTCGTGACGACGGATATCGGCGGCTTCCGGCTCTGGGCCAAGCAGACCTTCGCGACGAACGAGCCGGAGACCTACGTCACGTCCGGCTCCTGGGCGGGGATGGGCGTCGGGATCCCGGCCGCCATCGGCGCGAAACTCGCCAGACCGGAACGGCCGGTCGTCGCGCTGACGGGCGACGGCGGGGCCATGATGTGCCTGCAGGAACTGCACACGGCCGCGGCGTACGATCTGGACGTGCTCACGATCCTCTTCAACAACGAGGACTACGGGATCATCAGCAAGTCGCCCGCCATCGACCAGTACGCCGAGGGTCACCGATTCGAGTGGTCTTCGCCCGATTTCGCCGCGATCGCCGAGGGATTCGGCTGTCGGGGCCAGACGGTGCGGACGCTCTCGGGGCTCGAGGACGCCGTCGACGCCGCGCTCGCGCGGGCTGACGGACCGGAACTGATCGACGTGCGCGTCGATCCGGACGAGCCGACGGCCGCGGCGTTCGCCGACTACGACTCCGAACTGGAGTTCTGAACGACTCGCGCGGAACCCGACCGCGCTCGCGTGGTTCGCCGTTCCGTTCGATCGAGCGACTCCGCCGTTCTCGACTGACGGTTTCCTCGAGCCGTGCAGCTATATTGTTCCGTACAACTAAACCAAATTCTCTATACGTAGTTGAATAGTGTATAATGGATCCTCACGATATATGCTACTATAATTGGAACATTCCCGTACTATCTGCCCTAACTAATGTTATGTATATGTACTGTCTGGATACAGTTATATATCTCTAACTTCGGTTCCGTAGATTCACTCTCGGAAACAGAATCTAATTTAGTATTACAGAACACTTTCGCGGGACTGGGGGCCATCGCTGTCGCTCCGTCGCGTACTCGGTCCCGAACGCGGCGCCTACGCGCGGTTGATTGAATCGCGATCACGGGTGGGAGGGCTCGGAACGATGATGCGCCGCGAAATAGGTCCGTCGATACCGCACGTCCCCCGGCAGCCAACCCCACGTTTATCACACGTACGGTCCGATATCATACCGACGAGCATGACGGCTCTCTTTACGCACACCAGCGACGACTGCGAATCGCGGGCGGCCGTTCGTCTCGACCCCTCGCGGCAGGGGGAGACGGTGAACCCCGAACTCTACTCGAAGTTCGGCGAACACCTCTACACGCCCCGGAACGTGACGAACGTCCTCGAGGCACAGACCCTGTACAATCCCACGTTCGGCTCCTGGAAGTTCGGGAGCCAGCAGTACGGTCCGGACGGCGGCAACAGCGCCGCCTTCGATCCCGACGAGATCGACGATCGGATCGACACGTACGCCGAGACGCACGGGATTCCGGACGCGGAACGGCTCCGAACGGCCTATCGCGACGGGACGGCGCTGTGGTGGTTTCCGTACGGGAATCCGGACGCGGTCCGGACGAGCCCCGACGTCGGAACGGCCGACGACCGCGCACAGCGGTTCGAGATCGGATCGACGGACGACTACGCCGGACTCGCCCAGTGGTGTCACCTGCCGATCCACCGCACGAACGCCTTCGAGGGGCAGGTAACGCTTCGCGCCGCCGCGGAGACGCCGGTCCGGCTCGCGGTCCACGACGTCGATCCCGACGACGGAACGCTCGGGTCTGTCCTCGCGGAAACCAGCGTGCCCACTCGAACCGACGACCGAACCGTTGACTTCTCGCTGGAGCTGCCGCAGGGCGAGCTCGAGGAGTCGGAGCGACTGTTCGGATTCAGCGTGACAACGCGGACGGCGGCGAACGTCGTCGTCGACCGGGTCTGCTGTTACCCCGACGATCACGTCGCCACGGCCGACCCCGAAATCGTCGACCTGCTCGCCGACCTGAACCTCTCCGTGCTCCGGTGGCCCGGCGGCAACTTCGTCTCGGGCTACCACTGGCGGGACGGCGTCGGCCCGATCGAGGAGCGGCCGACCGAGCCGAATCCGGCGTGGGACGCCCTCGAGACGAACCTCTTCGGCACCGACGAGTTCGTCGCGCTCTGTGCGGCGGTCGGCTGCGAGCCGATGATCTGCGTCAACGCCGGCAGCGGAACGCCCGAGGAGGCGGCTCGGTGGGTGGAGTACTGCAACGGTTCGACCGACACCGAGATGGGCGCGCTGCGGGCCGAACACGGCCATCCCGAACCGTACGACGTGACCTACTGGGAGATCGGCAACGAACTCTACGGCTCGTGGCAGATCGGCTGGACGACGCCGACGGGCAACGCCGATCGCTTTCGCCGATTCAAGGCGGCGATGGAGGCCGTCGACGACTCGATCGAGGTGATGGCCTGTGGGAACCGCCACACCGACTGGAACGAGCCGCTCTACGAGGAACTCGAGCCGACCGACTGGCTCACCGACCACGTCCTCCTCGAGTGCCACGCCGATCCGGAGACCGACCCGGTCGAACTGTTCAACGCGCACTCGGGCTTCGCGAGCCAACTCCGCGAGGAGTACGAGGCGGTCGCCGCCGCCTGCCGGGACGCCGGACTCGAGGACGTCCGACAGGCGATCACGGAACTGCAGCTGTTCACCCGCTTCGACGAGCGCGAGGACGACGAGGCGGACGAAGGTGCGACGGCGAGCGGGGAGAGCGCGGACCAGCGGTTGAGTCGAGAGACGCTCCCGACGAACAAGAGCGTCACCGAGGCCGTCTTCGACGCCACGATCATCCACGAGTGCATCCGGAGCGGAACCGTCGACATGGTGACTCACTCCGGCGTCGGGAACCACGGCGGCGGCCTCCGGAAGTCCCAGGGGCGAGTGTGGGCCGATCCCTGCTACTACGGCCAGCAACTCGAGTCCGGACTCGTCGGCGGCACTCCGATCGGCGTCGACGTCACGTCTCACACCTTCTTGACCGAAACCGCGTGGGGGACGGAGACGAGCCGGTGGTTCGGCGAACTCGAGCCCGTGACCGACGAACCCGCGATCGACGCGATGGCGGTGACCGACGCCGACGAGCACGATCTCGCGGTCGTGCTCGTCCACTGTGATGCGGGGGCAGACGCCATCGAGGTTACCGTCTCGGGCGGCCCGCTGGAATCGCTCGACGAGGTGACGGTCGATCGACTCTCGGCGGAGACGATGTACGACACGAACACGCTCGAGGAGCCCGAGAAAATCGCGCCGACCACCGACAGAGCGGCGGTCGAGGACGGGACCGTCACGGTATCGCTCCCGGCGTACTCGGTGGTTCGGCTGACCGGAGACCGCGACCGCGATCAGGACTGACGGCACGTCGGCGTCGCCACGAACTAGGTTTCGTCGAGAAACCCGAACGGCTTCCAGCCGAAGTAGAGCCCTGCCCCGGCGATGAGGATCATGACTCCCTGTACGCTCAGCGCCATGATCGATATCACGCGACCCTCCGATCCGGGCTCCTGAAACGGGAACAACGCGAGCAGAATGACCGCAAGCGTCAGGGTGATCGAGAGGAGCGCCCGGAAGACGGCTTCGCTCGTATCCATTGGCTCCCTATTTCGGCGACGCCGTAATAGAAGTACTGGAACGGGGGAGAATGAGCGGCCCGCTACTGAACCGGCTCGTCCTCGAGTGCGGTCGGTTCGGACTCAGTTCCGGACGGCTCGTCCTCGAGTTTCGGGCTGTCCCAGTACTCGTGGTCGTCGATCTCACGGAAGCAGGTTACCGTGTGGTCCTCGTCGCCGTCGACCGCCACCGCTTCGGGTGTGTTCCCTTTGCAGGCCTCACGCGCCTTGGGACACCGCGTGTGGAACCGACAGCCCGACGGCGGGTTTCGGGGGTCCGGAACGTCGATCTTCCGGAGGGGCGATTCGGTCTCGTCGTCGATGTCCGGGTCGAGGTTCGGCGTCGCCCACACCAGCGCCTTGGTGTAGGGGTGTTTCGGGTTCTCCAGCACCTCGTCGATGGGGCCGAGTTCGACGAGTTCGCCGAGGTACATGATACCGATACGGCCGTCGGATTTCCCGGCGACGTAGCTGGCGTTCGAGAGGTTGTGGCTGATGAACAGGAAGGACGTGTTGAACTCCTCCTGTAACTCGAGCATGAGGTCCATCATGTCGATCCGGAGGGAGACGTCCAGCGCGCTCACCGCCTCGTCGGCGAGGATGAGGTCGGGGTTCATCAACAGCGCGCGGATCAGCGCGACGCGTTGCTTCTCGCCGCCCGAAAGCTGGTGTGGGAACCGCTTGGCGTAGTCTTCCGGCGGGGACATGCCGACCCGCGAGATCATTTCGTTGATTCGCTCCCGCCGTTCGAACGAGTCCATCTCCGGATGCCGAAGTTTGAGCGGGGCCGCGAGGGAGTGTTGCACCGTCTTGTTCGGATTGAGGGACGCGCCTGGATCCTGCGGGATGATCTGGAGGGACTGACGGATCTCGTCGTGCGGAATCTCGACGTTTCCGTCCTTGTCCTTGGCCTTCCAGATATCCTGCCCTCTGTAGGTCACCGAGCCGCTGGTCGGCCGCTGGACGCCGATGGCGGTCTTTCCGAGGGTCGACTTCCCGCAACCGCTTTCGCCGACCAGCGCGACGACGTCGTTCTCGGGAATGTCCAGCGAGATGCCGTCGACGGCTTTGACGATCTCGGTCTCGCCCCTGAGCTGGGAGAGGAGCGATTGCTCGGATTCGAAGTGTACTTCCACGTCCTGTAGCGAGACGACGTGATCCTCACTCATTGACCTTCACCTCCTGAAGGGTCAGCGGAACCGTCTCGGGGACCTTCTCGACGTAATGACACGCCGCGACGTGCCCGTCCTCCGGAGTGTCCGACTCGAGGGGCGGATCGTCGCGCTCGCAAGTCGCGTCGGCCAGCGGACAGCGCGGATGGTACGAACACCCGTTCGGTACCGACACCGGATCCGGCGCCGCGCCCTCGATCGGTCGCATCTGCTCGCGGGGCGTCTCCAGGTTCGGCGTCGAGTTGAGCAACGCTCGCGTGTAGGGGTGTTTCGCTTCCGTTAGCACCTCGTATGCGGGGCCGACTTCGACGAATTCGAAGGCATAGAGGACTGCGATCCGGTCGGCGAGGTTCGCGACCAGCGGCAGGTCGTGGGTGATGAAGACGATCGTCAGGTCGCGCTCGTCTGCGATCTGTCTGATCAGCCGGATGATGCTGCGCTGCATCAGCAGGTCCAGCGCGGCCGTCGGCTCGTCCATCACCAGCACCTCCGGCTCGAGCACCAGTGAGAGCGCGATGAGCGCGCGCTGGCTCATTCCGCCCGACAGTTCGTGCGGGTAGGAGTCTAACACCTGTTCGGACTCGAGGTAGAGATCCGCGAGGAGTTCTTCGGCGCGTTCCATCCCCTCTTCGACGTCGTAGTCGTGGACGGCCAGGGTTTCCCGGAAGTGGTCTCCGATCGACATCGTCGGGTTGAACGAACTCATCGCGCCCTGGAATACCATCGAGATCTCCTCCCACCGAACCTGCTTGACCTGCTCCTGAGAGAGGTTGAGGAGATCGATGGCCTCCCCCGATTCGGGGTGGAAGGTGATGTCGCCGGTGAGGACACCGGGATCGACGACGGCGTCGAGCAGCGCGGAGGCGAACATCGATTTCCCGCTCCCGCTTTCCCCGACGACGCCGAGGACTTCACCCCGGTCGACGTCGATATTCACTTCGTTCAGTACTTTCGATTCCCCCCGTTCCATGTCGAACGAGACAGTTGTGTCTCGCACCTCGAAGATCGGATCGTCGACGGTTTTCGTGCGTTTTCGCTGCATTGTTATTCCTCGTAGGGCGCAGTGTCATCGACCGCCTCCGCGTGGCGCGCCCGGATACGCGGATTGAACAGTTTCTCGGTTCCCTGTGCGAACAGCACCAACCCGAACGAGAGGCCGACGATCGCTATCATCGGGAAGACTAGCCAGTAAATGCCATCTAGCGAGTAGATCGCCGCGTTGGTAAAGGCCTCGTTGAGCGTGATCCCCCAGTTATTCGAGAAGCCGCTGAGGAACCCGAGGTAGAACAGCGCGACTGAACCGAAGATGACCCCGCGCGCGGAGTTGACGAAGTTGATCAGCACGTAGGGCATGATGTTCGGCAGGACGTCGTCCACGATGATTTTCGGCGTGGACGCACCCATGATTCGGGAGACCTCGACGTAGGAGTGGTCCCTGATCGAGAGCACCTGCGACCGGATCGACCGCGCGAGTCCGGCCCACGAGTTGATCACGAGGAAGATGCCGATCAGATACGGACTCTCCGGTTCGAAGACGGCGATCAGGAGGATGATCAGGGGCAAGCCGGGAATGGTCATGGCGATGTCCGAGAGGGTGGTGAGCACGCTATCGATGATCCCTCCTTTGTAGCCCGAGACGGTTCCGACGATCGTCGCCACGACCGTCGAGAACACCGCGCCGGCCAGAATCATCTTCAGCACCGGCGGTGTCGAGTAGACGATCTCCGAGAGGAGACTCGCACCAATTTTGTTCGTTCCGAGCGGATACGACATGCTCTGGAAGGGACCCGCCAGTTGCGGTCCCTGTCCCTGCGTCGGTGCGGGAACGAGGTAGGGACCGACCGTCCCCATCAGCACGTAAAACAGGATGATGAGCGAGCCGGTCTTCGTTCGCCAGTCGTTCCAGGCGATCCGTAGCGGGGCGAGGACGGCTACGTCGAGCCATTCCTTGTATAGTTCCGAACGGGTCGCCGCTGATCCGTCACTCGTGCTGTCGCGGTCGTCGGTCGCGTCGAACGTTGAATTGGTTTCAGCCATCGAATGTCACCTCTCAGTAGGCCTCCTTGCCTTCTCCCGCGCTGACTCGCGGATCGATCAGCCCGTAGGTGAGATCCGCGATCAGGATACAGATCAGAACGGCGGCGGTGATGACGATGAAGATCCCCATCATGAGCGGGTAATCGCGGGCGTGGATCCCCTGCAGGAGGTAGTTTCCGAGACCGGGGTAGGCGAAGATCTGTTCCAGGATGACCGATCCACCGAACATGAATCCGACGGAGATCATCAGGTTGGTGTACATCGGTAGCAGCGCGTTCCGACCGACGTACCGGACCGCGATTCGGCGTCCGGGGACGCCACGGAGGTGTGCCACCCGGATGTAGTCCTCCCCGATCTCTTGGATCGAGTTTCCTCGCATCGTGATCGCGACCCCGCCGAATCCAGTGAGGACGAGGGACGCGACCGGAAGCGCCGCGTGGTAGAATACGTCGGCGATAAAGATGGGTGTCAGCCCCGGCTCTAACCCGACGGCGTAGTTCCCCGACTGCGGGAAGATACTCAGCTGGATGGAGAAGACGTACACCAGAAGCAGCGCCGCGACGTAGTAGGGGACAGAGTTGACGAACATCGAGAGGACCGTCGACCCGGTATCGAACCGACTGCCCTCTCGGTACGCCATGACCGCGCCGAGCACGATACCGACCGCGAACGTGAGCAGGATCGCTATCGTGAGCAGGAAGATCGTCCACGGGGCGGCCTTGATGATGAGCGAGTTGACGCTCTGGCCGGCGAACGACACTGATTGCCCCAGATTCCCCTGGAGGATGTTCGTAACGTAATCGAAGTACTGAACGTACACCGGAGTCGAGGGATCGAAGTTCGTGTACGCCTCGGTCAGCGAGTTGATTTCGGACATACTCACGCCCTCCGAGCCTCGATTCCGCATGACGCGTGCTCTGATGTAGTCCGCCGGTCCGCCCGGCATTGCCCGTATTAGTCCAAACGTCACCGTGATTACCGCGACGAACGTAACGAATGCTTGTCCAAGCCGCTTGAGTATGTACATTAATTTACGTATATGTGGCGAGTGTTACCTTATAATAATTCCGTTTTAGCTGACCAACTGGTTAAAACCGGTGACTGATCAGTTACTTGGCCTGCATATCACCGTTCCGCGGGAACCACCAGAGAGGCCACTTCGACTGGTACTTCTCAGAGTCCGGGTCCGGAACCTCCCAGTCGTCCGTGTAGAACCAGACCGGGTCATTGATCTCGTTGAGCTGGAGCATGGGAACCGTCTGGTTCGTGATCCACGCGAGTTCGTCGGTGATTGCGGTCGCTTCCTCCTCGTCTTGTGCGACAAGTAACTCCTCCATCAGTCCGCGCGGGTCGACCGACTGGAGTTCGCCGTCGGGTTCGCCCATCGGTGGGGCCTCGAGGTTCTCGGGATCGAGGTTCATGAACTCCGTGTCGATGTTGTAGTACATGTCGAAGACGTAGTACGGACTGGATCGCTGGAGCGTCCACCCCGTCGACGCCACCTTGTAGTTGCCTGCTGTGTAGTGGTCGGCCCAGTACGTCGATTCCTCGATCCGCTGCAGTTCGGCGCCGATACCCTCGTTCTCGAGGTTATCGACGATCGTCTGGTAGACCGGATGCCAGTCGGTGAGTCCCGCGGGGACCTTGATCGTCATCTCGAACGGATCGCCGTTGGGACGGTACCAAGTGTCGTCGTCCTTCTGGTACCCTTCCCCGCGGAGCAGTTCCCGACCGCGCTCCGGATCGTCGTACCGGTAGAGCTGTTCGGCCATCTCATCGGAAACTTTGTTCTCCCACCGGTTGCTCGGTTCGTTCTGGCCGTCGATGTTCCCGACGAGGCCGCTCGGCGCCTCGACCGGCTGTCCGAGCCGACCGTAGTTGTCCGCACAGGCCTGCCTGTCGATGAACTCGCTGACGGCCTGTCGAACCCGGATGTTACTGAAGTCGTCGTCCTCGTGGTTGAAGGGCAGCGAGTGTCCCCACAGCGCGGGCAACTGCGCGTTCAGGAGGTCGTCGGGCGCCTGTTCGAAGACCGTTTCCGGTGCGGAGTAGTTCCGAATCCCGTCGACCTCGCCGCCGAGAAGCACGCTCGCGGTGTCGGTCGAAACCTTGCGGAGCTCCCAGTTCTTCCAATTGATGTTGTCCGCGTCGGGGTGGTGTTCGTACAGGCTCATCTTGAGGTGACGGTTGTCCCGTTCCTCGAACTGGAAGGGACCGTTCCCCTTCACCTTCTCCTCGTCGAACGAGTCGTTACGGAGATCGTTCCGAATGTCGGCGATCTCGTCGTCGGTCGTCGCGTCCTCCCACCGCTCGACGTAGTCCTTGTACAGTCGGAACGGCGTCTCGAGCCAGTAGTAGTTCAGGCCGTCTCGGAACAGGTTCTTGTTGATCGTTCCGTCGAGGGTGAGTTCGACGGACTTGTCGCCGTCCCGCTGGATGTCCGTCCAGAGCGTCGACATCGTGTCCCCGATGATCGCGTCGGTGACGAGTTTCGTGTAGAGGTCGTCGGCGTTGACCGGGTCGCCTGGATCGCCGTTGTGCCACGTGAGATCGTCTCGAACCTTCAGAACTGCGGTATCACCCTCGAACTCCTCGATGTTCACTGCGTACGACTCGAACGTTCCGTCGTTGATGAAGTACCGTTGCAGCTGGTCGCTCTGCATCGCATGCGAGAACGGATGCTGCAGATTGAGATGGTTGAACTGATAGTTCGTCGGATCCACCGTTATCGGTTCGACGAACGTTTCACCATCTCCTTCGACACCCCCGAGACAACCGGCCATCGCCATCGCGCCTCCCATTGCTGCGCCGCGAAGGAGATGTCTGCGCGAGATCGATTGCCGGTTCGACTTACCCAATTTTCCCTTGCCATGTGATGGCATAGGAACTCATTCATATTACGGGATAAAAAACATTATGGAGACGTTGTACCATTGACGAATTGGTATTTCAACCGCCGTTGGAAATCGATCGTTTCCTATTGTGTGATAAAACACGAAAAACTAATTTTCCGCGTGTTGCGGACGGATAGCAAAACGACGCAGTCCCGCTGCCGGTTTTAGCCCCTACACCGAATCCCTACCGCTTCTACGCGCTAATTAGGGGTCTCGAACAGATGGCACTAATAGAAATCCCCTCTCACTCTATCTGTTTATTGTTCTGTATATCTACATAGAAGTAGTATAGAACCAGAGTGGAATTCACCGTATCGCTAGTCCGGCCGATCCCTCGTCCTGACGGGACCGACGTGGTATCGGTGTAGCCGTCTCGAGCGGCAACGTCCGCTTCGTCCCGTCGCCTTCGACAACTCTCTCAAGAGACGTTGTGACAAACGATACCGCCCGGCCTCACTCGACGGTCCCCGTCGAGAACAGGAGACTCGTTCTGTGTACGAACACTCGCATTCTCTTCTCAGCTAGAACGGCGATCAATCGAGAGCGACCGACGATCACCCGCGTCAGTTTCGGGTTCGAACGACTCCCCGGCGAAGTCTATCTAACGGAAGTCTCATCCGGGGACCGCTCGAGGCGCAGGCGTGTTCCGGGACCACCGACCGCTAGTTCGCTACTGTCGAGTATGCCGATCCGCCGCGGCGATGAGCAAACCGGCTAGATCGGGCGATCGTATCGATCGCTTCTCCGTCTCCGGTACATCGCAGAACAAAACACCTTTGACCGCATTCGCTTATAGGTCGATAACGCCCGTGACTCGGTTTCCGAATCCGCTCCGTCTGGTGATCCTCTACATCGGTCTCGCGCTCGCGCGGGCCGGTCTCATCGACCGCGACCGCGCCGTCCAGACGACCATCCTCGCGTGGCCGCGGATCGTTACCGGGATCGCTCGGATGTCGAAAAACGCCGTCGACGTGGCGATGGTCGGCGTGGCGGTCGGCACCGCCGCCGTCGCCGGCGTCGGCTTCGCCGGACCGTTCTGGGGACTCGCCTTCGCGATCGGGGGCGGCGTCGCCGGCGGCGCTATCGCGCTCGTCTCCCAGCGGTACGGGGCGGACGCCACCGAGGAACTGGGACTCGCCGTCCGCTCGAGCACGCTGCTCATCGTCGTGTTGAGCGTCCCGGTCACGGTCGCGTTCTGGTTCGTTCCGCACGAACTCATCTCGGTGCTGAGCAGCAACGAGCGGGCGATCGAGTACGGAGCGACGTACCTGCAAGTCGTCGGGTTCGGCATCCCCTTCGCGGGACTAAACCTCGTCGGAAGCCGGACGCTCGTCGGCGCCGACAACTCCTACATCGCGATGCAGGTTCGGGCCGGCGGGGCCCTCGCCAACATCGGCCTGAACGCCGTGTTCATCTTCGGATTCGGCTGGGGCGTCGCTGGCGCGGCGCTCGGGACGGTCCTCTCGAACGTCGTCGTGACGGCGACGTTCGCGATCGGGATCAGCCGCGGTCGCTTCCCCGGGATCGGCGAGTTTCCCGTCCAGGTGGATCCGCTGGGAACGTATCTCGACCCCGGGACGATCCGCGATCTGATCCGGATCGGACTCCCGATCGGCGCCCGGAACCTCGTCTGGACCGTCGCCGAGTTCCCGATGCTCTCCATCCTCGATATCTTCGGGGAGAACACCGTCGCCGCGTTCGTCATCGCTCGCCGCATCTGGGGCATCATGAACGCGCCCGGCTGGGGGTTCGGACTCGCGTCCTCCAGCTTGGTAGGGCAGGCCCTCGGACGCAACGACGAGGCGACTGCCGAAGCGTACGGACGCGACATCATCCGCTTCGCGGTGGCGACGTACGCCCTCTCCGCGATCCTCATCGCGCTGTTCGCCGAGCAGATCGTCGTGCTGTTCGCAAGCGACTCGACGAGTCCGGAGATACCGATCGCAGTCGACCTCATCTACGCCGCCTGTGCCGCGGTCGTCTTCCAGGGCGTCTCCGGCGCCGCTGCCGGGCCCCTCGATGCGAGCGGCGACACGCGGATCCCGTTTGCCAGCCAATTCCTGGGGATGTTCCTCGGTTCGATTCCGCTCGCGTACCTCGGCGCGACGACCGCGCTCGGATACTGGGGACTGTACCTCGCGTTCACCGCGGAGACGACGATTCCCGCCGCGATCAACTACTGGCGGTTCCGGACCGATAAGTGGAAATCCATCAGCGAAGCGTATCGGCCCGATGTCGCGGCCGGCGACGACTGAGACGCGACGGCGGTCGTTCGTTTCGCGCCATCGCAATCGAGAGTCACCCGTTCTCTTCGAGGAGCGTACGGGTGTCGATAGCGGGACCGAACGGGTCTACACGCCGGCGGGGATTCGAAATAGGTTCTCGATCGCTCCCGACTGCGGTTTTGAGCCGGATAGACAGCACGGTCGGACACACTGTCAACAGATAACGAAAGACACGGGCAGTACACTTATTTTGATGACTACTCAAGACGGGGGCATGGATCACGCACTCGTCGTCATCGACGATACGGACGCCCACCGAGAACTGCTCGCGGAAGCCGGCCAGCTCGCTCACGACACGGGCGCGAAGTTGACCGTGCTCGCGTGGATCACGCCGGATCAGGTCAACGAGACGGCGGACAACCTGGAAGTGATCGAGCAGATGGAGGGGACGTCGTACAGCGAGCCGGACTCGAGTTCCACTGCGGAGCAGTTCGCCCAACAGATCGCCGAGGAGGTGTTCGACTCGTTCGACGAGTCGCTCGAGTACGCCACCGACGGCATCGTCGTCGAGGAGAGCGAGCGCGCCGACGAAGTCATCGCCACCGCGGAGGACCTCGGCAGCGACCACCTCTTCGTCGTCGGCCGGCGCCGGTCGCCGACCGGGAAAGCGCTGTTCGGCGACTTCGCCCAGCGCATCCTGCTCAACTTCGACGGCACCGTGACGATCAAGATGAACTGATCTCCTGCAGATTCCGCTTTTTCGTCGAAAAGAGATACTACCGTTCAGAACTCCTCGAGTCCCTTCGAAATCGTTCGAATCGTTCGAAACCTCGAGCGCGGAGCGTCGGGTTACTGGATCGAGATTCCAGCGACCGTCGACGCCGGCAGCTCGGCGATCAGCGCGCCGCTGTCGACCGACACGTCGAGTTCCTCGGCGGTGAACTCCTCGGCGTTGTCGGCGTCGACCTCGGCGTCGGCGTCGTGGTCCGCGAACAGCAACTCGGCCTCGACGGTCGCCGAGTCGAGGTCCACGCCCTCGAGGGTGACCTCGATCGTCTTCTCCTCGCGGCAGTCGAGGTTCGTGACGGTCACGTAGGTTTCGTCGTCGTCGACCGACGCGGACGCGCCGACGAGCGGCAGTTCGCGCTCCTCGTCGTCGTCGGCGAGTTCGCGCGCCGGCGTGTCGACCGACGTCTGCACGGCCTCGCTCCCCTTGTGCGGCGCGTACAGGTCGAAGACGCGGTAGGTGGGACGCGCCCAGGCCTCGTCCTCGTCGGTCTCGATGAGACACTGCAGGACGTTGACCGTCTGTGCGATGTTCGTCATCGTCAGGACGTCGCTGTGGTGGTTGAAGACGTCCAGAACGGCCGCTGCGGAGAGCGCGTCGAGGACGGTCCCCGGCTGCTCGAGCCCGTTGTCGGCCGTCGCCTCGGGATGCCAGGTCCCCCACTCGTCGATGATGACGCCGATGTCGCGGGTCGTCGCGACGGCGTTGATCGCGCCGGCCATCCGCTCGATGTGCCGTTCCATCTCGAGGGCCTCGACGAGCATGCGGTCGTACTGGTCCTCGTCGGCCTCGTCGACGTTCATCCCGCGGCCGTAGTAGTGGTGCAGCGTGATGTGGTCGAGCGGGAACTCCACGCCCCATCGGGACTGGTTGATCTCCTCGAGGAAGCGTCGGTTCCACTCGTGGCCCTCGTAGCCACAAGCGATGAGTTCGATGTCGTGGTCGAACATCAGGTTCGACTGGGTACCGACGTAGGTGGCGTACCGGCGGTACTCGCGGGCGTACTGCTCGGGCGACATCTGGCCGCCACAGCCCCAGTTCTCGTTGCCGAGACCCCAGTACTTGACGCCGTAGGGCTCCTCGTGACCGTTCTCGCGTCGCCGGTCGGCGAGTTCGGTGTCGCCGTCGTAGTTGCAGTACTCGACCCAGTTGGCGGCCTCCTGCGGGGTTCCCGAACCGACGTTGGCCGCGAGGTACGGCTCCGTGTCGATTCGCTCGCAGAGTTCCAGGAACTCGTCGGTTCCGAAGGCGTTTGACTCCTCGGGGAGGTCCTCGGGGCCCTGCGCCCAGAAGAGGTTCCGGCGACGCGGTCGCTCCTCCTGGGGACCGACGCCGTCTTCCCAGTGGTAGTCGTCGGCGAAACAGCCGCCGGGCCAGCGAAGAACTGGAATCTCGAGGTCGGCGAGGAGTTCGACGACGTCCTCCCGGTACCCGTCCTCGTCGGCGCTGTCGCTGGTCCAGAGACCCTCGTAAACACATCGTCCGAGGTGTTCGGAGAAGTGACCGTGGACCTCGGGTTCGATGCGGTCGATATCCGCTGCAGTATGAACTGTGATCCGTGCGTTAGCCATCCACACTTCCCTTTCCGTTAAAGTGTTATAAGTTCCCCGGTTTATGTCACGCTAAACCCGGCAAAACCCGCAGTGCGGGGATACCGACCGGCGGTTGAAGACTGCAATTGCGGTATTCGGCGGCCGGTCGCGACCGCGTTATCGCCCGGTACGCCGAGGGACGAACGAGAGTCGCTGCGACGAAGCGCCAAACGATCCGCTCTTTCGGCCGATTGAACTCGTCACGGAGTACCAAACTATTTGACGGATCGGGTTCGAGAATCACCGAGACAGTGTCCAACAGAGAACACCGATTGGAGGGGTATCGTGATGCAGTCGAATGGCCGTTGGTCCGTCTCTTCGTCCGCTTTAGCCGGGAGCGGCGTCACTGGTTCTCGATCGGACTCCTCGCCGGCTTGTTCGAGCGGACCGCGTCGTTGGTCCCGCCGTTCGTTCTCGGCGTCGCCATCGACGCCGTGTTCAACCAGACGACGGGGTACGATCTTCCGCTCGTGCCGGACGGAATCGTTCCGTCGACGACGGAGGGACAGCTCTGGTTCTCGTTTGCGCTTATCTTCGGGTGTTACGTACTCACGGCGCTGCTGGCGACGGTGCGGATGCTCTCGGTTGACTACTTCTCCCACCACCTGATGCACGTCGTTCGCACGTCCACCTACGACAAGATGCAACAGCTGGACGTCCGCTTCTTCGACGGTCACGAGAAGGGCGAACTCATGAGCATCCTGAACAACGACATCTCCAACTTCGAGCAGTTCTTCGACGACGCGCTCACCCGGGCGGTCCGGATCGGGACGGTCCTCCTGGGAATCACCGGGATACTCGTCTACCTGAACTGGCAGCTCGCGATCGTGACGCTGGGGGCGGTCCCCTTGCTCACCGCGTTCACGCTGTGGTTCATGCGCCGGGTCGAGCCGGTCTACGACCGGATTCGATCGAGCGTCGGCGGCATGAACACCCGCCTCGAGAACAACCTCGGCGGGATCCACCTCATCAAGACGATGACGACGGAGTCCTACGAGTCCGACCGCGTCACGGACGTCTCCTACCGTTACTTCGATACGAACTGGCAGCGGATCAAGCTCAACACGCTGTACCATCCGGGGAGTAACTTCATCACGAACGCGTCGTTCGCGGCGACGTTCATCATCGGCGGCTACTGGGTCGTCATCGGGCCGCCGCCGCTGTTCAGCGGGACGCTCACCGTCGGCTCGCTCGTCACCTTCCTCTTTATGAGCCAGCGGTTTACCGGTCCGCTCAAGCAGATCGCACTCATCATCGAGCAGTACGAGAACGCCCGCGCGTCCGGCAAACGCGTCGTCGGTCTCATGGACATGCCCGTCGCCATCGAGGACCGCGAGGACGCGACGGAGCTGACCGACGTCGACGGCCGCGTCGAGTACGACGACGTGAGCTTCGCCTACGACCCCGACGAGGAGTACGTCCTCGAGGACATCTCGTTCGATGTCGACCCGGGTGAGACGGTCGCGTTCGTCGGGCCGACCGGCGCGGGTAAGTCAACTGTCGTCCGCCTCCTCATGCGGATGTACGAGACCGACGAAGGGGCGGTCAGGATCGACGGTAACGACGTCCGCGATGTGACGCTGGCGAGTCTCCGGGAGACGATCGGCTACGTCAGTCAGAACAACTACCTCTTCGGCGGCACCGTCAGGGAGAACATCGCGTACGGAACCTTCGACGCGACCGACGAGGAGGTCGTCGCGGCCGCCGAGTCCGCACAGGCCCACGCCTTCATCGAGGAGCTTCCGGACGGCTACGACACGCAGGTCGGCGAGGAAGGCGTCAAGCTCTCGGGCGGCCAGCGCCAGCGGATCGCACTCGCGCGTATCATCCTCTCGAATCCGGAGATCCTCGTCCTGGACGAGGCGACCAGCGACGTCGACACCGAGACGGAGATGCTCATCCAGCGATCGATCGAGGAGATCACCGCCGACAGGACGACGTTCGTCATCGCCCACCGACTGTCGACGGTCCGCGACGCCGACACCATCCTCGTCCTCGACGACGGGGAGATCGTCGAGCGAGGGAGCCACGGCGCGTTGCTCGAGCGGGACGGGCTCTACGCGAACCTCTGGAAGGTTCAGGCGGGCGAGATCAACGAGCTCCCGGAAACGTTCGTCGAGCGCATCACGCAGAACAACTGAGGCGAGCCGAGGCCGGGTCGACGGCCGCTACGACCGGAGCCAGACTCGCATCGCTCCCGGGTCGCGGTTGTCCCACGCGTAGTAGGGGACCGCCGTGAACTCGGTCCGTTCTCGAGCCGTCTCGTCGGCCGGCCGGTACAGTTCGCCGTCCCAGCCCTGCCGGTCCGGCACGCTCGCCTCGCCCTCGATGACCGTGACGCCCTCGAGCAGATCCGGTCGATGCGCCGTCGAGGTCGGCTCCGGGTCCTCGTACTGGTGGAGCGGCCGGTCGTTGTCGACCGCCTCGAGGCAGTAGACGAGCGGCCCGCGTTTGAGGGCGACGCGACCGGCGTCGTCAGCCACCTCGGGATGGACTTCCAGCCGCGTGACCGTCTGCTCGAAGGTCAGCTCGATCCGGTCGTCGTCCCACTCCCGTTCGATCTCGAGGTAGCCCTCGGACGGCGTCTCGACAGACTCGCCGTTTACCGTCACCGTCGACGACTCGGCCCAATCCGGGATGCGGAGGCGGAGCGGCACCGACGCTCCGTCGGCGTCGATGTCGACGGTGACCTCGTCCGATCACGGGAGGGCGCTGTCCTGCGATAGTTCGACGCTCGCGCTGTCGACCGTCGTTTCGACGCTACTGCCGAGGTACTGATTGACGTAGATCGCCGAGTCCCGCTGGCTGTAGACGTATTCGCCCAGCGACGCGAGCAGCCGGGCCGCGTTCGGCGGACAGCACGCGCAGGTGAACCAACCCTTGCGGTGGTGGTCCCCGTCGCTCTCCAAGGGGTTCTCGTAGAAAAACTCGGTCCCGTCGAGCGAGACGCCGGCGAGGAATCCGTTGTACAGCGTCCGCTCGATGAGGTCCGCGTACTTCGCCTCGCCGGAGAGTTCGAACAGCCGCTGGTTCCAGTAGACGCTCCCGATCGCGGCGCAGGTCTCGGCGTAGGCGTCGTTTCTGAGGTCGTAGTCAGTCGTGAACCCCTCGTGGGCCTCCTCGGGACCGAGCCTGCCGGGACGTACATCCGCTTCGTCGTCATGTTCGTCCAGAGGCGCTCGAGGGACTCGATCAACTCGTCTTCGCCCGTCTCGATGGCGAGGTCCGTCGCGGCCGCGAACAGGTACATCGCCCTGACGGAGTGGCCTTCGACGGTCTCCTGTTCTCGGAGCGGCTCGTGGGCCTGAGCGTAGCGCCCGTCGTACGAGCCGTCTTCGTGGGTGAAGACGTCCCGTGCGGCGGAAATGACCTCGCCGTCGTCGTACTCGGCGCCGCCGAGCGTCTCCGGGTTGTCGATCTCCCAGGCCAGGCGGTCTTCCTTCCCGCGCAGGTCGATGAAGTACTTCGCGAGGTCGAGATACCGCGTCTCGTCGGTGACCCGGTAGAGCTTCAGGAGCGCCAGTTCGATCTCCTCGTGGCCGGGAACGCCCTCGACCTCGTCGCCGAAAACGTCGTCGACGAGGTCTGCGACGTCGATCGCTACCTCGAGTAGCGTTTCCTTTTCCGTCGCCCTGTAGTGGGCGACCGCGGCCTCGATGAGATGCCCGGCGCAGTAGAGTTCGTGCATCATGTGAAGGTTCGTCCACCGGTTCTCGGGCTCGACGAGGGAGAAGTACGTGTTCAGGTAGCCGTCCGGCTGCTGTGCGTCGGCGATCAGCGAGATCACCTCGTCGACCTTCGCCTCCAGTTCGGGATCCTCGCGCTGAGAGAGCACGTACGAGGCGGCCTCGATCCACTTGTACGCGTCCGTATCCTGAAACCACATCCCCTGAAACCCGCCGGACTCCCCGGCGGCGACGCGCCGGAAGTTCTCGAGCGTTCCGGACTCCTCGAGCTGGTCGTACTGATGGCTGATCGTTACGTCCCTGTCTCCCGTCGCGGCGACCAAAAGTCGTCGTCGATCGCGACCTCGGAGAGCGAAATTCCGTCGCTAACTGTATCTCGTGGACCCATGCGTGTAGTTCCCACCCGTTCGTGTCGGCCAGTTGGTGATAAAGGTTGTCGAAACAACAGGGCGGCTCCGGAGAGCGAAACGCTGTGCGTGAGAGTCTGAACTCGAGCGCTTGAGGGAGTCGCGGACACGTACACGAGCGCCGATCGGCGACGAGACGTGGATCGCGGTATTCGCCGTCGAGCCCGTCCGTTCGCTCACGCTGGGCCCGCACGGCGCAGCGAACCAGTGGGTGTGGTGCTGTGGGCACGCTCGTTCTGCCGTCGGGCCGAAACTACCGGTCATGCGACTGTAACGTTCCGTATAGCCCAATGCCATTCTGTATATTCGAACGACCATCTCTAAAACTGGATACGTCGTAGTAACAGTTACCAAGGCCCAGTTCGAACCGGTGGGCCGCTACAGCGGCGAATAACGCAGTGTCTCTTTGTCACACAGCGGTTCGAATACCGGAATAGCGGGGCTATTTACAATAGTACTACTGTAATACAACGCTATTTGCCTCGGCGATACGACGTTCCGTATAGTTGAAAACTGTTCTCTATATCCAGCAAACTGGGCACTTCTGGAGAACGGTGTACTGTCTGTCCCTACGGCAGCGATACCGACCACTGCCGTTCACTGATAGAGAAGCTTCGGCGAACCCTTGAGAAAGCGGCGCGTCTCAACCAGAACAAAAATTATATTGGTTCGGTGCATAGGGAAACCATGGCAGAACCGAAACACCCGGTCCGAACGGTCGACAGGGCGATGGAGATCGTGGAGATCATCCAGGAACTCGACGGCGCGGGCGTCTCCGAGATCGCCGAGCAGGTCGATATCGGCAAAAGCGCGGTTCACAACCACCTGAACACGCTCGTGAACAGGGAGTACCTCGTCAAGGAGGGCGACGAGTACCAGATCGGCCTCTCGTTTCTCGGCCTCGGCGCGTACGCTCGAGACCGGACCCAGATCTACGAGACCGCCCGGTCCGAGATCGACAAACTCGCCAACGAAACCGGCGAGTTGGCGAACCTCCTCGTCGAGAAAAACGGGATGGGAATCTACCTCTACCAGGCGCAGGGCCAAAACGCTGTGGAGCTCGATACGCACGAGGGCAAGCAGGTCAGGCTGCACTGCACCGGACTGGGCAAGTCGATCCTCGCCTTCCGACCCCGCGACGAAGTCACCGAGATCCTCGACAAGCACGGGATGCCCAAGATGACCGAGCAGACGATCACGGACCGCGACCAGCTGTTCAACGAACTCGACCAGATCCGAGAGCAGAAGTATGCGGTCGACAACGAGGAGCGCCTCGCCGGCCTCTGCTGTGTCTCCGCGCCCATTACGAACGGGGAAGAACGGAGCATCGGCGCCATCAGCGTCGCCTGTCCGGTCCACCGGATCAGCGAGGAGCGGTTCTACGAGGAGCTTCCGGACGCCGTCCTCGGCACCGCGAACGTCATCGAACTCGAGCACAACTACTCGTAACCCTCTGTCTCCGGACCGTTTCTCGCCGGCCGTTTCCGCGTTCGATACCGCTTCGCGCGGAGATATCTTGAAGTGATCGCGGCGACACGAACGGAGTATGACCCGACTCGAACGCGTCGCGGACACGCAAAACGACACGGGCGAAGGACCGCTGTGGCACCCCGACGAAGGCTGTTTGTTCTGGGTCGATATCCCCGCGGGCGAACTGTATCGGTTCGATCCGGACGCCGAAACGCACACGCTCGCGTACGAAACCGACGGCGACCAGCCGATCGGCGGCTTCACGATCCAGACCGACGGCTCGCTGCTGCTCTTCGGAAACGGTCGAGTCAGTCGCTGGCAGCCGGGTTCGGAATCGGCGACGCTCGTCACCGACGTCGACGCCGACACGCGCTTCAACGACGTCATCGCGGATCCCGAGGGGCGGGTGTTCTGCGGGACGATGCCCGGCGAGGACTCGCTGGGCGATCTCTACCGGCTCGACGTCGACGCGACCGTCACGACCGTCGTCGAAGACGTCGACATCGCGAACGGCATGGGCTTTACCGCCGATCTCGAGACGTTCTACTTCACCGAGTCGGAGGCTCGTCGGATCTACGCGTTCGACTACGACCGGGAGACCGGCGGGCTCTCGAACCGACGGACGTTCGTCGAGACGCCCGCTGCCGACGGGATTCCGGACGGGCTGACCGTCGACGGGGACGACTACGTCTGGTCGGCGCGGTGGAACGGCGGTCGCGCGGTTCGGTACGATCCGACCGGCGACCCGGTCGACCGGCTCACCGTTCCCGCACGCAAAGTCTCCTCGGTCACCTTCGCCGGCCCCGAATACGACGACCTGTACCTGACGACGGCGCTCGAGGGCGGCGACCGGGAGGCAGAAGGCGACGGCGCCGGCGCGCTCTTCCGAGCGACGGGGCTCGAGACCGGCGGCAGCGAGGCGTTCCGGTCGCGAATCAAAACGGAGTAAATCGAAGGGCCGGACGCGGTCAGAACGCGCTGTCGGCGAAGCCGCCGTCGATCGTGACGATCTCGCCGGTCACGAACGAACTGGCGTCGCTGCCGAGGTAGATCGCCGCGCCGACGATCTCCTCGCGCTCGGCGACCCGACCGAGCGGGGTTCGCTCGTCGATGCGCTCGCGCTTCTCGGTTCCTTCGGCGTACGTTTCCGCGTTCTGTGGCGTGATGACGAAGCCCGGCGCGATCGCGTTGACTCTGATGTCGGGCGACAGTTCCTTCGCGGACGCGCGGGTGAAGGCCTCGACGCCGCCCTTAGCGGCGGTGTACGCCGGCAGGTTCGCCATCGAGAGCCGAGCCGTCAGCGAGGAGATATTGATGATCGACCCGCCCTCGTCCATCGCCGGCGCGAAGGCCTGGGTCACCCGGCGGACGCCGTCGAGCGCGACGTCGGTGACGAAATCCCAGTCCTCGTCGGAGATATCCTGGACCGACTCCCGGGAAATTGCTCCCTGCGAGGCGACGACGACGTCGACGCCGCCGAGTTCGTCGACGGCCGTCTCGCGGACGGCCTCGAGCGAGCCGGCGTCGGTGACGTCGCAGGTGACCCGCGCCGTCTCGACGCCGCGGTCTTCGATCTCCGCCGCGGTTTCGTTGACTTTCTCCTCGCTGCGACTCGTCGCGATGACGTCGGCGCCCTCCTCGGCGAAGCCGAGGGCGATCGCCTGTCCGATCCCGCTCGTCCCGCCGATGACGACGGCTCGTTTGCCACTGACGGTCACCGGGCTGTGTTGGTAATCGACCATACGGCAAGCGAGACCGTGCGCCCTCATTACGTTTACCCTCTCGAGCGAGCCCGGCGGTGAGCGCGGAGAGCGGACGGCCGATAGCGATCGACGGGAGCCGCCGATCGCATCCGTCGGCGATTCGTCGCCGAGGGATCGGGAACGGCGTCGTTCAGATAAGCGGGCTAAGACCGGAATAGAACGGACCCTTCCCCCTTTTCGCAAAAACACTTTTACGTCTCCTTAGCCTCAGGCCTGAGCAACACATGAGCAATGCATCCCGATCGATAGAGACTGCCGTGTCGACGAAAGTCATCCAGCGTGTTGCGGCAGTCACGGACCGAACGGTGACCGAGTTACCGCCCTTATACGAGACGATCGATCCGGAGGCACTCGACGCCGTTATCGATTCGGCCGCGACGGACGAGTCAGCGCTGGAGTGCCAATTCACGTACTCGGGGTGTCAGGTTAGTATCACTGGATCCGGGGCCGTTCTCGTCGAAAGAGAGGGCTGTTAGCACGAGCCGAGGTCGTCGTGACTGCTAGTCATCGGGAGCGCAGATCTCGATTTCAGCCGAACTCGTCACGTTCTCTGCGCAGGGTTGTCGGCAAACCCCACAGAATTATAACTGCGGGCGAACGATGCGGTACCATGCGTGGATTAGCCAAGACTAGTCGCAGCCAGGGAGGCATGGAACTTATCGAGCGTGACCGTCCGGAACCGGAACCGGATGAGGCGCTGATCGAAGTCGATTACGCGGGTCTCTGTGGCAGCGACGCCGGTATCTACGAGTTCGAATCCGCCTTCGAGCGGATGACCATGCCGACCGTCATCGGCCACGAGTACTCGGGTCGCGTCGTTGAGGTCGGCGACGCCGTGACGAAGTTCTCGGTCGGCGACCGGGTCGTCGAGCGGCCGATCCGCGGCTGCGGCGACTGCTACCAGTGCGAGATCGGCGAGTCGAACGTCTGCCAGAACTCGGTCATCACGGGCGTGGACCACGACGGCGCCTACGAGCCCTACATCGCCGTCCCGGAGGACGCGCTCCACCCCGTTCCCGACGGCGTCGAACAGCAACACGCGGCGATGGTCGAACCGACCAGCATCGCTACCCGCGCTGTCATCCAGAACTCCCGCGTGCGTGCCGGGACGCGAGTCCTCGTCGAGGGGCCCGGCCCGATCGGGCTCCTCACCGCCCAGGTCGCCCGCGCACAGGGCGGCGAGGTCGTCGTCAGCGGCGTCGGCCAGGACGCCGAGTACCGCCTCCCGCTCGCCGAAGAACTCGGCTTCGAGACGCTCAACATCGCCGACGATGATCTCGACGCCGCCCGCGAGGAACTGACCGACGGCATCGGCTACGACGTCGTCTTCGACACGACGGGCCACCCGTCGGGGCTACCGTCGGCCGTCGACGAGGTCCGGAAGGGCGGCCAGATCGTCCTCATCGGACAGACCGGCGAGACGACGATGCCCTACTCGCCGCTCGTCCGCTCGGAAATCGACCTGCAGTGTTCCTACGCGTCGAAATACGAGGACTTCGAGAACGCGCTGCGCCTGATCGACACGGGCGACGTCGACGCCGAGACGTTCATCGACGACCGGTTCTCGCTGTTGGACGCCGACGAAGCCTTCGAGACGTTCGTCGGCGGCGGCACCTGCAAGCCCGTCTTCGACGTCTCAGTACTTCGCGACTGAGAACCCCTCGGGATTTTTTCTCGTCGGACGCGACCGTCCGAGACGGAAGTTTTAGTAGTGCCTGTTGTAATCTACCACTGTAGATGGATTACAGACAGCTGTCCGATCCGAACGCAGAGTACACGATGCGAGACCTCTCCTCGGAGACGATGGAGATTACCAACTCTCGCGGGCCGCGCGACGTCGAGATCACGGACGTTCAGACGACCATCGTCGACGGGAACTACCCGTGGACGCTGGTCCGCGTGTACACCGACGCCGGCATCGTCGGCAACGGCGAATCCTACTGGGGCGCGGGCGAACGGGAGATCATCGAGCGCATGGCGCCGTTCCTCGAGGGCGAAAACCCGCTCGACATCGACCGACTCTACGAGCACCTCGTCCAGAAGCTCTCCGGCGAGGGATCGATCTCCGGCAAGGCGATTTCCGCGATTTCGGGCATCGAACTCGCGCTGCACGACGTCGCCGGCAAGATCCTCGAGGTGCCGGCCTACCAGCTGCTGGGCGGCAAGTACCGCGACGAGATGCGGATGTACTGCGACTGCCACACTGAGGAGGAGGCCGACCCCGACGCCTGCGCCGACGAGGCTGAACGCGTCGTCGAGGACCTGGGTTACGACTCCCTGAAGTTCGACCTCGACGTTCCCTCGGGCCACGAGAAGGACCGCGCGAACCGCCACCTCCGGAACCCGGAGATCGAACACAAGGCCGAAATCGTCGAGAAGGTCACCGAGCGCGTCGGCGACCGCGCCGACGTCGCCTTCGACTGTCACTGGTCGTTCAGCGCCGGCAGCGCACACCGCCTCGCCGAGCGCTTAGAGGAGTACGACGTCTGGTGGCTCGAAGACCCGATCCCGCCGGAGAACCACGACGTGCAGGAGGAGGTCACCAAGCGGACGTCGACGCCGATCACGGTCGGCGAGAACGTCTACCGCAACCACGGCAACCGTCGCCTCCTCGAGAACCAGGCCGTCGACATCGTCGCGCCCGACGTGCCTCGCGTCGGCGGCATGCGCCAGACGCGGAAGATCGCCGACCTCGCGGACATGTACTACGTGCCGGTCGCGATGCACAACGTCTCCTCGCCGATCGGGACGATGGCGAGCATCCACGTCGGCGCGGCGATCCCGAACTCGCTGGCCGTCGAGTACCACTCCTACGAACTCGGCTGGTGGTCGGACCTCGTCGAGGAGGACATTATCGAGAACGGCTACGCCGAAGTGCCGGAGAAGCCGGGCCTCGGCCTCACGCTCGACCTCGACGCCGTCGAGGAGCATCTGGCTGACGGCGCCGAGATGTTCGACGAGGCGTGAGCTTCGTCGAACTCGCTGAGATTCACTCAGCAGTTGGCTGACGCGGTGTGAGCCGTCGTCGAACTCTCCGAGCGTTGTCTCACGCTGTCCCATAGCAACATCGTGTCCGCAACGCTTCGATCCGGTGGGCCGAGAGAACGCGGGAGCGGGACGAAGTGAGGTGGTAGTCGAGAATCGACGACTCCCGTCGACGGCGGCTTCCGCTGTCTCTGACGTTTTCTGGCGCTTGTTCGTCTGCCAGCGACTGCTCGAGCGCTCCGCTGTGTCGATTCGGTACGCGATCGGCTAGTCACGTCGATCGCACGATCGGCAACGACGGTACGACGAAAGACGGCGAAAACGAGTCGGTGCTTACGCCAGCGGAAGGATCGTCGAGAACACGAGCGTGCTCAGCAGGCCGACGATCCCGATGAGGGTGGTCGCGACGGTCCACGTCTTCAGCGTCTCGGCTTGCGTGAGACCGCCGATTTCCTTGACGATCCAGAAGCCGCTGTCGTTGTACCACGAACAGAACGACGCCCCGGCACCGATGGACATGACGAGGTACGCGGTGTTAACGTCGAGTCCGCTCGCTAGCGGCCCCATGATGCCGGCGGTCGTGACGATCGCGACCGTCGCCGACCCCTGAACGAGACGGACGCCCGCGGCGATCACCCACGCCGTCACGAGCAGTCCGAGACCGATCCCTTCCAGCCCGTTCGCGATGTACTCGCCGGCGCCGGCCGCCTGGAGCATCGCACCGAATGCGCCGCCGGCGGCGGTGATGGCGGCGATGTTACCGCCGCTCTTGAGCGCGTCCGTGAGTTCGTCGGAGAACGTATCGCTGTCGAGATCGCTCATCCGGTAGTACGTAAACGCCGCCGCGAGTGCGGCCACCGTGAGCGCGAGGTTCGGGTCTCCGAAGAAGCCCGTGATACCGCCTACCGCCGCGTCCTCTCCGAGGACCGTCTGCGTCGTCGTGTCCGCGGTCACGAGGAGGACGGCGAGCAGAATCGGGAGCAGTGACTCGAGCAATCCGGGGAGCTGACTCGTTTCGACCTCGTTTTGCTCCTCGAGTTCTTCGACCGTCGTCCCCATCGTGTCTCGGAGCGGGATTTCGATTCGCTTGTTGATCCAGTACCCGTAGCCCAGTCCCGAGATGAGCGCGGTCGGAAAACCGACGAGGACGCCGACCGCAATAGTGCTTCCGAGGTTGGCGCCCACCTCGTCGACGGCGAGCAGCGGTCCGGGGGTCGGCGGAACGAAGCCGTGCGTGACCACGCCGGCGGCGCCCATGGCGACGATGTACAGCGCGTAGTTCTTGCCGTCGCGTGCGCGAGCGGATCGCGCCAGCGGCGCGAGCAGGTAGAAGACGTTGTCGAAGAACACGGGAATGGACATGATGAAACTGCTGCCGAACAGCGAAATCTCCGTGTTGTCCTTGCCGAAGACGCTCGTGAACGCCCGAACGATCCGATTGGCGGCGCCGCTTTCGACCATCGCTTTGCCGATGATCGCCGCCATCAGGATGGGAATACCGATGCCGGCCATGTTGTTACCGAACGCCGTCGCGAACTCTCCGGGCACGTCGGCGAACGCGATCGCCGGCGCGACGATGCCGACCGTAAATCCGGCGACGACGAGCGAAACGAACGCCGGGAGGTCGAGGACGACCAGCAGTAGGAGGATCGCAACGATTCCTACGATAACTGCGACCAGTGGCGCGTGCCCACCGAGCTGTAATACCGTATTGTTTATCATCATGATACGGTCTCTCATCATCCTTCTTTATTTTTTTGTGTGTTTCAGATTCAATTCGCTGTGACATAATCAGCGAGCATGAGCGAATTTCCGACAGTAGAGCGACGTTCGGACGTAATCGCGGTGGTTTCGGTCGATCACGAGGGCTCATCTCCGAGTGGCGACGATAGCAGTGGGCTCGAGGAGACGGCGTCGAGGAGACGGCGGAACGAGCCGTCGTCGCGATTAGTGGTCAGTACGCAGTCCTCGCAGCGCCATCGTTCGATCGTCGAAATACGGTTCAGTCGGTGCTACAGCACTGATTCGGGGAAATAGGTATCGAACGTCGAGCCCGTTCGCAGCCGACGTCAGTCGCAAGTTGCATCGTTCGACTGAGAGTACATCGGTCCACGCGGATGACGCGGCGTTGCGCCCCGTCAGCCGGTCAGTAGTTGTCGTAGACCGTCTTGCTGATCTGGTAGAAGTCCAGTCCGGCGTCGCCCTGCTCGCGGTAGGTCTCGCTCGAGGAGTCCTTCATGCCGCCGAAGGGGACGTGCAGCTCGAGGCCGGTGGTCTTCTCGTTGATCTTGACGACGCCCGCTTCGACCTCCTCGACGAAGCGGTTCGCCTCGGTGTGGTCGTCCGTGACGACGCTGGCCGAGAGGCCGAAGTCGACGTCGTTGGCAACCTCGACGCCCTCGTCGAAGTCGCTCACGGGGATCACTGCGAGGACCGGCCCGAAGACCTCCTCCTGGGCGAGGCGCATGTCGTTGTCCACGTCGGAGAAGACAGCGGGCTCGACAAAGTAGCCCTCGCGGTCGAGTTCGTTCCCGCCGCACTCGAGGGTCGCGCCTTCGTCCTCGGCGATGTCGACGTACTCGAGGGTGCTCTCGAGTTCGGACTCGCTGACGTGGGGCCCCATGCCGGGATCGTCCAGCCCGTGGCCGTGGTCGATGGCCTCGGCTCGCTCGACGATCGCCTCGACGAACTCGTCGTAGACGTCCTCGTGGACGATCGCGCGGGACGCGGCCGTACACGCCTGCCCGGTGACGCCGAACGCGCCCGCGGAGACGATATCGGCCGCTTCCTCGACGTCCGCGCTGTCGGTGACGAGGGTGGGGTTCTTGCCGCCCATCTCCAGCTGGACGCGCTTGCCGTCTTCGGTCGCGGTGTCGTAGACCGCGTTGCCGACCTGCGTGCTGCCGGTAAAGGAGACGGCGTCGACCGCGGAGTGACCGGCGATCGCGTCGCCGACCGTGCTGCCCGGGCCGGTGACGACGTTGATGACGCCGTCGGGGAGGCCGGCCTCCTCGAGGGCGGACGCCATCTCGTGGACGACGCCGGGTGCCAGCGTCGCCGGCTTGATGACGATCGTGTTACCCGCGGCCAGCGCGGGCGCGATCTTCCAGGCCGGGATGGCGATGGGGTAGTTCCACGGCGTGATCAGTCCGGCGACGCCGAGCGGTTCGTTCTTCGTGTAGAGGTTGGTGTTGCGGGCGCTGGAGCTTTTGACCGTGCCGCCGAGGTCGCTGGCTTTGGCGCCGTAGTAGTGGAAGATGTCGATCGCTCGCTGTACCTCGCCGGCGGCCTCGCTCCAGGTCTTGCCCTCCTCGCGGACGAGGAGTTCGGTGAGGTCATCCTTGCGGTCGGCGAGCAGCGAGCCGGTTTCGGTGAGGATTCGCCCGCGCTCGGGGCCGGGGGTCGTCCCCCAGTCGTCGCTCGCCGCGTCGGCGGCCTCGATGGCGCGCTCCGTGTCCTCGGCGTCGGACTGGGGATAGGTCGCCACGACTTCCTCCGGGCTCGCCGGATCCGTCGTTTCGAAGGTTTCGCCGGTGTGCGATTCGGTCCACTCGCCGTCGATGTAATTCTGGCGGTCGTCAGGCATACACCCGTAGTTCGGACTATGGTCTGATAACGTTTTGTGATTCGACGAGAGCCGTCCCGACATCTGCCACGGACGGGAGTTTTATTACCAAGAAGCAACTTTGACTGCTCATGCGGTATCATCGCCTTCCCGATGGAGACGGGTATAGACTGATTGCCGACGATGGAGACGCTGCCTACGATCTGACGGCGGTTAAGCCTCGTCTCGATGAATTTACTGAACTCGCCGCGGCGGCGAACGTCGCCGATACGGACGTCGACGAGCTCGCGGAAACGCTCGTGGAAACCGCGCCGACGGTCGACCGCGAGGCCTTAGCCGACAGCGCGCTGCCGATCGTCCCCGACGAGGTCTGGGCGGCCGGCGTCACCTACGAGATCAGCGAGGAGGCCCGCGAGGCCGAAAGCGGCATGCCGGAGATGTACGTGCAGGTCTACGAGGCCGAGCGACCGGAGATCTTCTTCAAGGCGACGCCGAGTCGAACCGTCGGGCCCGACGAACCGGTCGGCATCCGCGCTGACTCGGCCTGGGACGTTCCGGAGCCGGAGCTGGGGATCGTCCTCTACGACGGCGAGATCGTCGGCTACACGATCGGCAACGACATGAGCAGCCGCTCGATCGAGGGTGAGAACCCGCTCTACCTCCCGCAGGCGAAGGTGTACGACAAGTGCTGTTCGATCGGCCCCTGCATCGCGTCGGCCGAAAGCGTCGGCGACCCCCACGAGCTGACGATGACGATGGAGATCAGCCGCGACGGGGAGACGCTCTACGAGGGCGAAACCTCGACCGGCGAGATGGACCGCTCCTGCGAGGAGCTCGTCGAGTACTGGTGCGATCACAACTCTGTCCCGCAGAACGGCGTTCTCCTCACCGGAACGTCGCTCGTCCCGGACGACGGGTTCACGCTCCGTCCGGACGACGAGGTGCGCATCGAGATCGACCGGATCGGCGAACTCGTGAACACGGTCGTCGAAGTATGAATCGCCTCGAGGGCACGTCGGCGAACCGACTCGACGGGATCTGAACGAGCCGAGAAAGCGCGTACAAGCGACCGCAAACATCGTTTTGGACAATGGTAACTATCACATTCATCGGCGCCGGGAGTGTCGTGTTCGCGAAGAACCTGATGACGGATATCTTCTCGTTCGAGCGCCTGCGAGACAGCACGATCACGTTGATGGATATCGATCCACAGCGGTTGGATCGGGCCGCCGAGATCGGCGAGGCCATCGTCGATTCCCACGACCTCCCGGGGGAGATCCGCGCGACGACCGATCGGCGCGAGGCCCTCGAGGGCGCCGACTACGTCTTCAACATGATCAACGTCGGCGGCGAGGAACCGTTCGAGAACGAGATCAGGATTCCCGAGGAGTACGGGGTCGAGCAGGCCGTCGGCGACACGCTCGGTCCCGGCGGCGTCTTCCGTTCGCTGCGAACCGCTCCGACGGTGCTCGATATCGCTCGGGATATGGAGGAACTCTGTCCCGACGCGCTCTTGCTGAACTACACGAACCCGATGGCGATCCTCTGTTGGGCGGTCGACGAGGCGACCGATACCGACGTGGTGGGGCTCTGTCACAGCGTCCAGCACACGACCGCGGCCATCGGCCGGTATCTCGACGTCCCGAGCGAGGAGCTCCAACACTGGGTCGCCGGCATCAACCACATGGCGTGGTACCTCGAGCTGGAACACGAGGGCGAGGACTGTTACCCGGCCCTGCGCGACGCCGCGGACGATCCCGACATCTACGCGCAGGACCCGGTCCGGTTCGACGTGATGGACCACTTCGGGGCGTTCATCACGGAATCGAGCCACCACCTGAGCGAGTACCTCCCGTACTTCCGGACGGACCGGGACGTCATCGACGAGCTGACGCCCGAAGAGGAGTTCGGCCACTACACGATCGAGTGGATGCCGACGGGACGGTATCTTGAGCACTGGCGCTCCTACCAGCCGGACCTCGAGGGGGAACTCGAGATCGACGAGGACGACGTCGCGCTCGAGCGCTCCCCCGAGTACGGCTCGCGACTCGTCCACTCGATCGAGACCGACGAGGAGCGACGCATGAATCTCAACGTCCGGAACGACACCGGCGCGATTGCGAACCTCCCGGACGAATCGTGCGTTGAGGTGCCGTGTCTGATCGACGGACGGGGGATCCACCCCTGCTCCGTCGGCGACCTGCCGTCCCAGCTCGCGGCGCTGAACCGGACGAACATCGCCGTTCAGGAACGGGCGGTGACCGCGATACTCGAGCGAGACGAGACCGCGCTGCGCCAGGCCGTGAAGCTCGATCCGCTCACGGCGGCCGCGCTCGATCTCGAGGCGATCGACGAGATGGTCGACGATCTGCTGGCCGCGAACGCTGAGTATCTGCCCGACCTGAACTGAACTGACGCTCCCGATCGGTCGCCTCTCGACGATTCTGCGGCCGTTCACCGATTGAGGCCCGCTCGTACGTCGATACGGACGTCAGTAACGAGCGGCTCCCGAGAAGAACGCGGCCACCGCGCGACCGACCGGGTGCCGACGGGACGGTAACACTCATTACGGGCAACTCGAGTCTAGTACAAAATGCACGCTCGACGAAGGTCCGACGGGACGGCGAACCGGTCGAGCCGCTGGACCGACCGACCGCAGTCGCGTCACTGCCGGCCGGGCGGTCAGTCAGCGACTCGTATCGGAGACGGTGAGACGACTGCGACCGCCTGTTGGAAACCGACGCGACCGTTCGCCTCACGGGTGCGACGATGAACACGTCGGACGACATCCGTTCGGTCCACCACGGGCTCGGGGTCGCGTTCAGATCCGCGTACGACAACAGCAGTACGATGGTCGTCGTCAGCCTCCTCTGGGTCGTCGCATCCCTCCCGCTCATCACCATCGGGCCGGCCACGCTCGCCGCCTACAAGGCCGTGCTGACGCTCCGCGAAGAGGGCGAGATCGACCGCGACGCGGTCTCCTCTACCCTTTCACAGCACTGGCACAACTCGGTGCTGCTCAGCGGCGTGCTCGTCGCCTTCGCGGCCGTCACCGTCGGCTACGCCACCAACTACATTCTGACGGGAGCCGTGCAGTCGGGCGCCCTCGCGGTCGTCGCGTGCTACTTGACCGCTCACCTCAGCGCCGTGCTCGTCGTGGCGTTCGTCCGTTTAGCGGAGGGAAATGCGGTCTACGACGCGGTTACGAGCGGCTACTCTTGGACCGCCACCCACCCGTTCGACACCGTGCTCCTCGGCTTCGTCAGCATCGGGTTATTCGTCGTCAGCGTCGTTCTCACCGTTACCGTGTGTCTGGCGTTCCCGTTCCTGTTGTTCACGTTTCACGTCGCCGTCGTCGCCGAGCGTGAGCGGTGACGAAGAACGGCGCTGCGTAACGGGCCGTCGCGATCGGACGGCGTTGTCCTCGTGTTCTCGAAACGACGCGCGTTGCGCGTGTGGGGTGTCGACTTCGGTAGGATACCTACCGATCAGTCGTCCAGTTCGTGGCGGACGAACGTCACTGGACACGGCGAGGAGAGCATCACCGCTTGCGAGACGCTCCCGAAGACCGCTTTCCCAGTCGGGCTTCGGTTCCGGCCGCCGACGAATACGCGGTCGGCGTCGATCGATTCGGCGACCCTGACGATCTCCTCCTCCGCCTTCCCGATTTCGCCGCGAATCGTGTAGTCGACGCCGGCCTGCTCGAACTTCTCGATGAACTCGTGAATTGTCATATTCCGTCGAGCAACCACGTCCGCGTCGACGTCCTCTTCGGACGGGTCGAACTCCAGTTTCCGAGCCGTGTCGTCGAACTCGTCCGCCGAAAACACCTGCAGCAGGACGATCGTCGCGCCGGTTGGCTTCGCGACATCTATCGTCTCGCTCGCGAGGCGAGTCATTCGATCGCGGTCACCGGGACCGATTCCGATCAGTATCGTATTGAACGACATACGATACCATTTGTACAGGTATTCATAAATATTGCTCCAGAACCGGGTGACTCCGCTGTGATATGTGGCACTCCGCGATGCAGTTCGGAGCGACGAGCGAGATCGATCCGCCTCGACTCGAGTCGGTCTCAATCCACCCGATTAGGCCGTGATTCGTTCGGGTGACAACTGGACGCCGTCGCCGACCGCCAGCAGCGTTGACGGCCGATGCGGTTCGGCTACTTCGGTGAAAGACTATTGTATACAAATATTAATGGTGATACTGCGGTGACGAATGTATGAAGAATCCAGCGACCGGCGACGACTGTACGCGTAGAGAGCACCTGCAAGCGATCGGAGCGCTCGGTGCCGTCGGCCTCGGCACGGCCGGCGGCGTCCGCGTAACGAAAGCCCGCCAGAGTTCGGGTGATAAACACCGCGGAGACACGCTCTATTCTCCGCCGGAGGGAGCGCCGGCGCCGGGTGCGATGTACCCGCGCGTTGAACGCCTCGAGTTCAGTCCGGGCGGCAACGAGACGCTGCTCGCGACGTTCGAGTACTATCCGTCGATGAGCGGCGGTTCGGAACCGTACTTCCCGGTCTATCGGAGCACGGACGGAGGCCAGACGTGGTCGAAATTCTCGGAAATTCACGATCAGAGCGGCAAAGACTGGGGACTGCGGTACCAGCCGACGCTGTACGAACTCCCCGAGGAAACCGGACCGTGGCCGGCCGGGACGGTCCTCGCCGCCGGGAACGCGATTCCGACCCTCGACGATCCCGACCACGTCGAGGAGGGTGAAACCGGCGAACTCGGCGACACGAGTATCGACCTGTACGCGAGTACTGACCACGGGGAGTCGTGGGAGTACGTCAGCACCGTCGTAACCGGCGGCCCGGCGTACCCGCACGCGGGCCACAGCCCCGTGTGGGAGCCCGAACTACAGCTAGACGCGGACGGAAACCTCGTCTGTTACTTCGCCGACGAACGACAGGCGGACGACGACGGCTACAACCAACTCGTCGGCCTCAAGGCGTCGACCGACGGCGGTCGGACGTGGGAAGACGAGGAGTTCGTGACCGCGGTTCCGAACGGAACCGATCGGCCCGGTATGCCGGGCGTCGTCGAACTACCGAACGGCACCTACATGGCCGTCTACGAGGTCGTCGGCTCCGACACCGTGAACGGCGAAGTGAGGGTTAAAACGTCGCCTGACGGTCGCGACTGGGGCGACCCGACGGATCTCGGGCAACAGGTCCTCACCGACGACGGGCGGCGCTTCATCAACGGCCCGACGATCACGTGGACGTCGAGAGGCGGACCCGACGGGACGATTCTCGTCTCCGCCAAGCAACTGGTCGACGGGAACCGGGAACTGGCCGACGGCAACGGTGAGGTCCTCCTCGCCAACACGAACCTCGACGGGAGCGGCAGTTGGACCCCGGTCGAGGCGCCGCTGACCTTCGAAACGGAGAGCGAACTCGGCGGCCGGATTTTCGTCGGGTGGACGACGCCTATTCTCCCGTCCCCGAACGGCAAACAACTCCTCCAGATGACCTCGACCGCGATGAACGAGGACCTCTGCGAGATTCGGTACGCGGAGCGTCCGTTGAAGTTGAACAAGCTCTGAGAACGCGGGCTGGCTAGGCAACTGTTAGCATATCATTTATTTTCGGTCGTCAAGACGCCGGTTCGCGTTGCATTTCTCATTAGACTCTCGCCGATTCGCCGGCATCGCAACTGTCTCCGTGTGGCGCGAGGAAGAAGTGCCTCTCCTTGAGGTCGATCGTCTTTTACCGAATACCGTCCGTCGTAGAATCGAACACCCGCTCCCGTCGCGTTCCGGTTCGATCGAGGGAGAATCCGCCCAGTTCGTCGCTGCCGACTGACCGTGCCAACCGCCGAGTTACGCGGTGACTTCCTGCTTCTCGCGTTCCTCCGCTAGGATGTTTCGACCGTCGGATTTTCGGAACAGGTGGATGTCGTCCTCGTCGAAGGAGATGGTCAGCGAATCGTTCTCCTCGGGTTTCACGTCGCCGGGAACCCGGACTCGGCACTCGTCGATGCCCGCCATGTCGAGGTAGAGGTAGTTGTCCGAGCCCACGGGTTCGAGCACGTCGAGGAAGGCCTCGATGGCGTTCCGATCGGAGGGATCTGCGATGTAGATATCTTCGGGTCGAATCCCGAGCACGAGCGATTCCCCGTCCGAGGTCCGTTCTCGTACTCGCTCCGCGTACTCTTCGGAAATCTCGTATTGGAAGTCGGCTCCGACGAGCGTCGTTCCCTCGAGTTCGACGTCGAACGGGTTCATCGCGGGGCTGCCGACGAAGTCGGCAACGAAGAGGTTCTTGGGTTCGTTGTAGACTTCGTCGGGCGTCCCGATCTGTTGAACGTTCCCCTGATCGAGGATGGCGACGCGGTCGGACATCGTCATCGCTTCCTCTTGGTCGTGGGTGACGTAGATGAACGTAGTTCCGAGGTCCTCGTGGATGCGCTGGATTTCCGTCCGCATGTGGGCGCGGAGTTTCGCGTCCAGGTTCGACAGCGGCTCGTCCATGAGGAAGACTTCCGGATCGCGGACGATGGCGCGGCCGGTGGCAACCCGCTGCTGCTGGCCGCCGGAGAGGCTGCCGGGTTTCTTGTCGAGTTGGCCTTCGATGCCCATCATCTCGGCGGCGTCCTCGACGCGTTTTTGAACCTCGTCGTTGCTGAGGTCCGAGGTTAGCTTCAGCCCGTAGGCCATGTTATCCCGAACGGTCATGTGCGGGTAGAGCGCGTAGTTTTGGAACACCATGGCGACACCGCGGTCCTGGGGCTGGATGTTGTTGACGACGCGGTCGCCGATACGGATCTGGCCTTCGCTGATATCCTCGAGACCCGCGACCATCCGCAGCAGCGTCGACTTGCCCGACCCGGAGGGGCCGACGATGGTGAGGAATTCGCCATCCTTGATGTCGAAACTTACATCGTCGACTGCCACAATTTTCCCTTCGCCGTCGCTACTCCCGTCATAGAACTTTGACACGTTCTCAATACTAACACGACCCATGGGGTAGGATTACTTCTAACGTATAATAACCCTTTGGATAGGTCGGGTTTCGAGAACGGGCGGTGGCGAAAAGAGACGATACGTCGGGTCGTGAGCCGTCTCTACCGGATGCAGTACAGCCCGCGCGACGAACGCTGTAGCGTACCGACGCAACAGCGGGCCGTTCCGAGGCTCGTGCTCGGTGTGTGGCGATGAAAACTCCGTACTACTCATCGAAATTTACTATTCAGTGGATGATTGTCGGTCTCAGTGATACAACCATCCCCTCAATCACGAACATTTATCATGATGCAGCTATCCATGACTACTGGGAACAAGCATGACGAGTAACCGAATATCGTCGAAATCACGTCGTAGATTCATCAAATCTGCCGGTGTCGCGGGCACCGCCTCGATCGCTGGCTGTATCGGCGGCGGCTCCAGCGGCTACACCATCTCGTTCTGGGAACTATTCAGCGGTGGCGAAGGCCCCGTGATGGAGGATATCGTTCAGAAGTTCAACGATGAACAGCCGCTCGACGTGGACGAGGAGGTGACGATCGACCGCCAGCGGACGCCGTGGGATCAGTACTACAATAACCTGTACACGACGCTCGCTGGCGGTAGCGGACCTGATCTGGCGGTCATGCACGCAGCGTACCTGCGCGCGTGGAACAAAACCATTGTGCCGATGGACGACTACATCGATACCGGTGAAATCGAGGGCGATTACCTCGACAACCACTGGGACCTCGTGTCCGTTGAAGATGAGACTCGAGCGCTTCCGATGGACCTGCATCCGGTCGGGATGTACTACAACAAGGCGATCTTCGAGGAAGCGGGCCTCGATCCCGAATCCCCGCCAACGAACTGGGAGGAGTTCGAAGCCGCGGGGAACGCCATCGCCGAAGAAACCGATAAGTGGGCGTTCAGCCAGACCCCGTACAACGACGGCTTCGGGACGTGGCGAACGTGGAGTACGTTCGTCAAGCAGCAGGGCGGAGAGCTCTTCGACAGCGACTGGAACCCGACGTTCGACGGCCAGGCAGGCCAGAATACCTCCGAACTGTTCTGGGATATGACCGGCGATATGGAGTGGTCCCCCCAGACGACCGAGGCGGACTGGGGTGCAAACGCCTTCGAGAACGGGGATCTGGGCATGACGATGAACGGGACGTGGTACGTGGCCACCCTCGAGGAGTCGGACATCGATTGGGGCTTCTTCAAGCCGACCATCGCTCCCAACAAGACCCAAGATCAGGTCTGGACGGACGGGCACACGATCGTGATGCCCCGGAGCCAGGACCGCGACGACAAAAAATCCGAAATCGCGGCGGAGGTCGCCCACTGGTTGACGACGGAAAACCCCGAGTGGGGTGCCCGAGCAGGTCACCTGCCCGCCGCTGCCGACATCCGGGAATCTGAGGTGTTCCAAAACGCGTCGTTCTACGACAAAACCCTCAGTAAATACCTCGAGATGGCGGAAGAGGACATGTATTTCTACCACCCGAAGGTGCCGAACGGCGACCCCAACTCGGAGAGTTGGTACCAGTGGCTGCTCGACATGTGGGGCCACAACTACGCGAGCCCCGGAGAGGCGCTCGACGACGGCATCTCGATGGTCAATAAGGGCCTCGAGGAGTAACTGACGACCATGGGACTACGAAATCGTTTCACGACCGGTGAAAACGAACGCGCCCAGCAGACCGTATTCGGCGTTCGGAAAGAGACGGTCGAGGGAATCGCATGGTCGCTTCCGTATCTGGCGGTGTTCTCGGTGTTCCTCGTTTGGCCGGCGCTGAAGGGCTTCTACATGAGCCTTCATAACTGGGACCCGTTCGTTCCCTCCGAGTCCGAGTTCATCGGGCTCGAGAACTACATCGAGCTGTTCAACGATCCCGTCTTCTGGGACGCGATGAAGGGGACGATATACTTCGTCGCACTTTCCGTCCCGCTGCTCGTCCTCCTCGGACTGGGACTGGCGCTCGGCGTCAACAAGAACGTCAAGGGAAAAACCGTCCTCCGGGCGATTTACTTCAGTCCGTATATCCTTACCGTCGCGGTCGTCACGCTCATCTGGTCGGAAGTCTACTCCGAGGGATACGGCCTCATCAACTACTACCTCGGATTCGTCATGTCGGATCCGCCCGGCTGGCTGACGTCGACGAATTTAGCGATGCCGGCGCTCGCGTTCATGACCGTCTGGTGGCTGGTCGGGTTCAACTTCGTGATCTTCCTGGCTGCTCGCCAGGGCGTTCCGGAACGCCTCTACGAAGCGGCCAGACTCGACGGTGCGAGCACGTGGCGCGCGTTCAAAGACGTCACGCTCCCGCAGATGCGAAACTCCATTCTCTTCGTCGTCATCATTCAGTTCATTCTCCAGTTCCAGGTGTTCGCGCAGCCGTTCGTGTTGACCTCGGGTGGTCCGAGGGGCTCGACGGACACGCTGGTCTACTACCTCTACCGGAGCGCCTTCTCCCAGCACCAGTACGGCTACGGCGCCGCGATCGGCTACGTTCTCGTCATGATCCTCGTGGTCATCGCGCTTATCAACTTCAAGGTGATCGGAACCAATGACTGACGCTACCACAGAACAGACGAGCCGATTCGACGACGTTTCGCTACGGTCGCTTGGCACCCACGCGGTGCTGTACGGGGTCGCCCTCCTGATGGCGATTCCGTATCTGTACACGATCTCGCGGTCGTTCCAGCCGCGGCGGTACCTGACGGACCCGCAGCCGTATTGGATCCCGCCGGAAATCACGTTCGACCACTACCAGTACCTCCTGACGGAGTCATTGTTCGTCCAGTGGACGATCAACACGTTCGTTATCGCCGGCGGGGCGACGATCATCATCCTGGTCATCGACTCGATGATCGCGTTCTCGCTCACGCGACTCGACTGGCCCGGCCAGTCGATCGTCATGGGCGTTATCCTCGCGAGCTTCATGGTGCCGTACTACATGAACATCGTCCCGCTGTACACGGTCGTCTCCGATCTCGGCCTGGTGAACTCCTACTGGGGCGTGATCCTGCCGGCGGTCGCGAGTCCGCTCGGCGTCTTCCTCCTGTACCAGTTCTTCCGGGACATCCCCGATGAGTACGAGGAGGCCGCGCGCCTCGACGGGTTCTCGACGTTCCAGATCTACTACCGCATCATCCTGCCGCTGGCCAGACCTATCCTCGCCTCGCTGGCGCTGTTCATGTTCGTCTACAACTGGAACGCGTTCCTCTGGCCGCTGATCGTCCTCTCGGACGAGTCGGCGTACACGCTTCCCATCGGGCTGGTGAACCTCTACCAAGGGAACATCACGACGCCCGGCCTCCACATGGCCGTGACGGTGCTGGCGTCGCTTCCCCTGTTCGTCGTCTACCTCTTCTTCCAGGGGGAGATCGTCCGCGCCGTCCAAATTCAGGGGACCGGCACGACAGGGTAAGTGGTACCACCCAGACGTTCACTGGCTCCTGTTCCCGTTTTCACGCGGTGCCCGAACTGAACCGACGTTCCCGATCGGACCGTCACTCGACGCATTTTCCGTCCGTAAAACGTGACTCGCAGCGTCGTTACGCGACGCCGGAACCGCTTATAATCGCGCCGTGAGCGCCGCGGCTTATCTGGAGAGGGGCGTCGGCAACTCGAGGCGCAGCTCCTCGTCGACGGCCGCGTACTCCGCGGTGGGCCACGAGCCGGTATCGGTGACCACGTCGACGTCAGTCGGCGAGATCAGGGCGGTGTCCTCGGTCTTCGCCCCCTGGACGGTCGGGTTCCATGCGTACGGTGCGGGCGCTTCGACGGGCGCGTCGTCTTCCGGTGTTGCGATCCACTCCCGGCTCTCGAACCCGATCGAGCCGCCCTGGTGGTGGTGGTGCCACTCGCCCTCCCAGCCGACGGCCGCGTACGCCCGCTCGATCGCGGCGAAGACGTCGCTGGCGGTGCCGTCGTCGGCCGTCGCAGCGTCCCGCGTCGCCGCCATCGCCGTCGCCGCGACGCGGCTCGCGTCGTCGTGGCGCTCGCGCAGCCACGAGGGCGCGTCGAAGTTGACGGTTCGAGTGACGGCGATGTTGACGCCGCGCTCGACCGCGACGACGGTGAGCAGCGCGTAGTCGCCAAGCGGCTCGTCCGTCGGCGTGAAGTGACGGTGGCGCTGGGAGCGCTCGGCGCCGCCGACGAGGACGACGGGCGACTCGAGGCCCCGCTCCCAGAGTTCGTCCCGAAGGCGTCCCGCCGCGGTGCGCTCGGTGTCGTCCGGCGAGATCTCGCGGGCGACCGTTTCGACAGCGTCGGCGGTGGCTCGGCCGGCCCGCTCGAGGACCTGTCGGTCGCGATCGGTAAAGGGAAGCCGCAGCTGCGAGGCGTCGATCGACTCGAGCCCCGGCACCGTCGGGACGTCCGCACCGGCTCCGTCGCCGCTCGCACGTGCCACCGCCTCACCGAGCGAGGACTCGTGCCAGTCGAACGTCTCCACGGGCACTCCCGACGGGAGCTCCTCCTCGCGGAATCGATCGGCCTCGTTGTTCGACGTGAGCGCTCGCACCGCGTCGCCGTCGTAGCCGAGCGCGGCCACGCCGACGTCGGCCGCGCGATCGACGGTCGAGTTCCTGCCGTCGGTCAGCCACGCGAAGTTCGCCGGCCTGAGGAACCAGAGTTCGGACAGTTCCCGCTCGGTCATGTACTCGTCTAGGCGCGTCAGTTTCTGATCGCGTACCGCCGTCATATCCCTCGCAACGAGGGGCGGCCAATAAATCGTTGCGGATACAACTCGTTCGGGCCGCGGTCGACCAATCGGCCTCGAGGACGTACTGCGGGCCTGATCCGATCGCGATACCGCGGCTTCTCAGTACGGACGGCGGAGGAAGAGATATATGTGACCGTGGCGCAAACGATTATCGTGAATGATAGATTGTAACACGCGGTCCTCCCGGTGGACGAACTGCCCGCCCGAGCGTCGGATAACCACCCGCAGCCGGTTCGATAGTACGGACGCAGACCACCGATGACAGCTAGTTACCGGGAAACGAGAACGCTAAACGGACCGTGGGAGTTCGTCACCGACCCGACGTCCGACGGACGCGCCGATAACTGGGACGCTCCGGACGCGACCTGGCCCGATCGGCGTTGCACCGTCGACGTCCCCCACAGCTGGCAAGAGCGCGACGAGTACCGCGAGTACACCGGGACCGCCTGGTACCGCCGGTACACTGACCTTCCGCAACCCGACGGCGATCGAACGATCCTCCGGTTCGGCGCCGTCGACTACGAGGCGACGGTGTGGGTAAACGGCGAGCGAGTCGGGAAGCACCGCGGCGGCTATCTGCCCTTCGAGCTGGATATCACGGAGGCGGTGACCGACGGCGAGGACGCGATCGTCGTCGCGGTGACCGATCCCGACGATATCAGCGAGATCCCCCACGGCAAGCAGGGTGCACCGTGGTACCAGCGCGTCAGCGGGATCTGGCAGGACGTGACGGTGGCGACCGTCCCGACGCGGCGTGTCACCGACGTTCGCGCGACGCCGAATCTCGACGACGACACGGTACGGATCGATCTCGAGGCGGCGCCCGAGGACGCGGCCGACCTGACCGCCGCCGTGACGATCGAACGAGACGGAGCGGTAGTCGCGAGATCGAAGGTCGACGTAGACACGGGTTCGGGAACCGCGGTGCTGGCCATCGACGACCCCGAGTACTGGACGCCGGAGACGCCGGCGCTGTACGACATCGCCGTGGAACTGTCCCGCGACGGCGCGGTCGTCGATCGGTACGAGGACTACTTCGGCATGCGGAGCGTCGAGTCCCGCGACGGTCGCCTGTACCTCAACGGCGACCCGTTCTCCGTGCGAGGGGCGCTCGATCAGGGATATTACCCGGAGACGCTGTACCGGCTGTTCGACGACGACCTGTTCGAAGCCGAGATCCGCACGGCGAAGGACCTCGGGTTCAACCTGCTTCGCAAACACATCAAGCCGGCCCACCCCGACTTTCTGGAACTCGCGGACCGGCTCGGCCTCCTCGTCTGGGAGGAGCCCGCGAACCCGACGGTGCACACCGATCGCTCGAGGCGGGAGGTCCGCGAGCAGATCCGCGGCCTGATCGATCGGGACTACAATCGGCCCAGCGTGATCGTCTGGAGCCTCTACAACGAGGAGTGGGGGATCGGGAACCCACAGGGGCTCGACGACGAGACGTCGTTGTGGGAGGACGAAGCGAAACAGCGGTACCTCGCAGAGCTCTACGAATCGACCCGGGAACGGGATCCCACGCGGCTCGTCTGCGACAACTCCGGCTGGGCCCACGTCGCGACCGACGTGAACGACTACCACCGGTACTTCGTCAGCCCGGACCGCGCGGCCGCGTGGGAAGACGACCTCGAGTCGATGGCGTCCGCGCCGGCGGACAACTACGGCGCGACGGAGACCGATCCAGTGGACGCGCCCCGAATCGTCTCCGAGTTCGGAACGTGGGGGATGTGCGATCTGCCGGCGATCGAGGAGTACTACGGCGGCGAACCGCCGTGGTTCGACTACGAGTTCTTCGACGACCCGATCAAGCGTCCCGCAGGTGCGTACGATCGGTTCGAGGAATCGGCCCTCTCGGACGTCTTCGACGATTGGTCGGCGATGGCCGAGGCCTGGCAGCGTCGCGAGTTCCGCTCGATCAAGGACGTCATCGAACGGATGCGCGCCCGCGAGGACGTCGACGGATACGTACTCACGGAGCTCTCCGACATCGAGTGGGAGTTCAACGGAGTCCTGGACTACCGCCGCGAGGAGAAGGCATTCCACGACGATTTCGCTCGGATAAACGACGCGGTCCTCGTCAGCGTCGAGCCGAACGCTCACGCCATCGCGTCGGGCGGGACGCTGACCGCCGACGTAGTCGTCAGCAACGACACCACCGGCCCCGTTGAGGGGCCGCTCGAGTGGTCGGTCTTCGGAGAATCGGACACGGTCGACGTGGCACTCGACGGGTTCGGCGTCGAACGCATCGAAAACGCGATTGAGATCGATGTTCCGACCGTCGACGGCGTCCGCGAGGACGAACTGACGGTCTCGCTGCCGAGCGCGCCGACGAACAGGGAATCGATCACCGTCGTTCCCGACGCCGACCCCAGCGTCGACGGCGAGACGACGGTGTACACCGACGCCGAGGGGCTCGTTTCTGGACTGTCCGAAACCGGCTTCGAGGTCGCATCGAGCCTCGACGAGACCGTCGACGTGGCGCTGGTAATCCGTCCCGACGCCGCTGTTCGAGCGTACGTCGAAAGCGGTGGAACCGCCGTGGTCCTCCCCGACGAGAGCGGCCATATGGCGGACGAGGAGTTCTTCGAGTACCGAAGTTTGCCGGAGACGGAGAGCTGGAACCTCGTGGCGTCGCTGTTCTACTGCGCCGACGAGACCCTCGCCGAGTACGTGGGTACCGTCCCCGGCTGGGAACTGGACGGGCTCTACCCCTACGACGTGGTCGCCGACGTCTCGCCGGACGAGGTGTCGATCGGCTACGTCGAAGGCTGGATTGCAAACCGATCGGCGGCGGTCGCCGTTCGCGAGGTCGGCGACGGCCGCGTCGGTGCGTTCACGTTCCGGATCACGGACGCGTACGGCGCACAGCCCGTCGGGACGGCGACTCTCGCCGCACTCCTCGAGGACCTCGCGGCCGAGGAGCGCAGCTGAGGCCGCCCCTGTTTCCGTTCTAACCCCGAACGCTCGAGCGTCAGAGCTCGAGCGACTCGGCGGCGTAGCTGATCTCGCAGTGTTCGCCCTCGACGGACGTCGAGGTCAGCTGCAGGAGCCGGTCGCCGTCCGGCGACGGCAGTAACGGCGTCGTCCACCCAACCGTCTCGTGGCCGACGTCGATCGCATCCTCGAACCGGAGCGGCGCGGACACAGCCTCCCACGAGTCGAATTCGGAGAAATCGGTCGTTGCGAGGAGCGTCCGGCCGCTTCCAGGAGCCTGGTTCCCATCCGAATCGCGCAGCGTCTTCCCCGAGACGAGCACGGTCCCCTCGTCGCCGCCGGCAGGCGTCCACGTGATGTAGGGACCGTTCGTAAGCTGGTACCCCTCTTCCGTCCGCACCGGGGAGCCGATATCGGCCGGATCGCCCCAGTCGCGGCCGTCCGGCGACGTCTTGAGGAAGATCCCGCCCCCGTACTCCGGCCCGACGATCTCGAAGACCATCGCGTAGCGGCCGTCGGGGAGTTTCGTCACGACGGGCATGCCCGGGCGCTGCTCGCCGTCGGGTATCGCCGCGTCGAACGTCTCCTCGCCCCACGTTCGGCCGCCGTCGCCGGAGACGCGGTGGCCGACGAGTTGGTTGTACCCCTCCTCGCGGTGGCGTTCGTCGGCGAAGTAGCAGACGAGGTCCCCGTCGGCGTCGATCGCGAACTCGGGCTCCCAGACCGGCGTCGCGCCGACCCGCGGGACGGCTTTCCCGCCCGTCGCGACCGTGCTCACGTACGACCAGTTCCGGCCGCCGTCCTCGCTCGCGTAGACGTCGATTTTCGTCCGCGATCGGTCCTCCGGGATGGCGTTCCCCGCGGCCAGTATCGTCCCCGCCGACCAGGGTCCGATCGACTCGGGGAGTTCGAACAGCGTCGGCTGAAACCGGAGCCCCCACCCGTTCTGCGTGTCGCGGATCGCGGAGAACCGCGACCACGTTCGACCGCCGTCTTCGCTGCGGTAGAGCGGGAAGTACGGCTGCCCCGACTCGTCGTCGCCGGTCCCGTACTGCTCGAAGGTCGCGAGCAGCGTCTCGCCCTCGGCGCCGTCGCAGTCCAAGCGAACGACGCGAGGGTACATCGCGCCGGCGCCGGGAGCGTCCGGCGGTGGCGTGTAGAGCGCGTTCTCAGTTCGGTCCCCGTCGGTCGTCATCTGGTTCCCACCCGTCCCCTCGCAGTCGGTACTGCCGGATCGGTTCCGATCCGTTTACTCGGTTGACTCACGACATCTACATTCGTCTCCGATTACATAAATTCGCGTGATCTCGGCGACGGCTACCGACGATCGGGACTCGAGTCCGGGAGCCCTCGATCGGTCGAAGCAACAATTAAGTAACTGGTAACGACAGCATAGGATATGGGAAAAATTACGTACGACTTCTCCGACGAGACCGTGATCGTGACCGGCGGAACGTCCGGTATCGGCCGCGAAGTCGCTCGCCGATTCGGCGAGGCCGGCGCGACGGTGATCGTCGCGGACATCCGCGAAGAACCGAAGGAGGACGGCGAGTCGGCGCCGACCCACGAACTCGTCGAGGACAACGGCGGCCGAGCCGAGTTCGTCGAGACCGACGTCTCCGATCCGGAGGACGTCGGCGCGGTCGTCGAGGCCGCAAGGGAGTTCGGCGGCGTCGACGTGATGGTCAACAACGCCGGCATCTACCGCGAGGCGTCGCTCATCGAAACCGACGCCGACGCGTTCGATCAGGTGTTCGCGATCAACGTCCGCGGCGTCTTTGCCGGCTGTCGGGCGGCGGCTCGAGACATGCTCGACCGGGGGGAGCCGGGCTCGATCGTGAACACGGCCTCGATCAGCTCCGAGTACGCGCAGGTCGGCCACTCGATGTACGACGCCTCGAAGGGCGCGGTCATGATGCTCACCCGCGTCGCGGCACTCGAGCTCGCCCGCCACGACATCCGGGTCAACGCCGTCGCGCCGGGGATCATCGAAACGACGTTCGGCGCCGGCAACCCCGATTTCGACCGGGAGCTCGGCGACGGATTCATCCTCAACGACGCGGAGCTCCCGGATCTCAACGCCCAGGAGATCGATCCCGAGATTCCGATGGGCCACATGGGGACTCCCGAAGACCTCGCGGGATCGTACCTGTTCCTGGCCTCCGACGAGGCCGACTACATCACCGGCCACCTCCTGTACGTGGATGGCGGCTACCAGATCCTGTAATCGGTTCTTCTAGTCGATTCTGCGGACCGGAACGGGATTCCGAGCAGCCACCGTTCGCCGTCAGCCGAGGCGTGCGCCGTTCACAGGTCGTGTGACCCTCGGCCTCGAGACCAGGCTCCATCGAGCAGGTCGGACAGTGACGGCCCGCGACCCAGTCACTTTCGGGGACGGCGATCGCACTCGTTACCGTTGAGCCCCGACCACACGCCGTCGTCGCCGATCGTCGCGGGACGTCCGTGGTCGTTATCGACGAGTAACCGGACGACCGAGGCAGGGCCGACCTCGAGCGTGAGCGAGCCGTCACGGTCGACTGATTCGATGGCGGTGTCTACCGCGTAGACGTCCGGTTCCTCCCACGAGTCCTGGAAGTCGTGCGGAAGCGGTCGCTCGGACGCGGTCGCGCGGTGGCGGGTGATCGCCACCGACTTGCCGGCGTACTTCTCGGGGAGGTCGATCGTGACCTCGCTGTGGGTCCGAAGGTTTCGGTTCGTGAGGAAGACGCACAGTTCCTTGCCGCGCTTGTTCTGCATAGCGGCGGCGTCAACGTAGGGAACGTCCTCCATGCGGTCGATGCGCGGGCCGGTGTCGGGAATGGTCCGGCCGGCACCGTCGACGTCGGCGTCGACCGCGTGCCACTCGGCGTTGGTCTCGAACACCGCCGAGTAGAGGCCGAACACCGATCCCGCCGGCGCCAGCGGGTTCGGATCCGGCGGCGACTCGGTGAACTCCGGCGGGAACATGCGCACGGGGACCCACGTCTGAGAGGCCTCGACGACGGTCTCGCTCTGGCGGATGAACGAGTTGAGCATGCCCGCGATGTAGGAGCCGCCCGGCATCGTCTCCGGGCCGGGATACGGAGCGTCCTCGTCGACCGACGGGAAGAGCCCGTACTCGCCGACGTTGATCCGGAAGTCCTCGATGCCCGCCTCGGCGGCTTCGGTGCTGAGTTCGTCCATCAGGACGCCGAACTGGGTCGGGAACATGACCAGCACCTCGTTGTAGTCGATGGCGTCCGCGTCGTTCTCGTCGAACCACGCGTCCCGTGCCTCCTGGTCCTCGATCCCCCAGTTGTAGCGGTGCAGGTCCAACCCGTCGAGGCGGTCGCCCGACTCCTCGAACAGCGTGCTGTTCCACTCAGCCGGGTCCGGCGTGTTCGCCTCGTCGTAGCCCGGATCCATCCCGTCCGCGAGGATCGTTATCGAGTCGTCGACCGCCATCATCGCGTCGTAGTACTCGTTGAACCCGATGCGCTCCTCGGAGCCGCTCGCGTACTCCGAGGGGTCGGCCGTGTGTCCGCGCTGCCACGGTCCCCATACCTCGTTGCCGACCTCCCAGTGTTCGACGTCGTACGGCGACGGATGGCCGTTCTCGGCGCGCAGTGCTCCCATCTCCGTGTCCGTCGACCCGTTACAGTACTCGACCCAGTCGGCGGCGTCTTCGGGAAGGATCTGACGCTCCGAGGCCCACTCACCCGGATTATCCCACCAGCCGATGGTGAGCCGCGGCGTGAGATCGGCGATCTCGCATAGCTCGAGGTACTCGTCGAGGCCGAAGTAGTTCGGATCGACGCCGCCCCACGCGTGATTGAAGCGCATCGGCCGTTCGTCGAGCGGGCCGATCCCGTCGCGCCAGTTGTACTGGCTCGTGAAGTTCCCGCCCGGCCACTTCAGCCAGGTCGCGTTCTGCTCTCGCATCAGCTCGACGGTCGACGGGTTGAACTTCCCGTTGATCGCGTCGTCGGCCCCGAGCATGATCCAGTCGAGGTCGACGTGACCGCTTCCCTCAGCAGTGAACTCGAGGACGTACTCTCCGTAGGGGGTCTCGACGTCCGCGACCGATCCGGCGACGTATTGATCGCCGCTGGCCTCGGCCAGTTCGAGCGCGACCTCATGGCGGGTCCAGCCGTCGGTGACGTCGACGTCGGTGGTCGCGAGGGTCTCGCCGTCCAGCGTCGTGATGGCGGCGGTGACCGACTCGAGACCGTCGCCGCGCACCGAAAACGAGAGGTCGTAGCCCAGCGTGCGGAAGTCCGGGAGGACGATCTTCTGTGAGATCCCCCCGCGGGCGTCCTCGAGGGAGACCCGCTGGTAGTTCGTCGTATCGACGGCGGCGACGCCGCCCTCGCGCTGCTCGAAGGAGACGCCGGAGCCGTCAACGGGTTCCCACGGGAACGGGACGTTCTCGTGGCGGACGATCGAGTCGGGATCGAAGCGCGTCTTCGGCCCGAAGTGATCGTCTTCCGACCACGTTCTGGGATAGAACGAGTTGTTCTTGACGTGCTCGGAGTAGACGCCGGGGTAGATCGTGCCCGACTCGTAGTGCTCGCAGAGCCGGCCGAACAACTGGTCGGAAACCGCGTCTTCGGTTCGTTCCGAAAGATCCAGCGAGACGGTGTTCTGAATTCCCTCGCCGGACTCGGTGTGAGAATCGGCCGCCGCCGTTCCGGTCGCGGCACCGGCTACGACCATCGACTGGATCGTCAGGAAGCGTCGACGGGAGACGATCCCGCTACTGTCATCGGCGTCGGTACGACTGCCAGCGGACCTGTGGTTGTTACCACGAACCATGAAAACATTCTCCATTGCCATTCATTAAGTATTCTTCGAAAGTATCTGTTTTAGATATCATCGGGAGAAATAGTATCGAAGATACACGTCTTTGCCGTCGGTTTCCATCGGTTGTACACCCCTTCCGGCTGCGTGTTCCGATGACTACCATACGTATTCTGAACAGTCAGCATGTGATTGAAATATTCGAGCCGAGTCGTGAAATTGATTCGTTCTATCGAACGCTGTTCTCTCCGTACCCGCGTCGCGGCGATCGCGGTCGATCGAACGAAAAACGTCCCCTACGGCCGTCTAACCGACTGTGGGGCGAAACTAGCCGTTCTGAATTCGAGAGTGTTTCTCGAGGAGAGCGGAACGTCGCCATCGGCCTGGCCGACGTCGACCGACTGAAGACGGTCGCAGATCGCCGCGAGGTCTGCGGATTTCGACGATGGACCGTCAGATCTCTCGTCAGTTCTCGTTGTCGATACTATGAACAAAAAATTATTATGGACAGGTTCGAATGCCTAGTCCTGCATGGTTGATAGTCATGATCACGCAGGATTGAATCGACGAAACGTGTTGAAGACGATCGGCGCCGGTGCGCTCGGCGCGGGCGTCGTCGCGACGAGCGAGACGGCCGTCGCCGACGAGAGTTCGACTCATTACCACAATCCGGTCGGGCCGGTCGGGTTCGGCGACGTGACCGTTATTCAGGCCGGCGACGGTACCTACTACGCGTACGGGACCGAGACGCCCGAGGACATCGTTCCGATAGCGACTTCGGACGACCTGGTGAACTGGACGTACATCGATTCGGCGTTCGACAGCTACCCCGACTGGCGGGACGATCCGGACGCGGGGGTCTGGGCGCCCGACATCAACTACTACAACGGCCAGTACTACCTCTACTACTCCTACTCGACGTGGGGGAGTCAGAACAACCCCGGGATCGGCGTCGCGCTCTCGGACACGCCGGACGGCCCGTTCGTCGATCAGGGGCCGGTGTTCAGGGCCGAGGACCTCGGGATGACCAACTGCATCGACTCGGAGTTCCGCGTCGTCGACGGCACTCCCTACATGATCTGGGGGAGCTTCTACGGGTTCTACGGCGTCGAACTCACGAGCGACGGGATGGATTACGTCCCGGGGACGACGTTCCACCTGGCCGGTGACAACCGCGAAGGTCCGATGGTCATCGAAGAGAACGGCTACTACTACCTGTTCTACTCGACCGGCCACTGCTGCGAGGGGTACGACAGCACCTACGAGGTCGAGGTCGGCCGCTCCGAGTCGTTCTTCGGTCCCTACTACAACCAGAACGGGACCGACCTGCGCGACCTGAACGAGCACCGAAGCGGCGTGTCGGTCCTCAACGGAACGGACGAGTTCACCGGTCCGGGTCACAACACCGCGATTCGGGACGAGAACGGCGACTGGTGGATGCTCTACCACGTCGAGGCCACGGCGGACCGGGAGACACGAACCATGATGATCGATCGAATCCAGTGGGAGAACGGCTGGCCGGTCGTCGCCTGCGACGGGACGCCGAGCACGCAGAGCCCGATGCCGAGCACCGGCAGCTACGACTGCGGCAATGTCACCAGCGGCATCGGTATCAGCGAAGGAACCTACGCGATCACGAACGTCAACAGCGGCAAGCGCCTCGAAGTCGCCGGCGCCGGGACGAGCGACGGCGACAACGTCCAGCAGTACGCCGACACCGGCCACGCCTGCCAGCAGTGGGACGTGATCGAGACGGACGACCACGAGACGTTCCACCTTCGAAACGTCAACAGCGGCAAGCTCATGGAAGTGGCCGGCGCCGACACGAGCGACGGGGCGACCGTCCAACAGTACGCCGACACCGGGAACGCGACCCAGGACTGGCACATCATCGACAACGGCGACGGCACCTACCGCATCGAGAACGCGAACAGCGGAAAGGTCGCCGAGGTCAACGGTGCCTCGACCGACGACGGCGCCGACGTCATCCAGTGGTCGTGGAACGGCGGTGCGAACCAGCGGTGGACGTTCGATCTGGTGTAACGGCACCGATTCCGCGGACCCCGCGACGTCGCCGCGGATAGTCGTTTCCCGGCCTTGAGCCCTCTCCCTCCTCGAGACGCGTTCGTCTGACCGCGAGAACGGAAGAGACTCCCGAGCGCGACGAGGCGAGACGGCGTCCCGCCGCCGACCGCCGACCGGCCGGCTACCGCCGTCTTCCGGCCGCCGTGGCGCGTACGTTCACTCGATGTCGACCGGTTCGCCCCGCTCGGCGGACTCGTGGACGGCTTCGATGATCCGCATGTCCTGTAGGCCGTGGCGGCCGTCGGGGTAGATCTCGGCGTCGCCGAGGAGTCGGTCGGCGAAGTAGTCGAACTCCTCTTCCATCTCGCGTTCGGCGTCGAAGCTCTCGTGGTCGATCGTGACCGAGACGTCGCCCCGCGAGAGGTGCAGCGAACACTCGCCGTGGAAGGCGGGCCGGAGATCGATCTGTCCCTCCGTGCCCGTGATCTTGAGGTGGGTGTCCTCGTGGGCGTGCTGGCTCGACGTCGAGATCATCTGGACGTCGTCCTCGAAGACGAACAGCGACGAGGAGCGCTCGTCCGGCACGTCGTCGAACGCCTCGTGGTTCGAGACCATCTGGGACTGCACGCTGACGGGATCCCGGCGGAGCAGGAATCTGGTCGTGTTGATCGAGTAGATGCCGAGATCCATCACCGACGTCCCGTACCCGCTCAGGTCGGGATCGAGGCGCCACTGGTCCGGATCGGGGATCATCTCGAGCAGCGGTTGGCTGTTGTGCCCATAGACGGACACCGGCTCGCCGATAAAGCCGTCAGCGATCAGTTCGCGCGCCCGCTGGACCGCCGGATCGGTGTGCATTCGGTAGGCGATCATCAGTGGCACGTCCGCCGACTCGCAGGTCTCGACCAGCGACTCGGCGCGATCGACGGTCGCTTCCATCGGTTTCTCGCACAGAATCGCCTTGTCCAGTTCGGCCGCGGTCTCGGCGTACTCGAGGTGGTAGGCGTTCGGCGTCCCGATGTAGACGGCGTCGTACTCGTCGCTGGCCGCGCCGTCGTGGAACTCGTCGTAGCTGATCCCCTCCTGAACGTCGTTCTCCTCGGCGAGTCGCGAGGCCTTCTCCGTCGAACTGCTGACGAGGACCGTGACCTCGCCCAGATCGGAGGATTCGATCGCCGGAAGCGCGACGTCGATCGTCCACCAGCCCAGTCCGATGAGGGCGTATCTGACGGTTCCGTCGTCGGTCGTTTGCCACGTGCGGTCTTCGTAACTATCGATCCAATCGATCATGGCACACGGTAGTTCCCGATCCGATAAAAAACGCCCGGTAGGGCTGTGTAGCGGGGCACACAGCGATATCGTCACACCGGTCTCGACGACACCGACTCGAGAACGGTGGGTGCGTCTCGAGACTCCTGACCGAGACGCCGATCAGCGCCGGCGGTCCCCGCGCAGCGTCTGGAACCGAACGCACAATCGAAACGGCGTGTAGGACTCCAGTAGTTCTATCATATAGAACAGTGTTCTGCTAGCATGGGTGGTGGTTCTCTTTCGAAAATCGTGGGGGTAGTGGCGCTCTCAGGGCGGAACGATCGCAGTACGAAGACAACTGCCAGTATATACAGCAGTACTACTGTAAATAAATGCCCTCAGTAGACGGTTGGACCGACACTACCGGAACCGTCTACTAGATGGTACCAAGAGCCACAGACCAGTTATAGAGAACGGAATCTGAAAGTAGCTGACTACAGTTCTGTTACCCACTCATCGATCATTACAAATCGTTCCGTCTGGGTTTCTACAGAAGCCATGGCTGAACCGACAACGGTGATCTCTGAGATAACTGACCAATTGCTGTAGCCCCCGCTATCAGAACCCGGTGACGAAATTCCGCTCGACTGCCCCATTCCTCCTGGCAACTCGAGCGGTCGCGCCGCTCGAGTTCGGTCATCGAGGTGAACTGCGGAAGAATAGCTACCTATTGTGCGTGCACGCTAACCGGCGAGGGGCTCGCCAAACGAGCGTCTCGAGGATCCAGCGCTACGGCAGCACCGCGTCCGGGGTCCCGGTAAACGAGAGGTCCCGGTTCTTGATCGCGTCGCCGCCGGCGCCGTCGAAGAGGTGGATCGCCGGTTCGGGAAACTCGACGCCGACGCGGTCGCCGGCGCTCACGTTCGGAACGCCCTCGGTCGTCACGACGAACTCGTCGTCGACTGCCATGCCGTCGAACTGCAGGTGGATGATGTTCTCGTTCCCCATCGGTTCGACGACGAGGACCTCGGCCTCGAACCGCCGGTCGCTCTGCTGGGCGTCGCCGATTCGGGCGTCCTCCGGCCGGATGCCGAGGACGAGATCGCCTCCCGACTCGAGGTCGCGGCGCGACTCCTGGGATAACGGATACTCGAAGTAGTCGGTGACGAGCGCGTCGTTCTCGAGCGTTCCGTCGAAGAAGTTCATCGACGGCTCACCGATGAAGCTCGCGACGAACAGGTTGTTCGGCTCGTGGTAACACTCGAGCGGGGTACCGACCTGCTGGAGTTCGCCCTCGTCGAGGACGGCGATCCGGTCGCCCATCGTCATCGCCTCCGTCTGATCGTGGGTCACGTAGACCGTCGTCACGTCCAGCTGTTCCTGCAGGTGCTGGAGCTCCGTTCGCATCTCGGCGCGCAGCTTCGCGTCGAGATTGGAGAGGGGCTCGTCCATGAGGAAGACGTCCGGGTCCCGAACGATGGCCCGGCCGAGTGCGACCCGCTGTTGCTGGCCGCCCGAGAGCTCGCCCGGTTTGCGGTCGAGCAAGTCCTCGATCCCCATCATCGCTGCCGTCTCTTCGACCGTCTCGGCGATCGCGGAATCGGAGAGCTCCGTCGATTCCTCGAGCCCGAAGGACATGTTCGACCGGACGGTTTTGTGGGGGTACAGCGCGTATGACTGGAAGACCATCGCGATGTCCCGCTCCTGTGCCGAGACGTCGTTTATCGTTCGGCCGCCGAGTCTGATCTCCCCCTCGGTGATCTCCTCGAGGCCGGCGATCATCCGCAGCGTCGTCGACTTCCCGCAGCCGGAGGGGCCGACGAGGACGAGGAAGTCCCCGTCGGGAACCTCGACGGCGATGTCCTGAACGGCAACGACGCTCGACTCTCCGCTCCGGTACTCCTTGGTTACGTCGTCGATTTCTAAGCGTGCCATGTTAGATCGTGAGTTCGCGCGCGGTTTCGAGCCGCCGGTTGCAAAGCGCTTCGCCGGTTTCGCCGTCGAAGACGTGAACGGCGTCCGGTTCGACGGTGACGATGACCGACTCGCCGGCGTTGACGATGTGCATCCCGTCAGTGACGGCGCGGATGGTGTCGTGGCTGGCCTCGTCCTCGGCGTGCGTGAGGGTCACGACGTTCTGGTCGCCGTGGGTTTCGGTGACGGTGACGGTCATCCGGAACTCGTGCGGGCCGAGGCTCTGTGACGCCGATTCGCCGGCGTGGCGAACGTCGATCGCTTCGGGTCGAATCCCGAGGACGAGATCGGCGGCATCGCCGACGGCCCGCTCGAGTCGTTCGTCGAACGGATACTCGATGTATTCGCCGACGAACCCCTCCTCGGAACGATCCCCGTGGAGGAAGTTCATCATGGGCTCGCCGATGAAGCCGGCCACGAACTGGTTTTCGGGCGCGTGATAGAGCTCGAGCGGCTCGCCCACCTGCTGGAGCCGACCGTCGTTCAACACGGCGATCCGATCGCCCATCGTCATCGCTTCCGTCTGGTTGTGGGTCACGTAGACCGTCGTCACGTCCAGTTCCTCCTGCAGGCGCTGGAGTTCCGTCCGCATCTGGGTCCGGAGTTTGGCGTCGAGATTCGCGAGCGGCTCGTCCATCAGGAAAACCTCGGGATCGCGCACGATCGCTCGCCCGAGCGCGACCCGCTGTTGCTGGCCGCCCGAAAGCTCGCCCGGCTTGCGATCCAGCAGGTCGTCGATGCCAAGTGTCTCGGCGACGTCCTCGACTCGCTCGTCCCGCTCGGCCTCGGTGTACCCCGGTTCCTCTTCCAGACCGAACCGGATGTTCTCGCGGATAGTCATGTGCGGATAGAGGGCGTAATCCTGGAACACCATCGCGATATCGCGGTTCTGCGGAACGCGATAGTTCATGTGCTCGTCGGCGATGTAGAGGTCCCCGGACGTCGGCGTCTCGAGCCCTGCTAACATCCGCAGCGTCGTCGACTTCCCGCAGCCGGAGGGGCCGACCAACACGAGGAATTCGCTGTCTTCGATGTCGAACGTCAGGTCTTCGACGGCGACCGTCTCGCCGAACTGCTTCGTCAGGTGGTCGAATTGGATTCGTCCCATGGATTATGCACTCTCCGTTTCCAGTCCTTTCGCGAACTGCTCGGCGAACGCGACGTACAGGATGATCGTCGGCAGCGCCGCGAGGAACGCCGCCGCCATCCGAATCCCGAAGTCGATGCCGGACGTCGACGTCCCGATCGTCGGAATGATCAGCGTGATCGGCGCCTCCGACGAGTTCGCACTCGTGACCAGGGTAAACGAGAACAGGAACTCGTTGTAAATCTGCGTGAACTGGTAGATGAAGACGACGCCGAACATCGGTTTCGAGATCGGCAGGATAATGCGTCGGTAGATCTTCGTGATGCTCGCACCGTCGATTTTGGCCGCCTCGACCAGCGAGTTCGGGAGGCTCTGGTAATACGACCGGAACAGGAGCATACAGATCGGGATCCCGTAGGCGACGTGCGTGATGATCAGCGGCACGAGAGCCGAGTGGTAGCCCTGAATCAGCGGCACGACGGAAAACACCGGCTCCAGCATGTCCGCGATCGGGAAGATGTTGTTCCAGAACCGCGCCAGCGGCACCAGCACGGCCTGATACGGGACGAAGATCCCGATCAGGAACAGGACCAGAATTCCCATCTGGCCGCGCCATCGGACCATCGTGAGTCCGAACGCCGCCATGCTCGCGAGCAAGACGTTGATGATCGTCGCCGGGATCGCCATCAGCAGCGAGTTGACGAACGCATACGAGAGGCGGTTGAACGCGTACTCGAGGTTCGCCAGCGTGAAGCCATCGCCCAGCGGCGGCATGAACGGGAGCGTATTGGCGACGGCGGTGCTCGTTTTCAACGCCGTCATGATCCCCGTTATCAGCGGGAGGAGGAAGAACCCGAGGAAGAGGATGACTATCGTGTAGTGGCCGATCCGTCTGAGATTGACGTCTTCGACGACCGATGCGACGTCGATGTTCGTGTCGGATGTTGATTGTGACATTGTCAGAGCGACCCCTGTCGGTGCTGGAAGATGAGATACGGCGCGATGACGGCGAGCGACAGTAAGAGCAGCATCGTCGCGATAGCTGCCCCGTAGGCCCACTGTCCGTACTGGAACGCCTCGCGAACCATCAGCGTCGCCAGGATGTCAGTCCCGTTCGGCGGTCGGTAGTTGCCGGTGATCGCGTACAGGAAGTCGAACGCCTTGAGGGCGAACAGCATCAGGACGACGGCGGCGCCGACGGACGCCTGCTTGAGTTGGGGAACGATGATCCGAACGTACGTCTTGGTCGTGCTCGCGCCGTCGACTTTCGCCGCCTCGAACTGGTCGTCGGGAAGCGACTGGAGTCCGGCCAGGAAGACGACCATCGCGTACCCGCTGAACTGCCAGACCAGCGCGAAGATCACGGCTGCGAGCGCGATCCGCGGGTCTCCCAACCAGTCGATCGAGTCGAATCCGAGCGCCGTGACGAAGATGTTCAACACACCGTTCCCGGGGCTGTACATCCACAACCAGAGCTGTGCCGTCACGACGAACGAGAGCGCCATCGGGAGGAGATAGATCGTCTGGATCGTCTCCTTGTACCGAATCCCGTAATCGAGGAGGACCGCGAGGAACAGTCCAAGCCCCAGTGAAATCGACGTGAAACCGACGAGCAGGACGAAGTTTTGGAACGCTGCGGCCCGGAACGATTCGTCCGCAAGCGCTCTCCGGTACATCTCCAGATCGAGGCTGGAAAACGACGGTCGGGCGATTCCTGCGTAGTCCGTAAAGGAAATCGCGAGGTTGTAGCCGATCCCGCCGTACACGGCAATCCCCATGATAATAAACGGGATCCCCCAGTACGGCGACGACCGAACGAAGTCGCTGTTGAGGAAATACCGGAGTTTCGTCTGCCAGTCGATCCCCTCCTCAGACGGATCCACTGCCGATTCCGTCGTTTCAGTTGTATCGTGTGTTGTCATCTGTCGTTCTCCTTCGGTTTATTAATACGGTTGTTGTGGCGTGTCGGTCTCATAGCGGACGAATTCCGTTATTTGGAGACGGCATCAAGCAGGGCGTCCGCCGCTGCGTCGGCGTCGTACGGATCCATGAAGTGGTCGCCGATCGCCCCCTCGCAGTCGTTTTGCTGTTTAGGCTCGACAGCGAGACCGTGTGCGAGCGTCGGCGGATACTCCTCGGAGTCGAGAAGGTCCTCGTAGGTCATCGCCAGGAAGTCCGTCAACTCGTCCGGTTCGATGTCCGTCCGAAGCGGCACCGATCCCTTGAGGTTGTTGAACTCGACTTGCGCCTCCGCCGTGCCGATGAATTTCTGCCACTCGATCGTCTCCTCCGAGCTCGGATTGTCGTCGGGGACGACGAAGGAGTCGAGGTGGTAGAAGTACGTTCCCTCGGTTCCGGGGAAGGGGATCCAGTCCCAGTCCTCGCCGAACTCGAAGTCGTAGTCGTCGGACCGGTACATCCCGTACTGCCAGTTCCCGCCGTGAATACACGCGGCCTCGCCGGCGATCAGTTTCTGGGCGGCCTGCGTGTAGCCGATCGACGACGCGTCGTCGGAGATGTAGTTCTGCTGAATCTCCCGGAGCGTTTCCAGCGCGTCGATCACGGCGTCTCTGTCGCCGTCGCCCTCGATGAAGTCCGTGTAGGCGTCGACTCCAGACTGGCTCGAGAGGATCTGAACCCACGTCTGCAAGCCGAGGAACGCCGACCGCATCCCGTGAGCGAACGGGATGTAATCGGTGTCCTGATCGATCGTCTCGAGGGCGTCCATGAGGTCGGACATGCTCTCGAGGCTCTCCGCATCGATCCCCGCCTCGTCGAAGGCGGCCGTGTTGTAGAACAGGTTGTTCATCCGGTGGGAGCCGATCGGCACCGCCGGCATCTTGTCGTTGTACGTACAGAGTTCGACGGCGCGCTCCTGCATGTCCTCCTTCAGTCCCTCCGCCTCCCAGACGTCCTCCTCGAGATCCATGAGGACGCCCTCGTACCGCTTGAGGTTGTTGCCCGGCCAGTTGGCGAAGGAACTCATCGGGTTCTCGTTCGTCAACCGCTGCAGGACGGCCGTGTTCAGTTCGACGTTCCCGTCGCCGCCGACGGGTTCGAAGGTCCCGTCGATATCGGAGTGTTCCTCCTCGAAGGCCTCGATTAGCGTCTCGATTGCAGCCGCTCCGTCGCCGCCGGTCCAGCCGTGGAGCACCTCGAGTCCGTCGTCTTCGCTATCCGTACAGCCCGCTAATCCGGCCACAGCACCCGCCGCAATCCCACCGAGATACGTTCGTCTATCGAGTCCGTTAGTCAGTTTGTCATTCTCGACCATGCTAATCGACATGTTCTCACATACATTAATAAAATTATCGGGCCAAGAGTATTCTACTCAGTCAAAGTCGCAAATAAGAGCACCTCATCGGCGGCGTTTCGCGGATTTCAGATTGAAACGCGCAAGGGCACGACCGATCTCACGACGGTGCACTCCGCCGATTCGATCGGCTGGGCAACTCATTCGACGTTCGACGTCATTCGTTCAGACCTCGACGACGGTGTTCGAGAGCGTGCCGATCTCCTCGAGACCGATACTAACCTCGTCGCCTTCCTGGAGCGTGAACTCCTCGTCGGGAACCAGCGACGTCCCGGTGAGTAAGACCGAAACGTCGGGGACGGCGTCGTGTGCGACGTGACAGTCCACCAGTTCCTCGACGGAGCGCTCCATCTCGTTCGTCCGCGTCGACTCGTCGTACAGCACCTCGCCGTCGCGGCTGATCGTCATCCACATCTCGAGATCGTGCGGATCGTCGATCGATTCGGCCGAACGGACACAGGGCCCGATCGAACAGCACTTGTCGTACACCTTCGCCTGCGGGAGGTAGAGCGGGTTCTCGCCCTCGATCGATCGACTGCTCACGTCGTTGCCGACCGTGTAGCCGACGATCTCGCCCTCGAAGAGGACGACCCCCAGCTCCGGTTCGGGGACGTCCCACTCGGAGTCGCCGCGGATGCCGATCGACTCGTCGGGGCCGACGGTTCGACTCGGCGTCGCCTTGAAGAACACCTCCGGCCGGTCGCTCTCGTAGACGTCGAGATACATCTCCGGCATGCCGCTTTCGGCTTTGCGCGCCTCCTCGCTGATACGGTACGTGACGCCCGCCGCCCACACCTCGCCCGACGAAACGGGCGCTGACGGAGCGGTTTCGTCCAAGACGTCCGACGAGAGAACGGTTGCATCCCCGCGCAGTCGGTCGGCGATCGCGTCGATCGATTCCTTCGCGATCGCCGCTGCCCGAAGGAGATCCTCGAACGTCCGTAGCTGGTCCGTTGCGGCGGTGAGATCGTACAGCGACCCCTCCGTTTTCGCGACGAGACGAGGGGCGCTCCCCTCGCGGAGCTGGTAGTAACGCATGTCGCTACGTCCTTTCTACCCGACGGTATTAGCTCTGGTGCCGGGATCCTCGAGTTGAGACTATCCGCGTACGACACGGGTACGTGGAAAACGACCCTCTCCCGCCATCGTGCCTCAGCTTCCCCATTCGACGGCGTCCGCCTCGAGTCGCCGTGTGAGACGTACGGAGTGGTTCTGCGGGCCGCTGACCGTCCGAAGCCGCACTACTCTTCCAGATCACGGCGTTCCGGATCGCACGGAAGACCGATGGGGTGGGAACAGTTGAGCCGAGAGCCGCCGATCGGTCAGATCGGATCGAACATCCACCGCTGATTATCGCCGCCCAGCCGACTCCACTGAATGACGTCGGCGCCGTTCTCGGTCGATGCCTCCAGCACGTCCGCGACGTATCCGCTGGCGTCGTTCTCGAGTCGATACGAGCCGTCGCCCTCGATAAGACGCCAGCGCTGATCGGCGGCGTCCCCCCAGGCCCGCTGGACCAGATTGGCCCCCTCGCTCGTCGAACCGTCCGCGACCGACAGCACGTGTCCGGAGTGGACGTTCTCCAGTCGGTAGGTCCCGTCGCCGTGCTCGATGAGCTCCCACTCCTGGCACGGATGACCGGTATCCGACCACTGGTTGACGGTCGCTCCCTCGGAGGTGTCTGCGTCCCCCACCTCCAACAGTAGACCGCTATTGACGTTCGAGATCCGGTACGTTCCCGCGGGAAGCGTTCCGTCACCACCGTTATCGCCGCAGTGTGTGCCGCTACCCGGTACCGGAGAGACCTCGCTCGGCGTCCCGTCGCAGCCGATCACCGGCCAGCCATTCTCCCAGTCGATCCGATCCATCATGAGTACGCGCCGCGGGACGCCGTCGATAAACTCCGGGTCGTCCGCGTCGTACGCGTGATAGAGCAGCCATTCCGAGCCGTCGTCGTACGTCGTAATGTCCCCGTGGGCTGCGCCCGGGAACCGATCGGTACCGGTGAGGACCGGTGTCCCCTGGTTGTGCTCGTTGTACTCCATCAGGTCGACGCCGTTCTGGTCGACGTACGGACCGAAGAACGACTCGGAGCGACCGACTTCGTACTCGTACGTGCTGCTGTGGCCTTCACAGCAGGTCCCCGTCGAAACGAACAGGTAATGATAGCCGTTGCGCTCGTGGTGAATCGTCCCCTCGTAGGCCTCGCCGGCAACCTGCGTGACCGTCGTCATATCGACGTCCCGCAGGTCGGGCGTAAGCTCCGCGACGTAGATTCCCTGAAAGCTCCCCCAGAAGAGGTACGGTGTCCCCTGGTACTCGACGAAGTAGGCGTCGATGGTTCCGCCGCCCGTATCACTGTCCCCGATGACCTGTCCGTGATCGGTAAACGGCCCCCTCGGCGTCTCGGACGTCGCGAGGCCGATACCGAACTCGCCGCTCTCCCACGGCCGCGGCTCGAGCGAGTAGAACAGGATCCACTCGTCGTTGTAGTAGTGGATGTTTGGTGCCCAGATCGAGCCGTCCGTCCAACCGGGTCGCGCGTCGAATGCCTCGCCCACGTAGGTCCAGTTTACCAGATCCGTCGAGGAGAGGATCGGAACGAGCAACTCGTCGTCGGTGTTCTCTCGATTCATGTTCGTTCCGTACGCCCACCACGTCCCGTCGGCGGCGCGGTGGACTTCCGGATCCGGAAAGTGTGGCTCGTGCAGCGGGTTGTAGTAGTGGTCTCCGCCATGATCGGCACTCCCTAATCCACTCGATCCGAGGATGCCCGCGGTGCCGATCGCTCCGGCGCCGAGTGTTCGTAGCACACTGCGTCGATTCGGTTCACTGCAACCGTTATTCTCCACCATGCGAACAAACATCATATGCCTGGATACTTATAGATTTTATAATAATATAATAATTTATTTAGTGTAGATATCATCTGAAAAGCTAGAGTAGATATTTTAAGATATTCGACCTATTCGGAAAGATAGTCCTTTCGAACGAGAGCCAAGAGATTCTCTATCAGAGTGAAGTATTCTTCTACAAAGAACAGAAGCGAGTACTATGCCACGGTGAGTGTTACCTGTCGACAATCAATTTGAGTACACGGTCATCAACTACGCGGTCGGTCAAGCGCTTCACAGTCCGCTGGGGGTGGAGGCGGCCCGAACTCGGCGAAGTCCGATTGCGATATTCAGTGAAAGCCGGCGCTCATCGCGATACGTACTTCTTTACAACTGTATTGATGTAATGATCTGATACCGATTGGCCGTTGTCTCACTGTGAGAGGGGGGGTGTCCGTGTTAACATTTTTATGCGCCCATATGAGATGCGTTGTGGTATTCCGAACAATAGCTTCGGAATATAGAACGCTATTCACAATATAACCTGTATCGATACGATGAACGGAGAGGCAACCGGAAGAGGAGTATGAGCGAGAATACCCAGGATAGACGAACTAACCCAACGAAATCGTCGCGCATACTCGATCACGTCGCATCGATCGATCCCGACCGACTGTTCTCGGACGACTAGCTCGAGTCGGCCCATCGCCATCGAAACGAGATGCACCGAGAATCGTCATGTTCATAGGTATTCGCTGATCCCCTACAGTAGGGTCGTCGAAGATCGGTGCACATCTCATCGTACTCGCGAACAACACGCAGTCGTAGCTCATCGAACCGATGTTCTGACGACCCAATTCGCTGACCGGGCTCATCGATCGCTACCGAACGCGTCGAATCCAGTCCGGACAGATACCATCACGACGTCGCAACTCGCTCGCGGTGCACTACCGACGCGCACTATTTGTCGGTTCGGACACGGATATTCACGCTGCGCTCAGTCGCTACGCTGCGTCACTATCGGTTCGTTCCGAGAGGTGCTATCGACGGGCGGAAATCGGGTCCGAACACTGGTCAATCGACCTGAATACGACGATTGTCGTAGCAATACTTTAGTGATTGCCGATGTTTCTGCCGATATGGAGTACAAGTGCTCCCGATGTTCCCAACCGATCGTGCTCCGACAGCACCCCTTGAGTTGCCCGCACTGCGGACATCCGCCACGACGCGGTGCCGACTAGTGTTCGTCCATCTCGACATCGCGTATCTGACGACGAAGCGTCAAGAACAGTACGGCGAGATCACCGAAGACAGTAGTGTTCCCGTTGCGTTCGTTCCAGACCGGTCGAACTGATCGATAACGGCCGATTTTCGGATCCGCTGCGATGGCTACCGTTCGAGCCGCCATTTCGACAACGACCGAAGCGATATCCGTCTGATCCACGGATCGGAGAAAACGCTCGAGCGGGTCGAAGCAGCCGTATTCAAGCGCGGATAGCGACGAGGCTCCGCTGTCGCAGTCGTCTCGAGACATCCTGTCATGTGTCTTGTGAGTGGCGCCGTCCACTTTCGATTCGGTTAGAGTTTGTAGCGCATGGGTGACACCGTGCGAGTTGAGGCAATTGGGTATTCATGAAACTACCATATCCGAATACTAGATACATGTTCGACATGTCGGTGTCGAACGAGCACGGTCGATAGATCATAACTGCTGCGGAAAGCTAATTCGTAGCCGACGGGTGGTAGACGGCAGGCTCACGTAGCGCCCGATAAAACCGTGATTCGACACACCGATCGGTTCTACTGGCAGTATACCCTCTTGATCTAAACTAAATGATTTCCACTATATTTATCTCTAATCGATTCAATCGACAGTATATCCCGCAACAGTTCCCAGTGCTTCACGAGAAACACGACACCAGTGACGCAGCGTTCTCGTCAACTCAACTCCGCGGTTCAACGCTGTACTTCACGATCGCGACCGTCAATTTCGATACGAAAACGTGGGAATCAGAACGCTGTCGAATGTTGTTCGAGAGCGGTATAATAATACATATAACAGATTTGGAATAGTTTCCGGAATGTCGATCCATCAACTGCCGAGATGTGATCGCAAAGCTACGTGTACTGTTGGAATCGGTCGACCTAACTAATACAGCACAAGACTCACCGATGTCTCGAGGGATGATTTTAACTGAGTGCTTAGGATCTCATATGTGTGTTTTCCAATATATCTACAAAGATGTCCTTCTATGCTACCTCAGGTGTTGGATGATTATGGGAACTACCCATCAGAAAAGGATCAGCTTTGATGGTTCAAGGAATGGCCGTCGTCGTTTCGCTTTCTATCAAGGCAAATCGTCATGATTATTTTTCTCGCCATAGCAGGGGTCGTATGGACGTCTACGGTATCATCGGGAATCCCGTTGAGCACTCACTGTCGCCGCCGATGCACGAAGCCGCCTTTCGCGAGCGCGGAATCGACGCCACGTACGTCACCTTCGAGGCCGATCCGGATCGGATCAAAGAGGCGTTCCGCGGCGCGGAAGCGCTCGGTGTCGACGGTCTGACCGTCACGCTGCCGTTCAAACACGACGCCTTCGAATTCGCCGAACCGGACGAACAGATCCGCCGAGTCGGGGCGGTCAACACGATCGATTTCACCGAGAGCGGCCCCGTCGGGTACAACACCGACATGACCGGGACGCTCCGCGCCTTCGAGCATCACGACGTGGCCCTCGAGGGCACTCGTGCGGTCGTCGTCGGTGCCGGCGGCGCCGCCCGGGCGCTGGCCTTCGGATTCGAAGAAGCGGGCGCCGACGTACAGATCGCCAACCGGACGGCGTCGAAGGCTCGCGACCTCGCCGACGAGGTTCCGGGGGCGACCGGTCACGGACTCGAGGCCCTTCCCGACCTGATGGCCGACGCCGACGTCGTCGCCAACGCGACCAGCGTCGGGCTGGAGTCCGACGAGTCGGTCGCGCCGGCCGACGCCTGGCACGGGGATCTCGTGGCCTTCGACGCGGTGTACAAGCCACTCGAGACGCGGTTCCTGAAGGATGCGGCGGCCGCCGACGCTCGGACGATCGACGGCGCCTGGATGCTGCTGTTCCAGGGCGTCGACGCCTTCGAGACGTGGACGGGCGAGGACGCGCCGGTCGAGACGATGAACGAGGCGCTTCGCAGTCACCTGTAATTCGCGCTCGGCCGACGACTGCGAACTGCGAACTGACCGTTCGAGCCCCTAATTTCGCTTTTTGCGCTGGTCGCCGGAAAACGTGACTCGTCGACGGACGGCAACTCGAGACCGTTGTTCGGACGCGTCAGCGATCGTCGCGACGGTGATAGCGAGCAGACGCGAGCTTCTGACTTGCTCAGACGTCAGCGTTCGACTCGAGGATCCGCTTGCCGGCGATCAGGAACCAGCCCTGTCCGTAGAGGTTGATCGCCTGCGGGGCTTCCGGGCCGCCGGGCATCGCCGCGTTGCGCTGGACCGCGCCGTCGGGGGTTACGACCGTCTTGGCCGCGCCGATCGCCTTCTCGGCGACTTCGCGGTACTCCTCTTCGAGCAGGCCGCGATCGACGGCCTCGGTGAAGGCGTAGGCGTACTGGAGGGTCCCCGACGTCTCCAGATACATCGTGTCGTCGTCGATGAGGTGGTGCCAGAAGCCGCTGGCGTCCTGGTACTCGGTCATGCTCAGGAGGTGGTCTCGGACGAGTTCCTCGAGGCGGTCGCGCTCGGGATGGTCTTCGGGCACGTAGTCGAGCGTGTCGAGGACGCCCGTAGCGAACCAGCCGTTGCCCCGTAGCCAGAGCGAGCCGTCGGGGTAACTGTTCGGCGTCTCGCGCCAGATGTGCCGGTAGAGGTCGGTCTGCGGATCGCGGAGGTGCTTCGCGTGGACCAGGATCTGGTCGACGGCCTCGTCGATCGCTTCGGGCGTGTCCGTGAGCTGACCGTAGCGAGCCATGAACGGACACATCATGTAGATGGCGTCGATCCACAGTTCGATGTCGTCCATGTGGTGGGTGATCCCGCCGTCCTCGCTTCGGGGCGCATCCTCGTGGAGGTACTCGAACTGTCGCCGGCAGGCCTCGAGGTAGGAATCGGGGCCGCCGTTCTCGTAGGCCTCGAGGGCGAGGACGGCGACCGCTCCGGCGTCCGGAATGGGACGGAAGATGCGGTGTTCGTCCCACTCCGGGACGACGTCGATCGATCCGTAGGCCATCAGCCCGTCGCTCGACTGTGATCGGACGGCCCAGTCGATATACCGCTCGGCGATCTCGGTGTGTTCGCCGTCGTCCGTCGCCAGCAGGCCGCGGAGCACCATCGGTCGTTCACCCTGGATGAAATCCTCGAAATCGAGATCGAGCGTGTACTCGGCGACGGTCGGGAGCAGTTCCGCTAACGGTCGTTCCATGGACATACGGGGATATGTGACGGATTATCACTTAAGGTTATAGATGTCGATCAGTCAACGATCATCGAATCGATCCCTTATGTCGTTCGGACGTGAATCGACACACTCCACGCTGACGAGGGGAGCTATTGCAGCTATTGCAGCTATTGTACTTATTGAAGCTATTCTCCCTACTGTGCCGATTCTATCGATGGTACAGATCGTTTCCGAAAAAGTTTCAGCGGGAATTCTCGAGCGCTCCGCCATGTAATCGATCGAAGAGTCGATCATCCCTACGACAGCGACGACTACGTGGCCGGCCGAGAGACCTCGAACGTGCTGATCCCCGGTGGCGAACGCGGGAGCCGGGAATATCGAACAACAACGGATCTCGCTACCGAAAGAACGGCTATTGGCGCCGTAAATCGATAGAACTGCTCGGAGATATCCGGTTAGAGGATCCGCGTCTCGGCACACGCCATGCTGTTTATTACATGCGTATGTCTGTAATGGTTCGTGAGCAGGGAACCACTCGTACTCGACGGTCTCGACGTGATGAAAGGGCTACCAGCGGCGTCACCTCACGCGAGCTGGTGCGAGCGGCGGGCGAGAACTCCGCACGTTCGGCCGTGGCGACCGCAACTCGAGGTTCCCTCTTTTGTCAGTCGGAAGTGACGGACGCCTGCACTGCTGAGGGAGTCACCGATCGCCTGCTCTCGTTCGACGGATTGCAGTCGGGACCGGTGGATGTTCCCCTTCTGAGGGTAGAGTGCAAATCACATTGTAGACGGAACGGCGATCTGAACGATATTTCGGTAGCGTTCCTTTCGGTTGAATAGCGCCGCTACCTTCGCTACCAGCGTGACGCTCTAAATTGGACTTACGGTCGTACTCGTTCAAGTGGGGAACGTAGCGAGTTCGGACGATTGCTTGAGAGTCGATCGAAAGGAGCTCGCTCGCCAGAGATCACGTACCATAGCCCTGCTACCCTACTGTCGGCTCAACTTCCAGGTGTCCATATTCCGTATAGCACTATGTGGTTTATTTAGATAGGTCTTCTACCGATAGCGTCTGGAACGCCCGATATCCCAGGTATCGTCGAAATTAGAGCAAACATACGATCCTTCGGGAACGGACGATTGCTCCGCCGTCGATCACCAAGGAAGCCGACCGGCAAATCCTGAGACAATTCACGAACGAGGCCGGTATCGAGGTCGACGGCGAGACGACGCGACTGATCTTCGACGTCGCGTTGTTTGGTCGGAATGGCACAGTGACACCACAAGCTCACTATGTGCCACTCCCGGATAGCGGCAGGAGCGTTGGAGATAGTAGCAGTTAACCCGCTACCGCCCTCTATTTTAGTTGATGTCTGATTCCGACTCTCTCGACGAGAGCCCACCGTCGTTGCTCGGTCGACTCCTCTTCGGGAGTGGACTTGCAGCACTCGCACTCCGCAACTTGACGAATCTCGACGGAAGAATTGCCTATGCAGAGGCCAAAGGCGTCCCCCTCGCAGACAAACTCGTTCCAGCCTCGAGTGGTCTCCTCCTCGGTGGCAGCCTTGGCGTCGGCCTCTGGAAACTCCCCAAACTGTCTACAGCCAGTATCGCCACGTTCTTCATTGGTGTAACTCCGGTCATGCACGATTTCTGGGCCGTCGACGAGGAGTCATACGACCAAGAACTCACCTCGTTCCTTCAGAATCTCGTGCTCCTCGGCGCTGCAATCGCTTTCTTCAAGCGAGCACGGCAAAACTAACAGCAAACGGTTTTACCTGGAGTAACCCGTCTCGGGCACCACTCTATCATTTTACGGAAGACACTGAGATACACAAGCTGTCAGCGGTCATCGCCGTACCTCCGTCCCTGCCCGGAAGCCCGTGACGTCGTCAATACGCTCTCTGAGTGCTTCGATTTCATGTCGCAGCCCCCGCTTCTGCCTCCTCGCTGGGGGCAAGTCGATCCTTCAAGCCCTGGAGGCGTGACTCCTTGACATCGTCGTCGACTTCCGCCTTGCGAACGTATTCGCTCTTCTCGATCTCAGAAACATCGGACTCGGTGAACGCCGTCACCTCAAGTGTTCCGTCGACCTTCTGGCGGTCAACGCTCATGACGCGTTCACAGTCGATCCTTTCCGCCTCGAGTGCGAGCACGGCAGTCATCGCGAGCGTCGCGACGGCAAGCCAGAGGGCCGTTCGAGCGGCCGTCACTCGGTATTCTCGAAGGCCTCCTCGAGCCGGTCTCGCATGAACTCGCGTCGATACTTCCGTCGTTCGGCTTCCGAGAGGTAGTTTTTTAGGATCACGCTTGCGTCAGAACTCCCTTGGTCGCCCGCAATCACGTCGAGATTGCTTAGGAGGTCGTTCATCGCCTGATTGTACGTCGTATACCAGAACCGCCGCCCCATTTTCGACGTCGGCCAGTCCCCACGAACGCGGACCTCCGCTCGTTCGGCCAGCCGTTTGAATCGGGCCTGTACCGTCTCACCGGTGATGTGGCCGCTCGAGGACTTTCGCGACGGGAAGAGGTAACCGTTCCAGTCACGATCGTCGCTTCCGAGTGCGTCGACGCGGTCGGCGAGTTCAGGAACGCCGTAGATCAACGCGACCGTGCCCGGTCCGTTCTTCCGTTCGTCGAACGCGATGTGTGGGTCGTCGCCCTCGAGTACGAGCTGGGAGACGTGCAACGATGCGACCTCGCTCCGGCGTAGCCCCCATGCGCACAGAGCAAGCACGAGGAGTTCCTCGTCCGGGCTCTCGACAGCGTTGTACAGTTTTCCGACTTGGTCGCTCGAGAGTGCAGGGTTATCCTTCTCGTCGTCGAGTTCTCCCCGCCAGATATCGTCGTGGTCGACGTTCTCGGCCGGGTTGAACGGCGCCCCGTGGCGTGTCTCGAGGTGCTCATACCACTGCCGAATGTCGCTCAGATACCGGAGTTTCGATTCGGGGCTCTCGAGTTCGTCGTCGAGTTCGTACAGGACGGCTTCGACACGCCGGAGTTCGTCGTACTCGTTCTCCTCGTCCATCACGCGGTCGGCGATCGCCGCCGTCCCGTGGACTGTCTCGTACAGCCGCACGTACGTCGCGAGTCGGTAGCGTTTCGAGTCTGCGGTCGTCTCGGCGCGCTTGCGCTCGACCCGTCGCAGGAATGCCTCGAGCGCGTCGACCGTCGTTTCGTCGTCGATACCCCACTGGTAGGTATCGTCATCGTCAGGGTCTACGTAGCCGACGGTCGCGAGGAACTCGGTCAACGTCAGATCGTGGTGTTCGCGCAGCGCATACGCGATCCCACCGTAGCCAGCGTCGGCGACCTCCTGGTAGGTCGGCCGGTCGTCGAGTTCGATGCCCTCGCGTTGGAGGTTGGGTTCGACCTCGATGTTCCACGTCGTCTGGAGTTCCTCGAGGGACATCCGAGACCAGTTGATTTGCTCGCTACTCATCGTTTGATCCGCTCGAGAAGGGCGTTTCCTCTGGGTTGCTGGTATTCTAAGACGCTCATTTTCGTAGGTTCTGCTACAATTGACAGTCACATAAAAATATTGTTTGGTCGTGTGTCGCCTGCAGGACACACGAGATAAACAATATTCCATCCATCTGGCACCGGGAGTTCATATATCGCATATCGCTATACCATTTGACAGTGAGAACTCAGACTCGACCCGCGAAGTGAGTCGTCCGAAAACGACGGTCTCGAGAACGAACGAGACGGTTCGCGCTACAGCGAATCCCCGTTGGGACAGCGCATCCACGAACGAGAGACCGTGACTCACGGCAATTTCCCGATCGAGCACCCACGCTCGAGTCGCGCGTTCGGGTCGTTCATCCTGTCGACGCCAACGGTAGTCGGCTAGCGCTTCAACGAGTAGCAGATCCTCCGTGGTTTTTGGCATAGGCACCACAAGATCGTGCCGCCTCACTTTTCACGCTTAACGAAACAGCACCTTGGTAACACCAATCAAATTCTACTTGGTCTCGAGTTCGAGAAGTCCGAAGGTGGCGTCACGCTGTGACTACCGTTTGTCACCGGTACCCGGCAAGATCCGTTCACACGCGATGAGAAGGCGGCACAGACACGAGGTTCCGTTCGCCGAACACAGCTCGGTTAAAGCAGTTCAAGTGGGGAGAGGGTAGCTGTAAACAACGAAACGCAATGAAAACGACTTCGAGTTCGTCTCGAGCGATGCGAACACAGGGAGACGTTCGAGTTAGGAATACGTGATGTTCAGTTCGATCACGTTCGTCGCCCGTTCGAGCAACGAGGGAATCTCCTCCTCGAGTCGCTCGTCCTGAATCCGCGTCGTCGGTCCCGATATTGAGAGCGCCCCGAGGACGCGGCCCGTGTTGCTGCAGATCGGCGCCGCCGCACAGCGGAGCCCCTCGACGCGTTCCTCCCTGTCGAAGGCGATGCCCCGCTCCCGGACGTCGGCGAGCGTCTCGCGTAATTCGTCGCGATCCGTGATCGTGTCGTCGGTGACCGCCGGCAGGCCGTGCCGGGTGATGATTTCGTCGACGCGCTCTTCCGGGAGGTGAGCGAGGATTGCTTTGCCGAGGGCCGTACAGTGGAGGTGAACGCGCGTTCCCACGTGGGCGTCGACCTGGACGGCGTCGTCGCCGGCGACCCGGTAGATGTAGGTCCCGCGGCCGTGTTCCTCGACGAGGAGGTTCACCAGTTCGCCCTCTTCGTCGGCGATCTTGTCCATCTCGGGGCGGGCGATGTCGTACAGATCGCGCCGATTCCGGGCGTGGGCGCCGAGTTCCAGAAACCGGATGCCGACGTGGAACGTCGTCCCTCGTTTCACCACGTACTCCGCTTCCTCGAGCGTACTGAGGTAGTTGTGAACGTTGCTCTTCGGGAGATCGAGGTGGTCGGCGACCGCCGTCACGCCCGCGCCGTCGAGTTCCACGAGCGCCTCGAGGATGCGAAACGTCGTCCGCGTCGATTTGATGGGGTTCCTCGCTGTGGGAGACATTGGCTTGCTAGTATTGTTCATCACACAAAAACTTTGGTTCAAAATTGTGAAACGAAGGCTGAAACGAGTCGCCGTCGCGTCGCGACCCGAGCGTAATTATATACGTTCTCGGCTGGCAGTGGGCGGTATGGTTGGACGCGCGACGTACGACTACAGCGGAGAGTCCGCCGTCGTAACCGGATCGACGAGCGGCATCGGGCGCGGAATCGCGACGGCGCTCGCCGAGGCGGACGCCGACGTCGTCGTCAACTCTCGAACGGCGTCGGACGTCGACGAGACGGCGGCCGAACTGGACGAGCTCGGCGACGGCTCCGTCGTCGGCGTGGCGGCGGATCTCTCGCGAACGGACGAGATCGACCGGTTGATCGACGAGGCGATCGACGCGTTCGGCGAGATCGGTATCCTCGTCAACAACGCCGCCGTCTGGCCGGAAGAAGCGTCGATGGTCGATGCGCCCCTCGAGGACTGGGACGCGGCGATGCACGTGAACGTGCGTGCCCAGTACTACGCGTCGAAACTGGTCGCTCGACACATGATCGAGCGGGGTCTCGAGGGATCGATCGTCAACGTCACGAGCCAGACGGGCGACCGGCGGACCGGGGGACGCGGGCTGTACGGGACGTCCAAAACGGCGGTCAACGGACTCACGTGGCGGATGGCACACGAATTGGCCAACGAGGACATCCGGATGAACGCCGTCTCGACCGACGCGACTGACTCGAGGCAACTTCGCCGCGAGGCCGGTCGAATCGCCGCCGATCGGTCCGGACAGACGACCGAGGACGTGCTCGAGGAGTGGGCGGCCGAGCGCCCGCTGGGCCGCCTCGGCCGGCCGGCGGACGTCGCCGACGCGGTGTTGTTCCTCTGCAGCGACGCCGCCACGTACGTCGTCGGCACGATCCTGCGGGTGAGCGGCGGCGGGAACCTGCAGTAACGGATCCGGAACCGTCGGGTCGCGATATCGGCAGCGGTCCGCGAGAGCGGACGTCGCCGGCTCGGGTTCGGACGTGGAGAGCGGGACTCGAATCCGAGATGAGCGATCGGAACTCCAGTTGATCGCCGCGTTCGGAAGCCGGCAGTCAGGGGAAGGGATCGATCTACGATCGCTCTCCGGAGACCATCAGCGAACGGAGTTCGTCCGTCGAGACGTCGGCGGTGTTCGTCACCGCCGCCATCGATCCCCGATAGAGTACGCCGATACGATCGGCGAGCCCGAAGATCTCGTCGAGGCTGTGGCTGACGATGATGATCGTCTTGCCGTTTCGCCGCAGGGTGCGAACCGTCTCTTGGACGAGTTCGGTGGCGTCGACCGAGAGCGCGCTCGTCGGCTCGTCGAGGATCACGACGTCCGGATCGAACGCGAGCGCGCGGGCGATGGCGATCAGTTGGCGTTCGCCGCCGGAGTGGTAGGCGACCTCCGCCCGCGGATCGATGTCCCGCTCGAGGTGCGTATCGACGATCGTCGCCGCCCGCTCGTAGGTCTCCTCCCAGTCGACCACGGAGAACGGACCGACGCCTTTTCGGGGAAAGTTACCCATGAAGATGTTCGTCGCCACGTCGAGGTCGTCCATCAGCGCCAGGTCCTGGTAGACGGTTTCGATGCCCGCTGCCCGGGCTTCGTCGGGACCGTCGAAGGCCACCGGGCGACCGTCGAGGAAGAGCGAACCCTGCGTCGGCCGGTGGACGCCACAGAGGAGGTTCATCAGCGTCGACTTGCCGGCGCCGTTGTCGCCGACGACGGCGAAGATCTCGTTCTCGCGAACGGACAGGCTAACGTCGTCGAGCGCGACGATTCGACCGAACACCTTCCGGACGTTCTCTGCGGCGATCTTCGGACCGGCGTCGCCGGCGGTCGGCGCGTCGTCGGAGACGGTCGGCGCGTCGCTGCTCATGAGCTGACCCCCGCCGACAGGACTCGTTCGCGGATGCTCTCTTTCGTGTTGTACAGCAGGATCGCGAACAGGAGGACGACTCCGTTGACGACTTCGATGAGCGTCGGATCGAACCCGCTGACGTTGAGCGCGGTCTCGACGAGGCTCAACAGCAACACGCCGCCGAGCGCGCCGAGCAGTTTGCCGCGACCGCCGAAGAGGCTGATCCCGCCGATGATGGCGGCGGCGAACGCGGAGAACACCATGTCGTCGGCGATGTCGGGCGAGACGATCCCCGTGTAGCCGGTCAACAGCCAGCCCGCGAGCGCACAGAAGAACCCGCTCAGCGTATAGACCGCGATGATCGTTCGATCGGTGCGGATTCCGACGGCGCGTGCGGCCTCCTCGTCGCTGCCGACCGCGTAGACGGCCTGTCCGAACGCCGTGTACCGGAAGACCACCGCCATGCACGCGAAGGACGCGAGAAGGATTCCGATGGCGACGTACTCGTTACCCCCGGGCGCGACGTACCCCTCCGGAAGGTCCGAGATCGGTCGGGTCGTCAGGGCCAACTTCCCGCCGCCGAAGATGATGAGGAACGCCAGCGTCTGCAGGAAGGGGTTCATTCCGAGCTTCGCGATCATGATCCCGTTCGTGGCGCCGATCGCGGAGCCGACCGCGAGGACGATCGCGACGCCAAGGACGGGGTTCGAGACGAGATTCCACTCGGCGAGCACCATCGCGGTGAACACGGCGGAGAAGCCGGCGATGGCGCCGACCGAGAGATCGAAGTGGCCCGACAGCAGGCAGATGCTCTCGGCCAGCACGACGAGTCCGAGCGGCGCCGCCGCGAAGAGCATCAGTCTGAGCGCCATCGTGTTCGTAAAGACCCGCGGGACGGTCGCGAGTATCAGCAGCGAGATGACGGCCAGAATCGGCCAGATCATGTTCTCGAGCAACACCAGTACCGTTCGTTCGGGAATCCGTTCGAACTGCCGTGTGACGATGTTCGACGTACTCATAACACAGCGCTCGTTAGCCCCAGATATTCCCCCAGAGACCAGGGTTATCGACGTTTTCGGCGGTGACGACGACGCCGGCGGTCAGGACGTGCGTGTGCCCGTCCTGTTCGGTGACCTCGGCAGGCGCCCAGATCGGATCCGACCAGAGTTCGGCGCCATTGTGCTCGACAGGGTCGAACGAGTAGTCGTCCTCGGTGACGGTCTCGCCCGGTTGCGGGAGCGCCTCGTCGCCGTCCTCGAGGTAGTCGAGCAACTGTTTGATCGCCAGCGGAATGTAGAAGTGTACCGGCTGATCGACGGTCGCGTCGATGTAGCCGTCTTCGATCAACGGGTTCACGTCCGGACCGGCATCCGGTTGCGTGTGGACGATATGGTCGTCGTCGCCGGCGGGAGCGGCGAGATCCAACTGCTCGAGCGCGTTCTGGACACCGATCCCACAGGTCATGTTCGTCGCGTAGATCCCGTCCGGCGGATCGTTCGCGCTCAGGTAGTCCGTCGTCGTCGACTGCGAATCGTCGATGCTCCAGTCGGTCTGGATCGTATCGACGACCTCGACGTGGTCCTGCTCGCCGATGTACTCGTCGAAGCCGTCGGTCCGCGCGTTCGACTGCTGGTTGAACGCGCCGCGGACGTGCAACACGGAGTACTCCTCCCGGTCCGGGTACTGCTCCTCGAGCGCGTCGACCATCAGTTCGGCGCACGTCTCGCCCGCTTCGGCGTTTCCGAACGCGGTGAACGTCTTGATCGAGTCGGTCGTTCCCGGGTCGTTGACCGTGAAGACGGGGATGTCTTCCGCCGCGGCCTCGTCGATCGCGTCGTCGACCGCCTCGTCGAACGGCGCGGCGATGATCGCGTCGTAACCCTCGGCGACGAACTGCCGAATGTCGGTCACCTGCTGGGCCGAATCCTGATCGTGGCTGACGACGTCGTACTCGATCCCCTCCTCCTGAGCGTACAGTTTGCCCGCCTCGTAGAACGCGGTCACCCAGTCACCCCCCACGAGATGCTGTGAAACCCCGACCCGGAGCGAGCCGTCACCGTCGCCGCCCGTACACCCGGCGACCCCGAGCGCACCGACGGTACCTGCGGTGATCAGGCACTGGCGTCTGCTAGTGATGGGCATGCTACTCGATACAGTCACACCGACCCAGATAAATCTTGGTATTACATACCCCGGTTGTTGTTACATCGGACTAAACGGGATGAGAGTGACATTCGTACCGTCTTATTCATTCCTTCAGTCGTGAGAAAGTTTATTAATTGAGATGTTGATGCTGCGTGTATCGGGAGAGATAATGACACACGAGGACCAGTCTGCGGACCGGGACGACGGCAGGGACGCGAGTAGCGAGTACGAGGACGGAACGCCGCGGCGTCGGTTTCTCGCGACCGGCGGAACGCTCGCGATAGCGGCGGCGCTCGGAACCGGGTCGACGACCGCCCGGACGACATCGGAAACGACGGCCTCCCGAGCGCCGAAAACGATGGACCAGTTCGAGGACGCCGTCGAGAAGACGGTCGCGCGCGCTCGAGCGGTGATCGACGACGGCCCGTTCGATCCGGAGTGGGGCTCTCTCGCCGACGTGACGCAGGTCCCCGAGTGGTTCCGCGACGGCAAGTTCGGCATCTTCTGTCACTGGGGGCCGTACTCGGTGCCCGCGTACGCACACGAGTGGTACCCTCGCCAGATGTACAACACCGACAACGAGATCAACGACTACCACCGCGAGACGTACGGCGAACCGGACGAACACCCCTACCAGGAGTTCGTCCCCGAGTTCACCGCCGAGGCGTTCGACGCCGACGAGTGGGCGGCGCTCTTCGAACGGGCGGGGGCCAGATACGCCGGACCGGTCGTCGAACACCACGACGGCTGGTCGCTGTGGGACTCCGACGTCACCCCGTGGAACGCCGCCGATACCGGGCCCGAACGGGATCTGGCCGGCGAACTCGAGTCGGCGATCCGGACGCAGGGCATGCGGTTCGTGACGACGTTCCACCACTCGTACAACCTGATCGGCGAGGACGGCTACTTCTCGTTCGCCTACGAGAACTACCCGTCGGTCACCGAGGGCTACCCCGACCGCGTGCTGTACGGCAACCTGCCCGAGACGCTGCAGTTCGATACGTGGCTGGCGAAACTCGTCGAAGTGGTCGAGGGGTACGACCCCGACTTCGTCTGGTTCGACTGGGGGCTCCCCGAGATCCCCGAGGAGTACCAGCGACAGTTCCTGGCGTACTACCACAACGTGGCCGCGAGGCGTGGGAAGGAGGTCGTCACGACGAACAAGGAGGACGCGTTGCCCCTCGAGTCGAGCGTCGCCGACTTCGAACTCGGACGGCCGCGTCACACCCAGGAACAGGCCTGGAACGCCGAGTTCAAGGTCGCCGACGAGGGCGGGTGGGGGTACGTCGAGGACCGCACGTTCCACTCCCCGACGCGCCTGATTCACGTCCTGATCGACGTCGTCAGCAAGAACGGCCAGCTGCTGTTGAGCGTCGGACCGCGCGTCGACGGCACCGTCGAACGCGAGGAGCGCGAGCGACTGCTCGCGATCGGCGACTGGCTCGACATCCACGGCGAAGCGATCTACGAGACCCGTCCGTGGGACGCGTTCGGCGAGGGACCGACCCGCCTCGAGGAGGGCGGCGAGTTCATCGAGGACGTCGAGTACGGCCCGTCGGACGTGCGATACACCCGGTCGAAAGACGGGAGTACGGTGTACGCCATCGTCATGGGCTGGCCCGGCGCCGGCGAATTCGTCCTCGAGGGGATGACCGTCGATCACCCTTCGGCGGCCCCCGGAACGCCGCCGGGCCACGGCGGCTCACTGCCGGGGTGTACTGAGCCATCGGGCCGCGATCAGGGACCGCCGGGCCACGGCGGCTCACTGCCGGGGTGTACTGAGCCATCGGGCCGCGATCAGGGACCGCCGGGAAAGCGGCGGGGAACGGCGATCGGTTCGATTCGGCTGCTCGGGCACGGACCGGTCCCGTTCGCCGTCTCGGCGGACAGCCGCCCGGTGATCGACGTGCCAGACCTCGCCGAGTCGGCGCGCCCGAGCAACGTGGCCGTCGCGTTCGCGCTCGAGGGGTTCGACCTCGAGCCCTCAGAGAACGCCCACCGATAAGCCCCGCAGAGCATGAAAACCGTCGATACGCACACCCACGTGTGGGGCGAGCCGACCGACGAACTCCCCTGGGTCGCGAACGTGTTGCCGCCCGGGTGGACGGGGGCGTACACGCACCGCGACCTCGTCGCGGACATGGACGCCGCGGGGGTCGACGAGGCCGTCGTCGTCACGACGCCGCTGTACGGCCGCGGCGTGCGGGCTAACGAGTACACGATGCGATCGATCGAGGCCCACCCCGACCGCCTCTACGGCGTCGGCCTGCTCGAGTTCTTCCGGTCGGACCCGGAAGCGATCGTCTCCGCCCTGAAACGCGTCACGGGCCACCCGCGGATGCTCGGCGTTCGCATGCACGCCGCCCACGAGTACGAGGCGATTCCGACGACCGTCGATCGCTGCGGTGACTGGATCCTCGACGAGCGCCTCGAACCGGTCTGGCGGGCGGCCGGCGACCTCGAGACCTGCGTCTTCGTCTTCCCGAAGGCCCAGCAACTCGGGCACCTCGCGACGCTCGCCGACCGCTATCCGGAGACGACCGTCGTCGTCGATCACATGGCCTGGCCCGACGAGACCACGGATCCCGACGAGGAGCCATGGACCGAGTTCGAAACACTCGCCGAGTACGAGAACGTTGCCGTCAAGTTGAGTTCGCTGCCCCGATCGGCGACCGAGCCCTGGCCGTACGAGGACCTGCACGGTTACGTGACGAACCTCGTCGAGTGGTTCGGTCCCGAACGACTGCTACTCGGCTCGGACTACCCCTGGATGGACGACTGGGCCGCCTACGACGACTGCCTCTCGTGGCTCGAGACGGTCGAGACCCTCTCGCGGCGCGATCGGGCGTTCATCTCGCACCGGACGTTCGAGCGCCTCCGCGGCTGATTAGGGGCTACGGTTCGAACGACCAGATCTCCTCCATGTAGGGGATCTGGTCGCCGGCAGCGGCGTCGGCGTCAACGCCGTCGCGTTTGAACCGCGCCACGCGGCGCTCCCACGCCTCGACGGCCGGATCGTTCGCCATCACCTCGTCGTAGGCGTCCACGTCCGGACACTCGAGGAGACAGACTGCGATATCGTCGCGAACGAACAGCTGAAACGTCTCGACGCCGGCGCGCTCCATCGCGTCGGTGACGCCGTCAGGCACGTCGTCGTGGGCCTCGACGTACTCCGCCGTTCGCTCCGGATCGATTCGCTGGACGTAGACCGCTCGCTCCAGTTCGTCGGCCATACGAAACGTCTCGACGGCTACCGACACAAAGCTTTGCCAGCGTCGTGAGAGCGACCGTCGGTCCCGCGGTCGGCACATCCGTTCTCCCGTCGCGGACGCGCGGTCGTCGGTCGGGCTTACCACGAAGTGACGCGGACGTCGCGGAGCGGCCGGGCCAGGGGAATCTCGACCTGCCCGCCAGTGTGGTGTGAGAGGTAGAGACCGATGATGATCTCGAGGCTACGCGTCGCCTCCTCGCCCGCCGACCGGTTCGCCGCGCGTCCCTCAAGGACGTCGACGACGTGTGCGGCCGCGTTGCTGAACGCCCGTTCGTAGTCGTCCTCCCAGGTCCACGCGCCGTCGATGCCGGGCAGCGGTTCCTCGACGTGCTCGCCGTCGTCGAGTCGCCAGTAGCGCCACTCGCCGTCGTCGTTGTTCAGGTACAGTTTCCCCTCGCTGCCGATGAACTGGAGCGTCATCGACGAACTGTCGCGGGGAATCGTACAGTCGACGGTGACGAACGTGCCGTCGTCCATGACGACGAAGCCGCCGCCGCCGGCGTCGTCGACCCGCGTGCCGGCCTCGAGGCTCTCGACCGCCTCGTTCTCGCCGGTGATGTGCCCCGAAACGGTCTCGGCGCGAGCGTCGAGGAGGTAGACGAGCGTATCGAGCAGGTGCGTGGCGTTTCGAAGCAACTCCATGCGGAACTGCATCGCCACCGACTGGGGGTCGCCGAGGAGCCGCTCCTCCTGGACGAGCGTTCGAAGCTGCCGGAGCTTGTCGGTAAACCGAAACGAGTGGTTGACGACCAGTTCCGTCCCCGTCTCCGCGCAAACGTCGACCATCTCGCGGGCGGCGGTGACGTCGGTCGCGATCGGTTTCTCACACCAGATCAGCTCGGGGTCCGCGGCCGATCGAGCGGCGTCGACGACGTGTCGGTGATGGAGGGACGACGGCGTACAGACCGAGACGACGTCGAGCGACTCCGACTCAAGCATCGCCTCGTGGCCGACGTACCGCCGGTCCGGATCGATCCCCCACGCCTCGCCGAACCGCTCGAGTTTCGCCGCCTCGACGTCGGCGCCGGCGACGAGATCGATCTCGGCTTGCGCGTCGAAGCCACCGGCGTGACTGGCCGTGATCTTCTCGCGGCCGATCCGCTCCTCGTCGTGCATCCCGAGGATCCCCATGCCGGCGATGCCGCCGGTTCCGATGATGCCTGCAGTGTACGTCATCGGAGATCACTCGTAGACGTGCAGGTCGCCGGTCCGATGCTCCTCGACGTACACCCAGTCGTAGTCGACGCCGAGGCCCGGCCCGTCGTAGTGTTTCCCCGCGAAGTCCCACAGCGCGATGTCGATCGGTCCGATGCCCATCCGGTCGTCCTTCCGGAGCGCCCGCTTGATCTCGCTCCAGTGTTTCTCGCGCTCGAGCAGGTTCTCGCCGACGAGGTAGTCGGCGAACATGTTGATCTGGGCCGCGCCGGGCGAGTTCCCCCCGACGTACTCGCCGGTGAGTCCGGCGTCGGTGTGGATTTTGATCCCGAACAGCTTCCGCCGCGTCGTCTCCCCGGGTTCGGAGACGAGATTGAAACCCTTCCGATCGGTCCCGACATCCTCGAGCGGGTACTGAAACTCGCAGCTCTCGATTCGCGTTATCGTCGGCGCCATACGAGCCGTCCAACGACCAGCACCATAAGTTTCCCTGAGACGGAACGCTCACGGAAAGAATGGCGCACTGCGGGGTAGTGAACGCTCGCGTTACGTAGTGATGAACGTCCCCACCCGCGGATTCGCGCGACCGAGAGGGGACGAACCGGTCAACGTACGCGCTCGGCCTGCAGAAACGCCGCTCGGCAATCCGTTCGTCCCTCGGGATCGTAAATCGATTCCCAGTACGAGAGCCGTTAGCGCGGCCGATGAGAGAGATCCGTGAACCAGAGCCATTCAACGATGATGAACGCATCGTACAACCCAGTGCTAGGATCGAACGCGTCGCTCCGTCCGTGCGCTTTGCGACGCCTGCCGAGTATCGGCGCATCTGTTACAACAGTATGGTTGTAATAGTGTGCGAAAAGGTACCGAGACTTCGGGCGAGGAACCGACGTGATCCCGTCGTCGCACCGACGATCGACGAACCGGCGAGACGACCGCGTTTATCGATGATGAACGCCGGGGCTCGCAGTTCGTTGACCGGTACTCGACGCGGCCGTATTCGGTCTCGTCGCCGGAAACGGGCCGAGAACCGGATAGGGCGGGAGACAAGACGAGATCAGATAAGACGAGTCGGGACGAAACGAGACCTCGTCCCGTCGGCCGCGACGAGATCGGTTCGACGCTACTCCGCCCAGAAGGCGTCGTCCGGCGTCGACTCGAAGATCGCGCGGTCGAGAACGTCGATCCCCTTCCCGAGTCCCTCTCTGGCCGACGTGAGCGAGTCCTCGTGTTCGATCGAGAGCGCGCCGTCGTAGTCGACCAGTCGAAGGGCGGAGACGACGTCCTTCCAGAAGTTCTCGCCGTGGCCGTAGCCGATCGACCGGAAAAGCCACGAGCGCTCGGCTTCCTCGGTGTACGGTGCCGTATCGAGGACGCCCTTCTCGCGGGCGTTGTGATCGTAGACTTTCGTGTCCTTCGCGTGGACGTGGTGGATCGCGTCGCGGTTCCCGAGCAGTCGGATCGCCTCGGTGACGGAGATCCCCTGCCAGAGCAGATGCGACGGGTCGAAGTTCGCGCCGATCCGGTCGTCGGTCAGTTCGCGCAGTCGGAGCAGCCCGCGGGGTTCGTACACGAGCATGTTTGGATGCATCTCGATCGCGACGTTCACGTCGTGATCGTCGGCGAAACCAGCCATCTCGGTCCAGTACGCCTCGGCGACGTCCCATTGATACTCGTGAGCGTCCCGGTGTTCGCCCGGCCACGGCGCGGTGATCCAGTTCGGAACCTCGTCGTTCGGTCCGCCGGCCGGAAGCCCCGAGAACGTCGTCACGGTGTCGACGCCGAGTTGCGACGCGAGGCGGATCGCGCCGCGGAGTTCCCGGTCGGCCCCCCGTGAGCGGTCGTCGACGGGGTGAAGCGGGTTGTTGTGGGTGGCGAGCGCCGAGATGTACAACCCGTGTTCCTCGAGGCGGTCCTGCAGTTCCGCTTGCGCGTCGGGATCGTCGAGGTACTCGTCCTGCGGGAGGTGATCGTCGCCGACGAAGCCGCCGCAGGCCAGTTCGACCGCGTCGACGCCCCGCTCCGAGAGGTACGCGAACGCGTCCGCGAGCGATTCGTCCGAAATCGACGTCGTGAGGACTCCGGTGTCCATGCGAGACGGTCACCGGAGACGACCAAAGTTCTTGGGGAGGAGATAGAACGGTGAGCGCGCGGGCTTATTCCTTGAGCGCCCCCTGGGTGAGTCCGCTGACGATCCGTTCCTGAGCGATCATGACGAGTATCGCCATCGGAATCACGCCGATGATGCTCGCGGCGGCCATCAGGTTGTACGCGACCTGCTGTGACCCCTGGAAGGCGAAGATCCCGTGGAGGACCGGCGACCAGCCCTCGACCGTCCCGTTCACCATGAGATACGAGAAGAAGAACTCGTTGTAGACGATGATGAACGTGAGGATGCCCGCCGTCGCCACGCCGGGCGCGGACAGCGGAACGATGACGCGGCGGAGGGCGCCGATCCGCGTCGATCCCTCGATGCGTGCGGCGTCCTCGAGACCGTCGGGAATCTGTCGGTAAAACGTCGTCAGCAGGAAGATAATCAGCGGCATGGTGATCGCGCTCAACGGCATGACGATCCCCCACGGCGTGTTGTAGAGCTCCGGCGACTCGAGCCCGATGAGCGTCACCTGGCCCGTGAACAGGCGAAAGAGGGGGATCAGGAAGGCGACCGGCGGGAAGTAGGAGATGACGAGGATCCCGAGCAGGAGCGGCGTCCGACCGGGGAAGTCGTAGCGACCGAAGACGTAGCCGGCGATGCTGCCCACCGTCAGGACGATGATCGTCGACAGCGAGGCGATGATCACGCTGTTGAGCATGTAGAGGTGGAACGGCACGACCTCGAAGACCTCGAGGAACGCGCCGGGGTTGAACCCCTTCGGGACCACGCCCATATCGGCGATCGCCCGGTTCGGCGTAAGCGCGAGGACGACCAGCCAGTAGAACGGGAACAGCGAGATGGTGAGGAAGAACCCGATCCCGGCGTAGGTCAACCACTGGTAGACGGTGTCGGGATCGCGGATCGCTCGGTGGGCTGTGCGGTCGATCACGGACTCGGTATCGCTGGTTGCGTCGCTCACGTCACATCTCACCCCGTTCGTGGCGCCGTAGCTGGGCCAAGTATCCCAACAACAGGACACCGATGACGGCGGCGATGATGAACGCGACCGCCGCCGCGGAGCCGTACCTGTTCCCGTTCCAGAGCCCGATGACGAGACAGCTGAGCGTCGGCACCGTGTTACACCCCGACGTCGCCTCGACAAGTCCGTACACCTTGAGCGCCCCGATCGTCCGGAACAGCAGCGCCACGAGGAGCGCCGGGAGCACGAGCGGGAACGTGATCGTCCGGAACTGCTGGAGTTTCGACGCGCCCGCGACGTCGGCGACGTCGTAGAGGCTCCGATCGATACTCTGCAGGCCCGCGAGGATGAGCAGCGCCATGAACGCCGACTGCTTCCAGACGTCAGCCAGGATGGCGATCAACAGCCCGTCTCGGCTGGTCGCGAGCGGCGTCGTCGAGATCAGCCCGAGTTCGTTGAGCGGGCCGACGGCGAACCCGATCGACGGCTGGAACATGAGATAGAAGATCATCCCCTGAATGACGATCGGGACGGCCCACGGGAGGATCATCGCGACGCGCGCCCACCGTCGGCCGCGGAACTCTTTATTCAGGATCAGCGCCATCGCGAGCCCGAACACCGTTTCGACGGCGACCGCGCCGACCGTAAACAGCAGCGTCACCGGAACGGCGCTCGTGAAGGGGGTCTCGAGGCTGAAAAACGGCCGCTGGAGGTTCGCCTGGCCGGTGAGGATGTCGACGTAGTTCCCCAGGCCGACGAACTCGCCGACCGGGTTCGTGGCAACGATATTGTCCGCGTGCAGCGAGATGTTGGCCGTGTAGAGCAACGGCCAGATGGCCATCGTTCCGAGCAGCGCGAAGACGGGGAGCAACATCACGTAGACGAACTGCGTGTCGCTCAGTCGCTCGATCCAGTCGAGCACCGCGAGGTCGAGACGATACCGGGATCGATCACCGGTGATCGTCGCCGAGCGGTCGTCCGTGCTCATGATTCGAACGATTCCTCGAGGTCGGTCAGCCGCGAGGCGAGCTCCGACATCGCGTCCTCGACGCCGGCGTCGCCCATCAGCGCGGCGTTGGCCTCCTGGGCGACGGGGTCCGACTGCTGGCTCCACACCGCCGTCGCCGGGCGGGCCATCGTGTGATCGCCGGCGAACGAGAGGGGCTCGAGGTACCGACCCATGATCGACACGTCGGTCGCGTCCTCGAGGATGTCCGGGTTCGGCGGGATGTGGCCGACGAGTTCGAAGTTCGCCCGCTGGAACTCCGGCGACGTCAGCGTCTCCAGGAACGCGAGGGCGTCGTCGAGCCGGTCCGTGTTCGGGTTCACGCAGTAGTTCCAGCCGCCGAGGGCGCCGATCGAGCCGCCGGTGCCGGGATACTCGCCTTCGCCCTCAGGGACGCCGTACGGCATCGGCATCACGCCCATGTCCTCGCCGAGCGCGTCGTCGGCGCCGTTGATGTTGATCGAGTACGGCCAGTTGCGCAACGCGACGGCGTCCCCGTCGGTAAACGGCTGCATCGAGGGCGACAGTCCCCACTGAAACGCCTCCTCGGAGGTGATGCCGCCGGCAAATTCGTCGAGCGTGTCCGGCGCGTCCGTCCCGTGGATGAACGTCCGCGCCATCCGAAGCGACTGGAGGACCGGCTCCTCGTCGATCGTCACGGGTCGATCGCCGATCGGCCCGTAGAGGTACTCCTCGGGGTTGCCGAAGTACGCCCCGCCCCACGAGGTGACGAACTCGTTGAACACGCAGCAGGCCAGCTGGATCTCGGAGGCGGCCTGCCAGTTGTAGCCGTACGCGACGTCCGCCTGCTCGTAGACGTCCTGTAGTTCGTGGGAGAACTGTTCCCACGACAGCGGATCGGTCCGGTGCTGTTCCCAGTCGTAGCCCGCGTCTTCGACCAGATCCTTCCGGTACTGGATCGTCGGAAAGTCGGGGTACAGCGGAACGCCGTAGAGCTCCGCGTTCGAGTCGGTGGCGGTGTTGACGCTCTGCTCGAAGTAGTCCTCGTGGACGGTGTCGAGGACGTCCGACGGCAGCTCCCCCTCGAGGTTCTGGAGCTGCCCCCGGACGATAAACGGCAGCGTCCACCCGCTGTCGAACGCCAGCAGGTCCGGCTTCTCCTGTCTGGACGAGAGCCACTGGGAGTACTGGTTTTGCATCTCGTCGGTCGACTGTCCGCCGCTGATCAGTTCCAGCTCGATGTCTTCGGAGAGGCCCGCGTCGTACAGCGCCTGCGTTATCTCGTCGCTGTTGTTCCGCCACTCGTTCGTGGCCGTGAGTTGGAGCGCGTCGTCACTCCCCCCGCCGTAACAGCCGGCGAGGCCGGCGGTGGCGGTCGCACTCGCTGTGATTACGAACCGTCGTCGACGGAGCACACTGCCAGCGCTAGCAGCGTCCGTGCTGCGGCTGTCATGCATAAACACAACAACCGTAAACAAGTATAAATACGTTTTCCTCAGGTGAACGTTAGCGTCAATTATCGTCGCCGGTGCGGTTGCTCGCGACCGATCAGCTGTCCAGGTGTGGACTGTTCCGCTTCTTTGGGGCCATAATGTCGCCAGTCTCGCGTGCTCCGTTGGAGTGCGCCAGTCTCTCCCAGTTCAGTGGCCGTCTAGGTCTCGTTCAGGCCATCGACATCTCTGGTCTCGCTCAGGTTGTCGGGGTCGGCTCCCGTTCCAGACCGTGGACGAGGGCGTTTCCGGACGCCGCGTCGAACAGGTGGATGCTGGACTGATCGAAGGCGACCTCGATCGCCTCGTCCTCCGCGAGTTCCGTCTCCGGACTGACGCTCATGAGCAGGGAGTCGCGTTCCGCGCGGCCCCGTTCCTCGACCGGCGAATCGGCCGCCTCCGGACGGAGGTAGACGAACATCTTCTCCCCGATCGGTTCGATCACGTCGACTTCAGCGCGCACGGTGCCGACCGTCGTCGGGGCGCGGTGATCGTCGACGGGATAGATGTCTTCCGGCCGGATCCCGAGCGTGACGTCGGTCGACGCATCTACGCCGGGCGCGTCGAGGGAGACGATCTCCGACTCGAAGCGGCCGTCCGCGACCGTCCCCTCGAGGAAGTTCATCGACGGCGAGCCGATGAAGCCGGCGACGAAGACGTTCGTCGGCTCCTCGTAGCACGTCAGGGGCGGCGCGATCTGCTGGAGTTCGCCGTCGTTGATGATCGCCACCCGATCGGACATCGTCATCGCCTCCTCCTGATCGTGGGTGACGTAGATCGCCGTTACCCCCAGTTTGCGCTGAATCCGCTGGAGCTCCGTTCGCATGTGCACCCGCAGCTTCGCGTCCAGGTTCGCCAGGGGCTCGTCCATGAGGAACACCTCGGGATCGCGAACGATGGCGCGACCGATGGCGACGCGCTGGCGCTGCCCGCCGGACAGCTCGCTCGGCATGCGGTCTAACATTCCCTCGAGTTTGAGCGTCTCGACGGCCTCGTCGACCCGCCGTTCGATGGCCTCGTCCTCGGCGCCCCGTATCCGGAGCCCGTAGCTCATGTTGTCGAAGACGTCCATGTGGGGGAACAGCGCGATGTTCTGGAAGACCATCGCGAGGTTCCGATCCTTCGGCGGGAGGTCGGTGACGTCGGTCCCGTCGATGTAGACGCTCCCCTCGGACTGCGTGGTCAGGCCACCGATCATCTCCAGCGTCGTGGACTTGCCACAGCCGGAGGGGCCGACGAACGAGACGAACTCGCCGTCCTCGATGGTGATGTTCATGTCGTCGACCGCCGTGACGTCGCTGTACCGCTTGGTAACGTTTTCCAGACGAACCGAACCCATACCACGAGTTCGTTCATCGAGTGCCCCCATAAAGATTAGTGCGCATCGACATGAACCGCGGATCGACTGCTGATCTGAATACCAGTCTATCGGCCCGAAGCGAACAGCTGTGGTCGACACGCTATTCGGCGTTCCGTCGTTCGATTTCATTTTATTTCACTATAATGAACTAAATATAATCGAGTATCTTTTTCAATATCATTACGGTACACTGGGGACGGAGTTGACCGAAATGGTTAGCCAGCAACGCAGAGACATACTCGTGGGTATCGGTGCGGGAACGGGGCTGTCCCTCGTCGGGGGCATTGCAACTGCCGAGATCGACGGAACCGACGACCGGGACGACGGAACGTCCGAGGAGCCGTTCGACGACCGAATCGCCGACCTCCTCGAGCGACTCACGATCGACGAGAAGGCGTCGTTGCTCCACCAGTATCAGCCGCCGATTCCGAGCGCCGGACTGGACGCGTTCCGGACCGGGACGGAAGCGCTCCACGGCGTCGCGTGGCTGGGCGAGGCGACCGTCTTTCCGCAGGCGATCGGCCTCGGGAGCACGTGGGATCCGGACCTGGTCGAGCGCGTCGGCGACGCCGTCGGCGACGAAGTGCGCGGGAAACACAACGCGACGGACGGCGGCGTCGGCCTCAACGTCTGGTCGCCGACGGTCGACCCCCTCCGAGACCCCCGCTGGGGCCGCAACGAGGAGGGGTACGCCGAGGATCCGCTGGTGAGCGGCGAGATCGCGACGGCCTATGCGGACGGGTTGACCGGCGACCATCCGACGTACCTCAAGACGGCGCCGATACTCAAACACTACATCGGATACAACAACGAGACCGAGCGCACGACGACCAACGCCGAGTTGCCGCCGCGGCTCCTCCGCGAGTACTACCTTCCCTTCTTCCGCGACCCGATCGAATCCGGGAACGCGGTCGGCGTCATGGCCTCGTACAACCTCGTCAACGGTCGACCGATGACGGTCTCGCCGCTGCTGGACGGGGTTCGGGAGTGGGCGCCCGACGGCAACGCGATCATGAACGTCAGCGACGCCTGGGCGCCGGTGAACCTGACCGGCGCCCAGGAGTACTTCGACTCGGACGCAAAAGCGCGCGCCGCCGCGGTACTCGCTGGACTCGACAGCTTCACCGAGTTCGACGCCGATAACTCGACGACGACCGACGCGCTACTGGGTGCGATCGAGGACGGGCACCTCGACGAGGCGGATCTCGACCGGGCCGCCGACCACGTGCTGACGGTGCGCTCGTTGCTCGGAGAGTTCCTCGAGCCCTCGGACGACCCCTACGCCGATCTCACCGAGGACGTCATCGGCCGCGAGGACCACCGCGAACTCGCCCGCGAGGCGGCGCGAAAGGGGACCGTCCTGCTCGAGAACGGCGGTGACGGTGACGCCGACGGCGCGCTCCCGCTCTCGACGGACGATACCGTCGCTGTCGTGGGACCGCTCTCCGATCGGGTGTTCGAGGACTGGTACAGCGGCGCAATGCCGTACCGGATCCCCCTTCGCGAGGGACTGCGGGATCGATTCGGTCCCGACCGGCTCCGCACCGACGTCGGCGCCGATCGGATCGCGCTCAGGGAGCGCTCGTCCGGCGACTACGTGTCGGCCGGCGTCGGTAAGGGCGGCGGCGTCCTTGGGCTACAGAGCACCGACGCGCCAAGCGTGCAGCTGTTCGAACGGATCCAGTGGACGGTCGACGCTTGGACGCTCCGGGCGACGGCCAACGAGCGGTACGTGACCGTCGACGGGGACGAGCTGATCAACTCCTCAGACGGACCGGGCGGCTGGGAGGTGGTCGACGAGGCCTTCGAGTTCGTCGACGTCGGCGACTCGATGGTCCTGCACCATCCCGGCAGCGACAGCTACGTGACCGTCGAGGAGGGGACGCTACAGGCCAGCGCCGACGCGCAGGCGGACGCCGCCAGATTCGACGTCGAAGTGCGGACCGACGGGATCGAAGCGGCGGTCGAGGCCGCCGCCGACGCCGACGCCGCGGTCGTCGCGGTCGGCACGCACCCGCTGATGGGCGGCCGCGAGACGCAGGATCGGGAGACGCTCGCCCTCCCGCACTCCCAGCGCGAGCTCGTCGAGCGCGTCGGCGACGCCCAGTCGGACACCGCGGTCGTCCTGCAGAGCAGCTACCCGGTCCACCTCGAGGGCGTCGAGGACCGCGTGCCGTCGATTCTCTGGACCAGCCACGCCGGTCAGGAGACCGGGCGCGCGCTGACGGACGTGCTGGTCGGCGACGTCTCGCCCGGCGGCCGGCTGACCCAGACCTGGCCGCGCTCGGCCGATCGCCTCCCCGAGATCACCGAGTACAACATCGTCGAGACGGGGATGACCTACCGCTACGGACAGGCGGACCCCCTGTACGCGTTCGGACACGGGCGCTCCTACAGTAGCTTCGAGTACGACGACCTCCGCATCTCGCCGAACGGGCCGCTCGAGGCGGGCGAGACGGCGACCGTCAACGTCCGCGTCACCAACGTCGGCTCGACGGCCGCCGACGAGGTCGTTCAGGGCTACACCGCACAGCGCCAGTCCCGAACCGACCAGCCCGAGCAGGTGCTGCGCGGGTTCGAGCGGATCCACCTCGAGCCCGGCGAGAGCGCGACCGTCGAGTTCTCGATCGAGTACGACGAGTTCTCGTTCTGGGACGTCACGCGCCGGCAGCGGGTCGTCGAACGGGCGACGCACTCGGTGCTCGTCGGCTCGGCGTCCGACGATATCCGGGAGCGCGGATCGATCCGCGTCGACGGCGAGACGATCCCGCCGCGGGACCTCTCCGCGACGACGCGAGCCGTCGACGCCGACGACTGGTCGTGGTCCGAGATCGAACTCCTCGATCGCTCGCGCTCGGCGGGGACGGTCGTCGGCATGACCGACGGCTCGTGGCTCTCGTTCGCGGACGTCGACCTGCGGGACAAGCCGGCCGAAGCGACCGTCTCGGTCGCCAGAGCGGACGAGGGGACGGCGACGGTGGAACTACGCCGGGGCTCGCCGTCCGGACCGCTGCTCGGTCGGGCGGCGGTCCCCTCGACGGGTGACGTCTACGAGTACGCTGAGCGGACGTTGTCGCTGGAGAACGCCAACGGGAACAACAGGGACCTCTACGTCGTAGTCCGCGGCGGCGACGTCCGCGTGCACACGATCGAACTCGAGTGATCGGAGCGCGGAGCGTTCGCCTCGAGCGGTCGCGTAGCGGAGCGTTCGGCCTCGAGTCGCCCTCGCGCGCCGGTACATTCAAGGAGACCGTCGTCGGACGTCTCTGACGTGACCTGTCGAGTGATACAGATCGGGACGGGAAACCAGGGCGAGGCCTGGTGTCGGGAGTTCCTCCCGCCGAACGTCGAAGACGGGACCGTCGAGGTCGTCGCGGCCGTCGACGTGAACGAGGCGGCGCTGACGAACGCGGTCGAGGCGCTGCCGATCTCGGAGGCCGAGTGCTATACGGACGCCGAGACGGCGATGGCGGAACACGGGCGCGACGCGGACGCCGTGGCGCTCGTCGTCCCGCCCGGCGCTCGCACGGAGCTCGTCTCGCTCGCGATCGATCACGATCTTGAGATACTCACGGAGAAGCCGATCGCCGCGTCGATGGACGACGCCGTCGAGATCGTCGAACTGGTCGAAGAGAGCGACACGAAGCTGGGCGTCACGATGAGCCACCGGTTTCGGCGGGACGTCACCTCGCTCCGCCGGCGGCTTCGATCGGGCGAGGACGGCCCCGTCGATTACCTGTACTGTCGGTACGCGGTCAACGCGCGGTCCCGCGGGAGCTGGGCCGGCGAACGGCTGTACGACGTCGAGGAACAGCCGCTGCTCGTCGACGGCGCGATCCACCACCTCGATCTGTTGGCGGATATGGCCGGCGGGCGCGCCGAAACGGTGTTCTGTCGCTCGTGGAACCCGGAGTACTCCGACTTCGCGGGCGATCCGAACGCGATCGTGCAACTGGGCATGGACAACGAGACGACGATCGTCTACGAGGGGCTGAACACGGCCGCGACCAGTTTCAACGGCTGGTGGGCGGAACGCATCCGAGCGAACTGTCGAGACGCCTCGCTGGTCCTCGACGACGGCGAACTCCGTCGGTTCCCCTACGAGCGGTCCGCGGAGAACTGTCTCGGCCACACCTCGCTCGAGGCGGGCGAGCCGATCGCCCTCGAGAACCGGGAGAAGTGGGGGAACGCCCTGCTCGTCGAGCGGTTCGCCGAGTGGTGTGCCGGCGGCGAGCCGATGGAGACGAACGCCCGCGCGAACCTCCGCTCGATGGCAATCGTTTTCGCCGCTATCGAGAGCGCCGAGACCGGCGAGGCGGTCGACGTGCGAGAGTTCCTGACCGGCCACATCGATCCGGACTCGCCGCTCGCGGCGCTACGGTAGCCGCGACGAACCGAGGTCGGTCGGCATCGAGAACCGAAACCGATCTCGAGCGCGAAAAACAGACGAGCGGCGTCTCAGTCGCCGGTCGGCACCACCGTGATCGGGCCGAGCGGCCCCTCGTGCAGTCCGCCGCCGCCACCGCCGTCGTACACCCGGATCGCGATCGCGTTCTCGCCGCCGAACGCGACGGTCGACGGGTCGACGGTGTACCGTCGCGGTTCGCTCCACGCGGTCTCGAACCCGTCTTCGGGGAACGTTCCGGTCTGTCCGATCTTCTCGCCGTTGAGGAACGTCTCGTCGACGTCGTCGATCGCGCCGAGCGGGAGCTCGAGAGCGTAGCCGGCCCAGCTCTCGGGAACGTCGAACGTCGTCCGGTACCAGCCGAAGACGTCGTTTTCGGTGTACTCGGAGTGGGCCTCCCAGGTCGCCGGGACCTCGACGAGTTCCCAGTCGCTGTCGTCGTACTCCGGCTCTGCCCGCGCGGGGTCGTCCCCCTTGCGGAACCGCCACTCGCCCTCGAGCGAGAGCCGGGGAGCGGTAAACAGGCGCGGCGGTTCGTCGCCGACGCGCACCTCGAACACGCCGGTTTCGGGCACGTCGTACTCGAATGAGACGGTCGTCTTCTCGCCGGCAGCGAGGTCGACCGTTCGACTCGCGACCACCTCGTCGTTGACGGTCAGCGGGACGTCGATCCGCTCCGGTTTCGCGCCCGCGTTCCTGACGACCGCGGACGCGGTGATCGTCCCGTCGTCCGCGTCGTGCTCGGCCTCGAACCCGCCGACGGGGCTCGTCGAGGCGAACGCGTACGGGAGGCGCCGGCGCGAGAGCTCCATCGGCGACAGATCGTCCGCCGTCCGGGGGCGGAAGCCGACGACGAACTCGAAGGGGCCGTCGGGGACGACGCGGTGCTCCGGGCTCGGCTGGACGGGGGTGCCGCCGACGCCGGTCACGGCGTGATCGACGTTGAACAGCACGCCGTCGCGCTCCTCGAGCTGGTAGTCGAACAGCGCCCGATCGAGGTTCGCCACGTCGTGGGCGCTGACGTTGACCGTCGGCCGACCGAACGCGGCGAGTCCGGCGCCGTCCGCCGCCGAGAGCGTCGCCCACCTGACGTCCGTCTTGTTGCCGTACTCCTGGGGCCGAACGTAGGGGACGTACTGCTCGGAGACGGCGCCGGCGTAGGTGCCGATCGCCGCGCCGTTATTGCGGTCCGGGTAGGTCTCCACCGGTCCGTTCCCGTGCCACGAGAGCTCCGAGAACGCGTCGGGCACCTCGAGTTGGACGCCGACGCGCGGGAGCCAGTTCGTGATCCCCTCGCGAAGGGCGTCGTTCGGTTCCGCGCGCACGCCGAGTAGCACGTCGCCCGTCCCGAAGACGTGATACAGATACGTCGTCTCGAAGCCGGCGTCGGCGTCGGGCGCGGAAACCAGCGTCGTAATCTCGACGCGGGTGACGCCGTCGGCGATATCGGAGATCTCGAACGATTCGACCGCGTGTTCGAGCCGATCGAGGCCGAGTTCGTACCACTCCTCGACCTCCGCCGTCCCCCAGTCGACCATCTCGTTCGAGATGGGCGCCCGCCAGACGTTCAACAGCGGCCCGCGGGCGAGGAACTCGCGGCCGTCCGCCTCGAGGGAGCGAAGCGTCCCGCGATCCGCGTCGAAGGTATACTCGAAATTCGGTCCGTCGATCGTCGTCTGAACGTTGTCTGTCATGTGGTCGTCCGTGGTCGTCGGTGTGAATTCGTTCGAAACCGCTGTCCGTCGGTCCGCGCCGCATCGATCCGACGTCGGCTGGATCGCGGGCGGTCGGTCGCGTCGACAGCGCTCCCGGTCATCGGCTCACCGAGGTGCTCGGCATCGAGTCGATTCGCTTGAGCGGCGGTTCCGGGACGTCGAAGGGGACCGCGAACTGCTCGAAAGCCACCTCGTGGCCGGCGTCGGCCCACTTGGTATCCTCCGCGAGCGTGACCCTGATCGTCAGCCAGTACTCCGCACCCGGCTCGAGGTCGGGCTCGTCGAACGGGACGGTCGCGTCCCGCGTCGTCCCCGGTTCGACCTCGAGCGACAGGACGCCGTCCTGTAGCACCGTCTCGCCGTCGGTCAGCTCCCAGGTCGCCTCGAGAGCTGAGAGGGGCGTGAAGTGGAACCGGTTGTGGATCTCGACGACGCCCGCGACCGGATCGATCGGATCGATCCCGACGGGCTGGTGGGCCTTCTTCAGTTCCCACAGCTCCGGCTGCGGCGTGCGGTCGGCGAAGATCGTTCCGTTGATGCAGAAGGGGCTCACGCCGTACGAACGGAACGTTCCCTCGTCGCGGAACTCCTCGAACGCGAGGTCGAGGATCGCGTCGTCGGCAGCGCGGTCGGACGCGAGTTCCGCGGGCGAGAGCGCGCGGTCGTAGATGCGGACCGAGTCGAAGACGGCGTTGGACAGCCAGTCCCCGTAGCCGTCGGTGTGTAGCGTCGCGTTTCGCCCGACGTTGACCGGCTGGCGGGCGTGTCCGATCTCGCCGTCGTGCTCGGTCGTCTCGAGCAGTTCGCCGTCGACGTACAGTTGCAGTTCGGCGCCGGTGTGGACGCCCGCGACGTGATGCCAGGAGCCCGTCCAGTCGTCCGGCACCGGCGCGCTGACGGTGACCCACTCCTCGTCGGGGTCGTAGACGAACCACTCCAGCGTGTCCTCGTCGGCCATCTGGAGTGCGTATTGGGTGTCTCCCTTCGTGACGTACGGATCCGCGCCGGTCCAGGGCTCCCGCGGCTTGACGACGGTCTCCACGGTGAGCCCCGGCTCGGTGACGTCGAGACTCGGGTCCCTGTAGAGCTCCACCCAGTCGTCGAGTCCGGAGAGGGCGAGCGCGCTCCCGCGGTCGGTCTCGACGATCGAAGGGTTGCCGTGGAGCGCCCCGTCGTTCCCGGTGCCGCTCTCGTCGGGCGTGATCGTCAGGTCCTCGTACAGCGTCTGGTCGACCCAGTCCCAGACGAAGCCGCCCTGAAGCTGGTCGTACTCGTGAATCCTCTCCCAGAACGGCTCCATGAGCCCTAAGCTGTTGCCCATCGCGTGGCTGTACTCACCCATGATCACCGGTCGGTCTTCGTCCTCGTCGAGCGCGAAACCCTCGAGTTCGTCGGGGCTGACGTACCGCGGGCCGATGATCGGCGCGAACGGTGCGACGCCGCCGTTGTTGGCCTGGTGGTAGAGGAAGCGCGTGTCGTCGACCTCAGTCGCGTAGTCGGCCATCTCGACGTGTGCGGGGCCGAGTCCGGCCTCGTTACCGGTGCTCCACGTGAAGATCGACGGGTGGTTCTTGTCGCGCTGGACCATGCGGCGGAACCGATCCATGAACGACGGATCGAACTCGGGGTGTTCGTTGACGAGTTCCTCGTTCTGGTGGGTCTCGGCGTTGACCTCGTCTTGCACGTAGAAGCCGTACTCGTCGGCCAGCGCGGCGAACTCGGGATCGTTCGGGTAGTGGGAGGTGCGGATCGCGTTGACGTTGGACCGCTTCAGCAACTCGAGGTCCTCGCGGATCCGCTCGGTCGTCATCGTCCGGCCGCGCACGGGGTCGTGCTCGTGGCGATTGACGCCCCTGAACTCGACGGGCGTGCCGTTGACGCGGACCTGTCCGTCGACGATCTCGTACTCGCGAAACCCCACGCGCTCGAGTTGGGCCTCGAGCGGCCGGTTCGAACCGGACGGAACGAGTTCGAGCCCGAGTCGGTAGAGATGGGGGTGTTCCGCGGACCACTTGTGCGGGTCCGAGACGTCTGTCTCGAGCGTGACGCCGACGCTGTCGCCGGCTGGGACGTCGACGTCCTCCTCGAACGTCGTCACGTGATCGCCACCCGGATCGAACAGCTGCGCGCGGAGAGCGTACGAGTCGGGCGTACCGTTTCCGTTCGCTCTTCCGTGGTTCTTCCCGTTTTCGCCTCCGCGTTTCTTTCCTCCGCGTCCGTCCCCGTCTGCGTCCGCCGTCGAGAGGTCGGCGACTTCGGCGTCTATCGTAAGCGTCGCGTCCTCGTAGCTCTCGTCTACGTCGGTGCGAACGGCGTAGTCGCGGAGGTGGACCTGCGGCGTCGAGTACAGGTACGCGTCCCGGTAGATGCCCGCGAAGTGCCACATGTCCTGGTTCTCGAGGTAGGTGCCGTCCGACCACCGGTACACCTGCACGGCGACCGTGTTTTTGCCGGGCTCGAGGGCGTCGGTGACGTCGAACTCGGCCGGCGTCATCGAACCCTGATCGTAGCCGACGTACCGGCCGTTCACCCAGACGAAGGCGGCGGACTTGATCCCCTCGAACCGGAGGAACGTCCGTCGGTCGTTCGTCCAGTTCCCCGGCACCGTCACCGTCCGGTGGTAGGTCCCGACCGGGTTGATGGTGTCGGGTACTTCGGGCGGCTCGTAGGGAGTCATCGGTACCGGAACGTTCCGATACATGGCGTGGCCGTAACCCTCGGTCTGCCAGACAGACGGGACATTGATTTGGTCCCAGTCGTTGACCGCGTCGAAGTCGTCCGGCGAGCCGTCGGGCGTGAGCGACCAGACGAACTCCCACTCGCCCTCGAGCGATCGGACGAACGGAGACCGATCCCGTCGCTCGCTCGGCGACGCACACCGTCGGTCCCCAGCGAGGGCCGCCTCGACGGACGGATACGGGATCGTCGGGACGTGCGGTTCGGTCTGGTTCTCCGCGACCATCGCCGGATTCTCGAGGTACGCCTCGAGATCGAGATCGCCCGGCGACCGATCGGGTATCGGGTCGTCCGTTCGACCGCCGGCCGCGAGGCCGGGGAGGAGGGCGACTCCCCCCGAGGCCAGCAACACGTTCCGCCGGGAGATCGGTACTGTACTATCGGCTGTGCTCCGCCGTGAATCGGGTCGTTCGCTTCCCATGCAGAATGGTAGACAACGGCAAAGTAAATAATAAAAGTTAGTATTACAGTGATATTTTATATGATACGGGGAACGATCGTTCCGTCCGTTCCGGACGCTTCACCGATAGAATCGTCCGGATGCGACGGGATCGAACATCACACGGACGCGATCGCTCAGGGGTACCAGTCAACCGAAACCTGTTACGAGGGGAACAGTAAAGGGTTCGGGCCGACCTCGTATGCGTATGCAGTTTGAGGCACTCCGATCGGAACTGGACGGTCCGCGGGTTCGAACCGACGAGGGGCTGTTGAAACTTCAGGTCATCGACGATGCCGTCGTCAGGGTCGTCGCGACGGAACGCGATTCGATCACCGAGCCGTCGGCCGACAGCCCGATGATCGTCGAGCAACCCCCTGCCGACGTCGACTGGTCGGTGACCGACGGCGAGACGACGGTCACGCTCGAGACCGACGCGCTCCGGGTCGACCTCGCGAAGGACACCTGCGCGCTCACGTGGCGCAACGCCGACGGCGAGCTGTTGGTCCGGGAGCCCCGCGACGGCGGGAAGGAACTCCGCCCCGTCGACGTCGCCGAACTGGCCGGCGAGAACGCCGCGACGCCGGCGGAGACGCTCGAGCGAGGGGCGTACTCGACGAAGCTGTCCCTCGAGTTCGCCGCGGACGAGGCGATCTACGGGCTCGGACAGCACGACGACGGCATCGCGAACTATCGCGGGCACGATCAGCACCTCTACCAGCACAACACGAAGGTAGCGATGCCTGCGTTCGTCTCCACGCGCGGGTACGGGTTCCTGTTCGATAGCTACTCGCTGTCGACGTTTCGCGACGACCGCCACGGCACGTACTTCTGGTCGGAGTGCGTCGACGAACTCGATTTCTATTTCGTCTCCGGACCGGAACTCGACGACGTCGTCTCCGGCATTCGCCGGCTGACGGGTGACGCGACGATGCTCCCGAAGTGGTCCTACGGCTACGTACAGTCGAAAGAGCGCTATACGAATCAGGACGAACTCCTCGCGGTCGTCGACGAGTACCGCGACCGGGAGATTCCGCTCGACTGCATCGTCCAGGACTGGCAGTACTGGCCCGATTCGACGGCGGACGACCCCGATTTCGAGTCGTGGGGCGGCCCGGAGGGCGACTGGGGGCGCTGGGGCCAGAAGTCGTTCGAACCGTCGCGATTCCCCGATCCCGACGCGCTGACCGACGAACTGCACGAACGTAACGTGCGCCTGATGCTCTCCATCTGGCCGAACATGATCACCGGCGAGGACCACGAGGAGATGGCCGCGGCGGGCCACCTGCTCGGCGACGGCGACCTCTCGGCGCCCGACAACGAGGTTAACTACTACGACGTCTTCTCCGAGGACGCGCGGGAACTGTACTGGAACCAGGCCGAGGAGGGGCTGTTCTCCCACGGTATCGACGCCTGGTGGGCCGACTCGACGGAGCCGTACAACCCCGATTGGGGGCTCGAGGACCCCCTCGAGCCCGAACAGCGCCTCGAACTGATCGCGAGCGACTACAAGCGGGTCTTCGATCCGGCCTACACCAACGCCTACTCGCTCTACCAGGCGAAGGGGCTCTACGAGGGCCAGCGGTCGACGACCGAGGAAAAACGGGTGCTCAACCTCACGCGGAGCGGGTATCCGGGCCAGCAGCGCTACGGCGCGGTCACCTGGTCGGGCGATATCGAGGCGACGTGGGACCGCTTCGAGAAACAGATCGCCGACGGACTGCAGTTCACCGCCACCGGAAACCCGAAGTGGACCCTCGACATCGGCGCCTTTTTCGTCGAAGACAACACCGACGACGAGTTCTACGCGAACGGCGACTTCGACGCGGGCCACGAGGACCTCGGCTATCGGGAACTTTACACGCGTTGGTTCCAGTTCGGCGTTTTCCTGCCGCTGTTTCGCTCGCACGGGACGAACACACCCCGCGAGATATGGCGCTTCGGCGAGCCCGGCGATCGAATCTACGACACGCTCGTGAAATTCGACGAACTGCGCTACCGATTGCTCCCGTACATCTACTCGCTGGCGGGGTGGGAAACCCGCGACGAGTACACGATGTTCCGCCACCTCGCGTTCGAGTTCCGCGAGGACGACCGCGTCCACGAGATCGTCGACCAGTTCATGTTCGGCCCGGCGTTGCTGGTCTGTCCGGTCACCGAACCGATGTACTACGGTCCCGGCTCGACGCCCCTCGAGGGACGGGCAAAAGCCCGCGAGGTCTATCTCCCCGACGACGCGACCTGGTACGACTTCTGGACGGGCGAACGCTACGAGGGCGGCCAGACGATCCTCGCCGACGCACCCCTCGAGAAGCTGCCGCTGTTCGTCCGCGCGGGAAGCGTCGTCCCGATGGGACCGGTCGTCCAACACACCGATGAACGGCCCGACGCCCCGTGGACCCTGCGCGTCTATCCCGGCCGCGACGGCTCGTTCGAGGTCTACGAAGACGCCGGCGACGGATACGCGTACGAGGACGGGGAGTACGCGGTGACGCCGATCGCGTGGGACGAACCCGCCGGGAAACTCTCGATCGGCGACCGCGAGGGCTGGTTCCCCGAACTGACCGAGACGCGGGAGTTCCGGATCGTCCCCGTCGAGCGGGGCGTCGGCACCGGCGTCAACGAGGCCGAGTCGCGGACGACGGTCACCTACGACGGGAGCGAAACGACGGTCGACGTCGGCCGTTAGTAGGCCCGCGTCCGCTAGTCGACGATTCTCGGCGCGTTCCGCGACTGCGAAGCGCCGGCCCTCGAGCGACGCCGACGGCGCGTGACGGATCGCGCGGCGAGCGGGAGCGCCGACCGCGACGTGAATCGCAGCGCCCTCACTCGACGCTACTTTCGCTCGGTACCGACGAGGACGAAGTCCCGAACCTCCGACCCGCGTATCGAAGCGAAGAGACAGTCGCCGGTAGTAATGGGTAAACACATCATAATTAGAGTTGCGTATACCGGGATGGTGGTCGTTAGAAGCTGTTAGAGACCCTCTACCAACAATATTCGAATAAACCGTTCATTACCAGACTGCGGTCGGCATCGTCACGGTCGAAATACAGCACAGTACTGCGGCCCCCTCGGATAGCGACCAACGCGACACTGAGACAGAGGACTGATCGATAGCGGCGAATCGTGTCGGCGCTGAGCCGGCGCCGAATCGCGCTCGGCTCATTCGCGGTTTTCGAAGGGGTCGATGCTCGGTCGCGCGTTGACGACGCCGCCGATGTAGCCCAGGAGAAGGACACGAACAGCACCAGTTCCAGCGGGTACGTCAGGTACGACGGGTGCGTCATCATCTACGAGGCGGAGGGCGAACGGGCCGTCTCCCTGGATACGTTCGTCGGTCGCCGGGCGCCGATGCACTGTACGGCCCTCGGGCAAGCGATGCTCGCCAACATGTCCCGGGAGCGCGTCGCGGAGATCATCGCCGAGAAAGGCTCCCCGCGGTCACCGAGGAGACGATCACCGACGGAGAACGGTTCTTCCGACACCTCGAGACGGTGCGGGAGGACGGCTACGCGACCATTCGCGGCGAGCGGGTGCCCGAACTCGGTTCGATTGCGGTTCCCGTCAAGAAGAACGGTACCGTGTTCGGTGCCGTGGGCGTCTGCTGTCCGATGTCCCGAGCGAGCGACGAGCGGTTCGAAGAGGAACTTCCCAAGCGCGTTCTCGAGGCCGCAAACGGATCACGCTCGATTTGAAGTGCAGCGGAGCGACAGATACGATATTGTCGTACGGTCGGTTCCGGCTCCCGCGTTCGGCGGTTTCAGATCTCCTTCCGGTGATTCGTTGCCGACGACGGTCCGATTCCACGGGCGACGGAAGACGCGCGGTCGACTCGAACGTGGGCCGCGGGTACTGACGTCGACGCGATCGGGTGCAGAAAACGAGGCGGATCGACGTCTGGCTTCAACTTCGATTACACGGGTACTTCTGTAAACAATTCGCTGAGAAGACCGGTGCTCCTACGGAGTTTCTTCCAGTGGTGCTCCTGCAATTCCCTCTCGAGTCCTGCGTGTGGTTTTACGCGCCAAACGATCGTCCGGCTACCTCGCTCAACGCCGCCGTCTTCACGACCGATTACGAGCGTGCGCTCGCGCTCGCGCTCGCCGACCGGATCGATGCGGGTGCGGTCCGCATCAACGGCGCGCTATCCCCGGGACTTGGTGATATCCCCTTCGGCGGGAACAAGGATTCGGATATCGGCCGCGAACGGCTCGACGCTTCGATACACGTCATGATGCGGACGAAGAGCATCGTGCTGTAGTCGAATCGGTACCGACTCTCGCTCTCTGACGGCGATCCGAACGCGCGGTCGGCGACGCGATTTGACGCCGCGCTCGAGTCGGCGATACGATTAGCGGTTCGGTTCAGGCACGTGAATCCGGCGGCATCAGGTATGCCGCGTACTGGCACTCCTCGCAGTTCAACACGTTCGAGAGCAGGAACTCATGCCACGAGATTCCTTTCCGAAGACTCCCGCCACAGCGCGGACACTGAGTGGGGTTTTCGGGCACCATTCTTCATCTACGGAGGTAGACTACGTGCCCGTACATAAGAATTGGTATTTGATATCATACCACAAAGAAGGCAAGAGATCGGTCGGAGCGGAACCGAGTTTGAGTATCGGCCGTGCAGTTTCGGGAGAAAGGGTCAATTCGTTTTCGAAAGAAGCCGCGTCAGACGCGTACAACGAAAACTCCCGGCGGAATCCGGGACAGCCGCGAGTACTAACGGGGATGACCGGACCGGTCAGCAGTAGCGGTCAGCTAGCCGGCACTCCCGTACATATAGAGATTATATAACGTTATGAATTCTTTCCTGATTGTATCGAGTATTAGAAGATGGTCGAATCTATCATCAATTCAAAACCTCCGAAGGGCCCGTTCCGACGGCAGTGAATACGGTATCGGAGCGGCTACCGTCGCGAGGACAAGAAATCGGATTTTCGGTCCCAGCAGCTATCCGGGTCCACCACCGATTTTCTATCCACAGGTATAGCTGCGGGCACCCGCCGTACTCAGAGAGGGGACTGTTCGAACGGACGCCGGTTCGAATATCGGCTGGAGTCCTCGGAAGGGGTAACGAAGAGACCGTTACGCGGAGCGTTTCCGTTGGAGCGACCGATACTCCGCGCCGAACTGGATCCGATCGTTCCTCGAGAGTTCGATATCGTTTGCCGCAAGCAACTCGAGCATTCGCTCGATATCGCATCCGTACCACATCGCGAGGACGCGGACGTTCTTCTGTGCGTAATCGTAGTTGCGCGCGAGGACCCGCGGATTCAACGGATCGACCGTGATCGACGTCATTGTCTCTCTAATTGGTATAGAGTGACATAAATCTAGGGAGGCGGAGACGCCGGTTCGTCGGCGACAATCAATTGCCTGGTCGCGATGAGCGGCAAATCCTGAGAGGAGGATGCGATTTGCGACGGTTCTCACCGGAGAAGTTCAGTTCATCGCTACGGTATTCCGCGTTTCCTGAGAGAGACCAATCCGGAAGTAACACATTGCTGTGAAAATAGCGTTCAACGAGTTTTATCTGTATTCTGGAAAGTAATATTCTGAGAGTGGTTCAAAATAGTATTCAGTAGTAGTGGTAACAGTCGAATAGCAAGGATTTTAATGTCAACTCAATTAGATATTATGGATCCGCTTCCCCAGCACGCTCGTGTAGCGGCGGTATCGCTCTTCCGCTGATCGATCGAGGCAAAGTGAGCAGTTATCCCGAGACTATCGCCCGGTAATACGATCGTATGAACCAGCACTCAATAATTCCCAGTTCGGTTCTAGTGCATCACAAATACCTAACTTGTATATAATGTTGAATTATCGTCTCTAGAATGTTGTTTCGGTCGACGCGTTTCGTCCGAATAGATGACGAACGTGATAGATACGATCGACGTCGTATCGATACGGCGCCGACACGCGACACGACGAAATAGCCACTTCGAGATCCGGTGTGACTTCCGTGGCAGAAAAGTACTCGAGATCGTGACGAATCGGTAAACCTACCGTCCTGGACGGAAGAGAGTCGATAATGCGACTCGCACGGATCGAAACGTCCGACGGACCGGTTGCCGGAGAGTACGAAGACGGCTACGTGCACGCCGACGAAACGTACGAAGTCGGCGTCGACGGGGAACTGCTGCCGCCCTGTGACCCTTCGGCGCTGTACTGCGTCGGCCGCAACTACGCGGAGACGCTCGACCAGATGGACTACGAACGACCGGAGGAGCCCGACTTCTTCATCAAACCGCCCGCCTCTCTGCTCGGCCACGAGGAGCCGATCGCCTACCCCGAGTTCACGAACGAACTGACCTACGCCGGCGAGCTCGCGGCGGTCATCGACGAACCCTGCCACGACCTCTCGGAAGACGACGTTCCGGAGGTCGTCCGCGGATACACGATCATGAACGACGTGGACGCGCTTGATCAGCAGGGCCGGACCGCGCGAAAGGCGTTCGACGGCTCCGGCCCCCTCGGCCCGTGGATCGAAACCGACGTCGATCCGACCGATATCGACACGTGGACAGACGTAAACGACGAGCGACGACAGGACGCGAACACGGAGCTCATGCTGTTCGATCCGTACGAAGTCGTCTCGTTCCTCTCGAAGCGGTTCACGTTCCGGCCAGGCGACGTCGTCGCCTTCGGCAGTCCCGCGAACCCCGGACTCATCGAGCCCGGCGACACCGTCGAAATCACCTACGAGAACGTCGGAACGCTGCGCAATTCGGTCGTCGGCGCCGAGGAATAGTCACAGCGTAGCGGCCCGATTGCTTCGATATCGGACCGACTCGAGACACCGCGGTGACTCGCGACGCTCGAGGACGGACCCAGTCACGCGTCGCTTTCGTGATCGATAGCTCGTCGAGTGTTCTCCCTCGAGTCGGGCCCGCGAAAGAACGGCGCGGGACGGCTAGAAGAGTCCCGGGAAGATAACGTAGCTAAACAGAGTGGCGACGATTCCGACCCCGACCGCGTAGTAGATGAGCGGGATCAGGTTCAACCGCATGACTCGGCCCTCGCTGCCGACGAGGCCGACGGTCGCCAGCGCGGCCACGACGTTGTGGATCGCCACGAGGTTCCCGATGGCGCCGCCGACGGCCTGCGCGCCGACGATGATCTGGGTCGGCAGTCCGAGCTGTGACGCGGCCTCGAACTGGAACCCACCGAAGGTGATGTTCGAAACCGTGTTCGAACCGGCCATCGCGGCGCCCAGCGCGCCGATGAGCGCGGCGATGAACGGGTAAGCGGGACCGACGGCGTTGGCGGTTGCCTCCGCGAGGACGAAGATCATGCTCTCGGTTCCGTCGGTGTGCGCGCCGGACTGGAGCATCACCTGCACCATCGCGATGACGAACACGAGTGCGATCAGCGGGGCGATGAGTTTCTGAACCGCTTCGCGCCAGGCGTTTTTGACCTCCCTGCCGGACATCCCGTAGAGGGGAATCGCGACCAGCGCGCAGACGAACAGCCAGAAACCGGGCACGTACACCCAGTCGACGCCGCCGCTGAGGCCGGTTCCGAGGATGTCATTCCACTGCGTGCCGAACTGTTGGAGGACGGACGGGAGCGGTTCGACCACCCGCGTGACGACGAGCAGGACGACCAGCAGAATGTACGGCGCCCAGGCGCGGAGCAGCGACATGTCGGTCCTGGCGACGCCGCCGTCGGCGGCGGTCACGTCGCCGGCGCCGCCGCCCACGCCGGGCGCGTCGGCCTGCCCGGGCTCGATCGTTCCGACCCAGTGGGCCGGCCACTCCTCGCGGTCCGGGAAGTCCCACTCCTCGTCGGGCACGAAGTAGCCCGCCTTCAGGGTGCCGACGACGATCGCGCCGCCGACCATCGCACCCATCAGGCTCGGGAACTCGGCGCTGACCTGCGCCGACAGCCAGTAGGGAACGACGAACGCGATCCCCGAGAACAGACACAGCGGCGCGACCTCCCAGGCCGGCTGGAGGCTGCGTTCGTCCGTGTCGCCGAAGAAGTAGACGACCATCCCGACCGCGAACAGCGGCATGACGAACCCGACCAGGGAGTGGTAGGTCGCGGCCCAGACGGCGACCTGAAGCGAGAACTCCTGGACGGTGAATCCGCCCTCCGTGATCGCCGTGCTCGTGGCCTGGGTAGAGCCGAGCGGATCCTGAATGCCGATGACGATCGGCGTGCCGACCGCGCCGTACGTGACGGCGACGATGTGGCCGACCAGTCCGGCGACCACGGCGGCCAGCGCCGGGAAGCCGAGCGCCAACAGGAGCGGCGCGACGACCGCCGCGGGCGTCCCGAAGCCGGCCGCGCCTTCGATGAACGCCGCCAGGAAGAAGCCGATCAGGACGATCTGCACCCGGCGGTCGTCACTGATCGTCGCGAATCCGCGGTTGATCCGATCGAAGGCTCCGGCCTGCATCAGCGTATAGAGGAGCAACAGCGCGCCGAAGACAATCCAGAGGATCTGTATCGCCGTCATCACGCCGACCGCCGAGGCGGCGAAGAGATACTCCCCCGGCATGTCCCAGACGAAGAACCCGACGAGCAGCGCGGCGACGTACGCGATCGGCATCGCACGCGTCGCCGGCCACAACAGCCCCACGAGCAACACCCCTGCGAGCAAGAGCGGCGTCGCCGCCAGCGCGAGTTCGACCGCACTAGCCATCCGAATCACCTCCGGCGGAGCGCCCGAGCAGCGGTGCTTCGAAGACTACCCTACTGCCATCATTGGTGGAGCATGGCATGGGTGGTAAACTGTTCAGATAGTATTTATAATTGTCGACTGTTATCATGTGGTGTACCGTCGTTGACGGCAGAAACCGGCGACAGACGTTGAAATACCGAATTATCTAGTTCACCAACCAAAAAGTATAATGAACGTCTCTGATGGTTGGATTCGAAGCGATACCAGTCGAATCGGATCTCGAGCGGGCGAAAAATGCCTTTATGACAACAATTCGACCCTCGGAACGGCAGTCTCGAGCGGCAAGCGTACTCCGATCGAAACGCGCCCGATCGACTTCCCCATCGAAGCGGTACCTGCGCCGAAAACGAGGGGAACAATGAAATAGCCTGACTCGGTCATTTCGGGTATGACAGTCGACGTACAGACGACGCGGGAGCGGTTCGAGGAGTCGCTCGCCGATCTCGAGGTGCCGGTGACGCGCACCGAACCGACGGCCCTCGAGTCCGCGCTCGAGGAGATCGTCCGAGAGCCGGCGATCGGAACGCCCCTCGAGTTCGAGGCGGTATCGCTGCCCGACTGGATCGACGACGCGCCGACGCCGGCGACGCTCGAGGCGGCGACGACGAGCGTCACGTCGGCCTCGTTCGGCATCGCCGACTACGGGAGCGTCGTCCTGCCCGCGCGGCCGGACGGGAGCGAACAGGTCAGTCTCTTCCCGGAACTGCACGTGCCGGTCCTCCGGGAGTCGGACCTCGTTCCGGACATGCCGACGGCGATCGATCGCCTCGGACCCGTGCTGCGAGACGGCGGCAGCGCGATCCTCGCGACGGGCCCCAGCGCGACGGCCGACATGGGGGCGCTCGTCCGCGGCGCGCACGGTCCGAAGGCGGTCCACGTCGTCCTGCTCGGGGACGGTGAGACCGATGAGTGACGCGGGTGGCCGCCGTTCGAAGGCGGCCCACATCCGCCGCCTGCTCGAGACGGAGGGCGACGCGGTCGAGGAGAACACCATCGGGTTCAATCGGGGGCGGTACGAGTCGGTGGCCGACCTCGAGGACTACGAGGAACTCAAGTCCGAGGCGCGGGCGATCAAGGAGGACGCCATCGAGCGCCTGCCGGCGCTGATCGACGAACTGACCGCGACCGTCGAGGAAAACGGCGGCACCGTCTACCTCGCCGACGACGCCGCCGACGCTAACCGCTACATCAGGGAGGTCGCGAGCGAGCAGGACGCCGACCGGCTCGTCAAATCGAAGTCGATGACCACCGAGGAGCTCGAGGTCAACGAGGCCCTCGAGGCCGACGGCGTCGATGTCGTCGAGACCGACCTCGGCGAGTGGGTGTTGCAGGTGGCCGACGAGGCGCCGTCGCACATCGTCGCGCCCGCGATCCACCGATCTGAGGTGGACATCGCCCGGCTGTTCAACGAGCGGTTCGACCCGGAGGAGCCCCTCGAGACCGCCGAGGAGCTGACCGCGTTCGCCCGCGAGCGGCTGGGCGGGCTCATCCGCGAGGCGGACGTCGGGATGACCGGCGCGAACTTCATCACCGCCGACTCGGGGACGATCGCGCTCGTCACGAGCGAGGGCAACGCCCGCAAGTCGGCCGTCGTCCCGGACACGCATGTCGCCGTCGCGGGCGTCGAGAAGATCGTTCCCAGCGTCGAGGATCTGTCCCCGTTCATCGAGTTGATCGGGCGCTCGGGCACGGGCCAGGACATCACCTCCTACATCTCCTTGCTGACGCCGCCGGTCGAGTCGCCCGTCGTCGACGTCAACGAGCCCGACGTCGCGTTCGCGGACCGCGACGACGACCGCGAGTTCCACCTCGTGTTGATCGACAACGGTCGCATGGCCATGCGCGAGGACGACCAGCTGCGGGAGACGCTCTACTGCATCCGATGTTCGGCCTGCGCCAACTCCTGTGCGAACTTCCAGTCGGTCGGCGGCCACGCCTTCGGCGGCGAGACCTACTCCGGGGGCATCGCGACCGGCTGGGAGGCCGGCGTTCACGGCTACGACAGCGCCGCCGAGTTCAACGACCTCTGTACGGGCTGTTCGCGGTGTGTCAACCAGTGTCCGGTGGAGATCGACATCCCGTGGATCAACACCGTCGTCCGCGACCGGCTCAACCGCGGGGGCGACGAGGGACAGTTCGAGTTCCTGGTCGAGGGGCTCACGCCTGACGAGGAACCGGGCGGGATCGACCTGCAGAAGCGGCTGTTCGGCAACTACGAGACGCTCGCAAAGCTCGGGAGCGCGACCGCGCCCGTCTCGAACTGGCTCGCCGACGCCGGACCGGCGCGGACGGTCCTCGAGCGAGTCGCCGGAGTCGACAGCCGGCGCGAACTCCCGGCGTTCAAACGCGAGACGCTTCGGGACTGGTACGAGAGTCGCGGGCCGCGGATCGACGCGGCCGACGCGGAACGGGAGGTCGTCCTCTATCCCGACACCTACACGAACCACGTCGACGTCGACCGCGGCAAGGCGGCGGTCCGGGTCCTCGAGGCGCTGGACGTTCGCGTTCGGATCCCCGCGGTTCCCGAGAGCGGCCGCGCGCCGCTCTCGCAGGGGATGATCGACACCGCGGACGAACGCGCCAGCCGGGTCTACGCCGCCCTCGCCGAACACATCGACGCGGGCCGAGACGTGGTGGTCATCGAGCCATCGGACCTCGCGATGTTCCGCCGGGAGTACGAGAAGCTGCTGCCCGAGGCGTCGTTCGATCGCCTGCGCGAGGGCAGCTACGAGGTGCTCGAGTACGTCTACGGGCTGCTGGAGAACGGCACCGACGCCGACGCGCTCGGCGGCACCGACGCCGAAGTCGCCTACCACTCCCACTGCCAGCAGCGGACCCTCGGCCTCGAGCCGTACACGACGACGGTCCTCGAAACGGCGGGCTACGACGTCCTCGAGAGCGACGTCGAGTGCTGCGGGATGGCCGGCTCGTTCGGCTACAAGACGGAGTACTACGAGCTGAGCGTGGACGTCGGCGACCGCCTCCGCGAGCAGTTCACGACGCCGGCGGCGCGAGACCGGATCGTCGCTGCCAGCGGCACCTCCTGTGAGGACCAGCTCGGGTCGCTGCTCGAGCGCGACGCCGTCCACCCGGTAGAATTGCTCGATCCGCGGCGGCGGAGCGGTCGCTGACGATAGCTGCTGCCGATTCCCGTTTCGACGCGTCTCGAGAGGGCATCTACTAGTTCGCGAACCCAGAATCGGGTCGAATGGGCACCAGCGTGTGAATCCGAGTTACCGCGCGAGTCCGAGTTCGCGAAACCGCCCCTGAATCGGGGAGGCGACTACGATCCCGTGAGCAGGTCGTTGACCTTCTCGATCGGGTGCGGCGGTCTCTCGTCTCGAGTTTCTCGATCACCGATCTGGCTCCGGCAGGACGCACCGGGCGCGACCGGCGTCCCATCGCTCTCGTCTAACTTCTCGTAGAGCCGTTCGCCGATTGCCTTCGAGAGGTCGTAGTGTTCGGCCTCGTAGCCGAACGAGCCGGCCATCCCGCAGCACGTGGAGTCGATCGGATCGACCGCGTAGCCGGCCCGTCGGAGGACGCCGACCGCGTGGTGGTCCTTGCCGGTGGCCTTCTGGTGGCAGTGGCCGTGGTACGCGAGCGTCTCCTCGGTCTCGTCGAGGGGCAATCGCTCGAGGAGCCGGTATTTGTCGATGTACTCGCTGATGCCGTAGGCGTGGGCGGCGACGGTCTCGGCCCGCGGCGTGCTCACCAGATCGCGGTACTCGTCCTGGAAGACCACCGCGTCGGACGGCTCGACCGTGACGACGTCGTACCCGTTCTCGATGTACTCGGCGAACAGGTCGATATTCGTTCGGGCGCGCTCCTCGGCGGCGTCGAGCATGCCGACCGAGAACGCCGCGCGGCCGCTCGGCGCGACGTCCTCGGGGATCTCGACGTGGACGCCGGCCGACTCGAGCACGCGCACGGCGGCTTTCCCGGGTCGGGTGTAGTTGTAGTTCGTGTAGGTATCGGGGAACAGCACCACCTTTCGCTCGGCGGTTTCCGGGCTCACCCGCGGGCCGCGCTCGGCGAACCACTCCTGAAGGGACTGGCGCTCGAAGGAAGGCAGCGTTCGCTCGGGCGCGATGCCGGCGACCTTCTCCATCACGAGACGGCTTCCCGGCAGTTGCTTCCCGAAGTTGGCCAGCGGCGCGAGCGCGCTTCCGAGCTTCGAGACCGTATCGATGTTGCCGAACAGCCGCTCGCGCAGTCCAATTCCTTCCCGCTCGTGGTACTGGTGTTTGGTCTCGGCCTTGAGCTTCGCCAGGTCGACTCCGGTCGGACAGTCGCTCTTACAACCCTTACAGCCGACACAGAGGTCGAGCACCTCCTCCTGGAAGCGCTCGGAGTACAGCTCTTCCTCGTCGATCTCGCCGGATATCGCCGCCCGGAGCATGTTCGCGCGACCGCGGGTCGTCGAGATCTCGTCTTTCATCCCCCGGTAGGTCGGACACATCACGTCGTCGGTCTGCCGGCAGGTGCCACAGCCGTTGCAGAGCTCGACGAGCTGCGAGAACCCGCCCTCGTCGGTGAAGTCCAGTTTCGTCTGGGGCTCGATCGACGTGTAATCCGCACCGTACCGGAGGTTCTCGCGCATGTCGGTCGGGTTCTCGTCGGTGTAGACGACCTTGCCGGGGTTCATCCGCCAGTCGGGGTCGAAGACCGACTTGACCGCCTGGAACGCGGCCCAGAGGTCCTCGCCGTACATCTTCGGATTGAACGCGGTACGGGCGAGCCCGTCGCCGTGCTCGCCGGAGAACGAGCCGTGGTGTTCGACGACGAGGTCCGTCACGTCCTCGGCGATCGACTGCATCGCCTGGACGCCCTCGTCCTCCTTCAGGTTGAGGATGGGGCGGATGTGGAGCGTCCCGCTGCCCGCGTGGGCGAAGTACGCCGCCGAGGTGTCGTGGTCGTCGAGGATCGCCATGAACTTCTGGACGTACTCGGCGAGTTCCTCGGGCGGCACCGTTGCGTCCTCGATGAACGGGTACGGCTTCGGATCGCCCTCGAGGCTCATCAGCAGCGGGATGGCCGCCTTCCGGAGCTTCCAGAGGTCCGCCTGCTCGTCCTCGGTGTAGGCCTCGAGGGCCTCGAAGGCGTCGCCCTCGTCGACGAAGTGGGCGTTCGTCCGCCCGATTGCCGCTTCGAAGTCGTCGTGGAGTTCCGAGTCGTACTCCAACATCAGCGCCGCTTCCGTCCCGTCGGGGATCGGCGCCTCGTAGCGGGAGAACTGCTCGGACTCCCGGGCGAGCCTGAACACCTCGCTGTCCATCAGTTCGACCGCGCTGGGGTCGAACTCGAGGGCCTCGGGGACCGCCTCGAGCGCGTCGATCAGATCGTCGAAACAGTAGAGCACGAGCGCCGTCTCCTCGGGCAGAGTCACGAGGCTGAGCTCCGCTTCGACGATCACGCCGAGGGTGGACTCCGCGCCGACGAAGAGCTTCGAGAGGTTGATCACCGCCTCGCCGTCCTCGTTCTCGTAGATTACTCTGTCGAGGTTGTAGCCTGAGACGGTGCGCTTGAGGTCCGGATAGCGGGCCTCGATCTCGTCGGCGTTCTCCTCGACGAGCGCGCGAACGGTCCGGTAGATTTCCGCCTCGCGGTCGTCCTTCGAGACGATCTCCTCGTACTCTTCGGAGTCGAGGACGACCTCGCGGGTGTGGATCAGCGAGCCGTCGGCGAGGACGACCGTCAACTCCTCGGTGTAGGCGTCGGTGATCCCGTAGCGAACGGAGTGGGCGCCGGTCGAGTTGTTCCCGATTCCGCCGCCGATCGTCGCGCGGTTCGACGAGGCTGGGTCCGGTGCGAACTTGAGCCCGTACCGTGCGAGGTGGTCGTCGAGGTGATCCTGGACGACGCCAGGTTGGACGCGCGCCCGCTTGACCTCGGGGTCGACCTCGAGGATGTCGTCCATGTAGGTCGACAGATCGAGCACGAGGCAGCCCGGGCCCACGGTCTGGCCCCCGAGAGAGGAACCGGCGCCGCGGGCCATGATCGGGACGTCGTGCTCGGCCGCGACGCGGACGGCGTTTCGCACGTCCTCCGTGTCCCGAGGGAGGACGGCGCCGGCCGGGCGGGCCTGGTAGATGCTTCCGTCGGTCGAGTACAGCACCTGTGCGTACTCGTCGAACCGAACCTCCCCCTCGAGAACCGATCGCAGATCGTCCGCGAGTTCGGCGTACTCGCCGACGTCGCCGTAGTCGTGGTCGAGCGTATTTCGAAACTCCTCGTAGTTGCTGAGATCGCCCTGTGGCTTTTCAACAGCCATCGTACTCTTCTTCGTACATCAATTATTATAAACCCTGCCATTAGTTGCATCCGTTACCGGCGGAAGATACACTCATTGGGGACCGACCCGTGTCTCGAGCCGGTCGCCTCGAGCACTGATCAACGACTTTAAGAGAATGGTCGTCGGGAACTGAGATATGGAGTTCATCCATCTCAATATCAACGTCGCCGACGCCGACGAGACGATCGAGTTCTACGAACAGTTCGGGTTCGAGGAAAGCTGGGAGTTCGAAACGCCGGACGGCGAAACGCAAAACCGGTACATCGCGGACGAAAACGGGATCGAACTGCAACTCTCCGATACCGACGGCGAGGCGGAGTTCGAGGAGGGGACGGCCTGGGACCACCTCGCGATCGGCGTCGACGACGTCGACGAGGTGTTCGCGGAGATCGATCACTACGGCGTCGTCAAAGAGCCGGGCGACCAGCCCGAAGCCGGCGCTCGAACGGCGTTCGTCTACGACCCGGACGGGCGGAAAGTCGAACTCGTCGAATCGTTAGACTGAGGCTAGCGTACCGCCGATTCCGACTAACTCGCCACTATCTGACCGCTTCCACCAGTTCCGCACCGCTTTCGCCATCGTCATCTTCCTTCGTCTGCGCTTCACCAACGTTCTCAACGGCGAATTCTGTATCGTCGAGAGAATCGGAGAGCGGCACGTGCTGGGGCCGTCTCGCCGACACGAACCGTCGGTGGGAGAGCCGTCCGTTCGGTCGTTCTCTATTCCAGAATCATTGGTGTCCGTGAACACACCTCCCGGATGAATTACGCTTGTACATCTGTAAATGATCGAGATAGTGTCGACGAGGGACGAAGCGCAACAAAACGACCCCGAGCGGCCGTTTTCTATGCCAGAACGATCGAACGGGGGAAGGAACGGCTCGCTCGAGAAAGAGGGGAGACAGCGAGGACCCAATTACTACCGAGAGCGGATGGAGAGGCTATTTTCGTGCTGAACACGGTTCGATCGCCGTTCGCTCTGCTATTCGAAACGACGTCGCTCGGAGGCGAGCACGAATCAGTTCGGACTGGGAGGTCCGCAGCGCATCGCTGCCGGGAAACGGTGAGATCGACCCGGTCTCGAATCCGACAGTCCCCCGTTTGCTATTCGAGAACAACACTTATGCACCCCGTCATAATACAGTCGACTATGACGAAACGGGCGAAACACCCGGTCCGGACGACCGAGAAGTCGCTGCGACTCATCGCGGAGCTCAACCAGTTGGGGGAGGCTCGAGTGACGACGCTTGCGAGCGAACTCGGGATGGGGAAGAGCGCGGTCCACAACCACCTCAGCACGCTCGAGAAACACGGCTACGTCGTGAAGGATTCGGAGACCAAAACCTACCGGCTCAGTCTCAAGTTCCTCGATATCGGCGGACAGATCCGGAGCCAGAGAGACGTCTACAAGGTCGCGGAGCCGAAGGTCGAGGAGTTGGCCGAAGAGTCGGGCGAACTGGTCCACCTCGTCGTCGAAGAGGACGGCAAGGGCGTCTACCTGTGCCGTTCGAAGGGCGAGCGCGCGGTCGAACTGGACACCTACATCGGCTGTCGACACCACATGCACAGTACGGCGTTCGGGAAGGCGATCCTCTCCCGACTCCCGACGGATCGCGTCGACGCGATCATCGATCAACACGGGCTCCCGAAGGTGACGCCCCGGACGATAACGTCGCGCGAGGCACTCTTCGAGGAGCTCGAGCGGACGAGAGAGCGCGGCTTCGCGGTCGACGACGAGGAGCGACTCGAGGGACTCCGCTGTATCGCCGCGCCGATCAAGTTCGATTCGGACGTCATCGGCGCGATCAGCGTGTCGGGTCCGACCGCCCGGATCGACGACGACTGGGAGTCGAACGAGTTCGTCAGCGAACTCCAGCGAACGGTGAACGTGATCGAACTCAACAAGTACAACGTCTGACGACGCGGTCGCCGTCGGCGACCCGTTTCGGGCGTCTTCCCTCGTTGTGGCCACTCGCGAGGAGTCACGTAGCTCCGCCCCACCTGCGTGGAAAGCCGATAGACGGTGGAGGTGACTGTGTACTGGATGCCAACTGTGGCATCGGCTACCGAGAGATCGCACCACACAATATTAATAGTAGGAAAGAATATCGGTAATTGGATTCATGAGTACGCACACTGATCGCCTTCACGATCGGAAGTTCGTTCGAACGTTCTTTACGACTCCGACGGCCGTGAAAGGGGAAGACGATTCCGCCAAGATGCTGCGCCGTGCCGCCCAACTCAGCGGCATCGAAGCGCCGGACGTCTGGGTGCCGGACAACGAGGACGCGACGGCCCCCTCGATGCGCGACGAAGGGATCGAGAACATCATCGACGTGCTGTCCGAACACGGCGCCGACGTCCCCGGCGAGATCCACCCCCGCGTCGTCTGGCACCGCGAGAGCCCCGAGACCCGATACCAGGGCTTCCAGCAGATCCTCGAGCTCGCCGACCCCGAGAACGGCGCCGTCGAACACCTCGATGGCGTCGTGATCCCGGAGGTCGGCGACATCGACGACTGGAAGAAAGCCGACGAGTTCATCACCATCGTGGAAAACGAGCACGGACTGGAGGAGGGCAGTCTGGCCATGTCGGTCATCGTCGAGAGCGGCGAGGCCGAGCTGGCGCTCGGCGACCTCCGCGAGGAGATGGGCAAGCCCTCGAACAACTTAGAGCGGCTGTTCCTCCTCGTCGACGGCGAAGTCGACTACACCAAAGACATGCGCGCGATCACGCCCACGGGCGAACTGCCGCCGTGGCCGGAGCTGCGACACAACACCTCCCGCGGCGCGAGCGCGGCCGGACTGATCGCGATCGACGGTCCCTACGACGACATCCGTGACGTCGAAGGCTACCACGAGCGGATGACCGACAACCAGGCCAAGGGGATGCTCGGCATCTGGTCGCTGACCCCCGGTCAGGTCGTCGAGGCGAACAAGTCCCCGCTCCCGCCGAAGAACGGAAGCTGGCTCCTCGAGGTCGACGACCGCGAGATCGAACTCGAAGCGGAGGACGGTCGCTACGTCTACGAGGGCGACGCGATCGAACTCGAAGAGGCGGCGGACGACCGGTACAGACTCAGCGTCGGCGGCGACGAGCAAGAACTCGACGGCGACGAACTCTCTCAGGAGCTGCTGGATCTGGCCTCCTACATCCCGAGTCTGAACGACATCGTCGACTCGATGGAGGAGTTCGAAGCAGCCAAGGAAGCCGGTAAGGGGGCGATCGCGATGGAGCGATCGGCGACCATCGCCATCGACGGCGTCGAGGTCGAGATCAGCAACGATCGAATGTGGGACGAGGCCACCTATCAGGCGGCCCAGACCCCGATCACGCTGTTCCAGGACGTCTACGAGAACCGGCCGGACCAACACGAGGACTTAGAGGAGATGTACGGCGAGGACCTCGTGGAGCGCGCGATGGTCGTCGGCTGATCAGGGCACAATATCCTCAAATGCATAGTTATTTTGTAATATATTCTACATTGAAGAGGTTTGTGAGAGCGATTCGAGGATCCGAGGGTCGGTAGTGATCCGGACAAGCAACAGTCTCGGTACTGGAAATCGAATTTGGATGTCTCATGGATCAAGAAGTAAGAATAGGTTCAATAGATGAAAAAGGTACAATAAGTAGAATAGGTACAGTAGGGCCGTATATAGTGGACAGTTAAGAGATGATTAGGTGCAGAGTACGTCTGAATCAACGCTCGAAGACTCGCTCAGGGGAGACACATGGCCGGATTTGGTGAATTCTGAGAGCGTGAGCGAACGGCGACATCCTCACGAGCACACCTTCAACGGTCGATATCGACGAACAGCTACCGTCATGAAACCAGTCCGCCGGCGGGACGGCTGGAAATCGAACATAGAGATATTCTATCTGGAATGAATAGCAAGGTCCTCTCGCGAGTCCGTTCGAGCGTCGCCGCGTTCTGCGTATTCTGACCGTAGCCTTCGAGCAACTTGGAGACGCGATTTCGTTCGCCGAGTTGCCCCACAGAAACATTACTGCGTGGAGTGCTTCGATCGCTCTCCCGAGGCGACCGAGAACCGCTTCTGGGGACTGCGTTCATCGAGACGCTCAAGGCATCTCGCTAGACGTCTTCGATGAACAGCGGGGTCGACCGTTGGCGAGCCTCGATACCCTGATCTCAAACTCGTCGTTGCCAGCCACGTTACTGAAATACCTCGTCAGTGCGCCGGCGTCACTCCCGCGCTGCGGAACGAACGGCACCCAGTCGTAATGGGCCTCGTGTTCGAGTCGGATCTCGACGTCTTCGGAGATTTCGTGACATATCCCGGTGGCAGGAGAAAGACAGTGCTCAGATTAGGATTAAAGTAGGAGACGTAGCGGTTTCTGAGTTTCCACTCTCGAAAACGCTAGCCGCAACGGGTGTATCGACCGGATTGAGTTAGGCTTTGTGGAGCGAGAGGGAAACTCTTTGACTGTTCATGAAACTCCCTATTCAGCTCTATCTGGCATACCCCTCATTTTTAAATTAGTCTCTAATCTTGATATATCGGTGTCGTGCTGGCACGTTCAACCCTTCACAACGGGGTATCCAAAGTCGATCTCCAACCAGAGGTCGGACGAAGTCCGGATCACGTTTCGCTCGACGAGACCGTGATCTAACCCGATGATGAGCAATATTGGTTGTGCGCCGCGGTCGATCATGAGACAAACGGTTCACTCTATACAGAGCTTGAATCTGTGAGAAAAGCGTTTTCGCTCACAGTTCCTCGCTGAGCTACGCGAGAAACATGACGTCGATAATACTGTGTTTCTCGTCAATGGAACAATGCCACCCCGAGACGCTTGCTCTCGACACGGGCTCGATTTCAGATACGAACGCAATGGTAATCAGAATACCGTAGAACAGGTTCTCTGAAATATAAAACGACGAACTATATCTTTCTCGATATATTTTGGAAACGTCATAGAAGAAACTACTGAGGAGTGGTTAAGCTCATTCGCCTTCGCATGGAACCAGCTTATCTGAACACTACCGTTCCGGGGCCCAGAACTCGCAGTAACTGTGGGTAGTTATTGATCAATAGCTATCATATCGTCCCCGATAGTTATCTTATAACAGCACTGTCTAGTTGTACCGGTTTAAGAAAGGATTGTGTCATTGATGGATTGGTTAGGATGCTCGCAGACCTGCTCAGCAAGAGTGATAAGCCGAATTTAGAAGGACTCCGGAGACTCGACGAGGTGGACGAGACAACCGTATTGGTGTTCGATCAGCAATATTGCGCACATCATCCAAGAGCTAGTATGTAGACAGACGTCTAGCTAGAAGCCGAACTGACGGCGCCTTCCGGATAGATATAATTCTATGTATTGTAGAATAAGTGGCTATTATGATTGACTACGGAAGAACGATCCCGGATTACATCCGTATGCTTGTAACCTATTTGAGGAACTAGCACTGGGAAATCCCATCAAGAGAGATGTGGGTTGGAGACACTCTGAGGCAAATGGTGGTTGCGAGATATAGAATGGAGAAGAATAGGGCAGAGACGGATCGCCGATCAGTTTCGGTACACGGTAGGGCGCTGAACAGCACGCTATTCCATAATACATGGATTTATGTGTCCCGGAGGGAAAGAACAAACAATGACCGAAAGTCAACTCCTGACGACAACCGAAACATCATTGGCGGTAATCGAAACGATTCAGGAATTAGACGGGGCAACGCCGTCAGAACTGGCAACAGCGCTCGAACTAACGAAGAGTACGGTATACAAACACCTATACACGCTCGGAAAACACGGCTACGTCATCGCCGACGGTAACGAATATCGACTCGGGGGGCGGTTCTACCATATCGGTATGTATGTCCGGAACCGCAGCAAGATATACGAGGTAGCAGGGAAATACGTTACCGAACTCGCGGAGCGGTCGAACGAGGAGTCCGACTTCGGAGTCGAAGAGAACGGTCGCATCGTGACGCTGTTCGATTCGGTCGGTAGTTCCGCCAAACCGAGTTCGCGGCTCAACAACTACGAGTATATGCACACCACGGCGATCGGAAAAGCGATCCTCGCTCGACTGCCCGACTCCCGCGTCGATCGAATCGTCGATCAATGGGGGCTGCCACGGCTGACCGACCAAACGATCACGTCTCGAGCGGAACTCGGCGATGAACTCGATCGAATCCGAGAGCGCGGTTACGCGATCAACGACGAGGAGTCGATTTCGGGTAAACGCGTTGCCGGTATCGTCGCCGAAGATCCATCGGGGGGCATTATCGGTGGCTTCACCATCTCCGGACCAGCCTACAGAATCAGCGACACTGAACTCTATCAGGAATTCCCCGATATCCTCTTCCGAGTCGTTCCCGACTTCGAGGCGGAACTCGACTCACAAGGCCTAGTGTAACCTCGTTTCAACTTGGCCGATAAACTACGGAATTATAGTCTTATCCTCGATAATTCGATAATGTATTGTTCACAGAGCACTCCAGAGATTTCGTTGAACATTCGGTAATTGATATGGCTGATCTATCGCAGGTAGTGGCCTTTCCCACCTGTATTCAAAAGCTTGAAATAGGATAACCAGACAGTATAGAGAATGTATGCCATACGAATCACTACCGTTCGCAGCGCTCTCGCTGGCTCCGCCGCTGCTCGCGATCGCACTCGCGATGTACACGCGGCAGGTGCTGGTGTCGCTATTCGCCGGCGTCTGGATCGGTGCATTGATGATCGCTGGCGGGAATCCGATTGCTGCGACGGCGCTGTCACTGGACTGGATCGTCGAAGTCGTGAGATCACCGTTCGATACCAAATTCCTCATCCTGATCATGTTCATGGGCGCCGGTGCCGCATTCATTTACAAATCGGGCGGGATCATCGCGCTTCAGAACTGGATCGGCAATCGAGTGAACACCGCCCGTGACTCGCAAATACTAACCTGGCTCATTGGGATTTTCATCTTCTTCGATTCGTATACGAGTACTATCGTGACCGGGAACGCGACGCGGGAGCTCTCCCAGGAGAATAACACCTCCAGAGAGATGCATGCCTATGTGCTTGACTCGACAACCTCGCCGGTCACGACCTTCGGTCCCGTGTCGAACTGGATCGGGTATCAAGTGTCGATGATCATCGTCGGATTCGAAGCCGCACAGTTTACCGCCGAAGAAGTCGGTATCACCGCGTTCGGGCTCTTCCTACAGAGCATTCCGTGGAACATCTACTGTTTCCTGGCGTTCTTCATGGTCGGATTCATTTCGATCACGCAGCGGTTCTACGGCCCGATGCTGAACGCCGAGTGGCGCTCGCGCAAGGAGAAAAAGACCCGCCGCGACGACGCGACGCCGCTCTCGGATATCACGACCGACGTCGGTGAGCCGAGCGAGAAGAATCCGACGCTGATCAATTTCTTCGCGCCGATTCTGTCGCTGCTGGTCGTCGGACTCGTCTCGATGTGGTGGCTCGGCGGTGGCCACCAATCCGGCGTCGACATCGCGACCGCGTTCCAAGAGACCGACGTCGCACTCGGCCTCCTGTACGGTTCGTTCGCGTTCATGGCCGTCGGGATGCTCGGGGCCGTCGGATTCGGAACCATGGACCTCGAAGAAGCGAGCGATACCGTGATCAGCGGATTCAAAACGATGATGATCGCGGCCGCGATCATCGTCCTCGCGTGGAGTATCGGGCACGCCGCGGAGCAGGTCGGGACCGCCCAATATATCGTCGATGTCATGGTCGACAGCGGCGTCCCCGGCTCGTTCCTGCCGCTTCTCATCTTCCTCGCGGCGATGTTCATCGCGTTCACGACCGGGACGTCGTGGGGAACCATGGCGATCCTGACCCCGCTCGCGATTCCACTCGGTTATGAACTGTCGGGTCTATCGATCCTACCGGTCCTCATGGGCGTCCTGTTCGGTGGCGCAATCTGGGGCGACCACGTCTCACCGATCAGCGACACGACCGTCATGTCCTCGATCTTCGCTGGGTCGGACCACATCGATCATGTGACGACGCAGGTTCCGTTCGCGATGACCGCAGCCGGTGTGACAGTGCTGATGTTGCTCCTGTACGCGGTCGGTATGACGTCGCCACTGGTGTTGCTCCCGCTGTCGGTCGTCCTCACTGCGGGTGTCGTCATCGCGCTGAACAAATTCGACGCTCGCCGCAAGAATCTCCCCGAAGTTATGCCGACTGCCGAGGCTATCGACAACGGCGACATCGACGTCGATGCGATCGAAAACGGAACATCAACCGACACGACGCGGATCAACGGTCGATACGAGTTCATCGAATCGATCCCGCTGACCGCAGTCGGGATTGTTATCGCCTATCTCTGTCTCGTCTTTGGGTTCATGACCCTCGGCTTCTAACAAACGTCTCGTTTCTGTCCTAGAATTTTGACATAGTTTGAGATAACAGCTCCGGAGAGTCAAACGACTTCCGTCTCCCCGATACCGACACGTACAGTCTCTCATTTCTACGGTTAGGGTTAATCGCAATCGGTATACGTTTCGTTCGAATAGTACGACATATGCCGACGATCTCTGTCATAGCGACCGGTGGTACGATCGCAAGTACCTCAAGCGAAACTGGAACGGTCCCAACCAAGTCAGTTCGGGACCTCGTCGATTCCTATCCGGAAAGTTTCAATGATTTCGATGTTAGGACGGAACAGCTCACACAGACCCCGAGCTCGGAACTGACGATTAATGACCTTGTGGCCCTGAGTGATCGCATTCGAGCCGTCGCCGACGGTGTCGACGGAGTCGTTGTCCTCCATGGGACTGATACGATCGAAGAGACCGCGTATTATCTCGATCTCGTGCTCAACATTGACGTGCCGATCGTCCTCACTGGGGCACAACGGCCGTACGATAGCCAGAGTCCCGACGGGCCGGCAAACCTTCGCGGAGCCCTCGCCGCAGCGAATCACGATTACGTTCAGACGGGAACTTATATCTTCTTCAACGACCGGCTTCATGCAGCACGACCAGTGACAAAAGACCACAGTAGCAATCTCGACGCATACGATTCGGGTAACTACGGACCGGTCGCAGAACGGACACCCGACGGCCTCTGGTTCTACCGTCGGCCCGAGAGCCTGTCGATGACGATCCCCGCACGAGACGTCACAGCGACTGTCGAGATTGTGTCGACGTCGACGAACACCGATGGGAGACAGATCACTCATGCCGTCGACCGTGGTGTTGATGGAATCGTCGTTGATGCGCTCGGACTCGGAAACGTTCCTCCGGACGTCGCAGATTCTATCGGTGATGCCATTGCCGACGATATCGTCGTTGTGATCACGACGCGGTGTCGAGACGGAATCGTTTCCCCGGTATACGGTTCCGAAGGAGGCGCTGCAGTTCTCGAGGAAAAGGACGCACTGTTTGCGTCGAACCTTTCCGCTCACAAGGCGCGGATCAAACTGATAGTAGCACTGTCACAGAAACCCGACTACGATTATCAGGAAGTGTTTGACGCTAGCCGATTGAATGGCCACGGATATCAATGAGCTTGACGCGACACGACGCGGAATACAAACTCGAGAAGAAAAATTGGATAGACTACTCGATGCGAGAAGCTATCCACTGGATTGGGACAAATACATCGCAAGCATCTGCTCTGCCGACAAGAGAGGCCTAGAGGAAGAGATGGTGTTCCGGATGTAACTAACATCTGGGTCGACGAGATCAGCGAGAGCTTCCACATCGCAAGCGACGGAACCGAAACATTTGCAAGCTAGCACGAAAATTCGTTATTGCATTCGATGAGTTCATCATCATCCCAGCAGGAGGTCGAACCGGACGAGGAGCTCGATTCCGCGCTCGTCACCGCCCGCCGCCAGCTCGAGCGCGCTGCAACCCACGTCGATGTCGACGACGGGGTCATCGAACGACTCAAGCATCCGACACGGGTCGAGCAGGTGTCGGTCCCGCTCGAGCGTGAGGACGGCTCCGTCGAGGTCTTCACTGGCTATCGCGCCCAGCACGACGACGTGCGCGGTCCCTACAAGGGCGGGCTCAGGTACCATCCCGAGGTGAACGCCGACGAGTGCATCGGTCTCTCGATGTGGATGACCTGGAAGTGCGCCGTGATGGACCTCCCCTTCGGCGGCGGCAAGGGCGGCATCGCCGTCGATCCGAAGTCTCTGTCCGACGAGGAGACGGAACGGCTCACTCGTCGGTTCGCAGAGGAATTGCGCTACGTCATCGGTCCGACGAGAGACGTCCCGGCGCCAGACATGGGGACGGACGCGCAGACGATGGCGTGGTTCATGGACGCTTACTCGATGCAGCAGGGCGAAACGATCCCCGGTGTCGTCACCGGCAAGCCGCCGGTAATCGGCGGCAGTTACGGGCGCGAAGAGGCGCCCGGCCGCTCGACCGCCATCGCCGCGCGCGAGGCCGTCGACTACTACGGACACGACCTCGAGGACACCACGGTCGCCGTCCAGGGGTTCGGTAGCGTCGGCGCCAACGCCGCCCGTCTGCTCGAGGACTGGGGTGCGACCGTCGTCGCCGTCTCGGACGTCAACGGTGCGATATACGATCCGAACGGACTCGACGTCAGCTCGATACCAACCCACGATGAGGAGCCCGAGGCCGTCCTCGAACAGAATGCCCCGGAGACACTCTCTAACGAGGAAATCCTTGAACTCGACGTCGACGTTCTGATCCCGGCCGCGGTCGGGAACGTCATCACCGCGGACAATGCCGAACACGTCACGGCCGAGATCGTTGTCGAAGGCGCCAACGGACCGACGACGTTCGCCGCCGACACCATCCTCGAAGAGCGCGATGTGCCCGTGATTCCGGACATTCTCGCTAACGCCGGTGGCGTCACAGTGAGCTACTTCGAGTGGCTCCAAGATATCAACCGGCGACAGTGGTCCCTCGAGCGCGTCAACGAGGAACTCGAGGAGCACATGCTCGACGCCTGGGATGACGTCCGCCAAGAAGTCGACGAAAAGGAGCTGACCTGGCGGGACGCGGCTTACGTCGTCGCACTCTCACGGATCGCAGAGGCAAAAGCGACGCGCGGCCTCTGGCCGTAACTCGAAGTGTTTCCATCGTAGAGGAACCCGTTTCTCGTATTGGGCCGGAACATCCGTCCCGTACCGTCCGTATCGACCACATTCGGTCCTGGTTCTGATAGAGCTATCTGGCAAACTCACCCTCTTCGACCCGGAATCGACGTACGGAACTAGGCCGTTGAGAGTTGTTCTGACTAGTCCTATTTGTCGACTAGATAGCTCCTCTGGTGCCGTTAGCTCGTCTCCTAGGGTCTCCGTTTCCCCGCATATCGCTTAATATTATTTCACGGGTGGTAGTATCTGAGACCAGTACAGAACGGTAAATATAGTACTCAGTAGCTCTGTTGAAATCCCATTCTTCAGATGCATTCTCGTCTGAAACAGCTGGTCGCTGAAGAGCGTTTACTGATTGATCGTGATTGTGCCGCTATCTATAGTTATATTGTATCCAATGTATTCGAACTGAACTTTACTTGATTCAGCAAGACGGTCCAGTGAATCAGGGTCAACGGTATCATATAGAGGTGGCAAGTCCAGCGGATCCTGCTCCTCCATTTCTGCAACCCCATCTATAATTTCAATGGCTATACTGGAATCTCCACTCATCGTTTGATTCCCCATTAGGGACTCAATTTGACGGCCTCGCCTATAAGTGAATCGTGAATTGAAGTAGATGATTATAAATCAGGATGGTTGGGGACTCTCGACAAACGAATCTCCTGTACTTATCGCTGGGGGTGCTAACCTGTCACCAGTTGAGGGTTTCAACAGAGCCTACTCAGTCGGAATCTGAATCCGTGAAATATGAATTCAGCTTTAGCTGCTTATTTGCTGGGAAATACGGGCCATTTCGTTAGCCATAATCTGGTATCCTTCATCGACTCCCATTCCCGGTTTCGCCAGTAACTGTGCCGGCTGTGTCGCAAGCGCTATCTGCGCACAAACTCGGGCAGAGATATCCGTTTCTGCACAGCTCCCTCCCAAGTAGGCACGAGTGTCAGTTTCCTCACAGTACCGGACAGCGTCGATGCTGTTAGTTACTTCTCCGAGGTCCGGCGTCTTAATCTGGACAACGTCGACGGAACCGGCGTCGACAAAGGTGGTGACATCGTCGTAGGTATTACAGAATTCATCAGCGATAATGTCCACGGGTATCGACCGCTCGGCCAACGCATCCCGCAGCGTGCCGAGTACATGAACCTGTTCGTCGCGTGATCCGCTCTCTATCGGACTCTCCACTTGAAGCGAATACGGTGATGCGGCGTTCTCGAGAGCCGCAAAATAGTCGAGCACTTCAGTACGGTCATACGGTGGGTCGAAAATTTCACCGACTGTCCCGTAGATATCCACATGGAACGTCGGGTTGTATTCAGGTGAACCGATTTCAGTCACCCGATCGCTAAGCCACTCGAGGTACTCGAGGAGTCGTTCCCCCTCGGGGCCGATCTGTTCTACCGAATTGAACAGCCCGTGTGGAAGAATCGGAACCTCCTTGAGGATCATTTTCTCAGCGTTTTGACGGCGGTCGTTGCCGCTTTGGCAGTAGAGCGGAACCGGTCGGGGCGTACAGTCGATACGATATTCGTCATCGATGACCTCCGTCATCGTCTTCATGGAGGCAGTCCCCGCTGCATTGAGTAGGGCCTGAGAAACCCCGTATCGGACCGCAGTGTGTATTTCCGCACTGTCCGCGACATCGCTTAGGACCTCCACATTTGCGAGAAATTCACTAGCATCACGACCAACGAGCGCTTCTGAAATGATTTCCTCAATATCACCGATGTGCTCTTCCGCAGCAAAGAACCCATCACGACCTCCAAAGCCTGAATATTGAACCGCCGTACAATCACCGGAAGCAGTCCGGCCACCCTCGAGTTCGATAACGACACTTACTGCCTCGGCCGGTTGACGAACCTTCTCGAATCCAGGTGTAATTGATTCGCCATTGTATAGGAAGCCGTCTCTCTCTGCGTTCGTCACAATGGCTTCCTTATCGTCGAAGTAGAATCCGCCTGCTGTTGGAACTGCGGTTACGTCGGCTATCTTTGTCATTTTGTCGACCGAGTTGACTTTTATTAGTCATACATATATAAATTTCCATTATAGGCAGAGGATAGCGGTAATTCGGGCTGAGATAGCCGGGGATGCTTATTCCACGATATATAGAATCTTTCGCTGGCCGATCTCTTTTAAAGGTAGCAAAGGGCAGAGGATTACATACATACAATTGTAATTGCCCTGTTGTAGAGAGGGAGAATAGGGGGGTGTGATTACTGTACGTACCGTACTCAAACGACCATCACAGCCAGACTATCAGTTCTACTATAAGAATATCGCAAAATCGAATATGGCCTTTCCAAGGGAACAGTATTGATGAGACTCAGAGCGATTGTATCAACGATATTTCCGATAAATCTACTTATAGGGGTTAGAATTCTATGATGCATAGATTCGCTCTCCCGGAGAGAACCTCTGATTCACTCTTTCGAAACGAATTGTCGGCCGGATACGTCGATACGGGACCGTAGAAGGGCGATGCGTGCCGTTTCCTGCCTCTGTGTCCTTCCGAAATTTCGCTCGGAGGCGAACACCACGAACCTGCCCGAGTGGGTTCGCTGGCACGACAGCCTTCAACGTCTGTGTTGCTGGTCTAAGTCAGAGAACTATGGTTGCTTTTTGTTACTTTTGGCCTTGGTAGCTACGGGCCAATTATCGACTGGATACCGGATACTTCTATAGAGCCACTGAAACGATTTACAGACAGATCACGGCACCACATACGATCAGATGTACGATGACTTTCAGTGGCTACTATAGTGTTACTGACGACCCATGAGTCTCTCAGCGAGAGTCGCAGTACCGTCACACCAGCTAGGCTGCTATAGTCGGGCGATATCAGTTTTAATCAGTTCGATGGACATGGGTATCAGTAGCTGCTACTCAGATTGAACGACCCGTGATCGGGACTCTACCGATCGTACGTTATCGACCGAAGTCGTAGTCGGAACGAATCCGCGTCGCCAATCTCCTTGCGAAAGTGAATTCTCGCGACACGGAAAGAGGAGTTGGTGCCGGATCTGCGACTTCGGTTACAAGTTCACACGCTTTTACCGCCGAGCCCCAAGAGAGGGTTACACCTGCTCCGCCATGACCACAGTTGTGAATAACTGGCCGACCGTCGAGTGATTCCCGTTCAATTCGGACACCGTCGCCATCGGGATCACGAACTGGCCGAAATCCATAGCGCCCTGCCAGGTTACCCGTCTCAATGGAAATACCCGTGTACGAGTCAAGCAGTTCGTCGTTGATCGTGACGATACGTGCAGGAACCTCCACATCCCCAACTGATCGGGAGACGCCGGGTATGTGTCCGTCCCAATCGTCCTCCAGAGCAACGGGAAGTCGGCTACCACCGAGAACTAGTGTGTCCATTCGAGGATAGGCGTATACCTCACCAGCGAATCCATCCGCGACCGCATCGGGATGTGGTGTATAGTTATAGGAAAACAGGTCGCCGGAATCAGTTCGAATGAGCGGAAGTCCGTCAACAAGAACTTGATGGCCGACATGAATCATCCACGGCCGTTGATCGTCGAATATCTCTTGAGAACCGATCCCAGCACAGTTCACCAGTACGTCACTTGGTAAGTTGCGGCACGTCTCACGAGTGAGAGAACGCTCGTGAACAACGCCGCCAAGGGACTCGTAGAGCGCATAGCAGCGAGCAATATAGACCGGGAGCTCAGCAAAATAGGCATTAAATCGCCAGCCGAACACGGCATTAGCATTCGGACGGTGAGGATACTGTTCAATTTCAGAAATGCGACAAAATCCACTCACGGTATCTGCGTATTCCGGGTCCGAGTGATCCTCCTCGTGTAACACGAAATGTGGCTGCTGGCGAACGCCCATCGATCCCGTGTTAGCGAGAAACCCGAATATCTCCTGGGAAATCGCAAGAGCACGTTGCTGTCTGGACATCGTTACCGACGCTGGTTTGATCGACGCGGCCGCATACGGCGTTGCAAATTCCGGAGACGGCTCATCACGGAACGGGATCTTCGCCGTATAAATCGCGGTACTGTATCCCCGGAGCTCGAGGCAGATAGCAGTTGTTATGCCAATCACACCCCCACCAATTACGGCTACGTCGACTCGTCGTTCGGTTTGCTTCGCCCGCTGCATATCGATCCAACGACGGCGTCTACGATATTCGTTTTGATTCGGCTCGGTTTGCAGTCCCGCCCACAATCAGGACAAGCGAGACGATATCTCCCGAAATCGTGCTCCGGTTGGGATTCGACGATCAAGTGAATTATACTGGCTAAAATCTCATTGAAAACTCGCTCTTCCGCGAGTTCCTCGAGAAATACGACGTCTCCAACGCCGCGTTTCTCGTCGATGGCGATCAATCACTGAACGACGCCTATCAGGGCGAGGGCCTGATTTCAGATGCAAAACATGCGGAATCCGACTAGTAGTGAACGTATCTTTGGAGAGGTAAAACGAAGAACCTCTTCGTTTCTAAACCGCTTCAACAACGCACACACGGAACGGCTAATAAGCTGTTAATCTTGTTCGTATCTTCGGAATAAGCTTTCCAACCACGATGGTGGAATGCACTCGAGTTCGTTTCTTGATGCCTATCGTGAAAGTTGAGTATTATAATAAAACTAACATAGTGTTTATAGTGCCGGATTTGTGTTAGCAACCGTCATGATACGACGACGAACCGACACCGTTCGTTGTCGTGGAGGTACCTAGTGGGATAGATACGAGTATGCATTCGAGCGTGGTCGCGCTTTCGGGGGTAGTTCTCGCTGTTCTTATCCGAACCAGTAGCAGTAGTAGTACGGCAGCCACTGGTAGTATGAACTGCTCGAGTTCGTCGGAATCGGAGTCGACTCGAGCTGGTTTCCGGTCAATCGTTGTCTGACACGCTTACGGACTCTTCACTGAACTCAACTGGTGTCTCGGTCCAGACGCCGGACGAGAGATCGATCGCATCGTTCCACTTTGCGACTACCGTGGTCACTGCTAGGTCGCCAGCAATGTTGTTCATGGTCCGAAGGCGGTCGAGCAGTGGATCGATACCCGCGATCATCCCAATGACCTCGAGTGGTAGTCCTACCTGCGTCAACACCGCAGTCATCATGACGAGGCTAGCACTGGGAACGCCCGCGGTGCCGATACTTGCAAGGAGGGCAGTAAGCAGGATGGTAAACTGTTCGACCAGTGTAAGGGAGACACCGACCATATTCGCGGCGAAGACCGCGACAATGCCGAGGTACATCGATGTCCCATCCATATTGATCGTCGCACCTAGCGGGAGTGAAAAGCCATACACGCGCTCTTCGACACGGAGGTTCTCGTCGGCATCCGACATCGAGACGGGAAGCGTTGCGGTGGACGACCGAATACTGAGCGCTGTAATAAGCGCCTCCTTGATCCCACGCAGGAAGGCCACTGGTGAAGCGCCGACTGCTCCTCGGATAATCAGGAGCAGATAGACGAGGGAAATCTGGAGGCCAATAGCAAGCGCGAGAGTCAGTGATAGAGTGAAGTACGCACTAATCGCTTGTACGCCAACTTCCCCAAACAACGCTGCCATGAGTGCGAACACACCGAGGACGCCGAACTCCATAATTCCCCAGACGATTTTGAACACGACCTCTGCTCCGGCGTCAACTACGTCGAAGATGGTGTCAATGCCGTTTCGGACCGCTGAGTCCGATTCAACTTCCGCTCGTACCATCGTCATCCCGAGACCGAAGATGAGCGTGAAAAATATGATAGCCAGAATGTTCCCCTCGGCTATCGCAGCGAACGGGTTCTCAGGGACAATATTGAATACTTGATCCACGAGCGACGGTGTTTGTTCGGTCTGGACATCAGTCTGCTCTACGGTCATCCCTGCGCCGGGGTTGATGAGATTGCTCATACCGAGTCCCATCGCGATAGCAACAGTCGTTGTGGCGATATACAGGAGTATGACCTGCCCGCCGACCTTCCCCAAATTCTTCGGGGAGAGTTCTCGCGTCGCCATCAATAATGTGAATATAATGATAGGAACGATGATCATCTCGAGTAATCGGACGAAGAGATCACCAACCGGTTGCAGTGACGTTGCCGGCTGACCAACTCCCAGTCCAACGAGAGCACCGAGAACGAACGCTGCTCCGATTCGATAAACGATTGGAACTGATCGGTATTGTTTCCATGCCGACCGGAATAATCTAATCATAGTATCCAATGTGAAATTCATGGACTGATTGATAGTCTTTCCGAATTAAACTGTCTAGTTCTGGATCTCCTCGGCTGGCGTGTTTCCATCAAGCGATTAATGCGCTCTCTGTCAGTTATAGTAATGCACAAATTATTCAATCCGTACGCGCGCTTGACCGTCTGCCGATCCAGTCATTATGCAAACGGTCGATTCGAATTTGGGGTTGAAACAATTTTTCAATAGGGTTTCAGTCAGTATAGTTCACTCGACTGTTCGATCCTAATCGAGCGGGGACAGTCCGATAGCCGGCACTGTCTAGTTGAGCCAGTTTGAGAAGTGAGCAGGTCGTACTGTTGAGTTGGTTGATGCTCGCAGACCTGCTCAGCGAGAGCTACGAGGCGGATTTAGAAGAATCTTGGGAGAATGAGCGGACGGCGACGGCCGTCAGGGCGTTCGCCATCCGCCCCCATCAGACCGACTGTTCGCTTCGAGAGACAACAACAATTCTCGCTGAATTAGGCGTTGAACGCTCTCACGAATCGGTTTGAGACTGGGTACAGCGGCTGGCTGACAGCGAACGCGACCCGCCGACGGCGATGCCGTCGGCGGGTCGCTGTTGATAAGACTGCTATCAAGATCAACGGCGAGTGGTCTTGGATGTACGCTGCAATAGACACCGAGACAAAGTTGGTTCTCGATGTCGCGTTATTCGGTCGGCACGGTACCGATCCGGCAGCTGCGTTTCTACATGGACTCCACGAGAAATACGATCTCTCAAATGCAGAGTCTCTCATCGATCAATTCGGCTATCGGACTGCACTCTCTCGATTAGGATGAAGCGGTCGGATCAACTATACTGAGCGAAACCTGGTCGAAGAGTGGTTTCACACCCTCAAAGTGCGGATCGATCGCTTCCAGAATTCATGGGTGAGCAATCGGACGAGCGTCCGAGGATGTCTTGAACAATTCGTGCATTACTACAACCACCAGAGACCGCATCAATCTCTCGGTGGAAACACGCCGGTTGAGAAGGTGCAGAACTAGACAGTGACCGATAGCCGAATTGATCGGCGAGAACTCGGTATCTGAGAGATCGTGTTTCTCGCGGAGTCTATGCAGAAATGCAGCTACCGGATCAGTGCCGTGACGACCGAACAACGCGACACCGAGAATCAACGTGGACCCGGTGTCTATTGTAGCGTACAATCAAGACCACTCTCCATTAATCTTGACAGCAGTTTCGTCAACAGCGACCCGCGACGGCGACGCTGTCCGCAGAACGCGAAGCATTCTGCTGTCGAGGCGAATCTTCGATTCGCCGACCATTGGAGCGCAAAGCGCTCCAAGAGGCCGCACGAGGGTAAAACTCTCGTGAACGTCGGCGGGTCGCGTTCGCTGTCAGCCAGTCGGATATCAAGAAACAGCAACTGCGAGAGTCGGTCATGAACCGTGCGATCGGTCAAGGATCGATAGCGGTCCGATTCGCTGCGACCCGATACCGTTCGTAAATCGCCGAGCGCTTCGCAGGGAGAGGCTGTTCGGTCTCGACGACCAACGTACGTACGAGGGGAAGCGATTCGGTCGCGACGGCGCCTTCTTCAGGACACACGGTGCCGAGTCGGTCCAGAGAGGAACCCGAACTCAGCCGTCAGCAACGACTTCGAAGCACGCGACTCGAGGATTGGGACGAACGTCAGAACGCACCGAGGTGGTCGTCCTGCGGTTCGTACAGACCGCCGGTCATCCGTACGTCGTGGATCTCGTCGACCGTCTCGCCGATCGATAGTCCGCGGTCGGACATCACCGCCGCGACGACGCCGATCGGGACGCCGTTCTCGTACTGCTCTTGGAGCTGCCNCGCCGATCGATAGTCCGCGGTCGGACATCACCGCCGCGACGACGCCGATCGGGACGCCGTTCTCGTACTGCTCTTGGAGCTGCCAGACGGCGTCCTTGAGATCGTCGCTCGTGACATCTTCGTCTAACTCCAACTGCGCGCGTTCGAACTCCACGTCGTGTCCCGTCACGCGATAGTGACGGCGGTGGAAGTCGACGATCTCGTTCGGAGCGTCGGTTTGCAGATCGACGTCGCACTCCGGACAGGACGCGACGTACGGTGCCTGATCTTGAGTACTCATGGATTCTGGTTCTGAGTGTCGTGTTTCAGTGTCGATCGGTTATGCAGAGGCGATACCATCACGAGTCGTAGGCTTCCTGGGCGAGTTGGTGGAAGCGGTGGACGGTGTGTTCGTTGGGTCCCAGCTGGGCCTGAGCGAGCGCGCCCGTTCTGAGNTGGTGGAAGCGGTGGACGGTGTGTTCGTTGGGTCCCAGCTGGGCCTGAGCGAGCGCGCCCGTTCTGAGGCCTTCCCACTGGCGTTCGACCAATTCGAAGTCCTCTTCCTGAAGCTGGCGGCTCGTGCGAACGAACTCCCGCTCTTCCTCGGAGAGGTCGCTGTCGCGGAAGTAGTAGTCCGCGATGAGCTGGAAGCGGTCGGTGTCGATCGGGTCGATGATGTAGGTACCGTAGCCGTCGGCGGTACCGTACATGTTGACCGTGAAGTTCGGCCAGAAGTAGTGGAACTGGGCCTCGTGCTCGTCGTGGATCCGCATTTCGTCCTCGACGTCCTGGGCGTGCGTGTAGTGGAGCACCCAGTGGTAGTCGTTGACCTCGAGTTCGGAGTCGTTGAGCGAGATGCCCTTGATCCAGTCCTGGTGGTTGGCCTGGCAGTGGTCGCACTCCGAGTAGTTGCTCGCGAACACCTTCCAGTTGCACTCGACCTCCGAGACGATTCGGGTGGCGTGTTCGTACTCCTCGAGGGGCAGCGCCTCGAGGCGGTCTTTCATCACGCCGGCCTGCTCGGCCAGCGGCATCGGATCCTCGCGCAGGTTGACGAAGATCAGCGGGCCGATGGTATCGACGTGGACGTCGTTCAGGGCGTTCTCTTCGGCGTCGAACTCCTGAACCTCGTCGTCCTCGAGGTCGGGGTTCAGACCGGCTTCGTCGAAGCTCTTGGGCGTGCTTTTGAGCTCGCCCTCGAGGTCGTACGTCCAGAGGTGNTCGTCCTCGAGGTCGGGGTTCAGACCGGCTTCGTCGAAGCTCTTGGGCGTGCTTTTGAGCTCGCCCTCGAGGTCGTACGTCCAGAGGTGGTACGGGCACTTGATTCGCTTCGCATCGCCGGGGTCGGTCATCGGCGTGTCCTCGACCATCTTCGAGCCGCGGTGGGCACAGACGTTGTCGAACGCTTTGACCTCGCCGTCGTGACCGCGGACGACGATCAGTTGGCGATCGCCGATCGTCCGCGTGAAGTACTGGCCAGATTCCTCGATACAGTTGGCGTGGCCGGCGTACACCCAGTACTGGCCGAACACCTTCTCTTTCTCCATCTCNCGCGTGAAGTACTGGCCAGATTCCTCGATACAGTTGGCGTGGCCGGCGTACACCCAGTACTGGCCGAACACCTTCTCTTTCTCCATCTCGAAGACGTCATCGTCAGTGAAGTAGCGAGCCGGCAGCGCGTTCGACTTCTCCGTGATGTCCTCGCTCACCGATTTCGTCTGTGAATCGTCCCACTGTGTCATACGGTACCAATAACACAATGAGGGCTAAAAACTGTTGACCAGTGATATTGAACATGAATATAAGTGAGCAACCGATCGGGGGGGAGTGCTCGGCCCGAGAGCGATTCGGTCACCGGGACCGTTCGCTCGCCGAGGCGATGTCGGACCGCGTCGACGACCGATGCCGGTCGTCGCGAGAACTACGAACGAGGGGACTCGGGGAGGAACGTTCGGAGACGGTTCTCCGTTCGTTTTCCAGTAACGCGACCCGTCCCGCTTCGGAGACGTAGCGGACGATACACGCGTCCTCGAGCATCAGCAGGTGGACGTGCCGAAACGAGAGTACCACCCGTTCGATCGCGTCGTCCGCGGGTTCGGTCGCCCCGAACGTTGCAACGTTGCGCGTACGGTCGTCGAGACCGATCGCGCCGAGATCGAGGATGGCGATTGCGGCCCGTCGAGACGAGTCGGCCGGTATCCCGTGTCGTATGCCTCGGTCGCGGGCAGCTAGTCTGTCCCGACGACGCATGGATGTAGCGAGTGCCAGAGGGAGAACAGCGGGAGAGGGGGCGGTGCGCACTGCCGGCGCTTCGGGAGTCGTTCCACGGCGGCTCGCGTTACTGACCGTGGGTGACGCTCTCGCGAATTCGATCGGCGATCTCGTTTCGCGAGGGGGGTCGCTCGGGATCGGCCGAGCCGTAGACGCGTTTCACGACGAGATCGAGCAGGTTCAGCTGCTCGAGCAGTTCGCGGGTCCGACTTCGCTCGAGGCCAAGCTCCCGGGTGACGTCGTGTAACGTCATAGATGACTCGATCGCGTCCATCAGTTCGTTGATTTCGACGTCTTCGGGGAGACCGATCCCGTCGGCGACGAGCTGTTTCTCCGGGACGGCCGCGACCGAATCGTCGGTCATCGGCTCACGATCTTCAGCGGCGGAACGATCCCGCTGGCCGGTCGTCGTTTCCGAACCGTCGGTCGTCGCGTCGTCCTCGTCCGGCGCGGTCGTTTCGTAGGACGTCGGCTCGTGGATGTCGGCGTCGATCATATATCGCCGAACGGTCTCGGACGCGACGTCCATCTCGAGTACCTCCGCCATCGCGGTGAACGTATCGAAGGAGTCGTACAGACACTTCAGGTACTCGACGTCGTCGTACGGCGGCAGGTCTTCGTTCCGTGCGGCCGCGAGTGCGCGCTCGGTCTCGTCGTCGATCGCGACGTCGCTCGTCACCGCGTTCGGAGCCGAATCCGAGGCGGATCGGTCGCGGGGCTCGGACGCGCGTTCGTCCTCGCTTTCGGTCGTCGGTTCCGACTTCGACTCGCCGGTCGTTACCGTCCCTTCGAGCGAATCGGCCGCTGCCTCGCGATCCGAGCGGTCGCGCTCGATTGCGTCGGTCGATTCGCTTCCGCTCCCGTCGGACTCGGTGTTCCCGGTTCCCGTTTCACTGCTCGGCTCCGCGTTCGCTTCGAGACCGAGGGCGAACGTGACGACGACAGTTCCCTCCGCGGTGACCGTCGCTTCCTCCGTGACGAGCGACGCGTCCGCGGGCGCGAACTCGTCGATCTTCGGCACGACTGACGGCGGAAACTCGAGGGAGAGGCCGCCGTTCTCCTCGACCGTCGCCGCTCGCGGTGTCGCCTCGTCCTCGCTGGACGCCACCCCCGCGGCCGAACACAGCGGAACGACGGCGTCGATCGCGATGCTCGGTTCATCACCGTCCCCTCGAACCGTCGCGTCGACGCGATGGATCTCGCCCCCGGCCGCTTCGTATCGTTCGATCGTTTGAGAGAGCTTCTCAATCGAGCCACTGACTCCCATGATATCAATAATCATCCGTTCATTTGGGATAAGGGTACATGAGGAATAGCCCACCCCTTTATATGTCTCCCGGAAAACCAGTCCGAGAGCGGTAATACTCTCCGATCGCCGGGACACCCGTTATATCGTGGTCTGCCTACTCGCGGCACAACATTTTTATACTCTCCGCTTGCGCTCCTGATACGAACGCTTCCGGGACGGGGGACGGCCGGTCCCGGTAGCGGGTATCCGCCATGAGCACGATCACGGTCGTAACAGACAGCGAATCGTTTGTAGAGACTGCCGAGAGCGCGCCGGACGGCGCTCGCGTCCCGGTCGAAGTACGCGTTTCCGTCGCCGATCCGTTCGACGCTTATTGCAGGGCCCGGACCGACGAGGCCGACGGGTTCTACCTCGAGACGACCGGCGGGCAGTCCGGTTGGGGCTACTTCGGTATCGATCCCGTCGAACGGGTTCGAGTAACTGCGAACGCGGTCGATCGGGACGGCGGGAGTCCAACGATCCGAACGGTCGACGCGCTCCTCGAGCGCGAGCGGTTGGTACGCGGAGACTGCTCGGTTCCGTATCCCTGCGGTGCGTTCGGCTGGCTCTCCTACGACGTCGCCAGGGAGCTCGAGTCGTTACCGTCGACGACGACCGACGAACGCGGGTTGCCGCGGCTTCAACTGGGCGTCTTCGATCAGGTCGCCGCGTGGCGCGAACCGCGCGACGGCGACGGCGAAACGGAGCTACGAGTGACCGCCTGTCCCGTGGTCGACGACGATCCCGCCGACGCCTACGAGACCGGTCTAGCGGGGGCTCGATCCCTGGCGCAGGCGGCGATCGACGGCAGCGAAGCGGACCGCAGTCCGCCGGTCGACGCGACCCGGGCCGCGTTCGAGAGCGAGTGCGGTCGAGCGGCGTTCGCCGACCGCGTTCGGCGAGTCAAGCGATACGTTCGCGACGGCGACACGTTTCAGGCGAACGTCTCCCATCGACTCGTCGCCCCGGCGGCCGTCCATCCGGTCGACGTCTTCGACGCGGTGCGACGCGTGAATCCGGCCCCCTACTCGGGACTGCTCGAGTTCCCGGGCATCGACCTCGTCAGCGCGAGTCCGGAACTGCTGCTCGAGGTCCGCGACGGCTCGCTCGTCACCGAACCGATCGCCGGAACCAGGCCCCGCGGGCGGACGCCGGCCGAAGACGAGCGATTGGCGGCAGATCTCCGCGACGACGAGAAGGAACGCGCCGAACACGCGATGCTCGTCGACTTAGAGCGCAACGACCTCGGGAAGGTCAGCGAGTACGGTTCCGTGTCGGTCACGGACTATCGCCGTGTGGACCGGTACTCGGAAGTCATGCACCTCGTCTCCCTCGTCGAGGGAACCCTGCGAGACGATGCGAGCATCGCCGACGCCGTCGCGGCGGTGTTTCCGGGCGGCACGATCACGGGCGCACCGAAGCCGCGGACGATGGAGATCATCGACGAAGTCGAAACGACCCGACGCGGCCCCTACACCGGGAGCATCGGGATCTTCGGCTTCGACGACCGGGCGACGCTGAACATCGTCATCCGGACGCTGGTACGCCACGCCGAGGAGTACCACCTCCGCGTCGGCGCCGGCGTCGTCCACGATTCCGTTCCCGATCGGGAGTACGACGAGACGCTCGATAAGGCGCGGGCGCTCGTGACGGCGGTCGACGAGGCCTTGGGCGAACGGGCGTCGTTCGCCCTCGAGACCGCGACGGACGCGGTCGGTGATGCGGGATGATTCTGGTCGTCGACAACTACGATTCGTTCGCGTACAACCTGGTTCAGTACGTCGCCGAAGCGATCGCTCCGACAGGCCCCGCAGCGACGCCGCGAGACGCCGGCGAGTTCGACGACGTGATCGTCCGACGCAACGACGAGATCGACATCGAAGGCGTCCGCGACCTCGATCCCGACGGGATCGTCGTCTCCCCGGGCCCCGGGACGCCTGCCGAGGCCGGCGTCTCCGTCGATATCTTCGCCGAGACCGAGTACCCGACGTTCGGCGTCTGTCTCGGGCATCAGGCCCTCTGTGCCGCTCACGGGGTGTCCGTCGGACGCGCGCCCGACGTCGTCCACGGAAAGACGTCCGCGGTGAACCACGACGGAACGGGGCTGTACGACGGCGTGCCGAATCCCTTCGAGGTCGGTCGGTATCACTCGCTGGCGGTCGAACGCGACGACCTGCCGGCGGAACTGATCGAGACCGCCCACACCGACGACGATCGGGGGATCGTCATGGGCGTTCGCCACGCCGAGTTACCCCACGTCGGCGTCCAGTTCCACCCGGAGAGCATTCTCACCGAGTCGGGGAAACGCATCGTCGAGAACTTCTGTACCTCGATCGCCCGCGGCTGAGTCGGACGATCGACGGCCGGTCACGCTCGCTCCGCGATACAGGCGACCTTCTCGCCGGCGGTCACGACGGACTCGCGGGTGAGCGAGTAGATCACGCCGGCGTCGGTCGTCGTCACGCGCTGGCGTTCCTCGAACGACGAGGGACAGTACACTGTCCCCAGTTCGGTTCCCGCGGGCACGCGATCACCGACGGTGACCTCCGGATTCGGTTCGAAGAGCCCCGAAGCGTCGGTGCCGATCCGCCCCTCGTCGTTTCGGAGGATCGTCTGCGACGGCGTCGGCGCCGGTTCCTCGCGGAGCATTCCCAGTTCGCCGAGGACGTTCCGGAGCCCGCGGACTCCGCGGTGTGCCGCGTCGTGATCGATCTGGCGGCTGTTCGAAAGTTCCGGGACGATCGCCGGAATGCCGGCCCGCGCGGCGGCCGTTCGGAGCTTGCCCTGATACGGCTCGTCGTCGGCCGTGCCGTCGTCCGCCGCGTCGTCGTCCGCCGCGTCGCCGTCCCCTGTGCCGTCGTCCGGTTCATCGTCGGACGTCGCGTCGGTCAGGAGATAGTCGGCCCCGAACGTCGCCGCGAGAGTCCGTGACTTCCGGTTTCCGGGCTGGAATCTGACGTGCTCGAGCATGTCCGGGGTCCCAGTGTGCAGATCGATCACGACGTCGGTCGACTCAATCAGCTCCCACAGTTGGGCGACGATCCGTTCCTGCAGGGTTCCCGCGTCGTCGCCGGGCCAGACGCGATTACAGTTGGAGTTGACCGCGTCGACCGCCTGCGGCGTGACGTACAATCCGTGATCGAACGCGAGCGAATTGACGACCGGCACGGCGATCACCGTCCCGGCGAGATCAGCGGTCAGCAGGTGGCGGTGCAATCGACGCAGCGCGGCCGTTCCGTTGAGTTCGATGCCGTGCTGTGCGGCCTGCACGTAGACGGTCGGTCCGGCTCCGCCGTCGTACCGATGGACGGTCACCGCGACGTCCGTCCCGGACGGCAAGCGAGCGAGACGGCGTTCGGCGGTCGTATGGGTAACGGTCTCGTGCTCCATACTCGTTCAACCCCTCGTTCGAACTTGTAAGTTTGCACGTCTCTCGAGGAGGTGATGTTTTATGCGACTACGCGTTCAGCGATCGGCCGTATGCATCTCGAGCGAGCGACGTGGACGGAGATAGACGCGGCCGAAACGGATCTCGCGCTGCTCCCGGTCGGGAGCACGGAGCAACACGGTCCGCACGCGCCGCTGGGAACAGACACGCTCAACGCCGAGGCGGTCGCGGACGCGGCCGCGGAGCGGTACGAGGGGACGGTCACGGTCGCGCCCGCGATCCCCGTCGGTATCGCCGAGGAACACCGGCAGTTCACCGGCACTCTCTGGACCTCGGAGTCGACGTTCAAGGCGTACGTCCGGGATATCGTCGACAGCCTCGCCCACCACGGGTTCGATCGAATCGTTCTCGTCAACGGCCATGGCGGCAATACGAGCGCTCTCCGGGAGGTCGCCGGCCGGATCACTCGCTGCGACGAGGCCTACGCCGTGCCGTTCACGTGGTTCGACGAGGTCGGCGAACACAGCTCTCGCATGGGCCACGGCGGGCCGCTCGAGACGGCATTGGTGCAGCACGCGAATCCCGGCGCCGTCCGCGAGGACCGCCTCGAGGAGGCCGCCGAGAACGGGAGCGATCGCTGGGGAGATTGGCAGGGAAGAGTCAATCTCGCGTTCGACTCGGCCGAGTTCACCGAGAACGGCGTCGTCGGCGATCCGCGCGAGGCGAGCGCGGAGCTGGGCGAGGAGCTGCTCGACGCGGCGGCCGATGCGCTAATCGCGTTGCTGAAGACCATCGCTGACCGGGATCTCGACCGCCCCGCACACCGGTGACCGAACCCCGCGCCCGCGACGGCGCAGCCGCTTCCCAACGCTCGACGAGACTGTCGTCCGTTGCCGGTGTCGTCTCGATACTGTCACCTCGAGCGCCCCTTGCTTCACACGGATATCACTGTTATTTCTTCGGCCAATCACGGCTCACCGGCGTCAGTCGCGAAGAACATTCCGGTCACCGCGCTCCGGCTCTCGTACGCGGGTGAACGTCGAACGCGAGCGCGTGCTGTCGTAACGTCGGCGGTCGTTCGACGGCTCCGCCGAGCCACACTGCGGGGCGCATTCCTCTGTCCCGTCGTCGCATCTCACTCGTTCCCGCTCGCGTAGCCGAGCGGGTCCCGATTCCCGTTCTCCGGAGCCACCGAACCACGGGGCCACGCCGTCGGTTCTCCGATGGTCCGCTGTCGCGTCTCTCGATAGCGATCGGATCCGCTCGGCGTCGCTCGTCATACACTATCACTGACAATTCGAGGCGACGCCATCGCCGTTCGACGGCTGAAGCACGAAACTGGAGAGAGTTAGGATCTGGTTGAGGATGAGGACCCGGGGCCGGGGCGAAGCCCGGGAGTTGGGACGGTATCTGGTCACGGTTGCGGACTCTCCCGTCCCGGTTTCGGCACCACTGTTCGGTGCCGTTCGGAGAGAGCGCATTGGGACGGATAGGTTTCCACCGCAAATACTACAGGTGTATAAACCGGCCCGCCGAATCCGACCGTGATATCGATCGTAGCGTGCGATTCGGGGGACGGACGTCTACCGAGGCGGGCCCGACTGCGGAGCGTAGTAGCGATCGACACGTGGATTAATTACCCTCCTCGGAAACCCTTTAGTCGACATCGCTGCAGGCCGATGCGGTCCGTCTCGACGAACGACGGCGCCGGTACCCGATCGAGGTGCCGGCCGTAGCGCCCCGTCTCCTCGAGCGGACGCGACCCGCAGCGATCGGAACGAGATCAGCTATGACACGGATCATCGACGGGAACGAGATCGCGGATCGTATCACGGCGGACCTGGAACCATGCCTCGAGACGCTCGCGGACGCCGGCACGACGCCAGGGCTGGCGACGGTCCTGATGAGCGACGACGGCGCGAGCGAGACGTACGTCTCGATGAAACGGCAGGCCTGCAACGACCTCGGGATCGAGAGCATCCACCACGAACTCGATCCGGACGCACCGGCCGACGCGCTGTTCGATCGGATCGACGAACTGAACGACGACCCGGCGGTCCACGGTATCCTCGTGCAGTTACCGCTCCCGGATCACGTCGACCGGCAAGCCGTCCTCGAGCGGATCGATCCGCGGAAGGACGTCGACGGGTTTCACCCGGAGAACGTCGGTCGATTGGTCACCGGTACGCCTCGGTTCAAGCCGTGTACGCCCCACGGCATCCAGAAACTACTCGAGGCGGAGGGCGTCGAGACCGAGGGTGCGGACGTCGTCGTCGTCGGCCGGTCGAACATCGTCGGGAAACCGATGGCGAATCTCCTCGTCCAGAAGTCCGACACCGGGAACGCGACGGTGACGGTCTGTCACTCGCGTACGGACGACCTCGCGGCGAAGACGCGGGACGCGGACGTCGTCGTCGCGGCCGCCGGCGTTCCGGAACTGATCGACGGATCGATGCTCTCGCCGGGAACGACCGTGATCGACGTCGGCGTCAACCGCGTGGATGTCTCCGAACGGCGTTCGGAGGACAGTCAGACTTCGTCTGACCAGTCGGACACCGAGAAGGGGTACGAACTCGTCGGCGACGTCGAGTTCGAGAGCGCAAAGGAGAAGGCCGACGCGATCACGCCGGTCCCCGGCGGCGTCGGGCCGCTCACGATCACGATGCTCCTCTACAATACGATCAAGGCGGCGAGTCTGCGAGCCGACGTCGACGTATCGCTCCCGTGACCGGCGACGGAGATGCCGTCGCCCGGTCGAGCCGATGACGATGCCGCGTTCGCAAAAACCATCAACTTTCTTTCCTGTTGTGGGATTCGCGATTCGCCCCGTGAAGCGGCCTCGATCGCCCGTTTCACTTAAAGCAGCGGTATATTTATGAGCGGGACTGTAGCATGTGTGGGTATCACATGAGCACCGAAAGCTTGCCTTCGGGAGCCGAGACAGTGATCATCGGCGCCGGGGCCGTCGGCTGTAGTATCGCCTACCACCTGACGGAACTCGGCGCAGAGGACGTGGTCGTCGTCGATCAGGGACCGCTTCCGGTAACCGGCGGTTCGTCGACGCACGCACCGGGAATCATGTTCCAGACGTCACCGTCGAAGATCCAGACCAAGACGGCCCACTACACGAGCCGACTGCTGAAGGACGCGGGCGTTTACACCGAAGTCGGCGGCATCGAACTCGCCCGCTCCGAGGAACGGATGGACTTCCTCCAGCGGCGCGTCGAGTGGGCCACCTCGTACGGGCTGCCGGAGCCGGAGCTCCTCGAGCCCGAGGAAGTCACGGAACATCTCCCGCTCGTCGACGAGGACGAGATCCTCGGTGGCTACTACTCGCCGACCGACGGGCAGGTCGCCGGGACCGACGCGTTGCAGTGGTACATCGAGACGTCATCGGCCCGGTTCTTCGGCGACACCGAGGTGACGGACATCGAGACCAACGGCGGCGAGATTCAGGCGGTCGCCACCGACAACGGCCGCATCGAGTGCGATCGGTGCGTCCTCGCGACGAACAACTGGGCGTACCAGACCGGTCAGATGGCGGGCCTCGAGCTGCCCATCACGCCCGTCGAACACCAGTACGTCGTCACGGATCCGCTCGCGGAACTCGACGACGACGGTTCCGGCGACGTGATCGGTGACGCCACCGCCGGCCTCGAGGTCCCCGGCGATAGCCAGATCACGGAGTTCATGGCCCAGCCGCCGGACCGGCCGGTCGGCCGGGACCAGGACAACTCGCTGTACTTCCGAACGCACGGCGACGGCTACGGACTCGGCTCGTACAACCACGAGCCGCTGGTCGTCGACCCGGACGAGATGGGAAAAAACGACGAGGACAGCCAGGCGTCGGTCCACAGCTTCACCGAGAAGCACTGGACGAAGGCGACGCATCCGAACCGCGAGAAGTCACCCCAGCAGGCGTTCGACGAACTGCTGCCCGCGACCGAGGGCAAAGACTTCCGCGTCACCGAGAACGGCATCTTCGTCTACACGCCCGACGGGATGCCGGTGCTCGGCGAAACAGCGGCGATCGACGGGCTCTGGACCGGACTGGCGATCTGGTGGACTCACTCCGGCGGCTACGGGAAGATCCTCGCCGAGTGGATGGAGAACGGCGTCCCGCGGCTCCCGTCCGGACCCGTCGACACGAGCGGAATCCACGTCAACCGGTTCGAACCCCACGCCGGGAGCAAGGACTACTTCACGGACCGCGGCGGCAAACGGTACGAGCAGGTCTACAGCATCGTCGAACCGCGGTGGCAGCCCGACGACCACCGCGGGCTGCGCGTGAGTCCGTTCTACGGGCAACAGCAGGAACTCGGTGCCGAGTTCTACCAGAGCGGCGGCTGGGAGACGCCCCAGTGGTACGAGTCCAACTCGGACCTCGTCGAGAAGTACGAGGACCGGATCCCCGAACGGGACGGCTGGCAGGGGATCAACCGCTCCCCGATCGAGGGCGCCGAGCACCTCCACACCCGCGAGAACGTGTCCATGTTCGACATGACGACGTTCAGTTCGATCATGGTCGAGGGCGAGGACGCCGGCGAGTTCCTCCAGCAGATCTGCAGCAACGACATGGACATCGACGTCGGGAAGGTCCGGTACACGACGATGCTGAACGAGGGCGGCACGATCATCGCCGACCTCACCGTCGCCCGCCTCGACGAGGACGAGTACATGGTGACGACCGGCGGCGGCAACTCGCCGGGGATCCACGGCTCCTGGATCCAGGACCACGCGCACGACACCGTCTCCGTGACGGTCGAGGAATCCGCGAAGTGCACCGTCGGACTGTGGGGACCGAAGTCTCGATTGCTGCTCCAGCGAGTCACCGATGCCGACGTCTCTAACGACGAGTTCCCGTACTTCAGTTGCAAGCGGCTCTACGTCGGCGACGTCCCCGTGATCGCGCTGCGGGTCTCGTACGTCGGCGAACTCGGCTGGGAGCTGTGGGCACCCTCCGAGTACGGCCGGAAGCTTTGGGACACGCTCTGGGAAGCCGGTCGAGATCTCGACGTCAGGCCCATGGGCGGCGGCGCACTCGAGTCGATGCGCCTCGAGAAGGGGTTCCGCCTGTGGGGAACGGACGTCGACACCGACGTCGATCCGTTCGCCGCCGGCCTTCCCTTCGCCGTCGACCTCGACACCGAGTTCATCGGGAAGGAGGCGCTCGTCGAGGCCAAAGAGGCGGGCATCGATACCGAGGTCGCCTGCCTGACGCTGGACGATTCGACCGACGCGATGCTCGGCGGACGGCCGGTGCTCGCTGACGGCGAGGCCGTCGGCTACGTTCAGGCCGGCGACTACGGCTACAGCGTCGGCGAATCGATCGCCTACACCTACCTGCCCAGCGAGTACGCCGACGCCGGGACGTCGGTGCAGATCCAGTGCGAAGGGGAGACCTACGACGCGACGGTCCGCGACGAGCCGCTGTTCGATCCCGGCCGCGACAAGATCATCCGGTAGCGTTCGACGACCAACACCCACAGATTCAATTATGAGTGAATTTCAGGAACAAGGACCGTTAGTTCAGTATGCGGACATCGAACGAGCACGCGACCGCTTCGACGACGAGACGGTCGTCAAGCGGACGCCGGTCGAGCGGAGCACGTCGCTCGGCGAAACGGTCGACGCGGAGGTGTACCTGAAGATGGAGCACCTCCAGTGGACCGGCTCGTTCAAGACCCGCGGGGCGTACAACAAGATCAGACAGGCAGTCGACGACGGGGCCGACGAGTTCGTCGCCGCGAGCGCGGGCAATCACGCACAGGGCGTCGCCCTCGCGGCGACGAAGTGCGGCGCGGACTCGACGATCGTGATGCCGACCCACGCCCCGCAGGCGAAGATCGACGCGACGCGGAGCTACGGCGCGACGGTCGAACTGGTCGGGCAGGACTTCCAGGAGGCGATGACGTACGCCCAGGAGTACGCCGCCGAGAACGACGTCGAGTTCGTCCACGCGTACGACGATCCGCACATCGTCGCCGGACAGGGGACGCTCGGTATCGAGATCCACGAGGACTGTCCCGACGTCGACACCGTCGTCGTCCCGATCGGGGGCGGGGGACTCATCAGCGGCGTCGCCACCGCGCTCGACCACCTCTCCCCCGAGACGCGCGTCGTCGGCGTCCAGGCCGAGGGAGCCGCGACCGTCCACGAGAGTCTCGACAAGGGAATCCCGGTCACGCTCGACGAAGTCGATACCATCGCCGACGGGATCGCGACCGGCGGGATCTCTGACCTGACGCTCAACCTCATCGAGGACCACGTCGACGAAGTCGTCACCGTCTCCGACGCGGAGATCGCCAACGCGATCCTGCTGCTGCTCGAGCGCGCGAAACAGGTCGTCGAGGGCGCGGCCGCCGCGTCGGTCGCGGCCGTCTTGAGCGATCAGTTGGACGTCAGCGGTGAGACCGTCATGCCCGTCCTCGGCGGCGGGAACCTGGACATGACGATGCTGCAGACCGTCCTCATCCACGCGCTCACGGAGCGAGGACAGATCCTGCGGCTGCGCGTCCGGATCGACGACATGCCCGGAGAGATGGACGACATCTCGGGCGTCATCGCCGATCACGGCGCGAATATCCAGACGGTCCGGCACGACCGCGCGGTCGAGGATCTCACCGTCGGCGAGGCGTACCTGGTGTTTCAAATAGAGACCAGCGGCGCCGAACACGCCGCGACGATCATCGACGCGATCGAAGCTGAAGGGTACATCGTCGAGGACGTCAACCGAAAGTGAAAATATAATGATATATTGTGGGAAGAAGCCCTGATTCGGTCGGTTTGAGTATTAATTCCCTGACGAACGTGTTAGATACTAGATTGAAGGGTAGGCTTATACCGAAGAACGAAGAGAACCAATGAGAGGTAGTCACTAACAATGATCGGCGAGAACGAGCGTACGAGAACCCGATGGACCGAGCGGGGGCGCGGCGCCCCGTCGAACGAGACGATCGAGTGGCGGACGTCCGCCACCGATCGCGGCGATCGAACAGCGGTGAAACGGTGATCCACGATGGCGGGAGCTGAATCAAACGGACCGGTCGGACGGTTCCTCGAGGAACTCGACACGCCGGTGTTCGCGGTCGGCTTCTTCATCGCCGCCGCGGCGGTAATCGCGTTCGTCCTCTGGCCGGAGACCGCGTCGGGGTACATGACCAGCGTGAACGATTTCCTGTGGACTGCCGCGGGCTGGTGGTACCTGGTCGCGATGTTCGCCCTGGTCGCGTTCGCCGGCTTCCTGATATTCGGACCGTGGGGCAACATCAAGCTCGGCGGAGAGAACGAAGAGCCGGAGTTCACGTTCCTCGCGTACTTCGCGATGCTGTACTCGGCGGGGATCGCCGCCGGGATCGTGTTCTGGGGCCCTGCCGAGGCGATCTTCCACTACGACACCGTCTCGCCGTTCATCGGCGCTGAGGCGCAATCGGCGGGGGCCGCCGTCGGGGCGATCCAGTACACGTTCTTCCACTGGGGCCTCTCCGCGTGGACCGCGTACGTGATCATGGCGCTCCCGATCGCGTACTTCGCCTACCGATACGACGCGCCGCTGCGCATCTCGACGGTGATCGCACCGTGGGTGGGCATCGAGAACCTCGACCGCCCGATCGCGAAGGTCATCGATATCCTCGCCGTGTTCGCGACGATCGGCGGCGTCGCGACGACGCTGGGACTGGTCGGGAGCCAATTTCTCGTCGGCGTCGAGTGGATCACCGGTGCGAGCGTCGGTGACCTCGGGACGGTCGTCGTGATTACCGGACTGACCGTCGCGTTCACGATCTCGGTCGCGCTCGGCGTGGAGAAGGGGATCCGCCGCCTCTCGTACTTCAACATGGCCCTGTTCGCCGTGGTGACCGTCGCGACGTTCGTCCTCGGGCCGACGACGTACATCATGACCGTCGGCACGGAGGCGCTCGGCGCGTACATCAACGACTTCGTCACGATGAGCTTCTACACCGGCGCCGCCGAGAGCGTCGGCGGCGGCGTCAGCGGCTGGGTCGGCGGCTGGACGGTCTTCTACTGGGCGTGGTGGTTCTCCTGGACGCCGTTCGTCGGGCTGTTCATCGCGCGCATCTCGCGCGGTCGGACGGTGAGACAGGTCGTCGTCACGGGCGTCATCGCCTCGACGGGAATCACGATTCCGTGGTTCGCCACGATGGGCGGCACCGCGATCTTCCTGCAGGAGAACGGTCGCGCCGACATTCTCACCGTCATCAGCGAACTCGGTGAGGCCGGCTCCGGATACCCGCTGTTCGAGGCGTTGCCACTCGGCGGCGTGTTGACGGGTCTGTTCCTCGTGCTCGTGACGACGTTCCTCGTCACGTCGGCCGACTCCTCGACGCTGGCGCTGGGAATGCTCACGACTGGCGGGAACGAAAATCCCTCGACGATCAACCGCGTCATCTGGGGATTCCTCATCGGCGCGCTCGCGTCGCTGCTGATGGTCACCGGCGGCGTCGACGCCCTGCAGCAGGCCGCGATCATCACCGGTGGGCCGTTCGCGATCATCGCGTTACTGGCCGTCGCGGCGATGATCGTCACGTTCAGCAGCCATCGGCCGCTGTTCCTCCGCGAGGAGGACGACGTCTCGCTCCCGTCTCTCGAGGTCGAGACGTCCGACCGCGAGGCCGCCGACGCCGATCCGTCCGACGACTGACCGACCGGCTTCGGCCGCTCGATTCCTCGCGGTCGATTTCGATTCCGGTGCCGGACGCCGTCTCGACGTTCGTCCGGCGGGGTGACCGTCGGCCGGGAGCGGCGATAGTACCGTCGACGACCGGCTCGCTTCGTCTCTTCCGGTTCCGGTAGCTATCCGTTTGGGCGACTGGACGGCTACACGAAGTAGCGACGGCGAGCCCGCGACGCAGCCGGTCGGCGGTGAAAATCAGTCGTCGGCGTTACGCCGGTACCGTGAGACTCACTCGTAGATCGGGAACTCCTCGCAGAGGTCGTCGACCCGCGACGAAACGCGATCGACGACCGCGTCGTCGTCCGGCGCGTCGAGCACGTCGACGATGAGATCGGCGACGGTCTCCATCTCGGCTTCCTCGAGGCCGCGGGTCGCGAGCGCGGGGGTGCCGACGCGGATCCCGCTGGTCACCATCGGCGACCGCGTCTCGCCGGGGACGGTGTTCTTGTTGACGATGATGCCGACGTCGCTCAGCGCTTCCTCGGCTTCTTTCCCCGTCAGATCGGGGTGGGAATCGCGCAGATCGACAAGCAGGAGGTGTTTGTCGGTCCCGCCGCTGACCAGCGAGAGTCCCCGTTCGTCGAACACCTCGCCGAGGCGCTTCGCATCGGCGACGATCCGTTCGGCGTACGCTTCGAACTCGTCGGTCCGGGCCTCTGCGAAGCCGACCGCCTTGCCGGCGACATTGTGCATCAGCGGCCCGCCCTGCGCGCCGGGGAACACCGCGGAGTCGACGTCGTCGGCGTGCTCCTCGTCGCACATGATGAGCCCACCGCGTCCGGCGCGGATCGTCTTGTGGGTACTCCCGGTGACGAAGTCAGCGTGCTCGGCCGGCGACGAGTGAACGCCGGCCGCGATGAGGCCGGTCACGTGAGCGATGTCCGCGAGGTGGTAGGCGTCGACCTCGTCGGCGATCTCGCCGATACGGTCGTACTCGAACTCGCGCGGATAGGCCGAGGAGCCGCTGACGATCATGTCCGGCTCGATCTCGCGGGCCTGTTCCGCGACGTCGTCGTAGTCGATGTACCCCGTCTCGGGGTCGACTTCGTACTGCTCGACGTCGTAGAGCTGACCCGAGAAGTTCACGTTGTGACCGTGCGAGAGGTGGCCGCCGTGTGACAGCGACAGCGAGAGGATCGTGTCTCCCGGCTCGAGGACCGCGAAGTAGACCCCCATGTTCGCCTGCGTCCCGCTGTGCGGCTGGACGTTGGCGTGGTCCATCTCGAAGAGCGCTTTCGCGTGCTCGATAGCGAGTTCCTCCACCGTATCGACGTGCTGGCACCCGCCGTAGTACCGGCTGCCGGGATATCCCTCCGCGTACTTGTTCGTCAACACGCTTCCTTGGGCCTCGAGGACGGCTTTCGAGACGTGGTTCTCCGAGGCGATCATCCCGAGCGTCGATTCCTGCCGCTCGCGTTCGAGCGAGACGGACTCGGACACGCTCGGCGCTATCCGGTCGAGTGGCTGTTCGAACGCCATACGTCAAGTGAAACGGATGCGAGTAAGTATCTTGCGTGTGTGTACCACACCACCACGAAACGTAACTCCGCTAACCGGACGTGGAACGGAGCCGAGATTTAAGAGACCCGAACTGGTACCACGGCGTGATGCGAACCGTTAGCACCGACGACGCACCGGCAGCCGTTGGCGCGTACAGTCAGGCGACCAGAACCGACGACGTCCTCGTCACCGCGGGCCAGCTCCCGCTGACGGCGGACGGCGACCTGTTAGACGACGAGTCAGTCGGCGACCAGACGCGGCAGTGTCTGGAAAACGTCGCGGCGATCCTCGAGGCGGAAGGTCTGTCGATGGACGACGTGCTCAAGACGACCGTCTTCCTCGACGACATCGACGATTTCGAGGAGTTCAACGAGGTCTACAGCGAGTTCTTCGACGAGGAGCCGCCCGCCAGGAGCGCGGTCGAGGTCGGTCGCGTTCCCAAGGGCGCGGCGATCGAGATCGAAGCGATCGCGGCCGCCGAATAGGCGACCGCGGCGAGTACCGGTCCGAAATCGATCCGTCTGTCCCATCTTTTCGTTCCGTCGATCACGGTCGGCTCAGCGAGACCGGGGACTGCGACCGCTCGAGCGTCCGTATTTGCGATCGAACAGCGGCGAGTGATGCGAACAGTTCGATCGCTGCGCTCCGATCTCACGTCTCTTGAATTCGTAGAACGGATGCGAGCGATCCGAACTGATACGCGAATTCCACGTCGAATCGGTCCCGCGTGCTTCACAACGATATCAGTGTTATCTACCGATCGATCGGATCTCGAGGCTCGAAACTCGTTACCGTCGAAGCGGTATCCGACGGCGATTCGTCTCGGGGACACCGGAACCGGTCCCATGGCTCGCGGAAGTTCGACGGAACCGAAGAGAAGCTATCGCGGAACGGAACCCGTCAGTCGTCCGCAACGGCCGTCGTGTCATCGCCTTCGGCGGTGAGTTCCTCGCGGCTGTCGACCGGCTCGCTGGGATTCGCTTGGTCCAGTTCCGTCGCGGCTCCGAGTTGAGCGTCGGTCGCGTTCGGATCGACGACTCTCGTCTGTCCGCCCTCGGTCACGATCTCGTCCTCGAGATGCAACCGGATCGCTTCCGCGAGGGCGTCCGCCTCGAGCGGCTGGCCGCGCTCCTTGAGGTCCGCTTCGGTCGCGTCGGCGGGGACGTTGAACGCCCGTTGCGTGATGATCGGCCCCTGATCGAGGTCCGTCGTCACGTAGTGGGCAGTGACGCCGGCGATCCGGACGCCCTCCTCGAGGGCCTGCCGGTAGGCGGCCGCGCCGGGGAACGCCGGCAGCAGCGAGGGGTGGACGTTGATGATGCGGTCCTCGTAGCGGAAGACGACCTCCGGCGAGAGGATCCGAATGTAGCGGGCCAGCGCGATGAGGTCGATCTCGTACTCCGCGAGGAGGTCGAGCAGCTCGTCCTCGTCTGGCGTGCCGTTCTCGTCGCCGATGTCGTGGAACGGAACGTCGTATTCGGCCGCGAGCGGGCGGAGCGTGTCGTGGTTGCCGATGACGACTCCGATGTCCGCACCGAGTTCGTCGTTCTCCCAGCGCTCGAGCAGGGCCTCCAGGCAGTGGCTCTCCTTGGTGACGAGGACGGCGATGGACCGGTCCTCGCAGTCGGACGGGAATCGAACCGTGACGTCGACGCCGAACTCGTCGCCGAGCGCGTCGAGGTCCTCGCGGAGTTGGTCCCGCGAGACCGACATCTCGGACGCGTCGACCTGCATACCCATCCGAAACGTTCCCTCCCGCACGGCCTGATCCAGGTCGACGATGTCGACGCCGCGTTCGAACAGCAGCGACGTCACGTCGGCGATGATCTCCGAATTGTCGTCGCCGACGATCGTGATCTCGGTCCGCTCGCGGGTCATCGTTCCCACCTCGGAGACCCGTCCTCGGTCGCGGTCGTCGACTGCGCTCGGTCGATCCCGGTGGCGCGTACTGATCGGTCTACCCGGTCCGTCGCCGCGGCGGACGACGCATACTGTGCTAGTGACATCCACTCACCTGTTCCCGATCACCGGTAATGAACCTTGGTTCTCCTGATATCGGGAGAATACGTCGTGTTTGCCGACCGGCTCTTCTAATCAGGAATCAGACACTCTGAAAAGCAGCGTTCGGATCGATCGGCGACCGTCTCCGATCGAGGCCGAGGGAGATCAGGCCTCCGTTCGGAGGTAGTCGACGACGGCGCCCGGCTCGTCGTCGAGACCGCCACCCTGTGCGAACGTCGGTCCGCCGCCGCCACCGCCGCCGAACGACGCCGTGACATCGTCGACGAGTTCGCTCGCGTCCGTCTCGCCGGTCGTGCCGACGACCACGAACGCGCTTCCGTTCACGCCGGTCAGCGCGACCACGTCACCGATATCGCCCGCGAGCTCCCGCACGCGTTCTGACACGTCGTTGGGACCGATGCCGTCGATATCGAGTTCGCCGACGACCCACTCCTCGCCGTCCTTCGAGACGGTGTCGTCGCCCAACGACTCGAGGCGTTCCTCGAGCAGCCGATCGCGCAGGGCGTCGACCTCCGCCTCGAGGGTCGCGTTCTCTTCGACGACGGCGGTCGCCCGCTCCGGAAGCTCCTCGACGCTCGTCTCCAGCGTCCGGGCGGCGCGGGTCGCGGCTCGCGTCTCGTCGAGTTGCGCGCGAACGGCGGTCGGGCCGACCGCGTACTCGACGCGTACGAGCCCCGATCCGGGGTTTGACACCTCGAGGACCTTGACGGGTCCGATCTCGACGGTGTTTTCGACGTGCGTCCCGCCGCAGGCGGCGACGTCCCAGTCGTCGATCTCGACGATGCGGACGGTGTCGGTCGTCTCGGCCGCGCCGGTTTCGTTGAAGACGATCTCGTCGCGGTCCCGCGCCTGCGCCGCGTCCATCTCCCGCCAGGAGACGTCTCTCGACTCCCAGACGACCTCGTTGACCATCCGCTGGAGGGTGAGCGCGTTCACCTCGTCCGGGTCGCGATCGGTCTCGAAGTCGATGCGGCCCTTCTCCGCGTCGATGTCGAACCCGCCGTAGCCGTGGTCGTCGAACAGTTCGCGACCGGCGCCGTACAGCACGTGACTGGCGGTGTGCGCTCGCATACAGTAGGTCCGGAACTCGTCGTCGATCGAGCCGGTCACGTCGTCGCCTGCCTCGAAGTCGGGCGCCGTCGCCAGCGTGTGGACGGTCTCGCCGTCGCGCATCTGCACGTCGACGACATCGATCCCGTTCAGCGTCCCGCGATCGGCCGGTTGGCCGCCGCCTTCGGCGTAGAAGTACGTCTCCTCGAGCCGAAGGTCGGTCTCGTCGACGGACCGCACCGCCGCTTCGAACTCCGTCACGTATGGCTCGTCCGGTGCGCGATTGTCTCTCGATTCGGAAGCCATTGTGCCGACTGTCGGCACACACCGTTATAAACCGTACGGAGGCGCCGGTGCGGCGACACATTAATGAAGCCGCCGGTGGCACGTGTGGTATGGAGTATCACGAGTCGGTCGACTACCTCGAGTCGCTACAGCGGCGTCGACCCAAGCTCGGAACGGAAACGACCGCCGCGTTGCTTGCGCATCTCGATCGTCCGCACGACGACCTCGACTGCGTCCAGATCGCCGGGTCGAACGGGAAGGGAAGCACCGCGTGTATGCTCGAACGAATTCTTCGCGACGCCGGACTCGATGTCGGCCTCTATACGTCGCCTGATCTAAACGATCTGCGCGAACGGATTCAGATCAACGGCCGGAAAATTCCGAAACAGCGGGTCCGGGAATTCGTCGGCGAAATCGACGACTGCGTCGAACGGCTCCGCGAGGCGGACGACACGCCGACCTACTTCGAGGTTCTCACGGCACTCGCGCTCCACCACTTCGCCGCCGAGGACGTCGACGTCGCCGTCCTCGAGGTCGGCATCGGCGGCCGATACGACGCGACGAGCGCCGTCGATCCCGTCGCGAGCGCCGTGACCAGCGTCTCGCTGGAACACACCGACATCCTCGGCGACACGATCGAGGAGATCGCCCGCGACAAGGCACAGGTCGCGCCGGCCGATGCGCCGCTGGTGACCGGCGCGTCGGGGGCGGCCCTCGAGGCGATCCGTTCGGAGACGGACGTGATTACCGTCGGAAGCGACGACGCGGACGTGGTCGCCCGCGAGCACGGGCTGGCGTCGCCGATCGAGAGCGAGATTTCGATCGCGGGACCGAAGTGGTCGCTCGAGACGCGGCTGCCGCTCGTGGGCCCCCATCAGGCGACCAACGCCGGCGTCGCGGCGACGCTGGCCGATCAGGTCGCCGGCGTCGATCCGGAATCGATCGCGCGCGGTCTCCGCGACGCCTACTGGCCGGGCCGGTTCGAAGTCATGTCGACGGCACCGCTCGCGATCCTCGACGGCGCGCACAATCCGGGCGCCTGCGAGACGCTCGCCTCGCTCGTCGACCGATACTCGTTCGACGACCTCCATCTCGTCTTCGGCGCGATGCGGGAGAAGGACCACCGGGGCATGGCGACGGCGTTGCCGTCCCCCGATGCGCTCTACCTCTGTGAACCGGACGTGCCTCGTGCCGAGAATACGGCCGTCCTCGCATCCGCGTTCGACGATCGGGCGGCGACGATCGACTGCGCTGGGTCCGTTCTCGAGGCGACCGAGCGGGCGCTGTCGGCGGCCGACGAAGACGACTGTGTCCTCATCACCGGCTCGCTGTACGCAGTCGCCGAAGCGCGCGACCGGTGGACGCGGCTTCAGATCCCGAAGCGAACGGCCGCGACGGAGCAGGCGCGGAACGTCCTCACGAGCGCGGCCGTCGACGCGGAGACCGCCGAGTCCGTCGCGGACGAGACCGTCCATCGAACGATCAAGACCTATCTGCGCGGTCCGCAGGCCGAGCGCGTCGAACGGGCGTTCGAGGCGATCGGCGGGACGTGCGTCCGTTCGGACGCCGAGACGGCCGGTCGCCGCGTCGCGACGGTCCTCTCCGGGACGTCGTCGCAGTTCCGGGACCTGCTTGCGGAACTGACCGACGCCGACCGCGGCCTCGCCCACGTCGCCGCCCAGCTCCGGCGAACGATCGACGATCGCGTCGACGACCGAGCCGATCGCGATCGGTATCCGTGGGATCGAACCCCCGCAGTCATGGGCATTCTGAACGTCACGCCGGACAGTTTCTACGACGGAGGAGAGTACGACCGCGTGCCGGATGCGGTCCGGCGAGCCCGCGAGATGGTCGCCGCCGGCGCGGATATCGTCGATATCGGCGGTGAGAGCACCCGTCCCGGCGCCGAGCCGGTCTCGGTCGCCGAGGAGATCGACCGCGTTGTCCCGGTCATCGAACGCATCGAGGACCTGGACGTCCCGATCTCGATCGACACGCGGAAAGCCGCGGTCGCCGACGCCGCCCTCGAGGCGGGCGCAGACATCGTCAATGACGTCTCCGGACTCGAGGATCCGGAGATGCGCTTCGTCGCGGCCGACCACGACGCGTCGCTCGTCGTCATGCACAGCCTCGAGACGCCCGTCGATCCCGACCGAACCGCCACCTACGACGACGTCGTCGAAGACGTCCTGCACGAACTCTCGGAGACGGTGTTACTCGCGGAACGCGCGGGACTCGACCGAGATCAGATCGTCGTCGACCCCGGACTCGGCTTCGGGAAGGACCCCGCAGAGAGCTTCGAGTTGGCCGCCAGGACCGACGAGTTGCGCGCGCTGGGCTGTCCGGTCATGGTAGGCCACTCCCGGAAATCGATGTTCGACCGCGTCGGCTGCCCGTCCGGCGAGCGATTACCGCCGACGCTCGCGGTGACGACCATGGCAGCCGAACGCGGCGCTGACATCGTCAGGGTTCACGACGTCCCCGAAAACGTCGCCGCGGTTCGGACGGTCCGCACGGCGGACGCTCGATACTAGCCCTCGCAGTTGAAGCCGGAAGCAGAAGTGGGCTTAAGTGAACACGATCACGAACGGGCAGCGAAGGTAGCGGTCGATACCGTCGGATACGTCTCCTCGAGTTCCCTCGCCTCCTCGGGAAGGACGGCGGCGACGACGTACTCGGTGTGATCCTCGAAGTAGTCCAGTAGACCGCGGATCCGGTCCGCGTCGAGCATTTCGACGGCGTCGATGACAATAAAGGGCAGTTCGCTCGCGACGTCGTGAACGAGATAGCCCGCGAAGGCGACGACGAGCCCGATCACCTCGCGCTCGCTCTTGCTCAGGCTGTCGACCGTGTCCTCGTACGCGGCGCCGCTCTCGTTCGAGCGAACGATATGCAGCTCGAAGTCGGTCGCCGACGGCGCGTCACCGTCTCCCGCGAGCCGTTCGATCCAGACGCGCTCGACGTTCTCGTAGTCCAGCACGTCGAGGACCTGCTGCATCGATTCGTTGAACGTCGTGACGAGGTCGCGCTCGAGCGTCTCGATCCGCTCTCGCTGCTCTCGCAGCCGCGTCGCGACCGACTCGCGTTCCGCCTCGAGGTCGTCGCGGTTCTCGAGTTCCGCCTCGAGCTCCTCGATCTCCCGTTCGAGTTCGGTCAACTCGTTCTCGAGTTGCCCGCGTTCGTACTCGAGGTCGCTCACCTCGCCGTGGAGCTCGAGCAGTTCGTCGTCCCGTTCGTCGAGCGTTTCGGCGTCCGCTTGAAGCGATTCGATCTCGTCGTCGAGCGCCGCTTTCTCGTCCCGGAGCTCGCTCAGCGTTTCCTCTCGCCGGTCGATCTCGGCTTCGATCGACTGCTCTTTCTCGGCGAGTCGCTCGCGGTCGTCGCGCTGTCGTTCGAGCTGGCGTTTCTCCTCCTCGAGCGATCGTATCCGCTCGGTGATCGTTTCGCGCTGCTGGCGCTTTTCTTGAATGATCTCCTGGACCACCCGCACTTGCTCGGCGATCTCTTCCCGTTCGACGGTGGAGCCACACGTCCAACAGGTGATCGTCCGCGACGCGGGATCGAGTTCGGCGACGATCTCGTCCGACTTCATCTCCTCGGGGATCTCTCGCTCGTCGTCCAGCAGCTGGTCGTTCATCTCGACGATCGGGCTCAACGCGTTGATCGTACTCGTCAACTGCTGTTTCTGATGGTGAAGGCCCTCGATTTCGCTCTCGATCGCGTCGACGTCCCGTGACGACTCCGCCGTTCCAGGTTCGTCGCGCTGCTCGCGGACGGCCTCGAGCTCGTCCTCCAGCGAGCGGATCGCCTCTCGTTGCGTTTCGATCCGATCGCGAACGGACTCGCGCTCCGATCGCTTCTCCTTGAGGTCGTCGAGGACGTCGTCGCCGTCGGTCTCCGCGTCCCGCTCGTCGATCGCCTCGCGCTTCTCGCGGAGGGCCGTCTCGATCTCCTCGCGGTCCTCGCGGAGGGTCGTCGCTCGCGTCCGCAGCGTCGGGAGTCGGTCCTCGGATCGATCTAACTCCACGAGTCGCTCGTCGAGCCGATCCTTTCGCTCTTTCAGCCGCTCGATCTCGGCCTCGATTTCCGCGGTATCGACGGGCCGCATCAGGAGTTCGTACAGGTCTCCGTCCGTGAGGAGCCGCTGCCTGATCGGATTCGTTTCTCCGAGTGCGACGAACAGTTCACAGAGGTCGGTCCGATCGGAGAACCGCTCCGCGTCGGTGACGATCGGATCGCCGTTTTCGTTCGACAACTCCAGGAAGTACTCGTTCTCGTCCGTTCGAAGTGTCACACGTCCGCGATCTGCGTCGCTCTTTATCGGCGGCGTGGGTCCGCCGAGTACGGCGGCCAGTCCGCGAAGGAACGACGACTTGTTCGATGCATTCTCCCCCGAGAGCAGCGTCACTCCAGGTGAGAGCGTCAGTTCGCCGTCGGTGATTCCACCAACGTTTTGGGCAGTGATGTGTAATTCCTCGAACTCGCTTTCCGGTTCCGATTCAGGGCTGTTTACAAACATGGATGGGCGAACGACCGATGCATCGGTAGGGCACAGCGGATTGATTAGGCCGCGCGACGGTAGATGATGACCGTATCCTATATAATCGTTTGGCCGAATAATACTTTCACGATAGCGGAGGGCCGTACGTACAACGATCCGCTATCGTCGGCCGACCGCCGACGTCGAAACCCGCTCCGTACTCGTGATGCCACACGGCGATCACGCTTCGGTCTCATCGTCCCGAACAGCGGTTCGACCGTCCTCTCGGCACGAACAGCGTCCCCGATCCACCAGGCGGGCAAACGTGTACTCCTCACCGCATTCCGTACATGCGACGCGCAGACTCAGCGTGACTTCCGGGTCGCCGATCGTCAGGAGACCGCTCGAGCGGAGTCGATCGATCGTTCGCACGGTGATCGACTCGGTTCGGGACAGTAATTTGAAGACGACGTTCTTCGCGTCGGTCCGATCGATTCGCGTGGTTCGCTCGGTGTCGACGTCGAGACAGTCGTTGAGATGCGTCCGAACGGTCTGGTAACTGACGAAGTCGTCCGTGACCGCGTCCGGGTCGATACCGTTCCGTTCGAGTCGAGACCGCGCTTCGACTCGCGTTCCGGCGCTCACGTCATCGTCGGTAAGCAGGCGGTAGAGATTCTCGACTTCGCCCTCCAGCATCTCCATGTTCGATTCGTTCACCGCCGCTCGGAGCACCTGCCGATTGTGATACGTTTCGAGGTCGCGGAGACTGGCACCCGCGTCCCGGCGCTCGAGGAGTCGCTGATCGAGGTCGTCGAGTTTCCGCTCTCGGGCGACTCGATCGATCTTACAGCCCCCGGTGTCGTTCGCCATCGTATATATTGCGTGTGTGGGACACCATTTATTTTCTTCCCGGTGTGTCGCCGCCGCGAACCGTTACCCGACTGACTCGAGGATACTCTTATAATGCTGCCCAAAGCAACGAGAGAGTACCGTGCAGACGGACGATACACGATCGGCGAGTCGATATCGAACCAACGATCGAGACCGCTCGGTAACTAAGACGGACCACTACTGAAGAGATGCCTATCACCGTAAAAGCCTACGCCGAACACGACGAACTCGCTCTGGTCCCGACGTTACGGAGTGTAGATGGTATCGAGATCGAAGTAATAACGCAGGCGAACACCGACCCGGATTCGGACGTTTTTCCGTTTCTCATCAGGTACGACGACCGCGACGAACTGGAGCGTCACCTCGATTCTGATCCGACCGTCGACAGTTACGAACTCATCGATGCGAACGACGACACGTTCATCTACTATATCGAACATTCGGACGGAACTATATTACTGAGTCCGATCCTCACGGAAGTGAACGGATTCATGTTACGTACGGAAACCAGACGTCGCGGATGGTTCGTCCAGTTACAGCTCCCGGACCGAGAAGCGCTCAATACGATCTGGGAGTACGCCGAAGGGTGCGGGATGAAGTTCGAAATCATCGAGATACACGGGAGCACGGGGGCCAAAGAGGACGTTTTGTTCGGACTGACGGACGAACAGATCGAAGCACTGCAAACGGCGTACAAGTGCGGGTATTTCAACGAGCCGCGAGACACGGCCCTCAGCGGCGTTGCCGACGAAGTCGGCGTCTCCTCGACCGCGATGAGCGGTCGGCTTCGACGCGGGATGCGGAACCTGATCTCCGCGACGTTGATGGACGAAGATATTGACTGACAGCCTTACTAGTATTTCACGTCGTTATATCTCCACAGACACGCATCTATTCTAGAATAAATGTAAAGGTGTTTATAATAGGGGTAGGCGTGAAATCTCCCTCTAAATCTCCAAATAGCCTAAATTTCGGTGTTTATAAAATACATGTGTTGTTCTACCTTGAATTCCAACTAACATGAATGACCATCAGATAAGTGTATAATCTTGCCATCATATGATCAATTCGATAGAATCAGAACGGCCTACGAATCACCACCATACGACGGTAGCCAGAACGGACTCCATCATATAGAGGGTATTTAAAGAGGAGGAATATTACTCATTAAAGATCATTTTGGTGATTGTCAATCATTAACCTATGAGTAGTGCCGTAGACTCGGCGGCCGACCGACCGACGCATCACTTACACCACGACTGGTCCGGGGAGGAGTGGGCGAGTGATCGTATCGTGCAGGCGATTGCGGAGTACGAAAACGAGCATTTAGAGGATCTCCCGCCGCTGAGCAACAGTATTAATCCAGAGGCGATCGATTCGGCATTTGAATCCACCGACGGGAGCGCCGGTAAGGCCGGGTGTATCACCTTCTCCTACTACGGCTACACCGTTCTCGTGCAGAGCACTGGACAGATTCTTATCAAGAAGAACTGACTCCCCTTACATAGACAACAATGGCAGATATCGGCGGCTTTCAGGACCACGTTGCACGGATCGATCTCGGAAACGACGACGTCGCGTACGAAGGGATCGACGAGGAGGACGCGAAGAAGTACATCGGAGCGCGCGGCCTCGGTGTGAAATACGTCTTCGAACAGGGACCGGACGTCGATCCGCTCGGTCCCGACAACCTACTGGCGTTCATGAACGGCCCGCTGTCGGGGACGCAGGTGACGATGAGCGGCCGAATCGCCGTCTGTACGAAGTCGCCCCTGACCGGGACCGTTACCGACAGTCACCACGGCGGCTGGTCGGGCGCTCGCCTGAAGTGGGCCGGCTTCGACGGGCTCCTGTTCGAAGGGCAGGCCGACGACCCCGTCTACGCCTACGTCGAAGACGGCGCGGTCGAGCTCCGAGACGCCTCCCACCTCTGGGGGAAAGGCGTCCACGAGACCTGCGAGACGATCGAGGACGAGGTCGAGGGCGCCTATGGCAAGAACCTCTCGATCATGGCGATCGGCCCCGGTGGTGAGAACGAAGTCCGATACGCCTGTATCATGAACGAAGACGACCGGGCCTCCGGTCGCGGTGGTACCGGTTGCGTGATGGGCAACAAACGGCTGAAGGCGATCGTCATCAAGTCGAGTACCGAGATGCCACAGCCCGCGGATTCGGAAACGTTCCGCGAGGGCCACCAGCAGGCGATGAAGGCGATCACCGAGTCGGACGTCACTGCGCCCAACGAGGGCGGTCTCTCGATGTACGGGACCAACGTCCTCATGAACCTCACTGAAGAGATGGACGGCCATCCGACCAAGAACGGCCGATACACCTCCGCGATCTCGTACAACGAACACGAGACGGACCGACCGAAGGATCTCGACGCCGAGCGTATCAGCGGCGAGAACGTCCGGGAGAACATCCTCGTCGACGAACCCACGTGTCACTCCTGTCCGGTCGCCTGCAAGAAGGAGGTCGAAGTCGACGTGATGCACAAGGGCGAGGAACTGAACGTCCGGATGGAGTCCTTCGAGTACGAGTCCGCCTGGGCGCTCGGGACGAACTCCGCCAACGACGATCGAGACAGGATCGCCGTGATGATCGACCGCTGTAACGACATGGGCCTCGACACCATCGAGATCGGCAACATCATGGCGATGGCCATGGACGCGACCGAAAAGGGCTATCTCGACGACGTAGACGACGGACTCGACTGGGGCGACGCGGAGACGATGATCGACATGATCGAACGGGTCGCTCGTCGCGAGGACGACCTCGCCGACCTCCTCGCGCGAGGCCAAGCGCGGATGGCCGACGAAATCGACGCCCATGACTGCCGACTCGACGTGAAAGGCCAGTCCATCGCCGCGTACGACCCTCGTTGTATGAAGGGAATGGGTATCGGCTACGCGACCTCGAACCGCGGGGCTTGTCATCTGCGAGGCTACACGCCCGCCGCGGAGATCCTGGGCATCCCCGAGAAAGTCGATCCCTACGAGTACGAAGGGAAGGGCGAACTCACCGCCCAGTTCCAGGACCTCCACGCGATCAGCGACTCGTTCGACATCTGCAAGTTCAACGCCTTCGCCGAAGGCATCGAAGAGTACGTCACCCAGTTCAACGGAATGACCGGGCTGGAGTACACCGAGGAGGACCTGCTCGAGTGCGGCGAACGAATCTATAACCTCGAGCGCTACTACAACAACCTCGTCGGCTTCGACGGCGACGACGACTCGCTGCCCGAGGTGTTCCTCGAAGAAGGCGAGACGCCGGGTCAGGGCGCTTCGGAGGGCGAGTACTGCGAACTCGAGAAGATGAAAGCGGAGTACTACGACCACCGCGGCTGGGTCGACGGCGTCGTCCCCGACGAGAAACTCGACGACCTCGAAATCGAGATCGGTCCCGGAACCGGTGTCAGCGATGGCGGAAGCGGGGCAGCGGTTCCGTCCGACGACTGACGAACCGACCGACAGGTTCCTCGCGGTCTCGAACGGCATTCACGAAGTCCTCACGAGCGCGACCTCGAACGCCTTCTACCGAACTCGTCGACGCTCCGCTTGATCGGCGTTGTACATTCTCGTCACACAATCTGGACCAGGGTACATCAGCTAGCTGTCAACGCCCAGATCCGCCGACGACTGCGCCGTCGCGGGTCGTCATTGATGAAACCGCTGCCAAGATTAACGGCGACTGGTCTTGATCCTACGCTGCAATAGACAGAGACTCACAGCTCATTCTCGATATCGCAGTATTCGGACGGCGAGGCGCCGATTCAGCCGCAGCGTTCCTGCATCGACTGACCGAGAAACACGGTCTCGACGACACGGTGTTTCTCGTCGATGACTACGGGTATCGTACTGACCTCTCTCGATTAGGACTAAGCGGTCTGCTTGACTACGTCGAGAGAAGCCCGATCGGGAAGTGGTTTCATCCCCTCGGGATTCGGTTGATTGCTTCCAGAACTCGTGGGGAGGCAGTCGGACGAGCGTCAGAGAGTCTTGATCGGTTTGTGCATAATTACAATACACAACGACCACACCAGCCACTCGGCTGACAAACGCCAGCGGAGGTGCTAAACTAGAGAGTGCCGCTGTAAACATACCATCGATACATAACGAGGCGCTGCTCCGTGAGCGGCGAAAGTCGACCGACTCAGCATACCCTCACGAACGGTGACTGTTTCTGTTCTCTCCTGTAGTCTCGTAACAGGCGTTAAAACGATGCTCCGTGCCAGAAGCGCTTAACCAGACGGTGCCCGAAGAACTATTATATCGCGTCTCGACGTAGATCGTAATGAGTACGGCTGCCGACGTCTCGCAGCAGAGTACGTTCTCGACGACGATCGACGTCGCTGCAGTCTTGGACCGACTCGGAATCCAGTTCCTCGACGTCCACGACCATCGTGCGATCGTTATCTTCGACGGCGCGATCCTCAACCTCGAGTGCCGCGAGGGTGATCTAACCGCCCTCGAGCGTGCGGAGATCACCGTCTACGATCTTCCAATGCACAGTAACAGAGAGACCGAAAACGAGACCGCGGCCACGATCGGGGTCATCGACGATTTCGTCGAGCAACTGGACGCGACGGCCCAGCCTCCGTGACCCGTCATCAGAAATTGGGTCGCGACGACGAAGGCGGTTCGGTGAGCCGACCGATTCGATCGGTCTCCCGTACCGACTTCGACGAGTCGCCGCTACGTATCGAACCCGACGTTTGACTCCTCCAACTATCGACGTGAAAGGAGAATCGATTCAAACTGGAAGAAAACGACGGATCGTAGTCACTGTCTGAGATCGACGTCCGGCGAACCGGACGACGCCCTCGAATAGGGCCGATGCCTGATCAGTCGGTCAGCGCTTATGTCGATCCTCGTCCGATCCGCTGACGGACTCGAGTCACGTTCGCCCTCGAGTTCACTCCGTTCGCCGCGACTCGAGGAGCAGTTTCTGCTCGACGCGCTTGACCTCGTGCTGGACGTCGCGGACGGCGTCGATGTTCGCGGAGATCGACGTGATCCCTTCCGTGGCGAGGAACTGGACCATCTCCGGCTTGGAGCCGGCTTGGCCGCAGATGCTCGTGTCGACGTCGTGTTCGCGGCAGGTCTCGATGGCGTCGCCGAGCAGCCGCAGGACGGCGGGATGGAGTTCGTCGAAGCGGTCAGCGACGTGCTCGTTGTTCCGGTCGACCGCGAGCGTGTACTGGGTGAGGTCGTTCGTGCCGAAGGAGGCGAAGTCGATGCCCGCTTCGGCCAGTTCCTCAACCGACAGCGCCGCGGCCGGCGTCTCGATCATCGCGCCCCAGCGGCGCTTCTGGGGATCGATACCGGCCTCTTTCAGTAGTTCCTTCGCCCGATAGACGTCCTCGGCGTCGTTGACCAGCGGGAACATGATTTCGACGTTGTCGTAGCCCAGCTCGAAGAGCCGCCGGAACGCCTCGAGTTCGTGGGCGAAGACGTCGGGGCGGTCGAGCGAGCGTCGAATTCCGCGGTAGCCCAGCATCGGGTTGTGCTCCTCGGGTTCGTCCTCGCCGCCCTCGAGCTGGCGGAACTCGTCGGTCGGCGCGTCGAGCGTACGCACGCGGACGGGACGGGGGTAGAACTCGTCGGCGACGGTCCGGATCCCCTCGACGAGTTCGGTGATGTAGACGTCCTCCCCGTTCTCCGCGATGAACTTCGCGGGCGTCTGGTTCAGCGAGAGGATCATGTGCTCCATGCGGAGCAGGCCGACGCCATCGGCGCCCGTCGCCGCCGCCCGTTCGTCCGCTTCAGGAATGGAGACGTTGACCTTCACCTCCGTCGCCGTCATGGGCTTGACCGGCGACTGCGGGCGGACCTCCTCGACGGGTTCGGTCTCTTCGTCGGGTTCGATCTCTTCGCCTTCCAAGACCGCGCCCTTGTCGCCGTCGAGTGTGACGATCTGGCCGTCCTCGAGAACGGTCGTGGCGTTGGTCGTTCCGACGATGGCTGGAACGCCGAGTTCGCGCGAGACGATGGCGGCGTGGCTGGTCATGCCGCCCTCGTCGGTGACGATCCCTGACGTGCGTTTCATCGCGGGCACCATGTCCGGCATCGTCATCTCCGTGACGATGACGTCGCCCTCGCCGACCTTAGCCAGATCGTCGAGCTTTTCGACGATCTTTGCGGGACCGCTAACGGTGCCCGGACTCGAGCCCAGACCATCGACGATGACCTCGCCGGCGTCGCCGTCCGCTCCGGGAGCGCTACTCGCCTCTGCGGCCTGGACAGCGCCGCTGCCGTCAGCGAGTCCCTGCGCAGCGTCGCCGGTCTCGTCGACGGGGTCCGTCGCTTCGGTCGCGTCGCCGGAACCGTCGTCGATAGTCGTGATCGGTCGGGACTGGAGCATGTAGACCTCGCCATCGCCGGACTGCGTCCGGCTGCCAGATGAGCTCCGCTCATCGCTGTCGACGATGGCCCACTCGACGTCCTGGGGTTCGCCGTAGTGGTCCTCGACGCGCTCACCGAGGTCGACGAGCTGATCGATCGCATCCTCGTCTAGCACGCGCGCTTTACGTCTGTTCTCGGGGACCTCTCGCTCGACGGTCTCACCGGTCTCCTCGTCTTTCTCGTGTTTGACTTTCTTCTCGGCGACGGTAACGTCGATCGACCGATCCTCGCGCTCGACGACGTAGTTGTCCGGCGAGACGGCGCCGGAGACGACGGCCTCACCGAGTCCCCAGGCGGCCTCGATGATCATCGTCTGGTCGCCCGTCGAGGGGTGGCTCGTGAACATCACGCCCGACTTCTCGGCGTCGATCATCTGCTGGACGACGACCGCGATGTTGACCGCCGAGTGGTCGAAGCCCTGCTCCTGGCGGTAGTAGATCGCCCGCTGGGTGAACAGCGAGGCCCAACACTCCCGGACCCGGTCCAGTAGGTCCTCCTCGGTGACGTTGAGGAACGTCTCCTGTTGGCCCGCGAAGGAGGCGTCCGGTAGATCTTCGGCCGTCGCCGACGACCGCACCGCGACGAACGCCTCGCCTGCGCGGGACGACGTCCCGCGATCGGACGGGCTCGCCCCATCTGTGCCGATCTGTCGGTAGGACTCGAAGATTTCCTCGCGCAACTCGTCGGGGAACGGCGTCTCGAGGATGAGTTCCTGGGCGCGGTCGGCCGCCTCGGCCAGCGCCGACGAGTCGTCGGCATCGACGTCGACAGCCTCAAACAGTTCCTCGTCGATTTCGGCTTCTTCGATGAACGATCGATAGGTCCCGGCGGTTACGACGAATCCTGGGGGCACGGGCAGCCCAGCACCCGTGAGTTCGCCCAGGGAGGCTCCTTTGCCNGATAGGTCCCGGCGGTTACGACGAATCCTGGGGGCACGGGCAGCCCAGCACCCGTGAGTTCGCCCAGGGAGGCTCCTTTGCCGCCGACCGTCTCGAGGTCGCCGGCGCTGATCTCGTCTAACCAGAGTACAGCCATTGATGTCGACAGAATAGCTGCTGTATCAAGGGATTTTCGCCTTTTCTACGGAACGTGACTTCGGTCCGAGCTGGCGACGGGAAACAACGGTGATGTGAACGGCCGTGATCGGCCGAATGAGCCGCGTGCGGGAGTTTCGTTTGAGCTATCAAACACCAAATATTAGTTATCATACATTATGGGTTCACAGAATCGGGAATCACGAGTGGGAGGTGAGTATTTACAAGTGTATTTTTGTAGTGTGTCTCTGGTCACGGAACGATTCGGAGGTTCTCGCATTCGGATCGGCACCGAGTGACGGACGGATCGATCCGCTGTACGGCGGCATTCGTGACGATGCCCTCGACGCTGCGTCGAATGGTTCTGCGTCTTGATCCCGCAAGTACCGGTGCTGTTGACGAGAGGTTGACCCGTTCAGCGCTATCTAGATACGCAAAATCACACGGGTGAGAGATGTTTGGGTCCTGGTTTCGACAGAGACGGCGAATCCGTCCGCGTGATCGGTCAACTGACCATCGACGTCAGGACGAGAAACAAGGTTCGGCACACCTCTGTCGACGAATTTCGCGATCCAGATTCCAGCATTCGAGAGCCCGAGAGCAGGACTGAGACGGATACAGGCTCACGTCCGTATAAATGAGATTATTGTCAATAATCGGCGACTTTATGAGGGTATTCTATGTAGCCAGCATAGGTGGATTATGCCAACTCATAATAGAGAGATCCAGCGAGACGTCAGAGAACTCGGCGAACTGCTGGGCGAGGTGCTGAAAGACCAGACGTCGCGACAGGCGTTCGAGACGGTCGAGTCGTGTCGCCAGACCGCGATCGAATACCGCTCCGGAAAGCGCGAGTCCCGCGATCCGCTGATCTCGCGACTCGAGGGGCTGTCGCCTCACAATCAGCGAATCGTCGCGCGGGCGTTTACGACCTACTTCGAACTGATCAACCTCGCGGAGGAGCGCGAGCGGGTTCGGACGATCCGCACCGAATCCAACGAGGGAACGCTCGAGGACGGTCTCGACGCTGCGGCCGCAGAACTCGGCGAAGAAGACGTCGATACCGTCAACCAGGTGTTGGACGACGTGCTGATCGAGCCGACGTTCACCGCACATCCGACCGAAGCGCGACGGAAAACGGTCAAATCCAAACTCAGAGCGATCTCGACGCATCTCGAGACGCTGGACGAACAGTTGCTGACCGACACGGAGCAAGCGCAGGCGTGGCGGGATATCGATGCCGAGGTGACGAGCCTCTGGCAGACCCCGCAGGTTCGAAACCGCCAGCCCGAACCCGAAGACGAGGCGCGCAACGTCCAGTGGTACCTCGAGAACACGCTGTTCGACGTCGTCGGCGAGGTCTACGACGAACTCGCCGACGCCATCGACGCGGAGACGGCNCACGCTGTTCGACGTCGTCGGCGAGGTCTACGACGAACTCGCCGACGCCATCGACGCGGAGACGGCGGGCGACCTCGAGATTCCGAAGTTGTTCGAGTTCCGCTCGTGGGCGGGCAGCGACCGCGACGGGAACCCCTACGTGACCCCCGAGGTGACCGCGAACACCCTCGAGCGCCAGCGCGAGGTCGTCCTCGAGAAGTACCGCGAGCAACTCAAGCGCCTCTCGGGCGTGCTGAGCCAAGACGGCAGCCGAATCGATACCGGCGGCGAGTTCGAGGCCTCCCTCGAGGACGACCGTGAACGGCTTCCCGGCAGCGCCCGCATGGCCGAAGAACGCTACCCCGACGAACCGTACCGCCAGAAGCTCAAACTCATGCGCGAGCGCCTCGCGCGCGTCGGTGACGTCCGGCCGGGCGGCTACGACGACGTCGACGAACTCCTCGACGACCTCGCGGTCATCGCACAGAGCCTCCGTAACAACGTGGCCGAAAACGTCGTCGAGGCCCACGTCGACCCGATCCGGCGACAGGTCGCCACCTTCGGCTTCTCGCTGGCCAGCCTCGACCTGCGCGAACATCAGCAGAGGCATACCGACGCTATCGCCGAGGCCCTCGAAAGCGAGGGGATCAACTACTACGATCTCTCGGAGGAGGAACGCGTCGAGTTCCTGACCGACGCCGTCCTGCAGGACGAATCCGTGCTCGACCTCGGAGAGACCGACGGGCTGACCGACGACTCGGCCCGCGTCCTCGAACTCTTCGACAGCCTCGCCGACTGGCAGACCGAGTACGGCGTCGAGGCCATCGATACCTACTGCATCTCGATGACCGAAGAGCCAAGCCACGTCCTCGAGGTGCTCTTTTTGGCGGATCAGGCCGGCGTCGTCTCGCTCCCCGAACACGCGGGGATCGACATCGTCCCGCTTCTGGAAACCGAGTACGCCCTCTCGGGAGCCCGCCGGATCATGGGCACGCTCTTCAAGAACGAAGCCTACGGTCAGGCCCTCGAGGCCCGCGGGCGGACCCAGGAGATCATGCTGGGTTACTCGGACTCGAACAAGGAGAACGGGTTCCTGGCCGCGAACTGGTCGTTATATAAGAACCAGCGCCGACTGGGCGGGATCTGCGACGATTACGACGTCCAGATGCGGCTGTTCCACGGCCGCGGCGGCTCGATTTCCCGCGGCGGCGGCCCGATGAACGAGGCGTTGCTGGCCCTGCCGAACAACACGATCACCGGCCAGGTCAAATTCACCGAACAGGGCGAGGCGATCGCCGAGAAGTACGGCAATCCTCGCATCGCCGAGCGCAACATCGAGCAGATGCTCAACGCCCAGCTCCGGGCGCGCAAGCAGACGATCAACCAACCCGAAGAGGAGATTCCCGCGGAGTGGATCGACGCCATGGAGACCATGGCCGACGCCGCCCGCCGGGAGTACCGGAACCTCCTCGAGAGCGACGGCTTCGTCCGATACTTCGAGCAAGCGACGCCGATTACGGTGATCGAGGACCTCAACCTCGGCTCGCGGCCGGCTTCGCGGTCGGGCGAGCGCAGCGTCGAGGATCTCCGGGCGATCCCGTGGGTGTTCTCCTGGACCCAGTCGCGATGCATCCTCCCGGGTTGGTACGCCGTCGCGACTGGTATCGACGCGTACTTAGACGACGGTGGCTCGATGGATATCCTTCGGGAGATGTACGACGAGTGGCCGTTCTTCCGCACGACGCTGGACAATGCCGCCCTCTCGCTGTCCCGGACCGATCTCGAGATCGCTGCGCAATACGCGGACATCGCGGATCCCGACCTTCGCGAGCGGTTCTTCTCGCGCGTAACTGCTGAGTACGAACGTGCGCTCGAACTGATCACCGAGATCGGCCGGCGCGACGAACTCCATCCCCGCGACTGGCTCGGTGAGAACCTCGAACGCCGGAATCCGTACGTCGATCCGCTAAACGTACTGCAGGTCTATTTACTCGATCAGACCCATCGCACGGATCTCGAGGAGCGAACGCTTCGGTTGACGGTCAAAGGAATCGCTGCCGGGATGAAAAACACCGGGTGAAACGGCAAACATGTAGAACGGATCTTCGCCACTAAAGGTTGTTGATTTTACAGGTTGAGTTTTAACCGTATGAATAAACACCGAATATAAATATGATCCGCTCGTGGATGATAGTGGAGATATCGATCAATGTCCATGAATGCCGTCGTTTACAAAGGCGAACGCGAGGTTGCGGTCGAAGAAGTAGAACAACCCCAGATCGAGCACCCGAACGACGTCGTGATCGACATCACGACGACGTGCATCTGCGGGTCCGACCTCCACATGTACGAAGGGCGGACGGCCGCAGAGTCGGGGATCGTGTTCGGGCACGAGAACATGGGGATCGTGACCGAGATCGGCGACGCGGTGAGTTCCCTTGAGGTAGGCGACCGCGTCGTCGCGCCGTTCAACGTCGCCTGTGGCTTCTGTGAGAACTGCGAGAACGGCTACACGGGCTTCTGTACGAGCGTCAATCCCGGATTCGCCGGCGGCGCGTACGGCTACGTCGCGATGGGGCCGTACCAGGGCGGTCAGGCCGAGCAACTCCGCATTCCGTACGCGGACTTCAACGCGCTCAAACTGCCCGACGGAGATGAACACGAGGACTCGTTTGCACTGCTCGCGGACATCTTCCCGACCGGCTGGCACGGCACGGAACTCGCCAACCTCGAGTCCGGTGACTCCGTCGCTATCTACGGTGCCGGGCCGGTGGGCCTGATGGCGGCCTACAGCGCCAAGCTCAAGGGTGCCGCGGAGATTTACGTCGTCGACCGCGTTCCCAGCCGCCTCGAACTGGCCGAGGAACACTGCGACGCGACGCCGATCAACTTCGAGGAAGGCGACCCGGTCGAACAGATCAAGGACATCCACGGCGGGGGCGTGGACAAGGGCGTCGACGCCGTCGGATACCAGGCGATCGACCCGGATAAGGAAGGCGACGACGCGTACGACCCCGCTCGCGAGAATCCGGCGGTCGTCATCAACAATCTCATCCGGACGGTCCGCCCGACCGGTGAGCTCGGGATTCCGGGGCTGTACGTCCCCGATGACCCCGGAGCACCGGACGACATGGCCGCACAGGGTCGTCTCGGTATCGACTTTGGCCTCCTCTTCGAGAAAGGGCAGGCGCTCGGTACCGGCCAGTGCAACGTCAAGGAGTACAACCGCGAACTCCGCGACATGATCATCGAAGGGCGCGCCGATCCAAGCTGGGTCGTCTCACACCGCGTCGACCTAGAGGACGCACCGGAGATGTACGAGAAATTCGACAACCGCGAGGAAGGCGTCACGAAGGTCCTGCTGGAACCGTAACCCTCGCGCGATCAAACGCCTCCGTTTTTAGCGTGACGATGTCGCTCTACGTCATATGGGAACACGCTACCCACAGGATTCTTCGTCCCTAGACGGCCGGACGCGAGGGACCGAGTACGAGACGCGACGAGTATCGGCGTACGATGCGAACCGGACAGTCACCGGGATGGGTCAACGTCGGCTGCGAGGAGTATGCAGGTGCTGGAACGACCAGCGAAGGGATCAGCTCTGGGCGGAGATCAAGCGGATCCGCGGGGGAAGGGGTCAGTAGCGTACGCTTCGGTCTGTTCGTCGGACGCCGCCAGACAGTCGTCGAGTTCGTCGGTCACGGCCGCTTCGTCGAGGTCGCTACCGATGAACACTAACCGCGTCGCCGGGTCGTCGTCTCCCCATTCGCCGATCGGGCCAGCCTGAACGGACGGACCGGCCTGACTCACCCCGAGAACCGTCTCCGGGCGACTCGCAACCCACGCGAATCCTTTCGCGCGGATAATCTTGCCGTCCCAGTCGTCGAGCCACGCGTCGAACCGCTCGGGGTGGAAGGGACGCTCTCGCCGATAGACGAACGACTCGACGCCGTGGGCCTCGGCCGCCGAAACGGCATCGTCACCGTGGTCGTGACCCGGATGCTCGTTTGCTGCTTCTCCGGACAGCGCTCGCTTCCAGCCTTGTTGCCGCCGTGCCGCTTCGAAGTCGAACGATCCGGTGTCGAGAACGGCACTCGGGTCGACATCGCTGTACGTCGTTCGATGAAGCGTCGCACGCGGCTGGAGTTTACGGATGGCAGCCTCGATAGACTCCCGCGCATCATCGGGAACCATATCGCATTTGTTCAGCAGCAACACGTCGCAGAACTCGATTTGGTCGACTAACACCTCGGTCAGCGGGCGCTCCGGGTCCGGGGCAGCATCCGGGAGGGATTCCCCGGAATCGAACGCTTTCCAGAACCCGTAAGCGTCGACGACCGAAACCGTCGTATCGAGGCGGAACCGGTCCGGAAGGCTGTCTTCGTTTGTCCCCTCCGTGAGCGCACGAGCGATGGGAACCGGTTCGCTGATTCCCGACGCCTCGACGACGAGGTAGTCGAACGAACGCTCCTCGGCCAACCGCGTCGCTTGAGCGACGAGGTCGTCCTGGAGCCGACAGCAGATACACCCGTTCGAGAGGTCGACGACACCTTCTTCCGTCTCGTCGGCGATCAACTCCGCGTCGACGTTGACCTCGCCCATGTCGTTGACGATGACGGCGATTCGCCTCTCGCCGGGGTTGTTCAGCAGTCGGTTGACCAGCGTCGTTTTACCCGCACCCAGCGGTCCACTGATAACGGTGATCGGAATCTCCGATGGAGACGTGACCATTCCGTATGGTATTTCATGTCGACGGATAATGAATCTCCCGTCATCACCGAGAGTGATGGTTCGGCGTCCGCTCCAATAGCGGCGATACAGGGGCCGTTATCGAAGTTCTGTGTTCGCGGCTGGCATCGAGTCAGAACGGGGACACGTGCGCTATAGACTTGTTCGAACCGCCCACAACAGGTGATCTACTTGATGTGTTGTAAAGAACGGGAAAACGTGCCGTTTCGTCTATCCCGATACGGAGAGAGCTCGCGCTCTCGTCGCCTCTGAGCAATTACGCCTGCTTTCGCATGTACTCGACGACAGTCGCCGGTTCCTCGTGCAATCCGCCGCCCTGCGTACCGGTCGTACTGACTCACGCGCGACCATCGAATCAATCCAATCTATCGAGTGAGTAAGACGATACTGAGACATGCGAACGCGATTCCAGCAAATCTCGTTATCGTAACCTCGTCTCCGAGAACGACGATACCGAGGACGGCCGCGACGACGAAGTACATGGCACCGAGGGTAGAGACCAGTGTCGTTGACGCCTGGGAGAATCCGATGTGGCCGATTCCAGCGAAGGATCCGGCCGCGCTAGCAAGCAGTCCTCCTCTCGCAGTAACGGCGATCGATGCATCCGAAACGACGATCGAGCCAAGTGCGAGAAGACCCGCTACGAGATACGTGATCGCGGCCGCAGTCCTCGGATCGATGGACTGCGATGCACCGTTACCGAAGATTATCCAAATACCCCACGACGTCATTGTAATTAAGCCGAAGAGAATTCCCGAATACATTCCGATAAATCCCATCGGTAAGGGCCTCGGGACGCTATTTAGAGAAAAGCCAGGTTCATCATGACTGGTGTTTAAATACTCGCTGCTGAGGTTGTTGTTCCACGTCTAAACAAGGCCCTTCCCACGTGATGTCCTGAGAATTCCGGACTACCTCGTTTCCCATTCGCTCGAACGTGACAGCGTTTCCATCGCCGGGATCGCGGTCAGTTTCGAAGTCCAGGCGAACGTTCTCCGATCCGACATCGAACCCGCCGTGTCCAGGGTCCTCGAACAGGTTTCATCCCGCACCGTACACCGAGTGACTCGCCGTCTGCGCTCGCGTGCAGTAGGTCCGGAGCTCTTCGTCAATGCGACCCGTAACGGCTTCTCCCGCTTCGAAGTCAGGCTCGGTCGCGAGGGTGTGGATGAGTCCCTGTCTCGTTTTCACACGTCGGTGACGACACCGGCCAGAGTCCCGTCCGCTAGATTGCTCATCGAGTCGGTAGTCATAGCGGGGATCTCACCACACACTTTCGTAAACACCACAAACACCACGGTGCTCGTAAAGCGTGAGACGCAGTTCGCCGGCGGAGAGTTACCTCTACCAGAAGATGCAGCCAGTCGGTCAGCAGAAGCGGTGCGAAACGCGACTCCAGATCGGAGAGTGTCGTCGCGGCAATGCCAGATAACGAATCTCGGTGTTCCGAAAAACGGAACTACATACTCGATCGGAGGAGTCTTCTCTTGCGCTTCGGATCAGTTATGAGTTATAGGCCTCCTGGGCGAGCTGGTGGAAGCGGTGGACGGTGTGTTCGTTGGGGCCGAGTTGGGCCTGGGCGAGCGCGCCCGTTCTAAGTCCCTCCCACTGGCGTTCGACCAGTTCGAAGTCTTCTTCCTGAAGCTGGCGGCTGGTGCGAACGAACTCGCGTTCCTCCTCGGAGAGCTCGCTGTCGCGGAAGTAGTAGTCCGCGATCAGCCTGAAGCGATCGGTATCGATCGGGTCGATAATGTAGGTGCCGTAGCCGTCGGCGGTACCGTACATGTTGACCGTGAAGTTCGGCCAGAAGTAGTGGAACTGCGCTTCGTGCTCGTCGTGGATCCGCATCTCNGGTACCGTACATGTTGACCGTGAAGTTCGGCCAGAAGTAGTGGAACTGCGCTTCGTGCTCGTCGTGGATCCGCATCTCGTCGTCGACGTCCTGGGCGTGCGTGTAGTGGAGCACCCAGTGGTAGTCGTTGACTTCGAGTTCGGAGTCGTTGAGCGAGATGCCCTTGATCCAGTCCTGGTGGTTGGCCTGGCAGTGGTCGCACTCCGAGTAATTGCTCGCGAACACCTTCCAGTTGCACTCGACCTCTGAACTGATCCGGGTGGCGAGTTCGTACTCCTCGAGGGGCAACGCCTCGAGGCGGTCTTTCATCACGCCGGCCTGCTCGGCCAGCGGCATCGGATCCTCGCGCAGGTTGACGAAGATCAGCGGGCCGATGCTGTCGACGTGCACCGACTCCGCATCGGCGAGCGCGTCCGGATCGACGTGTCCGGGATCGGTCATCGGCACGTCCTCGAGGAGCGCGTTACCGTCGCGAGCGGAGAAGTTCTCCACGGCGCGGACGTCACCGTCGTCGTCTCGAGCGACGATTAGGTCGCGGCCGCCGATGGTCCGCGTGAAGTATTGGCCGGGCTCACTGATGCTGTTAGCGTGGCCGGCGTAGACCCAGTACTGCCCGAATATCTTCTCTTTTTCCATCTCGAAGACGTCGTCGTCGGTGAAGTACCGGGCCGGCAACGCGTTCGTCTTCTCCGTGATGTCTGCGCTCACTGCCTCGGTCTGGCTTTGGTTCCATTGCGTCATACAGTAGCACAATTGAGGGCATTACGAAAAAGCGTTAACCAGTTATATAGAATCCCATTATATGTCCGGTCTCCAGATCCGGCTAGCGGATCACGCTGCGACATCGATTCGACCGTCTCGAGCCAGCGGCTCGTCGCTTTACGCGCTTGAAGCGCTTCGATACCCGACAACGAGAAGTCGAACACGATAGGGGCCGAATCGTCAGTATACTGAACCGGTGCCGCGCCGGCGGGACCGAGCGGAAGATCAGGAAAACGGATCGATCCGTTCCTGTCTTTAAGGGTATCCACGATCAGAATGATGACGCAGTTACCGAAGCCACCGAGGTTACAGTGAGGTCGACGTCTGCCTCGACCTGTCGCGGCCGGCCTCGTCAACGAACTGTTCGCAGATCTCCATCGGAGACTAACCCACGCGTCTGTTAGTCCCAGAGCGTCGCGTTTACTGCTATCAACGGTCCGGTATATCGATCCGTCATTTAGTACCCCAAGCGTCTCACATGCTACGTTGGCACAAGACGTGGGATGCGATGTTCGAACTGCGAACAGACGATGGTCGAACCGTACGAACGATCCACGCCGATGTGCGATCACTGGGGCACGTGCCGCCCCGTCGTGTCCGATCGGTACCGCCGTATTTGCGCGAGAGTCTCGCGAAACGAAATCGCGAAACACAAAACCTTAGAAATCGTACCGTTCGTGGATGGGGCACGATCTCTCTGGACTACGGTTTCGAACGGAACTACGACTTCGGTGTGAAAGAGGCGGAAATAGAACTACCGCCGGATGCGTACGATCACGAGTGAACGACGTAGTATCACCCGTACGTTTCGAATGCGTAAAAGCGGACGGTGGGATCGCAGTTCCGGTGTCGCAATTCGCCGCGGCTAGCAGGCTACCACGACCTCGGAGACCGCTTTCGGCCGCTACAGTTCGGTAGGCGATGTCGGGAGTCAGCGGAAGATAATAGCCCACCGCACCGATGAGAGGGAGTAGGTCCGTCGACCGATGAGAACGAGCGAATCGTTCGAACGTCGAGCTACCGATCGGGTTTCGGTCGGCCCGCGTGTAATCGGTCTCGACACTGAGACAGCGGGCGTAAACGCAGCTGATTACAGTAGTACGATCGTAATAGGCCAGGCGAAGTGAGTCGACGTACCGTAGTCGGACGGGAGAGACGACCGAATAGGAGGCCGATTGATGGATCGAAAACGGAACCCGGGAGAAGAGTGCAGTGTCGTCCGCCGACCGTTCGCCCGCTCCGCGAGCTCGATTCGACGCTGTGAGTGGCGAGCAGTCTCGGGACCGAGAGTCATTCCACACGTAGGTGTTATCAGGGTGCTTTCGGGCGATCGTGACGTCAGATCGCCAACTGCGAACGGACGGCGGACGGACGGTTTCGAAGATACGAATGGTATCATTCTCTAAATATTGTGGATCGGCGAAATGGCGAGATGAGAGTCCCAGATCCGCCGTGGTTGTTCTGAGAAGCGAAATTCGAACTAGTGTTTCGATTTGCGAAATGCTTAATTAGTGTGGCATGAATTGACATCACATATGACGGGCCAACCGAAGAATCCGACATTGAAAACGCCCGCCCGCTCGCTGGCGCTAATCGATCGAATACGGGACCGCGGCGGCGCGAACCTCTCCCAGCTCGCCGAGGATCTATCGCTCGCCAAAAGTACGGTATACAAGCACGTGATCACCCTGTACGAATGCGGCTATTTGGTGAGAGAGGGCGACGAATACCACATCGGTCCGAAGTTCCTCGACCTGGGCGAACACGCTCGGAGCCGAAAGGTGGGTTACCAGTTCGCGGACGACGCTGTAAGAGAGCTGACGGACGCGACCGACGAAGAGGTCGATTTCGTGATCGAGGACCACGGGCGCGTCGTCACGATCTCGGAATCGTACCACAAGTGGGTGAAATACCCGGACAAGAGCGATTCGAACCGCTACCGTGCTCGAATGGGGACGTATTACCACATGCACGCTACCGCATCCGGGAAAGCGATTCTCGCCGAATTGCCCCGGGATCGTACCGAAGCGATCCTCGACCGATGGGGACTACCGGCGAACACGGATAACACGATCACCGATCGACAGGCCTTCGTCGAGGAACTCGAGCGCGTCGACGATCGGGGATACGCGATCGACGACGAGGAATTTACCGACGGATTGCGCGGCGTCGGGATGGCGGTCGACCGAACGGACAGTCCTCCCATCGGTGCCATGAGCGTCTCGGGACCGAGCTATCGCATTACCGACGAGGTGATCGAGCAGAATATCGTCCCGGTGCTCGAGCGGACCGTCGAATCGTTCGAACGACGGTTGGTGAACGACCGAAGTGACGGTCCGTAGCGGACCGACGTGGCGCGTCGAAGCGGCGTCGGCGTTCTCCGGCGGATCGAGCGCGGTCCCTCTCCCAAGACGACCGGCTTGCGAAGTCGATGATCGACGATACTCGAGGTCCGTTTCCACATTCGAAACTCATCAGAACGGTTACTGTTCAGTTACCAGACATCGATTGTATGGATGGCTAACGAGAAGGACGGAGCCGAGAGTTCCTCCTCGAGCGAGCAGAGGTCCGAGTAGTGCGGACGGCGGACCGATCCACCGCGATCGGGGCCCAACCGGTCACACGGGCACGGACACGGCGTTCGCGAAACCGCGGCGGGTGTGACCTGACACTAAGAGTTATATACTGGAATATGGAATCCTCGGTTGGAATGCGAGAGAAAGACACCCATGCGGATCGAGAGGCGTCCATAGATAGTACGGCTACGGAATCACCCGGCATTCTCGACGCGAAACGCGAGGGTGAGCACCAATGAGCCTTGGCGACTACACGCTCACCTTCCCGATCTGGGTCGAATTCGGGAACGGATCCAGCGAGAACATCGGATCGATCGTCGATTCGCAGGGCTGGGAGAAGGCGCTGATCGTCACGGATCAGGGAATCCTCGACGCCGGCCTGGTCGACGGGATCCGAACGTCGCTCACTGCCGAAGGCATCGAGTACGCTACCTACGACGGCGTCGAGCCCAACCCGACGGCCGGAATGGTCGACGAAGCGACCGAACTGTTGGAGAGCGAGGGGTGTGACTTCATCGTCTCCGTCGGCGGCGGAAGTTCGATCGACGTCGGAAAGGGAGCGTCGCTGATGGCGACCAACCCGGGAGAGATCGCCGATTACGAAGTGACGTCGGCCGAAGAGGTGATGGAGGAACCGATCGAGAACCACCCCCTTCCGCTGGTGACGGTACCGACGACCGCCGGAACCGGCAGCGAGGTCGACTACTGGGCCGTTATCACCGACGAAGAACGCGAGTTCAAGATGGCCCTCGGCCAATCGCCGCTGTACCCGGGCGGACCGTACCTGGGCGCCGAAATATCGCTGGTCGATCCCGCCCTGACGGAGACGCTACCGCCGAGACAGACTGCGGCAACCGGCTTCGACGCCTTCTCCCACGCGCTCGAGAATCACGTGTCGTCCGCCCGCCCGCCCCTCGTCGAACCGCTGACCAAACACGTGATGGGACTCGTCTCGGAGCACCTCCCCGCCGCCTACGAGGACGGTGAGATGGCGGCGCGCGAGCAGATGATGTTCGGCTCTCACGTGGCGGGAATCTGCGAGAACTTCGCCGGGTTCGGAGCGATCCACTCCCTGGCCGAAACGACCGGCGGAATGTATCCCGAAATTCCACACGGTGAGGCCATCGCCGCGTACACGCCCGCAGTGATGCGATACAACATCGAAGCCGTTCCCGGACGATACGCCGAAGTCGCCGAAGCGATGGACGTGGACGTGTCCGGGTTATTCGACGAGGCGGCCGCGATGGAAGCGGTGGACGCCGTGGAGGACCTCATCGACAGGGTCGACCTCCCCTCGAGCCTCCGCGAACTCGGCGTCGCGGAGGACGATCTCCCCGCGATCGCGGAGAAGTCGTTGGACACGATCGAGATCCACGACAACCCCCGAGACGCGGACGCCGACGACCTCTTGGACATCGCTCGGGACGCGTACTGATCGTCGCGGATCGCGAAACGCAGCCGATCGAGGGAGTTGACCCCGGTCACCGTCGACTCGGCCGAGCACGTCCTTTTCCGATACCGCCGGAGTGGTCCCGTTTCCGCCGCCTTCTGGCGGACGGTGAACGCGCGGACCCGGAGACTCGAAGGGAGCGACGGACGACCGGTGGTGCGTCGGTTTCGACGGAAGAGACGAACAGTTCCGAACGGACGCGACTGTGTCGGCCTCACCCCTCCGTCGCGGACGTCGGTCAGCGGTAGTCTCGTCGATCATCGGGAACGGTGTCGCAGGGAGTTTCGTTCGCCGTTCCGGTTTTCGAACTCGAAGCTCTAGCGTCGATGGGCCTATACTAAGATATATGAAGGATGGTAACAAACCACTTCCTGGAAATGGCATCAGAGAACGTTAGCGGCCAGTTACGGGAGAATCACGCGGAAGCGAGGGACCGAGTCGAGGATATCAGCGCGTTCGATTCGTGGATCGACGGGGCTCGATACGAGACCGACGCGGTCGTCGAGACCGTCGATCCCGTCGTCGATGAACCGATCACCGCGATTCCGCGCTGCGGTCCGACGGAGGTCGATACGGCGGTCGACGCCGCGTGGAGCGCGTTCGACGAGGAGTGGTCGGAGACGACCCCTGCCGAGCGATCTCGGCGCATGTTCGAGTGGATCGACGTGCTCCGCGATCACGTCGACGAACTGGCGTTCCTGGAGTGCGTAGACACCGGGAAACCGATGTCGCAGGCTCGAGGAGAGGTCGAAGGGGCGATCGGAACTCTGGAATACTACGCCTCGATCTGCCAGGGCCAGAGTCAGGACGGGAGACAGGTGTCGACGTCCGAGGATCTGCACCTCTACACGCGGAAGGAGCCCTACGGCGTGGTCGGACAGATCACGCCGTGGAACTTCCCGATCTGGGCGGCCGCGTGGAAGCTCGGGCCCGCGCTCGGGACGGGGAACGCGACCGTGCTGAAGCCGTCGGTCGAGGCCCCGCTGACGACGATTCGCATCGCCGAACTGTCCGAGGGCATCTTCCCGGACGGCGTGCTTAACGTCGTCACCGGGACCGGATCGGCGGTCGGCGGCGCACTGACGGAACACGATCGCGTCCGCAAAATCTCGTTCACCGGCAGCGTCGGCGTCGGCCAGCGAGTGATGCAGGCGGCCGCCGAAAACGTCGCTCCGGTCACGTTGGAGCTCGGCGGGAAGTCGCCGTTTATCGTGTTTCCCGACGCCGACTTAGAGAAGGCGGTTTCCGCCGTCGCCGACGGGATCTTTTACAGCACGGGGGAGATCTGCGACGCGTTCTCTCGAGCGATCGTTCACGAGAGCGTCCACGAGGAGTTCGTCGACCGGTTCGTCGAGAAGGCCGAGTCCTACACGCTCGGCGATCCGCTCGACGAGGAGACGACGATGGGGCCGCTCACTACCGAGTCCCAGTACGAGACGGTCACGGAGTACATCGCCGCCGGCGAGAGCGACGGTGCGACCCTGCTTACGGGCGGTGGACCGCCGGACGATTCCGACCTCCGGGACGGCTGGTTCGTCGAACCGACGGTGTTCGATGACGTAGAAAACGACATGCGTATCGCTCGAGAGGAAATCTTCGGGCCCGTACAGACGATCAACACGTTCTCCAGCTACGACGAGGCGATCGAACTCGCGAACGACACCGAGTTCGGACTCGCGGCCGGCATCGCGACCGAGCGGACGTCCGTCGTCCACAACGCGGCGGCGGACATCGAAGCGGGGCTCGTGTACGTCAACGAGTACGGTCCGATCCTGCCGCAGGCTCCGTACGGCGGCTTCAAGGAGTCGGGTATCGGAAAAGACCTGGGAACGGAGGTGCTCGACCACTACCAGCAGACGAAATCGGTCTACGTCAATCTCGACGAGCCGGAACTCTGACGGGAGGATTCGGAGAGGTGGGAACGATACGGCCGCGCTCGAGCGATCCCGAATACGAGAGATGGTTCACGGGACCGAATTCTCCGTCGTTCTCGCCGAAATCGTGTGCGACGACGGTTCTCGTTTCGATGTCCGTTCCGAATGTTTCGACCGAATCGTCGACATGTCCGAAAAGTATAAGTACCGTTCCGTTGGGATAGCAGATGCACTGGTAATACATAACATGAGTCACGCATCGGACTGGGGATCGATTACGGAGACGCGTAGTTCCATCATCGAAAAACAATGAACTTCTGGCACGTATTCGGCCTGGAAAGCGCAGACACCGGTGAGAAACTCCTGTTCTTCATCACGGGAGGGGCGTTGCTGGCGTTAGCAGCGATCGGTATCCGGAGTCCACAGGTCCTCAACGATACGTTCAACGAGGCCTTCGGATGGGTGTTGACCTACTTCGGTTGGTGGTTCATGTTACTCGGGATGGTACTGCTCGTCTTCTCGACGTACATGGTCTTCTCACGATACGGTCACATTCGGATCGGCGGACAGGACGCCGAGCCGGAGTTCGATCTGTTCTCGTGGCTCGCCATGGTGTTCACGGTCGGGTACAGCGGCTCGATCATCATTTGGGGGGTTGGCGAGCCCATCTCCATCGTGAACAGTCCGCCTCCGGAGCCGCTTCCGGTCACGGGGGCCTCGATCGAAGCGCTCGCGCTCGCGTTCATGTTCATCCACGAGGTCTTCCCGGGACTCGCCATGTGGTATCCGCCGTTCGCGTTGGCGTTCGGACTGATCATCTACACGCGCGGCACGGACTCGTACAAGTTCAGTTCGATGCTGAAGGTGTTCCTCGACGACGACCGGTACAAGCTCCTCTACTGGACCGTCGACTTGGCGGCGCTGATCGCCATTATCGGCGGCGTCGCGGCGGCTATCGGGTTCTCCGCGCAGGTGTTCGCCGCCCTCCTAGATACGGTGTTTGGCGTTCCCCCGACGCTGTTCACGTACGGGCTGTTCGGCGTCCTCGGACTGGTCTTCCTCGGAGACGTCTGGTTGGGGCTGCGAAGCGGAATTCGAAACGCCGCTCGAATTACCGTCGTCCTCATGTTGGTCACGTTCGCGCTGCTCCTCGCGGTCGGACCGACGCTCTTTACGATCAACCTCGGACTCGACGCCGGCGGCGTGTGGCTGAACAACATGTTCCGCCTCTCGCTGTACTCCGCTCCGACGGCTGCGGGCAATTGGCCCCAACAATGGACGAGTTTCTGGTGGGCGTGGTGGGCCGCGTGGGGCCTGTTCGTCGGCAGTTTCGTCGCCCGTGTGTCGAAGGGTCGAACCATCCGCGAGACGTTCGTCTGCCTGGTCGTTATTCCCGGCATGTTGCTCTGGATACAGCACTCCATCGTCGGCGGCTGGGTGCTCGCGCCGGGATACGTCGGGCCGGTCAGTGACGCGTTTGCCAGCGGCGGTATCCCCGCCTCGATCGCGACTGCGGTCACTCTCACGCCGCTCGCACCCCTGCTGGGAGTGTTGCTCATCTTGGTGATCGCCGGCTACGTCGTGACGTCTCTGGACTCGGCCGTGTACATCCTCTCCTCGATAACGCTCGGCACGGAGGAGCCGAACGCTCGAAACCGGGCGTGGTGGGGAGTTCTGCTCTCCTTCCTCGGCGTGATGACGCTGGAGCTCCCCGTGTTCGATGCGATGCAAGCGTTCCCCACGGTGCTCGCGCTCCCGTTCACGCTCTTCCTCCTGGCGATCGCCTACGCGAGTTACGTCACCGCTCGCGAATACTATCGGGAAGAGTCCACGCTGGCGAACGAGGACACGTTGATCACGTCCGCGAACACCGATTCCTCCCTCCCACAGGGGCAGGACGACGATGACTAGCGCGTCGGTTCGGTTCGAAGGAGGAAGCGAGGCGTCATCGAGACCGCGACCGGAGACCGGTGACTGCTTTACGGCGTTCGCGAACTCAAGCAGTAACGAACCGATCACGATGTGTTTCGCGAGCGAACGCGATCCGCTCGACTCGTCCGCGAGCTCGACCAGTTCGCGACCAACGCGATAGCGATACCGGCCAGGAGGATTCCCGCGGTATCAGTCATCTGCAAGGGTTCTCCCAGAAAGACGACCGCGATAATCGCCGCGACGACGAGCGTCCCCGCCGCGTAGGAGAGTCCCATCGCCGTCTCCGGAAGGATGGAGTCCGTTGCGAGCCCGGCGACGACCGCCCACAGGCCCCACGCGATCATCGTTACTAACGCGAGCAGTATCAGACGTCCCATACAGTGGGCAGTCTCACGAACCACCATTACCGTTAGCGCACCGACAGACACGTCACGTAGCCGAACCGCGACCGGTTTCCGGGAGTTCGAGTTGAACGGCTCTGCGAGCAGTGTGGGTACCACCCCTCTCTCGGAGCGGAGTGACGATCCCGGTCTCGGGTACGGTCAGTCGGCGTGATTCGCCCGCCCGTCGATCGGAGCAGTCAGCTATTTCCGTCGACGGGAGCGAGAATCGAGTATGGACGACAGGAAACAGGCCACGTTCGGCACCGAAGGCGAGCTCCGGACCGACGAGACGGACGCGACCGACGACGATTCCGACTCCGGCCCCGAGCGCGACGACTTCGGCGACGAACTCGGTGAGAATGCGACCAAGTCCGGGGCGAATCGGTACGTCGTCTCGAGTCTCCTCCAGAAGGCGGTTCGGCGATCCGACGAGGAGGTCGCGGCGTGGGCCGCGTGGGAACTGGTCCGTTCGGGCTACGCCTGGAACTTCTGGGACCGAATCAACCTCTACGTCGTCGAGGACCTGCGCGCCGGACACGAAGTCGCGCTCACGGTGGCTCGCTACGAGGAACTGGCCCGCGAACGCTGGTCCGAGGAGTCCTGGCGCGGGCGGCTCTGTGCGGTCCACGCGGCCCTGGCGGCCGCTCGAGCGCCGTCGTCGCGCGAGGCCGCACACGCCGACGATTACTTCGGCGAACTCTCCGACGAACGCGCTGCCGCACGCGAGGAGGGCCGCGAGCCCCGCTACGACCATCCCGTCGACGAACTCGAGCCCGGCGGGACGTACGACGCCGTCTTCGACCAGCACACCTACGAGGGGAAGCGCCTCGGTCGCGGTGGAGCGTTCTTCAGAACCCACGGCGGGCGAGTCGGGCCCGAGAGCGAACCGGAACTGAGCCGCCAGTGGCGGATCCGGAGCATGCGACTCGAGGACCGCGACTACACCGAAGACGAACTCGTTCGCGCGGTGGAACCGATCGATCCCGACGAGAAGTGGCCCGAGACGGACGCGACCGATCGCGAGGAGTAACCGTCGCGACGAGCGACGGCGGTGAGCGGGAGCCGTCCGGCGTTTCGAATCAAATGCGAGTCAGTGGGCTGGGGACGAACGAAAACGGTTGGTCAGAACGCACCGAGGTGGTCGTCCTGCGGTTCGTATAGACCGCCGGTCATCCGTACGTCGTGGATCTCATCTAACGTCTCGCCGATCGATAGTCCGCGGTCGGACATCACCGCCGCGACGACGCCGATCGGGACGCCGTTCTCGTACTGCTCTTGGAGCTGCCNCGCCGATCGATAGTCCGCGGTCGGACATCACCGCCGCGACGACGCCGATCGGGACGCCGTTCTCGTACTGCTCTTGGAGCTGCCAGACGACGTCCTTGAGATCGTCGCTCGTGACGTCCTCGTCTAACTCCAACTGTGCGCGTTCGAACTCCACGTCGTGTCCCGTCACGCGATAGTGACGGCGGTAGAACTCGACGATCTCGTTCGGTGTCTCGGTTCGTAGATCGACGTCGCACTCCGGACAGGACGCGACGTACGGTGCCTGATCTTGCGTGCTCATAGGTGTCGAATTTCGGATTCCGTTTCGGGTGCTAGCGAGTGCTGGTCGGTGAGCGATGCGATCACGAGTCGTAGGCTTCCTGGGCGAGTTGGTGGAAGCGGTGGACGGTGTGTTCGTTGGGTCCCAGCTGGGCCTGAGCGAGCGCGCCCGTTCTGAGNGTGGAAGCGGTGGACGGTGTGTTCGTTGGGTCCCAGCTGGGCCTGAGCGAGCGCGCCCGTTCTGAGGCCTTCCCACTGGCGTTCGACCAGTTCGAAGTCTTCTTCTTGGAGCTGGCGGCTGGTGCGAACGAACTCCCGCTCTTCGTCGGAGAGGTCGCTGTCGCGGAAGTAGTAGTCCGCGATGAGCTGGAAGCGGTCGGTGTCGATCGGGTCGATGATGTAGGTACCGTAGCCNCCGTACATGTTGACCGTGAAGTTCGGCCAGAAGTAGTGGAACTGCGCTTCGTGCTCGTCGTGGATCCGCATCTCGTCGTCGACGTCCTGAGCGTGCGTGTAGTGGAGCACCCAGTGGTAGTCGTTGACCTCGAGTTCGGAGTCGTTGAGCGAGATGCCTTTAATCCAGTCCTGGTGGTTGGCCTGGCAGTGGTCGCACTCCGAGTAGTTGCTCGCGAACACCTTCCAGTTGCACTCGACTTCCGAGACGATTCGGGTGGCGTGTTCGTACTCCCCGAGGGGCAGCGCCTCGAGGCGGTCTTTCATTACGCCGGCCTGCTCGGCCAGCGGCATCGGATCCTCGCTCAGATTGACGAAGATCAGCGGACCGATGGTGTCGACGTGCACATCGTTCAGGGCGTTCTCTTCGGCGTCGAACTCCTGGACCTCCTCGTCCTCGAGGTCGGGGTTCAGACCGGCTTCGTCGAAGCTCTTGGGCGTGCTTTTGAGCTCGCCCTCGAGGTCGTACGTCCAGAGGTGNCGCGTGAAGTACTGGCCAGATTCCTCGATACAGTTGGCGTGGCCGGCGTACACCCAGTACTGGCCGAACACCTTCTCTTTCTCCATCTCAAAGATTTCCGGGTCAGTGAAATACTTCGCCGGTAACGCGTTCGATTTCTCCGTGATATCTGAACTCACTGCCTGCGTTTGTGATTCGTCCCACTGTGTCATACAAGGCCACAAATGACACACCTATAAAAAACAGTTCACCTGTGATACTGAACATCAATATAAACCAGTGAGAATTCGGGGGTGTGGACGAGCGGACGGAACACGGTCCACAGAGATGGAAGCGTATTCTTGATTCCAGCCCGTGACCAGTCGATACGTTCCGGGCGATCATCAGGAAGGCGTCTCAGAACAGCGCTATCTCGTCAATCGTGACACCGTCACTCACACCGTTCTGATGGTCGAGACGTTTTCGGGAACGTACTCATCTACCCCCGGTAGCATCGACGGGAGAGCGCTATTTGTACTCCCCCGTCGTCTGTGATCGTCACCGCCTGAGATGGCGCTTCAGTTCCAGTTGCGTACCGATGAGTGTCTCGAGTCTTTCGTCGATCAGTCGTCTGCCGTGGCCGCTTCCTCTTTGATGAGTTCGTTCCATCGTTCGACGCCAGCTTCGGCGACCTCGCGGTCCTGGCTCACGGCGCCGCCAGAGACGCCAATCGCGCCGACGACCTCGCCGTCTCGCTCGAGCGGATAGCCGCCGCCGAAGATGACGATCTGGTCGTCGTCGGTCGTCTGGAGACCGTACAGGGAGTTGCCCGGTTCGGAGGGCTCCGCCAGTTCGTGTGTCGGCATCTCCAGGGCAGCCGACGTGTACGCCTTGTTACGCGAGATGCTCACAGAGGCCAGCCAGCCGCCGTCCATGCGGTGCTGGGCGATGAGGTTCCCCTCGCTGTTTGCAACCGTGATCACCATCGGATTATCGATCTCGTCCGCTTTCTCTTCTGCCGCTTCTATCAGCTGTTTCGCTGTCTCCAGCGGAATGGACTCTACCATGCAAGAGAACGATAAGGAGTTGGCGTGAAATAAGTTGCTATTATTTCCTTGGCATGTGGTATGATTTCGGGAAACTAATGGAGAATTATGCCCTGCAAGAGACTCTGTGTGCAGATAACTAGGGTTCGCTTGATTGATTCGGGTAGCTGCAAAGGGAAGCCGCCACCCCGCGATTCAGCGTTACTATCGCCAAAAATAGTATTTGAATTTCATTTTGTGCTTCTCCGTGACTTCGTCGATATCTCTGACATCTCTGACGGCCGTTGGCGTGTCCACACACGAAATTAAGCGTCGCCGCTCGCGATGGTACCGTAGGATAACAGTGATATCACAGTTATCCGCAGCCACCTCGAAACTCTAATTATAATTCTTCGACCACGTTTTGGTGAAGATATGGGTGAGCGATAATTATATTTGTACTCGACTGGCACCACGGAGTGTACAATTATGAACGCAGACGACAGCTTGCCGGACCAAGCAGACACTGTTATTGTCGGTGCCGGTATCGTCGGGTGCAACCTGGCGTACCAGCTCACTGAACTCGGCCGAGACGATGTCGTCGTCGTCGATCAGGGACCGATGCCAACCACTGGCGGGTCTTCCAGCCACGCGCCGGGGATCATGTTCCAGACTTCCGAGTCGAAGATCCTCTCGAAGTTCGCCAAGCACAGCCGTAACGTGTACTCGGACCTGGAGGACGACAACGGGGTCCAGGCCTACAAGGAAGTCGGCGGTATCGAAGTTGCACGCAGCGATGAGCGGATGGACTTCCTCCAGCGCCGCGTTGAGTATGCCGAATCCTGGGGACTCCCGAATCCGGAGATCCTGTCGCCCGAGGAAGTAGAAGAAAAGCTGCCGCTCGTCGACAGCGACGTGATCCAGGGTGGCTACTACTCGCCGACCGACGGCCAGGTGTCCGGCGTCGTCGCCTGCGCTGCCCTCGCCAGAGAAGCCATGGACCGGGGAGCGAAGTTCGTTCCGCATACCCGCACCGAAGACATCGAGACCGAGAACGGGTCGATCAGCTCGGTTATCACCGAAAACGGGACTATCGAGTGTAACGAAGTCGTCATCGCAACGAACATCTGGGCGCGTCAACTGGGCGAGAAACTCGACGTTCACCTCCCGGTGACGCCGGTCGAGCACCAATACACGATGACCGAGCCGCTCGAGGAACTCGCCGACAACCAGATCGACGTCAGCGATCACCCGCTGTACGAGAATTACAAGGACGTCTCCGGCGAGAAGACTGACCGCCTGCTCGCGGGCCCCGACCGGCCGATCCTCCGCGATCAGGACAACGCGATGTACTTCCGGACGCACGGAGACTCCTACGGGATCGGGTCGTACAACCACGAACCCGTCGTACCCGACCCGCGAGAGCTCGGCGGCAACGAGGAAGACGCCGAACAGGGCTCGGTCCACGAGTTCACCGAGTACCACATGAACAACGCGACGCACCCGGACCGGCCGGACAAGGCGCCCCGCCAGGCCAGCGACGAACTGCTGCCCGCCACGGAGGGGAAGGAACTCGAACACAAGTACAACGGGATGTTCGCGGAGTCCCCTAACGGCCTGCCGGTGATGGGGCCGGTCCAGAAGTACGACGGTCTCTGGACCGCGGCCGCCATCTGGGTCACTCACGCCGGCGGCGCCGGCAAGGCGCTCGCCGAGTGGATGGAAAACGGTGTCCCCCGCCTCTCCGACGGACCGATCGATCTCCGGCACTGCAACGTCAATCGGTTCGACGCCCACGAAGGCAGCTGGGACTTCGCGCGAGACATCGGCGGCGAGGAGTACCGCATCGTCTACAACATCATGCACCCGAAGTGGGTCTGGACGGATCATCAGCGCGACATCCGCCGCACGCCGATGTACCACAGCCACAAGGAACTCGACGCCGAGCTGTGGGCCGAAGCCGGGTGGGAGGAACCGCAGTGGTTCGAGTCCAACGCCGACCTGCTCGCCGAGTACGGCGAGCAGATCCCGGACCGTGAGGGCTGGGAGGGCAAGTACTGGTCGCCCATCGAGGGCGCGGAGGCGCTCCACGTCCGCAACAAGGTCGGCCTCCACGACATGACGTCGTTCAACAAGATGGAGGTCGTCGGGAGCGACGCCGGAGACTTCGTCCAGCGCCTCTGTACGAACGACATGGACATCGACATCGGCGACGTCCGGTACACGCTCATGTGTAACGAGGACGGTGGCGTCCGCGCGGACATCACCGTCACGCGCGTCGACGACGACCGCTACCTCCTGCTGACGACGGGTCGCGAGGTCGGAAACAACCACGTCGCGTGGGTCCGCGAACAGTCTCCCGAGGACGTGGTCGTCAACGACGTCACCTCAAGCCTGGCGGCGATGGTCTGTACCGGTCCGAACGCGCGGAAGGTACTCTCCGAGGTGACGGACGTGGACCTCTCCGACGAGGCGTTCCCGTTCTTCACGAGTCAGCAGTTCTTCGTCAAGAACGTGCCAGTCACCGCGCTCCGGGTGTCCTACGCCGGCGAACTCGGCTGGGAGCTGTACACGCCCGCCGAGTACGGCGAGCGGCTCTGGGAGCATCTCATGGAGGCCGGCGAAGAGTACGACATTCGCCCGTATGGGAATGGTGCGCTGAACGCGCTGCGCATCGAGAAGGGCTTCCGGCTGTGGGGCGAGGACCTCCACACCGAGCACAACCCCTACGAGACGGATCTCGGATGGGCCGTCGACCTGGAGACCGACTTCATCGGGAAGGAGGCGGTCGTCGAAGCGGCCGAGGGGAACAACATCGACCACAAGGTCGCGTGCCTGACCCTCGACGACGAAGCGGCGACGATCCTCCCCCACCGGCCGATCTTCGACGGTGACGAACCGATCGGCTACGTACACAGCGCCGAGTACGGGTACACGGTCGGCGCCTGCGTCGTCTACACGTACCTCCCGCCGGAGTACGCGGAACCCGGGACCGAACTCGAGATCCAGTACGAGGGCGAACGGTACGACGCCACCGTTCGCGAGGAACCGCTCCTCGATTAAAAGGAGCGCACTCGACGGCGCAACGCGATCTCGCGTCCGACTTTTCATTTTCTCTCGATGGGAGCGACGCTCTGTCGTGCGATCAGGGAGACCATCGTCAGCAAAACAGGATAGTATATTCACACCTCGATCGGGGACCCTCAGTCCGCCCGGCAGTTGACTGCGAGTTCGTCAGTGACAGTGGGAGCCCGATTCACGACGCAACGTATCAGAGGAGTCCTCAGCAAGGTCGGTACCCGTCTTGTCCAGTTCGCCGAAGCGCGTCGAACGGCCGCCGGCGATTGGGGTCCGCAAGCAGACACGGTCGTCCGCGCGGTGCTGTACGTTCGGAGACGAGATACCTTTTTACACCGCAAGGGGATACGTCAAACCAATGAACCTTCGCGCGCCCGACCGACTCCTCCGCGTGGATCTCTCGGCGGAGTCGGTAGACCGCGTTTCCGTCCCGGACGAGTGGCGACGACGCTACGTCGGCGGCAAGGGGCTCGGAGCGCGGTACCTCTACGAGGAACTCGACGCCGATACCGATCCGCTCGAGCCGAACAACGTCCTGCTGTTCATGATCGGCCCGGTCTCGGGACTCCTTCCGGGAGAGAGTCGCTACGCGGCGATCACGAAGTCCCCGCTGACCGGGGTCTTCCTCGACTCGTACGCCGGAGGGACGTTCCCGGCAGTGCTCGCGGGCGCGTTACACGATGCTGGCGGCGTCCTCGTCACCGGCCGGGCGTCAGAGCCAGTCCGACTCGTCGTGGCGGACGGAGACGTGGATATCGAATCGGCCGAGACCTGGGGAGCAGATACCGTCACCACTGACGAGCATTTTTCCGACGCCGCGGTCGCCTGCGTCGGTCCCGCCGGGGAGAATCAGGTCGCCTACGCGACCATTTCGTCCGACGCCGGCGACCACCACGCCGGTCGGGGCGGCGCGGGCGCCGTGATGGGTGCCAAGCGACTCAAGGCCGTCGTCGCCTGGGGAGATCCCCCGTCGGGCCTCGAGAAGCTGCGCGAACGGTACGCGGAACGCTATCGCGAATCAGACACCGGGAAGTGGCTGCAAGCGAGCGGTACCCTCGAAACGGTCGACTTCGCCAACGAGACCGGCGTCCTCCCGACGCGCGGATGGCGAGACGGGCAGTTCGAGGGCGCAGACGATATCGGCATCGCCGCCGTCCGCGAACTGGCGCGAGAGCGGGAGCACCCGGACGACGAAGATCCCGGTGGGTACCGCGTCGAGACTGACGCGGGCGAGAGCGTTCCCTGCGGTGCGACGGCGATGACGCTCGGCGCGGGTCTGGGCATCGACGATTTCGACGCCGTGGCGGAACTCGGGGCGACGTGTGACCGATTCGGTCTCGATCTGATCAGCGCCGGAAACACCGTCGCGTGGGCCGTCCGTGCCAGCGAGGCGGGCCTACTGGATCACTCGTTTACGTTCGGTGATCCCGACGACGCGCGATCACTGCTCCGCGACATCGCGACTCGAGAGACGACGCTCGGAGACACACTGGCGGAGGGAGTCGACGCGGCGGCCGAGCGGTTCGGCGGCGACGATTTCGTCCCGACGGTCAAAGCGATGGAACTGCCCGCGTACGATCCCCGGGGCGCCGAAAGCATGGCGCTGGCCTATGCCACAAGCGATCGCGGCGCCTGCCACCGACGAGCGATCCCGATCGAGCGAGAGATCTTCGAGAACTGGAGTCCGGGGCGGGCCGCCCGCGCCGTCGCAACTGAACAGGACCAGCGATCGATTCTCTGGTGCCTGATCGTCGACGACTTCGTCGGCGACGTCTTCGAGGATCTCGGCGCCGAGTGGCTGGACGCCGTGGGGTTGGACACCGACGGAGACCTGCAGACGATCGGGGAGCGCATCTGGACGCTCACCCGGTTGTTCAACGTTCGCGAAGGGATCGCTCGAGCGGACGACGAACTACCGATCGCGCTCCGGAAACCACTGGAGTCGGGGCCGAACGACGGGCAGGCGGTCGACGAGGACCGCTTCGAAGCGATGCTCGAGGCCTATTACGCGGAGCGGGGATGGGGAGCCGACGGTCGACCGGCCCGCGAGACGGTCGATCGTCTCGGGTTGGACGAGGTCGTCGACGACGAGACGCCGCTGGCCGAGCAACCCATAGAACGGAAATGAGTGTCACGACGGCCACTGCTCCGTCGGGACGCCGGACCGTCTCGGCCAGCAGTCGCGACCGAACCGTTTCGGCGCTCGTCCGGCACCAGTCCGGACGAAGCCGGTCGTTTGGTACCTACGGCGGCCAGTCGTCGGCAACGTCCAGAAGCGGACGTAGCTCCGCAGCGTTCCGTGTTAGCGTGACTGTGTTCTGGACCTGATCGTACTCGACGATATCCGCGGCTGCTAGTTTCGGAACGTCTGCGTGATAGAGCGACACGTAGACGTCTTTCGCGTCCGCTTTCGAGACATCGGTCGTCCCAGTGTCGTTCTCCAAAGCGGCGACTTCATCTGCCAGGTCCGCTAACGCCATCGGGTTGTCGACCGGTAGCAGGCATCGAAGCACGCACCGACGGCGCTCGTTCGACAGAGCCTCGAGCGCGGTATCCGCTGCTATTGATTCGATATCGGTGGGATCCGGTCCCGGGGCTGCAGTCGAACAGGAGGTATTGTCCGGCATTGCAATTACGTACCTCCGTATTGCACTAAAATATATTGGTGAAATAGATTTCTTATTTATCGATAGAAGAATAAAGTATTGGAGAAGCAGATATTATTGGTATTGTTACATTTTGTAGTCTGCACCACGGAACAGCGTGTGGCCGCGTGGAGCGAGCGGATTCAGTCACGAAATTTCGGCTGTCAAGCGCTCACCGAAGTTCCGTTTGCTCGGCGCACTCGGCTGCGGAATCGGTTATCTCCTCGACAGGGCTGTCGGAACGGTCGGTGAGTACGCGCACCAGCATACCGAACTGAACCGCTGTGGCTTCCCGAAGTTCGTTGTTTCCTCGGTATCGGTGCCGAAATAGTACTCGTGGCCGCCGTTCTCGTGGACAATACCGGTGTACACCGAACGGGGATCGTTACCGGAGACTGCCGCCGCAGCTTCCGTTTTGGCTTTCTGGAATCGGGGGTTCGTCATCATACCTAATAGTAGTTCAGAGATTCCTCACTTCTTTGATAATCTAAGTGAATGATTGGCGGGGGCCGACTTGCGTCGATCCGTTGAAACCAGATTGGCTGTGAGCGGGTACGGGAGAAGGATCTGTAACAGGGACCACCAACAACCCGATTGTGATGCACCCACAATGTCGGCCATGGGTTTAATCCTGACATCACGTAAAAAATAAGTATAGTAATTCGGTCATGAGAGTTTTTATCCCTGCGATTCAACGGTATAACCAATGGAACGAGGCGCAAGTACCGCTGATCGCTCACCGCTCGTCCGTGTCGCGACCGACGTAGCGGCGAACGGTGACGAACAGATTGTGACGGCGATGCGAGACGAAGCCGATTCGATACCGGTGGTCCGCACGGGGCCGGTCGGTGTGCTGGGGAGCGAACCGCTCGTGATGGCGACGCGCGAGGGCCGGACGGCGTTCTTCGCCAAACCGGAGCCGTCGACCGCACGAGACGTCGTCGACACGCTGGAAGACGGACTCATCCCGGCGGATGACGCTGATGCGGTCGTCGAACACGGGCCCGAGACGACGTCGCTCCCGATCCCGAACACGGGCCCGCTCTCGGTCGGTCAGCGGTCGGTGCTCGCCCGGTGTGGATGGGTCGATCCGCTCGATCCGAACGAGTGGCCGATCGTCTCGTCTGACCGAGCCGCCGAGGCGGTGACCGATACCGGACTCCTCGGTCGGGGGCGCGGCGACGCCGCCGCCGATGGCCCCGTCGCCGACGCGTGGGAGACCGCGCGGGACGCGGACGGAGACCCAGTCGTGGTCGCCAATGCGAACGAGACGCGCGACGAACAGCGAGCGGACGAAGTGCTGCTCGGGGGAGCGCCGATAGCCGTCCTCGACGGGATAGCCGCCGTCGCCGAGTACGTGGGTGCCGACGACGCCGTCGTCTACCTGAACGAGGAGGATAGCCACCTGCATCAACACCTCCGCGAAGCGATCGAGGCAGTCGCGGGCGAACTGCCGATCGTTCCGCAGCTGGTGGCCGGTCCCGACGAGTACCGCGCCGGCGCCCCGACGGCCGCGCTCGAGGCGATGGAAGGCGCCGACCGCATCGAACCGCGTCTCCAGCCGCCGTCACCCGCCACGCACGGTCTCTACGGACGGCCGACGGTCATCCACACGCCGCGGACGTTCGCACAGGTACGGCGGGCGATTCGCGATCCGGACGCGTTCGACGCGGACGCCGCCGATCCGGGAACCCGGCTAATCACCGTCGCCGGCGACGTCGCCGATCCGGCGACCATCGAACTCCCGTCAGACAGTAGCCTTTCGGTGGTACGAGACGCCGTCGAACTGACGGGCTCGTTCAAGATGGCCTGCGTCGGCGGCGTTCTCGGCGGCGTTACGCGAAGCCTCGACGTCGCTCCGACCGCACAGTCGCTCGCTGCGGCCGGTCTCGGGACCGACGGCGTGGTCGAACTGCTGAACGACGACCGGTGCGTGGTCGCCGACGTCGGCGAGCGCGCCCGATTCGCGTCCACCGAAAACAGCGGCCGCTGCGTGCCCGGCCGCGAAGGGACGAAACAGCTCACCGAACTGCTGCGAGACGTCTATCAGGGATCGCTCGAGACCGACACGATCCGCGAGCTGGGTCGAGTGATGACACGATCGAGCAACTGCCAGATCGGCGCTCACGCGCCCCGCCCCGTGACGACCGCGCTCGACGAGTTCGAACCGGAGTTCCGCGCACACGCCGACGGTCGCTGTCCCAGCGGCACCTGTACTGAGAAACTATGAGCACTGACGACACACTTCCGGGCGTTCCCGATATCGAAGACTCGCAACCGAATACGCCGGTCTCCGCCACGTTCGAGACAGGGACCGCGAACGATCCCGAGGCCGGCACCCGCAGCGACGAGCCGACGACGGTGACGATCAACGGCAAACCGGTGACTGCTCCACCCGGGTCGACCATTATCGACGCGATGCAGACCGTCGACGACGAGACGGTTCGTGTCGATCCCGGCGCGGACGGCGTTGATGACGACGCCGACGTCCCCGCGCTCTGTTACTACGACCGTGACGGCGACTGCAGCGGCGAGATCGGGCCGCGCAGCGAGTGCCGGACCTGCATGGTCGAGACCGACGAACACGGCCTCGTTCCCTCGTGTTCGTTCCCGGCCGAGGAAGGGCTCACCGTGGAGACAGACACCCCCGACGCCGAGGAGAGCCGCAGCGTCAACCTCGATCTGGTCCTCTCGAATCACAACCTCCGCTGTACGACCTGCAACGGCAACGGCCGCTGCGAACTACAGGACACCGCGATCAGCGAGGGCGTCGACCATCCGCGCTACGGCGTCTTCGGCGACCGCGACGAGTACGAACCGCTCGACGACACCTCGTCGTTCATCCAGATCGACCGGAACAAGTGCATCCTCTGTAACCGGTGTGTCGAGGGCTGTAACGACGTGCAGGTCGAGGGCGTGCTCCGTATCGAGGGTCACGGCGAGGACACGCGCATCGGCTTCCAGTCCGACGCCGAGACGATGGCCGACTCCGACTGCGTCTCCTGCGGTCACTGCGCGACCGTCTGCCCGACGGGCGCGTTGACGGAGAAGGACATCGGCGGCGCTGCGACGCTTCCGCTTCCAGGATTCACTCAGCGTAACTCCATCGGGACGGTTATCGAGCACGAGGAAGTCGAAACGCTCGACGACACGACGGCACCGAATCGCTCGCCCGACCCCGGCGGAGAGAGCCGGATCGGAGCCGGCCCCAGCGTGAGTCCGGACGATCGAAGCGGCGTCGCACGGTTTATGTCACAGAGCAGGCGCCGTGCGATGGACCTCGCCACCGAGTACGGTCACAAAGCCATGTTGGCGGGCGAACACACCGCCGAGAACATCGCGACGAAGGTGCTCCCCGAGGGGAGATTGTTCGACGTTGCGTCGACCGTGAGCGACTACCGCCTCGGCAAGATCGACAAGGAAGAGACGACGTGCGGGTTCTGTGCTGTCGGCTGTCGGTTCGAGATGTGGGGCAGAGACGGTGACGCGATCGGTGTCCAACCCGTCGAAGACCCCGCGAAGGCGCCCGCTAACAACTTCTCGACCTGCGTGAAAGGGAAGTTCGGCCACGAGTTCGCCAACAGCGACGAGCGGATCACGGAACCGCTCGTGCGCAACGAGGACGGCGAGTTCGAGACGGCGTCCTGGGACGAGGCGCTTGATCGCGTCGCGAGCGGGCTGCGCGCGATCCAGGACGAACACGGCGTCGACGCCGTCGGCTGTCTCGCGTCCTCGAAGGGGAGCAACGAGGAGGCGTATCTCGTCCAGAAGTTCGCCCGACAGGTCCTCGGGACGAAAAACATCGACAACTGTGCGCGGCTCTGTCACTCGACGACGGTGGCAGCGCTGCAACAGACCCTCGGGTACGGCGCCATGACCAACCGCATCAACGAGGACATCGGCGAGGCCGACGCCTACCTCATCACCGGGTCGAACACGACGGAGTCGCACCCGGTTCTGGCGACCCGCATCAAGCAAAACGTCCGAGACGGGGCCGACCTGGTCGTCTTCGACCCCCGTGAAGTCGGCATCGCAGAGCACGCCGACCAGTACACGCGGACCAGACCCGGGTACGACGTCGCCTGGCTCAACGGTCTCATCCGGTACATTATCGAGAACGACCTCCACGACGAGGCGTTCATCGAGCGCAACACGAAGGGGTTCGAGAAGGTCGAGGAGAAGGTACAGGCGTTCACGCCCGAGAAAGTCGAAGAACTGGCGGGCGTTCCGCCCGAAGAGCTGAAGTCCGCCGCCAAGACGCTCGCCGACGCCGAGACCGTCGTCTTCGGCTGGGCGATGGGAATGACCCAGTCCAGCCACGGTACGCAGAACCTCCTCGCGATGGCCGATCTCGCCCTCGCGCTCGGCCAGGTCGGCAAGCCCGGCGCCGGACTCTCACCCTTCCGGGGGCAGAACAACGTGCAGGGCGGCGGTGGTGACATGGGGACGCTTCCCGGAAGCCTTCCGGGCTATCAGGACCCAGCGGAACCCGAGGTCGCCGAGAAGTTCGAAGAAGCGTGGGGCGAGCGCCCGCCCGAGGAGCCGGGGCTCAAGGTGCCGGAGATGCTCTCGGAGGCCCACGAAGGTAACCTGCGGGGAATGTACGTCGTCGGGGAAAACCCCGCGCTGTCCGAACCCGACATCCAGCACGCCGAAGCGGCGCTCGAGAAACTGGAGTTCCTCGTCGTCCAAGATATCTTCATGACGGAGACGGCGACTCACGCGGACGTGATTCTTCCCGCAGCGACGTCGCCGGAGAAACACGGCACGTTCACCAACACCGAGCGCCGCATCCAGCGGGTGCGGCCAACTGCGACGCCGCCCGGGGCGGCGCGTCAGGACTGGGAGATCACCCAGGACCTGGCCAACCGGCTCGGGTATACCTGGGACTACGACCATCCGCGGGAGATCATGGACGAGATCAGCGACCTGGTCCCGATCTACGGTGGCGTCAGCTACGATCGCCTTGAGTCGGGCGACGAGCACGGGCTCCAGTGGCCCTGCTGGGACGAAGACCACCCCGGAACGCCGTACCTCTACGATTACGAGGACGGGGAGTTCAACTTCGACGACGGGATGGCGCGGTTCGTGCCCGCGGACGGTGGACACCCCGGCGAGCTGCCCGACGAAGAGTATCCGCTCACGCTCACCTCCGGGCGGGTCCTCTACCACTGGCACACCGGCCAGATCACCCGGCGCGTCGAGGGGCTCATGAGCCACGTCGGCGAGAGCTTCGTCGAGGTCAACCCGTCGACGGCCGACGAACTCGGCGTCGCCGACGGCGAGTACGTCCGGGTCGAGTCCCGCCGCGGAGAAATCGTCGTCAAGGCGAACGTAACCGATCGCGTCGGCGAGGGAACGTTGTTCATTCCGATGCACTTCGCCGCCGGCGCGGTCAACAAGCTCACCCAGGAGAACTTCGATCCGCACACGGGAATTCCCGAGTACAAGGTCTCGAGCGTCCGCGCCGAGCCGCTCGGACCGAACGCCGATCCGGACGTGTTGCGGGCGCCCGACGCCGGAGTCGATAGCGACGGCAGCACCGCCGCCAGCGACGACTGATCGTCGCGGGCGTCTCGCTCGTCGACTGCTTCGGTTCGAGCGAATATCTTGTGTCGGGGCTGTCACGAAGTCGCCGACCCACCGCCCGATTCGGGCGCTCTCGATCGCACGAGCGGAAAACGAACGCTGATTAGCGAACCTCTCGCCGGTCGTATCGCCAAGACTCGGTCTGCCGGTTCGTTCGACGGATTCCCCTGTACGGCCTCGTCTCGCGTCTGGTCGGGGAGTCAGCCCGATTTTTCTCGGCGGGCACGGCCGGCGTGACTGACGACGGAGATCGCCGCGTACGCTCGGAACTCGGATGGGAAACGTCAGCCGAGTCGATCCGTCAGGACGCGCCGTAGCCGACGTCCTCTCGAAGTTCGTCCCACGATTCGTGGAACCCGTACGTCGCCTCCGACTCTGTACCGATGGTATTCTGGTACACGTCGTCGTACTGTAATAACTGCGTCCAGCCGTCGTGGTACCGGTAGCTACAGTATTGGCACATAGACGAGCATATACTGCCAGGGGAAAAAGGGGTATCGGTAAAACCGAGCTACGACTGATGTACCGGAGTCGAACCGAAGCTCGACCGAGTGATTGCGGTGAAATCTCCATACATGCTACGGACAAGCGATCGCACCGATAGTAGCCACTGAAACGAGTTACATACTGATCGCGGAGCCATCCCGCGATCAGGCGTGCAATGACTGTCAGTGGCTACTGTAGTCGACTGGGATTACTCGACTACCGCGAGCGCCTCGATTTCGACTGCGGCGCCTTTGGGAACGCGGCCGACCTCGACGGCGCTTCTGGCGGGCGGCTCTTCGTCGAAGAACTCGCTGTACGCCTGGTTGAACTCGTCGAAGTCGTCGATATCGTCGAGGAACACGGTCGTCTTGAGGACGTCGTCCATCGATCCCCCTTCGGACTGGAGAATCGCGCTGACGTTTTCGAGACATCGTCGAGTCTGTTCGTCGACCGAGGCATCGTCGAGGAGTTCGCCGTCGGTCGTCAGCGGGAGCTGACCCGCGGTGAAAAGCAGCTCACCGTTCGTCGTTGCCTGGCTGTACGCGCCTACGGCTGCCGGAGCATCGTCGGTACTGATTGTGCGCTTCATAGACACCGATATCCGCTCCTGTCTCTTAAAGCCAGGTAGTGCGCGAGTTTACCAGCATATAACGTCAGATATATTATTTTTTGAGGTTGAATATCCGCTGCACGCAAGATACTTACCGTCCATAATCGACGTCTAGATATGGCGTTCAAACAATCGCTCGAGCAGATAGATCCGAATACGGCCGAGGCCATCGACCTCGAGCGTGAACGGCAGGAATCGACGCTGGGGATGATCGCCTCCGAGAATCACGTCTCGAAAGCCGTGCTCGAAGCACAGGGGAGCGTCCTCACGAACAAGTACGCCGAGGGGTATCCCGGCGGGAGATACTACGGCGGCTGCCAACACGTCGATACGGTGGAGGAGCTCGCTATCGAACGCGCGAAGGAACTGTTCGGGGTCGACCACGTCAACGTACAACCCCACAGCGGCACGCAGGCCAACATGGGCGTGTACTTCTCCGTGCTCGAACCGGGCGACAAGATCCTCTCGCTGTCGCTGTCACACGGCGGCCACCTCTCGCACGGCCACAACGTCAACTTCTCGGGACAGCTCTACGACGTCGAACAGTACGAGGTCGATCCCGAGACGGGGTACATCGATTACGACGAACTCGAGAGCCACGCGCGCGAGTTCGACCCGGACATCGTCGTTAGCGGCTCCTCGGCGTATCCCCGCGAGTTCGAGTACGACCGTATCGGCGATATCGCGGACGCGGTCGACGCCTACCACCTCGCGGACATCGCTCACGTGACCGGCCTCATCGCGGCCGGCGTTCACGAGTCGCCAGTCGAACACGCGGAGTTCGTCACCGGAAGCACGCACAAGACGATCCGCGCCGGCCGCGGCGGCATCATCATGTGCGACGAGGAGTTCGCGGACGACGTCGACTCCGCGGTGTTTCCCGGCGCGCAGGGCGGGCCGCTGATGCACAGCGTGGCCGGCAAGGCCGCAGGGTTCGCAGAAGCCGAGACCGACGAGTTCCAGTCCTACGCCGTCCAGACCATAGCTAACGCGAATACGCTCGCCGACGAGTTCGACGACCGAGGCCTCTCGCTGGTGAGCGGTGGAACGGACAAGCATCTCATGCTCGTCGACCTCCGCGACTCTCACCCCGACATCACGGGAGAGGAGGCCGAAGAGCTACTGTCCGACGTCGGCATCATCGTCAATAAGAACACCGTCCCCGGCGAGACGCGGTCGCCCATGGTGACCAGCGGGATCCGCGTCGGCACGCCGGCGCTCACGACCCGAGGATTCGGAGAAAAAGAGATGAAGACCGTCGCCGACCTCATCGTGGACGTGCTCGACAATCCCGAGGACGAAGACGTTCACGACCGAGCCGCCTCGACGGTCGAACACCTCTGCCAGGAGTTTCCCATCTACGGGTAGCGAGAGGGTATCGTCCCTCGAATACCCGCAAGTACGCGCTGCTCTTTTCACGCGGTTCGACCAGTAACGCCGTTACGGTCGGTCTTTTCGAGAGAGGAGACGATCACCAACCACCCGTGACTCCGGACTGCGTTCGAGGCACATCGTGTCCACGATGACTCGAGCCTGCCGCCTCGAGCGACGGACGCTCTGACCGAACTGCGCGACGCTGTTTGCCGCCGTGCAGTCCAGATTATCGTGTCCCGCCGTCGGTAGCGGAGTGAGGTGAACAGGCGGCACCGTCAGTGAGGACAGATAGTCGTGCAACGAGAAGGAGAACCGGGGCGACGTCGTCTGCACTGATGTACCGATGCGTTCCCGTCGCCGCGACCGGACGGCCGACTCTCGATTTCGGCTAATCGTGCCTCTCGGCACTACCGCTCTCGTCGTCAGGCGTGTTTCTGTGAATCCCGGTACAACCGCGAGAAGCGGGGCACAGCAGTCCGAGGGTGATCAATCATCATCCGACTCTCGAGCTGCTGTCCCCCCTGAAGCGTCGAGTCTCGTGGACCGATTCGACGCGGAATCCGAACGATCAGTGTCGAAGAACACCGGGTAGATATCGTGACAGGGATAGCTGATCGCCACCACCGCGAGGATGGTGATGACGGCGAAGGGACCGCCGGTGATAATCGACGCCGCCTGAAGCGCGTCGACGCCGCCGACGACCATCAGCAGGGACGCCAGCGCCCCGACCAGGGCGCCCCAGATCACGCGGTTGATCGTGGACGGCTCGAGTTCGCCGCCGGTCGTGAGCATTCCCAGCGCCAGCGTCGAGGAGTCCGCCGATGTGATAAAGAACGTCGTGATCAGCAGCAGGAAAAGGAGGTTCAGTACGTCGCCGGCGGGTAATGCTCCGAACAGCGGGTACCCGGAGCCGGCGACGCCGTACTCGGAGATGACCTCCAGGATATCCGCCGCGTTGGTCGATTGTTCCGAGATCGCGATGCTACCCATGATCCCAAACCAGGGGATCGTCACCGCCGTCGACGCCAAGACGCCGGTGACGACTACCTGACGGATCGTACGGCCCCGCGAAACGCGGGCGATGAACAGCCCAACGAACGGCGTCCAGGAGAACCACCAGGCCCAGTAGAAGATGGTCCAGTTACCGACCCAGCTCGAACCGTTGCCCGCGTTCATGAAGAAACTCATCGCAACGAACTGATTGATATACTGTCCGAGTGCTTCCGTCGTGACCGACATGATGTACGCTGACGGGCCCAGCACGAACGTCAGAAGCATGACTACCACGAATAGTCCCATGTTGAACCGGGACACCCGACGGACTCCCTTCTCGATACCCACCGTTACTGACAGCGTAAACGCGACCGTCAGGCCGACGATCGCCAGAATCGTCCCGGCGTCACCGACCGATACCCCGGTAGTGTACTCGATACCGGTAAGGAACTGACTCCCGACGAACCCGAGCGTCGTCGCGATACCGCCGAGGGTGGCGAACACCGCGAGGATGTCGACCAGTTTCGCCCAGACGCTGTCCAGGTTGTCGATGCCCAAGAACGGAGTGAGCACCGTCGAGACGCGCATGGGCGCGTCGTGCCGGTACGTGTAGAACGCTATGGGAAGCGACATGATAGCGTACGCGGCCCACGCAGAAAGCCCCCAGTGGAAGAACGTGTACTGGACGGCACCGACCGCTGCGTTGGCCGTCTGGGACTTGGCGCCGACGAGCGGCGGAACCGTGTCGTAGTGGAAGATCGCCTCCGCTGGGCCCCAGAACACGATCCCTGCACCGATTCCGGCCGAGTACAGCATCGCGAAGTACGACACGAAACTGTACTGTGGCTCCTCGTCCGGCTTGCCGAGCTTGACGTTCCCCCACGGACCGAACACCAGGAAGAGCGCGAACGCCACGACGAAGAACATCGCGAGGAGGTACATCCAGCCGACTTTTGCCTCCACTAACGAGTTTACACGCTTGACGGCGCTGGCGGCGGCGTCCGGCATCAGAGCGAAGGCAACGACTGCTACCAGCGCTGTGAGGAACCCGACGAGAAACACGGGGACGTCGAGCTCGTTCGCGAACCGCGCGAAGCGACCGTCAGGATTAGAGTTACCCATACGAAGTCAGTTGTCCTGATCGTGCGCTGTGTGCGTCGGCGTGAATTCGAACGATCTCGCGACACTGTTCTCCCCTCGCACGTCCTCGACTCCTGTTCTCTCCGCTTGCGCGGCGCTCGTGTCTCGAGTTAGCATGCGACGATTCTATCTCCTAGCGTTCCGTGATAAGATATAAACCCACCGGAGCTGTTATTACCAAACATATTCTGTCAAAAATTAGGGAAGCGCCCCTTTTCGCAGTGGACCGTCCACTAATTGTACGTTCACCCCCACTTTCGATTCACGTCTTCGACCGTGTCTCCCTCGGATCCGATCGCCCGAATGGTGGACGCAGCGTGTCCGGCACCGCTCGTTTCGACCCGGAAGAGTTCACGATCATTCCGGAGATCTGTTTCATCCTACCCGGGGCATCGTTACGCCGCACGCACAGTCAAAGGATCTGTTTTCGGTCGGTGAGAGCGTGGACGAGGGCCGTCTGGACCATTGTCATGTCGAGGTTCCCGCCGCCGAGTAGCGGCATGGCAGTCCCGCCCCGAACGTCGAGTTCAGGGTTCAGGACTGCCGCGACGGACGCCGCCACAGCACCTTCAACGACCTACATCGCGCGCTCGAGCCTTGTCTACCGTTTCAGCGCACCTGTGAGTGGGATTAGCCGGGTTTGTTGGCTCACGTCGATAATCGGTTCTAACAACAGGCCAACGGTTGGACCACCGAGGTCAGTAGTCGCAGAGCAGATCGAACAGAGTGCCGCGAACGGCACCTGAAGGCCGATATACGAGGTTTAGAGAACACGGATCGGCCAGCGAAGGCGGCGATGTTAGTCGTCGTCGTCCGTGTTCGTCGCAAACACGGGCGGCGACTGTTCGTCGATTTCGGCGGACTGATCGTCGGTGTTCGTCTGCAAGACCGGACGGATACGCTGGAACTCCAGACACATCCCGACGATAGCTAAGGCGCCGATGACGGCAAACGGTCCGCCGGTGATGATAGCCGAGGAGCGCAACGCGTCGAGGCCGCCGCCGACGATGAGCAGCGACGCGAGACCGCCCATCAAGCCGCCCCAGAGCACGCGATTGATGGTCGAGACTGGTTACGCGCAAGTCTCGGCGCACCTACCTCTGCCCGACGCGATTTTGAGGGTATGAAGCCACTTTTCGATGTGGTTTTGTTCCGTATAGTTGACCAGACAGCCCAATCCCTACTCGAGTGAGGGCAGTCCGAAAGCGGCACCGTCTAGTTAGGTCAAGTTGAGAAATGAGCAGGTCGCAGAGTTTGTTTGGACCACTGCTCGCAGACCTGCTCATTGCGAGCTATGAGACAGATTTAGGGGAAACTTGGGAGAACGAGTGGACGGCGGTTGCATCAGAGTGTTCGCCGTCCGCCTCCATCAGACCAGTTGTTCGCTTCGAGAGACAACACGATTCTCGCTGAATCAGGCGTTGAGGCTCTCACGGAGCAGTTTGGAACAGGTTCATCGGCTGGCTGACAGCGGACGCGACCCGCCGACGTCCACGAGAGCGAAGCGCTCGTGCGGCCTCTTGGAGCGCTTTGCGCTCCAACGGTCGGCGAATCGAAGATTCGCCTCGACAGCAGAACGCGAAGCGTTCTGCGGACGGCTTCGCTGTCGCAGGTCGCCATTGATGGAACCGCTGTCAAGATTACCGGCAACTGGTCTTCGGTATACGATGCAATAGACCTAGATTCGCGACTAATTCTTGATGTCGCAGTATTCGGACGACGAGGCACTGATTCAGCCGCTGCATTCCTGCATCGATTGATCGAGAAACACGATCTCTTCGAGATGATGTTTCTCGTGGGTGGACGGTTGTGTGAGTGTCAGAGAATTCCTTGAATAATTTGTACACTACTACAACACACAACGACCGTATCAATAACTCAAGTAACAAATGTCAACGGAGGTGCGAAACTAGACAGTGTCTACGCTTCCATATAATAATCCATCTCACATGGATGTCGATACCAGTTATAACATCCAAATCGTTTATGTGCTATGTCTGTGTATGAAACCGAAATCGATTAACAGAAACTCCTCACACCCCAGTGATTTATCATACGGAACGACAATGGGCAACCGAGGACAAAGCAAATGACAGCCATCACAACAGACGATCATCTAGTTATCCGGGTCGCTGCCGGCGATCCAGACAGAGATCCCTCTCTGTCCACCGCTGGCTTCGACGGTTCTATCGTCACCGTCGGCCCAACTGGAGTGCCCGCACTCGAACCGCTTATCACAGTAACTGCCGCGGGCCGGACTGCGCTTTACACACACTGTTCGACAGTCGATCTCAAGTCGATCACAGCAAGCGTCGAGGAAACTGGGGATGTCGATGGTGCAGACCCAGATGCCGTCGTTTCGCACGCTCCGGATCGAAACCGGTTGCCGACCGCACCGTTACCGGGACTGCGAACTGGCGATCGACGCGTGCTCGGGGCATGCAGCTGGCGACGTCCGACGAGCGTCGCAGACCACGAGGCCGTCGGCGGGTTCGCTCCGAGTGATGCGGAAACGGTATTGAAGGTCGGCAACTCCCTGAACGGTCGCGGGTGGGGTGATCTGTGTCAGGACGACCCCCTCGCCGAGACGTGGCGAACAGCCCGCGCGACGGATGGCGATCCGGTTGTCGTGGTGAATGGACACGGATCACCCGCTGACACGCTTTTGCTTGCCAGCGCGCCGTTCGAGGTCCTTGACGGCGCGTCGGTTCTTGCGAGCACCGTCGCCGCCGACCGAATCATCGTCTACGCGTCGTCGGAGGACGAGAATGCGGTCAAGACAGTTAGTTCAGCAGTCGACACCTACCCGGATCCCGCGGCCCCGATGGAGGTCGTCACCGGTCCCAAGGAGTACCGGGCAGCCGAGCCGACGATGGCGATCGAAGCCATAGAAGGAAACCACCGACTGGAAGCTCGTCTCCGGCCTCCAGGACCTGAACGCGTGGGGCTCGACGGTCGGCCGACGCTCGTTCATACGCCGCGGACGCTTGCACACCTCGCCGTGGGTCTGCGTGAGGGCATTGACGAACAAACGCGCGTGATGACCGTCCGTGGCGATGTCGACTCCGTCGCGACGGTCGAACTCTCGGAGACACAGACGCTGTCGGAACTGGTCGAGACTGTCGGTGTTGATGGATCGTTCAAGGCCGCTTGCGTCGGCGGGCGATTCGGCGGGATCACCCGTGACCTTGATGTCGAGATTGGAGTAGAAGCCCTCAATAACGCCAACCTCGGAACCGATGGAATCGTCGATGTCCTCTCTGACGCCCGGTGTCTGGTCGAGTTCGTCGGCCAGCGTGCAAGCTTCGCCGCCGAGGAGAACTGCGGCCGATGCGTGCCATGTCGAGAGGGAACGTCGCAGTTGGCGTCGTTGCTTCGGAACGTCTACGACAGCGAGTTCGACGCTCGAGCCATTGCGGAACTGGAACGTGTGATGGCTACTTCAAGCATCTGCGTGTTCGGTGAGCGGGCAGGTCGACCCGCCCGGACCGCCATCGAAGCGTTCCCATCGGAGTTCGAGGCGCACGCGGAGGGTCGCTGTCCCGCGGGGACCTGTCTCGAGCCGCTGGAGGCCTAACCTATGAGTTCGGAAAACCCACAACAGATCGATGCACCGCCGCTGACAGAGGAAATCGCGCCCGGAACGGCGACGGATCCCCCAGTTGGGAGTACCGACGTGGCGACCGTGACCGTCGACGGAGCTACCATCGACGTGGCGGCCGGTGCAACGCTTCTAGATGCGATCAAGGCGGTCGAGACTGACGATTACGTTCCAGCATTATGTAGCTACGATCGCCAAGAGATCGGTCCACGAAGTGAATGCCGAACTTGTATGGTGGAGACTGATGAACACGGCGTCGTACCGGCGTGTAGCTTCCCGGCCGAGGACGGCCTCACCGTTCAGACCGGCGCAGCCGATGCCGCCGAAGCTCGAGACGTTAACCTCGATCTCGTCCTGTCAGATCACAATCTTCGATGTACAACCTGTGGGAAGAACGGGCGGTGTGAACTGCAGGACGCGGCTATCGAACAAGACGTCGAAGAACCACGGTACGGCGTCCTCGACGACCGCGACGAATACGAGCCGATCGACGACTCCTCGTCGTTCATCCAGATCGACCGCAACAAGTGCATCCTCTGTAACCGCTGTGTCGAAGCTTGCAACGATGTGCAGGTCGAAGGTGTCCTCCGCATGGAGGGCTCTGGACAAGACACCCGAATCGGGTTCCAGAGCGACGCAGAGACGATGGAGGAGTCAACCTGTGTCTCATGTGGACACTGCGTGACCGTCTGTCCGACTGGCTCCCTCGTTGAGAAAGGGATCGAGGACGCAACGACGATCCCCCTCCCCGGCTTCACACAGAAGAACAGCGTTGGGAAGACCGACGAGAGCACTGGAACGTCGAAGGGACCGATGACGCCGAAGAAGCGCACCGAACACACGCCCGAGACACCCACGACTGAAATGATCGACTCTCCGACTGATGACGGCATATCGAGCGATACATGGAGCGACGACCAGAGCGGAGGTGACTGGTTGTGAACGATGACCTCGACGGTGTCGCGGGATATATGCAGCAAGCTAAGAACCAGGCAATAGAGAACGTCGAACACGTCGCCGAGGGTGTCGCCGCCGAGACACTTCCCGAAGGCAAACTGTTCGAGATCGCGCAGTCGATTGGTGACAAACGGCTGGAGGAACTGAACGTCGAAGACACCACCTGTGGCTACTGTGCGGTCGGTTGTCGGTTCGATCTCTACACCGACGGCGAAGCGGTCCTCGCAGCGCGTCCGACCGACGAGGAGGACGCACCCGTCAACGGAATCTCGACATGTGTGAAAGGGAAGTTTAGCTACGATTTCGTAAACTCCGACGACCGGCTGACCGCGCCACTGGTCCGTGACGAATCCGGCGAGTTCCGCGAGGCGACGTGGGACGTAGCGCTCTCGAGGGTCGCCGAAGGACTCGGCAGTATCCGCGACGAACACGGCGGCGAGACACTTTCGGTTATCGCCTCCTCGAAGGCGACGAATGAGGATAACTACCTGATGGGCAAGTTCGCCCGACAGGTGCTCGGCACCAATAGTGTCGACAACTGCAATCGCTTGTGTCACTCCTCGACGGTCGCTGGGCTGGCGAAAACCTACGGATACGGGGCGGCGTCAATCAGCACTGACGATCTCGAACTCGCCGACTGCATCCTGCTGACTGGGTCGAACACCACCGAGGCCCACCCCGTCCTCGCAACGCGGATCAAACAGAACGTGAGAGACGGCGGCGATTTGATCGTGTTCGATCCGCGGGAGATCCAGATCGCCGAGTACGCAACGCAGTACACCCAAATCAAACCCGGATACGACGCCGTTTGGATCAATGGGATCACGCGTTACATCATCAACAATGACCTCTACGACGAAGAGTTCGTTCAGGAACGGACCACTGGTTTCGAGGACGTCACGGAGACAGTCCAGGAGTTCACATCGGAGCGCGTTGCGGAGATAACGGGTGTCCGCCCCGAAGCGATCGCTTCCGCCGCGGAGACGATCGCCGAGGCAAACCGGTGTATATTCGGGTGGACGCTCGGACTCACCGAGCACTCACACGGCACCGAGAACGTAATGGCGATGGCAAACCTCGCAGCGATCACTGGCAATCTCGGAACGCCCGGTGCGGGGGTCTCGCCGTTCCGCGGCCAGAATAACGTCCAAGGTGGGGGCGGCGATATGGGACCGCTCCCGGACAGTTTCCCGGGGTATCAGGATATTGCCGACGACGAAGTCCGTGCCAAGTTCGAGGACGCTTGGGACTGCGAAATCTCACCGGAGTACGGCTACTACACCACCCAAATGTTCCTCGAAGCTGACGACGATAACGTCCGTGGGATGTATATTATCGGTGAGAACGCAGCGCTCTCAGAGCCCGGGGTGAACCATGCCGAAGAAGTTCTCGAGGATCTCGACTTCCTCGTGGTCCAAGATCTCTTCATGACCGAGACTGCACAATACGCCGACGTCGTCCTCCCCGCTTGTTCGTTTGTCGAGAAGACAGGGACGTTTACGAACACAGACCGCACGGTTCAGAAGGTCAACGAGGTGATGGAACCGAAAGGCAAATCCCGGCCGGACTGGCAGATTCTCCAAGCCCTCGCAAACCGAATGGGACGCGAGTGGGACTACGACTCGGCGGCCGAGATTATGGACGAAATTAACTCGCTCACACCGCTGTATGGTGGCGTCACTCACGAGCGCGTCGAAGCTGAGGGCGGCCTTCAGTGGCCATGCTGGGACGAAGACCATCCCGGTACAAAGCGTCTCTATACGGAGGAATTTGATACCGAGGACGGAATGGCACACCTCCACGCTGTCGGATACAGCGAACCTGCGGAGACGCCGGACGATGAGTACCCGTTCACGCTCACTACCGGCCGCGTCCTGTATCAGTATCACACCGGAACGATGACCCACCGCGAAGAGGGCATTATGCAGTACAACCGGAGTGACTTCGTCGAAATCAACCCGAAGACCGCTACCGAGTACGGAATCGAGAACGGTGATCCGGTTCGGATCGAATCCCGACGCGGCGAAACGACTGTCCCCGCGCAGGTGACCGACCGCGTCGGCCCCGAGAACCTCTTTGTTCCGATCCACTTCGCCGAGAGCGCCGTGAACCGCCTGACCGACGAAGACCGCCTCGATCCGGCCGCATCGACGCCGGAATTTAAGGTTTCAGCCGTGAGGATCGCGGCCGTCGAAGACGATATCGACCGAACTGGAACTGAAGCGGTCGAGACAACGGGGGACGACTGAGATGGCAAAGCCACAGTCGTCCTACCCCGAGTCAGCGACCAACGGAGCGCGGAAAGAACGTCCCGAGAGCAACGGCGAAGCGGCCGTTAAGGACGCCCTCGCAACCCACGGTGACGACATCGCCGCAGCGATCGAGCAAAGCGACGAACTCGCGGACGCGATCACAACCGCGATCCTCGTGATCGCAAGTGCCGACGACGAAGAGGTCGGCCACGTCACGGACTCGGCAGCTAACCTCGTCGCCGCCGCTGACGGCCTCTCGACGGACGGCGCAGCGGAGCTCGCAGACGAGTTAGGTGAGAACGCCGACACGCTTTCGGAGTCGCTCGACGTCATCCTCACATTCCAGCGCGAGGGCCACCTCGAAGACCTCGTGACCGTCGCTGCCTCGGTCTCCGAATCGCTCTCGCCCGAAGAAATCGAGGAGCTGTCGACACTGCTCGAAGACAACGGGTCAGAACTCGTCGCCGTCCTCGAGACTGTACTGGAACTCCAACGCGAGGGCCACCTCGACGACCTCGTCGAGACGGCAAAGACGCTCTCGGTGCTGGAGATCGACGAGGATGCCGCCCGCGGTATGAACGAGTTCTTCGGCGCAATCGGCGATGCCCAGCGGGACTCCGAGCCGATTGGCCTGATGGGGTCGTTGTCGGCGATGTTAAATCGGGACGTTCGGTTCGGCCTCGGATACCTCGTCAGCTTCCTGAAGGCCAAAGGACGGCGCATTAGGGACCGATCCTGAACAGTGACCACCAACGACGACGCTCTCGACCACTCGACAGTCTGTCCACTCTGTGCGGTCGGCTGTCGGTTGGAAGCCGGTGACGGATCACGTGCTGACGGTGTTTCGGGTCCAATGAATCCGAACGGTCGGCTCTGCCGAAAGGGCATCGGCGCACTCGATGTCGACGCGGAAGATCGGCTTACGCAACCACTACTCCGAGATGAAGGAAAACTTCGGCCAGCGTCGTGGGACGAAGCCTATGAACGGATCGTCGACGGGATCGAAGCTACGCTCGACCGGTACGGCCCCGACGCAATGGGGTTCTTCGGTGCGCCACACTGTACCAACGAGGAGAATTATCTCCTCCAAAAGCTGGCACGGATGCTTGGAACGAACAATATCGATAATCGGGCCCGACTCTGTCACGAATCGACAACTCGGTGTCTCGAGGCCCGCGTTGGATGGCCAGCAGCAACGAACGGGCTCGCTGAACTGAGCGACGCCGACGTAATTATAATCGCAGGGGCTAATCCCGCGAAACGACAGCCAATCGCGTTCAATAGCTTCGTCCGGCCGGCGGTCAATAACGGTGCGACGCTCGTCCACATTGATCCGATCGGGAATGCAACGACTCGCCTCGCAGAGATCCACATAACTCCTCGTCCAGAAACCGACGCACTGGTGTTCGATCTGTTGAGTGCTCGGCTCCTCGACGGAAACGATGTCGACCGAGAGTTCATCCGTGAGCGCACCCGACAGTTCGAATCGTTCGCGGCATCTCTGCAAAATCTTTCTCCAACGCAGGCAGTGTCAGCGGCGGGCGTCGACGAGACACAAATCGATCGCCTCGCGGAACTCATCGCGACGGCGGACGGGGTCGCAGCGCTAGTCGGGACAGGTATTGAGGGCGACGACACGAACGCCCCCGAAGCGCTCCTCAATCTCCTCCTTCTCACTGGGAATATCGGACGACCCGGTGCTGGACTGTACGTGCTCCGCGGCCTCGCCAACGAACAGGGAGCGACCGATACCGGCTGTGTCCCGGACCGTCTGCCCGGTCACCAATCGGTGACTGCGACCGACGCTCGTGAACGGATCACTGAGGAATGGGGTATGAGACCACCATCCAGCCCTGGGAAGAATGTGCGGGAGATGCTTGCGGCCTGTGGTAAGGAAATCCGCGCAGCGGTTGTCGTCGGCGAGAATCCGGCTATTTCGAAGCGCGATCCCGATTGGACTCGTAATCGGCTCGACACACTCGACCATCTCGTTGTCCTTGACCTGTTTCTCAGCGAGACTGCAAGCAACGCGGACGTCGTGCTCCCGGCCGCTGCTGGGTTCGAGAAACGGGGAACTATAACAAATCTCGAACGACGGGTCCAACGCGTTTCGCCAACGACACTCCCTCCTAGTTCGGCCCGCTCGGATTTCGAAATACTCCGTGATCTCGGGGCACTGTTACTCCCCAACTCGAACGCTTTTGAATACCAAACGGTAGCCGACGTGTTCGATGAATTGACCCGTATCGCACCTACGTATGAAGGACTGTCTTTCGCCGAGCTTGGACCATCCGGTCGACAGTGGCCAGTCGACTCCGATTCGACACTGTACCGCGACAGCTTCGAAACGGCTGACGGGCGGGCAGTTTTCAGTAATGACCGATCGGGATTCACCTTCGATTCCGCAAGTGGACTCTCTTTGATCGCCGGCGGACGGGTCGGAGAGACACAAGGGGATGGTAGCGAGACTAAACGCCGACTCAGAATGCATCCAGAAGACGCCCAAGATCGAGATATCGAAGAACAGGATCTCGTTGCAATCTCGAACGAGAAACAGACGATCAAGGCCAGGGTCGAGTTGGACGAGAATGTTCGATGCACGACGGTATACTTGCCTGCCCAAGTTGCGGATCCCCTCGTTCGTCGTGGCACAAGCGCCATCACAGTTGAGTCAATTTCCGAACAAGAAAATCTCTAGAAATATGTACTCATACGTCAGTATCCGGTGTCGTTACACGACACTGTCTAGATAAGCGAACCCGATAGAAAGCAGTCCGGTGGACGAGGTGCAAACCATGGAAAGCCAGTGTCTTCCGACTGAGACGAAGAAGCGAGCACCAATGAGCGACGTGAATTCGCTAGTCTCGCCGAACGTTTCGACAAATTTTGGGAAAACTCGTTCCGGTCAGAAACGGTCGGAGAATCGCTGCGCTACCCATTCGTTCAAGAATTACGTAACTAGACAATGTCACAACTACCGATCAGTCACTCAACGGACAGACGCCAGCAGCGGTGCTAAACTAGACAGTTCCCTATAGGGAGAATTTTTCTGAGGCACCGTCTTCTTCAGAGTTCGCAGGAAACAAGGGGAGTTCGAGTTAGCACCATCGTCCGCGCTCCGGTGCGACGACCTCGGACCAGCGCGTCAGTGCGATCGAGCACCGACCGTTGTACCAGTTCTTCGCCGCGGCCCTGAACCGTACTCGCTGACTTCCGTTGACCGTCGGTTGCTTGCTCTTCGTCCAGACCGTGAACTTCGTTCGTCCCGTCTCGTCTTCGATCAGCCCGACCTGTTGAATCGCCGGACTTGCAAAGGCCCACAACTCGACGATACGGCCCTCGACGGTGACCTCGCCGCGATCGATCTCCTCGAGGCGTCCGATTGTCGCGACGCATCTTCTCGATCTTGTTTCGCGTGCGCCACGCTCGCCCCGTCTGCTCTCCGAACTCGGCCTGGACACTGATCCGCTCGAGTTCTTCCTCTCTGGCCTTGATGCGCTCTTCCTGCTCGAGAGTGACGCCGTGAATCCGGTCCTCGCTCGTATCCGCGATCCCGACCGGGTGGTTCGCATCGACCTTCGCTTGCGTCTCCTGCTTGACCGTCGCCTCGAACGCCGGCGTCTCGTCGACCACCGGGAAGTCCTCCTCAGTGACCATCTGTCCGCCTACTTATTCGAACGCTTGTTCATCGACCGAACGACCCTGCTGCTCGGATTGTTTCTAGACAGTGGATCGCACGGATCCGCCCGGAATGGACGGTCGCGAAACGGCGACCATCGGGATCCATACGCGACGCGGAGGACGAAAGCGACGAGCGGGGCGGGCCGTTGTACACTACGGGTTATTCGGCTACAGGCTACAGCGCTCGGCAAAGTAGCCGCTATCTTAGTGGACGTAGAAAGGGCGAGGCCGTCCCGGTCGTCCCCGACCCACAAGCACCACAGGAACGAAGAGCGCAACGGCGTCCTCGTGAGCGAAGCGAACGAAGGTCAGCGAGATTGCGTCTCGCGCGGTCGCGGGATACCAGGCGACCGAGGGCTTTCAAGAGCCGTCTCCGCAACTGGGTACTCTACTCACCCGTCAGTAGAGATGGAGCTGAGTCTAGCACGTTTCCCGAGACACTCGCAGTACGGCTATTCCTCAAGACGCTGTAGCAATTGGGCGACGTACGGACTGTCGTCCCAGCTTCGATGCGGGCTAATCGTCGTGATCAGCGTCCTCGCTTCCGCTCGGGTTATGTGTCCGTTCCGGGCGTAGTCACAGATGAGCCGCGGCGTCGGCACGATCCGCGGTCCCTGGAGCACCGCGTGGATAAGCGGGAAGTTTGTCCCCCCAAATTCGTCGGTCAGAAAGCCGTCGATGTCGAGTGCGTTCGCGAGAACAATCCCATCGGTCTCTCCGTCATCGAGGCCGAACGTCGGCCGCGTGTTCGGTGTGTCGTCGCGCTCGTATGGATCCGCGATCGTGTAGTGGTTGCGGGCCGTGAGAACGTTGCTCGCAGCGGCGGCGTGGATGTCCTGATACTGCGTGATGTCGCGGAGTTCCGCGACGACTTCCGGTGGCACGAATGCGTCACACGACGTAAGGAGGTACCGGAGCGGGTCCGGGACATCATCGGTGTCGGCGGCCGCGTCCGCACGGGGTACGGCGAGACTGACGAGTGCACTGGTGTCGGCAACGACCGTTCGCAGTCGCGGACCGCTCATCGATCGTCGTCTGCGGTGTCGACTGTGGTCGCGTCGTCCTCGTAGACATCGACATCATCGGGCGCGGCGAGATCGAACGGTTCGTCCTCGAGATCTGCCTTGAGCAGGCGTAGTCGCTGGGCGGTCTCAGCGCCCACCAGTTGCTTGACGGTCTCGAACTCGAGCTGGTCGTCGTAGTACTTCGTCGCGACTAACTCTTGGAAGGTCTCACTGTCGGCGGTCTCTTCGAGATACTCGCGGATAGCCTCGACGAGCAGGTCCGTTCGGTTCGTGTCGTAGAGCTCTGCAATCGCATCGAGACGTTCAACGAGATACTTGGGTGACTGGAAGTGAACCCGCCGCGGATCGTCACTCGCGCTCATTCTATGTGTGCATTCTGCACATAGATGGATAACGGTTTCGGCGGATGCACAGGCCTTGCACACCATCCCAACTCGACTACGTTGGGGTTGTCGGCGGGTAATAGCTCGTCTACCCCTCCGGCTGAATGAAGGTGATATCCTTCTATCGGACGAATCAGCGAATTGCGTTGCTGACTGTTTGGCGGCTACCCATCGCGACGAACAGGTCGACGAAACGCTCGAGATTGGATAGGAACGCTAAGCGTCTGAGAGGATCAAAAGTCCCAGCGGGCCGGGGCAGACCCACGGGAACTGAGCGACGAGCTCGCGGTCAGGGGGAGGTGGGATGGTTGGATCGCTATGTCGCGTGGGAGAGGTACGCGACAGTAGAGATGGTCGGCGCAAGTACTATCAACCCAGCCACGATTCCAACACGCTCAGAATCGACTACGTAGACCCGGTCACTCGCGATCTCGAGGCAGTTACTCATCTGCTTGATCCGCTTGAGACGGGATCTCTCGACCCGTTGCGGGATCCTCCAGCGTGGTAACTCGGTCATACGGAAGCGATTGGATCGTGAAATAGAATATGGACATCTCAAACCTGAATAGTGGGGAATAGTTAGATTGTTTAGAATAGTTGGTATAGGAGAGATAGGTACAATAGGTGGAATAGGTGCGATAGCCCCCTATTGGAGCGAATGCCAGCGACAGGACAGTATCGTTCTGAAGGAGAATGGATAGCGGGAACGGTTCAATAACTCGACGACGGTGAAAAGTTACGTCTGCAACGGGTGGAGTTCCCTGTCTCCTTGAAGGAGGGCATGGCAGTCCGTGGTACGTGATTTAGCCGAGAACGATTACGTATTCGTCCAATTCGGTCACAACGACGAGTAGCTTCGAAAGAACAGTGCACGACCGAAGAGGGATTCGGAGTCAACCTCGAGAGGTTCGTCGAAGAAACGCGGAAACAGAGGACAAAGCGTACGTTTGGCTGATCGATGGTTCACGGATGTATTATTCTATCCAGTACTAGCGGCCATCAGGGGGACACAGGTCCACACTTGAGAGAACATCTTCCTTGATGTAACGGATCGATTCCGATACGCTCGTCTGTTTCGGATTCGGCGATTCGCACGGAAATCGACGGACAGCGAACTCGTCCCCCCTCCCACCCCCCGTGTGCGATATGAATTGGCCGCGGTCGAACGGATGGGACACCGTGTGAGAGATGAATTGGTTGCGATCGAGCGAACGAGACCCCGTGTGCGAGATGAATTAGCCTCGGTTGGAAGGGTAACACCCCGTGTGCGAGATGAATCGACTGCGGGCGAACGAATGAGACCCCATGTGCGAGATGAATTTCGGGGTTCGCTCAGGGTAGGCCCCGTGTGCGATATGAATTGGATGACCTGTTATTCCCGACTACTGTAAGAGGTCCACGACTACTGTGTGAGAGATAGAATCACTTGTTACTCGACAGCAGTCAGTTCCCTTCGAAGAAGTCGTTGATCTGCGCATTGACGACGGACTCGATCAATTCTTCGTTGTTCTCGATTTCCTCGAGGCGGATATCCTCCTGCAGCGTTTCCGCGACGACCGACGGATCGTCCACGAAGGTGTACTCCTTGTGGACGCCGCTTCCGTAGCCGCGGCCGCGTTTCTCCGAGGTGACGAAGTTGTACGTCTCGGCTTCGGTCATATACCGGAGATACGAGTCGCGAGACTTCTGATCAGCATCGAGGAGATCCGCGATGTACTGGTAGACGCGAAACGCCACCGTGCTGGGAACGGCGTTGAGGTTCCGGTTCGAATAGACCGGAACGATCGCCGTCGCATAGAGGGAGAGTTTCTTTTGCGTCGAAAGCCCCTGCATTTGCGTGAGCGTCCGGTCGCGTTCGGCTTCCTTCTGGGCGTCTCGAACGTGTTCCTCGCGGACCGTCCCCTCGCCTTGTCGGTCGGCCAGTTCGCCCGCTTTTCGGAAGAGATCGATCGCTTTCCGCGCGTCCCCGTGGTCCTGTGCCGCAAACGCGGAACTGAGCGGGATAATCCCGTCCGCGAGGACGTCGTCGCGATACGCGTCGCGGCGTCGATCCAGGATCGCCTGCAACTGATTCGCGTCGTAGTCGGGAAAGACCACGTCCTGCGGATTGAACGAACTCTCCGCTCGACCGTCGAGGTTCTCCATGAACCGCGGGTCGTTCGTCAGCGCAGCGACGGAGATGTCGCCCTCGATCCGACCGAGTTGTGAGGCTCGAGAGAGCTGGTAGAGGAGTTTCGAGTAGGCGGGTTCGTCATTCGGGTCCCGCTGGCGGCCGACCAGAAGGTCGACCTCGTCGAGAATGATGATAACCGAATCGAAGTACTCGCTCAACAGTTCGTAGAACCGACGGAGTTTCTGATCGGTAGAGATACCGCTCTCGGGAATCTCGGCCGCAACTCCGGCCTCGGCGGCGGCGTTTTCGACGAGGCGATAGACGGCACGGTCGTGGGATTTGATCGTCTGACAGTTGATCTGGACGACGCCGAACCGGATGTCTTGGGCCGTCGCGAGGTCGGAGACCTGTTCGCAGACGGCGTTGATGATCAGCGACTTGCCGGTTCCCGACGGGCCGTAGAGGAGCATGTTCGGCGGGCGATTGCTCTGAAGGATCGGTCGGAGATACGTGATGATATCGTCCAACTGTTGATCGCGACCGACGATTCGATCCTCATCGATGACGGTATCTGGATCAAGCAACGCCTTCTCTCGAAAGACGGAGTTTTGTACCCCCTCCTGAAGACGACCTTTGATAGACTGGGAGAGAGACTGTTGGTCGTTGCCATCAGTCATAGTATCGGAATAACGGCCAGCCCATAAATAAATGTGGGATACCGTGTGCGAGGTTAAATGTAGAAGAATGTCGAGATAGAAGCCTTCTATCGCAGGATGGTTAGATAGTCCGATAACCGTGGGCAAAATCAAACCGGACTGAATGCGGGATGGCACACCCCGTGTGCGAAATGAAATCCGTCTCGACCGATCGGGTGCAAGTCTGAAAGCGGATCACAAGGGGAGAAGAGTAGATCAGAGGGAGAAACATAGTTATGGAGAAGGGAATCGAACCCCCTCCCCCCGTGTGCGAGATGAAATCCGTTCGAGGGTGGGGGAGGGGGGTGGCGGTGTTAGCAGCATGAGCGGGCGCAATTCGGGAATCTCTGAGAAAGAGCGGTTCTACACTAGATATAAGAATTAGTCTATATGCTAGGGAAGATTTATAATGGCAGGCTAGAAACAGTAACCGCACTGCAACTAGCCTTGGAGAACAGATATTGACTATAACTATAGTTAATATCTGTCGTCGAAGAAGATTCTTAGCGTAACCAAATCTCGAGCACGGCGTTTTAGCAACTCATAGTAGCTAAAGCAGGATTCTAGAAACTCTTCCCAACTTCAGCCCTTCCGATCTCGATCAACGGTCCCCTCTCGGTCTCACCGATTTCATTTCGCACACGGGGTGGGGGTGTCCCCTCACTACTCATCTCTTCCTCTCTTTCCAAGGGCTCTTCTCGAAAGGAGGTTTCCCTAGATACGTTGGAGTCGACTATGTTGTGATCCTCGCCGCTCTCCGTATCGATCCAGGCTCTCGGTGAGTCCGTTGATTTCCGTCTTGAATAATAGTTGTCTGAGGTCGGTAATCACGCTCGAGACTTCCCTCGAGTTCCAGCCCTGCGTTCCTGTGATTAATCCTCGGAAATGGTAATAGAGAAATAGTGCAGCATGGTCTCCACCTCTGATGACTTCGTTGCTCGATTCTTCACTTACTACTACCATCTTGGACGGATATCTCCCTACAATAGGTACCTTTCTTCCAATAGGTTCTTCCCCCACCTTCCCTATTACACCTACCGGGGCTATCTGTGCTATTGCACCTATTCTTCCTATTGCACCTATTCAACCTACCTTAGTTCCAGTAGGTAGAATTAAGGTTCTATAGCAGAATCTAATCACCACCGGCTGAAATAGAACAATTCAGAACAATAGGTCCCTATTCCGGCCCTCTCAGCGGGTGAACGCGATAATGAACGACACAACGTCCGAGCCACGCGCCGTAAGCGTGGTCATCCTGAAAGGTGGCGTCGGCAAATCAACGACCTCGATGAATCTGGCTCGTCAACTCGCCGAGCGCGGAACGACCCTCTTCGCCGACCTCGACCCGAACGGTCACGCGACGAACGGTCTCGGCTTCGAGGACGCGTACCAGGGCGAGACCAATCTCGGGGACGTCATTCTCGAGGGGACGGCGACTCCCCACGACCTGATTCGCCCGACCGATCACGGGTTCGATCTCCTCCCGTCGTCGGATACGCTCGAGGACGTCGAGAAAGACCTCGCGGGCGCGATGCAGGGTTCGGCGCGAATCAAGTCGAAGATCGTCGATCCGCTGCTGGGCGACGAGTACGACTACGTGGTCTTCGACTGTCCGGCGTATCCGGGGATGCTCAACAACAATGCACTCGTCGCGACGGGGAACGTGATGATCCCGATCGAACCCGGCTCGAGTGCGATCGGTGGCTACAAGCGAACGATGGAACGGCTCATCGAGCCGGCGCGGGAGTACATCGACGTCGACGTCCTCGCCGTCGTGCCGAACAAACTCGGTGACCGAATCGATCAACAGACCGAGGACCGAGAACTCCTCGAGAATCTGAACACCGCGACCTACGAGGTCAATCCCGATCAGCCGCTGCAGGAAGCGGTGCCGGAGTTCGCCCGGATCACGGCGGAGGAGTTCGACGAGATCGACGCCGGCGAGATGACGCCACCGAAGCCGGGCATCCGCCATCGGTCGGCGCTGTCGCGATCCTTACAGCACAACCAACCGCTGCAGGATTACGACCCGGAGAACGACCAGATCGCCTGTTACGAGCAACTCGCCGAAATCGTCGCCGCCGGAGGGATCGAGCGATGAGCAACCCGTTCGACGATCTCAAGGAAACCGAAACGGAGTCGCCCGAGTCGGACGATTCAGAGACTCCTGAGAACGATCCGGAGGCACCTGAAGACAATCCGGAACCGATCGGGAACGACTCGGAGACGTCCGATACTGAATCCGCGACCGCGGTCGAGTCGACGACCGACGTCGCGGACGCTCCGACCGCTCGCTCGACGGAAACGCCCACCGAATCGTCGACGGTGGCAACTCCCGACACGAGTACGAGCAATGAATCTACGTCGGAGACGAGCGCCGAACCGGTCGCGGACACGCCCGTTGACCGCAGCGAACCCACTGAGTCCGAGTCTGAATCGGATGCCGCCGAACCGGTCTCGCCCGCGGAGACGGGGCCGGCGTTCGAATACAGCGCGGTCAAACAGAAGCCGTTCTACGCTCGGAACGAGACGGTAGCCGAATTCGAGAACGCGATCCGGACGACGATCCTCCCGACGCTCGCCCGAGCGGAGGTGCTCGACGAGGAAACCCGCGAGATTCACGATGCGGTGCTCCGCCTGGCGAACGAACAGCCGGAACGGGTCGCCGAACTCGTGCTCGAAGAGCGGCGCCGGTCCGGTGAACCGTAAGGCCGTTCGGTCGGTCCCGAATGCGGTCGTTGTCGGTCTTTCCCATGACTGGTGGGCGATCCGGACGGCTTAGTCGAGATCGACGTACTGATTCTCCCAGTCCCGTCGCGCCTCGAGTTCGCGCGTGCCGCGTCGCGTGACCGAGTAGACGTTGGTCCGTCGGTCCTTGGTCCCTTTTTCGACCAGTCCCTTGTCGACGAGCGTATCGAGATTCGGGTAGAGACGACCGTGGTGGATCTCCTTCTCGTAGTAGTTCTCGAGTTCCTCCTTAATCGCGAGCCCGTGCGGTTCCTCCTGACCGGCGATCACGTACAACAGGTCGCGCTGGAATCCCGTGAGATCGTACATACATCTCTAGTCTCGCTCCTGTTATATAAAATCCCATCTATGTCCCGTAACGAGTGATACGGGGTCCAGATCGCCGATACCGTGTTTTTGAAGGAACTAGTACTTCCCAAAACAGCGTGATATCAGGGGTCTGTCGGATATTCAGCGGCCGCCGTATCGACTCCGAGAACACCGTTCTGCGCCGGTTGAGAACAAACTGTTCCACCACAAGCATTGAAACTGGATATTCGAAAACTCCTAGTATAAGGAGTAGTTCATACCCTACAATGGCCTACGAAAACTTGGATGAAGACTTAGTGAACGAACTATTGAACGATGGACGTGCAAGCCTTCGGAGCCTCGCCGAAGAACTCGACGTCTCCGTCACGACCATTTCGAACCACCTCTCCGCCCTCGAGGACGAGGGCGTTATTCAGGGTTACACGCCCATCATCGACTACGATGCGCTCGGATACGACGTCACCGCGATCATGCAACTCAAAGCTGAGGGGAACGCGCTCCCCCAGATCACCGAGACGCTGAAGGATCACGATCAGATGATCTCGGTCTACGAGGTCACGGGCGACTACGACATTATCGCCATCGGGAAGTTCAAAGACACCGACGACATGAACGATCGGATCAAGCAGCTGCTGACCGATCCCGACATCAATCAGTCGAATACGAGCATCGTTCTCAACGCCGTCTCGGAGAACGAACAGTTCGAACTCGAGACCGACGACGAGTAACCACAGCGTCGCGTCGCTGTATCGACTGCTTCTGCCTGCCCGACTTTGACCGGAACCGAACTCGAGCAGTGTCTTTCATATCGCTATCACGTATTTTCGGAAAACGGGGCACGACGATAATCTATCTTCTACTCTTCCACTCTGACCTTTCCATCTAACTACCAGATATTTTATCTAGTGGTTATTCCAGCTAGGGTATTTGGAATATAAATGGATATGTTGGATATTAACGCCTTTACAGGCATAAGGCGCGCCAAAATCTCCATTTATACATTCGTTTGGTCTACAATTCGACAAAGAGAAAGATAAATAATACGGCGTTTTTGAAACTGGTGACGGAATGGGGCGCCATTTTATTGGCGTGAAAATCGGTCTAACGGCCTGTTTAGGCCTGATATTTGGCAATTCTATCGAAGGTATTCGCAGTTCTAATTCCTCCCTCTCTATATACTACTATTCACAAATACCAGATTCATAATCATCTATTGATTCTGGTATTTAGGCTGGATATCTCTATTTCGATCTGAGAGTAGCGCGGCGCTCGTTCTCGAGCCACTATCACTCGAGTCAACCGACCGACCCGACCAAAACGGATCCCTCGACGAAACCTCCCTGGTGCTACCGCTCGAGTTGCTGGTCCAGCCAGTCGTAGGCGCTCTCTCGTACCTCGGTGGGGAACTCGTGCCCGCCCTCGAAAAACAGCGTCTCGAATCGCTTCGGGGCGCCAGCGTCGGCGTAGGCCTCGGAAACGACGTCGGCGAGGTCGCGAACCGACTCCGGCGGGAAGATGCGATCGTCGGTGCCGTGGGTTACCAGCAGCGAGCTCGGCGCGACGTCCGCCAGGACGTCGTCCGTGTCACCGACTGTCAGGAGGTCGGGTACGTAGAGCGCAAAGTTGTGAGTGATCCGCTCGCGTTGAACGGCGGCGAGTCGCGCCACGCCGCTCGAGACGACCGCGGCGTCGATTCGATTGTCGAACCACGAGAGCCAGGCGGCTTCCTGACCGCCGAGCGAGTGGCCGATCGCGCCTAACGCCTCGGAAGCGACTAGATCGTGGGCTGCGAGGACGTCGAGCGTGGCGACGAGGTCCGAGAGATACTTCGTTTGAAGTGAGGAGCCGCGCAGCAGGCGATCCATCGCGACGAACTTCTCGTAGTTGGCACCCGCGGGCGCCGTCCCGGCCGCCCGCTCGCGCTCGGACGGCCGTCGGTCCTCGAAGGCGAGCAGGTCCGGACAGCAGACGACGTATCCGCGCCGGCAGAGTTCGGCGCCGTAGTGGTACGGCTCCGTCTCGCTCAGCCCAGCCGGATCCGATTTTCCGACGTCGAACTCGCCCGCGTGCGGATGTATGGCGAGGATTCCGGGTCGCTCCCCGTCGATATCGTCGGGGACGAGCAGATACGCTCGGATCCGTTCACCCGGTTCGACGGCGTACTCGAGGAGTCGGCGTTCGAACCCGTCGGCGGCCGCGACCGAGACGGTTTCGACGGCCGGATCGGGCCGGTCGGGGAACGAACCGAGGCAATCGAGGATCGCGTCTCGAGTCTCGTCTCTCTCAGGAGCGTCCATATCGGCTCGACGGACGGCGAGATCATAATTCGGTCGGGTCGAGCGAGCTCGCAGCCACCGGTTCCAACTGCGGTAGGACAGGACCGCCGTCGTCAGATCACCGGTACGTAATCGCTCGACGGACTGTCTCCTGTCGCGCTCGAAGCCGTTCGCATCGTTCCGTAACGGCCGCCAACAGCGGAAAGTCGTCTTCGAGAGATTCGTAGAGGTAGAGCTGCAAGAACGGGTAGCCGGTCTTCGACCGGTAGGCGTCGTTCGAGTGGATCTCGTGCTGTCGGTCCCGGTGCAGTTGTTCGTATCGGCTGAGACAGCGCTGCAGTCGCCGTTCGTACTCGAAGAGTTCCGTGAGGGAGTACGCCGAGAGGGGCGAGTCGTCCTCCGGACCGATCGAATCGTCGGCGACGGTTTCATCGATTTCCCGGAGCTGATCCCGATTTCGCTCGAGCGCGTCCCGTTCGGCGTCGATGGCGTCCAGCAGCGATTCGCGGCGGGACTTGGCCAGTCGCGACTGCTGTATCACCGCCTGTTTGAGCGGTTGCGTGAACTGGTAGCCGTCCGCGACGGCCGACGCGACGTTTTCGGTCAGTTCCAGCGTCATGTTCTCGTAGAGTTCCTCCCCGTACTCGCTCTCGTAGTGATCGACGTCCATGACGGTTGATCGGTAGGCGTCTCGGACGTCCTGGAGGTTGCTTCCGGTGGCAGTGGCGTTTCCGACGAGAACCGTGGAAACGCCGTCTCTGCTATCGGTCTGTACGGTGATTGATTTCACCGCCGACGCGAACCGGTCGAACGCCTCGCACTCCCGTTGCAGTTGCTCGCGCTCCCGTTCGACGGCCCTGGTCGCCGCGGGAAAGTAACTGCCGATCGCAAGGGAACTGGCAACTAGATCCATCCCGCGACCGCCTCCGGCCAGTCGCTCGATACCCGGCCCGCTGTTCGTCACTGCGAGAGCCGCCACTGCCAGAACTCCGAGCACGGCGACGCCTCGAATAGCTGGCCCGATGGCCCGCAGGCGATCGACTCCTTCCGGTCTGAATACTCTCGTCATTGTTCCTCACATGCTCTTTCTTTGGTGTTAGTTATCACACTTTCTATCGAATATATTATTATACTTCCCGGACGACAGTAAGGTCGGCGAATCGCGACCTCGATCGACAGCAAAAGCTACCCGCTCGTTCAACTCGCCGCGGACGCGCCGGCGTCATCAGCCGTCGACGGGTCCGGCTCGACGATTCGAACGCGTTTGATGCGCGTCGTATCGACGGTCTCGACGGTGAGATCGACGCCGTCGTAGGCGAACGTTTCGCCGGGTTCGACCAGCCGCCCGGCGAGATTGAAGACGAAGCCGGCGATCGTCTCGAACTCTTCGCCCTCCGGCAGGTCGATCTCGAGGGCGTCGTTGACGTCCTCGACGTTCACCTCACCGTTGACGCGGACGGTTCGGTCGTCGACGACCTCGATCGGTTCGTCTTCCTGGGTCTCGAGGATCTCGCCGACGATCGCTTCGACGATGTCTTCGGTGGTGACGATCCCTTCCGTCGTCCCGAACTCGTCGATGACGACGACTTGTTCGACGCGTTGCTGGCGCATCTCGCGAAACAGGTCGTCGATCTGCTTGCTCTCGGGAACGTGCAGCGTCTCCTCTAAGTACATCTCGAGGGTTTCGTCTTCGGTCTCGCCGTACTGCCGGTCGCGGACGAGGTCGCCGAGGGTAACGACACCGACGACGGTGTCGAGGTCGCCGTCGTACACCGGGAGGCGGGTGTGACCGCTTTCGACGCACTTCGCGACGGCTTCGTCGACGGTCGCCCCTCGAGCGACGGCGGTAACGTCGAGTCGCGGCGTCATCACCTCCTTGGCGATGGTATCGGTAAACCGGAACACCCGCTGGAGCATCTCGCGCTCGTCGGCTTCGATGATTCCCTCGTTCTCGCCGGTTCGAATCAGATTCCGGAGCTCCTCGCGGGTCACGTACGACTCTTCGACGGCCGTGCCGCCGCCGGTCAGCCGGTTGACCACACGTGTCAACCAGTCGAACGTGATTACGAGCGGGAACAGCGCGTACTTCGAGAGCTGCAACGGGCGGGCGACCGAGAGCGCCCACGATTCGGTGTTCTCAATGGCGTAGGACTTCGGAGCGCTCTCGCCGAACAGCAAGACGACGGCCGTCACGCCGAACGTCGCCGCTAGCACCGCCTGGCCTTGACTCATATACATCCCGAACAGGCCCGTCGCGATCGAGGACATCGCGATGTTGACGAGGTTGTTCCCGACGAGGATCGTCACCAGCAGACGGTGGGGATCGTCCTTCAAGGTCTGGACGGTCTCGGCGCCGGGCGTGCCGTCCTCGACGAGCGCCTCGATTCGGTGCTGGGCCAGCGAGAACATCGCGATTTCCGCCGAGGAGAAAAACCCCGACAGGACCAGTAATACCAGCAGTGCCCCGATGCCGGCGGGAGCGACGAGTCCCGACGGGAGCAGGCCACCGGTAATGGCGCCGACGAGAGTCGTCCCGAACCCTGTCATGACGCGTCACCACCGGGTGCGGGAGTCGGCGGCTGCCGGCAACCGTCGCGACCGGTTCTTGGTACGACGGACGTGCGATCGTCTGCGGCGCTGAGTTCGGATAGACGTCGGTGCATTGATAGTAGTGTCCGTTTCGTACTGAAGACTGGTATAGGTTGGTACCTCTTCGGCTCACTCGCACGCCGGCGCGTGCGACTCGTTCCACGGGAACTCGTAGCTCGGATCGTTTACGAACCGATCGAGTGCCGCCGACAGCGAGACTCGAGAGCCGCTCGGGAGCGACACGCGGATCGCGTTCGACTCGGGCCGCCCGCGCTCGCCGCCGTGCTCGAGGGTCGCGAACTCGTGTTCGCCGTAGGCGCCGGCTTGGACGACGAGGTCGCGGTCCGCGCCGCCGCCGTTGACCAGCGTGAGGTCGACGCCCTCGTCGGAGACGTCCTCGACCAGCGCCGAGACGCCCGGCGGGAGCCCTGGCCGCTCGCGCTCGGGATCGAAGTGACGAACCTGCGCCATCACGAGCCCGCCGTAATAGACGGGTTGGGGCGCGCCCATCGTGAGCTGGAGGAGCCCGCGGTGGAAGACCGGATTCCGGTCGCGGAGGTAGTCCTCGTCGAGGTCGTCGCCCTCGGGGACGCCACCTTCCTCGCGCACGAGCGCGAGGTGATCCCGCACGTGGGCGTGGTTGGCCTCCATGATCCGCTCGGGATAGGCGGGGAAGTCGCCGTCGAGGTACGACAGCCAGGCGTACTCCTCGCCGGCGCCGTGTTTGTTCGACGCCCGGAAGTCGACCTGTTTCCAGTCTTGACTGCCCCAGTCGCGCAGTCGGTCGACGCGCTCGCGATCCTCCTCGGCAAGGGACATGTACCAGAGGTGGAAGACGTACGGATCGTCCCGGTGGGGCTTGAACTCGTACCAACCGTCGCGCCAGAGCACCTCACCGTCGTTCTCCGTGAGTACGCCCGAGGCATCGTAGTGGTAGTCGCCCGGATCGCCATACTTGTGGGGAACGTACAGCGTGTCGTGGACCGGATCCTCGCTGACCTCGATCCCGTTCTCGATAAGGACGTCGAGTTGCGAGCGCGGGAACTCGAGGTACTCCCGATCGCCCTCGAGCAGAACGGCGTTCTCCGCGGCGACCGTCGGTCCGATGCCGACGTAGTGCCAGCCGCCCCACGACCAGCCGTAGAAACCGCCGTACCACTTCCCGTCGGTGTACTCTCCGATCTCGCCCGAGAGTCCGACGTTGTCGGGGATGATCCCGCCGTTTTCGGCGGTGCGCTCGCGCCACGATCGGAGGTATTCCGTCACCCACTTCCGGTACCGGTCGTCGCCGGTGTGGAGGTAGGCGTTGGTCATCAGGCTCGTGATCCCAAGGTTGAGTGGGATGTCCCCTCGAGAACAGCGTTCGCTATAAATCTCGTAGAGTCGCTCCTCGTTGTCCGGATCGAGCAGGTCGGCCGCTTCGTCGAACTCCGTGTCCCGCCACGGGAGTCCGTGACTCGCCCAGCGGTAGTCGGAGCCGTAGCCGCCGAAGGTCGACTGATCCCCGAACACCGATAGATCGCTGTATTCGGGGCCCATGCTCCCGTTCTGCGGCGCTCGAACGAGCCGCTTCTCGCCATCGTAGTTGTTCGCCTCGGCGTCGTCGAAGTAGAGGCCCGCGAACCGCTCGGCCCGGTCGACGACGGTCCCGTCGTCCGGCGCTGCCAGCCCCATGTTGTAGGTGAAGAGGTTGCCCTCGCCGAGGTGGAACCAGTCGCGACACTGCTCGAATTCGTCGACGACCATCGGGTGGCCGAACGGCGTCTCGGTCTCGCTGCCCCGTTTCAGCGCGCCCTCGTAGGCCTCCCGCGCGCGCTCGAGGAAGCGCTCGTCGCCGCCCATCGCGTACACCAGCGGCCAGTTGTAGAACCCCTCGATCACGTCGTCGAAGCCGTCGACACCGACGTGGTCGTCGGGCGGCCAGTAGGGCTCGCCGTTCTCGTCTACGTATTCGTCGGCGAACCGGTCGACGGCGTCGGCCATCGTCTCGAACAGGTCGCGCTGTAACGTGGCCCATTCCGGCGGTCGTCTGAAGGTGTCGCTCGCCCGAATTCCGTACATATCGGTGGAGTGTCTCTCGGACGGATTAATATTTGGGTGTCGGTGACACCCACCGGCGCCGGCTACGCCTCGAGGTTCCCCTTCGAGTCCAGAATCTCGGTGACGAGGTCGAGGAACAGCGATGTCCGCTTGGGATAGCCGTCGTCGGTCCGCTCCTCGAGCGGCGCGAAATCGTGTCGTCGCTCGTCTTGGACTGGTGTCGATACCCTCGATTACCGAGAACGGCCGAATGCGGTCAAACAATTCGCCCGTGAGCAGATATGTCGTCTTAACGGCTAATTCAACCGCTAACCAACAGTTCGATCCATTCCTCAGACCGTGACCGATTCTGACTGTACCGCGACATACGGCAAAGCGCCTCTCGCGCATTGTCCTCGCGAGCACAATGGTTCCTCGAACAGACGCGACAAAAGCGAATCCCCCATCCGCGTTCGGGCTACGAGAACTTGGTGTTGAGTTCGATGACGTTGGCCGCCCGCTGGACGCTCTCGGCGAGTTCGCCGTGGAGATAGTCGTCCGTGATCCGACTGGCCGGACCGGTGACGCTAACGGCGCCGACGACCGACGTTCCGTTTCGAACGGGCGTGGCAACACAACGGAGTCCCTCGATGTTCTCCTCGTCGTCGATCGCGTACCCCCGCTCGGCGATCTCCTCGAGTTCCGTGTAGAGACGGGCCGGGTCCGTGATCGTTTTCGGTGTCTTTCGCTCGAAAGTCGTCTCGCTGACGATCTCTTCTTGTCTGTCTGGGGGGAGAAACGCGAGGATAGACTTCCCGAGCGAGGTCGAGTAGATCGGTTGTTTCCCACCGGCGCGCGAGGCCGTCTCGACGGCCTGATTCCCCCTCGCCTTGTAGAGATACGACACTTGCCCGTGTTCCTCGATTCCGAACTGTGCAATCTCCCCTGTTTCGTTCGCCAGTTCGTCGACTGCGTCGACGATCACGTCGTAGTTGGCAACCTGATTCCGGACGTCGTTGGCCATGTCCAGCACCTGCAGGCTCAGTCGGTAGCCGTCGTCCTCGCGGACGATGATCTCCTCGCTCTCGAGGGTCTGGAGGTGGCTATAGATCGTACTCTTCGAATGGCCGAGCTCGTCGGCGAGTTCGGTTATGCTGGGCCGGTCGTTTTTCCGCACGGCGTCGAGAATCGTAAAGGCAATCTCGACTGATTGGATCCGACGTCCGGTGCGTTCGTTGGGAGCGTTTGCCATACCAGGACATAGTGGGTTTCTCACACATAAGTATGTTCCTCAGAGCGGAACTCTTCACCATTATATTCACCAAATATCGAATGAGGAAAACCGGTTGTTTGACGTCGCCATTCGTCGACAATTCCCGGCTCATATGGGCAGGACACCCGATATCAGTTACGTTCCGGCTACCACCGCTCTTCGGATACTCTTCGAATGGTTCTGGTTGTCTCTGCAAGACCGAATTTAGTATTCCTCATACGAGAATACCCCTGTAGCTTTCGAATACACCTGTTCTAAAGCATAGTAGTGCAGGGAACTGAATTTCTGACGCGCTATATATCGGCCGAACCCCTCAGAAATTACAACTGTACTAATGTAATCGCCAACACTCTCTAACATACATACGTACGAGTGTAAAGTTCGGCGAGGAGGAACTGGTGGAGCACAAAACAACTTCGCGGTCACTGATGTAATACAATAACAAACGATAGTTGCCTACGGAATTACCGTTAGTACGGCATCCACTCCGAGACGAGTAGCGAAAACACTCTGGCGCAATAATGGGGGACACGAATTGCCGTCGTATCCGACGATCATATCAATCGACGTCTGGACGGTGTATCCGGCGCTACTTCCGTACCTGTGGTTTGCGACAGTTTTCCATTATATCATCAATCGGCCTCTAGTACGTGTCCGAATTTTATCAACTACATAGAGGAAGTTTACCGATTGCGCCGTCAAACGAATCCGCCTGATACTGAGTACACTGACCGCTACTGTCACACTCGCGCTCGTTGTGACGGCGAATTCGCTATTATACTGTTCGCCGCAAAACTATTTGGCTCGGAACCTTCTTTACGGTGTTTCCACTTTTCCATCCTCGTTGACCCCAAGCCAGTTTTAGTCGGCACTGCGATCGGCGTTACGACGGCGGCAGATGAGATCTGAAACACGACGTATCCGCTGAACGTATCACAGCCGGCGTAAGCCGACAGTATGGTCTCATGCTCAGATTCCACGTATTCCGCTTCTCGTTCAGACACCAGATAACTATCACGTTCGTCGATTATGGTAATAGAACTCACGCTGGAAGATGGAATTCAGAAGCAGCAACGAGTGGAGTTATTCGGCTTCGGGCGCTGGCGTTGTCTGAGTCTGTTCCGAACGAACCGTATCGACGACACCCCGAAGATATCCGATAGTAAATCCACGTCCTCGGTGTCGCCAGTCGTCATCACCTTCCATCTTCGGTACGTGATCGGGAATGACTGGCCCTTCGAAACCGACATCGTGGAGCGTTCTCACCGCGTCAGCGGTATTGAAGTTGCCTTTGTCGACGAACGTCTCGTGGAACTTCGGCATCGTACCGACGACGTCACGGAAGTGAATAAAGATAATCTGATCGCGCTCGCCGAATCGACGGATGACATCGGTAACGTCCTCTCCCATCTGTGAGAAACAGCCCAGACAGAGCTTCAGTCCGTGATTGTCGCTCGGGACGAGTTCCATGCCCTTCTCGAAGTTCTCCACGTTGCGGAACAGGCGCGGAATCCCTCCGAGCGATTCGATACTCGGCGGATCGATTGGGTGAAGCGCCAGGTCGACACCCGCCTCCTCGGCGACCGGAAGGACGTTCTCGAGGAAGTACTGGTAGTTGTCCCAGAACTCCGCTTCGGTGTACTCGCGGTCGATACCGGGCGCGAGTTCGTCCGGTTCGTCAAGCTCGTCGTAATCGAAGGCCGTAGATTCGGCGCCGCCTCGGTCTTCGACGGGGGACGTGCGCATCGGAACGACGCTCCGGGGATTCCACTGATATCCCAGTATTGGGACATCAGCCTCGCCGAGATTCCGAATCAGGGTCGTGATCTGATCGAGCGCTTCGTCCGCACCGTCACGGTCGAACATGATGTCGCCGTACATCGAATACGGGAGCGACTGGATGCCCGTAAAGGACAGTCCTGCGTCCTCGATCCGTTCTCGAGCGGCTTCGAGTTCCGAAACCGACGGAATCTGGTTCGGACCGACTGCAATCGTGTCCGTCCCATCTCGGTCGTTGAATTCGTCGGGTTCCTCCTCTGTATCGGCGTGATCAACGAAAATATCCGTTGCTCCCAGTTGACGGATGTACCGTAGCCGAGAGTCTGAAAGCGATCGTGTTCGAACGCCGACACGGACATCAGCATTACTATCCTGGTTCATGCTCTTTACTTATCTTGGGACGCCTAAACTGTTACGAAGACTGCAGCAACCGCGAACTGGACAGATATTCTGCTCACCAACTGTTCGGATATCGTGATATATTACGAACGAAATAGGGTATGATATTGGTTATAAGGAAACGAGAACGAAAAGCTAGGTCCGCCCGCTTGCTATGGGACAGCAATACGGGGCTAGCGTTTTCGAAGAGCTACGACAAGTGGCGCAACGTCCCCTCGGCGGATTCGAGGCTAGGCGATGGCTGACTCCCAGTCTGTAGGTGTACCACACGCGATTGCGCCATCTGTTTGGCTACCCCACAGGGGCATAAACTCTGCTATTCGCCACCTATTTCAGCGAAAACCGTTATGTTCTCATCTTGTTTTCAGAGTAACACTCCCTTGATCACCGCTAGCAATCAGTCTGTGACGTTTGACCGAGCCCGCTGCGTTAGGTTGACATTGTCGTGACGGTGACTGGCCCATCGAACTGGAGAATAACCGATTGGGCCACGTCGCCGAAAACTGCTTTCCCAGCCGGCGAACGCTTCTTTCCGCTGATGAAAATGTGATCGCACCCCTCTTCCTCGGCCATCTGGATGACATCGTCCGGAATCGTCCCGACGAGACCCACCGCTCGGTACGGAATCTCCTCACCGAACGCATCGCTTGCGATATCTTCTGCTTCGGTCTTTGCAATTTCTTCCATTTCGTCGATGCCTTCGACTTCCCGCTCCGAGTTTGCCTGCCGTTGAAGGTTATTCTGTAATCTCTTTTCATCAACGGCTCTGCAGAATACGATCTCTGTCTCCGTTCCGGAAACGTGTCGCTTTGCTGTGCGGAGCAGTTGTTGGTCCGGCTCGTCCCCTGTTTGGACAACAAGCACTGTATCCATACTCTCTATACTATCGTGAAGATATATAAAACCCAGCCCGCAGTGAGACGCTGTTCGCTACGGTTATGAGACGACTTAGCCGATATCTTCCTCCAGACCGAAAACCCTCTATCGAACTCCACTACATATGTCGATTTGAACGACACCGGCCCACAGTCCCCTGTACGGAAGACGTCATATCCGTATCACCTCCTTGTCCACGTCACTCTTCGGAACGTAGCGGTAACTGAACGCAGTCCGAGGACTTCCCCTAGCGGTTCGCCACTGATGGGAGACGTCTAATTTGTAGAATTGACCCTTACACTCGAGGATAACCTCGATGAGGGTCTCTAGACGAGATATCGGGTCCGTTGAACGAGTTCGATACGCAACTCTTGTGTCCACACAGTCCTTGCGTACTAAATCGCCATCCGATCCGTACTAAACGCGCGAAAACGAAGACGTTGGATTAGAAGAAGTAGTTATTCGGGACGAAGGTCGAGACTTCCGGCACGAGGGCGACGATCAAGATTACGATCAGTAACGGAATGTAGAACACGATCATCGCACGCATGACGGTCTCGAGCGAGGCGTCGGTCACCTTCTCCAGAACGAAGAGAACGGATCCCAGCGGCGGCGTCACGACGCCGGTCATGAGCGAGAGGATCATTACGATCCCGAAGTGGATGGGATCGATTCCGAGCGTTCCGATGATCGGCATGAGAATCGGAACCATGATCATGATCGTTGCAGTGATGCTCATGAACGTCCCGATGAGCATAAACAGCGGGACGAAGATTAGGATCGCCACTGTCGGGTCCGTCGTAAAGCCTGTAATCGCATCAGCTAACAGTATTGGGATCCGGAGCTGCAGCGCGACGAGACCGTAGAGCATCGCGAGAGAGATGATGAACAGAATCGAGAACGTCTCGACCATTCCGTCTCGGAACTCCTCGAGCAGTATCTCTCCATTGAGAGAGCCCTGATAGAAGCCCAGTCCGATCGCGTAGAGTACTGCAACCGCGCCGGCCTCCGTCGCGGTGAACACCCCCGAGAGAATACCGCCGACGATGAACACGGGGATCACGAGCGCCGGGAGAGCGTTGACGAACTCCTGACCGATCGTCCGGAGTCCGACGGCTTCGCCTTTCCCGTATCCTTTCCACCGGACGACGAGATACGTGAATATGGACAGGACCCCCGCGAGTAGCAGTCCAGGTACGATTCCAGCGAGGAATAGCGCCCCAATGGACTCTTCGGCCAGCACGCCGTATAGAATGATCGGGACACTCGGCGGAATGATCGGACCGATGATCGATGATGCGCCAGTGACGCCGATCGCCGTCTTCTTATCGTATCCCTGATCGCGCATCGCGTTGTACTCGACCCGGCCGAGCCCTGCAGCGTCAGCGACTGCCAGTCCGGACATGCCGGAGAAGATGACGCTCGCACCGATATTGACCTGCGCAATCCCGCCTCGAATCCGACCGAATATCGCGTTCGCGAAGTCGAAGACCTCTGAGGTCATATCCGTCCTATTCATCAATCGACCTAACATGAGATAGAACGGAACTGCGAGTAACGTAAACGAGTTCAGGCCGTGCATCAACTGATTCGACATCAAGCCGAAATTGAGGGACGGTCCGAACGGAGAGAGCATGATGAGGACGCATGCTGATCCGATCGCGACCGCGACGGGCATGCCGAGTGCGTAGAGGAGAAGCAATCCGCCGAGGAAGATGAGTCCGATCAGTAATAGCTCCATCCTATTCTCCCTCCTTATTCGCGCGGTTTTCTTTGTCCATGAGTTGTTGACTGAAGTCGGTCGTCGTTAGTAGAGCGCGCAGGTTGACCAGTTCGTAGAACACCATCATCCCGATGAATACCGTTATCGACCCGTATATCCATCCCTGTCGTACCTGCCCTACTGCCATCATCGGCGTATCCCAGTTCTGAAGCGTTGCACGTAAGCCGGCATACCCCAACATGATCAGGAAGACGATCGTCAAGACCTGTGCAAGGATATCGACGATCGACCCGATCAGCGGAGATCGTTTTTCGAGCTGGGTAGAGACGATTGTCATTTTGATGTGCTCTCCGTTTCTGGAAGCGACTGCAGCCCCGCCGTAGGTCCCGACGATGAGCAAATACCGTGCGAGCGGTTCCGTCCACCACGCACCCCCGCTGACCGGGAGATCGAGTACACGGACGGTTATTTGAAACACCGTCAGAAGCAACATTAGAATAAAAATGAATGTTGCCACGTTTAGCACGATCCAATCGTACCATGTATCTCTTTTTAACCCTAGCGACTGGTCGATATCCATATACAATAATAATGGACGCTATAGTATAATAGCACCGGTTCGGTGTAGCTGTACCATTCACATATTATGACGAGTTAGTGTCACGCCATGTCACGCCACTTCTCCCACGAACCCGCATACGTCTCTTCGAATAACTGTTCGACAGCGGGAGCTGCTGCCTCGTAGAACGCGTCTGTATCCACGTCTTCGATGATTTCCATGCCGTTTTCTTCGGCCTCGGTAATTAGTTCTTCTTCCGAGTCCCGAGCCCACTGCGTTGCCTCTTCGGCAACTTCGTTGACGATTTCGTCGATCATATCCTGCTGAGACTCGTCCAGTCCCTCGTAGAAACTGGTACTCACGTACATCTGCCCGCTCTGCGGGAGATGACTAGTCATACTATAGTAGTCTTGCACCTCCCAAAGGCTAAGCGAGGCGATCTGGGCTGGCGGGCCTTCGGACGCCTCAACGACGCCCTGCTGAAGACCCGAATAGAGTTCGTCGAGTGAGACGGGCGATGGACTCGCACCAACGCTTTCCCACGCTTTTACCCACGAATCGTGACTCGGAAGCCGTAGGTCCATCCCTTGAACGTCCTCGGGAGTCCGAACTGGCTTGTTCGACGTGTAATGTCGCATTCCTCGGTAGACCCGGGGACCGGTGACCTTGATCCCTGCTTCCTCGAGGGCCGGGTACACTTCTTCCTGGAACTCGTCCGACTCCATGATCTTCTGCTGGTGTTCGAAACTCTCGAGGACGTACGGCGAGTTGAAGAAGTAGTACTTGGGTGCGTGCATGTCGTACGCGTCTGACCCGCCGGTGTACATATCAACTGCGCCTTGATTCATCAGGTCGAACGTCTCGGTCTCTGATCCGTACGAACCGCCGTAGGAGAACTCGACGCTGATGTCTCCGTCCGATTCCTCTTCGATGCGCTCTTTGAATTGTTGGCCTGCGTAGACCAGGGAGGTCCCTTCCTCCATCACGCTCGCCATGGTAATGGTCGTTCCACCGCTGTCACCGCCCATACACCCAGCGAGAGTCGCTAGCCCAGATGCACCAATTCCCATCTTGACGGCTTGACGACGCGTCACACTATCTAAACAACTCTCATTCCCAGCTGTCTGTTTGCCAGACATACTCAACCCATTGTAATGGAGGGGTATAAATCTAATCATTATTAACAGCCATTTGAACCCATATCTCTGTCCGGTCGGTGAGTATACGCCCTCAGTCGGTGTCACAATAGCGTCGCTGTCTTTGCGGACAATTCGAACCGATCGAGGGTTGCCAGGATATCGGCGGCAAGGACGACTGCGTCGATGTCGCGGGCGTCCTGGCCGCTGACGATCGAGTTGTGGTTTGACAGATCGTGCCACGGTCTTCACTCAATTCTGTTAGTCAGTTACTGGGTAGACGAATCGGATCGTCTGCTTCATGAAGACGTTGCTGCTGGGGTCACGCTCGCCGTACCAGTGGTTCCCGTAGTAGCGCTGTGGCGGTGGCACTTAACTGTCGTATCAGCTATCCGTCGATCAGCGAACCGACCCGGTGACAACGTTCTCGGAGGGAAGTCGCCGATCTGACGATACGAATTCCCAATCCCTAGCGATGGCGGAACCGATATCGCATCGGTTTCTTCTCTATATTACTTAGGGCTCGTCATGGCGGGCCCATGCCGACGGGACCGTCGTCATTGGCAGTGGTAGTATTGCCGGGAAAGAAACCTTCGTATAGTGGACGACGAAACGACTAGCCCGAATGCCGACAACGCATCGTAACTACGTTGATGGTGAGTGGGTCGAATCGCGTTCCGGAGAGACGTTCGAGGTACTGAACCCCGCGAACACGACCGAGGTCGTCGGCGAGTTCCAGTCGTCGACGTCCGAAGNCGAATCGCGTTCCGGAGAGACGTTCGAGGTACTGAACCCCGCGAACACGACCGAGGTCGTCGGCGAGTTCCAGTCGTCGACGTCCGAAGGCGCCGAGGAGGCGGTCGAGGCCGCGGTCGCCGCCGAGGATAAGTGGGCGTCGACGCCCGGTCCGGAACGAGGAGCGATCCTCAAGGAAACCGCCCAGATCCTCGAGGACCAGAAGGAGGATCTGACCGAGACGCTGACCCGGGAGGAGGGGAAGACGCTCGGCGAAGCCGGCGGCGAGGTCCAGCGTGCGATCGACATCTTCTACTACTACGCACAGAAGGCCAGCGACCTCGGGGGCACGGTCAAGTCCCCGAGCGGCGAGGACAAAAATCTCTACACGAAGAAAGAGCCGCTGGGCACCGCCGCGCTGATCACGCCGTGGAACTACCCCNGGTCAAGTCCCCGAGCGGCGAGGACAAAAATCTCTACACGAAGAAAGAGCCGCTGGGCACCGCCGCGCTGATCACGCCGTGGAACTACCCCATCGCGATCCCAGCCTGGAAGCTTGCGCCCGCGCTGGCGGCGGGTAATACGGCCGTCCTCAAGCCCGCCTCGGCGGCCCCAACCGTCTCCTGGAAACTGCTCGAGGCGCTCGACGACGCGGGACTGCCCGCCGGCGTCGCGAACTACGTCACCGGCTCCGGGAGCGAAGTCGGCGGCGTGCTGACCGACCACGAGGGCGTCGACGCGGTCTCGTTCACCGGGAGCACACAGGTCGGGACCGCCGTCGCCCAGGCCGCCGCGGACGACCTCAAACGCGTCCAGTGTGAGATGGGCGGGAAGAACCCGACGGTCGTCATGCCTAGCGCCGACGTCGACGAGGCCGTCGACATCGTCGGTGCCGGCGCGTTCGGCGTCACCGGGCAGGCCTGTACCGCCTGCTCCCGCGCGATCGTCCACGAGGACGTCTACGACGAGTTCGTCGAGGGCGTCACCGAGTACGCCGAGACCATCGAGATCGGTCCCGGCGATGAGGACGTCGACATGGGTCCCCACGTGACCGAGAGCGAACTCGAGGGGAGCCTCGAGTACGTCGGAATCGCCGAAGACGAGGGCGCGACCCTCGAGACCGGCGGCGAGCGGCTCACCGGCGACGAGTACGACGACGGCTACTACGTCGAGCCGGCCGTCTTCTCGGACGTGGAAAACGACATGCGCATCGCCCAGGAAGAGGTCTTCGGGCCGGTGCTGGCCGTGTTGAAGGTCAGCA